>NZ_JANUDW010000009.1:0-200950 GCF_024810075.1 Klebsiella sp. BIGb0132 | reverse complement strand
CTGACCCCATGCCGAACTCAGAAGTGAAACGCCGTAGCGCCGATGGTAGTGTGGGGTCTCCCCATGTGAGAGTAGGGAACTGCCAGGCATCAAATAAACAAAGAAACCTCATGCGAAAGCATGGGGTTTTTTTGTTGTCTGCGGTTTAAGGAAAAGCGCCGGACGCCGCCCGGATCGGGCGATTCGTGCCGCTATCTCTGCTTATTCAGGCGCGAAACGGCCCGCAGGACGCCCGCCATCAACGGCCAGGCATCAAATAAACAAAGAAACCTCATGCGCAAGCATGGGGTTTTTTTGTTATCTGCAGTTTAAGGAAAACGGCCGGACGCCGCCCGGATCGGGCGCTGCGCGCCGCGTTCCGCGTGCTCATCTACCGGCAACTGCAACATAAAAGCCTACTGTCGCCGCCTCACCCCCATATTTCACTCTATCCCCGCTCCTGCTTTATCGTTCATTCCAAATACCCGCATGACGAAAATAAATGTGAGTTAAATCACATATAAAAATATAACAATTATATAACATTTGTTTTACTAATTGATTTGTCTAAGTGACGTGGTACGCCCGACGAGACAGATTGCAGTCTTTGCTGGAGCAGAATAACAATGGTAGAAAGCAGTATTAACGAACGGGGATCGCTGAAACACGCTGATACCCGCCGTCGCATATGGGCGATTGTTGGAGCATCCTCGGGGAATTTGGTTGAATGGTTTGATTTTTATGTCTACTCATTCTGCTCTCTCTATTTTGCGCATATCTTCTTTCCCTCAGGAAACACCACCACCCAGCTGCTACAAACCGCAGGCGTATTCGCCGCCGGCTTCCTGATGCGCCCCATCGGTGGATGGCTGTTTGGCCGTATTGCCGATCGCCGTGGCCGCAAGACCTCGATGCTCATCTCGGTGTGCATGATGTGTATGGGATCGCTGGTTATTGCCTGCCTGCCGGGCTACGCGACGATCGGCACATGGGCTCCCGTACTCCTGCTGCTGGCCCGCCTTTTCCAGGGCATCTCGGTCGGCGGCGAATATGGAACCAGCGCAACCTACATGAGTGAGGTTGCCGTTGAGGGGAAGAAAGGCTTCTACGCATCCTTCCAGTACGTAACGCTTATCGGCGGGCAGCTGCTGGCGGTCCTGGTGGTGGTGACGCTGCAGCAGATTCTCAGTGATGAACAGCTGCACGCCTGGGGATGGCGTATTCCTTTTGCGCTGGGAGCCGTACTGGCGGTAGTGGCGCTATGGCTCCGACGTCAGCTGGATGAAACTTCGCAGCAGGAGACCCGGGCGCTGAAAGAAGCGGGATCCTTTAAAGGATTATGGCGTAATCGCCGGGCATTTATGATGGTGCTGGGCTTTACCGCCGCCGGCTCGCTAAGCTTTTACACCTTTACGACCTATATGCAGAAATACCTGGTCAATACGGCTGGGATGAGCGCCAGTACGGCCAGCATGATTATGACCGCCGCTCTGTTTTTCTATATGCTGGCTCAGCCGCTATTTGGTGCGCTATCGGACAGGATTGGCCGGCGAACCTCAATGCTCTGTTTCGGCGTACTCGTGACCCTCTTTACGGTACCGATTTTGAGCGCATTGCAAAATGTCACTTCACCGTATGCTGCATTCGCGCTGGTTATGTGTGCCTTACTGATCATCAGTTTCTATACCTCGATCAGCGGTATTTTAAAGGCGGAGATGTTCCCGGCTCAGGTACGTGCACTAGGCGTTGGGTTATCTTACGCGGTCGCTAATGCGCTGTTCGGCGGCTCGGCTGAATATGTCGCATTGCTGTTAAAATCAGTCGGAGCAGAACACGCGTTTTACTGGTATGTCACCGCCATGGGCGCGTTAGCTTTCTTCGTCTCCCTGATGCTGCACCGTAAGGGCAAGGGATTACGCCTGTAGATATTACTGATGCGCCAGCTGCCACACCGCGTAACCGGTTGTGGCGCCGGCCACGTCCCAGGCAAAATCTTTCCAGCTCCAGCCGCTCCCCGCCGGGCGGCTATCCCACAGCTCCTTCGATGCGCCCAGACTTACCGAAAACATAAAGCCGATGGCGGCGCTGCGATCGCGGCTGTAACCCTGGTGCTGCGCGTATTCGTTACCCGCTGCGGAGAGCATGGCTGAGGCGAGAAAGTGCTGGGCCTTATCCTGGCCGCGCCATGAATCATTGGCCATATGGCTACAGCCGCTCAGCAGCAGAGGAGCGATGATGATGACTTTACGCATAACGATCCCATAAAAAAGCCCCGGCGAAGCGGGGCTGGAATTCAGAGAATACGGCTGATTAGCCGGTCGATACGGATGCGCCTCAGGCGGCGAATCAGCTTACGCACTTTTACCGGATACTCGGCGATGCTTTGCAGGTCGCGATAGTGCTTAACCACCGTCGTATGCTGGCGAATCAGATGCAGCTCTTTTTCACGCATCGCGCCAAGCTGGTGCTGCGGGTCGTGGATAAGAATGGCGTTTTCCAGATCCAGGCGCCAGGCGCGCGGATTAAGATTATTGCCGGTCAGCAGCATCCATTCGTCATCAACCCACATGCCTTTCAGGTGATAGCTGTTATCGTCATCTTTCCACAAACGGACAATCAGCTGATCGGTGTTGACATAGTACTGCAGCCGGCTCAGGAAACGACGCAGGTTGATCTCATACAGATAGGGGAGCGCGCCGATAATCTTAAACGGCTGATCTTCAGGAATATAGAAGTCGTTTGCCGTCTTATCGCCGACGATAATTTCTACCGTCTTTCCGCTGCGCAGCAGCTGGATGATATTACGCACCAGCAGGGCCGGAAGGTTAAAGTACGGCGTACAGATAGTCAGCTTCCGTTCCGCGCAGGGCATCAGATGGAAGATGGTTTTGTTCAGCAGGCTTGATTTCCCGAGGCCAACCAGCGGCGTTACCGACAGCCGATCGTTTTCCGCATCGCCGACATAATGATAGCCGCTGTCCCGAAGTTCCTGGCGGTACTGACGGATATCATTTTTAATTTCCGGGCTTTTCGGACGATCGGCTCTGTCGAGGCGATTCACGCCGCGGCCTTCGACCAGATTATGCTCCACCCAGTCGAACATCACGTCGGCCATTTTGCCGTTGCGAATGCACTGATAACGGTCGTAGCGATACTTATCGTGCTGATGAAGATAAACATCATTCAGGCTGGCGCCGCTGTAGAGCACGCAGTCATCAACGATGAAACCTTTAAAATGCAGGACGCCGAGGGCTTCGCGGGTATTCACCGGTACGCCGTAAACCGGGATATCAACGCCCGGATTTTCCTGCGCCATGCGGCAGTACCAGTCGGCGTTGGTGTTGGCTGCCGCGGCGCCAATGCGCCCGCGCTGGGCTCGGTGCCAGTCAACCAGGATACGAACATCTAATTCTGGACGCTGGCGTTTGGCGTCATAGAGTGCCTGCAGAATTCCTTTGCCGCCATCATCTTGCTCCAGATAGAGCGCAATAATGCAAATACGCTGGGTGGCGTGAGCTATCTTTGCCAGTAACGCTTGCCGAAAATCTGCGGGAGCGTAAAAGAACTCGATATCATCAACTGACTGAGAAAGCTTAGGGAGTTGGGCAAGGTGTTGTTGATGTTTATTGCGCTTAAATTTTGACAACATCACAGTGCGTTTCTTCTCTGTTTATTGAAGGGTCTTCTGTACCATGCAGACGACGTAAGCGGGCAATAATAACATTACTACCCGCTAAAGTGGTCAACAATTGCGGTCGTCAGTTTATGATTGTTGCGCTGAAAATTGCAGGGACAAGCTGACAATCCCGTCTTCCAGCTGAATATCCACCTTAAAGCCAAGCTTCCTGGCAAGAGCAATCATGCCCCTGTTATTGGGCATTGTGATCCCGTTTAACCGCTGCAGGCCGTGGCTTTGCGTATAGGTAATCAGCTTTTCCATCAGCCTGCGGCCTAAACCTAATCCCTTCAAATCAGAGCGGACCAGGACGGCGAATTCCGCATCAATGTTATCGGGATCGGAGATCGCACGCGTAACGCCGAGGATCTCCGATCCCTCTGCGCTCGCGCGTACCGCAACAAAGGCCATTTCTCGATCGTAGTCGATCTGCGTCATATTGGCTAAATCATCGTGAGTAAATTCATTGATCTCGCTGAAGTAGCGGTAATAGAGATCTTCTTTGGTCACCTGAGCGATAAAGGCCAGCAACTGCGGTTCATCTTCGGGCAAAATTGGGCGGAACAGGCAGCGTTCGCCATTTTTCAACACCACCCACTCCTCCTGCTGCTGGGGATAAGGGCGTATCGCCAGCCGGTTTTCGCTATCGCCGGTGAACGGGGCAAGACCTAGCGTCACGTCGAGCGCGGTAAACTCGTTGCCGGACGCCAGCAGAGGATGAATATCCAGACGCTGGATCTCCGGGCAGTCGACGATAAGGTTCGATACCTGAACCAGCAGCTGGCTTAAGCCGGAGATATCCAGCGGGCGCAGTGCGCTGCGGCCACGGATCTTTTTGCTTTTGATCGCCTGGATCACCAGATAGCGGGCCAGGTTCATATTGAGCGGCGGGAGGGCGACGGCGGCCTGATCCTCCGCGCGCCATTCGACGCCGCCTTCACCCAGCATAATCAGCGGACCGAAGACCGGATCCTGTTCAACGACCACCCGCAGCTCCTGCGCGCCGGCGCGATTTGCCATGCTTTGTACCAGCAGGCCATGAATACGCGCCTGCGGCCAGGTCATTTTGACCCGGTCAAAAATAGCATCCGCCGCCTGCTGTACTTCGGCGGCGGTACGCAGATAGAGCATTACGCCCTGAACTTCCGACTTGTGCGGGATATCCGGGGAACGCAGCTTCAGCGCGACCGGGTAGCCAATTTGCTCGGCGATGTGCACCGCCTCGGCGCTGTCGGCGGCAATCCACGTCGGCAGGGTATGGATGCCATAGGCGCGCAGCACCGGGCTGACTTCGTGGGTATCTAAGGTACTTGCGCCTTCGGTTATTGCCCGCTGCAGCAGCGTATGGGCTTCTGCCGTGTTGGCCGTCACCGTATCCGAAAGCACCGGCGTTTCCCGCAGCTGCTTCTGGTTACGTCGGTACTCCACCATATGCATAAAGGCGGTGATGGTGCCTTCCGGCGTACGGTAGGTTGGCAGACCCGCATCGCTGAACAGGCGTCGGGCTTCCTGAGACGAATATTCGCCGCACCAGTTCGTCAGCACCGTAACGTACTTGCCGCGCGGATGGTTTTTTAAGGCGTCAATCAGCGCCAGCGCGCTTTCGGTTCCCGGCGCGGCCGCGCTCGGAGAGTGAATGACCAGCAGGGCGTCATAATCCTGGCTATCCAGCAGCACGTTGAGCGCCTTGAGATAGTGCTCGCTGCTGGCATCGTCGCGCAGATCCAGCGGGTTAGCGATGTCGATACTTCCCGGCAGCGCCTGCCGCAGCCTGTCGCCGGTCTCATCGCTTAGCGACGCGAGCTTGCCGTTGCGCAGCCAAAGTTCGTCCAGCGCCAGGGCCGCAGGGGCCGCGCCGTTGCTGACGATCATTAATTTCTCGCCCCGCAGCGGGCGCATATGGCTCAGCGTCTCGACGGCGGAGAAGAGCTCATGGGTATCCTGCACCCGCAGCAGACCCGCGCGCTGAATCGCGGCGTCCCAGGCCGGGTCCATCCCGGAGTTGACGTGCAGCAGCTTTTGCGCCGCCGGGCTGCGTCCGCTTTTAATCACCAGAATCGGCTTATTGCGCGATGCGCTTCGGGCCGCGGAAACAAAGCGGCGGGCGTCGCTGAGATGTTCGAGATAGAGCAAAATGGCGCTGGTTTTGCTATCGCGGGCGAGGAAATCGAGCAGATCGTCAACGTCGATATCCAGGCTGTCGCCCAGCGCAATAAAGTATGAGAAGCCCATCTCGCGCTGCTGCGCCCAGTCAAGAATGGTGTTCGACACCGCGGCGGACTGGGAGATAAACGCCAGCTTGCCCCGGCGAATCGGCACCGGCGAAAAGCTGGCATTCAGCCCTTGCCAGGGCGCCAGCAGCCCGAGACTGTTTGGGCCCAGCAGCCGCATCTGATAGCGGGCGGCACGCTCGAGCAGCGCCGGATACTGCTCCGGCGGGGAGGAGAGGATAATGCAGGTTTTGCAGCCCTTTTTCCCCAGCGCCTCAAGCAGCTCAAGGTTTCGCCGGGCGTTGGTGCAGAGTACGGCAAGATCGGGAGTAAACGGCAGGCTGTCGATAGTCGGCCATGCCAGCACGCCCTGAACGGCTTTCCATGCCGGAGTGACCGGCAGGACCGGGCCGTTAAAGCCGCCGGCCAGCAGGTTACGCATCATCAGATAACCGGCACGCTGTGGTTTCATTGACGCGCCAATGACGGCGATCGATTTTGGCCGCAATAGTGCTTCCAGGCCTCGTTGGCTCATACCGGTCTCCTTTGATCCCCAGTGACCGGATGATTTTAAACGCTTTCCGTCTCTTGTGCTGTGATACTGCCCTTATGCTGCGTCTTTCCTGCCAGATAGCGGCTTCTGAACAGGCTAAAATGATCGCCGAGCGCGCCCGCGGCGTGTGTGTCTCCGGCGAGATCCAGCAGGGCAATGGCCACTTCCGCCGTACAGTATTGTCCCTCAGCGTGGGCCTCTCTCAGGTGATAGGCCGAAATACGCGACAGATCGACGGAAATGACCGGCAGCGCGTCAAGATACGGGCTTTTACGGAACATTTTTCGCGCTTCGGTCCAGGTGCCGTCGAGCATGATAAACAGCGGCGGTTTACCCGCAGGCGGCGAGCTCAGCACCTTGCGCTCCGTTCCGGCATACGACGCCGGGAAAACGACCATTGGCTGGTAGTCAGGATTGGCGACCAGATCGAGCAGCGCCTGCGGCGGCTCGGTTCGCGACCACTGAAACGCCTCGGTGTCCGGCAGGATATCGGCGATAAGGCGCCCGGTGTTGCTTGGCTTCATCGGCTCAGTATCGAACATCACCAGGCAAAAGCGGCTGGTGGCCGCTGCAGGGGCGAGGGTTGCGCACAGGCACTGCTTCAACGGCAGCAAACAGCGCTGGCAGCGGTGGACTCGATTACCGCGAGCAAGAAAAGGTCGGGTCGCGCGCGCGAGACGTTCGGCACGCAGGCGAAGAACGGCGTTATCAATCATGGGGGGTCGCTAAAAGAAAACGCCATTGTCGCAGAGGAGAAAACGGGGCACAAGCGCTGCCCCGTCAGGTTTACTGCTGGTTGGCCTCGTTAAGCCAGCTGTCGAACGGCGCCTTAGGTACCGCTCCGTTCAGCATGTCGATGACTTCGCCGTTTTTAAACATCATAATGGTCGGAATGCTGCGAATGCGAAAACGCGCGCTCAGCTCACGTTCAGCTTCGGTATTGACCTTCACGAAGCGCATTTGGCCGCTGCGTTCTTCCGCAACGTCTTCGAAGATCGGCGCGAAATTACGGCAGGGTCCGCACCACGGGGCCCAGAAATCGACAACAACCGGCAGATCGTCCTTCAGCAGTTTATCCAGCATTGCCCCGGTCGCGTTGATGACGTCGCCGTCAAAAAGATCGTGGCCGCAGCGCCCGCACTTAGCGCCATCGGCGCTACGATCGTCGGGGATGCGGTTCAGAGCCTGACAACTGGCACAAACGGTATTCATAACTAACCTCTGGTTATGGGTTGCAGCGCGGCACGTGGCCGATTTGTATCTGTAATGTTACATATTATCGATTAGGTACCGTTAAACAACAATGCGTTTTGTTCGATGAATACGATAGACCCTATCTTTTAAACGAAATAATGGCGAAGCGGTGATACATCGGGTAATCTGCGCGCTTCGCGCAGCGCAGGTGGAGAAAATTGATGAGCGACGAACTGAAAAATAAAAGCGGCAAGGTCAAAGTGATGTATGTCCGCAGTGATGATGATTCTGACAGACGCACCCATAACCCGCGTACCGGGAAAGGGGGAGGGCGCCCAGGAAAATCTCGTGTTGACGGCCGTAGCCGCCCTGCCCGCGATGAAAGAAACAGCCGCGGTGATGACCGCAAACGTGACGATCGCAAACGCGATGATTTCGATCGTGAAGGGGGCTCCCCGTGGCGTACCGTTTCACGTGCACCGAATGATGACGCCGTAGCCAAGCCGGATCACGGCGGGATCAGCGGTAAAAGCTTTATCGATCCGGAAGTGCTGCGCCGTCAGCGTGCGGAAGAGACCCGCGTGTATGGCGAAAATGCCTGCCAGGCGCTTTTCCAGAGCCGTCCGGACGCTATCGTTCGCGCCTGGTTCGTGCAGAGCGTCACCCCGCGCTTTAAAGAGGCCCTGCGCTGGATGGCGGCCAACCGTAAAGCCTATCACGTGGTTGACGAAGCCGAGCTGGCGAAAGCATCCGGCACCGAGCACCACGGCGGGGTTTGCTTCCTGATTAAGAAACGTAACGGGACTTCCGTTGCGCAGTGGGTCGCTAAAGCCGATGCAGAAGATTGCGTACTGGCGCTTGAAGACGTCGGTAACCCGCACAATCTTGGCGCCATCATGCGTAGCTGCGCCCACTTCGGCGTGAAGGGCGTGGTGGTTCAGGATGCCGGGATGCTGGAATCCGGTGCGGCTATTCGTACCGCAGAGGGCGGCGCCGAGCACGTAGAGCCGATTACCGGCGATAGCTTCCTCGACACACTGGAGCAGTTCCGCGCGGCGGGCTATGCGATTGTGTCTACCTCCAGCCACAACGGGACGCCGCTCTACAAAGCCGAGCTGCCGAAGAAAATGGTGCTGGCGTTAGGCCAGGAGCGCGATGGTCTGTCTGATGCGGCGATCTCCAGCGCGGATCTGAACGTGGCTATCGAAGGCACCGGCAACGTCGAAAGCCTGAACGTCTCCGTCGCGACCGGCGTTCTGCTGGCCGAATGGTGGCGCCAGAACAAGGCCTGATGCCCGATCTGTCTGAAAAAAATGCCAGCATAATGCTGGCATTTTTGTTTTTACGCTTAGCGTAACGGGCGCGGGATCCGGCTACTCCTCGGCGGCCGGTAGGGTCGGCATCCAGTCAATCGGCGCTTCGCCGCGTTCGGCCAGCCACTGGTTGGCCAGGACAAAATGGTTGCTGCCGAAAAAGCCCCGGTGAGCGGAGAGCGGGGACGGATGCGGCGCCTTCAGCACGCAGTGGCGCTGGCGGTCGATGATGGCACCTTTCTTCTGCGCGTGCGCGCCCCACAGTAAAAACACCACCCCTTCCCGATGCTCGTTGATCAGCGAAATAACCTTATCGGTAAAGGTTTCCCAGCCAAGGCTGGCATGAGAATGCGCCTGCCCCGCGCGTACCGTTAATACCGTATTGAGCAGCAGTACGCCCTGGCGCGCCCAGCTTTCAAGATAACCATGCGCGGGACGGCTGAAGCCAGGGATGGTTCCCTCCAGCTCTTTATACATATTCAACAGCGACGGTGGAGTTTGGATCCCCGGGAGTACGGAAAAGGCCAGGCCGTGCGCCTGTCCTGGCCCGTGATAGGGATCCTGCCCGAGGATAACCACTTTTACATCCCCGATCTCGGTATAGCGAAAGGCGTTGAAAATATCTTTTTGCGGTGGGTAAATCGTCATGCCCGACTGGCGCTCTTCGGCGACGGTTTTCAGGGTATTCACAAAATAGGGCTGTTGCTTCTCTTCCGCCAGCACGTCGTGCCAGGTCAGTGGGGTGGTCATCATGCTCTCCTGCAAAGTGGTATCGCTATAGCTTAACTGCTTCTTTCTGCATAACAAAATCGCTGCCGCTTTGCTGACGTTTTGTCTGCAAAAATAGTTGAAAATTTACAAAATTATTTGGCATTGGCTATAGCGTAACTTGATGTAAAACAATAATATCCCTTCATACCCACTTTTAATTAGTGGTTTTTGTTGATTTGGGTCAATGAATACCGGGTGTTCGGCTGATATATATACACTCATACAACAATGGTTTTACCAATTGGCCATGAACGGGCCAACAGAACGAATAAATATTGCCTAAGGGAGGCATCACATGATTACAGGTATCCAAATTACTAAAGCGGCAAACGACGACCTGCTGAACTCTTTCTGGCTGCTGGATAGCGAAAAGGGCGAAGCGCGTTGCCTGTGTGCAAAAGGCGGTTTTGCTGAAGATGACGTGGTTGCGGTGAACAAGCTCGGCGAAATCGAATACCGTGAGATTCCGCTCGACGTTAAACCGGAAGTGCGCGTTGAAGGTGGTCAGCACCTGAACGTTAACGTCCTGCGTCGTGAAACGCTGATGGATGCGGTTGAACATCCGGAGAAATATCCGCAGCTGACCATCCGCGTATCCGGCTATGCGGTACGTTTTAACTCTCTGACGCCAGAGCAGCAGCGCGACGTTATTGCACGTACTTTCACTGAAAGTCTGTAAGCGTTAGCAAAAAACCCCCGGTTCAATCGAGCCGGGGGTTTTTTATTATCTCAGGCTAGCGCTCCTGCCTTACCAGCAGCGTGGTGAGGGTGAACGACAATACGATGGCGATCGCCACGCCCGACAGCGCAAAGATAAAGTAGGGGCCGATGTAAGCCGGCAGGCTAAAAATGCTCGACAGAATGTAGCCATACAGCCGTACGCCGAAGAAAGCGATAAAGGCTGAGGCCAGCGAGCTGGCAACGGTGGCCGCGACGAATGCTTTTTTATAGCGCGTTAAGACGCCGAACAGCGCGGGCTCGGTGATCCCAAGCAGCGCGGAAATTGCCGCAGACAGCGTAACCGTGCGCTGCTGGCGGTTTTTACTCACGCGCCAGATAGCAAAGGTCGCGCCCGCTATCGACATATTGGCCATAAACATCATCGGCATCAGCATGTCGTAACCGCGATCGCTGAAGTTTTGCAGGGCAATGGGCGTCATGGCGTGATGCATCCCGGTGAGGATCGCGACCGGGCGGATAGCGCCCACCACCAATCCGGCAAAGCTCGCGGAGATGCCGAACAGACCTTCAATAAACCATGCCAGCGCTCTGCCAAGCCAAATGCCAACCGGACCAATAATCACCAGCGCTGCCAGGGCGCCGATAAACAGCGTCAGCGTCGGCGTGAAAACGGTTTTCAGCACCTCGGGCATAATACGATCGACCCAGGCATAGATATATTTCAGCGCCAGCACGGAGAAAATAACCGGGATCACGCTGGAGGCGTAGTTGAATACCGGGATCGGCACGGCATTTAGCAGCCACAGCGCGGAAGCCGCCCCATCGTGATGGGCCGCCAGCGCCTTCGCGGCGTCAATCAGCGTCGGGTACATCAGGCAGGCGGCAACGGCGACGGCCAGATACTCGTTGGTCTTAAAAATCTTTGCCGCCGAGACGGCAAGGAAAAAGGGCAGGAAATAGAATACGCCGCTGGCGATAAGGTCGATGATCATCACGGTATCGCTATTTTGCGGTACCGCTTTCAGCGCGATCAGTCCGGCCAGCAGGCCTTTTATCATCCCGGCCCCGGCAATGGCCGGCACGATCGGGCCAAAAACGCCCGACACGGTATCCATAAACAGCGATACCAGCCCCTTGCGCTGGTGGGGTTTTTCCGCAGCCTCGCTGCCGACGGGACCTAATGCCGCGAGCAGGCGTTCATACCAGCTGCTGACCTTCGGCCCGATGATGATTTGAAACTGATCGCTCTGCAGCTGCGCGCCGAGCACGCCGGGTAGCTTTTTAATCTCTTCTTTTTCTACTTTGTTATCATCAATTAAATCAAAGCGTAATCGGGTCATACAGTGCCAGACGTTATTAATGTTTTCTTTTCCGCCAATCAGAAAAATAATTCTGCTGATTGCATCTTGCGTCTCCATACCGGCTCCTGGATTAATTTGTGGTGCTGTTTGCGTCGTCAAATGGTAAATAAGCCAAACTATAAAAACAAACCAATAAAATATGATTTCAGTCACAAATTACCGTAGTTAAGGTGGTTGTGAGCGGTTTTTATCTAAATTGGTATGGTTTTTTATGAAATTAAATCACTTTTTCGAACCAAAATTTTATTAAATAAAAAGGTTTACCTTGTCTAATAAATAGGGCGAAGATAATTGGCATCATCTTTTATTTTTGCCGCAGGGAGCCTTGCCGTGAACGCTACGCTAATTACTGATATTGAGTGTTATATCACCCGCCCCGATCGTCATAACCTGGTCACGGTACGCGTTACCACCGACAAAGGCACCGTGGGCCACGGCTGCGCGACTTTCCAGCAGCGTCCGCTGGCGGTCAAAACGATGGTTGATGAATACCTTAAGCCGCTGCTGCTTGGCCGTGATGCCAACAATATCGAAGACCTCTGGCAGATGATGAACGTCAACGCCTACTGGCGAAACGGGCCGGTAATGAATAACGCGATCGCCGGCGTTGATATGGCGCTATGGGATATCAAAGCCCAGCTGGCGGGAATGCCGCTGTATCAGCTTTTTGGCGGCAAATCGCGTGACGCTATCCCGGCGTATACCCATGCCAGCGGCGAGACGCCGGAAGCGCTGTTTATCGCCGTTGAGCGTCTGCTGGAGGAGGGCTATCGCCACATCCGCTGCCAGCTCGGTTTTTACGGTGGCACGGCGCAGGAGATGCACACGCCGGAGAACCCGACGCCGGGTGCCTATTACGATCAGGATGAGTACATCAGGAATACGGTAGAGATGTTCCGGCTGCTGCGAGCGCGCTACGGACATCGTTTCCATATCCTCCATGACGTCCACGAAAGGCTTTTCCCGCAGCAGGCGCTGCAGCTGGCAAAGCAGCTCGAGCCCTATCAGCCGTGGTTTATTGAGGATATTTTAGCGCCGCAGCAGAGCGCATGGCTGGCGCAGATCCGCCAGCAAAGCGCGATCCCGCTCGCGATGGGGGAGCTGTTTAATAATCCGGCTGAATGGCATGACCTGATTGTTAAGCGACAGATCGATTTTATCCGCTGCCACGTTTCGCAGATTGGCGGGATTACGCCGGCCCTGAAGCTGGCGGTTCTCTGTCAGGCCTTCGGCGTGCGCGTGGCGTGGCACGGGCCAGGCGATATGACGCCGATTGGGGTTGCGGTCAATACCCACCTGAATATCCACCTCAGCAATGCCGCAATCCAGGAGTTTATACCGCGTTCTGAGGCGACCGATGCGGTATTCCCCGGCGCGCCCGTCGTCAATAACGGGTTTATCTACCCGCCAACGGCGGCAGGCATTGGCGTCGGCTTTAATCAGCCGCTGGCGCAGGCATATCCGCTTGTCTATCGTCCGCATGAATGGACGCAGAGCCGCCTGCCTGACGGCACGATCCATACGCCATAGCTAGTCCGAGGGGGCCTGGCGGAAGGTTAAGTTATCGCGGTTATGCGGAATAACGTAGGTACAGGAGTAGTTGATATCGATGATATCGCTGATTTCATACACCTGACCGCCGTCGAGAATTCCTCGATTGTTAATGTGCATGGCCGGGATACCCTTTTTACAACCCAGCAGAGCGGCCTGCTCCCGGCTGACGCTCACCGCCTGATAGGTGGTGAGCAAATGTGAAATTTGATAGCCCTTGGCCAGCACATACTGCTGCAGGGATTGCTCGATAACCTCCCGGCTAAGATCGGCAAAGGCGGCGGCCGGCATCCGCGAAATCTCAATCTGCAGCGCCACGTTATCGACGAAGCGCAGGCGGCAAAATTGCCAGATAAAATCCTCATCCGTAATGCCAAAAATCTGCTGCTCCTCGCGGCCGGGGCGTTTTTTATGCAGGCTAATTGTTCGGTAGCGCATCCGATCGAAACGCTTTTCGGTGATGGAGTTATAGACCAGCGGATTGTTGCTCATCCGCTCGTTAATCCAGATCCCTGAGCCCTGCACGATGCGTATGACGCCGATGTCGGCGAGTTTTTCCAGCGCCTGGCGGATAGTAAACCGCGAGACGCCATACTCCTCCGCCAGCCGGCGTTCAGGCGGGAGCTTGCGAGGGCCGGGGTCATTGTGCTGGTAGATTTTGCTGAGCAGATCCTGGGTGACGAAATCTTTTTTTTTCATAACGATCAATTCCTGACTCACCGGCTCAAGGGCGCGCCCGATACCACTCCCCGCGGCGCTGTCACCGCGGGCGTAAATGCAAAAACGCCGGGATATCCCGGCGTTGTTTTACTCTTAGCTCGACTGCTGCGGCGTATCGCTGCCGCTCGGCTTACGACGCTTGCCGACATTTTTAGCATCGCGGTGACGTTTCTTCACGCGCGGCTTTTCTTGTTCCTCTTTTTTCTTCTCTGCGCGCTTGGCCAGCACCTTCTTCGAAGGCTTACCGGTTTGCTTCTCGCTCGGCGCGCGGGTTGAAGGGCGCAGTTCGTCGATAACGCGTGCCTTCAGCGGCTCGTCAATGTAGCGACCGATTTTGCCCAGCAGCAGGTGGTCATGCGCCTCAACCAGAGAGATCGCCACGCCTTTCTTCCCGGCACGACCGGTTCGGCCGATACGGTGCAGATAGGTATCCGCGGTGCGCGGCATATCGAAGTTGAAGACGTGGCTCACGTCCGGGATATCGATCCCGCGCGCGGCAACGTCGGTGGCAATCAGCACGTTCATGCGGCCATCGGTCATGCGCTTAATCGCTTCATTACGCTTCGCCTGAACCATTTCGCCTTCCAGCCAGCAGGTGTTGATACCGGCTTCACGCAGCCAGGATGCCAGCTCATGAACGCGCTCGCGCTTGCGCACAAAGACGATAGAACGGGTGGCGTCCGGCTGTTGCAGCAGGTTTATCAGCAGGGCGGTTTTATGCTTAACGTCATCGGCGCGGTAGTACCACTGATGGATTTTCTTCCGCTCGCGGGTGGAAGGGGATGCGGACACCTCCACCGGCTCTTCCAGCAGACGCTCGGCAAAATCTTTGATGGCATCGCCTTCGAGGGTCGCGGAGAACAGCATGGTCTGCTTACGCCAGCGGGTTTCGCCGGCAATATGTTCGATATCCTGAGCGAAGCCCAAATCCAGCATTCGGTCCGCTTCATCGAGGATCAGCGTTTCTACGGCGCGGCAGTCGAAGTTCTCTTCTTTAATATACTGCAGCAGGCGGCCGGTGGTGGCGACCACGATATCCTGGTTTTCGCTGAACACTTCCGCGTGGTTCATGTACGCGACGCCGCCGGTGATGGTGGCGATATCGAGATGGGTGTGCGCCGCCAGCTCGCGCGCATGGTCAGCAACCTGCATCGCCAGCTCGCGGGTTGGCGTCAGGATCAGAATACGCGGAGGCCCTGACTTCTTGCGCGGGAAATCAAGCAGGTGCTGCAACGCTGGCAGCAGATACGCCGCTGTTTTACCGGTGCCGGTCGGGGCTGAACCGAGAATATCACGGCCATCGAGCGCAGGCGGAATAGCGGCGGCCTGAATGGCTGTCGGGCGTGTGAAACCTTTTTCCTGGAGGGCTTCCAGCAGGTTTTCGTCGAGTTCAAGTTCGGAAAAAGTCGTTACAGTCATTATCTACCTCTGAGTGGACCGACGATTATAGACGTTACGCGCGCAATGTTCATCTGTTTGTAAGGCTATCTGTTCTCCGGTATTGTGCATAGCCTCAAGCTCAGGAGTTTTTGCCCGCAAGGTTGTTAGGATGTCTCAGTCGAAGTTTGCGCTGCCGCGCAATGGTTTTACGTTTAAACAATTCTTTGTCGCTCACGACCACTGCGCAATGAAAGTGGGTACCGACGGTATTCTGCTCGGCGCGTGGGCGCCGATTGCTCAGGTTAAGCACGTGCTGGATATCGGTACCGGCAGCGGCCTGCTGGCCCTGATGCTGGCTCAGCGTACCGGGGAGCAGGTGGCGCTGGATGCGGTTGAACTGGATGAAGAGGCGGCAGAACAGGCGCGGGAAAACGCCGTTGCTTCGCCATGGCCCGCCCGTATCCAGGTACATCAAGCCGATATTCAACAGTGGCAGCCGCCGCAAACCCGACGCTATGAGCTGATTGTCAGCAATCCGCCTTTTTTTGCCGAAGGCGTGCCCTGCGCAACATCCCAGCGCGAACAGGCGCGATATACGACCACGCTCGATCATGTGACGCTATTAAGCTGTGCCGCTGAGTGTATCACAGAGGAGGGATTTTTCTGCGTGGTGCTGCCGGTGGATATTGGCGACGCGTTTGCCCGACGCGCGCAGACGATGGGGTGGCATCTGCGTTTACGCACCGACGTGGCGGAAACGGAAATGCGCGCGCCTCATCGGGTGCTCCTTGCCTTCTCGCCGACGGCGGGGGAGTGCTTCAGTGACCGGCTGATTATCCGTGGGCCAGAGCAGCAATACTCCGAAGGATTTACCGCGCTGACCCAGGACTTTTATCTCTTTATGTGAGCGTCCGGCGTGAGAACAGACGGCCCGCTGTCCGGCAGCAGATCCGGGTAGTCCAGCGTATAGTGCAGGCCGCGGCTCTCTTTGCGCAGCATTGCACAGCGCACAATCAGCTCGGCAACCTGCACCAGGTTACGCAGCTCCAGCAGGTTGTTGGAGACGCGGAAGCGGGCATAGTATTCGTCGAGCTCCTGCTGCAGCATGGTTATGCGCCGCAGGGCGCGCTCCAGGCGACGGGTCGTGCGCACAATCCCGACGTAGTCCCACATCAACAGGCGCAGCTCGTGCCAGTTATGCTGGATAACTACCAGCTCATCGGGGATTTCAACCTGGCTCTCGTCCCAGGCCGGCAGGTCGGTAACCGCCTGCGCCTGCGGCATGATGCGCCGAATATCTTCGGCGGCCGACCAGCCGTAGACCAGGCATTCGAGCAGCGAGTTGGAGGCCATGCGGTTGGCGCCGTGGAGGCCGGTGTAGCTGACTTCGCCGATAGCATACAGCCCCTCGACATCGGTCCGCCCGTTATCGTCAACCATCACCCCGCCGCAGGTGTAATGCGCCGCCGGCACGATCGGCACCGGCTCTTTCGTCAGGTCGATACCGAGACCGAGTAGCTTCTCGTAGATCATCGGGAAGTGCTGACGAATAAAGGCTTCGGGCTTATGGCTGATATCCAGATACATGCAGTCAACGCCGAGACGCTTCATCTCATGGTCAATGGCGCGGGCGACGACGTCGCGCGGAGCCAGCTCGCCGCGGGCGTCAAAATCGGGCATAAATCGTGAACCGTCCGGACGCTTCAGGTGGGCGCCTTCGCCGCGCAGCGCTTCGGTCAGCAGGAAATTGCGCGCCTGCGGATGGTACAGCGCGGTAGGGTGGAACTGATTGAACTCCAGGTTGGCGACGCGGCAGCCCGCACGCCAGGCCATGGCAATACCGTCGCCGGATGATACGTCCGGGTTCGTGGTGTATTGATAAACCTTGGCAGCGCCGCCGGTTGCCAGAACAACGGCTTTCGCTCCCCAGGTCTCAACCTTTTCTTTATTACGGTTCCAGATCCACGCCCCGACGACCCGACGATCGCCGGGCAGGCCAATCTTGTCAGAAATAATCAGATCGACGGCATTGCTGCGTTCGAGCACGCGGATATTGGGGTGTGAAAGCGCCTGGCTCACCAGGGTGGTTTCCACCGCTTTACCGGTGGCATCGGCGGCGTGGAGAATGCGGCGATGGCTGTGGCCGCCTTCACGCGTCAGGTGATAGCTCTCCTCGCCGTTGGCCTGGACCTGGGTGTCGAACAGCACGCCCTGATCGATAAGCCACTGCACGCAAGGTTTGGCGTTGCTCGCCACGAAGGAGACGGCGTGACGATCGCACAGGCCCGCTCCGGCGATCAGCGTATCCTCCACGTGAGATTCGATGCTGTCCGTTTCGTCAAAGACGGCGGCAATGCCGCCCTGCGCATAAAGAGTGGAGCCTTCGCTGATCGGGCCTTTGCTCAGTACGGTGACCGAACTGTGCTCCGCCAACCGCAAGGCAAGCGACAAACCGGCAGCGCCGCTGCCAATAATCAATACATCACAGGAGAACTCAGGAGTTGTATTCATGGCCTTTGTTTAATTTACTAAACACAATTGAGCCACAATAGCACCAGGTCGTGACGAATCGTACATTTTTTTTACCGTTGGTTGCAGCAACTAAACATGCTGCGCTAAAGCGGCGGGGGAGAAATGAAAGAAAATATTTGCGAAGCAGATCGTTAGCTTCAGATTTTATAGTGAAATATAAACCGTGTTACGTTACCCTTCTCGCGGACCTTACGCTTTTTCCTCATCATCTTACCTGCGCTGAGTAACGGGACATATAATGAGAGATAACAAATCGTCCGCCGTTGCCAGACAAAAATCAAAGGCGTAACGGAACTTTATTGTTTTCAGGTACTCCAATCGACTGCTTGCTCATAATGCAGTGATTGGGTAGTGCTTTGAAGACGCATGGGAATTAGGTTTGGGGAGACATTACCTCGGATGAGCGAGCAGTTAACGGATCAGGTCCTCGTCGAACGGGTCCAGAAAGGAGATCAGAAAGCGTTTAACCTGCTGGTGGTGCGCTATCAGCATAAGGTCGCGAGCCTGGTCTCCCGCTACGTGCCGCAGGGCGATATCCCGGACGTTGTTCAGGAGTCGTTCGTAAAAGCATGGCGTGCGCTGGATTCTTTCCGGGGAGATAGTGCTTTTTATACCTGGTTATATCGTATCGCCGTAAACACGGCGAAGAATTATCTGGTTGCTCAGGGTCGTCGCCCGCCGTCCAGCGATGTTGATGCCAATGAGGCTGAAAACTTCGAAAGCGGCGGGGCGCTGAAAGAAATTTCGAACCCTGAGAACTTAATGTTGTCAGAAGAACTGAGACAAATAGTTTTTCGTACCATTGAATCGCTCCCGGAAGATTTACGCATGGCAATTACGTTGCGGGAGCTTGATGGCCTAAGCTATGAAGAGATAGCCGCTATCATGGATTGTCCGGTAGGGACGGTACGTTCGCGTATATTCCGGGCACGAGAAGCTATTGATAATAAAGTTCAACCGCTAATCAGGCGTTGACGATAGCGGAATACTGAAAAGGGTATCAGGCATGCAGAAAGAAAAACTTTCGGCCTTAATGGATGGTGAAACGCTGGATAACGAACTGCTTAATGAGCTGAGCGGTTCTTCTGAAATGCAAAAGACCTGGGAGAGCTACCATCTCATCCGCGATTCGCTGCGAGGCGACACAGCCGAGATGCTCCATTTTGATATCTCAGCTCGCGTGATGGCCGCCATCGAAAACGAGCCCGTTCGCCAGACGGTGCCGCTTATTCCCGAATCTCAGCCGGCACCGCACCAGTGGCGTCAGATGCCTTTCTGGCAGAAAGTGCGCCCGTGGGCCAGTTCGCTTACGCAGATGGGCGTCGCCGCGTGCGTATCGCTTGCTGTTATCGTCGGCGTCCAGCAGTATAATGGGCAAACCGAATCATCTCAGCAGCCTGAAGCACCGGTGTTTAATACTATGCCGATGATGGGCAAAGCGAGTCCGGTGAGCCTGGGCGTACCGGCAGATGCTTCCGCAGGAACCGGTCAACAGGTGCAGGTCCAGGAGCAGCGTCGCCGCATTAACGCCATGCTGCAGGACTATGAATTACAGCGTCGCCTGCATGCCGAACAGCTTCAGTTTGGTCAAGCCCAGACTCAGCAGGCCGCCGTTCAGGTACCGGGTTATCAAACTTTAGGAACGCAATCGCAGTAATGAAGCAACTTTGGTGTGCCATGTCGCTCATGGCAGGCAGCCTGTTCTTCTCTGTCAACGCCTCGGCTGATACCTCTTCCGGGGCGTTGTTGCAGCAAATGAACGTGGCTAGCCAGTCCCTCAATTATGAGCTGTCCTTCGTCAGCATCAACAAACAGGGCGTTGAGTCGCTGCGTTATCGTCACGCGCGGCTGAACAATCAACCTCTCGCTCAGCTTTTGCAGCTCGATGGTCCCCGTCGTGAGGTTGTGCTGCGCGGTAATGAAATCAGCTACTTCGAGCCTGGGCTCGATCCGTTCACCCTGAACGGTGACTACATCGTTGATTCCCTGCCTTCACTGGCCTATACCGATTTCAAACGCCTGGCGTCCTACTACGATTTCATCTCCGTGGGACGTACGCGTATTGCCGATCGCCTATGTGAAGTGATCCGCGTGGTGGCGAGAGACGGTACGCGCTATAGCTATATTGTCTGGCTCGATGCGGAAACTCGGCTACCGATGCGGGTTGATTTACTCGACCGAGATGGCGAAACTCTGGAGCAGTTCCGGGTTGTGTCCTTTAGCGTTGGCGATAAGGTAAGCAGCAGCATGGAGACGCTGGCGAAGGCTAATTTGCCTCCGCAGCTGTCGGTGCCGGAAGGTGGCGATAAAGCTAACTTCAACTGGGCGCCAGCCTGGCTACCGCAGGGCGTCTCCGAGATATCCAGCAGCCAGCGCCGTCTACCAACCTTCGACGGCCCGGTTGAATCTCGCCTCTATTCAGACGGACTGTTTAGCTTCTCGATCAACGTCAATCGCGCAACGGCGAACAGCAGCGATCAGCTGCTACGCACCGGGCGTCGTACCGTGAGTACCACGGTACGCGACAGCGCGGAGATAACCGTGGTGGGCGAACTGCCGCCGCAAACGGCTAAGCGCATTGCCGACAGCATCAAATTCAAGGCCGTACAATGATTAAAGAGTGGGCGACCGTCGTTTCCTGGCACAACGGGATGGCGCAGGTGCACTGCGATGTCAAAGCGTCCTGCAGCAGCTGCGCTTCGCGCGCCGGCTGCGGTAGCCGGGTGCTGAATAAGCTGGGGCCGCAAACCAGCCACACTATCAGCGTGCCCAGCGCAGAACCGCTGAGTGTCGGGCAAAAAGTGGAGCTCGGCATCGCGGAAAGCAGCCTGTTAGGCTCCGCGCTATTAGTGTATATGGCGCCGCTGGTCGGGCTGTTTGTGATGGCATCCCTTTTCCAGGTGCTGTTCTCTAATGATTTTGCCTCCCTCTGCGGCGCGATACTTGGCGGCGTTGGCGGGTTCCTGGTCGCGCGCGGGCTCTCCCCCGGCCTGGCCGCTCGTCAGTCGTGGCAGCCGATCATCATTAGCGTGGCTTTAGCGCCCGATTTAGTGTGTATTGAAACACCCTCTTCAGAAGCAGGTCAGTGATTCCACTGGCCTTTATTTTTTATTTACCGCTCCCGTAAGATCCCGCCATTTACTCCGGTGATGCTAGCTGTAAGAGCATTTCCTGGTTTCAAGGATGTAGTGTAGAATGCGGCGTTTTCGGATTAAAAAACGTCAGGCACAGAACAGTGGCCTCATGATACGCGTAAGGCATAATTAACTCTAAATATGAAGAATATACGTAACTTTTCAATCATCGCCCACATCGACCACGGTAAGTCTACGTTGTCTGACCGTATCATCCAGATTTGCGGTGGCCTTTCCGATCGTGAAATGGAAGCCCAGGTACTGGATTCCATGGATCTTGAGCGTGAGCGCGGCATTACCATTAAGGCGCAGAGCGTCACCCTGGATTATAAGGCCACCAACGGTGAGACCTACCAGCTGAACTTTATCGACACCCCGGGACACGTCGACTTCTCCTATGAAGTGTCGCGCTCTCTGGCCGCCTGCGAAGGCGCGCTGCTGGTTGTCGATGCCGGTCAAGGGGTTGAAGCCCAGACGCTGGCTAACTGCTATACCGCGATGGAAATGGACCTCGAAGTTGTGCCGGTCCTCAACAAAATCGACCTGCCTGCGGCCGATCCGGAACGCGTTGCGGAAGAAATTGAAGATATCGTCGGCATTGACGCCGCCGATGCGGTGCGCTGCTCGGCGAAGACCGGCGTAGGTGTTCCGGACGTGCTGGAGCGACTGGTGCGCGACATTCCGCCGCCGGAAGGCGATCCGGACGCCCCGCTGCAGGCGCTGATCATCGACTCCTGGTTCGATAACTATCTCGGCGTTGTCTCGCTGGTGCGTATTAAAAACGGCACCATGCGCAAGGGCGACAAGATTAAGGTCATCAGTACCGGACAGGTTTATAACGCCGATCGTCTCGGTATCTTTACGCCGAAGCAGGTCGATCGTACCGAGCTGAAGTGCGGCGAAGTTGGCTGGCTGGTGTGTGCGATTAAAGACATCCTCGGCGCGCCGGTAGGCGATACCCTGACCACTTCCCGTAACCCGGCTGACAAAGCGCTGCCTGGTTTCAAAAAGGTCAAACCGCAGGTGTACGCCGGCCTGTTCCCGGTGAGCTCTGACGATTACGAAAGCTTCCGCGATGCGCTGGGCAAACTGAGCCTCAACGACGCCTCTCTGTTCTATGAACCAGAAAGCTCGACCGCGCTGGGCTTTGGCTTCCGCTGCGGCTTCCTTGGCCTGCTGCACATGGAGATCATCCAGGAGCGTCTTGAGCGCGAATACGATCTGGATCTGATTACCACGGCGCCAACGGTAGTTTATGAAGTTGAGACGACGGCGAAAGAGGTTATCTACGTCGATAGCCCGTCCAAGCTGCCGCCGCTGAATAACATTTACGAGCTGCGCGAGCCTATTGCCGAGTGCCATATGCTGCTGCCGCAGGAGTTCCTCGGCAACGTCATCACCCTTTGCATCGAGAAGCGTGGCGTGCAGACCAACATGGTTTATCACGGTAAACAGGTTGCGCTGACCTATGAGATCCCGATGGCGGAAGTGGTCCTCGACTTCTTCGATCGCCTGAAGTCAACCTCTCGCGGCTACGCGTCGCTGGACTACAACTTCAAGCGCTTCCAGGCCTCCAACATGGTGCGCGTCGATGTGCTGATCAACAGCGAGCGCGTTGATGCGCTGGCGCTGATTACCCACAACGATAACGCTCCGTACCGCGGCCGCGAGCTGGTAGAGAAGATGAAAGAGCTGATCCCGCGTCAGCAGTTCGATATCGCGATTCAGGCGGCAATCGGCAACCACATCATCGCCCGTGCTACCGTTAAGCAGCTGCGTAAAAACGTCCTCGCGAAATGCTATGGCGGCGACGTGAGCCGTAAGAAGAAGCTGCTGCAGAAGCAGAAAGACGGTAAGAAGCGCATGAAGCAAGTGGGTAACGTTGAACTGCCGCAGGAAGCGTTCCTCGCCATTCTGCACGTGGGTAAAGACGGAAAATAACCATTAAGGAGTTGGCATGGCGAACATGTTTGCCCTGATCCTGGTGATCGCAACCCTGGTAACGGGGCTTTTATGGTGTCTGGATAAGTTTATCTTCGCACCGAAGCGTCGCGCAGGTCAGGCCGCAGCCCAGGAAGCGACCGGTGAAGGTCTGGATAAAACAACGCTGAAGAAGGTCGGCCCGAAACCGGGCTGGCTGGAAACGGGGGCCTCGGTGTTCCCGGTGCTGGCGATCGTGCTGGTGGTGCGTTCATTTATTTACGAACCCTTCCAGATCCCGTCAGGCTCAATGATGCCGACGCTGCTGATTGGCGATTTTATTCTGGTAGAGAAGTTTGCTTACGGGATTAAAGATCCTATCTATCAGAAAACGCTGATCGAAACCGGGCATCCGAAGCGCGGCGATATCGTGGTGTTTAAATACCCGGAAGATCCGCGCCTCGACTACATCAAGCGCGCGGTGGGTTTACCGGGTGATAAAGTCACCTACGATCCGTTGGCCAAGCAGGTCACTATCCAGCCGGGATGCAGTTCCGGACAGGCGTGCGGCAACGCGCTGCCGGTCACTTACTCTAACGTTGAGCCGAGCGATTTCGTCCAGACCTTCTCTCGCAGCAACGGCGGCGAAGCGACCAGCGGATTCTGGCAGCTGCCGAAGGGCGAGAGCAAGGCGGACGGTATCCGTCTGACCGAGCGCAAAGAGACGCTGGGTGACGTTACCCACCGTATTCTGACCGTGCCGATTGCCCAGGATCAGGTGGGGATGTACTACCATCAGTCCGGTCTGCCGCTGGCGACCTGGATTGTGCCGCCGGGCCACTATTTCATGATGGGCGACAACCGCGATAATAGCGCGGATAGCCGCTACTGGGGCTTTGTGCCGGAAGCCAACCTGGTGGGTAAAGCCACGGCTATCTGGATGAGCTTCGAAAAACAGGAAGGCGAGTGGCCAACCGGCGTGCGTTTATCGCGCATCGGCAGCATCCACTAATTTCCCTGCCCGATTCACGCTGCCGCTGCAATATCGGCAGCGTGAATTATTTAATATTTAAATCCATCCAAACTAACGACATCCCCTGTCGTTGCGTATAGAATATCCCCCCGAAGTTTTGGTTGTCTCTCGTAAGAGTGACACTGCACACGAAACCGCGTTGGTTGTTTATTCTCTCAATAATTTGGGTTGCAGAAAGGCGACAAACAAGCGCGCATGCAACGTGAAGTTGGCGAGAATGCTCAGGTCGGTTTCGTGTGCTGCATTTTTGACGCATTCATCTATTGGTAACGCATGAACCCCATCGTAATTAATCGGCTTCAACGGAAGCTGGGCTACACTTTTAATCATCAGGAGCTGTTGCAACAGGCATTAACTCACCGCAGTGCCAGCAGCAAACACAATGAGCGCCTGGAATTCTTAGGCGACTCTATTTTGAGTTTTGTGATCGCGAATGCGCTCTACCATCGTTTCCCTCGGGTTGACGAAGGCGATATGAGCCGCATGCGCGCGACGCTGGTACGAGGCAACACGCTGGCGGAAATCGCTCGCGAGTTCGAGCTGGGTGAATGTCTGCGTCTGGGGCCGGGTGAATTGAAAAGCGGTGGCTTCCGTCGTGAATCGATTCTGGCAGATACCGTCGAAGCGTTAATTGGCGGGGTCTTCCTCGACAGCGATATTCAGAATATCGAACGTCTGATCCTCTCCTGGTACCAAACTCGTCTGGACGAAATTAGCCCGGGCGATAAGCAAAAAGATCCGAAGACCCGCCTGCAGGAGTATCTGCAGGGTCGCCATCTGCCGCTGCCATCTTATTTGGTCGTTCAGGTGCGCGGGGAAGCACACGATCAGGAATTTACTATCCACTGCCAGGTTAGCGGCCTGAGTGAACCGGTGGTCGGCACGGGTTCCAGCCGTCGCAAGGCGGAGCAGGCTGCCGCCGAACAGGCGCTGAAAAAGCTGGAGCTGGAATGAGCGAAGAAAAAAATTATTGCGGGTTTGTTGCCATCGTAGGCCGCCCGAACGTGGGTAAATCCACGCTGTTGAACAAGCTGCTTGGGCAGAAGATCTCGATTACTTCTCGTAAAGCGCAGACCACCCGTCACCGCATTGTCGGCATCCATACCGAAGGGCCGTATCAGGCAATCTACGTTGATACCCCGGGCCTGCATATGGAAGAGAAGCGGGCGATCAACCGCCTGATGAACAAAGCGGCGAGCAGCTCGATTGGCGACGTTGAGCTGGTGATCTTCGTTGTTGAAGGCACCCGCTGGACCGCGGACGACGAAATGGTGCTGGGCAAGCTGCGCGACGCCAGGGCACCGGTTATTCTGGCGGTGAACAAAGTCGATAACGTGCAGGAGAAGGCCGATCTGCTGCCGCACCTGCAGTTCCTGGCAAGCCAGATGAACTTCCTCGATATCGTGCCGATTTCCGCGGAAACCGGGACTAACGTCGATACCATCGCCGGGATTGTGCGTAAACATCTGCCGGAAGCGATTCATCACTTCCCGGAAGATTACATTACCGATCGCTCCCAGCGCTTTATGGCTTCTGAAATCATCCGTGAGAAGCTGATGCGCTTCCTCGGGGCCGAGCTGCCGTACTCCGTAACGGTAGAGATCGAGCGTTTCCAGACCAACGAACGCGGCGGTTATGATATTAACGGCCTGATCCTCGTTGAGCGCGAAGGTCAGAAGAAGATGGTTATTGGCAACAAAGGCGCCAAAATCAAAACCATCGGTATTGAAGCGCGTAAAGACATGCAGGATATGTTCGAAGCACCGGTTCACCTCGAACTGTGGGTGAAGGTCAAATCCGGCTGGGCCGACGACGAGCGCGCGTTGCGCAGCCTCGGTTACGTTGACGATCTCTGAGTTTGCTACTCCATGGCTTTCGAGGTGCAGGCAGGCGGCAAGACCGTGAGTCTCCGGGAGCTTACTGTCGTAAGCGACCGGGGTGACTTGACGCAGCCGGCGCGCCTGCAACCTGAAAGACGACGAGTATGATGGAAGGCTGGCAGCGCGCTTTCGTCCTGCATAGCCGCCCGTGGAGCGAAACCAGCCTGATGCTGGACGTCTTCACGGAAGAGTCGGGCCGCGTGCGTCTTGTTGCCAAAGGCGCGCGTTCCAAACGCTCCAGTCTGAAAGGCGCTCTCCAGCCATTTACCCCCTTACTGCTCCGCTTTGGCGGCCGTGGCGAAGTCAAAACGCTGCGCAGCGCCGAGGCCGTTTCGCTGGCGCTACCGCTCAGCGGGATTACGCTCTATAGCGGCCTCTACGTCAATGAGCTGCTCTCCCGGGTGCTCGAACACGAAACCCGCTTCTCTGAACTCTTTTTCGACTACCTGCACTGCCTCCAGGCGCTCGCCGGCGCGAGCGGTACGCCGGAGCCGGCTTTACGCCGCTTCGAACTGGCCCTGCTCGGGCATCTGGGCTACGGCGTCGATTTCCTGCACTGCGCCGGCAGCGGCGAAGCGGTCTCCGATACCATGACCTATCGCTACCGCGAAGAAAAAGGCTTTATCGCCAGTCTGGTTATTGATAACAACAGCTTTACCGGGCACCATTTGAAGGCGCTGGCTAACCGTGAGTTCCCGGATAGCGATGCCTTACGTGCTGCCAAACGCTTTACCCGTATCGCCCTGAAGCCGTATCTTGGCGGCAAGCCGCTAAAGAGCCGGGAGCTGTTTCGCCAGTTTATTCCCGCCAGAGCGGCGCGAGCAGATAAAACAAATAATGAACAATGAGGATTGTCATGGCTGAATTACTGTTAGGGGTCAACATTGACCATATCGCTACGCTACGTAACGCTCGCGGCACCGCATACCCGGACCCGGTACAGGCAGCGTTTATCGCCGAGCAGGCCGGCGCCGACGGTATCACCGTGCATCTGCGCGAAGACCGCCGCCATATCACCGACCGCGACGTGCGCGTCCTGCGCCAGACGCTGGATACCCGCATGAACCTCGAAATGGCGGTGACCGAAGAGATGCTGGCGATCGCCTGCGAAACCAAACCGCATTTCTGCTGCCTGGTGCCGGAGAAGCGCCAGGAAGTGACTACCGAAGGCGGCCTGGACGTGGCCGGCCAGCGCGAAAAAATGCGCGACGCCTGCCAGCGTCTTGCCGATGCCGGCATTCTGGTTTCGCTGTTCATTGATGCCGATTTTGCGCAAATTAAGGCGGCGGCGGAAGTGGGCGCGCCCTATATCGAAATTCATACCGGCTGCTACGCGGATGCCGAAAGCGACGCGCAGCAGGCCAAAGAGCTCGAGCGCATTGCCAAAGCGGCCACCTACGCCGCCAGCCTTGGCCTGAAGGTCAATGCCGGACACGGTCTGACCTACCACAACGTCAAGGCCATCGCCCGACTGCCGGAAATGCATGAGCTGAATATTGGCCACGCGATTATCGGTCGCGCGGTGATGAGCGGCCTGAAGGAAGCGGTTGCTGAAATGAAGCGCCTGATGCAGGAAGCCCGTCCTTAATGGCTATTCTCGGGCTGGGCACGGATATCGTTGAAATTGCCCGCATTGAAGCGGTGATCGCCCGTAGCGGCGATCGCCTTGCCCGACGCGTATTAAGCGAGAGCGAGTGGGCAATCTGGGAGCAGCACCAGCAGCCGGTGCGCTTTCTGGCCAAGCGCTTCGCGGTGAAAGAGGCGGCGGCAAAAGCGCTGGGTACCGGCATTCGTAACGGTTTGGCTTTTAATCAGTTTGAGGTTTATAACGACGAGCTGGGTAAACCGAAGCTGCGCCTGTGGGGCGAGGCCAGGAATCTGGCAGAGCGCCTGGGAGTCAGCGCCGTTCACGTCACGCTGGCCGATGAGCGCCACTACGCCTGCGCAACGGTTATTATCGAAAGCTAGATTTTATCCGCGTGGTGCATCAGCACAAACTTATCCCACAGCTGCTCTTCGTTCTCAGGGTGCGCCGGATCTTTAAGGATCGTATTGGGGATTGGGCACACTTTTTGACAGGTGGGCGTTTCGTAATGACCCACGCATTCCGTGCAGCGATCGCTGTTAATTTCATAAATGCTATCACCCATCGAAATGGCCTCGTTCGGACATTCCGGTTCGCACATATCGCAGTTGATGCATTTTTTGGTAATTAACAGCGCCATCAGGTAATTCTCAGAAACAACACAAACAGGGCGGGCATTATACGCCCATTTTCTGCTCACACCAGCTTTTTCACCAGCGCCTCGCTGTGGCGAATACGCTCCGGCGCATGCTCAAGATCCTGCTGTACCAGCGCCATAAACAGCAGATCCGTCAGCATCATCTGCGCGCTGGTTGAGGAGATTGCCGCGCTGCGCGTCGCCTGCTCTTCGGCAATGGTGTACAGGCACTGGGAGGCCTGCTGCTGCAGCGCGTTGGGGCTGAAGCCGGTGATCGCGAGGATCCGGCAGCCAACGCGCAGGGCTTCCGCCGCCGCCATGTTGATTTCCCGCCGCTCGCCGGAGTAGGAGATGGCGAACAGCAGATCGTCTGGCGACATCGCCTGGACGGTGGCCAGCAGGGCGTGCATATCCTGCTCGGCGACGGCGTTGACGCCAATCTTCATCAGCTTCCAGCTGAAGTTGCGCGCCACCAGGCCCGAGGCGCCGATGCCGGTAATAATGACCCGGCGAGCGGTGCGCAGCAGCGCAACGGCCTCCAGCAGCTTCTCTTCGCTGTTAACGTCCAGCGAGGCGTGCATCGCCGCCACGTTATCCTTAATCAGCTTTTCGCCCACCAGACGCAGCGGATCGTCGCCGAGGATCTGGTTATGCACCGGGACCGACTGCGGGTCGGGCGCGCTGGCCAGCGCTTCGCTCAGCGCCAGCTTCAGGGCCGGGAAACCTTTGAAGCCCATCTTCTGGGCGAATTTCACCACGCTCGACTGGCTGACGCCCGCTTCACCCGCCAGCTGCTGCGAGCTGAGGTGTCGGGTCTGGTCCGGCTGGGCGAGGATAAAATCAGCCAGCTTTTTATCGCTTGCCGCCAGCGACGGGTAGCGCTGGCGAATGCGGATTAAACAGTTCATAGGTTTTCCTGAGGACAGCCTTCACCCTCTGGTGAAAGAATTTTGTATTCGATTATAAGAGGATTATGGCGAATTAAAAATTCTGGCGCTGAGATTTATTAACCAACGACCTTAACCTAAATTCAACGCTCGCAGATGTTTTTAATATTAAGGGTGCAAGGCTGGTAAGCTAACGGGCAGCCGGAATGACGAAAAGAAGAGGTTGAGTTTGAATAGCGCTATGCGTCGGGTGGTCTTTTTTGATCTTGATGGAACCCTGCACCAGCAGGATATGTTTGGCAGCTTCATACGCTACGTCCTGCGTCATCAGCCCCTGAATCTGCTGCCGGTAGCGCTTTTGCTGCCGGTTATCCTCGGCGGGCTGCTGGTCAACGGCAGGGCGGCGCGCTGGCCGATGAGCCTGCTGCTGTGGGCCTCCACCTGCGGGCGCAGCGAGGCGAAGCTCAAGCGTCTTGAGGCGAACTTTGTCCGCTGGTTTCGCCAGCACGTGACGGCATTCCCGGTGGTGCATGCCCGGCTAACGGGATATTTGACCAGCACCGATGCCGACGTCTGGCTGATCACCGGTTCGCCGCAGTCGCTGGTGGAGCAGGTCTATTTTGATACGCCCTGGCTACCGAGAGTGAACCTCATCGCCAGCAGAATGGCGCGCCGCTACGGCGGCTGGGTCCTGACTCTGCGCTGCCTGGGGCATGAAAAAGTGGCGCAGCTGGAGCAAAAAATTGGCGCGCCGCTGCGGCTGTATAGCGGCTATAGCGACAGCGAGCAGGATAATCCGCTGCTCTGCTTTTGCCAGCATCGCTGGCGGGTGACGCCGCAGGGCGATCTGCATCAGCTAGAGTGATAGTGTCTAATGCGCGGCCGGCATGTATAATGCGCCCCGCTTTTGCACAGGAGTCCCGCTTTGTCTGACCATGAACGCAATGATGAATACTGGATGCGTCACGCTTTGACGCTGGCTAAACGCGCCTGGGAAGAGGGCGAGGTGCCGGTGGGTGCCGTGCTGGTACACAATAACCAGGTCATCGGCGAGGGCTGGAATCGGCCGATCGGCCGTCACGATCCGACCGCGCACGCCGAGATCATGGCCATACGCCAGGGCGGGCTGGTGCTGCAAAACTACCGCCTGATTGACGCCACGCTGTACGTGACCCTCGAGCCGTGCGTGATGTGCGCCGGGGCGATGGTGCATAGCCGCATCTCGCGGCTGGTATTTGGCGCCCGGGATGCGAAAACCGGCGCCGCCGGATCGCTTATCGACGTGCTGCACCATCCGGGGATGAACCATCGGGTTGAGATCGCTGAAGGCGTTCTCGCCGAGTCGTGTTCGGCCATGCTGAGCGATTTTTTCCGCTGGCGGCGGGAAGAGAAAAAGGCGCTGAAAAAGGCGCGCCAGGCGGACGAGAGCTAGTGGTTCAGCCCGGGGATTTTGAACCTGGCGTTATCGACCAGCGCTTCGGTGCGGAATTTGAAAAACGGTAGCGCCTGCTCTTCCTTTCTATCTACCTCATCCGGCAAAACCGCCGGATAGTCACCGGCCATCGCCAGCGCCTGCTGGTCCTTCCTCTCCTTCTCGGACAGATAGCCGACCAGGCTAATGTGGTATTTGCGAATGTTCTCGACGTAAGCGTAGGCTTCATGGCCCCGCGCGTAGCCGTATTTCAGCCTGCTGTAGTAGGATTTTTGGCTGAGAAGCGGCAGGCGCTGCTTCACGTCCGCCCAGCTGTTGGGATTCCCTTGCTGTTTTTTCGTCAGGGCGATGGCGTCGAGAATATGCGCGTAGCCCATATTGTACGCCGCCAGCGCAAACCAGATCCGCTCATCTTTGGGAACCGAATCCGGAACCTTGTTCATCATATCCTGCAGATAGCGCATGCCGCCGTTGACGCTCTGCTCGGCATCGGTGCGGTCGGTTAATCCCAGGCTCTGAGCGGTGTTTCTGGTGAGCATCATCATCCCGCGCACCCCGGTCGGTGAGGTGGCTTGCGGATCCCAGTGCGACTCCTGCCAGGCAATCGCCGCCAGCAGGCGCCAGTCGATCTGGCGGGCGTACTTTTCAAACATCGGCTGCAGGTCCGGCAGGATATTCTCTACCGCCCGCAGGAAGGTGCGCGTATCGACATAATCGAAATCGTTGCCGTGCCCGAGATACTTCTCTTCCAGCCGCGCCAGGGTGCCGTCTTCATTAATGTTGTTGAAGAAATCGAGCATCGCCGCCGAGAGCGAGTTGTCTTCGCCCTTGACGCTAAACCAGGTCACCGGCTGCTCATCGCTGATATCCAGCGCGACCGCCAGCTCAGGATGAACGCGCTGAAACAGGCTGACCGCCACGGAATCGGCGATGGTGTAGCTCAGATCGCCATCGATCACCGCCTGCATTAGCGCCGTGGTGCCGCGCTTTTCATCGACGCGCCAGCTGAGATCGGGGTATTTGCTCTCCTTCAGGCTCTGCAGGTCGTTAATGGCGACGTGGCCCGGCGCGATAGCCAGCTGGTCGGCATTGAGGCCAGCAAGGGTGCGCGGGCGGGGGCTGCCGACCCGGTAGACCAGCTGCTGCGATACGGAGTAGTAGCTCGGTCCCGGCTGATAGTTCTTCACCCGCTCGGAGTTATAGACCAGCCCGGCGCCGAGCATGTCGGCCTTCCCGTTATCCAGATCGTCAAACAGCTGGCTGATATTCTGCCGAACGGTGATCTTCAGCTTTACGCCGAGGTAGTCGGCGAACTGCTGCGCCAGCTCGTAATCAAGACCGTAGGTTTTGTCATTGATGGTCGCAAAGGTCATCGGCGAATTGATGGTGCTGATGCGCAGCTCCCCGCGCGACATAATTCCCGCCACGCGGTTCTCTGGTTTGCCCGACCACGGGATCGACGGCCACAGGGCAGCCGCCAGCAATAAGGTAACAATGCCGATGAGCAGATAATTAATCTTTAGTTTTTTCAGATAGTTAATCTTCTGCAGCTCTATGTTCCTCAGCAGACTATGACCGGAAAAAGTAAAAGGTTGTCGTTGAATGAGCGGCATTTTGCTTAAGAATGCGCCAGTTGGCAACTTATTCGCGATAGAGGTCACATTTAATGATAAACGCGACGAATGATTTTATTTCCACGCAAACGGTTTCGTCAGGGCGCAGGATTCACTATAATAGCGCCCGTTTCCCCCCTGGCTCATATTGAAAGCTTCGAAGACGAGAGACTTATGATGGAAATTTTGCGTGGTTCACCTGCACTGTCGGCATTTCGTATCAATAAACTGCTGGCACGTTTCCAGGCGGCCAACATCCCGGTAAGCACAATATATGCAGAGTATGTTCATTTTGCCGACCTGAACGCCCCGCTCGGCGGAGAGGATCGCGAGAGGCTGGCACGACTGCTCAAGTATGGCCCAAGCTTAAGTAGCCATACCCCAACCGGTAAATTACTGCTCGTCACCCCCCGCCCTGGCACCATCTCCCCCTGGTCTTCTAAAGCTACCGATATCGCCCATAACTGCGGCCTGGCACAGGTTGTGCGCCTTGAGCGCGGCGTAGCGTACTACGTTGAAGCCGGCACGCTGAGCGCAGAGCAGTGGGCCGTTGTTGCAGATGAGCTGCACGACCGAATGATGGAAAGCGTATTCGACGCGCTGGAAGAGGGCGCGAAGCTGTTCGCTCAGCATCAGCCTAAGCCGGTCACCAGCGTCGATCTGCTGGGCCAGGGCCGTCAGGCGCTAATTGACGCTAACCTCCGTCTGGGGTTAGCGCTGGCGGACGATGAAATCGACTACCTGCAGGATGCTTTCAAAACGCTGGGTCGTAACCCGAACGATATCGAACTGTATATGTTCGCGCAGGCCAACTCCGAGCACTGCCGCCACAAGATTTTTAACGCCGATTGGGTCATCGACGGCGAACAGCAGCCGAAGTCGCTGTTTAAGATGATCAAAAATACCTTTGAGAAGACCCCGGACTACGTTCTGTCGGCTTACAAAGACAACGCCGCGGTCATGGAAGGTTCTGAGGTCGGGCGCTTCTTCGCCAGCCATCAGGACGGGATTTATGACTACCATCAGGAAGCGGCGCATATCCTGATGAAGGTAGAAACGCACAATCACCCGACGGCGATTTCTCCGTGGCCGGGCGCAGCGACCGGTTCCGGCGGTGAAATCCGCGATGAAGGCGCGACCGGACGCGGTGCGAAACCCAAAGCGGGCCTGGTCGGGTTCTCGGTCTCTAACCTGCGCATCCCGGGCTTTGAACAGCCGTGGGAAGAAGACTTTGGCAAACCGGACCGCATCGTGACCGCGCTGGATATCATGACCGACGGTCCGCTGGGCGGCGCGGCGTTTAACAACGAATTTGGTCGTCCGGCGCTGAACGGCTACTTCCGCACCTATGAAGAAAAGGTGACCAGCCACAACGGTGAAGAGCTGCGCGGCTACCACAAGCCGATCATGCTGGCTGGCGGCATCGGCAACATCCGCGCCGATCATGTCCAGAAAGGCGAAATTATCGTTGGGGCGAAGCTTATCGTGCTCGGCGGCCCGGCGATGAACATTGGCCTCGGCGGCGGTGCGGCCTCGTCTATGGCATCCGGTCAGTCTGATGCGGACCTCGATTTCGCCTCCGTCCAGCGCGACAACCCGGAAATGGAACGTCGCTGCCAGGAGGTCATTGACCGCTGCTGGCAGCTGGGCGACGCCAACCCGATTCTGTTTATCCACGACGTCGGCGCGGGCGGCCTTTCGAACGCCATGCCGGAGCTGGTGAGCGACGGCGGCCGCGGCGGTAAATTCCAGCTGCGCGATATCCTCAGCGACGAGCCGGGCATGAGCCCGCTGGAAATCTGGTGTAACGAATCCCAGGAGCGCTACGTATTAGCAGTGGCGCCGGACCAGCTGCCGCTGTTTGACGAGCTGTGCCGCCGCGAGCGCGCGCCTTACGCCGTGATTGGCGACGCTACCGAAGAGCTGCATCTGAATATGAGCGACAGCCATTTCAACGACCAGCCGATCGATCTGCCGCTGGACGTGCTGTTGGGCAAAACGCCGAAAATGACCCGAGACGTGCAGACCCTGAAGGCCAAAGGCGAAGCGCTGAATCGCCAGGGAATGACCGTTGCCGACGCGGTAAATCGCGTTCTGCACCTGCCGGCGGTGGCGGAGAAAACCTTCCTCGTCACCATCGGCGACCGCACCGTTACCGGCATGGTGGCGCGCGATCAGATGGTTGGCCCGTGGCAGATCCCGGTGGCGAACTGCGCGGTTACCACCGCCAGCCTCGATAGCTACTACGGCGAAGCGATGGCCCTTGGCGAACGTTCGCCGGTGGCATTACTCGATTTCGCCGCCTCCGCCCGCCTGGCGGTCGGGGAAGCGCTGACCAACGTGGCGGCAACGCAAATTGGTGCGCTGAATCGCGTGAAACTTTCGGCAAACTGGATGGCAGCGGCCGGACACCCGGGCGAAGATGCCGGTCTGTACGAAGCGGTGAAAGCGGTTGGCGAAGAGCTGTGTCCGGCTCTGGGCCTGACTATCCCGGTCGGCAAAGATTCTATGTCGATGAAAACCCGCTGGCAGGAAGGCAGCGAGCAGCGCGAGATGACCTCTCCGCTGTCGCTGGTGATCACCGCCTTTGCCCGCGTGGAAGACGTGCGTCGCACCGTGACGCCGCAGCTCTTGACCGAAGACAACGCCCTGCTGCTGATTGATTTAGGCAACGGCCACAACGCGCTGGGCGCGACCGCGCTGGCGCAGGTTTATCGCCAGCTGGGCGATACCCCGGCGGACGTTCGCGACGTCGCGCAGCTGAAAGGCTTCTGGGACGCAATGCAGGCGCTGGTAGCTGAACGCAAGCTGCTGGCATACCACGACCGTTCCGACGGCGGCCTGCTGGTGACGCTGGCCGAAATGGCCTTCACCGGCCACTGCGGCGTGGATGTGGATATCGCTGCCCTGGGTGACGATAGCCTGGCGGCGCTGTTCAACGAAGAGCTCGGGGCGGTTATTCAGGTTCGCGCCGCGGATCGCGAGGCGGTTGAAGCGCTGCTGGCCTCCCACGGTCTGGCGGAGTGCACCCACTACCTGGGTCAGGCAACGGCGAGCGATCGCTTCGTCATCACCGCCAACGGTAGCCCGGTATTCAGCGAAAGCCGCTCTACGCTGCGTATGTGGTGGGCAGAAACCACCTGGCAGATGCAGCGTCTGCGCGATAACCCCGAGTGTGCCGATAGCGAGCACGCCGCGAAAAGCAACGATAGCGATCCTGGCCTCAACGTTAAGCTCTCTTTCGATATCAACGAAGATATTGCCGCGCCGTACATTGCGACCGGCGCGCGTCCGAAGGTGGCGGTATTGCGCGAGCAGGGCGTTAACTCGCACGTTGAGATGGCCGCGGCCTTCCATCGCGCGGGCTTTGATGCCGTTGACGTGCACATGAGCGACCTGCTTGCGGGCCGTACCGGCCTTGCCGACTTCCAGGCGCTGGTGGCCTGCGGCGGCTTCTCTTACGGCGACGTGCTGGGCGCGGGCGAAGGCTGGGCGAAATCGATTCTGTTCAACGACCGCGTGCGCGATGAGTTTGCGACCTTCTTCCATCGTCCGCAGACCCTGGCGCTGGGCGTGTGTAACGGCTGTCAGATGATGTCCAACCTGCGGGAGCTGATCCCGGGAAGCGACCTGTGGCCGCGCTTCGTACGTAACTACTCTGACCGCTTTGAGGCGCGCTTCAGCCTGGTTGAAGTGACGCAAAGCCCGTCTCTGCTGCTGCAGGGGATGGTCGGCTCAATGATGCCTATCGCCGTGTCTCACGGTGAAGGGCAGGTGGAGGTTCGCGACGGCGCACATCTGGCGCAGCTTGAGAGCAAAGGCCTGGTCGCGCTGCGTTTCGTCGATAACTTCGGTAAAGTGACCGAAAGCTACCCGGCGAACCCGAACGGCTCGCCGAACGGGATTACCGCCGTTACCAGCGAAAGCGGTCGCGCCACCATTATGATGCCGCACCCTGAGCGCGTCTTCCGCAGCGTGGCCAACTCCTGGCACCCGGAAAACTGGGGCGAAGACAGCCCGTGGATGCGTATTTTCCGCAACGCGCGTAAGCAGCTGGGCTAAACCGAACCCTGGCTGATGCTCTAAAAGGCCTCCCGCGAAAGCGGGGGGCCTTTTTGTTTGTGATGGCTATCGCTGCAGGGTGTCGGGATTTACCGACAAACGCCGGGGAGAGGTGTCTCTAAAAGGAGACATTTAACCTTTTGATTTTAAACAGGGTTGCTAAGTCAGGGTTTAAGTGTCGCTAAATGGCGACAGCATGGCTAAAAAACAGACATCGCCGTCAGGGGTGTAAAATATAGAAAACCATTTATATTTCATTGTGTTAATAAAATGTTTTGTAATGTGGCATAGAACGTGCATAATAATAAGCAGTGGCTCATTCACCTTCTTATGTCAGCCCCTTCGGGACGCGCTACATAAACTTCGAATGACGCACAACAAGGTGCCTGCCGTCCAACTCCTGATAATAGCTCTGCTTTATCAGCCATCGGGCGAAACGTCGAGTTAGGCACCGCCTTATTTCTTAATAAAGCCAGGCAAATGCCTGGCTTTATTATGTCCGCCGTATGGCAAGCCGTCGGCGCGCGGGGATGTTGACCCGCGCCGTTGACGGGAAATGCCCCGGCCCGTCCCCTTCCTGCGACAGAACTGCGGATTGCGCCTGTTACTCTGCGGCGTCCTCGGTTAGCATCGTCTTAAGCGAATGTTTGAGGCTATATACTTGAAGCGACTCTCCCTTTTCCCCCGATCGTTGCGCCAGCTGGTGACGCTCTCCTTTGTGCTGATCCTGCTACCGCTGCTGGTTCTGGCCTGGCAGGCGTGGCAGAGCCTGAACGCTCTCAGCGCCCAGGCCGCGCACATCAACCGCACCACCCTGGTTGACGCCCGGCGCAGCGAGGCGATGGTTAACGCTTCGCTGGAAATGGAGCGCAGCTACCGCCAGTACTGCGTGCTGGACGATCCGACGCTGGCGAAGGTTTATCAAAATCAGCGCCAGCGCTACAGCGAAATGCTGGACGCCCACGCCGGCGTGCTGCCGGATGAGAAAATTTGGCAGGCCCTGAGCCAGGATTTGAGCGACCTGGCGCAGCTGAGGTGCAAAAACAGCAGCCCCGACGCGAAGTCGGCCGAGAGCCTGGAAGCCTTCGCCACGGCCAACAGCGTCATGGTGCAGGCCACCCGAACGGTCGTCTATTCGCGCGGGCAGCAGCTGCAGCAGGAGATCGCCGAACGCGGGCAGTTCTTCGGCTGGCAGGCGCTGGTGCTGTTCCTGCTGAGCCTGGCGCTGGTGCTGCTGTTTACCCGGATGATCATCGGCCCGGTAAAGGGGATTGAGAAGATGATTAACCGGCTGGGAGAAGGGAAGTCGCTGGATAACGCGGCGCTGTTCACCGGGCCGCGCGAGCTGCGCTCGGTCGGCGAACGCATTATCTGGCTGAGCGAGCGCCTGGCCTGGCTGGAGTCGCAGCGGCATCAGTTTTTGCGCCATCTCTCCCATGAGCTGAAAACGCCCTTAGCCAGCATGCGCGAAGGTACGGAGCTGCTTGCCGACCGCGTTGCCGGGCCTTTGACCGCCGAGCAGCAGGAGATTGTCGAGATCCTCGACGCCAGCAGCCGCAACCTGCAAAAGCTGATTGAACAGCTGCTTGATTACAACCGTAAACAGGCCGATGGCCCGGTGGCGCGCGAAACGGTTAACCTCGCAGAGCTGGTCGAAAGCGTGGTCTCTGCCCACAGCCTGCCGGCAAGAGCTAAACTGATGCGCACGGAACTCTGCCTGGAGGCCCGGTTCTGCCAGGCGGAGCCGGCTTTGCTGGCGAGCGTGCTGGATAATCTCTACTCCAATGCGGTGCACTATGGTGCTGAATCCGGTAACATTCACATTCATAGCTACCGGCACGGCGAGCAGGTGCGCATCGACGTAAGCAACAGCGGCGAGCCGATACCGCCAGTGGAAAGAAAAATGATATTTGAGCCCTTTTATCAGGGAAGTCACCAGCGTAAAGGGGCGGTAAAAGGCAGCGGCCTCGGGCTAAGCATTGCGCGGGACTGCGTTCGACAAATGCAGGGCGAGCTAAGCCTGGTCGACGATCTACCCGGGCTTATCTGTTTTCGCATCACGCTACCCGCCGCCGAGCCGGGAAAAATCAACACATGAATCAACAATGGGTGACTATGTCCCACTTTTTCGCATGGGTTCGTCCCGTCAGGGTCTGGCTGCTGACCGGCATTTCCTGCCTGGCGCTGGCCGGATGTTCCACGGCTTTATCACCGCACACGGCAGGCGACAAAGCGCAGCCCGAGCTGCCGCAGCATCAGGTGGCGGATTTCCTTTCGGTTGAGTGCGCGGATATCTGGTCCCTGAACGGGGATATCAGCGACAAAAATCCGCTCTACTGGCTGCGCGGAATTGACTGCGCCGATCGCCTTTCTCCGGCGCAGGCGCGGGCGGAAGCTCGGCTGCACGATGACGACCGCTGGCAGGATGCGTTTAAGCGCGGCATTTTGCTGGCGGACGCCAAAATTACCCCCGACGAGCGGCGCGAGCTGGTTTCTCGCCTGGACACCTTCAGCTCGCAAATCGCCGTGCAGGTGCGCCCGCTTTACCAGCTCTGGCGCGACGGCCAGAGCCGACAGCTGCAGCTGGTAGACGAACGCTCCCGCTACGCGAAGCTACAGCAGACCAGCGATGCCGAGCTCGACGCGCTGCGCCAGCAGGAGCAGCAGCTGCGCGGCGAGCTGGAGCTCACCACGCGTAAGCTGGAAAATCTTACCGATATCGAACGTCAGCTCTCCACCCGCAAGCCGGGCGGAAATTTTAATTCTGACGTCGGGCACGGCGGCGATAAAATCCCGGAGGCCACGCATGACGAGCCGTAAACCCGCGCGCCTGCTGCTGGTGGACGATGACCCAGGGCTGCTGAAGCTGCTGGGGATGCGTCTTGTCAGCGAAGGCTACAGCGTGACCACTGCCGAAAGCGGGCCCGAAGCGCTGCGCGTGCTGGGGCGCGATAAGGTCGACCTGGTGGTCAGCGATTTGCGCATGGATGAAATGGACGGCCTGCAGCTGTTTGCCGAAATCCAGAAGGTGCAGCCGGGAATGCCGGTGATCATTCTCACCGCCCACGGCTCGATTCCTGATGCGGTGGCGGCGACCCAGCAGGGCGTGTTCAGCTTCCTGACCAAGCCGGTAGACAAGGACGCGCTGTACAAAGCCATTGATGACGCGCTGGAGCACAGCGCGCCGACGACGGATGAGCGCTGGCGTCAGGCGATTGTGACCCGTAGCCCGCTGATGCAGCGCCTGCTGGAGCAGGCGGGCATGGTGGCGCAGTCGGACGTCAGCGTGCTGATTAACGGCCAGAGCGGCACCGGCAAAGAGATCGTCGCCCAGGCGATCCATAACGCCAGCCCGCGCCACGCCAAGCCCTTTGTCGCCATTAACTGCGGCGCCCTGCCGGAGCAGCTGCTGGAGTCGGAGCTGTTTGGCCACGCCCGCGGCGCCTTTACCGGCGCGGTCAGCAATCGGGAAGGGCTGTTTCAGGCCGCCGAAGGGGGCACGCTGTTTCTTGATGAGATCGGCGATATGCCGGTGGCTCTGCAGGTCAAACTGCTGCGCGTTCTGCAGGAGCGCAAGGTTCGCCCGCTGGGCAGCAACCGCGACATCGACATCGACGTGCGCATCGTCTCCGCCACCCACCGCGACCTGCCCAAGGCGATGGCGCGCGGCGAGTTCCGCGAAGATCTGTTTTATCGCCTGAACGTGGTGAACCTCAAGATCCCGCCTCTCGCCGATCGCACCGAGGATATTCCGCTTCTTGCCAACCATCTGCTGCGCCAGTCGGCCGACCGGCATAAGCCGTTTGTTCGCGCCTTCTCGACCGACGCGATGAAGCGGCTGATGGCCGCCAAATGGCCGGGCAACGTGCGCCAGCTGGTGAACGTGATTGAGCAGTGCGTGGCGCTGACCTCCTCGCCGGTGATCAGCGATGCGCTGGTGGAGCAGGCGCTGGAAGGCGAAAATACCGCGCTGCCGACCTTCGTTGAGGCGCGTAATCAGTTTGAGCTGAACTACCTGCGCAAGCTGCTGCAAATTACCAAAGGTAACGTGACGCACGCGGCCAGAATGGCCGGGCGCAACCGCACCGAATTTTACAAACTGCTGTCGCGCCACGAGCTCGACGCCAACGACTTTAAAGAGTAGCTCCGCGCCATAGCGCAAGTTATGATACGGTAAGCAACCGGTTACGCGACTAAGAGCCTATCCCAGTAGGCGTTATTGTCGCACGCAGTTTGAACACGGACAGCGCGGAAAAACCGGAGCGTACACGTAGTACGTGAGGATTTTGAGCACTGCCCAGGTTCAAAATGGCAAGTAAAATAGCCTTAGTGGGATAGACTCTAAGACAGGAAAATCATGAAAAAGATTGATGCGATTATTAAACCTTTCAAGCTCGATGACGTGCGTGAAGCGCTGGCGGAAGTCGGCATCACCGGGATGACGGTAACGGAAGTGAAGGGCTTTGGCCGTCAGAAGGGCCATACCGAGCTGTACCGCGGTGCGGAGTACATGGTGGATTTTCTGCCAAAAGTGAAAATCGAAATCGTGGTCACGGATGATATCGTCGATACCTGCGTCGATACCATTATCCGCACGGCGCAGACCGGTAAAATCGGCGATGGTAAAATCTTTGTCTTTGACGTGGCGCGCGTGATCCGTATCCGTACCGGCGAAGAAGACGACGAAGCGATTTAAGTTTTAACCCTCTCCCCGGCGGGGAGAGGGGCATCAGTTACAGTACTTTGTGCGGGCCGAAGCATTCGTAATGAATGCGCTCGCTATTGACCCCAAGCGCCACCAGCTGCTTTGCCGCATGCTGCATAAAGGCCACCGGGCCGCAGAGATAGAACTGTATCTGCGGGTCGCGCAGGCTCTCTGCCTGAGCGGTCAAATCCATCAAACCTTCGCTATTAAAACGCGCCGCCTGACGGTCCTCTTCGCCTGGGCTGCGATACCAGACGTGAGACGCAAACTTAGGCAGGGCCGCGCCCAGCGCGCTGACCTCATCGGCAAAGGCGTGAACCTCGCCGTTTTCCGCCGCGTGGAACCAGTTTACCTGCGCCGGATGCCGCGATTTTGCCAGCGAATCCAGCATTGCCAGCATTGGCGTCTGGCCGACGCCGCCGGAGAGCAGCGTTACCGGGGTTTCGGCGTCAACGTTCAGGAAGAAGTCGCCCGCCGGCGCCGCGAGGTGGACAACGTCCCCTTCGCTTGACGCATTGTGCAGCCAGTTCGAAACCTGGCCGCCGCTCTCGCGCTTCACGGCAATGCGATAGCCTTTACCATCCGCCTTACGCGTCAGGGAGTACTGGCGAATCTCCTGATATTCAAACCCTTCTGGCTTCAGCCAGACGGCCAGATACTGGCCCGGCTGATAGTCGGCAACCGGCTGGCCGTCCACCGGCTCCATCTCGAAGCTGGTGATCAGCGCGCTGCGCGGGGTTTTCTTCACAATGCGGAACGCGCGGGTGCCTTCCCAGCCGCCGGTCTTGCTGGCGCTATCCTGATAGATTTCGGCTTCGCGATTGATAAAGACGTTAGCCAGCACGCCGTAGGCTTTGCCCCACGCATCAAGGACTTCCTGGCCCGGGCTGAACATTTCATCCAGCGTCGCCAGCAGGTGGCCGCCGACGATATTGTACTGCTCCGGACGGATCTGGAAGCTGGTGTGCTTCTGCGCGATTTTCTCTACCGCCGGCAGCAGGGCCGCCAGGTTATCGATATTGCTCGCGTAGGCAGCAATAGCGTTAAACAGCGCTTCACGCTGATCGCCGTTGCGCTGGTTGCTCATATTGAAGATTTCTTTGAGTTCGGGATTATGAGCAAACATGCGATCGTAGAAGTGGGCGGTCAGCTTAGGACCCGTTTCGACCAGCAGGGGAATGGTGGCTTTGACCGTAGCGATGGTTTGAGCGTCGAGCATAGCAGCTTCCTTTAGTATTATCTTAATGATGCATTTTAAATGCATCTTATATAAATAACCCTGCAATGTAAATGGTTCTTTAACACTCTGCATTAAAACAGTTACAACGTGAAGAATTTACATCACAAACCTGAAAAGAAATCCGTTGATAATCGGAGAGGCGTTATTGCTCAAAGCCTTGTGTCATGCGCAGCCAATCGTTTGCGTAAAATCGTTTGTCAAGACCTGTTATCACCGAACGATTCAGTTATACTGTGGGCCGTCGCCCAAAAAGGCCCCCATTTAGAGCTGTAATTTATTGTTAGCTGAGCAGGAGATGCGGATGTTAAAGCGTGAAATGAACATTGCCGATTATGATGCCGAACTGTGGCAGGCTATGGAGCAGGAAAAAGTACGTCAGGAAGAGCACATCGAACTGATCGCCTCCGAGAACTACACCAGCCCGCGCGTGATGCAGGCTCAGGGTTCTCAGCTGACCAACAAATATGCCGAAGGCTACCCGGGCAAGCGCTACTACGGCGGCTGCGAATACGTTGATATCGTCGAGCAGCTGGCTATCGACCGCGCAAAAGAGCTGTTTGGCGCCGACTACGCCAACGTGCAGCCGCACTCCGGTTCTCAGGCTAACTTCGCGGTTTACACCGCTCTGCTGCAGCCGGGCGATACCGTTCTCGGTATGAACCTCGCGCAGGGCGGCCACCTGACTCACGGCTCCCCGGTTAACTTCTCCGGCAAGCTGTACAACATCATCCCTTACGGCATTGATGAGTCCGGTAAAATTGACTACGAAGACATGGCGAAGCAGGCGCAGACCCACAAGCCGAAGATGATCATCGGCGGCTTCTCTGCCTATTCCGGCGTCGTTGACTGGGCAAAAATGCGTGAAATCGCCGACAGCATCGGCGCTTACCTGTTCGTTGATATGGCCCACGTGGCCGGCCTGATCGCCGCTGACGTCTATCCGAACCCGGTTCCGCACGCTCACGTTGTGACCACCACCACCCATAAAACCCTGGCGGGTCCGCGCGGTGGCCTGATCCTGGCGAAAGGCGGTAGCGAAGAGCTGTACAAAAAGCTGAACTCTGCCGTATTCCCAAGCGCCCAGGGCGGCCCGCTGATGCACGTTATCGCTGCGAAAGCCGTGGCGCTGAAAGAAGCGATGGAGCCTGAATTCAAGGTCTACCAGCAGCAGGTCGCTAAGAATGCCAAAGCGATGGTGGAAGTGTTCCTGAACCGCGGCTACAAAGTGGTCTCCGGCGGTACTGAAAACCACCTGTTCCTGCTGGATCTGGTTGATAAGAACCTGACCGGTAAAGAAGCTGACGCCGCCCTGGGCCGCGCCAACATCACCGTGAATAAAAACAGCGTGCCGAACGATCCGAAGAGCCCGTTTGTAACTTCCGGTATCCGTATCGGTTCTCCGGCGGTGACTCGCCGCGGCTTCAAAGAAGCTGAAGTGAAAGATCTGGCCGGCTGGATGTGTGACATTCTGGACAATATCAATGACGAAGCGGTAACCGAGCGCGTTAAAGGTAAAGTTCTGGATATCTGCGCCCGCTTCCCGGTTTACGCATAACGCTTAGCTGTTGAAAGCGAATAAAAGGCCGCGAATGCGGCCTTTTTTACGTCCGTTGCCCGATGACTAACGGCGGTCGAGGGAGATGGCGCCCGGGCCGACTATCGCCAGCAGCAGGAAGGCGCCGGCAATGCTGACGTTTTTATAGAAGTTAATCATATTCGGCAGCACCGCATCGCCGGACATATCCCAGTAGTGGTGGCCAATAACCGCCGTGCCCAGCGTATAAAAAATAAAAATGACCGCCAGCGGACGCGTGAAGAAGCCGAGAATAATCAGGATCGCCGCCGGAACCTCCATCACGATAGCGATAATGGCCGCCAGCGTCGGCAGCGGCGCGCCGGATGACGCCATATACTGCACTGTGCCGCTAAAGCCCATCAGCTTGGGGTAGCCAAAGATGATAAACAGCAGCACGACGGCAATTCGTGCAATCAGCAGCAGTACGTGGCGCGAGGAACCAAAATCAAAATAGCGTAATGCGTTCATAACCAGCACCTTATGAAAGACGTGTTCTTTAAACGTAATACACAATTTTGCTCCCCGCCACGAATTGAGGCCGGTGCCTAAATTTTCTCCAGCGCTTCCTCCACGTACAGATAGCCAATGCCCAGCAGCTGCTGCGGGCGGGTGAGCCGACCGAAGCTAATTTGGGTAGCGTGCGCGCGCGGAGCGTCGCCGTGGTCAAAGGGGTTAAAACTGGTTTGTTTAACAATGGTGTTTAGCCACTGCTCGCCAAAAGCGCAGCTGCGGCCATAGAGCCATATCTGATTAATATTGAGCAGATTGAGGAAGTTATACAGGCTCAGGCCAATGGCGTTGGCGGAGCGTTCAACCCAGGCGCGGATATGCACGTCGCCCCGTTCCCAGGCCGCAATAAGCGACTCGGTGGTGAGTTTTTCGGGGGAGGGCTGCGCCTCCGGCTGGGTTTTTAGCCATACCCGAGCCTGCTTTTTCAACGCGCTGAGCGAGGCGATGGTTTCCAGACAGCCATAGCGCCCGCAGTCGCAGGCTGAGCCATCAGGATTGACGATCGTATGGCCAATCTGGCCGCTGCCGTAGAGGCTTCCGCGGTAGATCTGATCGTTAATAACAAACGATGAACCAATACCGTAATCTACGTTGATCACGCAAAAATCCTGCGGCGCTGCGCTGTTCTGCCATTTTTCGGCCAGCGCCAGCATGGCGCAGTCATTATCGACCCTGACCTGAACGCCGAGCTCCTCCTCAAGTAAGTATTTGAGTTCGACAGGCGTTTTCCAGCGCGCCTGCGGCATGGTTTGCGAAACGCCGGTTACCGGATCTACCTGCCCGTGAACACCCAGCGCGACGTTGATTTTATGCTGCGGATAGCGGCGGTGGACGCGGCGCCAGCAGTCGATAATCGCCGCCAGCAAAGCCTGAGGCGTCGGCGCATCGATACGAATATGCTGGTGCGCGTCGACGGCCAGCAGGCGAGCGTCGGCGAGCTGGTACTCAATGCTGGTGGGGGTGATGTTCATACACAGCGTCCAGGCGCCGTGCAGCGGGATCTGAAAGCTACCGCTATTGACGCCCCGATTGCTCATTTTTTCCGCGGAGTGGCTGATGAGGCCTTCGCTGAGCAGCTCGTCGAGTATGTTGCTCACCGCTGGAATGGAAAGCCCGCTGAGCTGAGCGAGCTGCGATTTGCTGAGCTGCTTTTCCCGCCACAAACAGGCCAGAAAGATTGATTTGTTGGCCTGCCTGACCCGAACGTTGTTGAACCCGGTTAGCTGCATACACTTAACTCCCTTAACTATATTGCGTGAGCATTGCGCATTTTAACCGCTATTCAAGATTATAAACTCGCCTTCATCAGGTTTTTACTTAATTACTTTTAGTGGAGAGCGCTATGCACGGTTCGGTTAAGGTCTGGCAGGAAACGATTACACTCCCGACGTGGACGACGGGAGCGGAGGATCCTAACCCGATGTTCCTCGAAAAGCGGGTCTATCAGGGTTCCTCCGGCAGCGTGTACCCCTATGGGGTGGTTGATACCTTAACCGGCGAGCGGGAGATGCGCGACTATCGGGCGGTGTGGATGGAGAATGATTTCATTCGCGTCATGCTGCTGCCGGAGCTCGGCGGCCGCATCCATCGCGCCTACGATAAAGTTAAGCAGCGTGATTTCGTCTACTACAACGAAGTGGTGAAACCGGCGCTGGTCGGCCTGCTCGGGCCGTGGATATCCGGCGGGATCGAGTTTAACTGGCCACAGCACCATCGTCCGACAACCTTTATGCCCGTCGATTTTACCATCCAGCAGGGGGAGGGCGGCGTGCAAACCGTATGGATGGGCGAAGCCGAGCCCATGCGCGGGCTGCAGGTCATGGCCGGTTTTACCCTTTACCCCGACCGGGCGCTGATTGAAATTACCGGCAAGGTCTTTAACGGCAACGCCACGCCGCGCCACTTCTTATGGTGGGCCAACCCGGCGGTGAAGGGCGGAGATGCCCACCAGAGCGTGTTCCCACCTGACGTTACCGCCGTGTTCGATCACGGCAAGCGCGACGTTTCTGCCTTCCCCATCGCCACCGGCACCTACTATAAAGTGGACTACAGCGCGGGCGTGGATATCTCCCGCTATAAGAATGTCCCGGTGCCGACCTCCTATATGGCAGAGAAATCAGCATATGATTTTGTCGGTGCCTACCATCACGATGAACGAGGCGGACTGCTGCACGTCGCCGATCACCATATCTCGCCGGGTAAAAAGCAGTGGAGCTGGGGTTATGGCGATTTCGGCCAGGCCTGGGATCGCAATCTGACCGACGCGAATGGCCCCTATATCGAGCTGATGACCGGCGTCTTTACCGATAACCAGCCGGATTTCACCTGGCTTGCGCCCTATGAAGAGAAAATTTTTGTCCAAAATTTCCTTCCGTATAGCGAGCTGGGAATGGTGCAAAATGCGAACACCCGCCTGGCGCTAAAGCTGGTTCGTGAAGATGAAAGGCAGCGGCTGGGAGTCTATGCGATTGCGCCGCTGGAAAATATCGTGCTGGAGCTGAGCGCGGATAATCAGCCGCTCTATGAAACCCAGCTAACCCTGCAGCCGGGGGAAAGCTGGCAGCACGCGCTACCGGAAAACGGCGCTTCGCGCTTGACCCTGCGGGCGAAAAGCGCCGAGGGCGAGCCGCTGCTGCATTATCAGGAACATCTCGCCCAGCAGACCCCGTTACCGGAGCCGGCAACCGCGCCGGCGCTGCCGGACGACATCGACAACGGCGATGAACTCTATTTCATTGGCCAGCATCTTGAGCAGTATAACCACGCCAGCCGCTACGCCGGAGACTACTACCGTCGGGCTATTGCGATTGATCCCGAGGATTACCGAAATAACGTCGCCCTTGGCACCCTGGCGCTCAACGGCGCCGACTGGCCGGTGGCGGAGCAGTGCGCCCGCGCCGCGCTGCGGCGCGCCCATAGGCTGAATAAAAATCCGCGCGACGGCGAGGCCAGTATGCTGCTCGCCAGCGCTCTGGAAAGGCAGGGGGATGAAGCCAGCGCCTGGGATAGCTATTACAAAGCCTCATGGAGCGGCAGCTGCCGCGATGCGGCCTACTGGTCGCTGGCCCGGCTGGCGATGAAGCGCGGCGAGGTTGCCGATGCGCTGGAAAAAGTCGACATCAGCCTGCAATTTAATGCCACCAACCACCTCGCGATGGGCCTGAAGGCGCTGGCGCTGGCGAAATTAGGGCGCGGCGATGAGGCGCAGGATTATATCGCCCGCTGCCTCGGGCGGTATCCGCTGAGCTATCCGCTGCACTGCGTGCGCTGGATGATTAGCCAGGATCATGAATCCCGGGAAAACCTGCTGCGCGTCACCGGCCGCAGAGGCGCCAACGCCAGCCTGCTGGCGGGATGGCTGCTCTCTATCGGACAGCCGTCGTCTGCACAGGCGCTGCTGGCGCTACTGGATTCTCAGGAGGCGCTGCCGATGCTGTGGCGCGCCGCGCTAAGTGACGACGCCGACGAGCGCCAGCAGTTCATCGCCTCGGCGCAGCACTGTCACGCCCTGCGGGTCCGCTTCCCCAACACGCTGGATGAAGTCTGGATGCTGCAGCGGCTGGAAGAGAGCGCGTTTGCCCGCTATCTGCTGGGCTGCTTCTGGTATAGCAAGCGCCGCTACGAGGATGCCGTAATCTGCTGGCGTGACGTGCTGGCAAAAGACCCTGACTACGCGCCGGCCCATCGCCTGCTTGGCGTCTATGCGTGGAATAAGCGGCAGGATCTTCCCCAGGCGCTGGCCAGCCTGCAGCGAGCGGTGGACATTGAACCGCAGAATGCGCGCTTTCGCTTCGAGCTCGACTATCTCAACAAGCTGACCGGCGCGCCGGTTGGCGATCGATTACGCGACCTGCAGGCGCATCGCGCCGTGGTGCTGAAGCGGGACGATCTCACCGCCGAGTTGCTCAGCCTGTGGAACAGCAGCGGGCGCTATGCCGAGGCCGCAGATATTCTCCGTACGCGAAAATTCCATCCCTGGGAGGGCGGGGAGGGCAAGGTGACGGGGCAATATCTGCTTAACCAACTGCACGTTGCCTTACAGGCGATTGAGGGCCGGGCGTACTCTGCGGCGACGCAGCGGCTGGAGGAGGCGCTGCGCTATCCCCTAAACCTCGGAGAGGGGAGGCTTCCGGGGCAGACGGATAACGATATCTGGTATTTGCTGGCCCACAGCGCCGCGCAGGCGGGAGAGACCCAGCGCGCCGCAGCCTGTTACCAACGCGCGAGCCTGGGAGGTGCGTCGCTGGATGCCGGTCGCTACTACAACGATCAGCCCGCCGATTATCTCTTCTGGCAGGGAATGGCGCTGCGCAAGAGCGGCGACGTGCAGCAGGCGGACCGCCATTTCCACAATTTCATCGACTGGGCCCGACGCCATCGTGACGACGTCCCGGATGCCGATTTCTTCGCCGTCTCGCTGCCTGACCTGGTGGTGCTCGACGTCCCGGCGGCGCAGCAGCACCGGCAGCACTGCCTGTTTATTGAGGCGCTGGGATACCTCGGGCTGGGGAATATGGCTGACTACCGGCAAGCGATTCAGCAGCTGCTGGTCATCAACCCCGCCCACGATAAGGCGCATCTGATCGACCATGCCCTGCAAAGCGGCATTTTTTCCTGAACCTCAACCGGCGGGCTCGCGCCCGCCAACCCTACTGTTCCCTGCGTTTCCCTGAAAGAGGAATCCTTATGAATAACGCGCAGACACATCTGAAAATGGGCTACGTCTGGACGATCTGTCTGGTTGCCGCCTGCGGTGGTTTACTGTTTGGCTATGACTGGGTGGTGATCGGCGGCGCGAAGCCGTTTTATGAAGCCTATTTTTCCATTACCGACCCGGCGCAGTCCGGCTGGGCGATGAGTTCAGCGCTGGTTGGCTGCGTTTTCGGGGCGCTGGCTTCCGGATGGTGCGCGGATAAGTTTGGCCGCAAAATTCCGCTCATCATCGCCGCGGCGCTGTTTACGCTCTCGGCCTGGGGCACGGCGCTCGCCGGCAGCTTCGATCTGTTCGTGGCGTGGCGTATCGTTGGTGGACTGGGTATCGGGCTGGCTTCTGCGCTAAGCCCGATGTATATCGCCGAGATAAGTCCCGCCGCGCAGCGCGGACGCTTTGTGGCGGTGAATCAGCTGACGATTGTTATTGGCGTTCTGGCGGCGCAGCTGGTTAACCTGGCGATCGCAAAGCCGGTGGCCACTAGCGCTACGCTGGCAGAGATCAGCGCCAGCTGGAACGGGCAGGTAGGCTGGCGCTGGATGTTTGGTTCCGGCGTCGTGCCCGCGCTGGCGTTCCTGATCCTGATGTTTTTCGTTCCCGAGTCGCCGCGCTGGCTGGTTCGCGTGGGGAAAAGCCAGCGGGCGCACCAGATGCTGATGCGCATCGGCAATCAGCGCTACGCCGATGAAACCATCAGGGATATCGAGCAAACCCTCAGCAAAGACACGCAAAAAGTCTCCTGGTCCGCGCTGTGGCAGCCCAAAGTTCGCCCGATCATTGTGATGGGTATGGTGCTGGCAATGTTCCAGCAGTGGTGCGGTATTAACGTTATTTTCAACTACGCGCAGGAGATTTTCGCCTCCGCCGGATTTGACATTAACAGCACGCTGAAGTCGATCGTGGCGACCGGGCTTATCAACCTGATCTTTACTATCGCCGCGCTTCCGCTGGTCGACAGGATTGGTCGCCGCAGGCTGATGCTGCTCGGCGCCGCCGGGCTGACCATCATCTATGCGCTGATTGCTGCGGCCTATGGTCTGGGGATCCTGGGATTACCGGTGCTGATTCTGGTGCTGGCGGCGATCGCTATTTACGCGCTGACGCTGGCGCCGGTGACCTGGGTACTGTTATCGGAAATTTTCCCTAACCGCGTGCGCGGGCTGGCGATGTCGCTGGGTACGCTGGCGCTGTGGGTGGCCTGCTTCCTGTTAACCTATACCTTCCCGCTGCTGAATGCCGGGTTGGGCGCGTCGGGCAGCTTCCTGCTGTATGGGGTGATATGCGCGGCGGGGTATCTGTACATTCTGCGCAACGTTCCGGAAACCAAAGGCGTTACGCTGGAGGCGCTGGAAGAGCAGCTGGCGCAGCGTCATGCCGGCAGGCAGGCGCTGAAACAGGAGCAGACGCGCTAATGGTGGACAGCTTTATTCTGGAAAACGCGCATCTACGGATGCGCGTCGATCCGCAGGGCGGTAAGGTGCAAAGCCTGTTCTCCCGCCGGCATCAAACCCCGGTGTTGCATGAAAATCCTGCCGGCGGCCTGTTTCCGATGGTGCCGCTGGCAAACCGGGTGGCCGGCAACCGCTTCTCCTTTCGGGGGCGCGAAATCATCCTGCCGAATCATCAGGCGGACGCGCGTTTTTTTCTCCACGGCGACGGTTGGCTCAGCGCGTGGGAGGTCATCGAATGCAGCGCAGAACGCTGCGTACTGCAGCTGCATAGCCGCCACGCCTGCGGATTCGACTATTGCGCGCAGATCCGCTACGAGCTGCGGCAGGGGGAACTTCTCGCCTCCCTGACCGTTACCCACTGCGGCGACGAGCCGATGCTTTACGGCGGCGGCTTTCACCCCTTTTTTGCCTTCGACAGGCTAAGCCGGATGCAGTTTTTAGCGAGCGGCCACTGGCCAGAGGGCGAGTTGCACTTGCCGCTTAGCTGGCGCGGTGAGCTGCCGGAGGGCGGCGATTTCACGCAGCCTGCCTGTGGAGAGGATCGCTGGCTGAACGTCTGCTATTCCGGCTGGAACGGCACGGCCGTCATTCAGCGAGAAGTGATGTCTGTCACAATTTCATCGCAAACACCGTGGCTTATGCTGTTCCGTATGTCGGGTGAACCGTTTGTCTGCCTTGAGCCGCAAAGTCATCCTGTAAACGCGCACAACGTGGACGGGCAGCCTGGTCTGGTGGTATTAGGCCCGGGGGATAGGGTTTCATGGTCGCTGAAAATCGCGGTTAAATAGGCCAGATTCAGCGGGTTATACCTAAATCCCCGGCTTGCGCCCGCCGGGGTTTGTCGCCAGACTGTCGCCTCCATTCGGGAGGAAATCATGGTCTTGCACTCCACGCGCTGGCTGGCGCTTAGTTACTTTACCTACTTCTTTAGCTACGGCATCTTTCTGCCGTTCTGGAGCGTCTGGCTGGCAGGCGCGGGGCTGACGCCGGAAACGATCGGTATGCTGCTCGGCGCCGGGCTGGTGGCGCGTTTTCTCGGCAGCCTGCTGATTGCGCCCCGGGTGAGCGATCCCTCCTGGCTTATTTCCGCCCTGCGGGTGCTGGCGCTGCTGGCCCTGCTGTTTGTCCTTGGCTTTTGGGCCGATAGCCGCGTCGCCTGGCTGATGGCGGTGATGGTCGGCTTCAATCTGTTCTTCTCTCCGCTGGTACCGCTGACCGATGCGCTGGCGAATACCTGGCAAAAGCAGATAACCATGGACTACGGGCGCGTGCGCCTGTGGGGATCGGTGGCGTTTGTGATCGGCTCCGCGCTGACCGGCAAGCTGGTCAGCCTGTTTGATTATCGGGCGATCCTGGTGCTGCTAAGCCTCGGCATCGCTTCCATGCTGCTGGGGATGCTGCTTAAACCCTCGGTGATGCCGCAGGGGGAAGTTCGCCACCAGCAGGCGGCCGGGCTCCCGGCATGGCTGAAGCTGGTGCGCCAAAGCTGGCGCTTTCTCGCCTGCGTCTGCCTGCTGCAGGGCGCCCATGCCGCCTACTATGGCTTCAGCGCGATTTACTGGCAGGAGGCGGGCTATTCCGCTTCGGCGATCGGCTATCTGTGGTCGCTGGGGGTGGTCGCGGAGGTGGTTATCTTTGCGCTGAGCAAAAAAGCCTTTAGCCGCTTCAGCGCGCGGGATCTGCTGCTGCTCTCCGCCGTTTGCGGGCTGGTTCGCTGGACGCTGATGGGCTGGACCACCGAGCTGCCGTGGCTCATTGTCGCGCAGATCCTGCACTGCGGCACCTTTACGGTATGTCACCTTGCGGCGATGCGCTATATTTCGGCGCGTCAGGGCGGGGAGGTGATTCGTCTGCAGGCGGTCTACTCCGCGGTGGCGATGGGGGGCAGCATTGCGGTAATGACGGTATTTGCCGACTTCCTCTACCAGCACCTGCACCAGGGCGTGTTCTGGGTGATGGCGCTGGTTGTCCTGCCGGCGCTGGTGCTGAGGCCGAAGGCGGTATCCTAGTCCTCGAGCATTTGACAAATATGCTGCCGCTGGTGATCGCTGAACATCTCCTCAGCGTGAAACAGCGGCGGTGAAAACAGCGGCAGCGCCGTAGCATAAGGGGTCACCACCAGCGCCACGCCCTTCGGCGCGCCTTCCTTTTGAAAGGCGTGAACGTTCTGATATTTGATATTGAGCGGCAGCAGGGTCAGCTCGCGCAGCTGCAGCTCAAGAGCCTGCTCAAGCTCGGGATTGTCGTGGGTCAGCAGCACCACCTGCTTCTCGTGCAGCTCGCTTTTCTGCATCAGCCATGCGCCAAAAATTACCGCAATCAGCCCCACTTCCTCCTGATTAAAGCGAACCCTGTAGGCGCTCTCAAACTCCTCCAGCGCCGTTTTGGTGGTGCGCATCAGGCGCGGATAGAGGCGGCTCATCTCCTCCGGCAGCGCATTATCGATACCGATCGCGAACACGCTGCGGTTCAGCGCCTGGGAGAGATGAATATAGAGCTGGTCGCTTAGCCCTTGATCGTCGCTAAACGGCCGGCCGGATAAATCCTGGAAACGGTGAATCAGGCCGGAGATAGCCAGGTGCAGGCGGCGGTCCTGCTGGTGGCCATCGCGGATAGGATCGGGCGTTTTGAGCAGCATGAACAGCAGGGTCAGAAACAGCTGCTCGCCCGCGTGCGGCGCGGTGGCGACCCGACGCTGCCAGTGGCGGATAATCTCAGCGGCAAGTATTGACTCCGCCGCCTCCTGGGTCCAGCGCTGCTGATCTTCGGTAAAGGTCGGCGTCTGCCCGAGATGATGCTCAAGCAGGCAGTACTGCAGATAGAGGCGCAGGAAGTGAATATCCCGACAGTCAAACTGGCGGTTAAGCGTCCGGGCGCAGCGGTTGACCAGCGCCTGCAGATTGGTGTCGTCATATAAGGTGCGCGCAACGCCCTGCAGTTTAAGCTGCGTTTTTAATGCCGGGGTAAAATGGTGGCTGATAAAATGCGGACACAGGCGCAGGGCCCGGCGTAAGCCGTGCAGCAGGCACAGGCGTTGATCGATTGCGGCGCCTTCAATCCGATAGCTGCCGTCCACCTGCGACGCGAGGGTCAGCCGGTGGTAACGCTGAATGTCACGTCCCGTCTCCGCGATATCCTGCCGGGCCGTCGCCTCATCAACAAGGTTGATTGCGCTAAGCCGCTCGGGGGTGACCGGCTGCCCGGGCAGATAAAACATCAGCAGGACCTGGTTACGGCGCTGTGGACTGGAAAGCGCAGATGGTGGTTCAATCACGGTCATCATCTGATAAGTTCCAGTTAGGGTTTTCGCTAAGAATAGCCAATGGATGAACAGAGAGCAGGGCAGGCTGGCGTCTTTACGTCAGGATTGCTGGAGAAGTTCACAGAATTTTTCACGTGAGGAACGGATGAAGAGAGTGAAACAATGCACCTGTGCGGCATTTTTCATGGTTTTATCATTTAGCGTGCTAGCGCATCCGCATAGCTTTATCAGCCTGCGAACGGAGGTGGTCGCCGATAACGGACAGCTCACCGGTTTCAAAATGCGCTGGACGATGGATGAGATTACCTCCTCAGACCTGCTTTACGATGCCGGCAGCGCGAAGCCGGGAGATGAAGTGTGGAAAAAGCTGGCGGCGGAGGTGATGGCGAACGTCCTTGGGCAGCACTACTTCAGCGAGCTTTGGCATAACGGCCAGCACGTGAAGTTTGATAATCGCCCCGACGGCTACGGTCTGGAGCGCGACGGACACCAGGCGGTGCTGACCTTTACTCTGCCGCTGGCTAAACCGCTGCCCCTCGCAGGACAAACCCTGACGCTTTCGACCTTCGACCCGACCTATTACGTCGATATGTTCTATGACAAGCCGGGCGACGTCACCCTGCCTGCGGCGCTGCGCGCGGGATGCAAGGTGACGGTGGTGACGCCAAAGCCGAATGATAAAATGACGGCTTTTGCGCAGTCGCTCGATAAAGCCGACGCGCCGCCGGAAGATATGGCGCTCGGAACCTATTTTGCTCAGAAGGTGACGCTGACATGTCAGTAGTATTCTCAACCCCTTCCCGGGCTTCCCGCCTGCGCCAGCTGTGGCCGCTGGCGCTGTTTTTAGCGCTGGCAGCGGGCGCCGGCGTCTGGCTCTGGCAGGCCTGGCCGGAGGTGATGCTGCAAAGCGCTATCTGGCAGCGGGCGCTCAATTTTGAGCTCAGCGGCCTGCTGAAAGCGGTGGCCGAAAATCCGCGCGCGGCGGGACTTTCGCTGCTGGCGTTTAGCTTTATCTACGGCGTCCTGCACGCCCTGGGGCCGGGGCACGGCAAGATTGTGATTACCACCTGGCTGGCGACGCATCCCGCGAAGCTACGCTCGAGTATTGCGCTGACGCTGGCCGCCTCGCTCCTGCAGGGCGCGGTGGCGATTGTGCTGGTGGTGGTGGTGCTAACCCTGCTGCAGCTGCCCGCAAGGCAGCTTCATCTCAGCAGCTTCTGGCTGGAGAAGGGGAGCTATCTGCTGGTCGGCGCGCTGGGCCTGCTGCTATGCTGGCGGGCGCTGAAAAAGCTGCGCGGGCAGCTGCGTCGGCCAACGTTTCGCGCCTTTACGCCCCATCACGTTCATCATGCGCACTGCGGCTGCGGGCATCAGCATATGCCGGCGCCGGAACAGCTGCAAAGCGGCGACGACTGGCGCGCGCGGCTGGCCATCGTTCTGTCGATGGGCATGCGTCCCTGTTCTGGGGCGATCATGGTCCTGCTGTTTAGTAAGGTAATTGGCGTCTTTGGCTGGGGAATGGCGGCGGCGCTGGCAATGGCGGCGGGAACCTCGCTGACCATTAGCGGGCTGGCGCTGCTGGTGCACGGCTTTCGTCAGCTGGCCGTTAGGCTTAGCGCGAATAAAACGCCGCCTCTTTGGCAGCAGATTGGCTGGTCGACTTTGGCGCTGTCCGGCGGCGTCGTTTTAGTGGCGGCGGCGGTGGTGATGTGGAGCAGTGCGGTGCCGGGCGGCGGCGGACTGCGGCCGTTTTGAGTGATACTCTCACCCCGGGCGGGCCGGGGTGAGGTGAGAGAGATTAACGCTTCAGCGCTTCGCTCAGCTCTTCACGCATGTTGGCCAGCATGGCTTTAACGACGCGCGGGTTGCCGGCAACGATGTTGCCGCTGTACAGGTGGTTATGGCCACCGGTGAAGTCGCAAACGATAGCGCCCGCTTCACGAGCGATCAGCTCGCCAGCAGCGAAATCCCACGGCTTCAACGCGATCTCGAAGTAGCCATCAACGCGGCCGGCGGCAACGTAGGCCAGATCCAGAGCAGCAGAACCGGTGCGGCGGAAGTCAGCGCATTCGGTAAACATTTTGCCCAGAATATTCATGTAAGTGGTGGCGTGCTGTTTCGCTTTGAACGGGAAACCGGTAGCGATAATCGTGCCATCCAGATCGCGAGCGGTGCTGCCGCGCAGACGATAGCCGTTCAGCTGAGCGCCCTGGCCGCGGGTTGCGGTGAAGAGTTCGTTGCGCATTGGATCGTAAACCACGGCGACTTCGGTACGGCCTTTAATGCGTACGGCGATGGATACGGAGAAGTGCGGCAGACGTTTTACGAAGTTGGTGGTGCCATCCAGTGGATCGATAACCCATTGAACATCCTGATCTTCACCTACGTGCTCACCGCTTTCTTCGGTGATAATAGTGTGCTGCGGGTAAGATTTGCGAATCGTTTCAATAATCAGCGCTTCGGCTGCCTTATCGACGTTAGTCACAAAATCATTGCTGCCTTTCTGGCTGGTTTCTACGGAGTCTGGGGTTTCGTAGTGCTTGGCAATTAAATTACCCGCCTTGCGCGCTGCGCGCACGGCGATATTCAGCATCGGATGCATCGGTCTCTCTCACTGGATGTTAAAGAACGGGAAAAAACGGCGCACATAGTAACAGTGAAATCTGCCTATGTCTTCGTTTTATGATAGCATGCGTGAATAATCTTTAGCCGAAGAACTCTAATGCTGCAAAATATTCGAATCGTACTGGTAGAAACATCACACACTGGCAATATGGGCTCCGTGGCCCGGGCAATGAAAACCATGGGCCTGACAAACCTGTGGCTGGTCAATCCGCTGGTTAAGCCTGACTCTCAGGCTATCGCCCTGGCGGCTGGCGCCAGCGACGTTATCGGCAATGCGCATATCGTCGATACGCTGGATGAAGCCCTGGCCGGATGCAGCCTTGTGGTCGGTACCAGCGCCCGTTCGCGTACTTTGCCGTGGCCGATGCTCGACCCGCGCGAGTGCGGCCTGAAGAGCGTTGCAGAAGGCCAGCACGCCCCGGTGGCGCTGGTCTTTGGCCGCGAGCGCGTCGGTTTGACCAACGACGAGCTGCAGAAATGCCATTACCACGTCGCGATTGCCGCCAACCCGGAGTATAGCTCGCTGAACCTGGCGATGGCGGTGCAGGTCATCGCTTATGAGGTGCGGATGGCGTGGCTGGCGACTCAGGAGCAGGAGCAGCCGCAGGTCGAACAGCAGGAAGAGACGCCGTATCCGCTGGTGGATGATTTAGAGCGCTTTTACGGCCATCTTGAGCAGACGCTGCTGGCGACCGGCTTTATTCGCGCCAGCCATCCGGGACAGGTGATGAACAAACTGCGTCGTCTGTTTACCCGCGCGCGCCCGGAAAGCCAGGAGCTGAATATCCTGCGCGGAATGCTGGCGTCGATTGAGCAGCAGCACAAGAACAAAGAGTAAATCGGCCTCTTTGCGGCGCATCAAGGCCGCAGACGGGCGCGCCGTGTCGATGTCCGGCCGCCCTGAGAGCCGCAGTACGGCCGGGAATATGGGCTTCAGGACGTAAGGGCACAGATAGCCAAATACCTGACTAAAACAGTCAAGTAAATAGTTGACCAAATTACTCGGGAATGTCAGACTTGGCCCTGCTATGCAATACCCATATTAATAAAAAGCCCGGGCAGGGGCGAGTTTGAGGTTAAGTAAGACATGAGACTGACATCTAAAGGGCGTTATGCTGTGACCGCGATGCTGGACGTCGCGCTCAACTCTGAATCGGGCCCGGTTCCGTTAGCTGATATTTCTGAGCGTCAGGGGATTTCGCTTTCCTATCTGGAACAGCTGTTTTCCCGCCTGCGTAAAAATGGTCTGGTATCGAGCGTTCGCGGTCCAGGCGGCGGTTATTTATTAGGTAAAGAAGCCGGTAGCATCGCCGTTGGCGAAGTTATCAGCGCGGTTGATGAGTCCGTTGACGCCACCCGTTGTCAGGGTAAAGGCGGCTGCCAGGGCGGCGATAAATGCCTGACCCACGCGCTGTGGCGCGACCTGAGCGAGCGCCTGACCAGCTTCCTGAACAACATCACGCTGGGCGAACTGGTGAACAACCAGGAAATCCTCGATGTTTCAGGCCGTCAGCACAGCCATGAATCCCAGCGTAACACCCGCACTCAGGACGCTATCGACGTCAAACTGCGTGCGTAGTACTCGTTCTGTTTCAGCTTGCGGCCCGTTCGCCGCAGGGTGAAACGTTCAGGGTAAAAATTATAAAAGATTTTCGAATCAGGCCGGGATGTTGCGACATCCCGTATACCCGGTCGTACATCAAGCCGGTCGCCTGGTTCCTTGCATTGAGTGATGTACGGAGTTAAAGAGCAATGAAATTACCGATTTATCTCGATTACTCCGCAACAACGCCGGTGGACCCGCGTGTTGCCGAGAAAATGATGCAGTTTCTGACCCTGGACGGGACCTTTGGTAACCCGGCCTCTCGTTCACACCGTTTTGGCTGGCAGGCTGAAGAGGCGGTAGATATCGCCCGTAATCAGATTGCCGAGCTGGTCGGTGCTGACCCGCGCGAAATCGTCTTTACCTCAGGCGCAACGGAATCCGACAACCTGGCGATCAAAGGTGCAGCCAACTTTTATCAGAAAAAAGGCAAGCACATTATCACCAGCAAAACCGAGCACAAAGCCGTGCTGGACACCTGTCGTCAGCTGGAGCGTGAAGGCTTCGAGATAACCTACCTTGCGCCTCAGCGCAACGGTATTATCGATCTGAAAGAGCTGGAAGCGGCCATGCGTGATGACACCATCGTGGTTTCCATCATGCACGTGAACAACGAAATCGGCGTGGTGCAGGATATCGCTACCATCGGCGAAATGTGCCGCGCACGCGGTATCATTTATCACGTTGACGCCACCCAGAGCGTGGGCAAACTGCCTATCGACCTGAGCCAGCTGAAAGTTGACCTGATGTCCTTCTCCGGTCACAAAATTTATGGCCCGAAAGGCATTGGCGCGCTGTACGTCCGTCGCAAACCGCGTATTCGTATTGAAGCGCAGATGCACGGCGGCGGTCACGAGCGCGGCATGCGTTCAGGCACTCTGCCTGTCCACCAGATCGTCGGTATGGGTGAAGCTTACCGTATCGCGAAAGAAGAGATGGAAACCGAGATGGCGCGCCTGCGCGGTCTGCGTAACCGTCTGTGGGAAGGCGTAAAAGATATGGAAGAGGTTTACCTCAACGGTGACCTCGCGCAGGGCGCGCCGAACATTCTCAACGTCAGCTTCAACTATGTTGAAGGCGAATCGCTGATTATGGCACTGAAAGACCTGGCCGTTTCCTCCGGTTCCGCTTGTACCTCAGCGAGCCTCGAGCCATCCTACGTGCTTCGCGCGCTGGGCATGACTGATGAACTGGCACACAGTTCTATCCGTTTCTCTTTAGGTCGTTTTACTACCGAAGAAGAGATTGACTACACCATCAACCTGGTTCGCAACTCCATTGGTCGTCTGCGCGATCTTTCTCCGCTGTGGGAAATGTTCAAGCAGGGCGTGGATCTGAACAGCATTGAATGGTCACATCATTAATCGGTAGGCATTAAGGAGAATTAATCATGGCATACAGCGAAAAAGTTATCGATCATTACGAGAATCCGCGCAACGTCGGCTCTTTTGACAACAGCGACGATTCCGTCGGTAGCGGCATGGTCGGCGCGCCGGCGTGCGGCGACGTTATGAAGCTGCAGATCAAAGTCAACAATGAAGGTATCATTGAAGACGCGCGTTTCAAGACTTACGGCTGCGGTTCCGCTATCGCCTCCAGCTCCCTCGTTACCGAGTGGGTGAAGGGCAAGTCTCTGGACGAAGCTCAGGCTATCAAGAACACCGATATCGCCGATGAACTCGAGCTGCCGCCGGTAAAAATCCACTGCTCTATCCTGGCGGAAGACGCGATTAAAGCCGCGATTGCGGATTACAAAAGCAAACGTGAAGCGAAATAATTAAGAGGTTATTGTATGTCGATTACTCTTAGCGACAGCGCAGCGTCGCGAGTGAATACCTTCCTGGCCAACCGCGGCAAAGGCTTTGGCCTGCGCTTAGGTGTTCGCACCTCCGGATGTTCAGGTATGGCCTACGTGCTGGAATTTGTTGACGAGCCGGCGGCAGAAGACACCGTGTTTGAAGATAAAGGCGTCAAGGTAGTGATCGACGGCAAAAGCCTGCAGTTCCTCGACGGCACTCAGCTGGACTTTGTTAAAGAAGGCCTGAATGAAGGGTTTAAGTTTACCAACCCGAACATCAAAGATGAGTGCGGCTGCGGCGAAAGCTTCAACGTGTAATCTGCACTATATCCGCTGAATTTCGGCGCAGCATCGCGGCGGCAGGCGGGCGTTTCCCGATACGCTTACGACAGTAGGCGAACGCCGCCGGTTAAGATGCGACCTGAGAGGCGCGGATATATAACCCCACTGCGGAGTACCGTGCGTGGGGTTTGCTTTATCTCGTTAACCCTGAGGTTACTATGGACTATTTTGCCCTCTTCGGGTTACCGGTCAGTTATACCCTTTCGCAAGAACAGCTGGCTGTCCGGTACCAGGATTTACAGCGCCAGTATCACCCCGACCGGTTCGCCAGCGCCAGCGCCGCCGAACAGCTCGCCTCCGTGCAGCACTCCGCGACGATTAATCAGGCCTGGCAAACGCTGCGTCATCCGCTGACCCGCGCCGAATATATCCTTTCGCTTCACGGCTTCGATTTAGCCAGCGAACAGCACACCGTGCGCGACACCGCGTTCCTGATGGAGCAGCTGGAGCTGCGCGAAGAGCTGGATGAGATCGAAAAATCGCAGGATGAAGCGCGTTTGGCCGCGTTTATTCAGCGCGTGAAGGGGATGTACGACGTTCGTCAGCGGCAGGTCGTTGAGCAGTTAGACAGCGAAGCGTGGGAGACAGCGGCGGATACCGTGCGTAAGCTGCGTTTTCTCGATAAGCTTCAGAATGTTGCAGAACAGCTCGAAGAAAAGTTTTTTTCACTCTAACCTGTTCGGGTCGCCATGCAGCCAACGTAGCTGCAACACAGATTATGACGAGTAAATTAATATTCGGAAGCAATTATGGCCTTATTACAAATTAGTGAGCCTGGCCTGAGTGCCGCGCCGCACCAGCGTCGTCTGGCGGCGGGTATTGACCTGGGTACCACCAATTCACTGGTCGCCACCGTGCGTAGCGGCCAGGCCGAAACTCTGCCCGATCGCCAGGGACGCTACCTGCTGCCTTCGGTGGTGAACTACCAATCGTCCGGCCTCAGCGTCGGCTATGATGCCCGACAGAATGCGGCGCTGGATCCGGTTAACACCATCAGCTCGGTGAAGCGCATGATGGGGCGCTCGCTGGTCGATATTCAGACCCGCTACCCGCATCTGCCTTACCAGCTGCAGGCCAGCGAAAACGGCCTGCCGATGATTCAAACCGCCGGCGGCCTGCTTAATCCGGTCCGCGTTTCTGCCGATATCCTCAAGGCGCTGGCCGCCCGTGCCACGGAAGCCCTTGCCGGCGACCTCGACGGCGTGGTGATCACCGTCCCGGCCTACTTCGACGATGCGCAGCGCCAGGGCACTAAAGACGCCGCGCGTCTGGCCGGCCTGCACGTGCTGCGTCTGCTGAACGAACCGACGGCGGCGGCGATTGCCTACGGCCTCGACTCCGGTCAGGAAGGGGTTATCGCGGTCTACGATCTCGGCGGCGGCACCTTTGATATTTCCGTACTGCGCCTCAGCCGCGGCGTCTTCGAAGTCCTGGCCACCGGCGGCGATTCGGCGCTCGGCGGCGATGATTTTGACCATCTGCTGGCGGACTATCTGCGCGAGCAGGCGGGCCTCAGCGATCGCAGCGATAACCGCCTGCAGCGCGAGCTGCTGGACGCGGCTATTGCGGCCAAAATTGCCCTCAGCGCGGCGGAAACCGCCCGCGTTGACGTTGGCGGCTGGCAGGGTGAAATTACCCGTAGCCACTTTAATGAGCTGATTGCTCCGCTGGTTAAGCGCACTCTGCTGGCCTGTCGTCGCGCGTTGAAGGACGCCGGCGTGAGCGCGGAAGAGGTGCTGGAAGTGGTGATGGTGGGCGGTTCAACCCGCGTGCCGCTGGTGCGCGAGCGCGTCGGCGAGTTTTTTGGCCGTACTCCGCTGACCACCATCGACCCGGATAAAGTTGTCGCCATCGGCGCCGCCATTCAGGCCGATATTCTGGTCGGCAACAAGCCGGACAGCGAGCTGCTGCTGCTCGACGTTATCCCGCTCTCTCTGGGGCTGGAAACGATGGGCGGCCTGGTGGAGAAAGTGATCCCGCGCAATACCACCATCCCGGTGGCCCGCGCCCAGGAGTTCACCACCTTTAAAGACGGTCAGACGGCGATGTCCATCCACGTCATGCAGGGCGAACGCGAGCTGGTGCAGGACTGCCGTTCGCTGGCGCGCTTTGCGCTGCGCGGTATCCCGGCAATGCCGGCGGGCGGGGCGCATATTCGCGTCACCTTCCAGGTCGATGCCGACGGGCTGCTGAGCGTCACCGCTATGGAAAAATCGACCGCGGTCGAAGCCTCCATTCAGGTGAAACCCTCCTACGGCCTGAGCGACAGCGAAATCGCCACCATGATTAAAGATTCGATGAGCCACGCCGAACAGGACGTTAAGGCGCGAATGCTGGCCGAACAAAAAGTCGAAGCCGCACGCGTTCTGGAAAGCCTGGAAAGCGCGCTGGCCACCGATGCCGCGCTGCTAAGCGCCGCAGAACGTCAGGCTATCGATGACGCAACGGCGCAGCTGCGCGCGGTAGCGACAGGCGATGACGCCGATGCAATTAAAGAAGCCATTAAAAATACAGACACACAAACCCAGGAATTTGCCGCACGCCGCATGGACCAGTCGGTCCGTACCGCGCTGAAAGGCCAATCCGTGGACGAGGTTTAATATGCCAAAGATCGTTTTTCTACCCCACCAGGACCTGTGCCCGGATGGCGTAGTTGTGGAAGCTGAGATCGGTGAGACCATTCTTGATGCCGCGCTGCGTAGCGGTATTGAGATTGAACACGCCTGTGAAAAATCCTGTGCCTGCACCACCTGCCACTGCATCGTGCGTGAAGGTTTTGACTCGCTGGCCGAAAGTACCGAAGATGAAGACGATATGCTGGATAAGGCCTGGGGGCTGGAACCCGACAGCCGCCTGAGCTGCCAGGCGCGCGTGACCGCCGACGATCTGGTCGTCGAAATTCCGCGCTACACCATCAACCACGCACGCGAGCATTAATATGGCACTGAAATGGACCGACAGTCGTGAAATTGGCGAAGCGCTGTATGACGCCTTCCCGGATCTCGACCCGAAAACCGTTCGCTTCACCGATTTGCATCAGTGGATTTGCGAGCTGGAAGAGTTTAATGACGATCCAAACGCATCCAATGAAAAAATTCTGGAGGCAATTCTGCTAGTCTGGTTAGACGAAGCAGAATAATTTTCGCGTCATGCTCCGCGTTGCAGATGCGTTGGCCGCGTTGGCTCACTCCAGTCGCATAGTTATCTATGCTCCAGGGGATTTGCTTACTTGCCGCCTTCCTGCAACGCGAATCATTTAGCGGAAAAATTTTAACGGGCTGCCATAGGGTGGCCCGTTTGCTAATAAGGATGAATAAAATGACCGAAGCCATGAAGATTACGCTGACGACCCAACCCGCCGACGCGCGCTGGGGAGAAAAAGCGGCTTACAGCATTAACAACGACGGCATCACCCTGCATCTCAACGGTAAAGACGACCTGGGCCTGATTCAGCGCGCGGCGCGTAAAGTTGACGGCATGGGTATCAGGCACGTTGCGCTCGACGGCGAAGGTTGGAATACCGAGCGCGCGTGGGCGTTCTGGGCGGGTTATAAAGGGCCGAAAGGCAGCCGCCAGGTTGAGTGGCCGGCGCTGGAGGAAGCGCAAAAGCGCGAGCTGGATAGCCGCCTGGCCATTATTGACTGGGTGCGTGACACCATTAACGCCCCGGCGGAAGAGCTCGGCCCGGAGCAGCTGGCCCAGCGCGCGGTCGACCTGCTGTGCGGCGTTGGCTGCGACAACGTGACCTACCGCATCACCAAAGGCGAAGACCTGCGCGAGCAGAACTATCTTGGCCTGCACACCGTCGGACGCGGTTCCGAGCGCCCGCCGGTTCTGCTGGCGCTGGACTACAACCCAACCGGCGATAAAGACGCGCCGGTTTACGCCTGCCTGGTGGGGAAAGGCATCACCTTCGATTCCGGCGGCTACAGCATCAAGCAGAGCGCGTTTATGGATTCGATGAAGTCCGACATGGGCGGCGCGGCCACGGTGACCGGCGCGCTGGCGTTTGCGATTACCCGCGGCCTGAATAAGCGCGTGAAGCTCTATCTGTGCTGCGCCGACAACCTGATTAGCGGCAACGCCTTCAAGCTGGGGGATATCATTCGCTACCGTAACGGTAAAACCGTAGAAATTATGAACACCGACGCCGAAGGCCGTCTGGTGCTGGCGGATGGCCTGATCGATGCCTCTGCGCAGAAGCCGGAGCTGATTATCGACGCGGCGACGCTGACCGGCGCGGCGAAAACCGCCCTGGGCAACGACTACCACGCGCTGTTCAGCTTCGACGACGCGCTGGCGTCTCGCCTGCTGGCGAGCGCGCAGGCGGAAAACGAAGCCTTCTGGCGCCTGCCGCTGGCGGAATTCCACCGCGGCCAGCTGCCGTCGAACTTTGCCGAGCTGAACAACACCGGCAGCGCCGCCTATCCGGCGGGCGCGAGCACGGCGGCAGGATTCCTGTCTCATTTCGTTGAGAACTATCATCAGGGCTGGCTGCATATCGACTGCTCCGCAACCTACCGTAAATCCGCCGTTGAGCAGTGGGCGGCCGGCGCGACGGGGCTCGGCGTACGCACGATTGCCAATCTGTTAACCGCAGAGTAAAAAATGGCGGGGCGCTGGCGCCCCGAATTGTCTCACCCCGGCCCGCGGCCGGGGATTGCTGATTCTGATGTTGTGAGAGCCATGTCCGAAACTAAAAATGAATTAGAAACGCTGCTGGAAAAGGCGGCGATTGAGCCCGGCCATCGCCCGGCTTTTTTCCGTACGCTGCTGGAGTCCACCGTCTGGGTGCCCGGCGCGGCGGCGGAAGGTGAACAGGTTGTGGAAGAGAGTGCCGTCGACCTGCAGCACTGGGAAAAAGACGATGGCGCCTCGGTCATTCCCTTTTTTACCTCGCTGGAGGCCCTGCAGCAGGCGGTCGAAGACGAGCAGTCTTTTGTCGCGATGCCGGCGCGTACGCTGATGGCGATGACCCTGGGCGAGACGCTGTTCCTCAACGCCAAACTGCCGGCCGGAAAAGAGTTCACGCCGAACGAAATCAAGCATCTGCTGGGTGAAGAGGGCGGTCCGCTGAGCACGCAAACCGTGCTGGAAGGCGGGGAGTTGCTGCTGCTCTCTGAGGTGGCCGAGCCGCCGGCGCAGATGGTGGATTCGCTGACCACGCTATTTAAATCCCTGAAAACCGTGAAGCGGGCGTTTCTGTGCTCGATCAAAGATAGCGCGGACGCGCCGGCGAACCTGCTGATCGGCATTGAGGCCGAGGGGGATATCGAAGAGATAATCCAGGCGACCGGCAGCGTGGCAACCGACACCCAGCCCGGCGATGAGCCGATCGATATTTGCCAGGTGGTCGAAGGGGAGAAGGGCATCAGCCACTTTATGATTGCCCATATCACGCCATTCTATGAAAAGCGCTGGGGCAGCTTCCTGCGCGATTTCAAGCAAAACCGCATTATCTGATGACGGCGGGGCGCTAACCCCGCCGCTGTTTTAGTGCGCTGGCTCTATCGGCAAATCGGCGCGGGCGCCCCATTCGCTCCACGAACCGTCGTACAGGCTGACGCCGTTAACGCCCAGCGTTGTCAGCGCCAGCACCACCACCGCCGCCGTGACGCCGGATCCGCAGCTGGCGATAATCGGCCGCTCGAAGTCTACGCCCTGGCGCAGGAAAATATCGTTCAGCTCGTCGATAGTTTTCAGCTCGCCGTTAATCACCAGCTCGGTCCACGGAACGTTCAGCGCCCCGGGAATATGCCCCCGGCGCAGGCCAGGACGCGGCTCATCGACGAGACCGTTAAAGCGCCCGGCCGGACGCGCGTCGACGATCTGGGCCGATCCTTCATGGCTCACCAGCAGCACGTCGGTCAGCCGCTTAACCACCAGCGGATCGAAGCGGCCGTCGAATTCGCCCTCCGGCAGCTGCGGCTCGTCCTGCTCCAGCGGCAGCTCATCGCGCCGCCAGCCGGCCAGCCCGCCGGCGAGAATAGAGACGTTTTCAACCCCGAAGGTCCGCAGCATCCACCAGGCGCGCGGCGCCGAGAAGAGGTTGCCCTCATCGTAAACCACCAGATGTTTATCGCTGCTGACGCCCAGCTCGCGCATCGCCACGGCGAAGGCTTCCGCCCGCGGCATCATATGCGGCAGCGGGCTGGTGCGATCGGATAGGGCTTCAATATCGAAAAATACGGCGTTGGGAATATGGCCCGCGCGATATTCGGCGTGCAAATCGCGATCTTCCTGGCCGGGCGGCGCCATTCGGGCATCGATAATCTGAATTTCAGGGTCGTCTATATGCTCTGCCAGCCAGTCGGCGGCGACAAAAAAAGAGGTGGACATGGAGGCCTCCGTTTTATTATCCATCAATGAATTGTCGACGTTTTCCCGCGGGCTGACAAGTTATGTCCGCCGGAGTTGCGACGCCGACAGGCGCGGTAAAAAATCGCTAGTCTGATTCTATTATGGCGGCTGGGCGTTTTTCCGCCCTTAGCGCATAATAATGCGTTTACTGTCTGCATCAGGCCGTTGGGCCGAGGGGTTAAAGGATGAAACCATTTCGTTTAGCGACGCTGTCGCTGGCGCTGCTTACCGCACTTTCGCTTGCCGGCTGCGACGACAGCGGCAAAACTCAGACCGCCGGGCCAGCCGCCGCCTCTTCCGCGGATAAGCCGAACGCGGCGAAACCGGACGGCGCCCAGCTCGCTAAGCTGGCGGAGAAAAGCAAAGGCAAGGCGCTGACGCTGCTCGACGCCTCGGAGGTCCAGCTGGACGGGGCGGCGACGCTGGTCCTGACCTTCTCCATTCCGCTGCAGCCGGATCAGGATTTCTCCCGCAGCGTGCACCTCGTCGATAAAAAAAGCGGTAAGGTTGACGGCGCCTGGGAGCTGGCGCCGAACCTGAAAGAGCTGCGCCTGCGCCATCTTGAGCCGAAACGCGACCTGATTGTCTCCGTTGACCCTACGCTCACCGCGCTGAATACCGCGACCTTCGGCACCTCTTTTGAAAAAACCATCGCCACCCGCGACGTCGCCCCCAGCATCGGCTTTGCCAGCCGGGGCTCGCTGCTGCCGGGCAAGGTCGTGGCCGGGCTGCCGGTGATGGCCCTGAACGTTGACAACGTCGACGTGAACTTCTTTCGCATCAAGCCCGAATCGCTGTCCGCCTTCGTCAGCCAGTGGGAGTACCGAAATTCGCTAAACAACTGGGAGTCCGACGAGCTGCTGAAAATGGCCGACCTGGTCTACAGCGGGCGTTTTGACCTCAACCCGGCGCGCAATACGCGGGAAAAGCTGCTGCTGCCGCTGGCGGATATCAAACCGCTGCAGCAGCCGGGCGTCTACGTGGCGGTGATGAATCAGGCGGGCCACTATAGCTACAGCAACGCCGCGACGCTGTTTACCCTCAGCGATATCGGCGTCTCGGCGCATCGCTACCACAACCGGCTGGATGTCTTCACCCAAAGTCTCGAGAACGGCGCCGCGCAGTCCGATATCGAGGTTCAGCTGCTCAACGCCAAAGGGCAGACGCTGGCGCAGGCCAAAAGCGACGGCCAGGGCCACGTGACGCTGCAAACCGATAAAGAGGCCGCGCTGCTGCTGGCACGCAAAGAGGGGCAAACCACCCTGCTGGATCTTAAGCTGCCCGCGCTGGATCTGGCGGAATTCGCCATTGCCGGAGCCCCCGGCTTCAGCAAGCAGTTCTTTATGTTTGGCCCTCGGGATCTCTATCGCCCTGGGGAGACGGTGATCCTCAACGCGCTGCTGCGCGATGGCGACGGCAGGCCGCTGGCCGAGCAGCCGGTGAAGCTCGAGGTGGTTCAGCCGGACGGCCAGGTGATTAGCTCCCGGATGAGCCAGCCGGTGAACGGCCTGTATCAGTTTACCTGGCCGCTCGACGCCGGTGCGCCGACCGGCATGTGGCATATCCGCGCCAGCACCGGCGACAATCAGCCGCGCGAGTGGGACTTCCACGTCGAAGACTTTATGCCCGAGCGTATGGCGCTGAACCTGAGCGGGCAAAAGGGCGCCGTGGCGCCGAACGCCGACGTGACCTTTGCCGTCGCCGGGGCCTATCTATACGGCGCGCCTGCCAGCGGCAATCAGCTGCAGGGGAAACTGTTCCTGCGCCCGCTGCGCGATGCGGTTGCCGCGCTGCCGGGCTTCCAGTTTGGCGATATTGCTGAAGAAAACCTCTCCCGCAGCCTCGATGAAGTCCAGATGACGCTGGACGAAAAAGGCCACGGGGAAGTGACGACTGCCAGCCAGTGGCAGGATAGCCATTCGCCGCTGCAGGTGATTTTACAGGCCAGCCTGCTGGAGTCCGGCGGTCGTCCGGTGACCCGCACCGTGCAGCAGGCCATCTGGCCTGCCGAGGCGCTGCCGGGCATCCGTCCTGAATTCGCCCTGAAGGACGTGTACGACTACCGCACCGACAGCACGGTGAAGCAGCCGGTGGTGGATGAAAACAGCAACGCCGGATTTGAGATTGTTTACGCCGACGCGGCCGGAGACAAAAAAGCGGTCTCCGGACTGCAGGTGCGCCTCATTCGCGAACGCCGCGACTACTACTGGAACTGGTCGGATAGCGAAGGCTGGCAGTCGCAGTTCGATCAGAAAGATCTGCAGGAGGGCGAAGAGTCGCTGGATCTGCAGGCCGGGCAAACGGCGAAGGTCAGCTTCCCGGTGGAGTGGGGCTCCTACCGGCTGGAGGTGAAGGATCCGGATGGGGCGGTCAGCAGCGTGCGCTTCTGGGCCGGATACAGCTGGCAGGATAACAGCGACGGTGCGGGAGCCGCGCGTCCGGACCGGGTCACCATGAAGCTGGATAAACCGGCCTACAAACCCGGCGACACCATTAAGCTGCATATCGCCGCGCCGGCGGCAGGCAAAGGCTATGCGATGGTCGAGTCCAGCGAAGGCCCGCTGTGGTGGCAGGAAATTGACGTTCCGGCGGCGGGAATGGATCTCTCCATCCCGGTCGATAAAGCCTGGAACCGCCACGACCTCTATCTCAGCACGCTGGTGATCCGCCCCGGCGACAAATCGCGCTCCGCGACGCCGAAACGGGCGGTGGGGCTGCTGCATCTGCCGCTCGGTGATGAAAGCCGCCGCCTGACCCTGGCGCTGGATGCGCCGGAAAAAATGCGTCCCAACCGGCCGCTGACGGTCAAAGTGAAAGCCAGCGTCAAAGAGGGCGAGACGCCGAAGCAGGTGAATGTCCTGCTCTCGGCGGTGGATAGCGGCGTGCTGAACATTACCGACTACGCGACGCCGGATCCGTGGAACGCCTTTTTTGGCCAGAAGCGCTACGGGGCGGATATTTACGATATCTACGGCCAGGTCATTGAGGGGCAGGGACGACTGGCGAGCCTGCGCTTCGGCGGCGACGGCGACGAGCTCAAGCGCGGCGGTAAGCCGCCGGTTAACCACGTGACGATTATTGCCCAACAGGCCCAGCCGGTGACGCTCGATGACAAGGGCGAAGGCACCGTGACGCTGCCGATCGGTGATTTTAACGGCGAGCTGCGGGTGATGGCCCAGGCGTGGACCGCCGATGATTTTGGCAGCAGTGAAGACAAAGTGGTGGTCGCCGCGCCGGTGATTGCCGAGCTGAATATGCCGCGCTTCCTCGCCAGCGGCGATACCACGCGCCTGGCGCTGGATCTCAGCAACCTGACCGACAGGCCGCAAACCCTGAACGTCGCGCTGAGCGCCGGCGGTCTGTTGCAGCTTGCGCAGCCGGAAATCCCGCCGGTTCAGCTGGCGCCGGGCGCACGTCGCACCCTGTTTGTGCCGGTGAGCGCCAAAGAGGGGTTTGGCGACGGTCAGCTCAGTGCGACCATCAGTGGCCTGAATCTGCCGGGTGAGACCTTCGCCCCGATGCAAAAGCAGTGGAAAATTGGCGTCCGTCCGGCCTTCCCGGCGCGGACGGTTAACGCTGGCGCGGTGCTGCAGCCTGGCGAAAGCTGGCAGGTGCCGCCGGAGCAAACCCTCGGCTTCTCGCCGGCGACCCTGCAGGGGCAGCTGGTGTTCAGCGGCAAGCCGCCGCTCAATCTGGCGCGCTATATTCGCGACCTGAAGGCCTATCCTTACGGCTGCCTGGAGCAGACCGCCAGCGGACTGTTCCCGTCGCTCTACACCAGCGCGGCGCAGCTAAAAACGCTGGGCATTACCGGCGACAGCGATGAAAAACGCCGCGCGGCGGTGGATATCGGCATCGCGCGCCTGCTGCAAATGCAGCGCGACGACGGCGGCTTTGCGCTATGGGATAAAAACGGCCCGGAGGAGTACTGGCTCACCGCCTACGCCATGGACTTCCTGGTGCGGGCGGGCGAGCAGGGCTACAGCGTGCCGACCAACGCCATCAATAACGGCAACCAGCGCCTGCTGCGCTATCTGCAGGAGCCGGGGCTGATGACCGTTCGCTACAGCGACGACGCGCCGGCCAGCCGCTTTGCCGCCCAGGCCTACGCCGCTCTGGTGCTGGCTCGTCAGCAAAAGGCGCCGCTTGGCGCGCTGCGTGAAATCTGGACCCGCCACGAGCAGGCGCGTTCCGGCCTGCCGCTGCTGCAGCTTGGCATTGCGCTGAAGGCGATGGGCGACGCGCCGCGCGGCGAGCAGGCGCTGAAGCTGGCGATGACCACGCCGCGTCAGGACCGGGATCGCTGGCTGGGGGATTACGGCAGCGCGCTGCGCGATGATGCCCTGAAGCTGGCCCTGCTGGAGGAGAATAAGCTGCTGCCGGAGGCGCAAAACGCACTGCTGAGCAGCCTGGCTGACGAGGCCTACGGCCAGCGCTGGCTCTCTACTCAGGAGACCAACGCCCTGTTCCTTGCCGGCCGCACGCTGCAGGATCTTCCCGGCAGCTGGCAGGCGCAAACCTCGCTGCAGGCGCAGCCGCTGGCGGCGGATAAAGCGCAGACCCGTAACCTGACCGGCGACCAGCTGGCGGCGCTGCAGGTCAGCAATACCGGCAGTCAGCCGCTCTGGCTGCGTCTTGACAGCAGCGGCTATCCGCTTAGCGCCCCGCAGCCTGCGGGCAACGTGCTGGGTATTGAACGGCACGTCTTCGACACCCGCGGCCAGCAAAAATCGCTGACCTCGCTGCGCAGCGGCGAGCTGGTGCTGGTGAAGCTGGAAATTACCGCTACGCGCAACGTGCCGGATGCGCTGGTCGTCGATCTGCTGCCGGCAGGACTTGAGCTGGAAAACCAGAACCTGGCAAACAGCAGCGCCAGCCTGCAGGAGAACGGTGAGGCGGTGCAGAACCTGCTCAATCAGATGCAGCAGGCGGATATTCAGCATATCGAATTCCGCGACGATCGCTTTGTTGCTGCGGTAGCGGTAAACGAAGGGCAGCCGGTGACGCTGGTCTACCTGGCGCGGGCGGTAACGCCAGGCACCTATCAGGTGCCGCAGCCGCAGGTGGAATCGATGTACGTTCCGCAGTGGCGGGCAACCGGCACGGCCAGCGGCCCGCTGAACGTTACTCCGTAAATGCGGCGGTTGGTGAAGATAAGGCGCCGCTGGCGATGGCTGGCGGCGACGCCCTTTCTGCTGTGGCTGGCGCTGCTGGCGGCGGATCGCCTGTGGCCCCTGCCGCTGCACGAGGTGGCTCCGGCCCGGGTGGTGGTGGCGCAGGACGGTACGCCGCTGTGGCGCTTTGCCGATAAGCAGGGCGTCTGGCGCTATCCGGTGACCCTCGATGACGTGTCGCCGCGCTATCTTCAGGCCCTGATCCAGTATGAAGACCGCTGGTTCTGGGATCACCCCGGCGTAAATCCGCTGGCCATTGCCCGCGCGGCCTGGCAGGACCTCACCTCCGGGCGCGTCATCTCAGGCGGCAGCACGCTGACCATGCAGGTTGCGCGGCTGCTCGACCCTCATCCCCGAACCTTCGGCGGCAAGCTGCGCCAGCTGTGGCGCGCGCTGCAGCTGGAGTGGCATCTGTCGAAAAGCGAGATCCTGACTCTGTACCTCAACCGCGCCCCGTTCGGCGGCACGCTGCAGGGGATCGGCGCCGCCAGCTGGGCTTACCTCGGGAAACCGCCGGCCCGGCTCAGCTACGGCGAAGCGGCCCTGCTGGCGGTGCTGCCGCAGGCGCCGAGCCGCCTGCGTCCTGACCGCTGGCCGCAGCGGGCCCAGGCGGCGCGCGATAAGGTGCTCGCGCGCATGCAAACCCAGGGCGTGTGGTCGGAGAAGACGGTGCGCGAGGCGACGGAAGAGCCGGTATGGCTGTTCCCCCGCCAGATGCCGCAGCTGGCGCCGCTGTTTTCCCGGCGGATGCTGGCCAGCAGCCGCGAAGACAAGGTGGTGACGACCCTCGATGCCGGGCTGCAGCGCCAGCTGGAGGATTTAGCCCTCAACTGGAAATCACGCCTGCCGCCGCGCAGCTCGCTGGCGATCGTCGTCGTCGATCATACCGATATGCGCGTGCGGGGCTGGGTCGGCTCGGCGGATATTAGCGACGACAGCCGTTTCGGGCACATCGATATGGTATCGGCGATCCGCTCTCCGGGCTCCGTACTGAAGCCGTTTGTCTACGGCATGGCGCTGGACGAGGGGCTGATCCATCCGGCCTCTTTACTGCAGGACGTCCCGCGACGGTTTAGCGATTACCGGCCCGGTAACTTCGACAGCGGCTTTCACGGCCCGGTCAGCACCAGCGACGCGCTGGTGCGCTCTCTGAACCTGCCGGCCGTGCAGGTGCTGGAAGCCTACGGGCCAAAACGGTTTGCCGCCACGCTGCGCAACGCCGGCCTGCCGCTGATGCTGCCGGCGGGCGCCGAGCCCAATCTGTCGCTGATCCTGGGCGGCGCCGGCGCCCGGCTGGCGGATATCGTGGCGGCGTATAGCGCGTTTGCCCGTCACGGCAGGGCGGGGCGGCTGCGGATGACGCCGGAAGCCCCGCTGGTGGAGCGGCCGCTGCTGTCGCCGGGGGCGGCGTGGATAGTGCGGCGAATTCTGGCCGGTGAATCCCAGCCGGTGCCCGACGACTCGCTGGTTCAGGTGGTGCCGCTGGCGTGGAAAACCGGCACCAGCTACGGCTATCGCGACGCCTGGGCGATTGGCGTTAACGCCCGCTATCTTATCGGGATCTGGACCGGGCGGCCTGACGGTACGCCGGTGGTCGGGCAGTTTGGCTTCGCCAGCGCGGTACCGCTGCTCAATCAGGTCAATAATATGCTGCTGGCGCGGCCGACGACCGGCCGCGACGGGCTGCCCGCCGATCCGCGCCCGCCGTCGGTGAGGGCGGCGACCATCTGCTGGCCCGGCGGGCAGAGCCTGCCGGCGGGAGACGCCAACTGCCGCCGTCGGCTGGCCACCTGGCTGCTCGACGATAGCCAGCCGCCAACGCTGCTGTTGCCGGGTCAGGACGGCGTGCGCGGTATCCGTTTCCCGGTATGGGTAGATAAGCAAGGGCTGCGGGTGGCGGCCGATTGTCCGGGCGCGATGGAGAAAAACGTCGACGTCTGGCCGCTGCCGCTGGAGCCATGGCTGCCGGCAAACGAACGCCGTCGGGCGAGGCTCGGCCCGGCATCGGCACAGTGCCCGCCGCCGCAGTCCGCCGATGCCGCGCCGCTGGTGCTTTCCGGCATCCGCGATGGCGCGGTCATTAAACGTTTACCCGGCGCGGCGCGGGTGGTGGTGCCGCTGCAGACCACCGGCGGCGAAGGGCGACGCTGGTGGTTTCTCAACGGCGAACCGCTGGAGGCGGCGGGGGCCGGCGCGAGCCTGACCCTGGAGCGGCTGGATAGTTATCAACTGGTGGTGATGGATGAGGCGGGGCAGGTTGCGGCGGCGAATTTCACTCTGCAATAAAGTCGGGGCGGCAAGGCCCTGCTTTTTGTGTTGCTAAAGCTCGTCTTATTTTAACAAAATGTTACCTTCATCCATAGGCAGCGCCTGAGTTGCTCATTATAATGCGCGCCAGGCCATACGATCGTATGCCCAACAACATAAAATTTTATTAGAGGTAATCATGGCTATTGAACGTACTTTTTCCATCATTAAACCAAACGCGGTGGCAAAAAACGTTATTGGCGGCATCTTTTCTCGCTTCGAAGCTGCAGGGTTCAAAATCGTTGGCACCAAAATGCTGCACCTGACCGTTGAGCAGGCTCGCGGTTTCTACGCTGAGCACGAAGGTCGCCCGTTCTTTGACGGTCTGGTTGAGTTCATGACTTCCGGCCCGATCGTGGTCTCCGTTCTGGAAAGCGAAAATGCCGTGCAGCGTCACCGTGACCTGCTGGGCGCAACTAACCCGGACAACGCGCTGGCCGGCACCCTGCGTGCAGACTACGCTGACAGCTTCACCGAGAACGGCACCCACGGTTCCGACTCCGTTGAATCTGCTGCCCGCGAAATCGCGTTCTTCTTCGCCGAAGGCGAGGTTTGCCCGCGCACCCGCTAATCCTCGTCGTCTTTTCGACCGTCGCGGCGTTGGCTGCGCACGTCACCCCGGTCACATAGCTATCTATGCTCCCGGGGATTTACTTGCTTGCCGCCTTGCGACACTCGAAAAGCCATAGAGGATTGAGTACGCAGCAACAGATTTTTTCATCATTGCCGCGTGCAAACGTGGTATTGATACACCAGACTTTGTACAATGCAGCGCCCCTGGACGAGCACTCGTTCACTGGGGCGCTTCTTTTTTTCAACCCACCAGGGGCCATAACGTGTAACAACGAGGCCGGAATAGATTATGTCTGAACATATTGTCACGCCTGATAACGCCGCTCTGACGGTGCCGAACAAAGATGCCAAAATTAACCTGCTGGATCTGAATCGTCAGCAGCTGCGCGAGTTTTTCAAAAACATGGGCGAGAAGCCCTTCCGCGCCGATCAGGTGATGAAATGGATGTATCACTACTGCAGCGATGACTTTGATGATATGACCGATATCAACAAGGTCCTGCGCAATAAGCTGAAGGAAGTCGCGGAAATCCGCGCGCCGGAAGTGGTCGAGGAGCAGCGCTCCAGCGATGGCACCATCAAATGGGCGATTGCCGTCGGCGATCAGCGCGTTGAAACGGTCTATATCCCGGAAGAGGATCGCGCGACTCTGTGCGTTTCGTCTCAGGTTGGCTGTGCGTTAGAGTGTAAATTCTGTTCAACGGCGCAGCAGGGCTTTAACCGCAACCTGCGGGTCTCTGAAATTATCGGCCAGGTTTGGCGCGCGGCGAAAATCGTCGGTGCGGCAAAAATTACCGGCCAGCGTCCGATCACCAACGTGGTGATGATGGGGATGGGCGAGCCGCTGCTGAACCTGACCAACGTCGTGCCGGCGATGGAAATCATGCTCGACGACTTTGGTTTTGGTCTCTCCAAGCGTCGCGTGACGCTCTCCACTTCCGGCGTGGTCCCGGCGCTGGATAAGCTCGGCGATATGATAGACGTCGCGCTGGCCATCTCTCTCCATGCGCCGAACGATACGATTCGCGATGAGATCGTGCCGATCAACAAAAAGTACAACATCGAGACTTTCCTGAACTCGGTGCGCGGCTATATTTCCAAGTCCAACGCCAACCAGGGCCGGGTGACCATCGAATACGTGATGCTCGATCACGTCAACGACGGTACCGAGCATGCGCACGAGCTGGCAGAGCTGCTGAAGGATACGCCGTGCAAGATCAACCTGATCCCATGGAACCCGTTCCCGGGCGCGCCGTATGGCCGCAGCTCCAACAGCCGCATCGACCGTTTCTCCAAGGTGCTGATGGATTATGGCTTCACGACCATCGTGCGTAAAACGCGCGGTGACGATATCGACGCCGCCTGCGGACAGCTTGCCGGTGATGTTATCGACCGTACCAAACGTACGCTGCGCAAGTGTATGCAGGGCGAAACGATTGACGTGAAAGCGATCTGACAAATGCGCAGCGCGCAATATTTCACGCGCGCTGCACAATTATGTTTCCCCGGCAGGCGAACCAGGCTGATTCGGCCAATAATTACGGTGCGTTTTTGTCGACTTTGAGGCAGTATGTAGCGGCACAACAACCGCTTAGCATTCAATATTGATAAGTATCTGTGATAGTTCGCCATACGGACTTATACTGTTTGTTTGACGCTTTGCAGATGTTTCGCGGCGCGGGGTTTACCGGCGCTGAACTTTAAATTTCACGTACCAGTAGTTGTCGAATGAATACTGAAGCCACTCAAGATCATCAAGAAGCAAATACTACGGGCACGCGTCTGCGCAACGCCCGCGAACAACTCGGACTCAGCCAGCAAGCGGTGGCTGAGCGCTTATGCCTGAAGGTTTCCACGGTTCGTGATATCGAAGACGACAAGGCGCCAGCCGACCTCGCTTCAACCTTCCTGCGCGGCTACATCCGCTCCTATGCGCGTCTGGTGCGTATTCCGGAAGAAGAGCTGCTGCCGATGATGGCAAAACAGGCGCCTATTCGCGCGGCGAAAGTTGCGCCGATGCAGAGCTTCTCTCTGGGCAAACGCCGTAAAAAGCGCGACGGCTGGCTGATGAGCTTCACCTGGCTGGTGCTGTTTGTGGTGATTGGCCTGAGCGGCGCCTGGTGGTGGCAAGACCATAAGGCGCAGCAGGAAGAGATTACCACGATGGCCGACCAGTCAACCGCCGAGCTGAATGCGGGCGACAGCGGCAGCCAGAGCATTCCCTTAGATAACGGTGCCGATAACACGGCGCCGGACGTAGCGAACAGCGCGCCTGTGGATACCTCAGCCGCGCCGACTCCTGCCCCGGCGGCGCCGGCGGCGACCGCGGCGAATAATAACGCCGTCGTTGCTCCGTCTCAGGCGCAGGTCGATACCGCAGCTGGCGCTGCGGTTCCGGCCTCTCCGCTGCCAACCGATCAGGCGAACGTGACCGCAGCCGCTGCGGCTCAGGATCTGGTCCTGAACTTCTCTGCCGACTGCTGGCTGGAAGTTAGCGATGCAACCGGTAAAAAGCTGTTCAGCGGTTTGCAACGTAAGGGCGGTAACCTGAACTTAAGCGGCCAGGCACCTTATAAGCTGAAAATCGGTGCGCCGGCTGCGGTACAGATTCAGTATCTGGGTAAACCAGTCGATTTGAGTCGTTTTATCAGAACTAACCAGGTTGCGCGTCTGACCCTTAATGCCGAAACTTCACCGGCGCAGTAACAGACGGGTAACGCGGGAGATTTTTCATGCATAACCAGGCTCCGATTCAACGTAGAAAATCGAAACGAATTTACGTTGGGAATGTGCCGATTGGCGATGGTGCCCCCATTGCCGTCCAGTCGATGACCAATACGCGCACCACCGATGTGGCCGCGACCGTAAATCAAATCAAAGCCCTTGAGCGCGTTGGCGCGGATATCGTCCGCGTCTCCGTACCGACGATGGATGCGGCGGAAGCGTTCAGGCTCATCAAACAGCAGGTCAACGTACCGCTGGTCGCCGATATCCACTTTGACTACCGTATCGCCCTGAAAGTGGCGGAGTACGGGGTGGATTGTCTGCGTATCAACCCGGGAAATATCGGCAACGAAGAGCGCATTCGCATGGTTGTTGACTGCGCCCGTGATAAAAATATTCCTATCCGCATCGGCGTTAACGCCGGGTCGCTGGAAAAAGATCTGCAGGAAAAGTACGGCGAGCCAACGCCGCAGGCGCTGCTGGAATCAGCCATGCGCCACGTCGATCATCTCGATCGTCTGAACTTCGATCAGTTCAAGGTCAGCGTAAAGGCGTCGGATGTGTTCCTCGCGGTGGAGTCCTATCGCCTGCTGGCGAAGCAGATCGATCAGCCTCTGCATCTTGGGATCACCGAAGCCGGCGGCGCCCGTAGCGGCGCGGTAAAATCGGCGATCGGCCTCGGCCTGCTGCTTAACGAAGGGATCGGCGACACGCTGCGCGTTTCGCTGGCGGCGGATCCGCTTGAAGAGATCAAGGTTGGGTTCGATATCCTGAAGTCTCTGCGCATTCGCGCCCGCGGGATTAACTTCATCGCCTGCCCGACCTGTTCGCGTCAGGAGTTTGACGTGATCGGCACCGTCAACGCGCTGGAGCAGCGGCTGGAAGATATCATTACCCCGATGGATATTTCGATCATCGGCTGCGTGGTGAATGGCCCAGGCGAAGCGCTGGTTTCGACGCTCGGCGTCACCGGCGGCAATAAAAAGAGCGGCCTGTACGAAGACGGCGTGCGTAAAGACCGGCTGGATAACGACGATATGATCGATCAGCTGGAAGCGCGTATCCGTGCGAAAGCCTCGATGCTTGATGAAGCGCGCCGTATTGACGTCCAGCAGGTTGAAGAGAAATAATCCGGGGCAGCGTAAGACTTCCCGTGTATGATTGGACCCGCGGGCGCAACGCGCCGGGGTTCATTTTTGTATATATATAAAGAGAATAAACGTGGCAAAGAACATTCAAGCCATCCGTGGCATGAACGATTATCTGCCGGGCGAGACCGCTCTCTGGCAGCGCATTGAAGGCTCACTGAAACAGGTGCTCGGCAGCTACGGTTACAGCGAAATTCGGTTGCCGATTGTAGAGCAGACCCCGTTATTCAAGCGCGCGATCGGCGAAGTGACCGACGTGGTTGAAAAAGAGATGTACACCTTTGAGGACCGCAATGGCGATAGCCTGACGCTGCGTCCGGAAGGGACTGCGGGCTGCGTTCGTGCCGGCATCGAGCATGGTCTTCTGTACAATCAAGAACAGCGTCTGTGGTACGTCGGGCCGATGTTCCGCCATGAGCGTCCGCAGAAGGGCCGCTATCGCCAGTTCCATCAGATGGGGGTTGAAGTCTTTGGTCTGCAGGGACCGGACATCGACGCCGAGCTGATTATGCTCACCGCCCGCTGGTGGCGTGAGCTGGGTATCTCTGAGCACGTCGCGCTGGAGCTGAACTCCATCGGTTCGCTGGAAGCGCGCGCCAGCTATCGCGATGCGCTGGTTGCCTATCTTGAGCAGTTTAAAGATAAGCTCGACGAAGACTGCAAACGCCGCATGTACACCAACCCGCTGCGCGTTCTGGACTCGAAGAATCCGGAAGTGCAGGCGTTGCTGAACGATGCGCCGGCGCTGGGCGACTACCTGGATGAAGAGTCCAAACAGCACTTTGCCGGCCTGTGCGCGCTGCTGGACGACGCGGGCATCGCCTATACCGTTAACCAGCGCCTGGTGCGCGGGCTCGATTACTATAACCGCACCGTGTTTGAGTGGGTAACCACCAGCCTCGGCTCGCAGGGAACCGTCTGCGCAGGCGGCCGCTATGACGGTCTGGTCGAGCAGCTGGGCGGGCGCGCAACGCCGGGAGTCGGCTTCGCGATGGGGCTAGAACGTCTTGTTTTACTGGTCCAGGCCGTTAATCCGGAATTTAAAGCCGATCCTGTTGTCGATATATACCTGGTAGCCTCCGGAACCGATACCCAATCCGCAGCGATGCGTCTGGCTGAGCGGATTCGCGATGAGCTGCCCGGCGTTAAGCTGATGACCAACCACGGCGGCGGCAACTTTAAGAAACAGTTCGGCCGTGCTGATAAGTGGGGCGCTCGCATTGCTCTGGTGGTGGGTGAATCAGAAATTGCTGACGGAAACGTGGTAGTGAAGGATTTACGCTCAGGTGAGCAAACTACCGTAACGCAGGATAGCGTTGCCGCGCATTTGCGCACACTTCTGGGTTAATCTCCCGGGAATCATTAGTCAGGAGAAGGACTGCGTGGAAACGTATAACAACGAAAACGATCAGGTCGATGCGCTCAAGCGTTTCTTTGCCGAAAATGGCAAAGCGCTGGCCGTTGGGGTGATTTTAGGGATTGGGGCGCTGGTTGGCTGGCGCTACTGGAGCTCTCATCAGCAGGATACGGCCAGAGACTCCTCTTTAGCCTATGAGAATGCCATTTCCGCGCTTAAATCGGACAAGCCTGAAGCGCTGAATTCGGCGCAGAAGTTCGCCGCTGACAGCAAAAACGCCTACGGGGCGTTTGCCTCCCTGGAGCTGGCGCAGCGCTTTGTTGAGAAAAACGATCTGCAGAGCGCTGAAAAGCAGCTCCAGCAGGGATTAGCCGCCGCCCCGGATGATAATCTGAAGTCGGTTATCAACATGCGTCTTGCTCGCGTACAGCTGCAGCTGAAAAATCCTGATGCGGCGCTGAAGACCCTTGAGGGGATCAAAGGCGAAGGCTGGACCGCGATTGTTGCCGATCTTCGCGGTGAGATTCTGCTGGATAAAGGCGACAAGCAGGGCGCTCGCGCGGCGTGGGAAGCGGGCGTGAAAAGCGATGCTTCACCGGCGCTCAGCGAAATGATGCGTATGAAAATAAATAATTTGTCCATCTGAGAGGGACTCGATGCAATTGCGTAAATTACTTTTGCCAGGGCTGCTTTCCGTTACCTTATTAAGCGGTTGTTCGTTGTTTAACAGCGAAGAAGATGTGGTGAAAATGTCGCCACTGCCGACGGTGGAAAATCAGTTTACGCCGTCCACGTCCTGGAGCACCTCAGTTGGCGATGGTATCGGCGAATTTTACTCTAACCTCCATCCGGCCTTTGCCGACGGCGTGGTCTACGCGGCCGACCGTAAAGGCACCGTTAAAGCGCTGGGCGCTGACGACGGGAAAGAGGTGTGGTCGGTGAACCTGGCCGAGAAAGACGGCTGGTTCTCCCGCACGCCGGCGCTGCTCTCCGGCGGCGTCACCGTCTCCGGCGGTCACGTCTATATCGGCAGTGAAAAAGCGCAGCTGTTTGCCCTGAATACCAGCGATGGTACCGTCGCATGGCAGACCCGCGTGGCCGGTGAAGCGATTTCTCGTCCGGTCGTCAGCGACGGCATGGTGCTGGTTCACACCAGCAACGGCCAGCTGCAGGCGCTGAACGAAGCCGACGGCGCGGTGAAGTGGACCGTCAACCTGGATATGCCGGCGCTTTCTCTGCGCGGTGAATCCGCACCGGCGACCGCCTATGGCGCGGCCATTGTTGGCGGCGATAACGGTCGCGTTAGCGCGGTATTGATGCAGCAGGGTCAGATCATCTGGCAGCAGCGCATCTCTCAGGCCACTGGCCCGACTGAAATCGATCGCCTGAACGACGTTGATACCACTCCGGTTATCGTCAACGGCGTGGTGTATACGCTCGCTTACAACGGCAACCTGACCGCGCTGGATCTGCGCAGCGGCCAGATCATGTGGAAACGCGAGCTGGGCTCGGTGAACGACTTTATCGTTGACGGCAACCGTATCTACCTGGTCGATCAGAACGATCGCCTGCTGGCATTGACCACCGAAGGCGGCGTGACGCTGTGGACGCAAAGCGATTTACTGCATCGTCTGCTGACCGCTCCGGTGTTGTATAATGGTAATCTGGTCGTCGGCGATAGCGAAGGCTATATGCACTGGGTAAACCCGGAAGATGGGCACTTTGTGGCTCAGCAGAAGGTTGACAGCTCCGGCTTCCGTACTGACCCCATCGTGGCTGACGGTCGCCTGCTCATCCAGGCAACGGACGGTACGCTGTACTCGATTACGCGTTAAGTTGCGCGGTAGTCAGGATTGAGAAACGGCCCCTGGTATACAGGGGCCGTTTTCCTGTTTTTAAAAGCGTCGTGAAAAACGACGTTGCATAGTAATTTGTATGAGGCATTTAACATGATACCTGTGGTCGCGCTTGTCGGGCGCCCTAACGTTGGAAAATCCACGCTCTTCAACCGCTTGACTCGCACTCGTGATGCGCTGGTCGCGGATTTTCCGGGGCTGACTCGTGACCGTAAGTACGGTCGTGCTGAAGTAGAAGGACGTGAATTTATCTGTATCGATACCGGCGGTATCGATGGCACGGAAGATGGGGTTGAAACACGCATGGCTGAACAATCGCTGATGGCGATTGAAGAAGCTGACGTGGTGCTGTTTATGGTTGATGCGCGCGCCGGCCTGATGCCTGCGGATACGGCGATCGCCAAGCACCTCCGTTCTCGTGAGAAGCCAACCTTCCTGGTGGCGAACAAAACCGACGGCATCGATGCCGATCAGGCCATTGCTGACTTCTGGACGCTGGGCCTCGGTGATATCCACCCGATCGCCGCCTCGCACGGTCGCGGCGTGACCAGCCTGCTGGAGCACGTGCTGCTGCCGTGGGCGGAAGAGATCGACCCGTCGGAAGAAGTTGACGAAGATGCTGCCTACTGGGCGCAGTTTGAAGCCGAGCAGAACGGCGAATTGCCGGAAGAGCCGGAGGATGACTTTAATCCGCAGGATCTGCCGATTAAGCTGGCCATCGTTGGTCGTCCGAACGTCGGTAAGTCAACGCTGACTAACCGTATTCTCGGTGAAGATCGCGTCGTGGTCTACGACATGCCGGGCACCACCCGCGACAGCATTTATATTCCGATGCAGCGCGATGAACGCGAATACGTCCTGATCGATACCGCGGGCGTCCGTAAGCGCGGTAAAATTACCGATGTTGTAGAAAAGTTCTCGGTTATCAAAACGCTGCAGGCGATCGAAGACGCCAACGTGGTGCTGCTGGTTATTGATGCGCGGGAAGGTATTTCCGATCAGGACCTCTCCCTGCTGGGCTTTATTCTCAACAGCGGCCGCTCGCTGGTGATCGTCGTCAACAAGTGGGACGGCCTGAGCCAGGAAGTCAGAGAGCAGGTCAAAGAGACCCTCGACTTCCGTCTGGGCTTTATCGATTTCGCCCGCGTGCACTTTATCTCTGCCCTGCACGGCAGCGGCGTTGGCAACCTGTTTGAATCGGTACGCGAAGCCTATGACAGCGCCACCCGTCGCGTGAGCACGGCGATGCTGACCCGCATTATGACCATGGCTGCGGAAGACCATCAGCCGCCGCTGGTACGCGGCCGTCGCGTGAAGCTGAAATATGCCCACGCCGGTGGTTACAACCCGCCGATCGTGGTGATCCACGGCAACCAGGTCAAAGACCTGCCGGACTCCTACAAACGCTATCTGATGAACTACTTCCGCAAATCGCTGGAAGTTATGGGTACGCCGATCCGTATCCAGTTCAAAGAGGGCGAGAACCCGTTTGCCAACAAACGCAATACCCTGACGCCGAACCAGATGCGTAAGCGTAAGCGCTTGATTAAGCACATCAAGAAAGGAAAGTAAGAGATAAACCCGCCGCTGGCGGGTTTTTTTATTGCCGCAGAGCGCAGCATCCGCCGCGCAATCTACCCGGCGTTCCGCCATAATTCCCGTATTATTTCAGCGGATTATTTTGTGCTAACGGGAGTGGGGAACGATGCAGGCAGGATTTATTGGGCTGGGCGCGGTGGTGGAGACGGCCTGGCTGCCGGCGCTGAAAAATCTGGCGATACCGCTGGCGGCGTGCTGGGGTTTTGATAGCGATCCTCAGCGGATGCCGGAGGGCGTCAGCCGTTGCGGCTCGCTGGCCGCGCTGCTGGCAAAGCCGCTGGACATCCTGTTTATTACCACCGCGTCGTTGCAGCATCTTCCGGTGCTGGAAGCGGCGCTCGCCTCCTCCTGCCCGCGAATCGTGGTGGAAAAGCCGATCGTCGCGACTCTGCCACAAATTGCGCATCTACGCGCGCTGCTGCGCGCACCGGAAAACGCCCGCCGGGTGCTGGCGCTGGACCACTGGATGGCGCGCGACGGTGCGCTGAAGCTGGCGCTGGGCCAGCTCGATGCCCGCTGGCAGCCGGAGAACGGCGTACAGGCCTGTGGCCCGCTGCTCTCCTCGCCGCAGGATATTGTGCGTATTGACGGTTTTCTCCAGGAGCCCAGCGGGTTTGACGAGCGGGGCGACCCGGTGGCGCTGAATTTTGCTACCGGCAGGCCGGATACGCGCCGGCTGCGGCATCCCGACGGAGTGATCCTTGATATTGGCACTCACGTGCTGGCGATGCTGCGGGAAACGATCCGCTCCTGCGGCGGCGACGACCGAATCCACCTTCGGGTTCGGCAGGCGAAGGATCGTCTGGGTCGGGCGATTGCCCCCGGCGATACGCAAACCGCGGAAGGGGAGGCACATCTGCAGGGAGAGCTGAGCGGGATCCCGCTCAATATCTGGCTCAACAAGTATGCCGGTCCGGCGGGAGGGCAGAAGGGCATGCGGATAGCGCTGCGCGACGGGCGGACGATCAATCTTGACCGCCGTGAGAATAGCGAGGTGGTTGAGCTCGTTGCCGGCGAACAGGTGCAGCGCTGGCGGCGGGCCGGTGCGATCTACGAGCACTGCCTGGGGGAACATATTCTCGGCGCGGACAGCCTGTTTGTGCGCGCTCCCGATGAGGTCGCGCGGCTGACCCGGCGGCGCATCGACGAGGTGGCTCTGCTGCTGCAGCTTCAGCAGCAATTGCGCGGCCCGCATTGAACGGCGGTCGTGGTAAACTGGTCAGACGAAAACTGCGTAAGGAATCACCATGGAACTTGCCTGCCCCCTTTGCCACACGCCGCTGGAGCTGCAGGGTGGCCGCGCGCATTGCGGCCGCTGTAAACAAGACTTTGCCGTAGAAGCACGTTGTCCCGATTGCCACCGGCCGCTGGAGGTCTTAAAAGCCTGCGGGGCGATCGATTATTTTTGCCAGCACGGGCACGGGTTGATTTCGAAGAAGCGCGTTGAGTTCGCGCTGCCTGACCAGGCGTAGCTATTTCTTCTTCGCGCGGGCTTTTTTGACCGGCGCGATCGCCTTCACTTCGCTTTCAACCCAGCCGTCGTTTAAGCGGGTGGTTAGCAGATCGCCCGCCTTCACCTGCTTCGTTTGCTTCAGGACGCTGCCGTCGCTGGCGGAGGTGACGCTATAGCCGCGGGCGAGGGTCGCCAGCGGGCTGACGGCTTCGAGATGGGTTACCGTATTGCCGAAACGCTCGCGCTGTTCGCTCAGGCGCGCGCGGATGCTCTCTGCGAGACGATATTCCAGCTGCTGGATACGCGACTGGCCGCGATGAATACGCGGCTGTGGATTGTGGGCGTTCAGGCGCTGAAGAGCGCGCTGCTGGCGCTGATCGGCGCGCTTCATCTGCGTATCAAGCGCCAGACGCATCCGCTGGCGCAGCCGCTCAAGCGTCGTCTGCTGACGCACCAGGCGCAGCTGCGGATGCTGCTGCTGCAGGCGGTGGAAAAGCTGGGTAAACCGGCGATGGCGGTTAGCGAGGAAGTAGTCCATCGCCATTTCCAGACGCTGCTGCCCTGACTGCAGTTGGCGCAGCAGCTCCTGCTGGTTACGGCTGACGATCTCGGCCGCCGCAGAGGGCGTAGGCGCCCGCAGGTCGGCGACAAAATCGGCAATCGTCACGTCGGTTTCATGGCCGACGGCGCTAACAACCGGAATGCGGCTGGCAAAAATTGCCCGCGCCACCCGCTCATCGTTAAAGCTCCACAGATCTTCCAGCGAACCGCCGCCGCGGCCGACGATCAGCACGTCGCACTCCCGGCGCTGGTTGGCTAACGCGATGGCGCGAACGATCTGCCCCGGCGCGTCGTCACCCTGCACCGTCGTTGGATAAACGATAACCGGCAGAGAGGGATCGCGGCGTTTGAGGACCTGCAAAATATCGTGCAGCGCGGCGCCGGTTTTGGAGGTAATCACCCCCACGCAGTGGGCCGGGGAGGGGAGCGGCTGCTTGTGCTGCTGGTCGAACAGACCTTCTGCCGCCAGCTGCGCTTTCAGCTGTTCGTACTTCTGCTGCAGCAGCCCTTCACCTGCGGGCTGCATGCTTTCGACGATGATCTGATAGTCGCCGCGCGGCTCGTAGAGCGTGATATTGGCGCGTACCAGCACCTGCTGCCCGTGCTGCGGGCGGAAGTTGACGCGGCGGTTGCTGTTGCGGAACATCGCACAGCGCACCTGGGCGTTATCGTCTTTTAAGGTGAAGTACCAGTGGCCGGAAGAGGGCTGGCTGAAATTAGAGATCTCGCCGCTGATCCAGACCTGGCCCATTTCCTGTTCCAGCAGCAGGCGAACCGTCTGGTTTAGGCGGCTGACCGTAAAAATTGCGGGGGATTGAGATGGTAACATGTGAGCAAGATCAAATTTTAAATCAGCAGGTTAATCAGTCGATAGTAACCTGCTGGGAGGCGATCGCAAGTATTATTTGCAAAAAAGGGTAGATGCAATCGGTTACGCTCTGTATAATGCCACGGCAATATTTATCCACCCTGGTCGAGATATTGCCCATGCTACGTATCGCTAAAGAAGCTCTGACGTTTGACGACGTTCTCCTCGTTCCCGCTCATTCTACCGTTCTGCCGAATACCGCCGATCTCAGCACTCAGCTGACGAAAACAATTCGTCTGAATATTCCTATGCTCTCTGCGGCTATGGATACCGTGACGGAAGCGCGTCTGGCAATTGCCCTCGCCCAGGAAGGCGGCATCGGCTTTATTCATAAAAACATGTCCATCGAGCGCCAGGCGGAAGAAGTTCGCCGCGTGAAGAAACATGAGTCCGGCGTGGTGTCTGACCCGCAGACCGTACTGCCAACCACCACCCTTCGCGAAGTGAAAGAGCTGACCGCGCGCAACGGTTTCGCCGGCTATCCGGTGGTTACCGAAGATAACGAGCTGGTCGGGATCATCACCGGCCGCGACGTGCGCTTCGTTACCGACATGAACCAGGCCGTTAGCGTTTATATGACGCCGAAAGAGCGTCTGGTGACCGTGCGTGAAGGCGAAACCCGTGAAGTCGTGTTTGCTAAAATGCACGAGAAGCGCGTTGAGAAAGCGCTGGTAGTGGACGAGAGCTTCCACCTGATCGGCATGATTACCGTTAAAGATTTCCAGAAAGCAGAACGTAAACCGAACGCCTGTAAAGATGAGCACGGTCGTCTGCGCGTAGGCGCGGCGGTTGGCGCCGGCGCCGGTAACGAAGATCGCGTTGATGCGCTGGTTGCCGCAGGCGTTGACGTTCTGCTGATCGACTCCTCCCATGGCCATTCTGAAGGCGTTCTGCAGCGCATTCGCGAAACGCGGGCAAAATATCCGAACCTGCAAATCATCGGCGGCAACGTGGCGACCGGTGCCGGCGCGCGTGCGCTGGCTGAAGCCGGCGTGAGCGCGGTGAAGGTCGGGATTGGTCCTGGCTCTATCTGCACCACGCGTATCGTTACCGGCGTAGGCGTTCCGCAGATTACCGCCGTTTCTGACGCCGTCGAAGCGCTGGAAGGCACCGGGATCCCGGTTATCGCCGACGGCGGTATCCGCTTCTCCGGCGATATCGCGAAAGCGATTGCCGCGGGCGCAGCGGCGGTGATGGTTGGTTCGATGCTGGCGGGTACCGAAGAGTCCCCGGGCGAAATTGAGCTTTACCAGGGCCGTTCATACAAATCCTATCGCGGTATGGGCTCCCTGGGCGCGATGTCCAAAGGCTCCTCCGACCGCTACTTCCAGAGCGATAACGCAGCTGACAAACTGGTACCGGAAGGTATCGAAGGCCGCGTAGCCTACAAAGGCCGCCTGAAAGAGATCATTCACCAGCAGATGGGCGGCCTGCGTTCCTGTATGGGTCTGACCGGCTGTGGTACCATCGACACCCTGCGTACCAAAGCGGAATTCGTGCGTATCAGCGGTGCTGGCATCCAGGAAAGCCACGTTCACGACGTGACGATCACCAAGGAATCCCCGAACTACCGCATGGGCTCCTGATTTTCATCGCCCGGCCATGCGCCGGGCGATTTTATTTAATTGCTACTGCTCTGGAATAAACGTCAATGACGGACAACATTCATAAACATCGCATTCTTATCCTCGACTTCGGTTCTCAGTACACCCAGCTGGTTGCGCGTCGCGTACGTGAATTAGGCGTTTACTGCGAACTGTGGGCCTGGGACGTGACTGAAGCTCAAATCCGTGAATTCAACCCAAGCGGCATCATTCTCTCCGGCGGCCCGGAAAGCACCACTGAAGATAACAGCCCGCGCGCGCCGGAATACGTTTTTGAAGCGGGCGTGCCGGTATTTGGCGTGTGCTACGGCATGCAGACCATGGCAATGCAGCTCGGCGGCCACGTTGAGGCTTCCAGCGAGCGTGAGTTCGGCTACGCGCAGGTTGAAGTACAAACCGACAGCGCGCTGATCCACGGGATTGAAGATTCGCTGAGCGCCGACGGCAAGCCGCTGCTCGACGTCTGGATGAGCCATGGCGATAAAGTGACCGCCATCCCGTCTGACTTCGTGACCGTTGCCAGCACCGAGACCTGTCCGTTCGCCATTATGGCTAACGAAGAAAAACGCTTCTACGGCGTGCAGTTCCACCCGGAAGTGACCCACACCCGTCAGGGCCTGCGTATGCTGGACCGCTTCGTGCGCGATATCTGCCAGTGTGAAGCGCTGTGGACGCCGGCTAAGATTATTGATGATGCCATTGAGCGCATCCGTCAGCAGGTTGGCGACGATAAGGTGATCCTCGGCCTGTCCGGCGGCGTCGACTCTTCCGTCACCGCTATGCTGCTGCATCGCGCGATCGGCAAAAACCTGACCTGCGTGTTCGTTGATAACGGCCTGCTGCGCCTGAACGAAGCCGAGCAGGTGATGGACATGTTTGGCGACCGCTTTGGCCTGAACATCATCCACGTTTCCGCGGAAGATCGTTTCCTCGCCGCGCTGGCCGGTGAGAACGACCCGGAAGCAAAACGTAAAATTATCGGCCGCGTGTTCGTTGAGCTATTTGACGAAGAAGCGCTGAAGCTGGAAGACGTGAAGTGGCTGGCGCAGGGAACTATCTACCCTGACGTGATCGAGTCCGCGGCCTCCGCGACCGGTAAAGCGCACGTTATCAAATCTCACCACAACGTGGGCGGCCTGCCGAAAGAGATGAAGATGGGCCTCGTTGAACCGCTGAAAGAGCTGTTCAAAGACGAAGTGCGTAAAATCGGTCTCGAGCTGGGTCTGCCGTACGACATGCTGTACCGTCACCCGTTCCCGGGTCCGGGCCTCGGCGTTCGCGTGCTGGGCGAAGTGAAGAAAGAGTACTGCGACCTGCTGCGTCGCGCAGACGCTATCTTCATCGAAGAGCTGCACAAAGCCGACCTCTACAACAAGGTCAGCCAGGCGTTCACCGTGTTCCTGCCGGTTCGTTCCGTCGGCGTGATGGGCGATGGCCGCAAATACGACTGGGTTGTTTCCCTGCGTGCGGTAGAAACCATCGACTTTATGACCGCCCACTGGGCACACCTGCCGTACGACTTCCTCGGCCGCGTCTCCAACCGCATCATCAACGAAGTGAACGGTATCTCCCGCGTGGTGTATGACATCAGCGGTAAGCCGCCAGCGACGATCGAGTGGGAATGATTTCGCGTCTGGCAACAGCCTGCACGTAAAAGCAGTAAAGTACCTCTAAGCCCGCGTAACTGCGGGCTTTTTTGTTTTTGTATCTGGCAGCTTATGGGAGCAAGAACGCCCTGCCAAGGAGAACTTGATGGCAGGGGCAAGCTTAATGCGCTAACGCGATTGCATCCAGTTGAGTGGGGGCCATAAGTGCGAAGGCCGAGCGCATTTCACGTGCCTCCTCTCCTGGGCTGCGCCCAAAGAATCGCTTGAATTCGCGATTGAACTGTGACGGGCTTTCATATCCGACTCGTGTGCTGGCGGCTGCGGCAGTCAGATTGTCCCGGATCATCATTAGCCGGGCCTGATGAAGGCGTACCGATTTGATGTACTGGATCGGTGAGGTGGTAGTTACAGCCTTGAAATGAACATGGAAAGCAGGAATGCTCATGCCAGCTTCGCTGGCCAGCGACTCAACGTCCAGACGTTGGGCGTAGTCGTTATGGATGAGACGCAGAACTCGCGAGATCCGGCCGAAGTTTCCCTGATGTGCCAGCGCTGCCCGTATCGCACCGCCCTGTGGCCCCATCAGGACGCGAAAGATCAGCTCTCTCACGATAGCCGGCCCCAGTATTCTGGCTTCAAGCGGTGAGGTCAACGTCTGGAGCAAGCGCACGGTCGTGTCGACCAGTGGCGCATCTAGCGGGGTAGAAAGAATGCCCACGGGCGTGCTCGCCGAAGCACAAGCGTGATGCTCTACTTCGATGACCAGATCGGCGACGGCGGTCATATCCAGCCTTACGGATACCGCCAGCATGGGCTCGTCAGGGCACGCATCCGTTTCCGTTGAGAACGGTAATGGCACCGACAGGACCAAATAGTGCAGGGCATCGTAGTGATAGACCTGATCGGCCAGATAACCGCGCTTGTGGCCCTGGCAGACGATCACGATGCTGGGTTCGTACAGCACGGGAATGCGCCCCAGCGGACGATCTGCTCGCATCAGACGCACGCCATCCAGCAGGGATCGCGTGTATCCCTCATGTGGGGCAAGCTGCTGGATCAGCGTCCCCATTTCGGTATGCCGGGTTATATCTGAGTTCGATCTGTTCACGGTGATTCCTGGGAGCGTTTTATGAATAAGATATATTTATGCAATAATTTTCCTGAATTAAACATATAAAAATAGAAATAGGCAATTACGCAATAGTTCTGCACCTCGTCCGATCCCAGTGACTCGCCTACGATTTCACCTTGTTCAAACCGCCTCCATTGGTCGAGTTTCTTCAACCTAAGGCAACAAGGAGAAATGATGGAATCCACCCACACGAATAACCCCAAGGTCATTGTGCTGACCGGCGCCAGCAGCGGCATAGGCGAGGCTACGGCCCGACACCTGGCGCAAATGGGGCACCACCTGATCATCGGGGCGCGTCGCATCGACCGCCTTACGGCATTGCAAGAGGAACTGAGCGTGCAGGGCGTCCATGTCGATGCGTTTGTGCTCGACGTCACCCAATTGGCAGACGTGCAGCGCATCGCTGCTTTTGCACAACAGCGCTATGGCCGTATTGACGTGCAGATTAACAACGCGGGCGTCATGCCGCTATCCCCGTTGGCGGCACTCAAAGTCGATGAATGGAACCGCATGATCGATGTCAATGTGCGTGGCGTTTTGCATGGTATCGCAGCTGTGTTGCCTGTCATGCAGGCGCAGGGCTACGGGCACATCATCAATGTGGCGTCAATCGGAGCGCATGTGGTTACGCCAACCGCTGCCGTCTATTGTGCCAGCAAATACGCTGTTCGCGCGATCTCCGAAGGGTTGCGTCAGGAGATGGACGCCTTGCGAGTGACCGTTGTCAGTCCCGGTGTCGTGGAGTCGGAGCTGGCTGACTCCATCAGCGACGAGACAGCGCGCGCGGAAATGCGTGCGTTCCGCCGCATCGCGTTGCCCCCGCAGGCTGTAGCGCAGGCTATTGGCTATGCGATCTCGCAACCAGATGACGTGGATGTCAGTGAAATTATCGTGCGGCACACCGCGAGCCCTTACTGAACTACACCTTTTCTCTTCAAGGAAATCTCATGCCTCACTCAACTGCTATTTTTCACGACAAGCCGCTCGCCGGGCGTGTCGCCATCGTCACTGGAGCAGCCAGTGACATTGGTCTGGCGATGACTGAACTGCTGCATAGTCAGGGGGCATGTGTGGTCGCGGCAGGACGTGGCAACAGCGTCAATGCTTTGGCACGAGAAGGCATCGTGCCGCTGGTCGCGGACGTGGCACAGGAAAGCCAGCGTCACGTTGGCCGTCCAAACCGCGCCAGAACATTGTCGGCGCGGTGGTCATGGCCGACGGCGGCATGAGCGTCTCCGTTGCGTAGTTCAATTCACTAGGAGTATCACACCATGCAAGTACCTAAAGATTCCAAAGTCTGGTTCATTACCGGCGCTGCTCGCGGCATCGGGTTTTCTCTGGCACGCCAGGCGCTGGCTCATGGCGATGCCGTAGCGGTCACCTCACGCTCCCTCGACAGCCTGCAGCAGGCCTTCGGGCAGGGCAACACACGTTTGTTGTCGCTGGAGGTCGACCTGACCAGCGAGGCGAGCGTGCAGGCCGCCATTGATAAAACGATTGTCAGGTTCGGTCGCATCGACCGTGTGGTGAACAACGCTGGTTACGCCCAGCAGGGCACGGTCGAGGCACTCACCGATGCCGAGTTACGCCGCAACTTCGAAGTCAATCTGTTCGCGTCTCTGCACGTGCTGCGGCATGCTCTGCCGCATCTGCGCACGCAGCGCAGTGGCCACATCTTCAACGTGGCCTCCATTGTTGGCTTCCAGGGGGGCTATGCGGGCTGGGGTAGCTATACCGCCAGTAAGTTTGCGATCGCCGGGTTGACCGAATCGCTGGCGGCTGAAGTGGCGGAGTTGGGCATAAAGGCCACCGTTGTCTATCCTGGACCGGTACGCACGGACTTCCTGGCACAAGGCGTGCTGGGCGTGGCCCAGCGCTCGATTGCTGACTATACCGAAGCCCAGGCTTCTCTGAATTTGCACTTGAACGGACTTCATGGAAAGCAAGCAGGTGACCCCGAAAAAGTCGCCACGCTGATCCTGCAGGCGTCCCGCGTCGCCGAGCCCCCTATCCATTTGTTCGCCGGCAAGATCGCCACCACGTTGGCCGAGCAGAAAATGCAGACGGTCAGCAAGGATCTGGACGCATGGCGAGGTGCCTCCGATGCAACCGACTTCACCGACTAAGGCGCAGCAACCGGATGCTCTTCACGTTGCAAGGGAGATATTGCTTTAACCACGGCAGGCTGATGTCTGTTCGTCACCTGACCAGGGTCAACCAAACTCGGCGTGACTCAGTGCTTCGCGGAGCGACGATTGGAAGTATTTCTGTCAGAGAAGAGGTTCATGGTACTAAGCATGATATTGCTCCGTGTAATTACGTTAATCACTTGTAAAAAAAGGTTTAATTGCCTTGTTGATGACTGAGCGGGAATGATTTACAGCTAGTTCATAGCTAATCGCAACTACTCAAATACTTATCTAGCCCTCTGTTAATACAGAGGGTTTTTCTTTGTTAATACCGAGTTGGAGCATTTATCACAAGAGGCGTATAGGCTGGTTGTATTTAGACCAGAAGATGAATGGCGATCGAAGCATACAGGTAAAGAAGGTGCATTAATGTTTGTTCTTGAGCACGTTGAGTTACTTTTGATCGAACAGGACGGTGCTGAGATAAGTTCTCGATAGGCCAGGGCATTCGCCAGGCAGATATCAGCCCTCATGCATCTTGTTGGTGGTCTAAATATGGTCTATATTAAAACCGATGCATGATCGATGACCATTAGGTGAACGCACTATGAAAGTAGAGACAATCAGCTACGTTAAAAAAAACGCAGCAACGCTTGATCTGTCAGAACCGATCCTGGTCACCCAAAATGGTGTGCCTGCTTATGTTATAGAGTCCTATGAGCAGCAGCAGGAGCGGGAAAACGCCATTGCTTTGCTGAAGTTGCTTACCCTGTCAGAGAAAGATAAAGCGGAAGGGCGCATCTTCTCGAAAGACCAGTTGCTGGATGGACTTGCGGATTAAACGCAGCGCGCTCAACGTTAAGGGATTTCCATGGAACAGCAGGTGACCTTTGAGTACACGCTGACGGTAAAGCATTGCATCGACACAATAGCGGGTTTCCTGCGCCGTGTTGACGTTGAGCCGCGCCCGGTTATCGCAGATATACTCACCCAGTTCGAACGTACCGTTGGTCAGTTTCCACTGGGATGCCAGATTTGCCCTGAGCTGCTAAAAATTGGCTGCGCCAAATACCGGGAGTTTAATCACGCTGAAGGCTACCGGGTTTTGTATTCCGTAGACGGAACCTTAGTGACCGCGCATGCGATCCTGGCACATCGGCAGGACGTTCAGCAGCTGCTGTTTAAGCGTCTGATAATGGTCTGATAACCCTAAATACGTGCTGTCCGGCAATCATACTAATCTAAATTCTGATCTGTCCCCGTTGGCTAAACTAGCCTGCGCTGAGCGCTCGCGCGTAGCGGGCCGGGGGCATGCCGACATAGCGGGTAAACGCAGCGCTGAAGCTGCTTGCCGATCCGTAGCCCACGCGTGCCGCAATCTGCTCGACTCCGCTCTCTCGATCGCGCAATAGCTGCTTTGCCAGCGCCATCCGCCAGGCCAGCAGATACGCCATAGGCGGCTGGCCAACGATACGATTGAAGCGTGCAAAGAAGGCTGAGCGCGACATTGCCGCGGCGGTCGCCAGCTCGCTGACGTTCCAGGGATGTTCGGGCCGGGCGTGGATCGCGCGCAGGGCGACGGCGAGACGTTCGTCAGCCAGGCCGCGGCTTAAACCCGGCGCGGATGCCGTTTCCGTTGCCGAGCGCAACGCCTCGATCAGCAGCACCTCAAGCAGCCGCTCCAGCACCAGCCCGCGGGCCGCGCGGCGTTCACGGGTTTCCTCGCCGATCAGCTGTATCAGCGTGGCAAGGCGGGGCCGGTCGCGCACCAGAACGATATCCGGCAGGAGCGAAACCAGCAGGGCGGCGTCGGGCGTGCCGAAGCTGCAATGGCCGATCAGCATGCGCAGATCGGCCGGGCCGTCTTGGCGCCCAGCGTGAAAATGCCCCTCGGCGACCTGGACAGGCAGCGTGGCGGGCATGTCGTCCGGCGCATCAAGGCTGTCGTTGACCAGATCCCGCATCGCAGGAGCAAGAACAAAGTCGCCGGCCTGCAGAGTAAACCGCTGATTTCCGTCGAAGGTGATGCGACAGCTTCCCTCTAGTATTGCGCAGTAGAAGGGCTCACCCGTCGCCGCACGCTCAATGCGCCATGAACCGGCACACTCCACCAGCTTTGAAAAGCGGGCGGCCGGCTGCAGCAGGGTGACGATATCGGCAAGCGGATCTATGAGCATAAACAGGACTATCTCTAAAGTTTTGGCGACTAAAGGCTATATTAAGTCCTCCGCGGCGTCGCTACCATGAGGATGTTCATTTTTAATGGAGATGCCTATGTCTACGATATTGATTACCGGCTGCTCGTCCGGCTTCGGCCTGCAAACCGCAAAGCTATTCCTTGCCAGGGGCTGGGAGGTGATTGCCACAATGCGCACGCCGACGGAAGGTCTGCTCCCGGCCTCTGAACGACTGCGGGTGCTGGCGCTGGATATCACCGATCCCGCCAGCGTCGCCCGGGTCGTGGCGGCGGCAGGTCCAATCGACGTTCTGGTCAATAATGCCGGTTTCGGGGCGCCGTCTCCGGTTGAGCTTACGGCGCCGGAAACCGTCCACGCCCTGTTTCAGACCAACGCCGTTGGCACGCTGGCAATGGTTCAGGCCGTCGTGCCGCAAATGCGCCAGCGCCGGGCCGGCGTGGTCATCAACGTCACCTCGACGGTTACGCTCAAACCATTGCCGATCGTCGGGATTTATCGGGCAAGCAAGGCGGCGGTAAACGCCTTCACCGAGTCGCTGGCGGTGGAGATGGCGCCCTTTGGCGTGCGCGCGCACATCGTCTTGCCCGGCCGTTCGCCGGAAACTCGCTTCGGCGCTAATGCCCGTCCGCACGTGCGCGGCATGGACGATGCGGACTATGCCCCGATGCTGCAGCAGTTCATCCGCAGCGTGCAGGAAGACGCCGGCCCGGTCACCCATGCGTCCGATGTGGCGCAAGCGGTTTGGCGGGCAGCGACCGATCCCGCCGCTCCGCTACGTATTCCCGCCGGGGAAGATGCAGAGCTTTGGATGAATGAGGCGGGTCTGTCATCGCGATATTAACGCCCGCAAGGAGCCGTCTTTCAGCCGCACAGCGGCGGTCAGATGGCTAATTATACGCTGGCAGCAAAACCTGTCCGGATGCGCGGCCCTGGCAGGTTTTTTGCCGCGCGGGGGTTTAGCAGGGCGCTATTTGTTATTACGGCGGCGCGTCGTTCATGTTGTCTCCGGCAGCCGTCGGGCCAGCCATGCTCCCCAGAACAGGCTGGAAAAGAACCTCACCGGCTGGTCAAAACCGGCTCCTGCGAGCAGGGATATCACGGCTTCCTCTGACCGCGGCGGCTGCGCGCCTTGCAGAATTTTGTCCATCTTTGCCCGCCGCTCCTCGACTCCCGCTCCGCTCATTTTCCAGCGATTCTCCCAGGCCTTCATCAATAAGGGTTGCGAAGCGTAGGGCCGATAATTACCCGCCACGACCAGCGGCGCGCCGGGCTTCAGCCGCGCGGCGATTTGCTGCAGGATATTCAGTTTCTCCGCATCGCCGGCCAGGTGGTGCAGCACTCCAATCATGATCCCTGCATCAAAGAGCGGGGCGGCCGCCAGATCGATGACGCCGCCGGAAACCGTTTCTACCCGATCCGTGAGATCCGCCTCGGTGATAGCGGAGCGGGCAAGTTCCAGCATCGGCGGCGACGGATCCACCGCGACGAAGGACCACTGCGGCTCCAGCGCCGCGGCGGCAATGATTTCACCTGCCGTGCCACCCGCACCGACGACCAGAACGCGCGCCGGGACGTCTTCACCCAGCGCGGCAGAGAGCATACATGCGGAGAGTTCGTGGCAGGCATCGTAGCCAGCGAGCGCGATTCGGCTCTGCCTGGCATATTCTCCCGCGCGGGAGGCATCGAATTTGCTGGCGCTATTTTGGGTCATACAAGCTCCTGTTAATTGTTCTGGCGGCAGGCGACGCGCCCCCTTTACACTATGGTAAAAGATTTACAATCACGAAGTTGGGGTAAGGCATGATTGAAAGTACGAATATCCCGCTAAGGCATGATCGATTATCGGCTTTCCTGAAAGCCTTTGGCCTCAGCGCCACGCTGTGCGATTCAGCCGCGCCGGCGAATCTTTTAATCGTCGATGCCGACGGTGCCGGTAGGCCGACGCATCTGCTGTACCGCGCCAGAACGACGGCAAAGCTGCCGACCGGGGTGACGCTCTGCGCCGCGGCCAGTGTTGATTTTGGCGGCAGTGAAAATCCGCTGGTTGGCGCCTTGCCCGATGAGCTGAGCTTTTCGCTGGCGGAACAACCGGCACTGTATGGTCTGGCAGACTTAATTGTCTCTGAGGTTGAGGTGGCGCGCTGCGGCGGCGGGACCATTCGCAACCGTCTGTGCGAGGTCATCGTGGTGCTGGCTATCCGTAAAGCTATTGCGGCGGGGACCGTTGATGCCGGGCTGTTAGCGGGGTTGGCCCACCCCAGGCTTCACGTCTGTCTTGTTGCCATGCACGACGAACCGCGGCGGAAGTGGCAGATTGCCGAGCTGATGGCCCTCGCGGACATGTCGCGTGGGCCGTTTATCGCCCTCTTTCGCAAAACCGTTGGCCAGCCGCCCGCCGCCTACCTCAACGGCTGGCGGCTGGCCCTTGGGCGTAGCAAACTGCGCAGCGGAGCCAGCGTCAAATCCGCCGCCGCCGCGGTTGGCTTTGGCAGCGCCGCCGCCTTCTCCCGCGCGTTTTCACGTAAGTTCGGCTACTCCCCGGTGCAGGACAAAGGGCGGGAGGAAGAGCTCGACGGACGGGGTCAGGCAGGCTCGCTAACCGCTGCCGCTGGGAGCTGACGCTGATGCAGGGCAATCGCCAGCGCCAGCGCGGCAACGACCAGCGCGAGCAGCGCAGACACCGCCAAACCTCCCTCGATGCCCAGGCGCTGGTTAAGCCAGGCGTAGGCAAACGGCGAGGCGGCGGCCAGCAGCTGGGCGGGGATCAGCAAAACTCCGGTGCGCCGGGCGTAATCCTGTGCGGCAAACAGCTGCAGCGGCAGCGTGGCCTTGAATACCGTGGTTAAGCCATTAATCGCGCCATATCCCAACACAAACCCGGCGGCGGCCCATGCGAAATAGGGGCCGCTCAGGCCGAGCGCAAAGCACAGCGGCATCAGCAGGGTCGTGAGCAGCGTGAGCTTTAGCGGCGTTAATGCGCAGCCGGAAGCCACTTCCAGAAAACGGGCGCCGGTTTGTCCGACTCCCCACAGCATGCCTGCCGCCACCGGCAGGCCGTAGCTGGCGATAAACTCGGGCAGATGGGTTGAGGTTCCGTTAGAGACAAAGGTCACCAGCGCGATCAGCGCCGCATACAGCAGGCCAACGCGTCGGTCGTGGCGCGAGGCTGGCGGGCGCGCTTTGCGCTGCGGCGGCGTCGGCAGCCGGATATTCGGCATTTTGCACAGCAGCAGTGCGCTGAGCACGCCGAACAGCGCGTAGACCAGCAGCGCGTGACGCCAGCCGATCGTCGTCAGCAGCCAGGCGCCAAGCGGCCAGAAAACGGCGGAGGCCAGGCCACCCGCCAGCGTCACCCGCGAGATAGTCACTCTTGCACGCTGTCCGTAAAGGTTGACCAACGCGGCGAACAGCGCGTCATACAGCGCCAGGCGCATACCAATGCCGGTCAGCAGCCAGGCGCAAAACCAGACCGGCAGAGTATGGGCGTTCGCCATGATTAAGCATCCGCCGGCGACGATCAGCGTCCCGGACATCACCACGCGCTGGCCGCCGAGGCGGGCCAGCAGGCGGGCAACGAAGGGGGAGACTATTGCCATCATCAGCATTGCAAGGGTCAGGCCGAGATAGATTTGCGCTGCAGACCAGCCGGTATCCTGGGCGATGGCTCGGGCAAAGGTGCCGGGCATATAAAATGAGATACCCCAGTTGATAAGCTGGTTGCATCCGGCGGCAAAGGTGAGCAGGGCGGGGGCTGAGGGCGATTTTGCGGTTGCTTTCATGGTCTTCTGTTCAGTGATACGGTTGTCGACAGCATATCCCGCAGGCTATTGTGCTGGCAGACCCGTCCGTTTATGACCCTTATAAGAGAAACTTTGCGATGATGACGCTGAATCTGGCAAACCTGGCGACCTTCCGGCTGGTGGTGCAGCGGGGGAGCTTTTCCGCCGCCGCCGACGTGCTGGGGCTATCGCAACCGGCCGTCAGCCTGCAGGTGCGCCAGCTGGAGCAGTTTCTTCAGGCCCGGCTGGTGGAGCGCACCGGTCGGGGCGTGAAGGCGACGGCGGCCGGCCTGACGCTGCTGGCCCACGGCGAACATATTGAGCAGGCGGTCAGCGCGGCGCTGCGGTCGGTCGGCGAGTTTAGCCATGAGGTCAGCGGCGCGATTGCCCTCGGTACCGGGGCGACGGCCTGTATTCATCTTTTACCCCCGATTCTGCAGCAGCTGCGCGAGGGCCACCCGCTGTTGACGGTGGGCGTGACCACCGGAAATACCCTCGATATCGTCCGGGCGGTGGAAGAAAACCGGCTCGATCTTGGGCTGGTGACGCTGCCGGCAAACGGGCGTTGCCTGGCGGTCACCCCGGTTATCGATGAGGAGTTTGTGTTTATTTTTGCCAGCGACGGCCTGGCGCCGCCGCGGCTTACGCCGGACGTTCTGCAGGTCCTGCCGCTGATTGCCTTTGAGGCGGGAAGCGGCACCCGGGCGCTGATTGACGGCTGGTTTCATGCCGCAGGCCTGACGATTGCGCCGGTGATGCAGCTTGGGAGTATCGAGGCGATCAAGCGCATGGTGCGCGCCGGGCTGGGCTACAGCATTGTGCCGCGTATGGCGGTGCAGGACGCCGAGGATCGTCGCGGGCTAAGCGTTCACTCGCTGACGCCATACCTTCATCGCCGGCTTGGCGTGGTGATGCGTCAGGATAAAATCCTCAGTAAAGGGATCGCCGAAATGTTGCGCCTGCTGCGGCAACTCGGAAGCTGAACGGACATCGAATACGGCGAACGGCTGGTGACGGCGAGGCTATTCTCGGGTCGGCGTGACCACAGGGGCGGTGGATTGCTGCGACTCTTTTTTGTCCTGATGATGGTACCAGGCACCGATAGAGGAGTAGACGAAACGTCCAAAGAAAAAGATAAAGCTGATAAGCAGTACGATACGGGTCATGCGACGGTTAAATCGATGTCGTTTACGCATACTGGGTGCCTGACTCACAAAAGGTTCCTTAAAGTATACCCATAACATGGGCGTTAGGCGTATTAAGGCACAGGAAAGGGGCGGGGTCAATTGATGAGGATGTAAAAGTGCCTCAGCCAAAAGCATTACTTAGTGTTATATAACATAATCAATGCATTTACATGGTTTCTTTTTCCAGCGGCCAATGGCAAAAAAATAAGCATTATTAATATTAGCTAAATGGTTTCTTGATTTATATCAACTGTCTGTTTTCGCTGGTAACTAGAATCTCCAGCCAGTTCCGCGTCATTATTCCTTACGCGGTTGAGATGGTTGGGTTGGATGCCTGCCTGAATATACCCTGCTGGAGTTTGGGTTATCCGTAGAGCATCTATGAGCATAATTAATCTGTACAGACAATATCGGGACAAGTGGTGGGCGCTGCCGCTGGTGTTACCTACTCTCTTACTTCCTCTGGCGAGATGGACAAATACCTACGCTGAGCTGAACGGCAATGAAGTTTCTCTTTACTATTTACCGCTGGCGCTGGTATTGAGCCTGATGCTGTTTTTTGGCTGGAGCGCGCTGCCCGGCATTATCATCGGGCTGTGGTGCACGGTGGCCCGTCGCATGGCTCCGGAAGAGGCGGTCGGCGTTATCTTCCACTTTCTGATCCCGGTGGTATTGTGCTGGGGCGGCTACCGTATTTTTGTCCCGCGCAGGCAGCAGATCTCGCACGGTAACGTCGGCCTGATGCCGCAGAGGCTGTTCTGGCAAATGCTGCTGCCGTCGGCAATATTCCTCGTGCTTTCCCAGTTTGCCGAGTACCTTGGCCTGCATCCTCGCGCCACGGGCCTGATCGGCATTGACCCCTTTAGTTTACGATCGCTAATCACTTTCCAGGCGCTGATGGTCGGGTGTTTAACCGGCGTACCGCTGTGCTATTTCCTGCTGCGCATTATTCGTAATCCATTACATATACGCGGATTTATTTCGCAAATTCGCCTGCAAATTGACCCCAAAATAAAGCGGGTTGAGTTTATTTTCTGGGCACTTACGCTGTTAATGTTATTAGTACTATTATTAATACCCTTGAGTAGTACCAGTACGATATTTAGCACAAATTATACATTATCATTACTTATGCCGGTGATGCTGTGGGGAGCGATGCGCTTTGGCTATCGTTTTATCGCGATGGTCTGGACGCCGGTATTAATTCTTATTATCCATTTTCATTACCGCTATTTGCCGTTCTCGATGGGCTACAATAATCAGCTGGCTATCACCTCATCCAGCTACCTGGTGTTCTCGTTTATTATCGCCTATATGGCCATGCTGGCGACGCAGCAGCGGCTGATCCACGCGCGCGTGCGGCGAATGGCGTTTCTCGACCCGGTGGTGCATATGCCGAATTTACGCGCGCTAAGCCGGGCCCTCGAAAGCTCGCCGTGGTCGGTGCTGTGCTTTTTGCGCATCCCTGAGCTGGAGCTGCTGGGACGGCACTATGGGGTGATGCTGCGCATTCAGTACAAGCAAAATCTGGCAGAACACCTTAGCGCCTTGCTGCAGCCGAATGAGGCCGTTCACCACCTCTCGGGCCACGACCTGGTTATCCGTATGAACTGCGACGATCACAAGGCGCGAATCGACGCGCTGGATAAGCACCTGAAGCAGTTTCGCTTTGTCTGGGACGGGATGCCGCTGCAGCCCGCGGTGGGCCTGAGCTACTGCAGCGTGCGCTCGCCGGTGAAGCATCTGTATTTGCTCTTAGGCGAGCTGAATACCATTGCCGATATGTCGTTAACCAGCGGTCACCCGGAAAATATGCAGCGTCGGGGCGCGATCCACGTCCAGCATGGGCTAAAGGATAAGGTGGCGATGATGAATCAGATCCTGCAGGCGCTGGAGCTGGACCGCTTTCGCCTGATGGCGCAGCCGATAGTCGGGATCCGCGGCGATAGCTACCATGAAGTGCTGCTGAGGATGGTGGGCGAGAATGGCGAAATCATCAATCCGGATAGCTTCCTCCCGGTAGCCCACGAGTTTGGCCTCGCTTCGCGGATCGATCTGTGGGTGCTGGAAAATACGCTCTCCTTTATGAACCAGCATCGGCACACTCTTCCGGGCCTGCGGCTGGCGGTGAATCTGTCGCCGGTGTCGGTGAGCCGCAGCCAGTTCCCGCAGGAGGTGGAGCAGCGGCTGGCGCGCTACGGGGTTGAGCCCTGGCAGCTGATATTCGAGCTGACCGAAAATCACTCGTTGACCAATCCGGAGCAGGCGCGACAAACGCTGGCCCATTTACAGGCGCTGGGCTGCCGGGTGGCGATCGATGATTTCGGCACCGGCTATGCCAGCTACGCGCGGCTAAAAAGCCTCAACGTTGACCTGCTGAAAATTGACGGCAGCTTTATCCGCAATCTGGTCACCAGCAGCCTCGACTATCAGGTGGTGGCCTCGATTTGCCATCTGGCGCGGATGAAGAATATGCAGGTAGTGGCGGAGTACGTTGAAACGGAGGAGATTCGTCAGGCGGTGATGTCGCTGGGTATCGACTACATGCAGGGCTATGAGATTGGCGAGCCCGTGCCGCTGGAGACGCTGGCTAACCTGGACGTGCCGAAGGCGGGTTGAGGGGTAAAACAGGCCGGACGCAGAGCGCCCGGCCGGTCTGCTAGCTATCAGGCTCTTCTTCGGCAATCTTCAGCAGCCAGTCGGGTACGCCTTCCCAGTACTGCTGCTCTTTTTCCAGATCGAGCAGCACCAGCGCATTTTGGCTAAACCAGTCGTGCGGGAATACCAGCGTCCAGTGATTGGCTTCGGTCTTCAGCGTCAGCGTCGGCGGCGTTGTCGTCGCCTGGCGCTGGTTGTTCAGCAGAATGCCGAGGCGTAAGAGCTGAATAAGCGGCAGGAACTGCTTTTTCTTAAACAGCGTAAAGCGCGGCAAATCGTCGAGCTTGATGGCCTTGCGGTGATAGCGCACCAGCGTGGCCATCAGCATCTGCTGCTCCTGATTGAAGCCCGGCAAATCGCTGTTCTGCAGAATATACGCGGAGTGGCGATGCATACCGCTGTGGTTAATATTCAGCCCCACTTCGTGCAGCATGACCGCCCATTTCAATAGCGCCGAAAGGTTCGGGTTATCCAGCTTAGGGTTCTGAACCTGCCACTGCTCAAAGATATGGGTGGTGGTCTCCAGCACCCGACGCGCCTGTTCGCGGTCGATATTGTACTGGTTGGCCAGGCTTTGCGCGGTGCGGCTGCGGATATCCTGATGGCGGAAACGACCCTCCATCTCGTACAGCACGCCTTCGCGCAGCGCCCCGTCCGACAGGCGCAGCTCTTTGATGGCCAGCGCATCGAACACGCCGCACAGAATCGCCAGCCCCGGAGCAAATACCGCTTTGCGCTCTTCAGAAAGGCCCGGCAGGCTAAGCGAGTCGAAGTTTTTATACTTCAGCAGCTCAGCGACCAGCATTTCAAGGCGTTCAGGGGTGATAAAGCCGTCCTTCTCGCCCATGGCGATCAGCACTTCCTGAGCGGCCTTAATGGTCCCGGAGGCGCCCAGCGCCACGGTCCAGCCCTGGATGCGGAACTGCCACGCCAGGGTTTCCAGCTTTTGCACCGCCGACAGGCGCGCGCGCTGGAAATTCTCTTTGTTGATAATGCCGCCAGCGAAATAAATCTGCGAGAAGCTGACGCAGCCCATTCTGCGGCTTTCGACCAGCCGCGGCTCGAAATCTTCGCCGATGACCAGCTCGGTTGAGCCGCCGCCGATATCAATCACCAGCTTGCGGCCGCGCTCGGGCTGAGTATGCTCAACGCCCATAAAAATCAGGCGCGCCTCTTCGTTACCGGAGATTATCTCAATCGGATAGGGGATAACCTGCTCCGCGCGCTTGAGAAACTCGGCCGCGTTCGTCGCCTGGCGTAGCGTATGCGTGCCAACGATGCAGACGCTGGAGGGCGCAAAGCCCTGCAGGCGTTCGGCAAACAGCGACAGGCAACTAAGCCCGCGCGCGATCGCCTCTTCGCTGAGCACGGAGTTTTCATCCAGACCATCGGCCAGATGAACCCGCTGTTTAAGGCGGCCGATGATCTGCATTGCCCCGTCGACGACACGGGCGATCACCATATGAAAACTGTTTGAACCAAGGTCGACCGCAGCAAACTCCTGGGGACGAGGGGCTTTTTCGTTTATAGGCATAGGTTAATCGGGCTGTTCGAGTGATTTGAGATAGTCATAGATCGCCATCTGAGCGCGAACTTTACGGCGGTTGCCGCGCGGCACGTAGCTATTACTCAGTTCTTTATCAAGATAGCGTGCTTTCACCGTGTCGTTGAACAAGATGTCAAAAATATCCAGCACCCGCTGTTTCAGACGCGGGTCAAGCAGCGGCGCGGCGACTTCAATACGGTAGTCGATATTGCGCGTCATCCAGTCAGCGGAAGAGAGCCAGACCTGCTTATCGCCGCCATTTTCAAAGACATAGACGCGATCGTGCTCAAGGAAGCGGTCGACGATGCTGGTAACGCGAATGTTGTCGCTAATCCCTTCAAGACCCGCGATCAGGGAGCACATACCGCGGATTAACAGGTTAACGGCAACGCCGGAGCTGGAGGCCGCGTAGAGGCGGTCAACGAGGCCCTTGTCGACCAGGTTGTTCAGCTTAAGGGTGATCCCGGAAGGCTGGCCGTTCTGGGCGTTAGCAATTTCGCGATCGATCATCTCATACAGCAGGCGGCGCGAGTTCTGCGGCGACACCAGCAGATAGTCAAAGCTAACCGGACGGTACGGGTTTTCGATAAAGTTGAACACGCGACGAACTTCATTGGTAATTCGCGCATCCGCGGTGATCAGGGAGTAGTCGGTATACAGGCGCGCGGTTTTTTCGTTGAAGTTACCGGTGCCGATATGGGCGTAGCGCACAACCTCATCGCCCTCTTTACGCGAAATCAGGAACAGCTTGGCGTGGATCTTCAGCCCAGGGGCGGAGAAGATAACGTGCACGCCGGCCTCAGTCAGGCGCTTCGCCCAATGAATGTTGGCCTCTTCGTCAAAGCGCGCCTGCAGCTCGACCACCACGGTGACTTTTTTACCGTTGTGGGCGGCGTGGATCATGGAGTCAATGATCCGCGAATCTTTGGCCACGCGGTAAATATTGATTTTGATCGCCAGCACGCTGGGGTCGAAGGAGGCCTGGCGCAGCAGTTCCAGCACGTGCTCAAAGGTATGGTACGGGTAGTAGAGCAGCACGTCGCGTTCGCGAATGGCGTCGAAACCGTTGCGGAACTTATCAAACCACGTGTGGCGCAGGCGCGGCAGCGGCTTGTTGACCAGGTTGGCTTTGCCGACGTTCGGGAAGCCGATAAAGTCTTTAAAGTTGTGGTAACGGCCGCCCGGCAGCATCGAGTCATAGCGTGAAATCGAGAACATGGCCCGCAGCATTTCAACCATGGTGTCCGGCATGTCGCGCTGATAAACAAAGCGCACCGGCTCGGCGGTGAGGCGCTGTTTCAGGCTGGAGGACATCAGCTCCATCAGGCTCGATTCCATCTCGTGCACCAGATCGTACTCGGCATCACGGGTCATTTTCATCGAGTAGGCGTTCAGCGCATCGTAATCGAAGAAGCCTTTAAAGATATCATCCAGGCAGTAGCGCAGAATGTTATCGAGCAGGATCATTGGCTTGCGGCGGCGCGGAGCTTCCGGCGGCAGGTTAACAAAGCGCGGAACTTTATCTGACGGAATTTCCAGCAGGGCGTAGTTAATGGTGTCGCCGCGAATGATTTCCACCGCCAGATAGGTGTAATCATCTTTCAAAAACTGGATCAGGTCCGTTTCGCGGTTAATCAAAATAGGGGTTATGTGCTGGCGCAGGTACTGCTTAAAGTAGTTGCGCAGCCAGGACTGCTGGTTGACCGACAGCTGGCGTTCGTTAATCAGGAAGATCTGATTTCGCGCCATCTCCAGCAGCAGCTCATTGTAGAGGCTGTCAAACTCCTGGTCGGCCTTCAGCACCCGAGCCTGGATTTTACCTAATAAGTGGCGAGAATGGGCGGTACTACCTTGCTCTTCACTGATGATGATGCGGCGCTTAAGTTCAGCGAAGCGCACTTTATAAAATTCATCGAGGTTGTTGGAGTAAATGCCCAAAAAACGCATGCGCTCAATCAGCGGGTTGCTCTTGTCCGCCGCTTCCTGAAGTACGCGTTCGTTAAAGGATAACCAGCTGAGTTCTTTCTCGATGTATAGCTTTTCCTGGCCCATTACAACTCACACTCCGGTTGATTGATGTTGCTTTTTCATTATGGCGAGCTTTGCCATTGAATGTCCAACTATGTCAAAGAAGTATGACAGTTTTCTTTCAACGCGCTGCGAAGAAAAGGCGGTCGCTTTCCTTTGCTCATTCTGTGTGCAAAAAACGCTGATTCTGATGCTTGCTGTCGTAAGCCGGACGCAAAAAGGCCTCCGTCGCCCGGGGTTCTGGCGCAGATGAGCGGTGACTACGGTGGCAAAAAAAACGCCTCTGACGGATGTGAGAGGCGCTATCTATTACTCTTCTGCCGCATATCCCTGCGGCGGCAGAGGCGCATCGTCAAGCCAGGCCTGACCGCCCTCCATGCGCAGACGACCGTCGACAAACCAGCTGACGACGAGCGGGTAAATAGCGTGTTCCTGAGCCTGTACGCGGGCGGTAACGTCATCTTCGCTATCGCCGGCGAAAACCGGAACTTTGGCCTGCAGAATAACCGGGCCGCCGTCCAGCTCATCGGTGACGAAATGCACCGAGGTTCCGTGCTCCTCATCGCCGTTTTCCAGCACCTGGCGGTGGGTATGCAGCCCGGGATATTTAGGCAGCAGGGAAGGGTGGATATTCAGCAGCCGCCCCTGATAGTGGGCAACAAAGGCCGGACTCAGAATGCGCATGTAGCCCGCAAGCACCACCACATCCGGCGCGTAGGCGTCGATCTCGTGCATCAGCTCGCGATCGAACGCTTCACGATTGGCGAACTGGCTGGCGGTGAGCGCATGGGTCGGGATACCGGCCTCACGCGCGCGTTCAAGGCCGAAGGCATCGGCCTTGTTGCTAAATACCGCTCGCAGGGTGCCGCCGATCTGTTTCCGCGCGCAGGCGTCAATCATTGCCTGCAGGTTACTGCCGCTACCGGAAATCAGCACCACGATGTTTTTCATTCAATGACCACACGCTGTTCGGAATCAGAGGCTTTGATATAGCCTATTTTCCACGCGTTTTCACCTTTTTCGTTCAGCAGAGCAAGGGCGCTATCGACGGCTTCCGGCGGCAGCGCGATGACCATGCCGACGCCGCAGTTGAAGGTCCGATACATTTCATGGCTGCTGACGTTGCCGGCAGTTTGCAGCCATTTGAAAACTTCCGGCCACTGCCAGGAGGACTCGTCGATCGTCGCCTGGGTGTTATCCGGCAGAACGCGCGGGATATTTTCCCAGAAGCCGCCGCCGGTCAGGTGCGCAATAGCGTGAACTTCAACGTTTGCGATCAGGTCCAGCACCGATTTTACGTAGATGCGGGTCGGCGCCAGCAGATGGTCGGCCAGTGACGCACCGTTCAGGTCGGTGGTCTGCGGGTCGACGCCGCTGACTTCAATAATTTTACGCACCAGCGAGTAGCCGTTGGAGTGCGGGCCGCTGGAGCCCAGTGCGACCAGCACGTCGCCGTCGGCAACTTTGCTGCCGTCGATAATTTCTGATTTTTCTACAACCCCGACGCAGAAGCCCGCGACGTCATAATCATCGCCATGGTACATGCCGGGCATTTCTGCGGTTTCGCCGCCAACCAGCGCGCAGCCTGACTGCAGGCAGCCTTCGGCGATGCCGCTGATAACGCTGGCCGCCGTATCGACGTCCAGTTTGCCGGTCGCATAGTAGTCGAGGAAGAAGAGCGGCTCAGCGCCCTGAACCACGAGGTCGTTGACGCACATGGCTACCAGGTCGATACCGATAGTGTCGTGACGCTTGAGGTCCATCGCCAGACGCAGCTTGGTGCCGACGCCGTCAGTGCCGGAGACCAGTACCGGCTCGCGGTATTTCTGCGGCAATGCGCACAGTGCGCCGAATCCGCCCAGTCCACCCATCACTTCAGGGCGGCGGGTTTTCTTCACCACACCCTTAATACGGTCGACGAGCGCGTTGCCTGCATCAATATCTACGCCGGCATCTTTATAGCTGAGAGAGGTTTTATCGGTCACTGCGAAGTCTCCACACATTTGCGGTAGCAAGAAAAATCGGCGCAATTCTAACAGGGATAGCAAACGTTTGCGAGCCTGCTTTACAGTCGGCGTTAAACGGCGGTGAGATGAACAAATTTGATACTGTTCACGAAAATGAAACCGGGTACAGTCTTGTGCTTGCCTCGGCGCGCCAGAATGATCATCATGCCACTGAAACCGGTTTCTCTTTTTATTTAAGCGAGCCGAACGACGGTACCAAGGGGATTCAGGAGGGGGGAAGGATGGTAATTGCCGCATTTGATATTGGTGGCACGGCGCTAAAAATGGGCACGATGACCAGCACCGGCGAGCTGCTGGAGAAAGGAAAGCAGCCGATTCGCGACAGCGACGGCGAGCAAATTTTGCAGGCCATGCTGGCGTGGATCGCCGCGCACCCGGAGTGTGAAGGGGTGGCGATCAGCGCGCCCGGCTACGTTAATCCGCACACCGGCTATATCGAAATGGGCGGCGCTATCCGCAGATTCGATAATTTCGCTATCAAAACCTGGCTTGAACAACGGACCCGACTTCCCGTCGCCATTGAAAACGACGCTAACTGCGTGCTGCTGGCCGAGCGCTGGCAGGGCAAAGCCGCCAATATAAGTGATTTTCTGGTTCTGACGATTGGCACCGGGATCGGCGGGGCTATCTTCTGTAATGACCGGCTGGTGCACGGCGCGAGCTTTCGCGCCGGCGAATTTGGCTATATGCAGACCCAGCGCCCGGGCACCCGCGACGTTCGCCGCTATTCAATGAATGAGAACTGTACCCTGCGCGTCTTGCGCCAGCGCTACGCCGCGCATTTCGGGAAAACGCTGGAAGAGGTGACCGGGGAAGAGATATTCGATCGCTACGACAGGGGCGATGCGACCTGTCATCGGCTGGTAGCCGAATTCTTTAACGGCCTTGGCACCGGCCTTTATAACCTCGTCAACGTGTTCGATCCGCAGACTATCCTCATCGGCGGCGGCATCGTGGAACGTCCGGGCTTTTTGACGCTGCTGCGTGAACATCTGGCCTGGTTTGGCATTGCAGACTATATCGACACCGTTAGCCACGGCAACGACGCCGGGCTGATTGGCGCCGTTTACCATTTCAATCAGCAATACCGGTCGCCGACTGGCGATCGCTCATAAGGAAGAGAACATGTCTGGATTTAAAGAAGGTTTTCTGTGGGGCGGCGCGGTTGCGGCGCATCAGCTGGAAGGTGGTTGGCAGGAGGGCGGCAAGGGCGCGAGCGTTGCCGACGTGATGACCGCAGGCGCCCACGGCGTGGCGCGTGAAATTACCGACGGCGTGGTGGCGGGTAAAAATTACCCTAACCATGAGGCGATTGATTTTTATCACCGCTATAAAGATGACATTCAGCTGTTTGCGGAAATGGGCTTCAAATGCTTTCGTACCTCTATTGCCTGGACGCGTATTTTCCCGCTGGGCGACGAGCAGGAGCCGAATGAAGCCGGGCTGCAGTTCTATGACGATCTGTTCGACGAGTGCCTGAAGCACGGGATTGAGCCGGTTATTACGCTCTCCCACTTCGAGATGCCTTATCACCTCGTGCGCGAATACGGCGGCTGGCGTAACCGTAAGCTGATTGATTTCTTCGTGCGCTTTGCGCAGGTGGTGTTGAAGCGCTATCAGCATAAGGTGAAGTACTGGATGACCTTTAACGAGATCAACAACCAGGCAAACTTCCACGAAGACTTTGCGCCGTTCACCAACTCGGGGCTGAAGTTCCTGCCGGGTGAGGATCGCGAGCCGGTGATGTATCAGGCCGCGCACTACGAGCTGGTTGCCAGCGCCCTGGCGGTGAAAGCCGCGCGGGAGATTAACCCGGCGCTGCAGGTCGGCTGCATGATTGCGATGTGCCCCATTTACCCGCTCTCCTGCGCGCCGGACGATATGATGATGGCGATGAACGCCATGCACCGCCGCTACTGGTTCACCGACGTTCACGTGCGCGGTAAGTACCCTCAGCACCTGCTCAACTACTTTGAGCGCCGCGGCTTTGCGCTGGATATCACCGAAGAAGATCGCGTGGCGTTGAGCGAAGGCTGCGTCGACTATATTGGCTTCAGCTACTATATGTCGTTCGCCACCAAGGCTACCGAAGATAATCCGCAGTTGGATTATGATGAGACGAAAAGCCTCGTCTCCAACCCGTACGTGCAGAAATCGGACTGGGGCTGGCAGATTGACCCGGTTGGGCTGCGTTACTCCCTGAACTGGTTCTGGGATCATTACCAGCTGCCGCTGTTTATTGTCGAAAATGGCTTTGGCGCTATCGACGTGCGCGAAGCTGACGGCACGGTAGACGACCAGTACCGCATTGATTATCTCTCCGCCCATATCGCCGAAATGAAAAAAGCGGTGGTGGAAGACGGCGTTGACCTGATGGGCTACACCCCGTGGGGCTGTATCGACCTCGTCTCTGCCGGAACCGGCGAGATGAAAAAGCGTTACGGCTTTATCTACGTCGATAAAGACAACGAAGGTAACGGCACCCTTGCCCGCAGCCGCAAGAAATCTTTTGCGTGGTATCAGCAGGTTATCGGCAGTAACGGCGAAACCCTCTAAACCGCCCGAAAGCCCCGTGAAACCCCGCCTGCGCGGGGTTTTTTTATTTTGATTTATACTGGCTCAGGCAGCGCAAAGCATTTTGGTTGATCCCGGTCAAACATATCGGCTATGGCGCAAATGGGAAAAAGCGGTATAATCCCGCGATTTTTTTTGTGGCTGCCCCTCAGAGGAGAAAGAGAATGAAGATTGTGGAAGTGAAACACCCACTCGTCAAACACAAGCTGGGCCTGATGCGCGAGCACGACATCAGCACCAAACGCTTCCGTGAACTCGCCTCAGAGGTTGGTAGCTTACTAACTTATGAAGCCACCGCCGACCTGGCGACCGAAAGGGTCACCATCGAAGGCTGGAATGGCCCGGTTGAAGTTGAGCAGATCAAAGGTAAGAAAATTACCGTCGTGCCTATTCTGCGCGCCGGCCTCGGCATGATGGAAGGCGTTCTGGAACACGTCCCGAGCGCGCGCATCAGCGTCGTTGGCATCTACCGTGATGAAGAAACCCTCGAGCCGGTGCCTTACTTCCAGAAGCTGGTCTCCAATATCGACGAACGTATGGCGCTGGTGGTTGACCCGATGCTGGCAACCGGCGGTTCGATGATCGCCACTATCGACCTGCTGAAAAAAGCGGGCTGCTCAAGCATCAAGGTGCTGGTGCTGGTTGCCGCTCCGGAAGGGATTGCCGCGCTGGAGAAAGCGCACCCGGACGTCGAGATGTACACCGCGTCCATTGACCAGGGCCTCAACGAGCATGGATATATTATTCCCGGGCTCGGCGACGCCGGCGATAAGATTTTTGGTACTAAATAATTGCAGCATTAATAAGAAGCCGACTTTAAGAGTCGGCTTTTTTTTGAATAAAACACGCCAACAGCAACTAATAACGACACTCAGAGGAAAACACTATGACGCGCCGCGCAATCGGGGTGAGTGAAAGACCGCCGCTTTTACAGACAATCCCGCTAAGTTTGCAACATCTGTTCGCTATGTTTGGCGCAACGGTGTTGGTGCCAGTCCTGTTTCACATCAACCCGGCTACCGTTCTGCTGTTTAACGGGATCGGCACGCTGCTGTACCTGTTCATATGTAAGGGCAAAATCCCGGCCTATCTGGGGTCGAGCTTTGCGTTTATCTCCCCGGTTCTGCTGCTGCTGCCGCTGGGCTATGAGGTCGCGCTGGGCGGCTTTATTATGTGCGGCGTGCTGTTCTGCATCGTCTCCTTTATTGTTAAAAAGGCCGGCACCGGCTGGCTGGACGTGATGTTCCCGCCGGCGGCCATGGGGGCTATCGTCGCGGTTATCGGCCTTGAGCTGGCCGGCGTCGCGGCGAATATGGCCGGCCTGCTGCCCGCTGACGGGCAGTCGCCCGATAGCAAAACCATTATTATCTCAATGGTGACGCTGGCGGTGACCGTCTTCGGTTCGGTGCTGTTCCGCGGTTTCATGGCCATCATCCCGATTCTTATCGGCGTGCTGGTGGGCTACGCGCTCTCCTTTGTGATGGGCGTTGTCGATACCACTCCTATCGTCGAGGCGCACTGGTTTGCGCTGCCGACCTTCTACACCCCGCGCTTTGAGTGGTTTGCGATTTTCACCATCCTGCCCGCCGCGCTGGTGGTGATTGCCGAACACGTCGGGCACCTGGTGGTGACGGCGAATATTGTTAAAAAGGATCTGATTCGCGATCCCGGCCTGCACCGCTCGATGTTTGCCAACGGCCTGTCGACGATGATCTCCGGCTTCTTTGGCTCGACGCCCAACACCACCTACGGTGAAAACATCGGCGTGATGGCGATTACCCGCGTCTACAGTACCTGGGTTATCGGCGGGGCGGCGATTATCGCCATTCTGCTCTCCTGCGTCGGCAAGCTGGCGGCGGCCATTCAGATCATTCCGCTGCCGGTAATGGGCGGCGTATCGCTGCTGCTGTACGGGGTGATCGGCGCATCGGGTATCCGCGTGCTGATTGAATCGAAGGTCGATTACAACAAGGCGCAGAACCTGATCCTGACCTCGGTGATTTTGATCATTGGCGTCAGCGGCGCGAAGGTGCACATCGGCGCTGCGGAGCTGAAAGGCATGGCGCTGGCCACGATCGTTGGCGTTGCCCTGAGCCTGATCTTCAAATTAATTAGCGTCCTGCGTCCGGAAGAGGTGGTTCTCGACGCGGCTGATACGGCTGATGACGCCGAGGCAAAACGCTGATCCTCCAGCCGGGCGGCGATCCCGCCCGGTTCTCTCACGGCAGACTTCGTGATAAACTCTTCGCGTTTTTCTGTCAGTCTATGATGAGGTCCATCTGAACGCACCGGCACAGCTCTCCTTGCCACTGTACCTTCCTGACGATGAAACTTTTGCGAGTTTTTGGCCGGGTGGTAATCCTTCTCTTCTCGCTGCCTTACAGAACGTTCTGCGGCAGGAGCATAGCGGGTACATCTATATCTGGTCGCGTGAAGGCGCGGGGCGCAGTCACCTGCTACATGCCGCCTGTGCGGAGCTTTCCCAGCGCGGCGATGCGGTGGGCTACGTGCCGCTGGATAAGCGTACGTGGTTTGTTCCGGAAGTGCTGGAGGGGATGGAACAGCTTTCGCTGGTTTGTATCGATAATATCGAATGCGCGGCCGGCGACGAGCCGTGGGAGATGGCGATCTTCAACCTTTACAACCGCATCCTGGAGTCGGGTAAAACCCGCCTGCTGATCACCGGCGATAGCCCTCCGCGCCAGCTCAATCTTGGCCTCGCGGATTTGGCATCGCGCCTCGACTGGGGACAAATCTACAAGCTGCAGCCGTTGTCCGATGAAGACAAGCTGCAGGCGCTGCAGCTGCGCGCGCGGCTGCGCGGGTTTGAGATGCCGGAAGACGTCTGTCGCTTCCTGCTCAAGCGCCTCGATCGCGAAATGCGCTCGCTGTTTATGACGCTCGATCAGCTCGATCGCGCTTCTATTACCGCCCAACGTAAGCTGACCATTCCCTTCGTTAAAGAGATCCTTAAGCTCTAGCGAGCCGTTGGGATCGGCGCCATCATGACGATGGCGCATCCTGCTTAATTCACGATATCCAGCACCTGCTCCGGCGGTCGGCCGATCCGCGCCTCGCCGTGGCTGACGACGATAGGGCGTTCAATTAGCTTCGGATTGTCGATCATCGCCTGAATCAGCACATCTTCGCTGAGCTGAGGATCGGCAAGTTCCAGTGACTTATACAGATCCTCCTTCTGGCGCATCAGCTCGCGGGCGCTCACCATACCCAGCATTTTCAGCAGCTGGCGCAGCGTCGCCGCATCCGGCGGCGTCTCCAGATAGAGCACCACTTCAGGGTCGATACCGTTCGCCTTCAGCAGGCTCAGGGTGTCGCGGCTCTTGGAGCAGCGAGGGTTATGGTAGATTTTTACCGCGTCAGACATGGGGTCTCCTTACATTTTTTGATAGGGGCGGAAGCGTTCCTGCAGCTGGCGCAGCTGATCGATACGCGCATCGTAGCGAGCCTGCTGCAGGCTGCCCAACTTCACCTGTGAACTGGCGCTGCTGAGCAGCGAAATAGACTGTGCAAGCTGGCCGACCAGCGCCATCCCTTCCGCACGGGCCGCCAGCTCCTGATCGCGATGGCCGAGGGCCGCTTCCGCCTGCGCCAGCAGGTCCCAGCCGTTGCCATCGTCTTTATTATTGAAGGTGTAGCGGTTAAGGATATTCGCCGCCTCTGCCGGCTGCCCGCCCTGCAGGTAAGCGTTGGCGAGGTTCAGCTGCAGCACCGGGTTGGTGCGGATCTCGCGGGCGTTCTTCAGGCGGTTAATCGCATCGGCCGTTTTCTTCTGGCCAAGGTCAATATCGGTTGCCAGATCGAGATACCAGGCATTTTGCGGATCGGCGCTCAGCAGGGGCTGCAGGGTTTTACGCGCCAGATCGTAGCTATTGTTGCCCATCGCCAGCAGGGCGCGGCCGTACTGCGCGGCGTGCTGCTCGCGGATATTGCCTTTCGCCCATGCGTTCAGCAAATCGTCGCCGAGCTTATTGTCCCCGGAGTTATACATCCCCAGCGTTCGCGCCTTGGCCATATAAAAATCGGCCGACGATTGCACCACCACCGGACGCATCTGATTCGCACGGTTGCGGGCGTCGGACAGGCGGCTTTCCGGCAGCGGGTGGGTGAGCAGCATTTCCGGCGGCCGGGTGGAGTAGCGCGACTGGTCAAGCAGCTTGCTCATAAACGCCGGCATCGCCTGCGGATCGAACCCGGAGCGCTGCAGCACCTGAATCCCGATGCGGTCGGCCTCTTCTTCATTCTGGCGGGTAAAGCTGATTAATCCCTGCTGGGTACCGGCCAGCGTGCCGGTGAGCGCGGCCATACCGGCCTGCGGGCTGGCCATCGCCAGCAGAATCGAGCCCAGCGCGCCGACCCAGGTCAGCGGGGCGTTGCGCTTTTGGTCTTCCATCGCGCGCGCGAGGTGGCGCTGGGTGACGTGCGAAATTTCGTGCGCCATGACCGACGCCAGCTCGCTCTCCGTATCCGAGTAGCGGAACAGGGCCGAGTGCAGCACGACGTTGCCGCCAAAGAAGGCAAAGGCGTTAATCTGGTCGTTGTTAATCAGGTAGAAGTGGAAGGGCGTTCGCACCGAGTTGGCGTGCGCAACCAGGCGCATGCCTAATCCGTTAATGTACTGCACCAGCAGCGGGTCGTTGATCAGCGGAGCGCTGCCGCGGAGCTGGCGAACGTAGTAATCCCCCATCTGCATTTCCTGACCGATGGAAAGCGTGCTTCCTGCAGAGGTACCCATATCCGGCAGGGTATCTGCGGAGTCAGCAAAAGCAGGTAAAATCGAACCCAGCGTCAGCGACGCTATCACGGTTGCCACCAGCGTTTTCTTTAACTGCCTGAACATAACCTCTGTCCTGTGTATGTGGGTGTGCCAGTTTGACCGGTAGGGCGGCGTAATGTTCCATTTCCGCGCGTCCTGCGAGTTTAGCTGTCGTTGACGCCGTTGAAAATATGATCTTGCTGCGGGAGGTCATGTTTGTGGTTTTGCTAATAAAAAGCGAAGTCTTTTTTGTGACATTTAGATACACTTCCTCGGGTTGTTGCGGTTTTGCGCTTCAGGGAAGGGTTTATGCTTGAGATGTTAATACAGTGGTACCGCCGTCGGTTCAGCGATCCGGAGGCGATAGCGCTGCTGGTTATTTTGCTGGCTGGGTTCGGCATTATGTTCTTTTTCAGCGGTCTGCTGGCGCCGCTGCTGGTGGCTATCGTACTGGCCTATCTGCTGGAGTGGCCGACCGTCCGGCTTGAGCGCGTGGGGCTGTCTCGTACCTGGGCGACGTCGTTCGTTCTGATACTGTTTGTCGGTATTTTGCTGCTGATGGCCTTCGTGGTAATGCCCGTCGCCTGGCAGCAGGGTATCTATCTGATCCGCGATATGCCGGGGATGCTGAATAAGCTCTCCGATTTTGCCGCCACCGTGCCGCGCCGCTATCCGGCGCTGATGGACGCCGGGATCATCGACGCGATGGCGGACAATATGCGCAACCGCATGCTGACCGTTGGCGATTCGGTGGTGAAGTACTCCCTGGCCTCGCTGGTGGGCCTGTTGACGCTGGCGGTCTATCTGGTACTGGTGCCGCTGATGGTTTTCTTCCTGCTGAAAGACAAAGAGCAGATGCTCAACGCCGTACGCCGCGTGCTGCCGCGTAACCGCGGGCTGGCAGGGCAGGTGTGGAAGGAGATGAATCAGCAAATCACCAACTACATTCGCGGAAAGGTGCTGGAGATGATCGTCGTCGGCGTAGCGACGTGGGTCGGCTTTATCCTCTTCGGGCTCAACTATTCGCTGCTGCTGGCGGTGCTGGTCGGCTTCTCGGTGCTGATCCCCTACATTGGCGCCTTCGTGGTCACCATTCCGGTGGTGGGCGTGGCGCTGTTTCAGTTCGGCGCGGGCACCGAGTTCTGGAGCCTGTTTGCGGTCTACCTGATTATTCAAGGGCTGGACGGTAACCTGCTGGTGCCGGTGCTGTTCTCGGAAGCGGTTAACCTGCATCCGCTGGTGATTATTCTGTCGGTGGTTATCTTTGGCGGGCTGTGGGGATTCTGGGGCGTATTCTTTGCTATCCCGCTGGCGACGTTAATCAAGGCGGTGGTGCACGCCTGGCCGGACGGACTGGTGGTTGAAGAGGATAAATAGCGCGACGGCTTGACGAACCAGGCGCTAAAACGGACGCCGGGGCGGTGAAATGCCCCGGCGTCCTGCGTTCGATAAAGCGTTAGCCGTTTTCTTTCAGCCAGTTCAGCACCACGTCGTGGTGATTGCTGGTTTTGAAGTTATCAAACACGTGTTCAACTTTGCCATCTGTATCAATCAGGAAACTAATACGGTGAATACCGTCGTAGGTTTTCCCCATAAACGATTTTTCGCCCCAGATACCAAACTGCTCGCAGACCTGATGGTTTTCATCAGACAGCAGCGTGAAGTTCAGCAGCTCTTTTTCGGCGAAACGGGAGAGTTTTTCTGGTTTATCCGTACTGATGCCCAGTACCTCAACGCCCGCTTTTTTTAAGTCATCCATATTATCGCGCAGGCCGCAGGCCTGGACGGTACAACCGGGGGTCATGGCTTTCGGGTAAAAATAAACCAGAACACGCTGTCCCTGGAAGTCGGTCAAATTTACTTCCTCGCCGTCCTGGTCTGGTAAGCTAAATTTCGGTGCAATATCACCGGCTTTCAGTGGATTCATTACTCAAACTCCATCCTGTTCATCATGCTGTGAATAATTAACGATGTTAATACTGCCTTGTGCATTGAGTTCTGTACATAGGGCTTTGAACGCTTGTTCGATATTTGATGCATTTTGCGTAGCGGGACTGTGCGCCGTTATCTGGATGAACAGTTGAGCTGAATCGTCATCGCTGCCGACCTGGGTACGAGAAACCAGCTCGGCGATATTCATATTCCACGCGTCAAACAGGGCGGTGAAGCGCTCGATAATATGCGGCGAGTCCGGTACCTCAACCTGGACCCAGACCGTATTGGGCATGGCCTGAGGCGGGCGAGCGGTTGTCCGTTTCATCACGATCAGCAGATCCAGCTCGGCACCTTTCAGCGGTAGAGTCGATTCAATCAGGTTAATCGCGTTCCACGTACCAGAAAGCAGCATGATAAACGTAAATTCGTCACCGAGCATGGCCAGCCGGCTGTCTTCGATATTACAGCCGCAGCTGCTGACGTGGCGGGTGATCGTATTCACGATGCCGGGACGGTCAGCGCCCAAAGCGGTAATAACCAGATAGTGTTGTAATGAGGCGGTCAAACCTGTTCTTCCTTTAAAAAGGTGAGGTAACATTAGGAAAGCATAAAAAAAACCGGCATACAACATCCCTGAAGGCATCGGGTCTCTTGCTTTTATTACGGCACCAAACGTAACATTGAGAATCTTGTCGCACTTCTGCTCTGAGGATGGCCCATGTTCACGGGAAGTATTGTAGCGCTTGTCACGCCGATGGATGAAAACGGTAACGTCTGCCGGACAAGCCTGAAAAAACTGATTGATTACCATGTCGCCAGCGGAACCTCGGCGATCGTTTCGGTAGGGACTACCGGTGAGTCCGCGACGTTGAGCCATGAAGAGCATGGCGACGTTGTGATGATGACGCTTGAGCTGGCTGACGGGCGTATCCCCGTTATCGCAGGGACCGGTGCAAATGCAACCGCAGAGGCGATCAGCCTGACCCAGCGCTTCAACGACAGCGGCATCGTTGGCTGTCTGACGGTAACCCCTTATTACAACCGCCCGACCCAGGAAGGCCTGTTCCAACACTTTAAAGCCATCGCAGAACACACCGACCTGCCGCAAATCCTGTATAATGTGCCGTCCCGTACCGGCTGCGATATGCTGCCGGAAACCGTCGGTCGTCTGGCGGAAGTAAAAAATATTATCGGTATTAAGGAAGCGACGGGGAACTTAAGTCGCGTTCATCAGATCAAAGAGCTGGTTTCAGACGACTTTATTCTGCTGAGCGGCGATGACGCCACCGGAATGGACTTTATGCAGCTGGGCGGTCATGGCGTAATTTCCGTTACCGCAAACGCTGCGGCTCGTGAAATGGCGGATATGTGCCGACTGGCTCTGGCCGGTCAATTTGCCGAAGCGCGGGCGATTAACCAGCGTCTGATGCCATTGCATACAAAATTATTTGTCGAACCCAACCCTATCCCTGTGAAATGGGCATGCAAGGCGTTGGGTCTTGTGGCGACCGATACGCTGCGCCTGCCGATGACGCCGATTACCGAAGACGGTAAGAAGGCGGTAACCGCAGCGCTGAAGCATGCCGGTTTGCTGTAAAGTTTAGGGAGATTTGATGGCTTACTCAGTACAGAAGTCGCGCCTGGCGAAGGTTGCGGGTGTTTCATTGGTCCTGCTTCTTGCGGCCTGTAGTTCGGATTCGCGCTACAAGCGTCAGGTTGGCGGTGACGAGGTTTACCTGCAAGCTACGCCGCTCAGCGAGCTTCACGCGCCTGCGGGGATGATCCTGCCGGTTCAGGTTGGCGATTATAATATTCCGGTTGCGACCAGCACCGGCGCGGTGGGTAAAGCTCTGGACATTCGTCCACCGGCCCAGCCTTTGGCCCTGGTAAACGGCGCACGCACTCAGTTTAATGGTGACACTTCGACGCTGATGGTGGAGAACGGCCGCAGCGGTTCGCTGTGGGCGCAGGTCACCACCATTCTGCAGTCAAAAAACTACGTCATCACCAAACGTGACGATGCCAGCCAGACGCTGAGCACCGACTGGGTGGAGTGGAATCGCCTCGATGAAGACCAGCAGTACCGTGGTCGCTATCAAATCTCAGTTAAACCGCAGGGCTATCAGCAGGCGGTTGTGGTGAAGCTGGTTAACCTCGAGCAGGCCGGGAAACCGGTATCCGATCCGGCATCGCTGCAGCGCTACAGCACCTCTATGCTGAACGTCATTTCCGAAGGTCTGGATATGAACGCCACCAGCGCGCAGAACGCGGCGCAGAAAAACGCCGGCGCGACCTTCGACGTGCAGAGCGCCGCCGACGATACCGGTCTGCCGATGCTGGTTGTTCGCGCGCCGTTTAACCTCGTGTGGCAACGTCTGCCTGGCGCGCTGGAAAAAGCGGGCATGAAGGTGACCGACAGCACGCGTTCTCAGGGCAGCATGGCGCTGACCTACAAGCCGCTGTCTGACAGCAGCTGGCAGGCGCTGGGTGCCCACGATCCGCAGCTGGTCTCAGGTGACTACAAGCTGCAGGTCGGCGACCTTGATAACCGCAGCAGCCTGCAGTTCATTGACCCGAAAGGTCATACGCTGACCCAGTCGCAGAACGACGCGCTGGTTGCCGTATTCCAGGCCGCATTCGGTAAGTAATAAACAGGGCTGGAGCAATCCAGCCCTTTTTTCTGTATAGTGACGCAAACGTGTGCGTCGGCACAGAAACGCCTTTTTTATCGTCTATATCTTCACTGGAGTGACAAAGATGAACAAGCAAGCTGAGTTGTATCGTGGTAAAGCGAAAACCGTTTACAGCACCGAGAACCCGGACCTGCTGATACTCGAGTTCCGTAACGATACTTCAGCAGGGGATGGCGCGCGCATCGAACAGTTCGACCGTAAGGGGATGGTGAATAACAAGTTCAACCATTTCATTATGAGCAAGCTGGAAGAAGCCGGCATTCCGACCCAGATGGAAGCGCTACTTTCTGACACCGAGTGTCTGGTGAAAAAGCTGGAGATGGTTCCGGTTGAGTGCGTAGTCCGCAACCGTGCGGCCGGCTCTCTGGTTAAGCGTCTGGGCATCGAAGAAGGTATTGAGCTGAATCCGCCGCTGTTTGACCTGTTCCTGAAAAATGATGCGATGCATGACCCGATGGTCAACGAGTCCTACTGCGAAACCTTCGGCTGGGTGAATAAAAAGAATCTGGCCCGCATGCAGGAGCTGACCTTCAAAGCGAACGACGTGCTGAAAAAGCTGTTTGACGACGCGGGCCTGATCCTCGTCGACTTCAAGCTGGAGTTTGGTCTGTTTAACGGCGAAGTGGTGCTGGGCGATGAGTTCTCGCCGGACGGCAGCCGCCTGTGGGATAAAAATACCCTCGACAAAATGGACAAAGACCGCTTCCGTCAGAGCCTCGGCGGCCTGATCGAGGCCTACGAAGAAGTGGCCCATCGTCTTGGCGTTAAGCTCGACTAATCCTCCTTTCGCCAGAAGGTAGCTCTATCTTCTGGCGCTCTTCTTGTTGTTTCCAGTGGTAATCCTGCGCCGAACCGCCTACGATCTCTCATATTCGAGAACTTGATCAATTGAGGTGCCTATGCGCTGGCAAGGGCGTCGCGAAAGCGACAATGTAGAAGATCGACGTAATGATTCCGGTTCCCCCCTCGGCGGCGGTGGCGGTTTCCGTCTTCCCAGCGGGAAAGGCGGTATCGTTCTGCTAATTATCGTGCTGGTTGCCGGCTATTACGGCGTGGATTTGACCGGCATGCTGACCGGAGAGCCGGTTTCACAGCAGCAAACCACCACCCAACGCTCCATCAGCCCGCAGGAAGAGCAGGCCGCGAAGTTCACTAAGGTGATCCTTGCGGATACCGAAGACACCTGGGGCGCCATCTTCCAAAAGATGGGCCGTCAATACCCGCAGCCGAAGCTGGTGCTCTATCGTGGCGCGACGCGGACCGGCTGCGGTACCGGCCAGTCCGTGATGGGGCCGTTCTACTGCCCGGCCGATAGTACAGTCTACATCGACCTCTCGTTTTACGATGAGATGAAAAGCAAGCTCGGCGCGGACGGCGATTTTGCTCAGGCCTACGTGATTGCGCACGAGGTTGGGCATCACATACAGAAGCTGCTGGGCATTGAATCCAAAGTGCGCCAGCTGCAGCAGAACGCGTCGCAGGCTGAAGTTAACCGCCTGTCGGTGAAAATGGAGCTCCAGGCCGACTGTTTTGCCGGCGTCTGGGGTCACAGCATGCAGAATCAGGACGTGATGGAAACCGGGGATCTGCAGGAAGCGCTGAATGCCGCAGAGGCCATTGGCGACGACCGCCTCCAGCAGCAAAGCCAGGGGCGCGTTGTCCCGGACAGCTTTACCCACGGCACCTCCCAGCAGCGCTATACCTGGTTTAAACGCGGTTTTGACAGCGGAGATCCGGCGCAGTGCAATACGTTTGGTAATGCGCTCTGACCGCTATTGTAGATGGATGAAATCCTTAACCTGACGGCCCGGATGGCGCAGCAGGGCATTCGTCGCCTGCTGGTGCTCAGCGGCGATGAGGCGTGGTGCCTGCAGCAGGCGCTGGCGCTGCGTGAACGGCTGGCCGGGGATGGTCTGTGGATCTCTCCCCAGCCGATGCCGGCGCCCTCTGGCTCTCCCGGCGCCCTGAAGTCTCTGCTCGGGCGCGAATACCAGCACGCCTTTTTTGACGCCCGCAGCGGCTTCGACGTGGCGGCGTTTGCCGCCCTCTGCGGCACGCTGCGCGCCGGAAGCTGGCTGGTGCTGCTGACCCCTCCTTTTGCACGCTGGCCGACGCAGCCGGACGCGGATTCGCTGCGCTGGAGCGATGCCCCGGACCCTATCCCTACCCCCAACTTTGTGCAGCACTTTTGCCAGCGGATCGCAGCGGCTAAAGAGGCGCTGGTCTGGCAGCAGGGTGAGGCGCCGCGCCTGCCGGATGCCGCGCCCCGGCCCCTGTGGTATCCCGCTGACGGCCGCCCGCAGGCGGAACAGGCGGCTATCCTTGCCGAGCTGACCGCTTTCCCTCCCGGTATTGCCGCGGTAACCGCCGAGCGCGGGCGGGGGAAATCGGCGCTGGCGGGGATGCTGATCCGAGAGCTAAGGGGCGAGGCGATCGTTACCGCCCCCGCCCGCGGCGCCACGGACGTTATCGCCGCGTTTGCCGGGGAAGATTTTCGCTTTATGGCCCCCGACGCGCTGCTGGCGTCCGGGGTCAACGCCTCGTGGCTGATCGTTGACGAAGCGGCCGCCATTCCCGGGCCGCTGCTGCGTCGGCTGGTGGCGCGCTTCCCGCGCACGCTGCTGACCACGACCGTGCAGGGATATGAAGGAACCGGCCGCGGCTTTCTGCTTAAGTTTTGCTCAGGCTTCGCACAGCTGCGCCAGTTTAGCCTCTCTGCGCCCGTTCGCTGGGCGCCGGGCTGCCCGCTGGAGGCGCTGGTGAGCGAGCTGCTGCTGTTTGGGGATGAGGCCTTCAGGCATCCACCGCTGGGTCAGGTGACGCTGGAAACGGTACATCAGTCCAGCTGGCAGCGGCAGCCGGCCCTGCCGGAGGCGATGTATCAGCTCCTCTCGGGCGCCCACTATCGCACCTCCCCGCTGGATCTCCGCCGAATGATGGACGCTCCCGGGCAGCGGTTTATCTGCGCGCGCGCCGGGAGCCACGTTGCCGGAGCGCTGTGGCTGGTGGAGGAGGGCGGTCTTGCCCCCGCCCTCAGTCAGGCGGTGTGGGCGGGATACCGCCGCCCGCGCGGCAATCTGGTGGCCCAGTCGCTGGCGGCGCACGGCGGCACTCCGCTGGCCGCTACGCTGGTGGCCCGACGGATTGGCCGCATTGCCGTGCATCCGTCGTGCCAGCGTGAGGGGGCCGGCCAGGCGCTGGTGGCGAAGGCCGTGGCCGAGGCGGAGGGGCTTGATTACCTCTCCGTGAGCTTCGGCTATACCGCCGAGCTCTGGCGCTTCTGGCAGCGCTGCGGCTTTACGCTGGTGCGCCTTGGTACCCACCGTGAAGCGAGCAGCGGCTGCTATACGGCGATGGCGCTCTATCCGTTAACGCCCGCGGGCGACCGCTTACGCCAGCAGGAGCTGGCGCGGCTGCAGCGCGACGAGTATTGGCTGCGCGAATGGCGGGAAGAGGCGCTGCCGCTGCCGGCTGTCGAGGCTGCTATGCTGACGGAAGAGGACTGGCTCGAGGCCGCCGGATTCGCCTTTGCCCACCGCCCGCTGCTGGCAACGATTGGCTGCCTGAACCGCCTGCTGCTGCGGGTTGAGCTGGCGCTTCCGGCCCTGCGCGCCCGCCTTCATCAGCAGGATGAGGCCGAGCTTTGCGCTTCGCTGCGGCTGGCCGGGCGCAAAGCGCTGCTGGCAAGGTTACGCGAGGAGGCGGGACAGGCGCTGCTCAGCCTGGATGCGGCCCGTGCCGATGCGCTGCGCCAGCAGGTTGAGCAACTGCAATTTTTTTAACTAACTCATTCAGTTAAATGTCATGGTCATATTTTATCTGCGGCGTACACTGCCCGCGTAGACTAAGGAGAAAGCCATGAAACACGATCACTTTATTGTTCAAAGCCCCGTGACACCTGCCCAACAGCTGCTGTTGCTGTTTCATGGCGTCGGTGATAATCCGGTTTCAATGGGGCAAATCGGCAGCCTGTTCGCGCCGCAGTTTCCGGATGCGCTAATCGTCAGCATCGGCGGCGTCGAACCGTGCGGACCGGCACCCGGCCGTCAGTGGTTCTCCGTGCAGGGAGTGACCGAGGAGAACCGGCAGGCGCGCATTGACGCCATTATGCCGACCTTTATTGAGACGGTGCGCTACTGGCAGAAGCGCAGCGGCGTGTCCGCACTGGCAACGGCGCTGATTGGCTTCTCGCAGGGGGCTATTATGTCGCTGGAAAGCATCAAGGCCGAGCCGGGACTGGCCTCGCGGGTTATCGCCTTTAACGGACGATACGCCACGCTGCCGCAGTCGGCGACCACGGCGACCACCGTGCACCTGATCCATGGCGGCGACGATCGGGTTATCGATCTGGCGTGGGCCGTCTCCGCCCAGGAGGCGCTGGTGCAGGCCGGCGGCGACGTGACGCTGGATATCGTTGAGGGGTTGGGGCACGCGATTGACGATCGCAGCATGCAGTTTGCGCTCGAACGCCTGCGCTATACCGTGCCGAAGCACTATTTTGATGAAGCGCTAAGCGGCAGCACGCCGAAAGATGACGATATTATCGAACTGCTGTAATCAGGCGTTATCCGGGAGATCCCCCGGCGACGTGATGTTCACCGGGGAGAGGGGGCATAAATCCTACTTCTTCGACTGGTCGTTCTTCGGCCAGTCGTCTTCATCATCCCACTTATCGTTGCAATCACGATGAGGGGGAAGGTCCGGCTTATTGGCGAGAAATTTTTTGTGGTCGACGCGATTAAGGTCCTTAATCACGTTAATCATGACGCCCACTAAAAAGACTAACACCAGAATCCACCAGTATTTACTTAGCCATTCCATGCTGCTTCCTCTTTCATACCCGTCATCGTTCAGGGTATCTGTCGATGTTGTCAGGCGACCAGTTGTTCCATGATCCGTTGATACATCCGCGCCAGCAGCTGCAGGTCGGCGGCGTTCACGCACTCGTTAATTTTGTGGATCGTGGCATTCACCGGTCCCAGCTCAACCACCTGTGCTCCCATGCGAGCGATAAACCGCCCGTCGGAGGTACCGCCGTTGGTCAACAGCTGCGGTTTGATCTCATTATAGTGCTCAATGGCATTCACCACCGCTTCAACCAGCTTACCGCGGCCGGTCAGGAACGGCTGGCCGGAGAGCCACCAGTCAAGGGAGTAGCGCAGCTGATATTTCTCCAGCAGCGCGACAACCCGGGCTTTGATCATCTCGTCGGTCAGCTCGGTGCTGAAGCGGAAATTGAACTGCACGAACATGTCGCCCGGAATGACGTTATTGCTGCCGGTGCCCGCCTTAACGTTGGCAATCTGCATGCTGGTCGGCGGGAAGAATTCGTTGCCTTTGTCCCATTCGATTCCCACCAGTTCGGTGAGCATCGGCGCGGCGCGGTGTACCGGGTTATCCGCCAGATGAGGATAGGCGACGTGGCCCTGCACGCCGTGGATGGTTAAATTGCAGGTTAACGAGCCGCGGCGGCCGTTCTTCACCACGTCCCCGACAACTTCGGTGCTGGAGGGCTCGCCCACCAGGCAGTAGTCGAGACGCTCCTTGCGGGCCATCAGGGCTTCGACGACTTTCACCGTGCCGTTGTGGGCGCTGGCTTCTTCATCGGAGGTGATCAAAAAGGCCAGGCGACCTTTATGGTTCGGATACTGGGCGACGAAGCGCTCGGCGGCCACGACCATCGCCGCCAGCGAGCCTTTCATGTCTGCCGCGCCGCGGCCAAACAGCATGCCGTCGCGAATAGTGGGTTCAAACGGTGGGTTAATCCACCGGTCCGCGTCGCCCGCCGGGACAACGTCGGTATGACCGGCGAAGGCCAGGGTTTCACCGCGTCCGCGCCAGGCCCAGAAATTTTGGGTATCGCCGAAATCCATCGGTTCAACGGTAAAACCAATCGCCCGCAGACGTTCAATCATTAACGCCTGACATCCCGCATCATCGGGGCTGAGGGAAGGGCGGCGAATAAGCTGCTGAGCCAGCTCAATGACCGGGCAAGACATAGACTATACCTCGTTAACAAGCTTCTTATAAGTGAGTTCACTGAAGCCCAGCAGCATAGGCTGACCGGGCGCGCAGAGCAATGGGCGTTTGATGATTGCCGGCATTTCGAGCATCAGCCCGGCGGCGGCATCGGCGTTATCGATGCGGGCGCGGACCGCTTCATCCAGCTTACGCCAGGTGGTGCCGCGGGTGTTGAGCAGGGCTTCCCAGCCCAGCTCAGCAATAAACGTATCTAATAATTCACGCTCCAGCCCATCGACGCGATAATCATGGAAGCGGTATTCAATCTGGTTAGCTTCCAGCCAGCGGCGGGCCTTTTTAACGGTGTCGCAGTTTTTTATCCCGTACATGGTCAGCATAATGAAACCTTTTTCATTGAATTAAGCGCGGAACGCAGATTTTTCCGAATATACTCGCGACGCGCCCGGCGGCCTGTCCGTGAGCATCCTGAAACTTGAGTTATTTCGGGGATATATAAGCCGATAGGGAATAATACGTTAATCGGTTTAATAAATGTAATTTTTTGCCGGGAATATATAACCATGCTTATATGTTGGTTAAATATTCATCTTTCGCCACAGGATTGTGACGGCGCTCGCGTGCTGAAATCCTGGCCCTTTCTGCCATAGACGGTCAACCCATAAGAACGACCCTAATGTTGCAAAATGTTGCTGTCTATCACATTAAATTGACGGTGGCAGGGCCATAGTAGCGGTAAATCAGCGATAGCTATCCTGACAGTGGCCATCAGGTTATCAAAACAATAGGGGCAGGCAACTTCCCATCACCGATGAATTTACATAAAATCACCCATAATAATAAGAGAGGCTATTATGATTGATCATGAACTAGGGAACTGGAAAGATTTTATCGAAGGCATGCTTCGTAAATAAATTCCGCAATGTGAGCAGGGTAATCTGACGGCGAAAATAATGCTGCAGTGGATCTGAACACATAAAAAAGGCGACCCTTGTGGTCGCCTTTTTGTTATTCCCGCGCGACGATAACCCTTCGCGCTGGCCGCGGTTTATTGCGGCCGCTCTTTCAGCGGGAAGCGGCGGCGTACCAGCACAAAGAACAGCGGCACGAAGAAGATGGCCAGCACGGTGGCGGAGATCATGCCGCCCATCACCCCGGTGCCGACCGCGTGTTGGCTGCCCGAACCCGCGCCGGTGCTGGTCGCCATCGGCAGCACGCCGAAAATAAAGGCCAGCGAGGTCATCAAAATCGGCCGCAGGCGCTGACGGCAGGCCGAAAGCGTCGCAACCAGCAGATCCTCGCCTTTTTCATTGAGCTCGTTGGCAAATTCGACGATCAGGATGGCGTTCTTTGCCGACAGGCCGATAACCGTCAGCAGCCCGACCTGGAAGTAAACATCGTTCTCAAGACCGCGCATCCAGGTTGCCAGCAGGGCGCCGATGACCCCCAGAGGCACCACCAGCATCACGGAGAACGGAACCGACCAGCTCTCATACAGCGCCGCCAGGCACAGGAAGACCACCAGCAGGGAGATCGCGTACAGCGCCGGGGCCTGGGCGCCGGATAAGCGCTCCTGATAGGACATCGCCGTCCATTCGAGGCCGAAGCCGTTCGGCAGCTGCTGCGCCAGCTCTTCCATAATCGTCATCGCCGTACCGGTACTGACGCCCGGCGCGGCTTCGCCGACGATTTCGACCGCCGAGTAGCCGTTATAGCGTTCCAGGCGCGGCGAGCCGGTTTCCCAGCGCGAGCTGGCAAAGGCCGAGAAGGGAACCATCGTGCCGCTGCTGTTGCGCACGTACCACTGATTAATATCGTCCGGCAGCATACGATATTTTGCCGCCGCCTGGACGTAGACTTTTTTCACGCGGCCGCGATCCATAAAGTCGTTCACGTAGCTCGAGCCCCAGGCGGTTTGCAGCGTATCGTTGATGTCATCAATCGATATCCCCAGCGCCTGCGCCTTGCGCTGATCGATATCCACCTGCAGCTGCGGGCTATCGTCAAGGCCGTTGTGGCGCACGCGGGTCAACTGAGGATTGTTGGCGGCCAGCTCCAGCAGGGAGTCGCGGGCGGCCATCAGCGCGTCATGGCCGTTGCCGGCGTGGTCCTCAAGCTCCATATCGAAGCCGGCGGAGCTGCCCAGCCCGCTGATAGCCGGCGGGCTGCTGGCGAAGACGCGCGCCTCTTTAATCTTGTTAAAGGCTTTGGTCGCCCGTTCGATAATGGCAAAGGCGGAGCCGCTGGTGGGGTCCCGCTGGTCCCAGTCCTTCAGGCGCACGAACATTCGCGCCACGTTCTGGCCGTTGCCGCCCGGGCCGGAGCCGATGGTGGCGAACACCGATTCGACGTTGGTCTTCTCGTTCTTAAGGAAGTAGTCTTCGGCCTCCTGCACCACCTTCAGCGTCTGCTGCTGCGTAGAGCCGGCGGGCAGCTGCACCGAGGTGGTGAACATCCCGCGATCTTCCTGCGGCAGGAACGAGGTCGGCAGGTGCATAAACAGGAACACCATCCCGCCCAGCAGCAGGACGTAGATCGCTATCCAGCGCAGCGAACGGTGCAGAATTTTGCCAACCGAAGATTCGTAGCGGCTGGCGTTACGGTCAAACATGCGGTTAAACCAGCCAAAGAAGCCTTTCTGACCGTGCAGCTCGCCTTTCTGAATCGGTTTGAGCAGGGTGGCGCACAGCGCCGGAGTGAGGATCATCGCCACCAGCACCGACAGCACCATCGCGGACACAATAGTGATTGAGAACTGACGGTAAATGGCGCCGGTGGTGCCACCGAAGAAGGCCATCGGGATAAACACCGCCGACAGCACCATGGCGATACCCACCAGCGCGCCCTGGATTTGACCCATCGATTTGCGGGTCGCCTCCCGGGGCGAAAGTCCCTCCTCGCTCATGATACGTTCGACGTTCTCCACCACCACGATGGCGTCATCCACCAGCAGGCCGATCGCCAGCACCATGGCAAACATCGTCAGGGTGTTAATGCTGTAGCCGCAGGTATAGAGCACCGCGAAGGTGCCCATTAAGACCACCGGGACGGCAATGGTCGGGATCAGCGTGGCGCGGAAGTTTTGCAGGAACAGGTACATCACCAGGAACACCAGGGCGATCGCTTCAATCAGCGTTTTCACCACGTCGGTAATCGACGCCTTAACGAAGGAGGTGGTCTCGTAGGCGATTTTATACTCCAGGCCGTGGGGGAAATATTGCGAAAGCTCGTTCAGGCGGGTGATGACCCGCTCGGCGGTGGCCATTTCGTTGGCGCCGGAGGCGAGCTTAATACCCAGCCCTGATGCCGCCTGGCGGTTATAGCGGCTGAGGTAATCGTACTTTTCGGCTCCCATCTCAACGCTGGCAACGTCGCCGAGCGTCACTTCCGAGCCATCCTGATTAACGCGCAGCGTAATATCGCGGAACTGATCCGGCGTCTGCAGCAGCGACTGGGCGTTGATGGTGGCGTTAAGCGCCTGCTTATCAACCGACGGGGTGCCGCCCAGTTGGCCCACGGCAATCTGGGCGTTCTGCGATTCGATGGCGTCGGTCACGTCTTTCGCCGTCATCTGATAGCTGTTGAGCTTCGTCGGGTCGAGCCAGATACGCATCGAGTACTGAGAGCCATAGGCATCGATATCACCGACGCCGTTAACCCGGCTTAAGGGATCCTGGACGTTACTGGCGACATAGTCGGCAATATCCTGCTTGTCCATGCTGCCGTCGGTGGAGACAAAAGCGAGGGTCAGAATATTGGTATCACCGGTTTTACGCACCGTGACGCCCTGATTTTGCACCGCCTGCGGCAGCTTACGCATCGCCGACTGCAGCTGGTTTTGCACCTGCTGCACCGCTTCATCGGGGTCGGTTCCGGCGGTAAAGCTCAGGGTGACCGTCGCCTGGCCAGTGGCGCTGCTCTGCGATGACATGTACATCAGGTTATCGAGGCCGGTCATATTCTGCTCGATAACCTGGGTGACGGTATTCTCCAGCGTTTGCGCGGAGGCGCCGGGGTAGTTGGCGGTGATCCGCACGTTCGGCGGCGCCAGCTCGGGATATTGCTCAACGGGAAGCGATAAAATCGCGAGCGTTCCGGTCAGGCATAAAAGAATAGCCAGTACCCACGCAAAAATGGGGCGATCGATAAAGAAATTCGCCATCAGAATTAGGACCTCATTTTGTACATTTTTTGTTATTGCACAGCCTGTGACACTCTAGCGGTAAGCCCGCAGGCAATCGTGGAGAAATTAAGGAGATAGTGTAATTTATCGTGTGCCTTTTACGGCACGGTAAAGAAGTGTCCTGCCCCTTTACCGAAGCTCGCTTCATTGCGTTACCCTTTCTCAATTGCTGCCGGAAGTAAACACGTTTTATCGCTTATGTGCCGGGCCTGATTATCGCCTTAATAAGTAAAACGTCATTTCATTTAAGTCAAAGAATTTGATCCAAAACGGATTATCGCCAGATAAGCGCTATCCTGGGCAAATGAACATTGTTTCCGCCCCATCTTGTCGGGTAATTAATAGCTATGCTAACCGCATGGTTATTTACCGGGAAGACGGAAGGATGCCATGAACCATTTTATTTTGAGCGATAGTCACCAATGCATCGGATGCCGGGCCTGCGAAGTGGCCTGCGTCATGGCGCATAACGATGAGCAGCACGTCCTGACCGAACGGCGTTTTTTGCCGCGGATTGTGCTCATCAAAGGCGAGCAAAAATGTAACCCCATAACGTGTCACCATTGTGAAGACGCGCCCTGTGCCCGCAGCTGTCCGAACGGCGCGATAAGCCGGGTTGACGGCAGCGTACAGGTGCGCCAGGAAAAATGTATCGGCTGTAAATCCTGCATGGTGGCCTGCCCGTTTGGGGTAATGCAAATCGTGCTTACGCCGCTGGCGGCGGGAAAAGTAAAGGCCACCGCGCACAAGTGCGATCTGTGTCGCGAGCGCGAAGCGGGTCCGGCCTGCGTGCAAAACTGCCCGGCGCAGGCGCTGCAGCTGGCCGACGAAGAGACGCTGCTCGGCCTGGCGAAACGACGACGCCTGCGGGCGGCCCGCATGGAGGCGCAGCCGTGGCATAGCCATCCTGCAGACCTCATGCCAACAGAGCGTAACGATAAGGTCGAGCAGATGGCGGCAACGCCGCCGCGCGCGGAGGCCGAGAGGCTCGCGCCGGCGCTGCGTAAAACGCATTTTTCTGAAATTTACCTTCCGCTTGCTGCGGCCCACGCGCAGCAGGAGGCTCAGCGCTGCCTGAAGTGCGGTGAGCACAGCATCTGCGAATGGACCTGCCCGCTGCACAACCACATCCCGCAGTTGATTGAAAAGGTGAAGGTCGGGGATATCGCCGCCGCCGTTGAGCTTTCTCACCAGACCAACTGCCTGCCGGAAATCACCGGCCGCGTCTGTCCGCAGGATCGCCTGTGCGAGGGGGCCTGCACGCTGCATGATGAACATGGCGCGGTCACCATCGGCAATATCGAACGCTATATTTCGGACCAGGCGCTGGCGGGCGGCTGGCGGCCGGATCTATCACAGGTGGTTGCCAGCGGCAAAAAGGTGGCGATTGTCGGCGCCGGCCCGGCCGGACTCGCCTGTGCGGACCTGCTGGTACGCAACGGCGTGCAGCCGGTGGTGTTTGACCGGCACCCGGAAATCGGCGGCCTGCTCACCTTCGGTATTCCCGCCTTTAAGCTGGATAAATCGCTGCTCTCCCGGCGGCGGGAGATCTTTAGCGCAATGGGCGTGCGCTTTGAGCTGAACTGCGAGGTGGGCAAAGATATTCCCCTCAACGCGCTGCTGGACGACTACGACGCGGTGTTTATCGGCGCCGGGACCTATCGCTCGATGAAGGCGGATTTGCCGAATGAGGAGGCTCCCGGGGTGTACGACGCGCTGCCGTTTCTGATTGCCAACACTAAGCAGGTGATGGGGCTGAGCGAGCTGGCGACGGAGCCCTATATCGATACCCACGGGCTGGAGGTGGTGGTGCTGGGCGGCGGCGATACGGCGATGGACTGCGTGCGTACCGCGCTGCGTCACGGTGCGAAGCGGGTCACCTGCGCCTATCGTCGGGACGAGGCCAATATGCCGGGGTCGAAAAAAGAGGTCAAAAATGCCCGCGAAGAGGGGGCGATATTTGAATTCAACGTTCAGCCGGTGACCCTGGAGCTGGATGCTAACGGCCGGGTCAACGGGGTTCGCTTCCTGCGAACCCGGCTCGGTGAACCGGACGCCCAGGGGCGCCGCGCGCCGTCGCCGATTGCGGGCAGCGAATTCGTGATGCCGGCGGATGCGGTGATTATGGCCTTTGGCTTTCACCCGCACGGCATGCCGTGGCTGGAGTCCGTCGGCGTGCAGCTGGACGGCCGCGGGCGGATCCGCGCGCACGTTGAAAGCCGCTACCGCTATCAGACCAGCCATCCGCAGATTTTCGCCGGCGGGGATGCGGTTCGCGGAGCCGACCTGGTGGTGACGGCGATGGCGGAAGGCCGCCATGCCGCGCGGGGGATCGTCGATTTCCTCGGCCTAAAATCGATTCCGCCCTGCTAACGACAAAGCGCGCTCCGCGGCGTAGTATGACTGCGTCATTCTCTGCTGCGGGGCCGTATGCCACTCAATATCAACGTCATTAAAGATAAAATCCTCTCTGAAAACTGGTTCGTTTTGCGCAACATGACCTACGAGCTGACGCGCGGCGACGGCAGCGTGGTGCGCCACAAGCGCGAGGTTTACGATCGCGGCAACGGCGCAACGGTTCTGCTCTACAACCGGCGTAAGCAGAGCGTGGTGCTGGTGCGCCAGTTCCGCGTCGCCACCTGGGTGAACGGTAACGAAGACGGCATGCTCATCGAGACCTGCGCCGGGCTGCTGGATAACGACGAGCCGGAAGCCTGCATTCGCAAAGAGGCGATCGAGGAGACCGGCTACGAGGTGGGCGAGGTTCGCAAGCTGTTCGAACTGTATATGTCTCCCGGCGGCGTCACCGAGCTTATCCACTTCTTTATCGCCGAATACAGCGATGCCCAGCGCAAAAACGGCGGCGGCGGGGTGGATGATGAGGAGATTGAGGTCCTGGAGCTGCCATTCAGCCAGGCGCTTGCGATGGTGGCCGGCGGCGAGATCCGCGACGGGAAAGCGGTTATCCTCCTGCAGTATCTCCACGCTTCGGGGCTGATGGCCGGGGATATCTGATAAATCCGATTGAGTAAACCCCCGGTGCTGGCGAAGATAGCGGCTGTTTTTCGCGCTAGCTTCCGGGGTTGTACCACGCATGTTTTATCGGCTTATCTTGGTTCTGCTTTTCGGTCTGTTCCCCGCCTCGCTGGCGTGGGCGGCGCCGGTGCAGCAGACGTTCAGCGACTGGCTGGTGACCTGTAATAATCAAAACTTTTGCGTAACCCGCAACGTTGGGCTGCACTATGGTCTGGTGATGACCCTCAGCCGCAGCGCCGGCGCGGCAACCGATGCCAGCCTGCGCATTGAGCTGGGCGGGGTCGGCAACCCGGTCGCGGCGCTGGCGCCGATCGGCCCTCGTCTGCTGCTTGACGGTAAACCTCTGGCGCTGGTGGACAAGCGCTGGCAGGTTGCCGACAAGCTGCTCAAAACCGGCGATAGCGCCACCATCGATGCTTTTCTCCAGCAGGTGCAGGAAGGGCAGGCGATAAGCCTGGTGGACGGCCTGCAGACCATTTCGCTGCAGGGCCTGAAGGCGGCGCTGCTGTTTATCGACAGCCGCCAGAAGCGGGTCGGCAGCGAAACGGCGTGGATTGGCAAAGGCGAAGAGCCGCCGCTCAGCGTTCCGCCGGCGCCGGCGCTGCGCACGGTGGCGAAAGTCGACGTATCGCAATCGCCGCTGAGCCGCGATGAGCTGAATGACCTGATGGACTATGGCAACGAGCGCATGAGCAACAGCGCATGCTCGCTGGATCCCTCCCTGCGGGAAGTGCGGGTTACCGCGCTGACCGATGAGAAGGTATTGCTGATGTTCAGCTGTGAAGCGGGGGCCTACAACACCGTATGGCTGGCGTGGCTGGTTTCGCGCCAGCAGCCGTACGTCGCGCGTCCGCTGCGCCTGACCCTGCCTTTCCAGCCGCCCGGCGGCGCAGGACGCGAAATTGAGCTGATGAATGCCAGCATCGATGAACAGCGCCACGAGCTGGTAACCCTTGAGAAGGGGCGCGCCCCGGGGGATTGCGGCACCCAGACCCGCTGGCGGTATGACGGCCAGCGGTTTAGCCTGGTGCGCTTTGCTCAGCAGCCGCAGTGCGATAACTGGCAGAGGCCAGATGCCTGGCCTACGCTGTGGATCACCCGTTAAGCAGCCCTTCGGCGGTGCTGACGATATTTTCGACGGTAAAGCCAAAGAACGGGAACAGCTTTTCCGCCGGCGCCGATTCGCCGTAGCTTCTCATGCCGACAATGGCCCCCTTCAGGCCGACGTATTTATACCAGTAGTCGGCAATCCCGGCCTCAACGGCAATGCGGGCGCTGACGTCAGACGGCAGCACGGATTCCCGGTATGCCTCATCCTGGGCATCAAACACGTCGGTTGACGGCAGCGACACCACCCGCACATTGACCCCTTTCGCCAGCAGCTTCTCCGCCGCCAGGGCGGTGATTTCTATCTCCGAGCCGGTGGCGATCAGGATCAGATCCGGCTTGCCTCCGGCATCTTTCAGCACGTAGCCGCCGCGCGCAATATCGTCCACCTGCTGCGGCGTGCGCGCCATCTGCGCCAGATTCTGCCGCGACAGGATCAGCGCGGTTGGGCCGGTCTGCCGCTCGATGGCCGCCCGCCAGGCGACCGCGGTTTCTACCTGATCGCAGGGGCGCCAGGTGCTGAAGTTGGGCGTCAGCCGCAGGCTGGCCAGCTGCTCAACCGCCTGGTGAGTGGGGCCATCCTCCCCCAGACCAATGGAGTCATGGGTGTAAACCATGATCTGCCTGGCCTTCATCAGCGCGGCCATGCGCGCCGCGTTGCGGGCGTATTCCACGAACATCAGGAAGGTTGAGGTGTAGGGAATGAATCCGCCGTGCAGGGCAATGCCGTTGGCGATGGCGGTCATGCCAAACTCGCGGACGCCGTAGTGGATATAGTTGCCGGCAGGATCGTCTTTAATAGAGGTCGAGCCCGACCAGATGGTCAGGTTGCTGGGCGCCAGATCCGCCGAGCCGCCGAGCAGCTCCGGCAGCGCGGGCCCGTAGGCGTTAAGCGCATTCTGTGAGGCCTTGCGGCTGGCGATTTTTTCCGGGCTGGCCTGCAGCTTCGCGATATAGCCGCGGACGATCTCGCTCCAGCTTTCAGGCAGATCGCCGCTCATCCGCCGCGTAAGTTCGTCCGCCAGCTCTGGGTACGACTGACGATAGGCGGCGAATTTGTCGTTCCACGCGTGTTCGGCTTTTTCACCGCGCGGCCGGGCATCCCACTTTTGATAGATCTCTTTTGGGATCTCGAACGGCGGATATTTCCAGCCCAGCTTCTCGCGGGCTAAGGCGACCTCTTTTTCCCCGAGCGCCGCGCCGTGCGCCTCTTCGGAGCCGGCTTTATTGGGGGAACCGAAGCCGATGACGGTGCGGCAGATAATCAGCGACGGCTTATCTTTGACGCTTTGCGCCTCGCGAATTGCCTGCTCAATCGCCTGCGGGTCGTGGCCGTCGATATCGCCGATCACGTGCCAGCGATAGGCCCTGAAGCGTGCGGCGGTATCGTCGGTGAACCAGCCCTCAACGTGACCGTCGATAGAGATACCGTTATGGTCATAGAAGCCGATAAGCTTACCCAGCCCGAGGGTGCCCGCCAGCGAGCTGGCCTCGTGCGAAACCCCCTCCATCAGGCAGCCGTCGCCCATAAAAACCCAGGTGTGGTGATCGACTATCTCATGTCCCGGGCGGTTGAACTGCGCCGCCAGCGTGCGTTCCGCAATCGCCATCCCGACCGCGTTCGCCAGCCCCTGACCGAGCGGGCCGGTGGTGGTCTCTACGCCTGGGGTGTAGCCGTGCTCCGGGTGGCCGGGGGTTTTAGAGTGCAGCTGGCGGAAGTTTTTGAGCTCTTCCATCGGCAGGTCGTAGCCGGTCAGATGCAGCAGGCTATAGAGCAGCATCGAGGCGTGGCCGTTGGACAGCACAAAGCGGTCGCGATCGTACCAGTGCGGGTTCTCCGGGTTGTGCTGGAGGAAATCATTCCACAGGACTTCGGCGATATCCGCCATGCCCATCGGGGCGCCGGGATGGCCGGAATTGGCTTTCTGAACTGCGTCCATGCTGAGGGCGCGAATCGCGTTGGCAAGTTCTCTTCGGGACATAATGTACTCCTGAAACAATATGTTGCATGAGTTTTTTGTGATGAATGGTAGCGGAAGTTTTAGGGTGAATAACTAAAAAGCATAGCAGACAGGGCTATCATTGCCTGCGAAACTAGGTTACAAAAATGTTATAAATCGATAACAAATATACCTTTGTGATGGCGAGAGTTTGGCGGTGTTCAAAGTTTGGAAAGCCGTCAGGCGAGATACTATGCCCCACCTTGGGTGGACATCAGGATAGACATTGCCCGTCACCCCCTACGATCGATACGTGAAAGGAACAATAAAATGGATGAGCAGTTGAAACAAAGCGCCCTCGACTTCCATGAATTTCCAGTCCCTGGAAAAATTCAGGTCGTGCCGACCAAACCCCTCGCGACGCAGCGCGACCTCGCGCTGGCCTACTCGCCGGGCGTAGCAGCGCCTTGCCTGGAGATCGAAAAAGACCCGCTGGCCGCCTATAAATACACAGCGCGCGGCAACCTGGTTGCGGTCGTCTCCAACGGTACCGCGGTGCTCGGTCTCGGCAATATCGGCGCGCTCGCCGGTAAGCCGGTGATGGAAGGTAAGGGCGTTTTATTTAAGAAGTTCGCCGGCATTGACGTGTTTGATATTGAAGTTGACGAGCTGGACCCGGATAAGTTTATCAACGTGGTGGCCGCGCTGGAGCCAACCTTTGGCGGCATCAACCTGGAAGATATCAAGGCGCCCGAGTGTTTCTACATCGAGCAGAAGCTGCGCGAGCGCATGAATATCCCGGTATTCCATGACGATCAGCACGGTACGGCCATTATCAGCACCGCCGCCATTCTCAACGGCCTGCGGGTGGTTGAGAAAAACCTCTCCGACGTGCGGATGGTGGTTTCCGGAGCGGGCGCCGCGGCTATCGCCTGTATGAACCTGCTGGTGGTGCTGGGCATGCAGAAACACAACATTGTGGTCTGCGACTCCAAGGGCGTGATTTATAAAGAGCGTGAGCCAAACATGGCGGAGACCAAAGCGGCCTACGCGGTGGACGACGACGGCAAGCGCACCCTCGACGACGTGATCGACGGGGCGGATATTTTCCTCGGCTGCTCCGGCCCGAAAGTGCTGACACCGGAGATGGTGAAAAAAATGGCCCGCGCGCCGCTGATCCTCGCGCTGGCTAACCCGGAACCGGAAATCCTGCCACCGCTGGCGAAGCAGGTCCGCGAAGACGCGATTATCTGCACCGGCCGCTCTGACTATCCGAACCAGGTTAACAACGTACTGTGCTTCCCGTTTATCTTCCGCGGGGCGCTGGACGTTGGCGCCACGGCGATTAACGAAGAGATGAAGCTGGCGGCAGTGCACGCGATTGCTGAACTGGCGCACGCCGAGCAGAGCGAAGTGGTGGCCTCCGCCTACGGCGATCAGGATCTGAGCTTCGGGCCGGAATACATTATTCCGAAACCGTTCGATCCGCGACTGATCGTGAAGATCGCGCCGGCGGTGGCGAAGGCGGCGATGGACTCCGGCGTGGCGACGCGCCCGATTGAAGACTTTGATGCCTACATCGAGAAACTCAGCGAGTTCGTTTACAAAACCAACCTGTTTATGAAGCCGATTTTCTCCCAGGCGCGCAAAGAGCCGAAGCGCGTGGTGCTGGCAGAAGGGGAGGAGACGCGGGTCCTGCACGCGACTCAGGAGCTGGTCTCTCTGGGGCTGGCGAAGCCGATTCTGGTGGGGCGCCCGAGCGTTATCGAAATGCGCATTCAGAAACTGGGCCTGCAGATTAAAGCCGGGGTTGATTTTGAGATCGTCAACAATGAATCCGATCCGCGTTTTAAAGAGTACTGGAGTGAATACTACCAGCTGATGAAACGCAGCGGCATTACCCAGGAGCAGGCGCAGCGGGCGGTTATCAGTAATACCACGGTGATTGGCGCGATCATGGTCCATCGCGGCGAGGCGGATGCGATGATCTGCGGCACCATCGGTGATTACCATGAGCACTACGCCGTGGTTCAGCCGCTGTTTGGCTATCGTGACGGCGTGAACACGGCGGGGGCGATGAACGCGCTGCTGCTGCCGAGCGGTAACACCTTCATTGCCGATACCTACGTCAACCATGACCCGACGCCGGAGCAGCTGGCCGAAATCGCCCTGATGGCGGCGGAGAGCGTGCGCCGCTTCGGTATCGAGCCGCGCGTTGCGCTGCTGTCGCACTCTAACTTCGGCTCCGCGAACTGCCCGTCAGCGAGCAAAATGCGCAAGACTCTGGAGCTGGTGAAGGCGAGCGCGCCGGATCTGATGATCGACGGCGAAATGCACGGCGATGCCGCGCTGGTCGAAAGTATTCGTCACGATCGGATGCCGGACAGCCCGCTGAAAGGGGCGGCCAACATTCTGGTGATGCCGAATATGGAAGCCGCGCGCATTAGCTACAACCTGCTGCGGGTCTCAAGCTCGGAAGGGGTGACCGTTGGGCCGGTGCTGATGGGGGTGGCAAAACCGGTGCATATTCTGACGCCGATTGCCTCCGTTCGCCGCATTGTCAATATGGTGGCGCTGGCGGTAGTGGAAGCGCAGACTCAGCCGCTGTAATGAACGCAGCCCCGGATGACCGGGGCTGGGTTTAAATCCACTCTTTGACTTTGATAAAGTCGCTCAGGGCAGCCTCCGGGCTGCCTTCCTGCGGCTGGTAGTCATACTCCCAACGCACCAGCGGCGGCATCGACATCAGAATCGACTCCGTGCGTCCGCCGGTCTGCAGGCCAAACAGCGTCCCGCGATCCCATACCAGGTTGAACTCAACGTAGCGCCCGCGGCGATAGAGCTGAAACTGACGCTCCCGCTCGCCGTACGGCATCGCTTTGCGCCGCTCAACGATCGGCAGATAGGCGTCGGTGTAGCCGTTGCCCACCGCCTGCATAAAGCTGAAGCAATGGTCAAAGTCCGGAGTATTTAAATCGTCAAAGAACAGGCCGCCAATGCCGCGCTGCTCGTTGCGGTGCCTGAGGAAGAAGTAGTCATCGCACCACTTTTTGTAGCGCGGATAGATCGCTTCGCCAAACGGCTGGCACAGGTCGCGCGCGGTGCGGTGCCAGTGCACGGCATCCTCGTCAAAGCCGTAAAAGGGGGTCAGGTCAAACCCGCCGCCAAACCACCACACCGGCTCCGCGCCGGGCTTTTCGGCGATGAAAAAGCGCACGTTGGCGTGGCTGGTCGGCACGTAGGGACTGCGCGGGTGAACCACCAGCGAAACGCCCAGCGCTTCAAAGCTACGGCCGGCCAGCTCCGGGCGATGCGCCGTGGCCGAAGCCGGCATGGCGTCGCCGTGAACGTGAGAAAAGTTGACCCCGGCCTGCTCAAAGATAGCGCCTTCACGCAGCACCCGGCTTCGCCCGCCGCCTCCGCCTTCGCGCTGCCAGCTATCTTCGATAAACGGCTGACCGTCGAGGGCGCTAAGCTGCTGGCAGATAGCGTCCTGCAGCTGGAGGAGATAGCGTTTAACCTGTTGCACGTCGGGCTTCATTTACGTCTCTTTGAGTGGGCTTTTTGATTATCGAACCAGTGGAAGTAGCTGATGATGCCGGAGGCAATGGCGCTGGCGATTTTCTGCCGAAACGCGGTGGTACCTAACAGCTTTTCCTCGCCCGGGTTGGTAATAAATGAGGTTTCAACCAGCACCGATGGAATCGACGGCGACTTCAGCACGACGAAGGCCGCCTGTTCGGTGTTGCGGCTGTGCAGCTTATGCACCGGCTTAATATTTTTCAGAATATGCGAGCCCAGCGTCAGGCTGTTTTTGATGGTGTCCGTCTGGACCAGATCGAACAGCACCTGCTGTAACAGATGGTCTTTCGCGGTGGTTTTTTTGCCCGCCACCTCATCGGCGCGGTTTTCGCGATCGGAGAGGTATTTCGCCATCGCGCTACTGGCGCCACGGTTGGAGAGGGCAAACACGGACGCCCCGGCGGCGCTGGGGTTAGTGAAGCCGTCGGCGTGAATCGACATAAACAGATCGGCGCCGTGCTGATGGGCGATTTCCACGCGGTCGTACAGCGGAATAAAGGTATCGCTGGTGCGCGTCAGGCGCGCGTCGATGCCGTTACTGCGCAGAATGCTGCGCACGGTTTTGGCAATCGCCAGCACGACGTGTTTCTCTTTGGAGCCGTTATGGCCGATAGCGCCGGTATCAATACCGCCGTGTCCCGGGTCGAGCATCACGACGCGCTTCGCGCCCGCTTTTTTGGCGGCCGGCTTACTGTGCCCATTGGAAGTCGTCAACGGCTGTTCTTTTGCGCTGGCCTGCGAGGCAATCCCGCTAAGGGTGACGGCAGCCAGCCCGGCTTTCAGCACCTGGCGGCGCGAAGCAAGTATTTTTAATGGTTTAAAAGTGCTCATTCGGCCTGAATTACAAACAAGTGGTACCCAATGTTATATCGTATCGTGTTTTCCGTTACGACCTTTCGTAATAAGAATTGTTTTACTTTTCATTTCAATACGTGACAAGGTCATATTATGTCATTTTTTGAGGTTAATTTCGCCTGATATTGGCTATCGGGCATAATCACGCCATAATCACTTTTTTTATGCCTAAAAGATGGGGAATACCATGGAGATACGCGTTTTTCGCCAGCAGGATTTTGAAGAGGTGATAACTCTCTGGGAGCGCTGCGAGCTTCTGCGCCCGTGGAATGACCCGGAAATGGATATCGAGCGTAAGGTTAATCACGATGTCAGCCTGTTTCTGGTTGCCGAGGTTAACGGTGAGGTCGTTGGCACGGTGATGGGCGGCTACGACGGTCATCGCGGTTCGGCCTACTATCTCGGCGTTCATCCGGAGTATCGCGGACGCGGCATCGCCAACGCGCTGCTTAACCGGCTGGAAAAAAAGCTCACCGCCCGCGGCTGCCCAAAAATTAACATCATGATCCGCGAAGACAACGAGGTCGTGCAGGGCATGTATGAACGGCTTGGCTACGAATATGCGGACGTGCTCAGCCTGGGTAAGCGTTTGATTGAAGATGAAGAATACTGAGCTCATCCCCGCCGATTTTGATGCGCACGGCCGGCTAAGGCTGCCGTTCCTCTTCTGGTGCGTCCTGCTGCTGCAGGCGCGAACCTGGGTGCTGTTTATTATGGCCGGGGCGTCGCGGCAGCAGGGCGATGTTCTGCTGAATCTGTTCTACCCCGATCATGACAACTTCTGGCTTGGGCTGCTGCCCGGAATACCGGCGGTGCTGGCGTTTATCGTCAGCGGCCAGCGGCAGCGCTTTCCCCGCTTCTGGCCGCTGATACGCTGGCTGCTGGTGCTCTCTCAGACGCTGCTGCTTATCTGGCAGCCGCTGCTGTGGCTGGGCGGCGAGTCGCCTTCGGCCCTGACCATCGGCCTGCTGGTGGCGGATATTTATGCGCTGTGGTGGCTGCTGAGCAGCCGTCGGCTGAGAGCCTGTTTCCAGGAAGAGCAGGTTTAACGGCACTTTTTGCCGATCTCGCACTCCAACAGGCGTCAAATTAACAGGAAAGGACGATCTCATGAAATCGCTACGTTTACTTCTTTGCGCGCTCCCGCTGGCGTTAACCGGCTGCTCGACGATGAGCGCGGTCAACTGGTCCGGGGTGCTGCCGTGGAACTGGTTTGGTTCCTCCATGGAGGTCACCGAGCAGGGGGTGGGTAATCTGACGGCCGCCACGCCGCTAAATGAACAGGCCATCAGCGACGCGCTCGGCGGCGGCTACCGCCTGCGCAGCGGCATGAAAACCGCCAACGGCAATATCGTGCGCTACTTTGAGGCGCTGAAGGACGACAAGGTGGTGATGACGATTAACGGCGAGAACGGCACCATCAGCCGCATCGACGTGCGCGACAGCGAAATCAAAACCGAGAGCGGCGTGCAGGTAGGGACTCCGTTCAGCGAGCTGTACAGCAAAGCGTTCGGCAACTGTCAGAAGGCCAGCAGCGACAACGGCGCGGTGGTCGAGTGTCAGGCGCAGGGCAGCCAGCATATCAGCTACGCCTTCACCGGCCACTGGAGCGGCCCGGAAGAGCTGATGCCTTCAGACGATACGCTGAAAAACTGGAAAATCGGTAAAATCACCTGGCGCCGCTAATTTGATCTGGAGAGACACGACGGCGGCAAAAAACGCGTACAATAGTCGCGTTTAAGCGCCACAGCGTTGTGGTTGTCTCATTTCAGGAGGAGCGATGTCTCAGGTTCAGAGCGGCATTTTGCCGGAACATTGCCGTGCGGCGATTTGGATTGAAGCCAATGTAAAAGGGGACGTTAACGCCCTGCGTGAAGCCAGCAAAAACTTTATCGATAAGTTAGCCACCTTTCAGGCTAAATACCCGGACGCGCAGCTGGGGGCGGCCATTGCCTTTGGCAATAACGTCTGGTGCGAGCTGAGCGGCGGCGTGGGTGCCGAAGAGCTAAAAGAGTTTCCCGTTTACGGAAAAGGCCTGGCGCCATCGACTCAGTACGATCTGCTGATTCATATCCTGTCCGCTCGTCATGAAGTGAACTTCTCCGTCGCCCAGGCGGCGATGGCAGCGTTTGGCGGCATAGTTGAGGTCAAAGAGGAAGTCCACGGCTTCCGCTGGATCGAAGAGCGTGACCTCAGCGGCTTTGTCGACGGTACCGAAAACCCGGCCGGCGAAGAGACGCGTCGTGATGTCGCCATTATCAAAGATGGCGTCGATGCGGGCGGGAGCTACGTCTTTGTTCAGCGCTGGGAGCACAACCTCAAGCAGCTAAACCGCATGAGCGTTCCGGATCAGGAGATGATGATTGGCCGGACCAAAGAGGCCAATGAAGAGATTGACGGCGACGATCGCCCGGAGACCTCGCATCTCAGCCGCGTTGACCTGAAAGAGGACGGCAAAGGGCTGAAGATTGTGCGCCAGAGCCTGCCGTACGGTACCGCCAGCGGCACGCACGGCCTCTATTTCTGCGCCTACTGCGCCCGTATCTACAACATTGAACAGCAGCTGCTGAGCATGTTTGGTGATACCGACGGCAAGCGCGACGCCATGCTGCGCTTTACCAAACCGGTAACCGGCGGCTATTACTTCGCGCCGTCCGTAGAGCGTATTCTGGCGCTGTAGGTCTTCCTGCGCCATCGCCCTCTCCCCGGCGGGGAGGGCTGCTATCCTCACTCGCCCCTCTCTAACTCTGCCGCCGGCCGCGATTTTCAAACCCCTTATTCTCTTTTCTACTTCCAAATCGCCAAACGGTATATAAAACCGTTACTCCTTTGGTACTCGTTATAAATATTATGACCATATGAAAGTCATCAATCTTATAAGGGTGCGCAATGGCCGTTAAATCACTGAACAAAGGATACCTGGCGCTGGCTGCTTCTGTGCTGCTGGTTGCGCAGGCTCAGGCGACTGAATTGCTGAACAGTTCCTACGATGTTTCGCGCGAGCTGTTTGCCGCCCTTAACCCGCCGTTTGAACAGCAGTGGGCGAAAGATAACGCCGGCGATAAGCTGACGATTAAGCAGTCCCACGCCGGCTCGTCAAAGCAGGCGCTGGCGATCCTGCAGGGCTTAAAAGCCGACGTGGTGACCTATAACCAGGTGACCGACGTGCAGGTCCTGCATGACAAAGGCAACCTGATCCCGGCCGACTGGCAGAGCCGTCTGCCTAACAACAGCTCGCCGTTCTACTCCACGATGGGCTTCCTGGTACGCAAAGGGAACCCGAAAAATATCCATGACTGGAACGATCTCGTCCGTTCCGACGTGAAGCTTATCTTCCCGAACCCGAAAACGTCGGGCAACGCGCGCTACACCTATTTAGCCGCATGGGGCGCAGCGGATAAAGCCGACGGCGGCGATAAAGCCAAAACCGAGCAGTTCATGACCCAGTTCCTGAAAAATGTCGAAGTGTTTGATACCGGCGGCCGCGGCGCGACCACCACCTTCGCAGAGCGCGGGCTGGGCGATGTGCTGATTAGCTTCGAATCGGAAGTGAACAACATCCGCAAGCAGTATGAAGCGCAGGGGTTTGAGGTAGTGGTGCCGAAAACCAACGTTCTTGCCGAATTCCCGGTGGCGTGGGTGGATAAAAACGTCAAGGCCAACGGCACGGAGAAGGCGGCAAAAGCCTACCTGAACTGGCTCTACAGCCCGCAGGCGCAGACGATCATCACCGACTACTACTACCGCGTGAATAACCCGCAGGTGATGGAAACGCTGAAGGATAAATTCCCGCAGACCGAACTGTTCCGCGTTGAGGACAAGTTTGGATCCTGGCCGCAGGTCATGAAAACGCATTTTGCCAGCGGCGGTGAGCTGGACAAACTGTTGGCGGCGGGGCGTAAGTAATGTTTGCTGTTGCCTCTAAGCGCGTGCTGCCGGGCTTTACCCTGAGCCTCGGCACCAGCCTGCTGTTTGTCTGTTTAATTCTGCTGCTTCCTCTGAGCGCGCTGGTGATGCAGCTGGCGCAGATGAGCTGGGGACAGTACTGGGATGTTGTTACCAACCCGCAGGTGGTTGCCGCGTATAAGGTGACGCTGCTGTCGGCCTTTGTGGCCTCTATTTTTAACGGCGTGTTTGGCCTGCTGATGGCGTGGATCCTGACGCGCTATCGTTTTCCTGGCCGCACGCTGCTCGATGCGCTGATCGATCTGCCCTTTGCGCTGCCGACGGCGGTAGCGGGCCTGACCCTGGCGTCGCTGTTTTCGGTTAACGGCTTTTACGGCGAGTGGCTGGCGAAGTTTGATATCAAGGTCACCTATACCTGGCTGGGTATTGCGGTGGCGATGGCTTTTACCAGCATCCCGTTCGTGGTGCGTACCGTTCAGCCGGTGCTGGAAGAGCTGGGCCCTGAATACGAAGAGGCCGCGGAAACGCTGGGCGCCACGCGTCTGCAGAGCTTCCGTAAAGTCGTGCTTCCGGAGCTCTCTCCGGCGCTGCTGGCCGGCGTTGCCCTGTCATTTACCCGCAGCCTGGGTGAGTTCGGGGCGGTTATCTTTATCGCCGGAAATATCGCGTGGAAGACGGAAGTCACCTCGCTGATGATTTTTGTGCGTCTGCAGGAGTTTGACTACCCGGCGGCGAGCGCAATCGCCTCGGTGATCCTGGCCGCCTCGCTGCTGCTGCTGTATTCCATCAACACCCTGCAAAGTCGCTTTGGTCGACGTGTGGTAGGTCACTAATGGCGGAAGTTACTCAATTGAAGCGTTACGACACGCCCCGCATCAACTGGGGGAAATGGTTTCTGATTGGTACCGGGATGCTGGTTTCCGCCTTCATTCTTATCGTGCCGATGGTTTACATCTTCGTTCAGGCCTTTAGTAAAGGCCTGATGCCGGTCCTGCAAAACCTCGCCGACCCGGATATGCTGCACGCGATCTGGCTGACGGTGATGATTGCGCTGATTACGGTACCGGTGAACCTGGTATTCGGTACGCTGCTTGCCTGGCTGGTGACGCGCTTTACCTTCCCCGGCCGCCAGCTTCTGCTGACGCTGCTGGATATCCCTTTTGCCGTTTCGCCGGTAGTGGCGGGGCTGGTCTATCTGCTGTTTTACGGCTCTAACGGCCCACTTGGCGGCTGGCTGGATGAGCATAACCTGCAGATTATGTTTGCCTGGCCGGGCATGGTGCTGGCAACGATCTTCGTGACCTGTCCGTTTGTAGTGCGCGAGCTGGTGCCGGTGATGATGAGCCAGGGCAGCAACGAAGATGAGGCGGCGATTCTGCTCGGCGCATCGGGCTGGCAGATGTTCCGTCGGGTCACGCTGCCCAATATTCGCTGGGCGCTGCTGTACGGCGTGGTGCTGACCAACGCGCGCGCCATCGGCGAGTTCGGCGCGGTGTCGGTGGTCTCCGGGTCAATTCGCGGCGAGACGTTATCGCTGCCGCTGCAAATTGAGCTGCTGGAGCAGGATTACAATTCCGTGGGTTCATTTACCGCCGCAGCTCTGCTGACGTTAATGGCTATTTTGACCCTGTTTTTGAAAAGTTTTGTGCAATGGCGTTTGGCCAATCAGGAAAAACGTGCGCAGCTGGAGGGAAATCATGAGCATTGAGATTGCCAATATTAAGAAATCTTTTGGTCGCACCCAGGTGCTGAATGATATCTCGCTGGATATCCCTTCCGGACAGATGGTGGCGCTGCTGGGGCCTTCAGGCTCCGGGAAAACGACGCTGCTGCGCATCATTGCCGGCCTGGAGAATCAGTCCAGCGGCCATATTCGCTTTCACGGTACCGACGTGAGCCGCGTGCACGCCCGCGATCGTAAAGTGGGCTTTGTGTTCCAGCACTACGCGCTGTTCCGCCATATGACGGTATTCGACAATATCGCCTTTGGCCTGACGGTGCTGCCGCGCCGTGAACGGCCGAACGCCGCCGGGATCAAGGCTAAGGTGACGAAGCTGCTGGAAATGGTGCAGCTGGCGCACCTTGCCGATCGTTATCCGGCGCAGCTCTCCGGCGGTCAGAAACAGCGCGTGGCCCTTGCGCGCGCGCTGGCCGTTGAGCCGCAGATTCTGCTGCTTGATGAGCCCTTTGGCGCGCTGGATGCCCAGGTGCGTAAAGAGCTCCGCCGCTGGCTGCGTCAGCTGCATGAAGAGCTCAAGTTTACCAGCGTGTTTGTGACCCACGATCAGGAAGAGGCGATGGAAGTCGCCGATCGCGTGGTGGTCATGAGCCAGGGCAGCATCGAGCAGGCCGACGCCCCGGAACGGGTCTGGCGCGAACCTTCTACCCGATTCGTGCTGGAGTTTATGGGCGAAGTTAACCGCCTGAAGGGGACCATCCGCGGCGGCCAGTTCCACGTTGGCGCCCACCGCTGGCCGTTGGGCTATACCCCGGCGTATCAGGGGCCGGTCGATCTGTTCCTGCGTCCGTGGGAGGTCGATATCAGCCGCCGTACCAGCCTTGATTCACCGCTGCCGGTACAGGTGCTGGAAGCCAGCCCGAAAGGCCACTACACCCAATTAGTCGTGCAGCCGCTCGGGTGGTATGACGAGCCGCTGACCGTGGTCCTGCCCGGCAACGACGCGCCGTATCGCGGCGAACGTCTGTTTGTCGGCTTGCAAAACGCGCGCCTGTACAACGGCAAAGAGCGTATCGAGCCGCGCGAGGAGCTTGCTCTGGCAGAATCTGCCTGATAGCTTAACCCTCAGTTTATCGTCGTTCAGGCGACGGCAAGGATTAGGTAGCCCGGATGCAGCGCCATCCGGGGACGTTTGCAGGCCGGGTAAACTCAGACCCCGGCCTTTTTATTGGGTAAAAACCGTGAATACATTAGAACAAACCATCGGCAATACTCCTCTGGTTAAGTTGCAGCGCCTGGGGCCGGACAACGGCAGCGAAATCTGGGTCAAACTGGAAGGCAATAACCCGGCGGGTTCCGTTAAGGACCGCGCTGCGCTTTCGATGATCGTCGAGGCGGAAAAACGTGGCGAAATCGCCCCCGGCGACATGCTGATTGAAGCGACCAGCGGCAATACCGGCATCGCGCTGGCGATGATCGCGGCGCTGAAAGGCTATCAGATGAAGCTGCTGATGCCCGATAATATGAGCCAGGAGCGCCGCGCCGCCATGCGGGCATACGGCGCCGAGCTGATTCTGGTCACCAAAGAGCAGGGAATGGAAGGCGCGCGTGACCTCGCCGCCGAGATGGCGCAGCGTGGCGAAGGTAAGCTGCTGGATCAGTTCAATAATCCCGATAATCCCTACGCGCACTACACTACCACCGGGCCGGAAATTTGGCAGCAGACCGAGGGGCGCATCAGCCATTTTGTCTCCAGCATGGGGACGACCGGTACGATTACCGGCGTTTCACGCTTCCTGCGCGAACAGCATAAGCCGGTGAGCATTGTCGGCCTGCAGCCGGAGGAGGGGAGCAGCATCCCGGGCATCCGCCGCTGGCCGGCGGAGTATATGCCGGGCATTTTTAATGCCTCGCTGGTGGACGCGGTGCTGGATATTCATCAGCAGGATGCGGAAAACACCATGCGTATGCTGGCTATCCGGGAAGGCATTTTTTGCGGCGTAAGCTCCGGTGGTGCGGTGGCCGGCGCGCTGCGTATCGCCCGGGAAAATCCCGGGGCGGTGGTGGTGGCGATCGTCTGCGATCGCGGCGATCGCTATCTTTCTACCGGCGTATTTGGCGAAGAGCACTTTGCCCAGGGCGCGGGTATTTAAACCGGCGGCTGGTCCAGCAGGTCGGTGCCGTAGGAGTTATCAACGCTGCAGAGCCAGCGATCGTTCTGCAGCTGGAAAACGTAGGTCGCGCGGCGCGTGACCTGCGTTGAACCACCCTCCGCGGTGGGGATATCCAGCCGCGTTTCCATTATCACCAGCGCATTTCCCGCGCCTTCAATAATCTCCATTTTTCCCTGGGTGACGACCAGCCGATGCTGAAAATAGTCGGCAATCGCGACGAAAGCCTTGCGGATATTCTCTTTGCCCCTGACTACCATTCCCGGCTTAACGACCAGCACGGCGTCTTCCGCGTAGTAGGCCATTAAGGTGGCGTAGTCTTCCTGCGAGATAGCCCGGTCGCAGGCTTCGATGGCCGCTTTTAGCTGCGGGTTTGACATGATATTGACTCCGGTTTGTGTGGGGAAAGCGCGTGATGGAGATCCCCGGCCAGCCGGTCAATCTCATCGGGAGTGAGGGCGGCGAGCGAGAGCCGTAATCCATATGACGGCGCGCGAATGCCAAAGGGCTCGCCTTCGCGCACCAGCCAACCGGCGCGGGCCAGGCGCAGCGCAAGCGGCTGGCTCGGCGCCGACAGCGGAAGCCAAAAGTTCAGGCCATCGCCGGGGCCAGGGTTATCGATACCGCGGCGGGTAAGGGCGCTGGCCAGCCTTTCATTACGCTGGCGGTAGGCGCGGCGGGTTTGCGCCAGGGAGGCAGTAAACACGCTATCATTCAGACAGGCCAGCGCCAAATCCTGCAGCAGATGGCTGACCCACTGGCTACCGGAGTTGAGGCGCAGCCTCAGCGCCGCTGAGGTGGTGGGATCGCTGGCGACAACCGCCAGCCGCAAGTCGGGTCCCAGGGCCTTTGACATCGAGCGGATCAGCGCCCAGCGCCGGGTCTCCTCGGGCAGAGGAGAGTGCCACGGCGTGGATGAGAGCAGGGCAAAATGGTCGTCGAGAATGACCAGCACCTGCGGGTAGCGGGCCAGGATTTCGCGCATCGCCGCGGCCCGCGCCTCGCTCAGGCTGCAGCCGGTGGGATTGTGCGCGCGCGGGGTGATAATGACCGCGCGGGCGCCCTGGCGTAACGCCTCCTCCAGCGCGGCAGGCTGCATGCCTTCGCTATCGACCGGCACCGGACAGGCGTTAAAACCGGCATAGCGCAGCATGTTGATGCTGCTGAGAAAGCAGGGGTCTTCCACTACCACCCGATCGCCGGGCAGCAGCAGAGCGCACAGGAGCCGCTCCAGGGCGTCAATCGCGCCGCTGGTGAGGTTGATTTCGCTCTCAGCTGTCACGTCTTTTTGCACCCAGTCGTGCGCCCAGCGGGCCAGCTTCGGGTCAACGGCGGCGCTGCCGTACAGGCGCGGAGCCGGGCTGAGGCCAGGAAGATAGCGGGTGAGGTCGGGGAGACGCCGTGGGTCGGGGTTGCCGCCGGAAATATCGTTCAGCGCAGAGCCCTGGGCGCTGCCCTCGAGCACCATTGGCGCGCCGGGGGCTCTGATTGCCGTACCGTTGCGCCCCTGGCTTACGGCCAGTCCGGAGGTCACCAGGCGCTTATAGGCCGCAGCGACGGTATTGCGGTTAACGGCGAGTCTGGTAGCCAGCTCGCGAACCGGAGGCAGCATGTCGCCGGGTTGTAACGCTCCGCTCTGCACCAGATGACGGATGTTATCGAAGATATCATTGGCGGTTTTTCCGGCGAACATTATTGACCTATGACAAAATGAATTTTAGCATAAGACGAATAATAATCAGGGTATAACCCGCTGTCCAGCGGGAGGAGACGGGATGGGCCAGCAAGACGAAATACAATCGGTGCTCTTCAATGACAAAAGCCGGGCGCTGCAGGTCGATATCGTTGCCGTGCAGTCGCAGGTCGTTTACGGCAGCGTGGGCAACAGCATCGCGGTGCCGGCAATCGAACAGCACGGCCTGCGGGTCATGGCCGTGCCGACGGTGCTGTTCAGCAATACGCCGCACTACGATACCTACTACGGCGGGGTGATCCCTGAAGAGTGGTTCGTTGGCTATCTGCGCGCGCTGGAAGAGCGCGATGCGCTACGCGAGCTGCGGGCGGTTACCGCGGGCTATATGGGGAGCGCGGTGCAGATTGAGCGTCTGGCGCAGTGGCTGATGCGGATCCGCGATAGCCACCCTGAGCTGTGTATTCTGGTCGATCCGGTGATCGGCGACGTTGACAGCGGCATTTACGTTAAGGCAGAAATCCCGGAGGCCTATCGTCGCCACCTGCTGCCGCTGGCCCAGGGGATCACGCCTAACCTTTTTGAGCTGGAAACGCTCAGCGGTATGTCCTGCCGCAGCCAGCAGGAGGCGGTGAGCGCCGCGCGTAGCCTGCTGTCCGAAACGCTGAAATGGGTGGTTATCACCAGCGCGCCGGGCCTCGATAGCGCCACCATGAATGTGCTGGTAGTGACGGCAGAGTCGGTGGAGGTGGTTATCCATCCGCGGGTAGAAACGGATCTGAAGGGCACGGGCGACCTTTTCTGCGCTGAGCTGATCAGTGGTTTAGTGAGCGGACAGGCGTTAGGTGACGCGACGCGCGCAGCGGCGCAGCGGGTGCTGGCGGTGATGACCTGGACCGCAGAGCACGGTAGCGATGAGCTGATCCTACCAGCGTTGAGAAGAGGGTAACGGCCGGATCCGGCGATGCGGAGATAAAAAAATGGCGCCAGAAGGCGCCATTTTTCTGCGGCAAGAATTACTTCTTGATGCGAATAACCGGAGTTTCACCCACGGTCACGCTACCGGACAGTTTGATCAGCTCTTTGATCTCGTCCATGTTGGAGATAACAACCGGAGTCAGGGTAGACTTGGCTTTCTCTTCCAGCAGCGGCAGGTCAAATTCGATAACCGGGTCACCGATTTTCACGCGCTGGCCTTCTTCAGCAATACGCTTGAAGCCTTCGCCTTTCAGCTCAACGGTATCAATACCGAAGTGAACGAACAGCTCGATGCCGCTATCGGATTCGATAGAGAACGCATGGTTGGTTTCAAAGATTTTACCGATGGTGCCGTCTACCGGCGCAACCATTTTGTTGCCGGTAGGCTTGATGGCGATGCCATCACCCACAATTTTTTCTGCAAAAACCACATCCGGCACGTCTTCGATGTTAACGATCTCGCCAGAGAGCGGAGCAATAATCTCAATAGTTCCGGTGTCTTTTTTGTCATCAGAAACCAGAGATTTCAATTTATCGAACAAACCCATGATCTTCTCCTAAGCAGTAATTTGGGCCGCGCATCTTATGGATTAGCAGATTGTTTTTTCTTCAATGAACTTGTTAACCAGCGTCATTAACTCGTCCGTTGTCGGTTGAGCAAGAGCCTGCTCTGCTAATACTTTCGCATCTTCGAAGTTCGTGTTACGAATAATCTTCTTGATGCGCGGGATGGAAATGGCGCTCATAGAGAATTCGTCCAGCCCCATACCCAGCAACAGAAGTGTAGCACGTTCATCGCCCGCAAGCTCACCACACATGCCGGTCCATTTGCCTTCAGCGTGAGAAGCATCAATAACTTGCTTAATCAGCGTCAGGACGGATGGTGACATTGGCTGGTAAAGATGTGAAATCATATCATTACCACGGTCAACTGCCAGAGTATACTGCGTTAAATCATTGGTTCCGATACTAAAGAAATCAACTTCCTTCGCTAAGTGACGGGCAATCGTGGCAGCGGCCGGCGTTTCAACCATCACGCCAACTTCGATTGTTTCGTCAAATGCTTTACCTTCGTCACGCAGTTCCTGCTTATAGATTTCAATCTCTTTCTTCAGCGCACGCACTTCTTCAACAGAGATGATCATCGGGAACATGATGCGCAGCTTACCGAAAGCAGAGGCACGCAGGATGGCGCGAACCTGGTCACGCAGGATCTCTTTACGATCCATTGCGATACGCACGGCACGCCAGCCGAGGAACGGGTTCTCTTCTTTCGGGAAGTTCATGTACGGCAGCTCTTTATCGCCACCGATATCCATGGTGCGCACGATAACTGCCTGAGAGCCGCACGCTTCAGCTACCGCTTTGTAGGCGGCGAACTGTTCTTCTTCAGTCGGCAGCGCGTCGCGGTCCATGAACAGGAATTCGGTACGGTACAGGCCTACGCCTTCCGCGCCGTTACGTTCAGCACCGTCGATATCGCGAACGGTACCGATGTTGGCGCACACTTCAACCTGATGGCCGTCGAGCGTGATGGCCGGCAGATCTTTCAGCTTCGCCAGCTCGGCTTTCTCTTCAGCGACCTGAGCCTGCAGATCGCGCAGCTCTTCAATTTGTTCGTTGCTTGGGTTAACCAGCACCTGGTTGTTGACCGCGTCAAGCACCAGATAGTCGCCGTTTTTCACCTGCGTGGTTACGCTACCGGTGCCGACAATTGCCGGCAGCTCAAGGGAGCGCGCCATGATGGAGGTGTGGGAAGTACGGCCGCCCGCGTCGGTGATAAAGCCCAGCACCTTGTTCAGGTTCAGCTGTGCAGTTTCTGACGGGGTAAGATCGGCGGCAACCAGAATGACTTCATCCTGAATCGCGCTCAGATCGATGATTGCCAGGCCAAGGATGTTACGCAGCAGGCGCTTACCAATATCGCGTACGTCAGCCGCACGCTCTTTCAGGTATTCATCATCCAGCTCTTCCAGAGCGATAGCCTGGCCTTCGATAATTTCATTAGCTGCCGCGTCGGCAGTCATGTGCTTATCTTTAATCAGGGCTATGATTTCCTGCTCAAGCTCCTCATCTTCCAGCAGCATGATGTGCCCTTCGAAGATGGCTTCTTTTTCTTCACCGAAAGTTTCACCAGCTTTGGTTTTGATGACCTCCAGCTGGGCGGAGGCCTTGGTGCGGCCACTCAGGAAACGTTCAATTTCCTGCTCAACCTTATCGGCAGAAATTTTCTTCCGGTCGATGACAATTTCGTCTTCTTTCAGCAGGAGAGCCTTACCGAAAGCGATACCCGGGGATGCTAAAATGCCTGAAATCATAACCCTACCTTACTTGTGACTGATATTAAAAAGAACCCGTGAACTTATTCGAGTTCAGCCATCAGTTTTACCAGATGCTCAACTGCTTTCTGCTCATCTTCGCCTTCAGCGGAGATGGTGACTACGGTACCCTGAGTCAGACCCAGAGTTTGCAGTTTGAACAGGCTTTTGGCGCTGGCGCTTTTGCCGTTGGAGGTAACAGTGATCTCAGAAGTAAAGCCTTTAGCTTCTTTAACAAACTGAGCAGCAGGGCGGGTGTGCAGACCGTTCGGAGCGGTAATGGTAACTTCTTGCTGGAACATTATATTTCCCCAACTTATAGGTTTAGTGTTGTGGACCTAAAGTCTAGCCTAACGGCCAGGCTTTAGCCTGTATTGTTAGCGCCGGCGTTACGTGTCTGGCTAAGGTGTCGGCAGCGGTGAACCGCTGTGAGGACCATCTGGCCGTTGACGTCTGGCACGTCATTAAACATTATGCCGCGAAAGGAAGACTTGAACCAAATCATAAAATCGATTCAGCTTATGGAAATCCAATTCTGAATAATTTCGCGCATCAAAATAAATGTGCTGGTTAAATACCAGACCCTACGCGGTGAATCAATGCCAGGAGGGGTAAAACTTTGACGTATGCCACAAAAAAGCACCTAAAAAGGTGCTTTTTTACACGATACTTACAAGCTGGCATCACTGTTGCAGTTCTTTCTCGGTGAAGAGATCGGCAAACAGGGCTGTGCTTAAATAACGCTCACCAGAAGAAGGTAGGATAACCACTATATTCTTATTGGTAAAGGCCTCATCTTCCTGCAGCTTAAGCGCGGCGGCGACGGCAGCGCCGGAGGAGATACCGGCAAGGATACCCTCTTCATCCATCAGGCGACGGGCGGTCGAGATAGCCTCTTCGTTGGTGATGGCCACGACTTTATCGACCAGCTTCAGATCGAGGTTGCCGGGAATAAAGCCGGCGCCGATCCCCTGAATTTTGTGCGGGCCTGGCTTGAGCTCCTGGCCCGCCAGCGCCTGAGCGATCACCGGTGAATCGGTCGGCTCGACCGCAACGGTAATCAGATCTTTTTTGCCCTTGGTGCCTTTAATGTAGCGACTTACGCCGGTCAGCGTACCGCCGGTGCCGACGCCGGAGATAAAGACGTCAACCTGACCATCGGTATCTTCCCAGATTTCCGGGCCGGTGGTCTTTTCATGAATTTCCGGGTTTGCCGGGTTGCTGAACTGCTGCAGCAGCAGATATTTTTCCGGGTTGCTGGCAACGATTTCTTCGGCTTTTTGAATCGCCCCTTTCATGCCTTTCGCGCCTTCGGTCAGTACCAGGTTGGCACCCAGCGCTTTCAGCAGCTTACGGCGTTCGATGCTCATGGTTTCCGGCATGGTCAGCGTCAGCTTGTAGCCGCGGGCTGCGGCGACGTAGGCGAGGGCGATACCGGTGTTGCCGCTGGTCGGTTCTACCAGCTCAACGCCCGCTTTCAATACTCCGCGTTTTTCAGCATCCCAAATCATATTGGCACCGATACGGCATTTAACGCTAAAGCTCGGGTTGCGAGATTCAACCTTTGCCAGGATGCGTCCGTTACCGATTCGGTTCAGTCGGACTAGCGGCGTATGACCGATAGTCAGGGAGTTATCTTCAAAAATCTTACTCATGGCCCGTCCTTAACTGTATGAAATTTGGGAGTACGGCTTCAGCATACCCGCTTAAAGAATATGCGGAAGTAAGGATTTAGCATATCTATATTCGTAAGGGAAATAATGGCAAGCCAGAAGGAATAAGGCGCGGCATAAGCCGTCGCCCGGTAACGCTGAAAATGAGGGGCCGTGAAGTCGCGATTTTTGGCCCATCCATAGGCCTGGCTCATCCGTCAGGGCCTATTTCCACATCGCATGTTTATCGCGATAGCAGTCGACCCACATCGCCGTTGCGCCGCAAATGGCCACCGGCAGGATAACGAGGTTGAGGACCGGGATCATGGTGAACAGGCTGGTCAGCGCGCCAAACTGCATGTTGGTGACTTTGCGCGTACGCAGCGCCTCACGCATGGTCTTAAACGGTACCTTGTGGTTATCAAACGGGTAGTCGCAGTACTGAATGGCCAGCATCCACGCGCTGAACAGGAACCACAGCACCGGCGCCACGGTCTGGCCGATGCCTGGAATGAAGTACAGGATCAGCAGAATGATGGCGCGCGGCAGATACCAGGAAAACTTTTGCCACTCACGCTTCATGATGCGCGGAACATCTTTCATTATGCCGAATACGCCGACGTCGGGAGGCGTGGCGCCGGTTAGGCGCGCCTCCAGCTGCTCCGCCAGCAGGCCGCTAAACGGGGCGGCAATCCAGTTGGCAATGGTGGAGAAAAAGTAGCCGAAGACCAGCAGAATCGAGATGACCATGACCGGCCACAGCAAATAGTTGAGCCAGCTCAGCCATTCCGGCACGTGGCTCATCAGCGAGGGGATCCAGCTATCAAGGCGCGTAAACAGCCACCAGAAGGCGCCCCCCATCAGGATAATATTGACTAATAAAGGCAGAAATACGAAACGACGAATTCCCGGCAGCCCGATCAGTTTCCAGCCCTGCGAAAAATAGTAAACGCCGCTACGCGGGGAAGTGGTGGATGTTGAAACCATGGTCAGGCGATGCTCCTTTTTTGGCATTCAGGCTGAATGCCCGCTTATTTTATCGGGTTGCCAGACAATAACCAGTTAGGAAATGTTCGAAAAAGCAGCAAAAAGCACGATTTAGTTCATCTTTATGTAGTGAAAGCGGTAGACCCACTTGCACTCGGCGTAATCGACAAATACTCTTAGTAAGTAAATGTTTGCCGTGGTGGCAAGGTGTTAGAACAACAGAGAATATAATGATGCAGGATTTGCGTCTGATATTAATCATTGTTGGCGCGATCGCCATAATCGCTTTACTGGTACACGGTTTCTGGACCAGCCGTAAAGAACGTTCCTCGATGTTTCGCGATCGCCCACTAAAACGTATGAAGTCTCGCGATGACGAAGAGTCTGAAAGCGATGGCTTCGATGACGATGTTGAAGGCGTAGGTGAAGTTCGTGTTCATCGGGTTAATCACGCCCCAAATGGTCACAATGGGGAGCAAGAGGCACCTCGTCAGACGCCGCAACACCAGTATCAGCCGCCTTACGAACGTCAGGTGCAGCCGCCCGTGCGTGCGGAAGAACCCGTTCGCCAGCCGCAGCCTGCCAATCACCAGCCGCAGGCCCCGCAGCCGCAAACCAGCGCGCCCCAGCATCAGCCGGTAGCGCCGCAGCAGCCAGTGCAGCATCAGCCCGTGGCGCAGGCGCCTCAGCAGCCGGTAGCGCACAGCGCACCGCAGCCTGCTCCGGTCCAGCCAGCCGCCGCCGCACCGACTCAGCCAGCGCCTGAACCGGCGATTGCGGAACCCGCGCCGGCAGCCCCTCAGCCAAAAGAGCGTAAAGAGACGGTCATCGTGATGAACGTGTCTGCGCATCAGGGCTCGCAGATCAACGGTGAAGTGTTAATCAACAGCATCCAGCAGGCGGGCTTCAAATTTGGCGATATGAATATCTTCCATCGCCATCTCAGCCCGGACGGCAGCGGCCAGATCCTGTTCAGCCTCGCGAATATGGTGAAACCCGGTACCTTCAACCCGGACAGCATGGCGGATATGACGACGCCTGGGGTCACTATCTTTATGCAGGTGCCGTCCTTCGGCGACGAGCTGCAAAACTTTAAGCTGATGCTGCAGTCTGCACAGTACATCGCTGACGAAGTCGGTGGCGTGGTGTTGGACGATCAGCGTCGGATGATGACTCCGCAGAAAATGCGTGAATATCAAGACCGTATTCGTGAAGTGAAAGAGGCTAACGCCTGATTCACCGACCTGCGTTTCGTCTCCCAATCCTGAACCCCCGCCCGTCGGGGGTTTTTTATCATTGATGGTGCGATATGGAACCGATCGAACAAAAACTGACTGAACTGCGAACCACGCTTCGCCATCATGAATATCTGTACCACGTTATGGATACCCCTGAAGTTCCCGATGCGGAATATGACCGGCTGATGCGCGAACTGCGCGAGCTGGAAGCCGAGCATCCCGAACTCATCGTCTCGGACTCGCCGACTCAGCGCGTGGGCGCGGCTCCGCTGGCCTCCTTCAGCCAGATTCGCCATGAAGTCCCGATGCTTTCGCTGGATAACGTCTTTGACGAAGAGAGCTTCCTCGCGTTTAACAAGCGCGTTCAGGACCGGCTGAAAAGCAGCGACGATCTGGTCTACTGCTGTGAGCTGAAGCTGGACGGACTGGCGGTGAGTATTCTCTACGAAAACGGCGTGCTGGTGCAGGCGGCAACGCGCGGCGACGGTACCACCGGCGAGGATATTACCTCTAATGTGAGGACGATTCGCGCGATCCCGCTGAAGCTGCGCGGTGACAATATTCCTGCGCGCCTGGAAGTGCGCGGCGAGGTGTTCCTGCCGCAGGCCGGGTTCGAAAAAATTAACGACGAGGCGCGTCGTAGCGGCGGCAAGGTCTTTGCTAACCCGCGCAATGCGGCCGCAGGCTCCCTGCGCCAGCTCGACCCGCGGATCACAGCGAAGCGACCGCTTACTTTCTTTTGCTACGGCGTGGGTGCGCTGGAAGGCGGCGAGCTGCCGGCGAGTCATTCCGGGCGTCTGCAGCAGTTTAAGGCCTGGGGATTGCCGGTTAGCGAGCGCGTAACGCTCTGCCGCACTCCAGAGGAAGTACTTACTTACTATCGTAAGGTTGAGGAGGACCGCCCGACGTTAGGCTTTGATATCGACGGCGTGGTCATCAAAGTAGATTCTCTGGCGCTTCAGGAGCAGCTCGGCTTTGTCGCCCGCGCCCCGCGCTGGGCCGTTGCCTTTAAGTTCCCCGCTCAGGAGCAGATGACCTTCGTGCGCGACGTGGAGTTCCAGGTTGGCCGTACCGGAGCTATCACGCCGGTGGCGCGCCTTGAGCCGGTCCATGTTGCCGGCGTGCTGGTGAGTAACGCCACGCTGCACAACGCCGATGAAATTGAACGCCTGGGTCTGCGAATCGGCGATAAGGTGGTGATCCGCCGCGCCGGGGACGTTATTCCTCAGGTGGTTAACGTTGTGCTCTCCGAACGTCCGGAAGATACGCGAGAAATCCTCTTCCCGACCCACTGCCCGGTCTGTCATTCAGACGTTGAGCGCGTGGAAGGCGAAGTGGTGACGCGCTGTACCGGCGGATTAATTTGCGGTGCGCAGCGTAAAGAGGCCTTAAAGCACTTCGTTTCCCGCCGCGCGTTAGACGTTGAAGGCATGGGCGACAAGATCATCGACCAGCTGGTTGAGAAAGAGTACGTGCATACGCCGGCCGACCTGTTCCGCTTAAGCCCGGGTAAGCTCACCGGCCTTGATCGTATGGGGCCAAAGTCGGCGCAAAACGTGGTCAATTCGCTGGAAAAATCGAAAGAGACCACCTTTGCCCGCTTCCTTTACGCGCTCGGCATTCGTGAGGTCGGCGAAGCAACGGCCGCGGGGCTGGCGGCGCATTTTGCGACGATTGAGGCACTCGAGCAGGCATCCATTGACGATCTGCAGAAGGTGCCGGACGTCGGTATTGTGGTGGCTACCCACGTGCGAAATTTCTTTGCTGAAGAGAGCAACCGAGAGGTTATCGCCCAGCTGCGCGCGGAGGGCGTCCGCTGGCCCGCGCCGGTGGTGGTCAATGCCGAAGAGATCGATAGCCCGTTTGCCGGCAAAACCGTGGTCCTCACCGGCAGCCTGAGCCTGCTGTCCCGTGATGATGCCAAGGCGCGGCTGGTGGCGTTAGGGGCGAAAGTGGCGGGCAGCGTATCAAAGAAAACCGATCTGGTGATTGCCGGGGAAGCTGCGGGGTCGAAGCTGGCTAAAGCGCAGGAGCTGGGTATTGCGGTGATCGATGAAGCCGAAATGCTGCGGCTGTTGGGAGATTAACGTGGATAAGGAACGGCTTATCGAGATTGCCAATACGGAAATGCCGTTTGGCAAATATAAAGGTCGTCGTTTGATTGACGTACCTGAAGAGTATTTGCTGTGGTTTGCCCGTAAGGAGCAGTTTCCCGCCGGGCATCTTGGCGAGCTGATGGCGTTAACCTTATTGATTAAAACTGAAGGGCTGACCCAGCTGGTTCAGCCCCTCAAGCAGCCGCGTTAAGCCTCTGGCGCGCTGGCGTTTTCACGCGCCAGCCGCTCTTCCGCCTGTCGTTTATAGCGTCGTGCCAGCACGGCGCACACCATCAGCTGGATCTGATGGAAAATCATCAGCGGCAGCACCATGATCCCCAGAATCGAGGTTGGAAAGAGAATATTGGCCATCGGGATCCCGTTTGCCAGGCTCTTTTTCGATCCGCAGAAGACAATGGTAATTTCATCCGCTTTATTGAAGCCGCATTTGCGCGCCACAAAGATGTTAATGGCGATAACGATGGCCAGCAGCACGATGCTGACGGCGACGATGAAAAGCAGCGAGCCTGGACCGACTTTATGCCAGATACCGTTCACCACCGCCTCACTAAACGCCGAGTAGACGACCAGCAGGATAGAGGTCTGGTCGGTTTTTGAAATCCATTTTTTATGCCGTGCCACCCATGCGCCAATCCACGGACGGGACAGATGACCGAGGACGAACGGCAGCAGAAGCTGCAGCATAATCTTGCCGACCTGCTCCAGGCTGCCGCCGGCGCCGTGCAGATTCATCAGTAGCCCGACCAGCAGCGGTGAAATGAAAATTCCCAGCAGGCTCGATGCCGAGGCTGAACATACGGCCGCCGCTACGTTTCCGCCAGCCAGCGAAGTGAAGGCGATCGCTGACTGTACGGTAGCGGGCAGAATGCAGAGATAAATAAAGCCGGTATAGAGCGATGGATCGACGTTTATCGGCGCCCACCACGCAAACAGCACCCCTAAAACGGGGAAGACGATAAAGGTGCTGCACATCACCCACAGATGCAAACGCCAGTGGCCGCCGCCGGAGATAATCGCCTCGCGGGAGAGCTTTGCGCCGTGCATAAAGAACAGCAGGGCGATAGCCGCGGTGGTGAGGTGCTCAAAGAAGGGGACAAATTCGCCGCGCGCCGGGAAAAAGGAGGCCAGCAGGACGACGGTAACCAGGGTAAGGGTAAATGGGTCAAGAATGCGGAAAAATTTCATAATCGCTCCTGAAAATCGATTTCGCTATTGTGCTTTTTTTAGTTTGAGAAATAAAATTGATTTATTGCATCTATTCATGAATAAAAAAGATGAATTATTCGCTGCGTCAGTTAAAGGTATTTGTCACCGTCGCCAGGGCGAGAAGCTTCAGCCGGGCAGGGGCGATGATTGGGCTCAGCCAGTCGGCGGTGAGCCATAGCGTTAAGGAGCTGGAGCATCAGACCGGCGTGCGGCTGCTCGACAGAACCACCCGAGAGGTGGTGCTGACGGAGGCGGGGCATCAGCTGGCGGGTCGGCTTGAGCGGCTGCTGGACGAGCTGAACAGTACGCTGCGCGACGCCGGACGCGTGGGCCAGCAGCTGACGGGAACCGTGCGGGTTGCCGCCAGCCAGACGATTTCCGCTCACCTCATCCCCCAGTGTATTGCCCACAGCAATCAGCGTTACCCGGAGATTGATTTTGTGCTCCACGATCGCCCTCAGCAGTGGGTTCTGGAGAGCATTCGGCAGGGAGAGGTGGATTTTGGCATTGTTATCGATCCCGGCGCCGCGACGGATTTGCAGTGTGAGACGGTCCTGTCTGAGCCGTTTTTGCTTTTATGTCGGGAGGATCATCCTTTTGCCGAAAGGGCATCGGTGAGCTGGCAGGATCTGCAGCACCAGCGGCTGGTATTGCAGGACTACGCCTCCGGCAGCCGGCCGCTGATTGACGCCGCGCTGGCGCGCTTTGGCATTGACGCCAATATTGTGCAGGAGATTGGGCATCCGGCGACGCTGTTTCCGATGGTGGAGTCAGGAATTGGTATCAGCATCCTACCGGCGCTGGCGCTACCGCTGCCTCAGGGCAGCCATTTGCGGGTTAAGCGGCTAACGCCGGTCGTTGAGCGTCAGCTGATGCTGGCGCAGCGCAAAAAACGCTCGCTTTCAACCGCCGCCCAGGCGCTGTGGGAGGTGGTGCGTGAAGAGGGGAATACGCTGACCGCAGGCAGAACCGAGGATCCGCTGTATCAGCGGTGAGGCGTTTGGCTCTCCAGGGGCGTGCGTGGTGTTCAGAAATAAAAGAAAAGTGAGGGGGTGAGCTGTGGGTCGTGCAGGATATCACTCGTCTCATCCTGAGACTCGCCCTACGGGTCGCCGCGAGCGGCGATGCAAAATCGTTCCCGACGATTTTGTCGAACCTGCGGCAGGTTCTCATCCAGCACGAATCGGAAATAGCAAAAAGGCGCCTTTAGGGCGCCTTTCTACATTGGTGGGTCGTGCAGGATTCGAACCTGCGACCAATTGATTAAAAGTCAACTGCTCTACCAACTGAGCTAACGACCCGAAGTGGTGGGTGATGACGGGATCGAACCGCCGACCCCCTCCTTGTAAGGGAGGTGCTCTCCCAGCTGAGCTAATCACCCACTTCGGTACTTCATTTTATTGCAAGAAATCCAGCTGGCGAGAAAGTGGTGGGTGATGACGGGATCGAACCGCCGACCCCCTCCTTGTAAGGGAGGTGCTCTCCCAGCTGAGCTAATCACCCACTTCTCAATTTCTTGCTACACGGCGGAGACTACGTAAAGTAGTTGGTGGGTGATGACGGGTTCGAACCGCCGACCCCCTCCTTGTAAGGGAGGTGCTCTCCCAGCTGAGCTAATCACCCCCGCTGTGTGGAGTCGCATTATAGGGAGAGTTGAAAATGAGTCAACGCCTTTTCTAAATAATTTGTTTGTTCGTCGTAAAATTAAACAAAACGATCGCGAAAGCATCCGCGACGCATGATTTATAAACAAAAATGGCAAAGCGTGACGTTCAGACGGGAACTACATTGAGGAATCAGCCTACGGTGTTAGAATATTCACCCATAAATACCAACAGACTCTGCCGGTTGTCGGCATCTTTATTAAACGTAAGGCCATTTCATGAAAATCAAAACTCGCTTCGCGCCCAGCCCGACAGGCTACCTGCACGTTGGCGGCGCGCGTACTGCTCTCTACTCCTGGCTTTTTGCCCGCAACAACAACGGTGAGTTTGTACTGCGTATTGAAGACACCGATCTCGAGCGCTCCACGCCGGAAGCAATCGAAGCCATTATGGATGGGATGAACTGGCTGAATCTGGAGTGGGACGAAGGTCCATATTTCCAGACTAAACGTTTTGACCGCTACAACGCCGTTATTGATGAAATGCTGGAAGCGGGCACGGCCTATAAATGCTACTGCTCTAAAGAGCGCCTCGACGCGCTGCGTGAAGAGCAGATGGCAAACGGCGAGAAACCTCGCTACGACGGTCGCTGCCGCCATGGTCACGAACATCATGCGGACAACGAACCGTGCGTGGTACGTTTTGCCAACCCGCAGGACGGTTCCGTTATTTTTGACGATCAGATCCGCGGACCGATTGAGTTCAGTAACCAGGAACTGGACGATCTGATCATTCGCCGCACCGACGGTTCTCCGACCTATAACTTCTGCGTTGTCGTGGATGACTGGGATATGGAGATCACCCACGTGATCCGTGGTGAAGACCATATCAACAACACCCCGCGTCAGATCAATATCCTTAAAGCATTGGACGCGCCGGTGCCGGTCTATGCGCACGTTTCGATGATCAACGGCGATGACGGTAAAAAGCTCTCTAAGCGCCACGGTGCGGTGAGCGTGATGCAGTATCGCGACGATGGCTACCTGCCTGAAGCGCTGCTGAACTACCTGGTACGTCTGGGCTGGTCCAGCGGCGATCAGGAGATCTTCACCCGTGAAGAGATGATTAAGCTCTTCTCCCTCGGTGCGGTCAGTAAATCCGCCAGCGCGTTTAACACCGAGAAGCTGCAGTGGCTGAACCATCACTACATTAACTCCCTGGCGCCGGAGTATGTGGCAACGCATCTGCAGTGGCATATCGAGCAGGAAAATATCGATACCCGTAACGGCCCGCAGCTGGCTGAGCTGGTGAAGCTGCTCGGCGAGCGTTGCAAAACGCTGAAGGAGATGGCGGCGAGCTGCCGTTATTTCTATGAAGAGTTTGCCGAGTTTGACGCCGACGCGGCGAAAAAACACCTGCGCCCGGTTGCGCGTCAGCCGCTGGAAGTGGTACGCGATAAGCTGGCTGCGGTGACCGACTGGACGGCAGAAAACGTTCACCACGCTATTCAGGCGACGGCGGATGAGCTGGAAGTTGGGATGGGGAAAGTTGGGATGCCGCTGCGCGTTGCGGTAACCGGCGCTGGACAATCTCCGGCCCTCGACGTGACCGTTCATGCGATTGGTAAATCCCGCAGCGTAGAACGCATCAACAAAGCGCTGGCGTTTATTGCTGAACGCGAAAGCCAGCAGGCCTGAGCATCATAAGCTACGTATAACGGCAGGCACTCCTGCCGTTTTTTTTACTCTTTTGACCGCTCGCCGCTAATTCCCAGACGCGATAAAAATCCGCTGATGCCCTCTCTTGCAAGAAAGTCCCGCAAATGCTGCTGTTCTTCCGGCGTCATGAGATGAAGCGTCTCGGCAATTTGTCGCCAGATAGCTCCGGCATCGTTAATAAAGTAGTGGCCAGGCGGTTCTGCCAGCTGATAATCGGCAATCAGGTGCCGCAGCGCGGGAATATTTGTCAGAAAATCGAGCACCGGCCTGTCGATAACGATGAGACGGGCGCGCCCACCTTTGACGCCGGGAATGGCCTCCGTACGCCACTTCTGCTCTCTGACCCAGCGGTTGATCGTTTGTCTGGCAAGGCCGAGACATTCCGCAAGCTCTGCCGGGGTCATCTTATCTTTTAATTTCATCATCATGTTACTGGTCGCGAATGTCCAGGCGCTGGAGTAAACCGCTGATACCTTCACGCAGCAGAAGCGACATCAGCTTTTTCTGTTCGCCGGGGGTCATCTCTTTGCTCAGCGTAAGCAGCAGCGGTTCAAGGTCGTTTTCTACGCTGGCGTAGGAGGGCGGCGTTTCAGCCACGCGCTGTGCGCTGCGAATAAAATCGCGCACCTGCTCGTTGACGTGTACGAGGCGAGCTTTGCCTCCCTGCACGCCGGGTCGGGGGGATGTTTGCCATCCTTCTTTGCGCACCCATTTATTGATTGTCTGCCGGCTGAAGCCGGTGAGATGGGCGATTTCTTCAGGTGTCATTCGTTCCTTGAGCATACTATTTCCTGAGTAAAGATGTGGGAATTAGTTGTTCATGTTATAGCATCCTTTTAGATGAAAGAGTGACATGTTTAACTTCTCCCTGCGATAAGCTTCGCAATGTCAGCTATTTGCCTGCTTTTTCAGCGATCAAATTCAGAGGGGTGATTTTGCCGTTGACACCTGACGAAGGAATTCATATTATGCCGCCCGTCAACACGACACGTTTTATGTTACGGGGCTATAGCTCAGCTGGGAGAGCGCTTGCATGGCATGCAAGAGGTCAGCGGTTCGATCCCGCTTAGCTCCACCAAATCCTGTTCCCATCAGGTTTGGTTGTAAAACGTACTGTTGGGGCTATAGCTCAGCTGGGAGAGCGCTTGCATGGCATGCAAGAGGTCAGCGGTTCGATCCCGCTTAGCTCCACCAAATTCGAAACCCTCGCTTCGGCGGGGGTTTTTTGTTTTCTCCTTCGCCAATGTAAAGCACTTTGTGCTTACGTCAGAAAACCTACTGCTAGTAGAATGAAAGGTAATTTAAGAATTTTCCCTGGCTTATTACCTTGCCTGCCATAATTAACCAACATAGTATTTATATATTAAATATAATTCCGGTGCGGGACCTTTAATTAACAATAATGACAGGTAAATTTAACATTAATATCAGAAGATCTTTACTCGCGCTGATCGTTTGTTTAATTACGATTCCATTAGCCAGGTTTATTTCACCTCAGGCATTGATTGACGGCAACCAAATTTTCCTCGCCTGGCTACCGCTAAGTATGATGTACGCGGTCATCTTTATATTTGGCCGCTATGCGGTCGGCCCGCTGATTATTGCCTTTGCTATCACTAACGCCTGGATAATCCCTCTGACGATACCGCAGGCGGCAATTTTATTATTCTGTCAGCTATTCTCGGTGCTGGCGTCGTGCGCCGTTGTCCGCATGCTGCTCGGTAAGACGTGGCGCAGCGGGCTCACCACAAAGCGGATGGGCATCAGAATCTTTTGGGGCGGATTTTTTGCCCCCATATTAATGAAAGTCACCATGTATCTGGCGGGAGTGTTTTTTTCTTTCCCACTGGTTATATCGAGTTATTTCAAAGGCATGCCGGCAATTTATACCATTATTGATATTCAGAGTTTGATTTGCGCGGCGTTAATTTTTACGACCTTCTTTTATTATCCGTTGCGGATGATTATCAGTCCGCGTTTTGCCAGCACATTCTGGCTTCGACATTGTCAACCGTGGCTTACGCGCGAGCGTCGGGTATTTACGCTGTACTGGTTTATGGCGCTCGCAGCAATATTAGCGGTACTTTGTGCACCTTATAACTCTGTTTTTATTGCAGGTTATTTAGTCCCGCTTATTTTTATTCTCTATTTTATTGGTATTAGCCGCCTGGGCCATGTGCTGATCCGTATTTCATGGTCCGTTTCAGCATTCTTGCTGGTTGCCTATAATCAAAATTTCCTGCAGGGCGTAAAGACTGAATACGCCTTATCATTCGTGCTCTCGGTACTCATCTCATTCACCATCTGCTTGTTTTATATGCTGGATATTTACGCTCAGAACGAAAGAATCAAGCTCAGATGGCGGGATCAGGCGCAGGAGGACCCGCTGACCGGATTACCTAATCTGCGTGCGCTGGAGTGCCATTTACGCCGCAATCCTCAGGTCGCCATCAGCAGCCTGCGAATTGATAATCTGGACTTCCTCAGCCGCCATTACGGCATGATGATGCGCGTGCACTGCAAGCGGCAGGTAGCCGGTAAGGTGCAGCCGCTGCTGGGGGCGGGAGATAAAATATTTCAGCTACCCGGCAGCGAGCTGCTGCTGGTGCTGTGCGGGCCGGAACCCGAGGCGCGGCTAGGCCACATCGTGGCGATACTCAACCACAATAAATTTAGCTGGAATAACCAGACGCTGGATCTGGAGTTTGGCGCATCGTGGGGCCGACATCACGGCGTCGAGGCCGAGCTTCATCCAATGCTGGGCCAGCTGAGCTGGCTTTCGGAGCAGGCCGGCGCAGCGCAGCGGGTGCTGGCGCTGGACGCGACGCAGGGGCAGGTTTCCGATCAGACCAGCGAGCAGGTGCGCATGCTGACCCGGGTGAAGCAGGCGCTCAGCAAACGCGATCTCGTGCTGTATGCCCAGCCGATCCAGAACGCGGCGGGGGAGGGCTATTACGAAGTGCTTACGCGGATGCAGTGCGGAGAAACCGTCATTACGCCGGACCGCTTTATTCCGCTCATCGTGCAGTTCAACCTGAGCCAGCGTTTCGACATGCTGGTACTGGAAACGTTGTTCAGCACCCTGCATCGTCATCCGGGCCAGCACTTCTCCGTTAATCTTCTGCCCTACACGCTGATGCAGCGCGACAGCGCGGCGCAGATTATTGCGTTGTTCAGACGCTATAACCTCCAGGCCGAAGCGATCACCCTCGAAATTACCGAAGAGCAGGCCTTCTGCGATGAGCAAACCAGCCTCCACAACATCCAGCAGCTGCGGGATTTTGGCTGCGCCATTGCTATCGATGACTTTGGTACCGGCTATGCGAACTATGAGCGCCTGAAGCGGCTCCAGGCGGATATCGTGAAGATTGACGGCTGCTTCGTGCGCGACGTGGAAACCGACCCTCTGGATGCGATCATTATCAAATCCATCATCGAGATGGCGAGAGTGAAAAACCTGACGGTTGTGGCGGAGTACGTGGAAACGCAAGAGCAGAAGGCGCGGCTGCTGGCGCTAGGCGTTGACTATTTGCAGGGCTACCTGATCGGCAAGCCGCGGCCGCTCGAGGAACTACGGGCGTAAAAAAGCCGGGACTCGCCCGGCTTTTGCACAACCTTAAGAAATTACAGTACCAACGCGGCGATAGACGCTGAGAGCACGCTCACCAGGGTCGAGCCGTAAACCAGCTTCAGGCCAAAGCGGGAAACAACGTTACCCTGTTCTTCGTTCAGGCCTTTAATCGCCCCGGCAATAATCCCGATTGAAGAGAAGTTGGCGAAGGAGACCAGGAAGATGGAGATAATGCCTTCCGCACGCGGAGAGAGCGTGCTGGCAATTTTCTGCAGATCCATCATCGCCACGAATTCGTTTGAAACCAGTTTAGTCGCCATGATACTGCCGACCTGCAGCGCTTCACCTGCCGGTACGCCCATCACCCATGCAACCGGGTAGAAGATGTAGCCGAGGATACCCTGGAAGGAGATGCTGTAACCGAACCAGCCGGTAACGGTCGCGAACAGGGCGTTCAGCGCAGAGATTAACGCGATGAAGCCAATCAGCATCGCCGCAACGATAATCGCCACTTTAAAGCCTGCCAGGATGTACTCACCCAGCATTTCAAAGAAGCTCTGACCTTCATGCAGGTTCGACATCTGCAGGTTTTCTTCGCTTTCATCAACGCGGTAAGGGTTAATCAGCGACAGGACGATAAAGGTGCTGAACATGTTCAGAACCAGCGCCGCCACGACGTACTTCGGCTGCAGCATGGTCATGTATGCGCCGACGATGGACATGGAAACGGTGGACATCGCGGTTGCCGCCATGGTGTACATGCGGTTACGCGACATTTTGCCGAGGATATCTTTATACGCGATAAAGTTTTCCGACTGGCCCAGAATCAGCGAGCTGACGGCGTTGAATGATTCCAGCTTACCCATGCCGTTGATTTTGGAGAGCACGGTACCGATCGCGCGAATGACGATAGGCAGGATGCGGATATGCTGCAAAATACCGATCAGCGCAGAGATGAAGACGATTGGGCACAGAACCTTGAGGAAGAAGAAGGCGAGGCCTTTATCGTTCATATTGCCGAAGACGAAGTTGGTCCCTTCGTTAGCAAAGCCGAGAAGTTTTTCGAACATCTCGGAGAATCCTTTCACGAAACCGAGACCGATATCGGAGTTCAGGAAGAACCATGCCAGCAGGACTTCAATGACAAGCAATTGAATAACATAACGAATACGAATCTGCTTACGGTTGTGGCTGACCAAAAGGGCCAAAATAGCCACCACGACGATCGCGAGAATAAAGTGCAGGACGCGGTCCATATTTGCTCCAAATATGAGGCAGGTTAAATTTCTGTGCACATTCTATGTAACAAGCCCAAAGAAAACGAGATCAAATCCACACTATTGCAAGGAACTGTGACTAATCACCAAAATAGTGATCGAACATACATTTTTGTTATGTTGCGTAAAGGTTTTAAAAGTTGCTTAGATTGTACTAATCTGATGACCAGGCGAGATGGACTTCCATCGATGCCACCTTTTCGTTGTTAGCCGCTATCGTTCCCCCCTATCAAAGCAATAATTATCGCCGTTACAAATGAACTTGATAATCATTCGCATTTTGGTAGCATTAAACATAGCAAAGGCTATATTTCTGAGGCAGAAAATGACAAGCAGTCGCGTTGAGAATAGCAGCGGTCGCGCAGCGCGCAAGATGAAGCTCGCGTTGATGGGGCCTGCCTTTATTGCTGCCATCGGGTATATCGATCCCGGTAACTTTGCGACCAATATCCAGGCGGGCGCCAGCTTCGGCTACCAGCTGCTGTGGGTAGTGGTGTGGGCAAACCTGATGGCGATGCTGATTCAGGTGCTGTCGGCAAAGCTGGGAATTGCGACGGGTAAAAATCTCGCGGAGCAGATCCGCGACCACTATCCGCGCCCGGTGGTGTGGTTCTATTGGGTGCAGGCGGAAATTATCGCCATGGCGACGGACCTTGCCGAGTTTATTGGCGCGGCGATCGGCTTTAAGCTGCTGCTTGGCGTCTCTTTACTGCAGGGCGCCGTGCTGACCGGTATCGCCACGTTTTTGATTTTGATGCTCCAGCGTCGCGGGCAAAAGCCGCTGGAGAAGGTCATTGGCGGCCTGCTGCTGTTCGTTGCCGGTGCCTATATCGTTGAGCTAATTTTCTCCCAGCCGGCGCTGGCGCCGTTGGCGAAAGGGATGATTATCCCGAGCCTGCCTAACGGAGAAGCGGTATTCCTGGCGGCCGGGGTGCTGGGGGCCACCATTATGCCTCACGTCATCTATCTGCACTCGTCGCTGACCCAGAACCTGCATGACGGCACGCGCAAAGAGCGCTATAACGCCACCCGCTGGGATGTAGCGATTGCCATGACCATCGCCGGCTTTGTTAACCTGGCGATGATGGCCACCGCCGCCGCCGCGTTTCACTTTAACGGTCATACCGGCGTCGCCGATCTTGATGCTGCCTATCTGACGCTGGAGCCGCTGTTGAGCCACGCCGCGGCAACCATATTTGGCCTCAGCCTGGTGGCTGCCGGGCTGTCGTCGACGGTGGTAGGAACCCTGGCGGGCCAGGTGGTGATGCAGGGGTTTATTCGCTTTCATATCCCGCTGTGGTTTCGCCGGGCGATTACCATGCTGCCGTCGTTTATCGTCATCATGATGGGGCTCGATCCGACCCGTATCTTAGTGATGAGCCAGGTGCTGCTGAGCTTTGGTATTGCGCTGGCGCTGGTGCCACTGCTAATTTTTACCAGTAACCCGAAGCTGATGGGCGATCTGGTGAATACGGTATGGATTAAGCGAACCGGCTGGGTCATTGTGGCGATTGTGGTTGCGCTGAACGGCTGGCTGCTGGTGGGGACGGTGCTGGGATTTTAAGCGGGTAATAAACGGGGGAGCCATAAGGCTCCCCCGTTTGATTTAACTGATTGCAGGACATTCAGTGATGGCCGTGACCGTGTCCGCGACCTCCCGGTCCACGCCCCCAGCCGCCGCGACGGTCGTCGCGATCGTTCCAGCCCTCACGGTAGCCGCGTTCATAAGCTTTGCGCTTATCCCAGCCGCGGTGACGGCCGTTGTCATGATGCCGCCAGCGGTTGTCGCGCCATTCGTAGTTACGACGCCAGTAATCACGGTCGCGCCAGCCGCCACCGTCCCAGTAATTACCGTAATTGTCGCGATCGCCTATTTGTAATTTTACAGATGGCAGCAGGGTGATTTCACCAGCGTTAGCAACTAATGGCGCTGAGGCCAGCAGCACGGCAGCCAGTATCAGTGACCTGAACATACTCTTCTCCTTCACGATCGAGCCTTGCGGCTTGTTAACGTGATATTACGAGGCGGTGAAGCCCCGCAGCATTGGATGAACTCCTAAATCGCGGATAAGAGCACTTTTTGCTAAAGTGACTTTTTTGCTAAAGTAACTTTTTGTTTACGCCGCCAGAATCGCGTCTATTTTCGCGCACTCATCAGGGCTGAAGTGGCGGTTGGCGAGCATCCCGACGGCATCGTCAAGCTGGGCCGTTTTGCTGGCCCCGATCAGCACCGAGGTCACTTTTTCACCGCGCAGCACCCAGGCCAGCGCCATCTGCGATAGCTTCTGTCCGCGCGCCTGCGCCAGGGCGTCCAGCTGGCGGACTTTCTCCAGCTTTTCTGCCGTCAGCTGATCCGCCTGCAGGAAGCGGCTGCCGCTGGCAGCCCGGGAATCCGCCGGGATACCGTGTAAATAGCGGTCGGTTAGCTGGCCGCCGGCCAGCGGTGAAAACGCAATGCTTCCGACCCCCTCGGCCTGCAGGAAATCCAGCAGCCCGTCTTCGACCCAGCGCTCTAACATGGAGTATTTTGGCTGATGAATAATGCACGGCGTGCCGAGATCGTTGAGAATGCTCACCGCCTCCGTCGCCTGGGCGAGAGGGTAGTTCGATAGCCCGACGTAAAGCGCTTTACCCTGACGCACGATGTGGTCAAGCGTGCGCATCGTTTCCAGCAGCGGAGTCTCGGGATCGGGGCGGTGATGATAGAAGATATCGACGTATTCCAGCCCCATCCGTTTCAGGCTCTGATCGAGGCTGGCAATCAGATACTTGCGCGAACCCCAGTCGCCGTAAGGCCCGTCCCACATGGTGTAGCCGGCCTTGCTGGAGATAATCAGCTCATCGCGATAAGGTAAAAAATCCTCCCGCAGGATGCGGCCGAAATTGCTCTCAGCGGAACCCGGCGGCGGCCCGTAGTTGTTGGCCAGATCGAAGTGCGTAATGCCGAGATCGAAGGCGTGACGCAGCAGCTGGCGGCTGGTTTCTACTCGCGTTTCGTCACCAAAGTTATGCCAAAGGCCGAGAGAAACTGCCGGCAGCTTTAGCCCGCTCTGGCCGCATCGGCGGAACTCCATTGTCTCATATCGCGTCGCATTTGCCTGGTAAACCATACTTCCTCCGCAGATAAAACAGCTTGTGTATACGTTTACACTAAAGAATGTTCAGCCCGGAGTACACACCCCAAAGTCGTAAATTTTGCTTTCCACCTCATATATTCGACACAATCTGGACAGTTCGATCGCTTATTCAATACTCAAATTACCTGCACGGGATGAGGAGTATGGCTATGCAACCGACTTACACGATTGGCGATTATCTGCTGGATCGCCTTGTAGATTGCGGCATAGACCGCTTGTTTGGCGTACCGGGAGATTACAACCTGCAGTTCCTCGATCGTGTGATTGCGCATGAGGCGCTGGGATGGGTCGGCTGCGCGAACGAACTGAACGCCGCCTATGCGGCCGACGGCTATGCGCGTATTAAGGGCGCCGGCGCGCTGCTGACGACCTACGGCGTTGGCGAGCTGAGCGCGCTTAACGGCGTGGCGGGCAGCTATGCCGAACACGTCCCGGTTCTGCATATCGTGGGCGCCCCCTGCAGCGGCGCCCAGCAGCGAGGGGAGCTGCTGCACCACACGCTGGGGGATGGCGACTTTACCCATTTTGCGCGCATGAGCGAGCAGATTACCTGCACTCAGGCCACCCTGACGGCGGGCAACGCCTGCCATGAAATCGATCGCGTTCTCAGCGAAATGCTGGCCCACCATCGCCCCGGCTATTTAATGCTGCCCGCCGACGTCGCAAGGGCCAGCGCCACGCCGCCCGCGCGTCGTCTGGTGATTGAGGGGCCGCCGGCGGACGAGAATCAGCTGGCCGGCTTTCAGGAGTATGCGGGACAGCTGCTGCGGGGCAGTCGGCGGGTATCGCTGCTGGCGGATTTTCTCGCTCAGCGCTATGGCCTGCAGGAAACGCTAAGAACCTGGGTCGAAAAAACGCCGATTGCTCACGCCACCATGCTGATGGGCAAGGGGCTCTTTGACGAGCAAAACCCTGGTTTTGTTGGCACCTACAGCGGCATCGCCAGCGCGCCCCAGACCCGCGAGACCATTGAAAACGCCGATACCATTATCTGCGTAGGTACGCGCTTTACCGACACCATTACCGCCGGATTTACCCAGCATTTACCGCCAGAGCACACCATTGAGATCCAGCCGTTCGCCGTCAGGGTAGGGGAGCGCTGGTTTAGTCGGATCCCGATGGATCAGGCGCTGGCGGTCCTGATCGGGCTCTCTGCCAGCCTGGCGGCGGAGTGGACGCTGCCGCCGGTCTCGCTGCCGGAGGTGGGCGGAGCTACGGGCGGCGCGCTGACGCAAAAAAGCTTCTGGAGCACCGTGCAGGAGCAGCTGCGGCCGGGCGATATTATTCTTGCCGATCAGGGAACCGCGGCATTCGGCGTCGCGGCGCTGAGGCTGCCCTCGGATGCGACGCTGCTGGTTCAGCCGCTGTGGGGGTCGATAGGCTTTACGCTGCCGGCGGCCTACGGCGCGCAGACCGCCGCGCCGGACCGAAGGGTGGTATTGATTATCGGCGATGGCGCAGCGCAGCTCACGATCCAGGAGATGGGCTCGATGCTGCGCGACAAGCAGCGGCCGCTCATTCTGCTGCTTAACAACGAAGGTTATACGGTTGAGCGGGCGATCCACGGGCCTGAGCAGCGCTATAACGATATTGCCCTCTGGGACTGGAACCGCCTGCCGGAGGCGTTTGCCCCCGACGTTCCTTCGCGCTGCTGGCGCGTGACGCGTACCGCGGAGCTGAAGGAGGCGATGAACGACAGCGTAACCTCCGACCGGCTGACGCTGGTCGAGGTGATGCTGCCCAAAATGGATATCCCCGACTTTTTGCGCGCGGTAACTCAGGCTCTTGAGGAGCGCAACAGCCGCGTTTAGTCGGGGCGTCGTTTAATCATCATCAGCGGCTTCCCGGCCAGCAGCAGCCAGGCCGGGAGCATCACCATGCACAGCAGCGGCAGCAGGGTGGTGTCCGGCACCACGACGGCGGCCATAAACAGGCTCAGCCAGCCGTCACGGGTGACCACCAGCGTCATGCCGAGAATCGCGCACGAGACCGTAATCGCCGCCGGGACGGCGTCAACGTGCGCGTGCAGCATCAGGCCCAGCGCCACGCCGACAAATACCGCCGGGAAAATCCGCCCACCGCGAAAGCCGCTGGCGGCCGCCAGCACCAGCGCCGCCAGCTTCACCAGCGCAATCAGCATAAAGTCGCCGCCGGTCAGGGTCTGGCTGAAAGCCATCTGCTGCATCTCATCCAGCCCTTTAAACAGGGTGATATGCCCGCCGACGGTTCCGAGAATGCCGAGCAGCAAACCGCCGATCCCGAGCGTTAAAACGGGGCTTTTCAGGCGGTGCATTAGCGCATGCAGGCGCGGTAAGCACCAGACGGCAACCATGCCCACGGCAATTGCGATAAGCGCGACCACCGCGCCGCTAAAGATATCCACCAGCCGCATCTGGGGATAGTGCGGAATAGGTAGCGAGAAATGAGGGTTGAAGAACAGGCTGGTTGTCAGGGCGCCGGCCGCTGCCGCCAGCAGCGGGGCAAAAAGGCGGTCCCACAGCGGGACGTCGTTGCTGCCGTTAAGGGTTTGCGAAAAGATCAGCGCGGCGGCAACTGGCGTGCCAAACAGGGCGCCGATAGTCCCGGAGGCGGCGAGGATCGTCCAGTCAAGCGAGCTGACGCGAGGAAAGAGGCGCGAACCGATAGCCACCGCCAGGGCGATATTGACCACCATGATGGGGTGTTCTGGCCCAAGGCTGACGCCGCCCGCGAGGCCTAAAATGAGCGCGGCAATCAGCCCCGGCAAGGCGCTGGTGCTGACCGGCGCGCCGACCAGCGATTCAGCCGCCGGATCGGGCCCGGCGTGGCCTGGGCTAAAGCGGATAACCAGACCGACGGCAATACCGGTGAGCGTCAGAATGGCAATGGTCCAGAGATGCCCGCCGGCGTTAAGGCCGAGGCTTAGCGGCAAAACGCTCCAGAGGATATTCTGCAGGACGCTCGCAACCTTCATCGTCACAATCAATACCAGGCTGGATGCAATCCCGATGATAACCGCCGGGACCGATAGCAACAGCATTGTTCTGGCGCGCGGATGCAGCATGAAAATTTCCTTTTGCAGGTGGCGGAGCACTACTTTGCCTTCGCGCCAGGAGAGCGTCGATGCAAATGGTGCTGAAACGATAAACTTAAGGCTATGCCTGACGATCGCGGCGGCGCAGGATAAACCATTTTGCACAGATTACAGCCTAAATGTGATATAGGTCGCTAAACTGTGGGCGCTTATACGTTGGTCGTTGTTGTTAAGGCATCATGAATTTACAGTGTGCCAAAAGAATCATTTTGACTTTAGTGGAGCCGTAACGGAATGACAAAATTTGCTTTAGTAGGGGATGTCGGCGGAACCAATGCCCGACTGGCATTATGTGATATGGCGAACGGGGAGATCTCCCGCGCAAAAACCTATTCCGGGCTCGATTATCCCAGTCTCGAAGCCGTTGTTCGCGTCTATCTCGACGAGCACAGCGTCGACGTCGAGGATGGCTGCATTGCTATCGCCTGCCCGATCACCGGCGACTGGGTGGCGATGACCAACCATACCTGGGCGTTTTCCATTGCCGAAATGAAAAGCAACCTCGGGTTTGCGCACCTGGAAATCATCAACGATTTCACGGCGGTATCGATGGCGATTCCGATGCTAAAAGCCGAGCACCTGATTCAGTTTGGCGGCACGGCGCCGGTGGAGGGGAAACCTATCGCCGTCTATGGCGCGGGGACCGGCCTCGGCGTGGCGCACCTGGTCCACGTTGATAAACGCTGGGTCAGCCTGCCGGGCGAGGGCGGCCACGTCGACTTCGCGCCGAACAGCGAAGAAGAGGGCATTATTCTGGAAGAGCTGCGCGCCGAGCTGGGACACGTTTCCGCCGAACGCGTGCTCTCAGGCCCGGGTCTGGTATACCTCTATCGCGCGATAGTGAAATCCGACGGTCGTTTACCGGAAAATCTGCAGCCGAAAGACGTGACCGAACGCGCGCTTGCCGACTCCTGCATCGACTGCCGCCGCGCGCTGTCGCTGTTCTGCGTGATCATGGGCCGTTTTGGCGGCAACCTGGCGCTGACGCTGGCGACCTTTGGCGGCGTGTATATTGCGGGCGGTATCGTGCCGCGCTTCCTCGAATTCTTTAAGGCGTCCGGCTTCCGCGGCGGTTTTGAGGATAAAGGGCGCTTTAAAGCCTTCGTGCAGGATATTCCGGTGTACCTGATTGTCCACGACAATCCAGGGCTGTTGGGCTCCGGCGCGCATTTACGCCAGACGCTCGGCCAGATCCTCTAAACCACGCCTCCGGGCCCGAGGGCCCGGATAAGCGCCGGCTACAGGTGCATCAGCTGGCGGAACTCTTTGACCTTGCTGCGGCTCACCGGCACCTGAAACTCCAGATCCCGCAGCCGCAGAACGTAGGTGTTATTAAACCACGGCTCAATTTCGCGAATTTTGTTCAGGTTGACGCAGTAGGAGCGATGGCAGCGGAAGAAGTGCGCCGGCGGCAGTTTGGCGCAAAACTCCGTAATGTTCATCGGCATCACGAACGACTCCCGCCGGGTATAGACAAACGTCATTTTTTCATGCGCTTCCGCGTAGTAGATATCGTGAATGCTGGTGACGATAATCCGCTCATCTTTGATCATATTGATGGTGTCGTTTTCCCGCTGCGGGTTCGGCGCCGCGCTGGCGCTGGCCGGCGGAAGCTGCTGCTGTTGCCAGGCGCTGCTTAGCTTCTGCAGCATGTTGATAATGCGTGATTCCTGATAGGGCTTGAGGATGTAATCGAACGCCTCCAGCTCAAATGCCTCTACGGCGTGCTCTTTCCAGGCGGTGATAAACACAATAAACGGCTTGTGGGCAAACTGGCTGATGTTCTGCGCCAGCAGAACGCCGTCCAGCGACGGAATGTTGATGTCGAGAAAAATGGCATCAACCCTGTTGTGCTGCAGAAACTTCAGCACGTCCAGCCCGTCGTCAAAGGTACCGACAATCTCCATCTGGCTGTGGGTATTAATCAGCCAGGTCAGCTCCTGTTGCGCCAGGAACTCGTCCTCAACGATGATGACTTTCATTTTTTCTCCGCTCATGGCAGCAGCGACACCGGCGTAGACTGAGGGGCGTTGCGGTTGGGTACGTAGAAGGTGATCTCCGTACCCGGGGTCATGCGCCGGATATGCAGCCCTTCGCCGTACAGCAGTTTGACCCGATGGTGAACGTTGAGCAGGCCGATTTTATTCCCCGGCATTTCATCGGCCTCCACCCGGGCGACGACGGCCGGATCGATGCCGTTTCCGGTATCACGGACGCTAATTCGTACCCGGTTCCCACACTCGTTGATGCCAATCGTGACCACGCCTTTTCCCTTGCAGGGCTGGATCCCATGAACAATGGCATTTTCTACCAGCGGCTGGATCAGCAGGCTGGGGATGACGCAGCTGACTTCATCATCGATATCATAGATAACGGTGAGCTTGTCGCCGAAACGCGCCTGTTCAATGGCAATGTAGTCCTTGATTTGGTACAGCTCCCTTTTAATATCAATCTGCTCGTCGTCTTTTAATTCAATGTTATAGCGTAAATAGCGCGATAAATTAAAAATAAGCTGACGCGCGGTATCCGGGTTCATGCGAATCGATGACGAAATGGCGTTGAGCGCGTTGAAGAGAAAGTGCGGATTGATTTTACTCTGCAGCGCGCGCAGTTCGGCCCTGTTGGCCATTTCCCGCAGCTGCTCCGCGCGGGAGACCTCCAGCTGGGTGGAGATAATTTGCGACAGGCCTATCGCCATCTCCTGCAGCGACGAAGTGATGCGGTGCGCGTGGCAGTAGTAGATTTTCAGCGTTCCGGTGACGACGCCTTTTTCCCGCAGTGGGATCACCAGCATCGAGTGAATTTCCGGAGTTCTGTAGGCCTCATCGTTGTTCTTGATAATAATTTTGCCACTCTCAATCGCCTGGCGAGTGGTGGGGCTAATGGCGTTGTCGCGGTCGTGATAGTTGCCCTCGCCGAAGCCAACGTAGGCCAGCACCCGATCGGTGGTGGTAATGGCTACCGCATCGGCGTTGATATCGCGGCGGATAATGTCGCAGACCTGACGGAGCGACTCGCTGTTAACGTGGCGAAACAGCGGCAGCGTTTTGTTGGCAATATCCAGCGCCAGCTTGGCCTGGCGCGCGGCGCTGGCCTCTTTTTCTCCCTCAACGCTCTGCACCAGCAGGACGATAAAACCGATACTGACGCTGCCGAGGATCATCGGAATACCGATTTTCGAGACGATATCGAAGCCCAGTGAAAAAGAGGGTGCCCACAGCACAACGAGGATCATGGTCAGCGTTTCGCAGAGCATACCGGCGAGGATCCCGGCCTTCCAGCGCTGGGCCTTGGGCACCCTGCGGCCGATCAGTCCGGACAATAGCCCGGCGATGATGCTGGTGATAAAGCAGGGGATGGCGGTAACGCCGTCGATATCGATCAGGTAGCGGTGCACCCCGGCAATGACGCCAACGATAGCGCCGACCCACGGGCCAAACAGGATACCGCCGGACATCACCGCGATGATGCGCACGTTGACCAGCGAACCCTCTACCGGTACGCCTGACCAGGTACTGAACAGGGCAAACAGGGAGAAAATGGCGGTGACCGCCAGCAGCTCCTTCGGCGTATGGGCAGATTTATGCAGCAGTTCGCGAAACAGCCGCAGGCGGATGAGGAAAAAAAGACAAATCAGCATCAGTGCCGCGCGGTCAAAAACTGCGAGCAGCATGGTGAATATTTCGTGCATGGAGGCGCCGTGTCATTCGCGGGAAAACGCTATGATAAAAAACCTCGCCCCAGAAGGCCAGCCGCAGACAATAATAGGGAACAGGCACACGCTTAAAAGGGGATCCATAGCAAACGCCGGGCGGCCGCCAGGGCGAGAGCCCTGCGGCTAAAATATGGTAATACAAAAGATATTAAGATGTTACTTTCAACGATCGTATCGGCTAAACCCGGATCCGCAGCTGCCGTATTTACTGGAACGAGTGCCCGTTTTTCCTGCCAGATTTTATTTTTTCTCTGCCCTCTCGACAGCATGAATTTTTTCGGGTTATTTTCTAAACGTGTCGCAACAGCGGCAGCGTCGCTCGGACGGTCCGGGCGCTCACGTTAATCCGAGGAATCTATGGCTGAATTCAGTCCTGAACGCCGCTTTACGCGTATCGATCGTCTCCCCCCGTACGTTTTTAACATTACCGCTGAACTGAAAATGGCTGCGCGTCGGCGCGGCGAAGATATTATTGATTTCAGCATGGGCAACCCGGACGGCGCGACGCCGCCGCATATCGTTGAAAAACTGTGCACTGTTGCCCAACGCCCGGATACCCACGGCTACTCGACCTCTCGCGGTATTCCACGCCTGCGCCGGGCTATCTCGCGCTGGTATCAGGATCGCTACAACGTCGAGATTGACCCGGAATCGGAAGCCATTGTCACCATCGGCTCGAAAGAGGGGCTGGCGCATTTGATGCTGGCGACGCTGGATCACGGTGACACGGTACTGGTGCCGAATCCCAGCTACCCTATTCATATTTACGGCGCGGTCATTGCTGGCGCCCAGGTGCGTTCGGTGCCGCTGGTGGAAGGCGTTGATTTCTTCAACGAGCTGGAACGCGCGATCCGCGAAAGCTATCCGAAGCCGAAGATGATGATCCTTGGCTTCCCTTCAAACCCAACCGCGCAGTGCGTCGAGCTGGAGTTCTTTGAAAAAGTGGTGGCGCTGGCCAAGCGCTACGACGTGCTGGTGGTGCATGACCTGGCCTATGCCGATATTGTCTATGACGGCTGGAAGGCGCCTTCCATTATGGAAGTGCCCGGCGCGCGCGACGTGGCGGTTGAGTTCTTCACGCTGTCGAAAAGCTACAATATGGCCGGCTGGCGTATCGGCTTTATGGTCGGCAACAAAACGCTGGTCAACGCGCTGGCGCGAATTAAAAGCTACCACGATTACGGCACCTTCACCCCGCTGCAGGTGGCGGCCATCGCCGCCCTGGAGGGCGATCAGCAGTGCGTGCGCGATATTGCGGAGCAGTACAAGCGCCGTCGCGATGTGCTGGTTAAGGGGCTGCACGAAGCGGGCTGGATGGTGGAGTGCCCGAAAGCGTCCATGTACGTGTGGGCAAAGATCCCTGAGCACTACGCAGCGATGGGATCGCTGGAGTTCGCCAAAAAGCTGCTTCAGGATGCCAAAGTGTGCGTATCGCCGGGCATCGGTTTTGGCGACTACGGCGACACCCACGTGCGCTTCGCCTTGATTGAAAACCGCGATCGGATCCGTCAGGCTATTCGCGGCATAAAATCGATGTTCCGCGCCGACGGACTGCTTCCTGCCGCGGGCAAGACGGCAGGCGAAGGCCAGGAATAAGTGCGGGAATAAAAACAGGAATAAAAAAAGGGAGCCGCTGGCTCCCTTTCTTTTAACTATTCACGCTGCTTAGATCATCAGGGCAAAGGTGCCGGCCCAAACGATGACCATAAAAGACACGCCCATAAAAAAGTATTTCACGTCTCATTACTCCGCATTCTCGGCGAAACGCCAAACGAATTTTGTTTTCATTGTTTTCCATGAACTGTCGCAGGAAAAACCAGAGGCTTCTGGCGGCTGCGGCGGTTCGGAATTACAGGCTGTAACTGCTCCAGCTGGCGCTAATGTACGCCTAAAAAATGGGGGAAACAAGAGGCATTTTTTTATTAATTTTTAGTTACTTACGAGTGTCGTGATTCGGCGACACATTAATTTCACTCGGTAATAAATACGATTCTGGCGAAGGCAATTGGCGGCGATAGTTTTAACGCGGGTAGCGGTTTGATTTTTGGCTTTTTTCTCTGCGGGAAGGGGGCGAAAGCGGCCCTTGCGCACCTGACGTTATTGCGCCTGGTCGCCAGTCGGCGACGATTTTCGCCACTCCTGCGGGTAGCGTGCCGGCACAAAACGCAGCGTTATCACCATCAGGAGCGCCACACAGACGGCGTGAAAGGCCCAGTCCAGCACGTAATTCCCGCTCAGGCTGCGCAGCAGGCCCGATAGCCATGGCGAGAGGCCGGCAACGATAAAGCCAATTCCCTGCATAAAGGCCACCAGCCGTCCGGCAATCGCCGGATGTCGGGAGTGGTCGAGCGCCAGCACCAGGCACAGCGGAAAGGCGCCGCCTAAACCAACCCCGCAGCTTATCGCCCAGAGCTGCGGCAGATACAGCGGCAGCCAGATAAACCCGCAGAAGCCAATCAGCTGCAGCAGCAGCGTCAGCATCAGCAATTTACGCCGATCTTCATGCCGGGCCAGCATCGGCAGCAGCAGGGCGCCGACGGTTTGGCCCAGTGTCATCACGGCAAGCAGGGTGCCGCTAAGCTGCGCGCTGTAGCCTGACTGCATGTAGTAGGGCGGCAGCCAGGCGATCAGGCTGGCGTAGCCGCCGTTAATGAGGCCGAAGTACAGCCCGAGCGTCCAGGCGCGACGGTGGCGTAAAATAGCGGTTTCCGGCGTCGCTGAGGCGAAAGGCGCTTCCCGCGCGGGCGCGCGGTTAACGGACCACCAGCCGAGGAGCGCCAGCGCCGCGGGCAGCGTCCACCAGGCCAGGGCGTGGTACCAGACGGCGCTGCGCTGCGCCAGCCACGGCGTCAAGGCCGCTCCGAGACCGCCGCCGCCCATCAGCGCCGCTGACCATAGCCCCATCACCTGGGGCGTATGCTGCGGGAAGCGGCGTTTTATCACTCGCGGGATCGTTGCCTGAATAATACCGATGCCGATCCCCCCGAGCAGGGCGCTGCTCAGCAGCAGCCCGCTGCGCGGGGCGAGCTCGCGTAGCAGCGCGCCGGCGGCGATTGCCAGCAGGCTCAGCGCGATCCCCCGGTTCTCACTGAGGCGGCGGTCAATCCACGGGCTGGCCAGCGCCAGCGCGCCCATCGCGACGACCGGGATGGCGGTGAGTAGCGAAACGAGGGTAAAGCTCATACCGCTGGCCTGCTGCAACTGGGGAAGGAGGGGGCCGATTGAGGTCAGCAGGGGGCGCATATTGATGCCGACGAGGACCAGTACCAACAGCATCAGCCGGCCGCGCGCCGCGTGGCTCATAGCGACCCGCCTGCCCGCTGCGGATGCGGGCCAGGGCGGCCGACGGACGCAGGCTGAAGAAGGTTAACGTCGATGGACATAAAGGCTCCTGCAAATAGGGATGCGGCGCGCGGGGGGAAGCGCCGGGATTAAAGGTGCCGACAGGTTACGTATCTTATTCCATAAGTTAAAAGACTTATTTATGATGAGTTCAATTTGAATTGCTTATGGATACCGGCATGCTGCTGCGTCATCTCACCTGTTTTCTGGCGGTTGCCGAACATCGCGGCTTTACGCGCGCCGCCACGGCGCTTCATATCTCGCAGCCGGCGCTATCGCAGCAGATCCGCCAGCTTGAAGAGACGCTGGGGGCCCAGCTTTTTGACCGCAGCGCGCGCAGCATCCGCTTAACGGATGCCGGGGAGGTGTGGCTGATCTATGCGCGCCGGGCGCTGCAGGATTTAGCCGAGGGAAAGCGCGCCATCCACGACGTGGAGGACCTTCAGCGAGGGACGCTGCGGGTGGCGATGATGCCGACCTTTACGACCTATTTTATGGGGCCGCTGGTGGGCTCTTTTTATCAGCGCTACCCCAATATTTCGCTGACCCTGCGCGAAATGGATCAGGATCGAATGGAAGCCCTGCTGCGCAACGATGAGCTGGATCTCGGTATTGCTTTTGACGGTGGCGGCTCGCGAGATATCCTGTCCCGCCCTTTGCTGACGGAAACGCTGGCGCTGGTGGTGGGCCGCCACCACCCGCTGGCGGCGCAGCGGCGGGTGGAGCGGGAAGCGCTGAGCCAGGAGTCGCTGATATTGCTCAGCGGAGAGTTTGCGACCCGCGAGCGGATCGATCTCTATTGCCGCCGGTATGGGATTGAGCCGCAGGTTCGGATGGAGGCGAACTCGATTAGCGCGGTACTGACCGTTATCCAGCGTACGCCGCTATCGACCCTGCTGCCGGCCGCCGTTGTCCGGGAGCGCGACGATCTGGTTGCCGTTGAGCTAACGCCGGCGCTGCTGGAAAGAACGGCCTGTCTGCTGCAACATAAGGATGCCTGGCAGAGCGCGGCCGCACGGGCGTTTAGCACCATGGCGCTGGAGGTGGCCGCCGGGCTGAACGCTGAAGGAGAAGGGCGCTAGCGCGGGCTTACCAGGTGTAGCCGACGGCGAGAATACCGTACAGCTCGCCGCTGTGCTGAACGATAGGGCTGTCGGCGATGTCCTTATCGTAGAGCTCGTAGTTAGCCGCGAACATCCCTACCCAGTGGGGGCTAAAGCGGTAGCTGGTGACAATGGCCGCCATCGGCGAAACGGTCGTGCCGGTATCCCACTGCTGGCGCTGGTCGGTAGCTTCCGCGGACGACACGCCGCCAAAATAGTAGTTCGCCATATTTTTACTGCGGATCATCAGCCCCATCCCCGGCATGATCAGCAGATTGTTTTTGATGATCGGGAAATCCGCCCATAAAAGCAGCTCCTGCCCGTCGCTGCGACCGGTGACGTCGGAGCTGATGCGTGCGCTGAGCAGCGCATAGGGGGTGATCAGCGTCGCGCCGATCCCCGCTTCAAACTCTCCCTTGCGCTTTTCCATTCCGCTGAACGCAGCGCTATCGCTGGGATCTAAATTACCAAAACGCCAGCGGCCGTAACCGTAGGCCGCCACCGTGTCATCGATATGAAAATAGTAGCGGGCGCGATCGCCAAGGTAGATAAAGCGGTCGCCAAAATAGAGTCCGCCGGGGATCAGGTGCGTATCGTTATCCTGCTTTTCGTAGCGCGCGGTGCCGCTGATGGCGGCGGCACCCAGCACGAACCCTTTGGGTACCGGACTATTGGGGTTGTTTGCCGAGAAAATATCGATAGAGCCCAGATCAACCTCGGCGCTGGCATAGGTGCAAGATAAACATAACGTGCAAAGTACGGCGACCGGGCTGAGATAGGGTTTCATCCATATTCCAAAAATGGCTAGCGGCGGTGAAATGAAGGCAGAAAAGTGCTTTTTGAATATATACCAGGTTGGGTGGGTATGCGGGTTGGTTTTTGTTTTTTCTTAATTTTTCGCGAAGTACGCTGCGGTAAGGACGCCGCCCGCCGTGAGTCGACTGAGGGCGTCTTTGTCTGAGGAACCGGCGTTTCTGGAGGATAAACGCGCCGTCGCCAACCTGCGCCTTGCGGTACCACGCCATCAGTTCTGCGGCGCCTTCAGCCGGCGTCCTCCTGCGCGGACTCTCTTAGCCAGGCGCTGAACATATCCGCCATCGCATCAGAGAAGCGGCTAATTTCTTCGGCCGTGCGCGGGCTGGATGAGAAACCGCTGCCCACCGAACTTAGCGTTGTCGTCAACAGCTCGCAGGCCAGCTGCTGCCTGGCCGCCGAGGCGTCGGGAAGAACTTCCTCAATAAAGTGGCGATAGACGCTATCGGCCGCGGTTCTATTTTCTGTGGCCTCGGGCGCGTCGCGATAGAGCGGCGCGGCGTCGTTGAGCGCCTGGCGCAGTCCCGCCTCTTCGCACTCCGACTGGATAAAGGCGTGCACCAGGGTGCGTAATCGGTCGAGCGGAGGACGATCGGCGTTACCGAGGATCCCGCTGAGCATGGCCGTTGTCTGCTGCCATTCATCGCTTTGTAAGCGAAACAGAATCGCCGCTTTGTTGGGAAAATACTGATATACCGACCCGACGCTCACTCCCGCCTTTTCTGCCACCCTCGCGGTGGTAAAGCGTACCGCGCCCTCTTTTTCTAAAACCTGAAGCGCGGCCTGAATAATTGCCGATACCAGCTCGGTTGAGCGGGCCTGTTTTGGCTTTTTCCTCAATGAAATCAAATTGCTTTTAGCAGGTGACATGGCGCTTCTCTCCCGAGTCGGAACGCGAATAGTTAATGCGAATAATTGATCGTATTCTTTAAAAGATGACGAATTATTCGCATTTTATGCCGCAGGCGTAAACCACACAACTTCTGAAGGATTTATTATGTCAACCACGCTGACATCCGCGCCGCTGGCGGCATTACTGGAACGCCTGTTTAAACAGGCAAATGGGGCCGCAAGCGCGGCGTTCTCCGGCATTCCTCGCGCCGACCGCGAGCGGATGATGACCAGCAAAACTGAATATCGCGAGCTTTATGGTCATCTGAAGGACCTCTGGCTCCCCGTCGCCGCGGAGACCGGGACGTTGCTCTATATGCTGGCTCGCAGCATTCGGGCGCAGCATATTGTGGAGTTCGGGACCTCGTTTGGTATTTCCGCGCTCCATCTGGCCGCGGCGCTAAAGGATAACGGCGGTGGCCTGCTGATAACCAGCGAGTTTGAGCCGAATAAGGTGCTGCGGGCCCGCGAGCACCTGAAAGAGGCCGGGCTTGATGCTCTGGTCGATGTTCGCGAAGGCGATGCGCTGCAAACTCTGGCGCAGAATCTGCCGGAGACCATCGATATGGTGCTGCTGGACGGCGCCAAAGCACTGTATCCGGAGATTTTGGCGCTCCTCGAAAGCCGTCTGCGCCCCGGCGCGCTTATCATCGCCGATAATGCCGACTACAGCGCGGAATATCTGGAGTACGTGCGCGATCCGCAACAGGGTTATCTGTCCGTGCCCTTTGCGGATGACGTGGAGCTCTCGCTGCGCACGAGATGAAAAAGAGCCCGCAACAGGGCACAAGAGCCGAAGGGGAGGACGCCCTTCGGCCCGCTATTTATCCCCGCATTGAATGAATTCACTTATGACTGAACAACAAAATCAAACTTCCGCGGCGTTGACTCACGCCGTACCGCAGTCCAGGTCCGTGTTCCTGACCTTACTGCCGATTGTGATATCGGTTTATATTGGTTTCCTGATTATTGGCATGCAGCTGCCGGTATTACCGCTGCATCTGCACGGTACGCTGGGGCAGAGTACGCTGGTGGTGGGGCTGGTTATCGGATCGCAGTTCGTGGCCGCGCTACTTTCGCGCTCCTGGGCCGGCAACTTTGCCGATATACACGGCGCGAAACGCGCGATGGTTATCGGCCTGCTGGTGACGGCTGGGTCCGGGATCCTGTATCTGTTCTCGCTGCTGTTTACGACCAGCCCCGGCGTTAGCGTGTGGATCCTGCTGGCCGGACGCATCGTGCTGGCGCTGGGCGAAAGCCTGCTGGTGACCGGCGCGATGGGCTGGGGGATAGGGCTGGTGGGCCCGCGAAACGCCGGGAAAGTGATGTCCTGGAACGGGATTGCGATGTACGGCGCCTACGCGTCAGGCGCTCCGCTCGGGGTGGCCTTTAACGCCTGGGGCGGCTTCTTTGGCCTGTCGCTTGCCGTGCTGCTGGTCCCCTTTATTGCTCTGCTGGCCATTGCCAGAGTTCGCGGCGTTGCCCCGTTGGCGACGGAGAAAACCTCGTTCTATACCGTCCTTAGCGCCGTCTGGAAGCCGGGATTAGGCCTCGCCCTGTGCAGCGTCGGCTTCGGCGTTATCGAAGCGTTTATCGCGCTGCTGTTTACTGCCCATCGCTGGGGTAACGCCTCGCTGGCTTTTACCGCTTTCGGCCTGGCCTTTATCGCCGCGCGGGTTGCCTTCGGCCATCTGCCCGACAGGCTTGGCGGCGCAAGGGTTGCGCTGATCTGCGTGGTGATTGAGGCCGTGGGCCAGCTGTTTATCTGGCGAGCCGATACGGCCTCCCTGGCCTACTTTGGCGCGGCGCTTACCGGCTTTGGCTACTCGCTGGCTTTTCCCGGATTTGGCGTGGAGGCCGTACGCCGCGCTCCTCCGCAAACCCGCAGTCTGGCAATGGGGGCGTACGTTGCTTTCCTTGATGTTTCTTTAGGGGTAACAGCTCCGCTGGCCGGCGCCCTGGCGGGCAAATGGGGAATTAACGCCGTCTATCTGGCGAGCGCGGTTGCCGTTGCGCTCTCTGCCGCCGTCGCGCTGGCACTGCTGAACAGAGGCGCAAACCGTGCGGGCTGAGCGGGTCTACGCGTTGATTCTAGACCGATGACCAGGATCTGTTCTGCAGGACCACCCGATAGCCATCGTCATCGGCAAAGGTCCGCCCGCTAACATCCCAGTACGGATTAAACGAGCTCACCGGGGTAAACCCGGCCAGCTCCATTTTTGCGCACGCCCTTTGCCACTCATCCCGTTCGGGGTAGTACAGCACCAACAAGTCTTCTGCCGTCTGCGCAGGGCGAACCGGGTGATGGTGACAGAGAGTCAATTCGATATGCCAGGGTAAATCTTTGCGGCCCAGCATGATCCCGCTAAAACCATCGTGATCCGAGAAATCGGCAATTTTTTGTAAACCTAAACCCTCGGCATACATCCTGAATGCGTGCGCAAGGCGGGTGACGGGACGAGCGATACGCAGATGGGTAAAAGACACCATAAACTCCTTTAACGATCGTGTGTGTTGGGGACATCTAATATAGATGTCCCGCGGACCGACGCTTGCTCGCCGGTGCGCTATCTGCTCTGGAGCGGGTGGAGGAAATCGAAGGGGAGCAGAGGGCTAAGGGTACCTTTCGTCGCTTTTTTATGATGAGCGGGACAATCATCACGATTAGCATTCGTCTCCCCGCCCGTTCTGGCGACAATATCATCGCTGCGGACCAGATCCTGAAGTACCCATGCGACATATTGGATAACAAGGTCTCCCTGATAGTGTCCATATTTATCATTAATACGTTTGAAATGATCTATATCGCATAAAATAATACTCAGCGGATTTTTTTAGCCGCTTGCTGAATTTTTATCGCGAGTTGATGATAGCAGTAACGACGGTTAAATAGCTGGGTGAGGTAGTCTCGAATTGAGTTTTGATAGGCATCTTCATATTTATGATTAGATTTTTGATAGAGCCTAAAGGCGTTCAGGAAAAAGATGGGCTGGCCTCCTCGCCAAGCCTCTGGACTGTCCGGGGCGATCCAGCGTTCTCGTGCGTGGATGTGCGTTTGGCGAGCGATACGCCGATGGTTAGAGGGGAAAAGACGGCATAAACTCCTTTAACGATCGTGATGATGGCGGAAAGCCAGCGGGTTTGTTGTTTTAGAACCTTGAGGACGCGCGCGATCGAGTTGATCGAAATAATTTTGCATAACGAACTCCGTAATTCAGGACGCGTAAAGTGAATGACTGCGGCTATCCTGTATTTCCATCGTCGGTTGATCAATTACGTTATTTCATTCGTAAATTAAGATATTGCTCAAATGTGAGCAATATCGCAAAAATTATAGTCATGCATTCACCTTGCCGACAGTCATGTAGAATTGAGCCTTCGGGAGGATTCCGCTGACCCGCGCTGAAATAAAAGGCCGGTTTTGTCGGGTAGATACGCGCTGCCAGGTCCTTGAGGGGGAATACAAAGCCCATATTTTTGTTATGTGAACGATAGAAGCCTGTGGTTTAATGATCACAAAAGTAAAAAAACGTAACTAGTTAATATAAAAACGCAATAGATTCTCCGCGGTTATCTGTGTCAAAAAGTGTTTCACATTTACAAAAACAATCGGAGACCTGATTAGAATGCGTAAAGACATAATTCCAAGTCGGCATGATGAGTACCACAAATTAACGCGGGGCGAGCGCATTGGTTATGGCATGGGTGATTTTGCGCAAAACCTTGTCTTTGGCACAATTGGCGGTTTTCTTGCTCTTCACATGTTGACGGTAAATACTATCAGCACGGCAACGGCAGGGTTTATATTTCTTTTTGTCCGAATAGTTAACGTTTTTTGGGACCCAATGGTCGGAACCTACATTGACAGAAGAAGCTCCAGTGCTGGTAAATATCGCCCCTGGCTTTTAAGGGCTGGCATTCCGCTGGTTATTCTTTCTGCATTGCTGTTTGCCCCTATTCCTGGCGTTCGGGGTTCCGTTCCTTTTGCCTTTGTTATTTATTTGGCACTGGATTTAATTTATTCAGTGGTGAATATTCCTTATGGTTCTCTTAACGCGTCATTGACACGCGATCCTGAGTCCATTGATAAATTGACCAGTACCCGAATGATGCTGGCAAACAGTGCGAACCTGCTTGTCTATACCCTGTTCCCGATGTTTGTACAAATTGCTTCACCCAAAGATCGAAGCCTCAAGGATACCGGTTTTTTTGGCTTTGAACTCAATATGGGGAACTATACCGATCCATCTGCGAATTACGCGTGGTTTGGCGTGTACTCAATTTATATGGTACTAGGCGCAGCGGCACTTTTCTTCTGTTATAAATTTACCAAAGAGCGCGTGGTCGCGACGGCAGAACAAACGGCCAACGTAAAAACGACCGATCTATTTCTTGAACTGAAAAACAACCGGCCGCTGGTCATTCTGGGGCTATTTTTCATGCTGGCCTTTACCTTTATGTTCTTCATGAATACGGTGAATGGCTTCTTCAATCAGTTTGTTGTCGGCCATTCAGAATGGATGGGGGCGGTGGGTCTTGTTGCCTCAATTCCTGGTATTGTCTTCCCTATTTTTTGGCCCAAACTCAAGAAGTTTTTTGGCAAAAAAGGGTTCTTCCATCTTTTCCTTGCCATGTTTATTGTGGGTGAATTGTTGACTTACGTTTGGTCACGCGAAGGCATGCATGATGCCCTGTGGCTTGCTTATATTGCCACATTCATTAAACAATGGGGCTTAACCTCGGCGACGGGCTTTATGTGGGCGCTGGTTCCTGAAGTGATTGCCTATGGAGAATTGAAATCAGGCAAGCGCAATGCGGCGATTATTAATGCGATCATGGGCCTCTTCTTCAAGATTGGGTTTACTATTGGCGGCGCAATTCCCTTATGGTTACTGGCTGCGTATGGCTTTAGCGAAACCGGTGCTCAACAAAGTGCCAATGCTATCGATGGAATTATTATGACAGCGGTTTGGATCCCGATTGCTTTATCCGTTGTTTCGATGATCGTCATTCAGCTCTATCCTATCTCAGATAAAAACGTCACAGAGATCAACCGTCAGCTTGACGAGGTACGGGTATAGTTAAAATTTGAATTAAATTGCGAGAATTTAAATTAGAGAATTATATAAAGGAAGATTGATATGACTCTTATTCAAAACCCTGTGTTACCTGGATTTAATGCGGACCCCAGTATTATCCGTGTAGATGACACCTACTATATCGCAAACTCTACGTTTGAGTGGTTCCCTGGCGTGCGTTTACATGAGTCAAAGGACCTGCAGCACTGGGATCTTCTCCCTAGCCCCTTGTCCACAACCGCGCTGTTAGACATGAAAGGCAACCCTTCATCAGGTGGCATTTGGGCTCCGGCGCTTTCTCACGCTGATGGCAAATTCTGGTTAGTGTATACAGATGTGAAAATCACGGAAGGTGCCTTTAAAGACATGACCAACTATCTGACCACCGCGACGGATATTCGTGGTCCATGGTCAGATCCTATCAAGCTGAATGGCGTGGGCTTTGATGCTTCACTGTTCCATGATGATGACGGGCGTAAATATATCGTTCAGCAAACCTGGGACCATCGGGAATATCATCACCCCTTCGATGGCATTACGTTGACTGAGCTTGATACCCGGACATTAAAGTTAAAACCGGAAACAGCACGAACCCTCTATCACGGCACTGCCGTTGCGCTCGTCGAGGGGCCACACCTCTACAAACTGAACGGATATTATTATCTTTTCGCCGCTCAGGGAGGGACCGTATTCACCCATCAGGAGGTTGTCGCGCGTTCTAAAACCTTAGATGCCCACAGTTTTACCACGGCACCGGGAGACGTTTTCCTAACCAACGTCGATACGCCGGACAGCTACATCCAGAAGCAGGGCCACGGGTCTTTGGTTTCAACTCCTGCTGGCGAATGGTATTACGCTTCGCTCTGCGCGCGTCCGTGGAATCGTCCAGGCGAGTCTGTCTACGATCCTCGCGGCTGGTCAACGCTGGGCAGAGAAACGTCGATCCAAAAAGTGTACTGGGATGAAGAGGGCTGGCCGCGTGTTGAAGGTGGCCACGGTGGAAAAACATTTGTTGAAGGCCCAGAGGATGCCATTTACACCGAAAGCGCAAAAGATCATAGCCAGCATGATGCGTTTACAACGTCGACGCTCGATCGCAACTGGAATACGCTCCGCGTTCCGTTCAGCAAAAAAATGGGTACCACAGGCGATGGCAAACTGACGTTGATTGGCCAGGGTTCGTTAGCGAATACCCATGACCTGTCGCTTATTGCCCGACGTTGGCAAGCCTTCTATTTTGATGCCCAGGTTAAGGTCAAATTTAATCCATTCAGCTATCAACAAATGGCGGGGTTAACGAATTTCTACAACGATCGCCACTGGAGTTTTGTGTTCATCACCTGGAATGAAATTAATGGCTCCGTCATCGAAATAGGTGAAAATAATCGCGGGAAATACACCTCTTATTTAAAAGATGATGCCATCAAGATCCCTGAAGGTACCGAGTATGTCTGGTTCCGCACCAAAGTTCGCAAACAAACGTACAGCTATGAATATAGCTTTGACGGGATCAGCTTCACTCAAATTCCGGTCACGCTAGATGCCGCAATACTTTCAGACGATTATGTCCTGCAAAGCTATGGTGGGTTCTTTACCGGGGCATTCGTTGGCCTGGCGGCAGTCGACTACTCTGGCTACGAGGTCAGCGCTGATTTTTATGATTTCGCTTATCAGGAGCTCGGTGATTCGTTAACGCCGACTGGTAATTACGGCTGGGACGCTGGGGAATTACGCTCTAATTAAATAATAATAAACGAAATATCCACTTACGGTCGTGAAGAAAGGGGGGCTGCCGATGAGCGCTGCCCGCCTTACGTCAGCGCGCGACAGAGAGTGCCAGATATCTGCTGTGGGATGCCGATGGCGCACCGCGGTAGACCCGGCAGAGCGGCAAGGCTGTAAGCGAAATACGGCAGTCTATGGCTTCGACCGTGGTGCAGATGTCGGGCCACCATCATTTTTTCTCGTGCGTGGATTATTGCAACAGACTATTCATCTATATCCATGCTGATATTTAATTATACCGAATATGGAGAAGCCTATTATCCGATTTATTTAACTGTACCTCTGCGCAAATAAAAATAAAATCAGCTTGTTTTGGCGGTATCTTTTCAATTTACCCCAGAACGGGATGGTTATTGTCTGAAAATATAATTAATTAATTTGAGATAACCATGAAAATTATAAAAAAACTGCCATTAGCCATGGCGGTTATTGCCGCGCTGTGCCCGCTTTCCTCTGTCATGGCACAAGATTTTACGCAGGAACAAATCGACGCCATTGTGGCGAAAGCCGTGGATAAAGCGCTGGCCGACCGTCAGGTTAAAATGGATGCCGCCGCTGCGAAGAAGGTGGATCTGGAAACCAACCCGCAAACCGCCGCAGCCACGCCGGATATGGCTATTCCATTCGGCCTGAAGTTTAGCGGCTACGCCCGCTACGGCGCCCAGTTCCAGACCGGCGATCAGAAGTTCGTCGGCGTCGACGGCTCCTACAACGGCGCGTCGGCCATCGGCCGTCTCGGCAACGAAGGTAACGGCGGCGAATTCCAGATAACCAAAGCCTTTAAGAGCAGCCAGGGCGCTATCTGGGATATTAACGTTATGTTCGACCACTGGAGCGACGAAGTTAACCTGAAAAAGGCCTACGTCGGCGTCACTAACGTCCTCGAATCAAACCCCAACGCCTATATCTGGGCCGGCCGCGACTTCCATCAGCGTCCGCAGCAGGGGATCAACGACTACTTCTGGATGAACCACGACGGCCAGGGCGCCGGGGTGAAAAACTTTGACATCGGCGGCGTGCAGTTTGACGTGGCGGGGGTCTCACAGGTTGAGTCCTGTAGCCCGGAGGTGATGGCCGATGAGTCCAACCCGTCGCGCATCACCTGTACCGGCGGCTCGGGCACCGGCGATGACGGCCACTACGCGCTGACGTCAAAAATCCACAATATGAAGGCTGGCCCAATCGACGTTGAGGTGTACGCCAACTACGGCTTTGATTCAAAAGCGGTGGATAACGACGCGCAGCTCGATGCCTGGCAGGGCGGCCTGCTGTTGAGTCACACCAACGGCGACGACAGCGGCGTGAACAAGGTGATCCTGCGCTATTCCGATAACGCGGATAACAGCGTCTATAACAAAACCGACGGGCTGACGGCTATCTACGCCAGCTTCGAAGGTAACTATAAGTTCACCCGCCAGGCGCAGGTTGAATACCTGCTGGCCTTCCATGACTACGACAACGGCAAGGACAATACCGATAACCGTAAAAACTACGGCGCGATTGTTCGTCCGATGTATTTCTGGAACGACGTGCATTCAACCTGGCTGGAGGCCGGCTATCAGCGCGTTGACTACGATCAGGGTGGCGACAACAAGGGCTGGAAGCTGACGCTATCGCAGAACATCTCTATCGGGATGGGGCCTGAGTTCCGGCCGATGTTGCGCTTCTACGTCACCGGCGGTCAGGTGGATAATAAACATACCGCTAAGGTCAACGGCACCAGCAGCGATCAGCTGGACTCGCTGAACGTCGGCGGTATGTTCGAGGCGTGGTTCTAAGTTAGTTTGATTACCTTGTGTCAGGACCGGAGTGGAGTAGTTGCTTACGGCTGAGTGACCTGCAGGGATGAGAGTTCCTGTCGGTCACTGCCGCTTGCCGGAAGAGGGATGAGACTTCCTGAGTAATGTGCGAGTTTGCATAAAACCTCGGGAAGTTCTGCCGCTGTGAGGGCTGTAAGGAAGGGGTAACCGCCTGAGCGATCGACTTTAATACGATGGTAGTTACACAAACTTACTGACAGGTTCTGCGATCATAGTTTTGAGGTGTTAAATCCATTTGTTGCAAGTTTCATATTCCCCTTTAATATTTCACTCCGTATATATTAGTCCTTGTTATTAATTGGTTATTTTGTTTTTCAAACGTTGATTTACATCAACCAAGGAGCTTATTTTAAACAATGCTCTGACGGCATTTCCTTCTTCGATATAAATGATTGTTTATTCTGGATGGTGATGGTTTGTTTTCCTGTTGCCCCAGTGCAACTCATTATTAATAATTAGACGAAAAATCCTGGTTATTTTATTGTTTTGGCTTGAGTGTGTTTATCTTTGATCTTTTAATCATCATTATTCTATTATCGCCTCTAAGGAATCGAAACGTGAAAACGTGCATCGTGATAAGCAGAGGGATGATTAGATGACTGAAAGTTTCCAAAATGGGTTGCCTAATTTGTGCGTTGATATAAATATTGACTTTCATTCATTTAGGACGAAAAAGAAAGCAAAATCATCCGTTGAATTAATGATTTCTTGATATTTAAGTCACCATCAGACGTCTGCGTTATTCTCAGAGAGAGAAAAAAGTTAAATGTTAATAAAAATAATTTCGGTGCAGTCCTTTTCGAATGTTTCTAAAAAAGAAAAGTTATCGTTAAAAACATCCCCGTTGATGACGGCGGCCAAAACAACGTCAGTCTGATATTCCGTACTTCCAGGTGAAGGATATGGGCGTTATCGGGCTGGAGTTTGACCGTACACAAGGAGTGCACGCATGAGCAGTAATCCCCCGATCAGATTCAACCACAACCATCACCAGCTGTCGGTGAAGGGATGTGAAGCAGGGCTCGATGTTCTGGCTTTTGAAGGCCAGGAAGCCCTGAGCAGGCCGTTCAGCTATCGCATTGAGTTCACCAGCGCCGAGCATGCCATCAGTAAAGAGATGATGCTGATGAAGCCCGGCGCCCTGACGCTGCAGGCCCCGGTCGATCAGGGCTTCGGCATTAAGCTACAGCAGCCGGTGCGGGTGATTCAGGGCGTAGTGACGGGCTTTGAACGCCTCAGTACCTCCGCGGATGAAACCCGTTACGCGCTGACGCTCCAGCCGCGTCTGGTGCTGCTCGATCGTTCGCACCAGAACGCCATCTACCAGGACATGTCCGTCCCACAGATCGTCGAAAAAATTCTGCGCGAACGCCATGGCTTCAAAGGCCAGGACTTTCTGTTCTCGCTAAGCAAAGAGTACCCGCGCCGGGAGCAGGTGATGCAGTACGGCGAAGATGACCTGCATTTCATCACCCGTCTGCTGGGGGAGGTGGGGATCTGGTTTCGTTTTACCGCCGACACGCGCCTGAACATCGACGTGGTGGCATTTTACGACAGCCAGCAGGGCTACGAGAAAGGCCTGACGTTGCCATCGGTACCGCTGTCGGGCCAGCATTCTAAAGGGGTGGACTCGGTCTGGGAGATGGTATGTCATCACAACGTGGTGCAGAAACAGGTCAGCACCCGCGACTACAACTACCGTCAGGCTAACGAGGACATGAATGCGCAGGTGGATACCACCCGCGGGGATAGCACCACCTACGGTGATGCCTATCACTATGCGGACAATTATCTCACGCCGGGTAGCGCGTACGACCGCAACCCGGCCCCGGAGTCCGGGGCGTTTTACGCCCGCATACGGCATGAACGTTACCTGAACGGCCAGACGCGGACCCGGGCGATGACCAGCTGCCCGACGCTCTCTCCGGGTCAGGTGCTGAAGGTGACCGGCGGCTATGAGGTGGCGGAGACCTTCTGCCAGGGCGTGGTCGTCACCGCAATGCATACGCATGCCCGCCGTGATGAAGACTTTGGGGTTAACTTTGAGGGTATCCCGGACAGCGTCGATTTTGGTTTCCGTTCCGTACCAGGCTCACGCCCGGTGATGGCCGGTACGCTGCCTGCCCGCGTGACCAGCACCACCGAAAATGACACCTACGGACATATTGATAAAGACGGGCGCTACCGGGTCAACATGCTGTTTGACCGCGACGGCTGGGAGACCGGATTTGAAAGCCTGTGGGTGCGGCAGTCCCGCCCGTACGCGGGCGACACTTACGGCCTGCACCTGCCGCTGCTGGCGGGTACCGAAGTGGCAATTAGCTTTGAGGACGGTAACCCGGACAGGCCGTATATCGCCGGCGTGCTGCACGACTCGGCCCACGGCGACCATGTCACCATCCGTAACTACAAACGTAACGTCCTGCGGACGCCTGCGAATAATAAAATCCGGCTCGACGACGAGCGCGGGAAAGAGCACATCAAGGTCTCGACGGAGTACGGCGGCAAGAGCCAGCTGAACCTGGGCCATCTTGTCGACAGCGAGAAGCAACAGCGCGGGGAAGGCTTTGAGCTGCGTACGGATTCATGGGGTGCCATCCGGGCGCAGAAAGGGATATTCATTACGGCGGACGGGCAGGCGAAGGCGCAGGGGGAAGTGCTGGAGATGGGGGCGGCGGTCAACCGTCTGAAGGCTGCCAGAGAAGAAATGCAGGTGATTTCCGGTGATGCGGAGGCTTCACAGGCGAGTGCGGCGGAGTTACAGGCACAAATAACGCTGATGGAGCAAAAATTGAATGAACTGAAGGCCTCAGTGTTGCACCTGACCGCGCCTGATGGCGTGGCGGTGACAAGCGGGGAACACCTTCAACTGTCAGCCAGCCAGAACCTAGTGGCGACCGCCGGAAATAATGCCGACATCAGTGTGGTGAAAAAGTTGTTTGTAGGAGTCGGCGCGCAGTTGAGTGTGTTTGTACGCAAACTTGGGATGAAGCTGATTGCCAACCAAGGACCTGTAATGGTGCAGGCTCAGAACGATATGATGGAGTTACTGGCACGAAAGGGGATCAGCATTGTCAGCACTGAAGATGAGATCCAAATAACAGCAGCAAAGAGTATCACGTTAAACGCCGGAGGCAGTTATATCACACTAGACTGCGGCAGGATTGAGCTGGCGACGATCGGTGACTATAACACCAGGGCGGGTCGTTATGGACGTAAGGAGGCCGCCAGTGATGTAAAAACCATTGCCACTCCACCTGGCAAGGTGAGTGACTTGTTTAGCGAACAGTTCCGTATCACTGAGGCAGATAAAGTCACACCGCGCGCTGGCGTTCCCTATACCATCAGCAGTGTGTCCGGGCAGGTATGGGAGGGAATAACGAATAAAGACGGCATGACGGAGCGGGTCGTTACCCGCACTGCTGAAAAACTTTCACTGAAGTTTTAAGGATCAAGGAGCCAAAAAATGGACAACGCACGGAACGCGGGAACTACTAATACCACTCGGGATAGTCTTGTCCGGGTGGTTGCCACCGCAGAGAATACATCCTGGGTTACGCCGGCAGATAATGCGGAATTTACTTTAAATGCTGATGCCACGATTCCGGAGATTGTTTTTGAATTTCGAACGGAAGCTACTGGCCCTTATCAATGGTCCTGGGCGATTAGCTGGGATGCCAAAAGAAGTGGTCTGAGGGAAAGAACTCGGGGAACCACCGTATTAAGAGCATTTTCGGATGCCGGGGAGTTTTCTTCTACTGAAAAAAGATGGACGGTAAATTTTGGTGAAGAGAAATTACTAGGGGGGAAACTGGTCGTGTCAGTCAAAATTGGTGAGTTGATCATTAAGCGTAATATTAAAATCAAAGGCCAGAACCCGGTTGTTACAGATCTGCACGCTTTTATTGATACCCTTGAAAACTCATCCGGGCTTAAGAAACTGCTGGCTCATGAAAGCTTCAATAAGCAATTTATTAATCTTGATGGTGAACCAATTGTATCCTTTGACCAGGGCTATGGTATGGCTCAAATGACAAATCCGGCGCCGGACTACACCACAACCTGGAGCTGGAAAGCGAATGTTAAAGCTGGAAACGACTTGTTCCAGGCTAAACGTGAGCAGGCGATACGTCATCTCAGCCAACACGGCACCTATACGGACGACATGGTCGAGCGGGAAGCAATCGCTCTGTGGAATGGGGGGTACTATTACAAATGGGATGACACGACTAGTTCTTGGGTACGTAAATATAACCATCTGTGTGACAGTAACACCGGAAATATTGGCTGGAATATGAATAACTCCACGAATACTGGTCAGACTGAAGAACAGCTACACAATCGAGATCAGCCAACCTATGCTTCTGGCTCTGCTGGGCAGTCTGCGGATCACGCATGGGTTTATTCAGGGCTGTGTTATGCCGATAAAGTTTATGGGGAATAAATACATGAAATATATTCAAGGCCTTGTGTTTTTTCTTGGTGTAGCATTGAATGCCTCCGCATCAGAAATCAAGGAAATATTTAACCGCCAACAACCATTAGCGATTGAAGGTGTAACGATTATACCTCAAAAAGAACTGGCATCACTATACAGTGACAGGAAGTTGCATACCATCGGTAATAGACAATATTTTCTTTTAATTAATGGTTTCCCCTCACGCCCGGGGAACCCTACAGCACAGTGCGGGGCCGGGCAGGAAATGTATGCCGATATTTATCAGGTTGGGGCAAAAAAAACAACTAGGGTACAGCGTATAATGGTTGTCAGTTGCTGGCGTTCACTGGAATTAGATAGCTGGCAGAAGCAAGAAAATTTTTCATCGATTACATGGAATAAGAATGGAGTTATATTTGACTGGATTGTGCCGCCTAAATTTACTAATGTCCGCGCACAATTGAATCTTAATACTGTTTCACCTGAACTGGTTTTTTTACCCTGACTATGCCGGTAAATCTTAAAATCATTCCCCCCACAGCTTGGCGCCCGACACCCATTCATTTCGGCTACTGGTTTTCGGTTCTGGGGGCGCTGGTTGCTATGGCTACAATAGCGGGTCTGGCATTTGATCGGCAGGGAGAGAGTATAAAACTTTGGATACTCTTTCCTGCGGGCATCGTGCTGGTTTGGTTACTAGTGTTTGTTCTGAGAGTGCTGTTCTGGCTTTTTCAGCATAATCATGCTGATGGATGGGACAGAAAGCGTGAGGAAACATTATTGCGGGAAACCCGACGGGGTCGCCGGGGGCTCCAGATCCTGCATATAGGCGTGGATATTCCGTTACCAGAGGAACCGGGGCATTCTCCGGTGACATTGTTAATGGAAGGGCCCTCAATACTCAAAAGCCAGGTCGGCCGTGGTCGGGAAGGCTATTGTTTACATACATTTTTCCCAATCCCTCCGATGGTGCATGAGAGTGATGATTCACTGGAGCCCGAACAACAGGATCTGGTGGTATTTCAGGCCCGGCTGCAGAAGCTGCTCGCTGATGTTGCAATCGCACTTGCACCGTTTTCCCCGAAACAAACGCTCTCAGTGCTGTTTGAGGTCGACACTTCTATTTTGCCGCGTCGTTTTATTCCGGCCTGGCACGAAAGCCTGGGGGAGGCCGGTATCGTACAACCGATTGAATATGTTGATGGTCACGGTGCGCAGTTTATTGATGAGTGGCTTGATAACCGCATCAATGACAGATCACTACTGCTCGTCATTGCTGCTCAGGTCGCACCTGAAATTCGTCAGGGAAGCGCAGAGGCAATGGTGGCGTTGCTGCTTGGTAATAGACTTACGCAGAACACGATACCGCCACTGGCTTTGTTACACCGCCCGGAACGGGCCGTTCCACAATTGCTTGAAGAAGCCATAGAGCAGGCTGCTGACTGGGCACCCCTGGAGGCTGGGCAGGTTAAACACCTCTGGCTCAGTGGTCTGACGTTAGAGGAGGCTTCCGCCGTTATCCCGGTGATGACTATACCGCTTCTTTCCGGCGTACCATCACCGGCAGGCCGTCATAACACCGACCTTATTATAGGACATGCTGGTTGCGTTTCCCCATGGCTGGCCGCAGCCATGGGGACACTTGCTGCGCAGCAGACCGGCTCCGCACAATTGGCGATCAGCGCCGATGATGTCACCGGGACACTCTGGATACAGGCTATTACCCCGCGTGCGAGTCACCCTGACACCGTGGCTGCGAGAGCACAGCATGGTTGACGGCCATGGTTAAGTGCTGATTGTCGGGGATGATCTTAAAACGGAGTCGGACACAGGAAGAAATGGATCTGCATGCTCTGGCTGAATGGGGCCGAAGACAGCGGAAATGACGTTATGCACAGACAGAAGTGCGGAAACGGATGAAAGTAAAAAAGTAAGGACAGAGTGATGGCGGTTGGACATTTTTTGTTTCAGGACGATAAAACAAGCTGCGGCGGGGTGATCACAGAAGGAATGCCCGATCACATGCATTTCGGGAGATTGCAGGCCTGCGAGGAGCACTGCGTAACCTGTGGTAAGCATCCCGGCCTTTTTAAAATCATGGGGGGCTTACCTGACGATTTTATTCATGGCCGCCGTATTGCCGGTACGCTGCACAGCAGAAGCACCTGCCCGTGCCGGGCTGAGTTTATTCCATCGATATATACCGACACATATGAATTTACTCCCCAATAGAGCAAAGGCGGCAATAACCCAAAGATAACCCTGTCAATGTCGGACTATCGGTATTCGCTGCGAGGCCGTACTTCTGATCGTGCCGTGGCCGTTACCACACAATCAATACAACAACTGGCGCACCATTTACTGGGATGCCGTGAACACAAAAATGGAAAGGTTGGGAATATGGCTGTATCCCCCGTGACTTCCGCTAAGGAGGGTGAGGCATGAGGCGATTCCTCTTGCTGTTTAAGAAACCGGAAATTGTATTCTGGCTTTTGGCGTTAATCACGCTGGTCGGCAGTATTGTTGTGGCGGGCATCGTTTACTGGCAGCCTGAAAGGCTACAACTCATTAGGGATACTTCTGCCTGGTATGCTTGGTTGAGCGGTACTGTGGCAGTCAGCATTGCTCTGGTCTTAGTTGGAATCTTTCTGCTCTTTGGTGCTCGCGCTGAAGGCAAGCGTAGTTTCAGCAAAGAACTGCAATGTGCACAGGGTGATGATGTTAAGGGGTCATCAAAGGAAGATGCTGCCCCTGTATTTACTGCTATGACGATCAGTCAACAAATTCGCACTCACCTTCGCCGTCGATATACCCTCTTCTGGCACCACAAAGTCCGTATATTGTTGGTTACTGGCGATGATGCAGCTATTGAGCTACTGGTTCCTGGCCTGCAGCAGCAGCAGTGGCTTGAAGGCAACCGTACCGTTCTGATTTACGGCGGTAGTCTGACTACTGAGCCCGATAAGGAAAAATACACCGCGCTGCGTAAACTGCGCCGTGGGCGTCCACTGGACGGGATTGTCCGGGTCATGCCTCAGTCGCTTAACCTGACCCCGCAAATCAGTGACAGCGACCTTCGTGGGCTGGAGAAAATCAGTGAATTGCTGCATTACTCAGCACCTGTCTGGCTGTGGCGGCTGTGTGACAGCAAATGGGCGCAGACAACGCGCACTGAGCAGGCGGT
>NZ_JANUDW010000008.1:0-263794 GCF_024810075.1 Klebsiella sp. BIGb0132 | reverse complement strand
TCGTGCTTTGCGCATGGCGATCTCCTCCGGGGACATAATCAGTATGCCGGAAGATCTCTAAAAGTGAATGGTCCGGATTACCGGGATGCTTACAATGTCAGTAGTGGTTCCAGTGGAAGAAGCAACTAGCATATTTTCAACATCTTCATCATCAAAAACTAAAATTAACTTCCCATGTAAAATCCATTGTTCTCTTAATGTGGTTTCGCATCCGCGGTTATCTCCGCCTTTGCGAGTAAATATCATTCCAAACATTCCTGCACCATGAGATTTCAAATAATTTGCTATTTGAAGCACCTCATCCTTTTTGATTTTATTAGAGTAATTTTTTGCATCAACTACAATATAATCAGCTTTGTATTTACTGCGAAGAAATTCCCAAAATCCATCTTTGGCATAGTTTGATAATATAAAATCCCTTCTATTTGTCTTTAAGTAATCGCTGTTTTCAGGCATGGGGGGTTGCAGTGGAGGACAAAAGATCTCAGCAAGAATTTCACCTATCAGTTTTTGATATATAGACCACTCTTTCTTTCCAGGTGAGCATTTTTTAAGCCTGTCACTTAGATTTCGAATCTTAAAATCAGATTTTCTTTGGCCAATACTCCCAATCAGTAAGTTTAGATATGGGTTATTTGATTTTTCTATTTCACCACTAAATTCATTAAGTATATAATCAATATCCCAAGCAGAAATATTATGTTTTACAAGTCTTTCTTTTATTTTTCCTGGTATTCTCGAAGGGGTTGCAAATATTATTTTCGCACTAGGGTGTGTGCTGCTTATTGTTTCAAGTTCATCAATAACCTTATCTATATAAAATTCTGAAATGGCTCTTAATGATTTGCACTCTACAATTATTTCCTTTTTATCCTCACGAGATTCCGTCAATTCTGCGTAAATATCAACCTCGATCTTAATCTGATTACCTAGCTGTTTGTTTGTTTCAATATTCTTATATTTTGGGGAGTTATTTAAAAGGTCAACAAGCGCAGTTATGAACTCTCTTTCGTTGAGGATGGCCTGATCCAATCTAAAATGGCAGTTTGGACAAACTAGAATTAAATTTTCTTCTGTGCTTTCCCCACCAAAAGATTTAGGATAAATGTGGCTAATTTCCAGTCGCGTGTCTTCGTTTGATATGCCACATATTGCACATTTTCCGCTATATTTACTAAAAATCATTCTTTTAAGCTTTGTATTTATATTCCTTATTTCCATTGTCGTTTCCTTGCGAGATTTTATATTCATTTATGTAACACAATAGGCGCTTTCTAAATGAACTTTACACTTAGATAAATTATCACGCAAGATTCTTTAATCCACATATTCATCAGCACATAAGTGATAAAGCTATGGTTAAACCGAAGTTATTGGACAGCGCTAACTGGCCAACTCCCCTTTAGCCAATGTAAGGCGGACTTAACAACGTCAGCTCCTGGCACAAAGCTGCATGTCAGATTAGGTTTGGCCCTATGTCGTAGTTGTGTCAGGTCAAAGATGAGCTAATACAAATTATCAGTATCTTTCTGAAGCGTCTGAAGGCGTTGTTCCAGGCTGTCTAGTCTTTCTTCAATACCATGACTTTGCTGCTCAATATCTTCCAGTGTTTCTGACAGAACATCACGCATTAGCATAAAATTTGCCTGTAGAGCATAGACAAAATCGCTGCCGCGAGTCAGTAATGCTTCGCGTGGTATGTCCTGCAAAGCGGAATGCGTCATCCATGTGACCAGTGCTTTGGCGCTCATTTCAGTCAGTACGTCAGCAAGTCGGTAAGTTTCTCTGTTCATTCTGGAGTCCTGTCTGTTCTGATGTTGGGTGAGTATTTCGAGGGGAATTATTTCAGGCCGTTGCGCTGCTGGTGGGCGGGTTGGGGCAGTTGGTTATACAGAAGAACTATATGCAGTGGCCTACATCGAGCTGTTGCAGCTCGTCGAGCGTGTAGATGCGGAAGACATGCCGGTGGCGGGTTTCCAGCGGGATGTGCTGATGGTTAACGATGACGTGCCTGATACTGTCAAACAGCCGTTCAAGACCGCGCTTTTTCTGCGGGTCCGGCACGATATAAAAAACGTAAATCCAGTCTTTACGTGTCCGCGCCAGCAAATGGCTGGCGATGATCGACTGGTAACGGGCTTTGGTTTTCAGACGGCGCTCGGTCTCAATGGCAATCACGGTGCCGCCGGGCAGGGTGATCAGCCCGTCCGGGCGATGACCGACCTGATACCGGCTGAGGAAGGTTGTGCGGTCGCCATTTATCCACCCGGATGCGCCTTTTTGCTCAAGGATGATCCGGGCTGCCTGATTATCAAGGTGATGCTCCAGCGTCCAGCCGGTGATTTTTGAAGGCTCAAACCGTGCCGGGAAAAGCGTATCGTTTGGGGTTAACACAACGGCCAGTCCGTCACTGGTTATGCCCCATAATGAAATTTTCATGGTGCGCGATACCAGGACGTGCTTTTGTATTAAGCCCATGCCCTCGACTTTTGAAAGCAGGGAATATAGCGATTTATGATCCCTGAAGCCGAATAGCAGCATCAGCGTTTTAAAGTCACTGTACGTTTCTTCTTTCAGGAAATTCAGCAGTCGTTGTATTTTTTCGCGGTGTCGCGTCTGGCGTTCGCGGTATGCGGTGATAAGCATCACTCCCCCTTTAAAAATCCATCAATGATGGGTTTTCCTCTTTATCGGCGTTCGGTGTTGTTGTGTCTTCTTCGTCCGTATTATCAAAAAAAAGATCGGGCTGCGTTATGGTGATATCCGGCGTTGGTGCCGTTCCGGGGGAGGTTTCCTCCTCGCTAAAATCCAGGGCGATGTTTACCGTTGCGGCGGTGGCGGCAATCGCGGGCGACACGGCACAGATCTCCAGTTCGCGTTTTTTCACCCTGATGGGCGAAATCAGCGAAGCAGAGGGGAGTGCTTTTGTCGTGAAGATGAAGCTGACAAAATCGGGTAGGTTCAGGATCATATTGCTGTCGGTAAAGAAACGCTCGGCCTGCCTGATGGTGCGTTCACTGTCGATAGTCTCTGTCAGCACGGCGTCGGTTTTCGCTTTGCGGACCTCATCATCGACTAATATGGTGCCTGACATCCTGGCTACCCATTCAGCGGTGTCCGGATCCATGACACGATAAACCAGTTTGAATTTAGCGTTCTCAACGACAGCGCCGACAACGGCGTCACCTTTCAAATCTGCCGGACAGTCTTTTAAATCGGCAATCGACTGATGGTCCATAATAATATGCACGCCTTTATCGCGTGCCGCGCCTAAACCCTCCAGCGCGGGCCTGGATAAATGGTATTTCAGTTCGGAAAGATAAATAGCAATGGCGCGGGGCACGTTTTTCACTCGCTCGCGCCTTTCTGCCAGCTGGTACAGGCGAACCAGCAACATACGTTGAGCGGTAATGATTTTGCTGTTGCGCATTGAGCCAATCACATAACAGCAACCGCCTTCCTCAAATATCGTATTAAGCGAAAATCCTGTCGGCGCATTGATGGCATTGAGCAAGGCAAGCTCTTCAATTTTCCCGAAAAAGGCTTTTATCTTATCTGCAATACCCTGAACGTAGTCGCCGTTATAAACATCCCGAATGGTTGAGGCAGTATTACGGGTGACAAATTGTGCGGCTATCCGTGCCGCTTTCCGATCGTCAATCCGATAAAAGTCAGATTCCTGACCTTTCTCTGCCAGGCTGAACCCGGCAACAAAAAGCTCTTCCAGTTCATCGGCGGTGATCTCTTCAATCAGGTTTAACTGGTATTGGGGTTTACGCAGGTCAATCAGGGCAAAAGGTTTGCCTGCATCCTCACAGGCCTTGCGGTAAAGGTGGGGTGCCCATTCATCATCCTTCGGGTCCATCACAAATACGCCTTCACCAGCCAGAATACTTTGATAAAGTAATATCCCGGTGGCAACCCCTTTACCGGCGCCGGTGGTGCCGATAATATCCGCGTGTTGTTTTTGCCAGTCTTTTAATGGCAGGTACATCGGCTGAATATCGCGGTCCATACCGATAAAAATACCCTTGTTGAGGTCGATATAATCCAGCGGGTTATAATGCAGTGTTTCCGGCAGCAGTGATTTTACCGTGCGGACATCGGTGCGCAATTCCCGTTCAAGCGTTGTCTTTCTGACGAGGCGTTTCTTTATTCTGTCTAATTCAGGGGTTAATACCCTGCGCAGCAGAATATGCAAAATAAAACCCGTTACGGTAAAGGCAATCAGTACCGGCCATGCCAGAACGGGAATGCTGGCGACTACACGGCCTTTATAAAGCCACTGGAAAATCCAGATAACAACCGGGGCCATCGTACCGGAAAGAAAACACAGCATGGAAAAAGCAATAATCAGCTTTTGCCACAACGGGGCTTTTTGCCGTTCATCGCTTTTCATCGACGCGAAAAACGGCATCGTCAGCCCCGATAACAGCGCCAGCATCAGCTGATGCTGTTGCATAAAAGCAATGAAGCTCAGCGCGCCATTCACTATCGGCGACAGTGAAACGGCCAGCTTATTCAAAATCACGATGCCTCCTACGTCAGCTATTCGCCCCATGACATCGCCCCATCAGTTCGCCCCACGGTGTCGGGCGAAAAGGCGGGGCGAGCGTCAGGGACGAAGAAAGTGGTCTCGTTGCGGCCATATGCAGGGAAGCATGCTTTCCTGCATTAAACTGCGTGCGCCAGTTCATGCGGGCTGGACGCCCTTATTGCCTGCCACATGGGGGTAATGTCGTGGCTGGACGCCGCACCAAAACTCCCCAGGGTCAAAGGCGGCACACCGTCGCCCGCTACGCGCGACCACCCCCTTTAAGACGGTCGCTTTCGCCTTTTTCTTCCCTTTGCTCGTTCCTCGCAGCGGGAATAAAAGGGAAGCTGACCTTTAAAGAGGGTGGTCGCGCCACGCTACCGGCTTTTGGCCGGAGACTTAGCCACGACGGTGTGCGGGGCGATGCCCCCCAAATAAATCGCTGTCGTGGGCGACAGCTTTTCGCTCGCTGGGGCGGCGAAATTTATTCGGCTCCCCCCGGCCGGCAAAATCCGCGTGGGCGCGGCTGTTTGCCGGTGAGGCGCGGTGCCTGAACTATTTTCGCTCCTTAACCCGCGAAAATAATTCTGTCCGCTGCCTCATTTTTACGGCCCGCATTTCTTCACTCCTTAATCCGCGAAAAATGTGCTGGGCCGTAAAAACCTGAAAACCGCCACGCCTCAAGCCGGACTCGGCTGAAATATTCCGCTGTCGTTTGAGAGCTGAGAATAAAATAATAGCAGGGGTTAATATTGGCTCTCGCGGATTTCCCTGATGATGTCGGAATAACACTGACGACTTTCTTTAATGCTGGTTTCATCCAGCGTAAATCCTCGCCGGTTAGCTTCCTCTGTCAGCGTTATTCTGTCGGTGGCGTTCAGCGTTTGCAGTAATTGCAATAACCTGCAGATAACCCGGTAGTGATAAAATTCATAATAAAGGCCGCATCCGTGCATCGCCTCATTTTCAATGTGCTCAATAACACGGGCTGCGCGCATGGAATCCCCGCGCTGATGTGTCCAGGGATGCTGAATAAAACCCGGTTTGGTCATAAAGATAACCTCCGCTAATTAACCACGCATGCGGCCAAATTTACTGATAATCTGGCTAATAATTGCCGGGTCTGCCGAATCACACTCAAGTAAGAACGATTTTCTGGCATCGGCAGTGTGGTCCGGCAGAAAACCGTGCTTGTTCTTTTTGACGATATTAAAGAATGCACGTTCGGCCGAATGGCATTCATTGCCGCCGCCGTTCCCGGTGGCCTTACCGTACATGCATAACACCACTTCGCAGGTGTCAGCGGCCATGACGGAGGTTGAATATGACACCATAGCGCTGAGTAATAATGCGGAGGATATTGATTTTTTCATTTCGGTCACCTTCATATTTAAACGAGGATAGCGTATTTGGATATGTTATTTATTGGGGTCCTTTTCTGAATACACCTCTCATGCCATTGAGATGAAGGGGTTTAAAATAAATATCACTTATCCGGCGTATGTCACCGTGAATATCAATGCTGACTATCACATCAATGCTCTTAAGCACCTTGCGTAACAGCACCTCGAAAGGCATGTTCCGGCAGTCAGGGTTTTCATAGCAGCGGTCAATGAGCCCTTCAATACATTCTTCCGAGCTGCCCGCATGCAGGGAGGTCATCAGTCCCTCATGCCCGGAACCGACGATTTTCAGCGCATCCCAGGCTTCCTGCCCGCGAATTTCTGCCAGTAATATCCGGTCAGGGTTCATACGATAATTGGCACGTATCAGTCTGCCGGGCGTGACAATGGCATTATCCCCGGCATCCGCCGGATAAAAGAGATGGACATAATTGGTGTGGTGATAGAACCGGATTTCGGGATTATCCTCGATGGTGGTCAGCCTGAGGTGCCGGGGGATAGAGTGCAGCAGCGTTTTCATATAGGTGGTTTTACCGGATCCGGTTTCACCGACGATAAAAATCGTCTTGCCGTATTCCACCGCTTTTTCCATAAAACGGGAAATATCCCCACCTTGATAATAGCGGGTCAGCTCAACATCTTTGCCTTCCGTTCGCTCCTGACCGTTTACCCGGTTATAAAATCCCGCATCAATCCATGACTGATGCGTTTTCTGCCCGAATGAGGGTTTGCGCAGCGTAATAGACACGGTATTACGCTCACAGGCCGGGGGAATAATGACCTGAATGCGCTCGCCTGATTCAAGCGTGGCGGAAAGGATAGGCGAGGTGTCGTCGATATTATCGTCCTGCCAGGACGCCAGCGCTCTGGCAAAGGCGTAACACTGACGCAGCGTAATTGGGGCTTCATGTCTTCGCCATTCCCCCCGGATTTTGGTATGCAGTTCACCCGGCCGATTAACGGCAATTTCCGTCAGGCCGTCCTGCGCAATAAACTCACCAAACAGCTGGTTTTTCATAAAATCCAGCGACAGATTTTCAGCGTTCATACCACCTCTTTTTCAGTCGCAGCTGCCAGACGGATGAGAAATCAATGTCGGTGCCGGTCATGATCCCGATGACATCACCCTGATTCAGGTACAGGGTGGGCGGGATATTGATGCTGTTGTCCAGCGTCGTTTTCGCCATTTCCGCCGTGGCGGCGCGGGTGTTTTCGGTGTAGTCGGTATTGCGGTCTTTCCCCGGGGCAGCATCCGACGCCGCCGCTGCCACGTCCTGCACGGTACTGAGCATCAGGGCATTGCCGAAGCGCTCCCAGAAATGGTTGTCGATCCAACCTGAGATCCCCGCCTCGCCGAGCGGGCCGCTGGCCTGCGTATCAGTTAGTGGGATTTGCAGGCTGCCGGGCTCAGGCGTACGCAGCTCCGTCCACAGCACAAACATCCGGCTGCGTCCGTGTTGCAGCGCCCCGGTGCGGTAGATGCCACGGGCGACCGTTCCCGCCGGGATCAGCGTCACATGGTTGCTGGCGCTGTAAACATCTTCACTGACCAGGCAGGAAATATGCCCCCCGACATCGGACACGAAGCGCCACATCATCGAACACGGGATATAGCGGTCCACCGGGATATAGAGATCAGGATCGAGACCCAACCGTCTGACGCCGGTGACTCGGGCGACGCCCGGATTGTCGTTGTTACCCGTTTCCGGCGCGGCAGTCTCCGGGCAGCGCAGGTTGCCATCCTTTCCCCTTGACAGTACTGATGGACAGGATGTGTATGTCGTGGATGATGACGGACTGTTGGACGTTTCTGCGTTGCTACGCGTTTCACCCGGGGACGTGCGTGCATTATCACCCGGCATTGTTCGGGCGTTGTTCAGCCCGTCAGCCAGTGCGGCTGCCTTGTTCAGGGCGGGTGGGGCTGGTGGCAGGGTGGGTGCGGGAGTGACGGCCTGGCGGGCAGGGTCTGTTTCGTCCTGTGTATGCGGCCCGAACAGGCCAAACGGGTTACTGTCCATGCCCAGATTTTGACGCTCATGCAGCGTCTTCCCGGCGGAGGTCGGCGGCGCGGTGTCGGCTTCTTTCTGATTACCCCCTTTCAATGCACTGAAAAGACGATCGCCGCCGGATGCCAGGGCGATCACCAGCGCCAGACTCAGCAGGCTGACGGTCAGCGTGCGGCGACCGGATGCCTTACGAAAACGGGTCACTTCCGGCTGGCCGGGCGGTGTTTTCTGCTCCGGCTCCTGATACGCCATTGCCGCGCGGGCGCGTTCGCGGGCCTCCGCTTCCCGCTCTGCGGTGGTTTTTTCCGGTTCGTCCGGGACAGGTTTATCGGTCATTTCGCCTCCAGCGTAACGGACGGTGAAACAGTGTCGCTGCGGGTTATCGGGATGCGCCCGAATCCGTCGTTTTCGATCCCCACCACCGAGGTGCCGTAACGCAACACCAGTTGTGGCGCTGCCGGCACCGCCATCACGGTGTAATTACCCTGCTTAACTGTCCGGGGCGTGAGCGCCTGCTCCCGTCCGTTAACCACCCGGAAAACGGAAGGCAGGGTTCTGATGGGGGAAAAACCGATATATGCAAAACGACCATCATCCCAGGCAAAATCCGGTGCGATGGAGGCAGAACCGGCGGCTACCCGTTTGGTGTAGCGCCAGTTGCGTGGCGTGCTGGCCTGTCCGAATGCCGCTGCTATCTGCTGCTTCTCCTGTCTTTCACGCTGCAGCGTCTGACGGGCGGCGCTGGCGCTGGCGGCGGCGGATTGCTGGCGAACCTCGGCCGGATAGTGGTACCGGATAACGAACGCCTGCGCGGGGGAATCGTGGTCCAGCACGTTCAGCTCCAGGCTGTAATCACGCTTTGTGGTCACCACGAAGAGGTTGGTCTTCCAGTCCTTCGCCGTGGGCAGGAACACCTGGCTGACGTTGTTGCCGCTGGCGTCCGTCACCGGCTGGGTGATGGGGTTCGGGCTGACGCCCACCCGGTTATCACTTTTCGTCACCTTCCAGCCTTTGGGAAAACCCGCTTGCGCATCAATCACAGCTTCGTCGTCGTCAAACAGCAGCGTGGTGACGTAGCCGGGGCGGGTATTCACCACGGTGGCGTTCTGGCTGTTATACGATACGCTCTGCATCCGGCTGTCATAGCCGCTGCCACGCGGGGTGGCGGCACTCCATACCGCACATGATGCCAGTAAGCCCGTCAGGAACAGGATGTTTTTCAGCATCATTCGCTCCTCAGTTCTTTATCGCGCTGGTAGCTGGTGACGATAAAGCCCAGCGGGTTCACTTCACGCTGACTGTCCGTCAGTTGCTGATGCGGGACATAACGGTAAGTGAGGCGGATATTCCAGAAGTCCGTTTTCACTGAATTATCAGAAATACGGCGGAGGGTACGCTTGATACGCAGGGTTGCCAGGTTATCCGTTCCGGTGGCAGGCGCATGCACATTAGAAATAATGTCGATATAGACGACATATTCGGCTTTATTAAAAATAACGTCCGGAGCCTGGTCGCCGTTAAACCCGTCAAGATAATCCCGGTTCACGCTGTCGCTGTTAAATAACTGTACGTCGTCGTAATCACGCTGGAGGGATAAATAATTATACCCTTCGCGGAGTGTGACATAGTGTGCCGCCAGTGAATGGGCCAGCGCTTTTTCAGACGCAATATCCCGCTCTTTAATGCGGGTCATATACTCATAACGACCGGTTTGTTTATCCACCGACCACAATTCAATGTCAGTGGTTTTCATCGGCAGCAGAATAATCATGGCCGCGATCGCCAGTGCAGCCAGAATCAGCCCGGCAGCGGCCACCCGCCAGGCAGTTTTGCGGGAACGCTCTTCCTTTTCCAGCAGGATGGATTCAAAAGAGCGCGAGACATTAATGATGTGCTGGATATCAGACATGGTGAGTCAGCTCCTGGATCATGGCGGGGGAATTAACCGGCTGGAGATCGCCGGACACCGGCGGGAGGTCGCCCTGATGCTGCGCGCAGCCCGTAAGCGCACACAGCACCAGAAGCAAGATGCTGAATTTCATGGAAGCCTCTTATCGGATAAATGCAGGAAAGCCGCACCGCTGGCAGAGCCCACGGCGTGACGGGGGAATGAGATTAGCGGTCGGGAGGATTAACGGTGACGCTGCTGATTCTGGCGTTTCATGCTTTCAATGGCGGTGGCACGTTTCTGCCAGGCGCTCACGGTTTTACCCGCACCTGCGGCAATGAACCTGCCGGTTGTCGCTGCTGCGGCCATGCCACCTTTGGCGGTCAGTCGGCCCCCGGCCTTTATGCCGGGTCTGGCGATGTCAGCAGATTTGCTCGCCAGCCCGCTCAGTCCGCTTATGGCTGCACCCTGTAACACGGCCTGCACGGCGGCACCGCTCAGCGTAGTGGCTATTTTCGCTGAAAAATACACCACGATGCCTGCTGCAATCCCGGCCAGCAAACATTGCGCCGCCAGGGTCACCATATTGCTTTCAGCAGACGTTGCTGTGGCGGCATCCAGTATTTTATTCAGGTAGTTGATGGCGATCCGGACAGACAGGGCAGAGAACATGACCGTTAAGATTGCGGTAAATATTGTTTTCAGCCAGTTATCAAACATGGGTTTAAGAAAACCGTACAGCAGGCAGAAAATAAAGAGTGGGGCGGTGGTGGTCATTAACAGAATGGTGATTTCGGCGAGCAGATTGACAAAGGTTGCAGTGAGTAACAGAACGATTGCACCGGCCCAGACCAACACCTCGGCAAAGCCGCCATTCACTTTAACGTAGGTGGAGGTATCGAGATTAAACAGCGTTTGCCCCAGCGCTTGTGCCTTTTCCCACACCGTGTCGAGCAGCGCCCAGACATTATCATCGCCACTGATGCCGTCTTTAAGCCCTTCAATGGCCGCAATGATGGCATCCAGCCAGCCATCGCGGTTTAAAACAAAGGTGGTGATCAGCAACATGCGGCCCACATCCCAGACAACATCCTCAACCGGTGTCTGGAGTTTGCCGCCAAGGGTCTGATACCCGCGATACGTAATAAATAGGGTGAAGGAACTGACGATAATCACACTGATTAGGGTGCCGTAGGTAGAAGACTGACCTTCTAACACGGCATTGAGTCCATCCATGATGTTTTTGTCCATACCAACAAAAATACCACCGGACATGGTGCCTCTCATTAGTCAGGAACAGACAGGGGATAAAAACAGGAAAGGACCCCTGTTTTTGTTGGTGGGAATATTACTGAGTGACGGATTTTCTTTTTTGGGCTTCCTGCTGAAACAGCGTCTCGAATTTTTCCCTGATGCCGGGTTTGCCTGTCTGGGCAAACATGAGTGCTGCCCGGTGCGCAAACTCGCAGTTGTCGCTTGCCTCGCCATCCCTGAGGCATTGCGTATAGACCTTATAGGTTTCATCGGGATGTTCTTGATACCAGGCTTCTGATTTCGTCTCTTTACAACCGGATAAGACGAGAATGCCTGACATGACGTATAAGGTTAATACGGGTTTTAACATGTTAACCTCCCTATAGAGAGTTAAGATCGGCAACGGGCGCAGTTAATTGCTGTTGCTCAAAGGCCTTCTGTTTTTGCTGCTCCAGCAGCGTTGCTCGCTGTTCAGTCTGTTTGACTGACATCTCCCACTGGCTGGTCAGCGCATTCAATTGTACGCTTTTGGCCGCGATGGCGTTAGCCAGGTCCTGTGACTCTTTCGAATCCTGCGCATTAGCAATACGGTCTGATAAATCTGATATATCGCCGAGCGTGCCCGTGATCTTGTTTTCAACCTCGGACGTATTTTCTATTGCTACAGCCTGATTCAGGACCATCTGTTTGCAGCTGTCAAGATAGCGTTGTGAAGAGCTGGACGGGTTACAGGTATCGAACGTTTTATATTTGTTATACAAGCTATTAAGTTCAGACGAATATGACCCGCTTGGGTTGCTCAGCAGGTCATCCAGTGAAATACCGTTTTGACGAAGATTTTCAATATCGGTTTTCAGACTTTTGGCCTCGCGGAAAAATGCCTGAACGTCACGCACGCCCGTTGCCGTGGCTAATTGCTGCTTGTAGGCATCAAGTTCACTTCTATAGTGGGTAACGGTTTCCTGCCACTGCTGGAGTTTCTGGATCCACTGATTCATGGATTCGGTATTCTGTACGGCGTCGAATACCGGTATTCCGGCGCTCATCGCCTGGGTGGAAATACACAATGATAATGCCAGTATGATATTTCTGAACCGCATTATGATTACCTCCGTCAGGATTATTACAGGGCTTGTTCAAGGAAGGCGGCTTTCCAGTCATCAGGCTGCATTCCTTCCTGATACAGGGTGTCGAACAGTTTCAGGTTGTCCTCGCTGCCGCTCAGCATTTTGGTAAGTTTCCCGAGACCCGCTAAATCCATTTTCGCCATCGCCACAAAAGGCCGGGTTTCACCTGCTCGTAACGGCGTTTTCAGAACCACCATGTAGCGCTCCCCCGGATCGAGGTTTCTGACGATGTCGTACACGCTTTCAGGCACTTTCATCTTTTCCACGTAATCCGCCCGGCTGGCCTTCGGGTTGGCGAGAAAAATCTGCGTGCTGCACTGCTCGATAATTGCCGGAGCAATAGGGTGTTTGACGATTTCGTCAGGTGACTGGGTGGCGGGGACGAAGATGCCGTTCAGCTTGCGGATCACTTTCAGCATATTGAGCGAGAAGCGGGAAAATTCGACATCGGCCAGCCATTTCCAGAACTCGTCCATGAACATCACTAGCCGACGCCCGTCCAGCAGGCTGGTGACGCGGTAGAGCAGATAAAACGTGATGGGGCCGCGAATATCGTCATCATCGAGAAATTCCGTACCGTCGATACCCACGTTATCAACGTGGCTGATGTTGAAGGTGTCCTCCTCATTGTCGAATACCCAGCCGAACTCGCCGCCCTGCGCCCACTGTTTAAGGCGAATACGCAGCCCGTTGAGGCGGGCGTCGGTGGTGGGCGGCTCCGGCAGGACTTCCAGCAACCGGGTGATACCGAACTTGCGGTATTCGGGCGGGTAGTCGAGCATGATGGTATCTACGGCGGCACTGATCCGCTCCTCATCGCGCGGATCGAGCGGCTTGCCGTTGCGGCCGCACAGCATGCGCACCAGTCGTTTGATAAAGCTGATATTCCGCCGGGTTGGGGCAAGCGAAAACGGGTTAAACCCGGTGGGAGTGCCGGTACGGATACGGAAGTAGCGTCCGCCCATCTGGCGTATTGCCATCTCCGCCGCCCGGTCCTTGTCGAAATACACCGTAGTGAGCCGCTGGATTGTGGCTGAGGCGGAGAACGTCGCCGGATTGCGGTACTTCTGCATCAGTTGCTGCATGACGGTCATCAGCATCGTTTTCCCGGAGCCGGTTTTACCGATAATCGCTGTGTTACCCGGCGTTTTTTCGTTGAAGTCATCCCGCCCGCTCTGGCTGTCGTGCAGGTTCAGGTAATACCCGCCACCACCCGGTGATTTGAGTATGGCGATGGCGTCACCCCAGGGATTACCGCTCCGCTTGTGGGAATGAAAGTTGTGCAGGCTCGCCAGGTCGGCAAAGTTCTGGCTGCTGACGGCCACCAGACGGGGGCGCAGCGTATAGATACCCGGCAGTTGCGCCAGGTACGCAGCGGGCAGCGACAGCGTGGACAGCGTCGTCATGATGCCGAGGTCGGCGAAGGGTTGCGCCAGCGCGTTGGCATCCTTCACCACCTGCTCGGGGCTGTCTGAAGATACCAGCAGGGAAAAGTGGTATTTTCCGCAGGAGACATGCCCGGACTGGAGCAGATCACGCAACACAATCAGCTCTTCACGCTGTGAAATGGCGTCGTCATCCGCCGAAGTCAGGCGCTTTTCCGCCAGACGAATATGCTTCTGCGCCTCATCGCGGGCCATGCAGGTGAAGGACTGCGTCAGCACATACTCACTTTCGGCATACAGCAGCGCGTCCAGCAGGCCGGTCGCGGTTTCAGGCGAATAATCTTTGATTTCCAGACTGCGGAAAAAACGGAAGCCGCCGACCGTCTGGCACTCGGCGGTGTCGGTGGTAAAAAAGACATCCGGCGTGCTTAATGTTTCATAAAACGGCGCACGCGTGACCGCCACCTTTTGCCACTGGCCGGTGAGCAGGCGGTGATAAAAGGACAGCTGGGCGGAATACACCCGCCCGTTGCCTTCATACATCCCCAGTGGCGTCGCCGTATAGCGGGACAGCGCGGAAGCCAGTGCCTCCCGGTATTCCAGCATCACTTTCAGGGCATCATCCAGCACCGCTTTGCGTTTACCTGACGGCTGTGCCTTCATGGCCTTTTTCTCCAGCGGAGAGAAGGGCGCATAGCAGACGGTGAAAAACAGCCGGTGCCGCCAGAACGGCTTTTCGTTGATCGGCTGGGAATACAGCCGGGTCACTTCATCAGAAAAGGGAATACCTGAATTCGCGTCAAAGGCATCGTGGTACTTTTCCCGGATACGGTGAAGATAGAACGTGACCGGCAGGCCTTCATATGCACGAATCACGTTATTGAGATGCGTCGCCATTAAGGTCAGGTTATGTTCGTCCTCGCATTCAAAAACGGTGCCCTCCAGCTCCCAGCTGGCAACCAAATCACCCTGGCGGTTTCTGATGACGTGCGGGTGAATATGGGAGGAATACGGAATGTATTTATCCAGCGTAACGCGCTCGTTTAACTTCATCTTTTCAATAAACTCCGAGACGTCGACAGCGTCATAGCGGTTTGCCAGCAGGGCATTGGCACCAAAATGTTTATTGGTGCCAAACCGGCCACGGGTTTTAAAGGCCAGCCAGAGCAGGCCGAAATAGTGAATATCGGTTCTGGCCTTTGCCTTCATCTCCAGCCAGGCCGGAATAAGCAGTAATATCAGGTAATAGCTGACATAGACCGCCAGCAGGACGATGGCCCCGCTGACCATCACGAACGGCACGAGGGGAATGCCGGCTATGGCGGCAGGCCGCGTCAGCGCTTTGTTCAGCGTAGCCATCGTTACCTCCTTATGACGCCCAGTAGGCACCGAAACCTGACGCACCGACGATAAGGATGGCGCCAATGATGACGTTGCGCACGTCATGGAGGCTCTTGCCGTCAAACAAGACTTTGTATCCTACCCACATGGTGGCAAGCGTGATGGTGACGGCGGCCAGTCCGAGCAGGCCTGTGGAAGTGTTACTCAGCGTCTCATTGGCTTTATTAAATCCGCTGTCTGCTGCCAGCACCGGGCTTGCCATTAACAAGGAAGAGAGGACGGGCCAGTCATACTCTTTTCTTTTCATCATTGTTCCTCCTAGGGGCCGGGAATGGGTAACGCGCCGCGTATCACGGCATTGGGGTAGCGCAGGGATGCCAGTACTGGCGTGGCGTTATCGGTAAGCTCGCCACGCATGACGGCGGTGGGGTAATGGATTTCCGGCATGAGCTTTTCGGCGGGAGGTCGCTGCCGGTCTTCCTGCGTTGACGGCACGGCGTAGCCGATGCGCTGGATGTAGCTGGTCTGGTTAAACGCGGATTCGGGCTGTTGGCCGGTCGTGAAATTTCCTGAGTAGTAGCAACTGAGCGCACGCTTCAGGGAACCGCCGCGGTGGTAGCAGTCGGTGAGGATGCGCTCAAACACGGACAGGTTGGTACAGGGGGCAAGAAGGTCGCGGGCGCTCACGCGGTAATGACGGAAATTGGTGCTGGTGATTTGCATCAGCCCGACCGAATAGCGTCGGCCCTGTGCTGCCAGCCGTCCGGTGAGGCTGATGGCCTCATCCCTGCTCGTGGGAAAATGTGAAATCACGCCTTTGCCACTGGGCAGAATTTCAGCGATGGCATACGGATTCAAACCGGATTCGACCCGCGCCACATCAAGCGCCGTAGACGGGTGAATGCTGGGGGCGCACTGTATAGCCGCCGCCAGAAATACGGTGGTGGAAAGCATGATGGCCTCGGAATGGTAAACCGGGCAACGCGTACCGCCATCAGACGGCACAGGGCCGGGAAAAGGGGTAAGGGCGGTTAAATGGACTGAGTATCCTGTGTCGCGCCGCCGTCATCCCTTGGCTCAAGGAGCACCAGCTTTCCGGAAACGGCAATGCCGGGTGTCAGTACCATGTTCAGACCGGGTTTACCGTGATGGGCAAAAGCCACGCCGACTTTCGTCCACCAGGTGTTTTTTTCACCCAGTGGGTCGGGCTGACTTTCATGGGTGACAAATACGTGATAAATGGGTTTTCGCATGAGGCCTCCTCTAATAAAAACAACGATGAGTTAAATAAAGGTCACATCCCAATTCTGCATTCCGGTTTTAACGGGTCAGCGAGAACATTCAGCGGCACCCTGAATTGTGGTTATGTGACAGCCCGAACCTTATTTTTAAAGAGCAATACCCGACCTGGGGAAATTAACGACCATTCGGGCAACCATTCTGTAATGACGTTTTCAGGATCAGATATCCGGGGCGGTATATAAACGATAAATTCAAAGTTAAAATGAGAGAGATAAATTATCGGTGGAAGGGGTAAACTCTGCGAGATAAAATGAAGTGAAATAGTTAATAAAGACGACTGTGTATTTATAGCTAATGATAGAGACATGCAGGGGAAATATTCCTGCATGTCTCTGTGACCATTATTAACGTCTTCGACGTTCAAGTTTTTCCTGACATTCCGTGCAGGTGGTTATGCCCGGCAGTGCCTGCCGTCGCTTTTCAGGAATGGGCTTTCCGCATACACGGCAATGGAATAATGATGGTGTAGACCCTGGCTTAAAACGACTCTGTTCAATCATCTCTTCCAGTCGTTGCTCATTAAATTCCTGATCGCGGTCGATCTCATCCGGCATGTGTGGCCCTCCGGTCTGACGCCTCCTGTTCGCAAAGTGCGATACGCTTCCAGACGATGGTCAGTGATAACCCTTCGACTTTCGGCAGCAGGGTTTGCGTTACCTGCATCATGGCGGTCAGCGCATCAGTCGATTCCAGGTTGACCACCCGGCATTGTTGCCATTGCCGCCAGATGGCCGCATCCGTATCTTCGTCCGGCTCTGGTGTCCGGCCATAAGGCACACGGACGCCCAGTAGCCGGCGGCGAAGGCAAACTTCGTTGGAGGTGAGGCCAAAATACTTGTTGAGTAGCGCAATTGACCCCCCGAGCCGGATGGCATGATTGATACGTTGCTGCTGCAGAACCTCCTCACGGGATTTAGCCAGAAGGAGGTGTAATGCGTCGTGATGAACCGTCACAGCCAAAAACTGTGCAGACTCCCGACTGAGGATAAACAGCTCGTCTAGTGATAATTGGTTGAGGGCATTCATTTCGTCGAAAGTGAATCCCAGCGATTCACAGTAACGAATGTTGCCCTCCTTCAATGCATGCAGGGCATCGGTTAATACGGCGTAATTCAGTGACGGGATAATCATGGTATTTTCTCCCTTCAGCCTATTGAGCGGCGGACTAACTTAATATTGATCCATTCGTCAATTTCCGATTCGAGCCAGGCGACACTGGCCGGGCCAATCTTGATTGAACGGGGAAAGGTACCGTCCTTCATATACAGATAGATTTGAGAGCGCTTCAGGCCAGTTTTTTCTTCAACCTGTCTCAGTCGCAATAACTGATGTGATGTCATGATCTTCTCCTGAGTCGGAAATTAACGGGGCAGGCCCGGATAGGACAAAAAAACATAAGAAGGGTGAGGGAGGAAAGTTGCTAAGCCCGTATCACGGATGTCATTATCCTTAATACGGACTTATGTAATGACAGATAAATATCATATTATTTTGGTGGGAAAGAGGAGTAAGGAGAACCACGCTCCAGTGCGGTTTTTAGTGTGTCACCACTAAGATGATCGGTAATGCCGTCGGTTGATGCCCATTGTTCAAAGATGGAGAGTAGTTTATAAGGCTTGTTGATTAATGGACTTATGGTCTCATTATGCCTACAGGCGAGCCAGAACAGTCGGGATAGTGGTGTGGATATTCGTGTTGAAGATAGTTTGTTTTTACCGGGGGGGGTGATTATTTTTTCAAGCTCTGTATACCGGATGACAAAACATGCATCTTTTGGTAATTTATGGGCAGGGAGATAATCTTTATAAGGGGTTTTTTCTATATTACATAGGGTCGTGTTTTTATAAATTTTTTGCGCGATATTCCTAGATGGTCTACTTACTTGGTTTCTTATCTTTCCCGGCAATATCTTTTTTTCGAAAAGCTGAAATGTTTCTCCGAAAAGTGTCAATGTAATGCCATAATTATTCTTAGCCCCTATTGTAGGGGATGGTATTTTCAGAGAGTGCGCGAGTAATCTTTGTATAAGGACATATTCATAACCAAGTAATGTTGTATCAATGACTCTCTGTACAGGGGAGATGAAGGCACCCTCAGTACTAAAAGTTAAATTATTTCCGTTAAAAATGGATTTTTTATAAAACATCGGCAATTTTTGTGCCCAATGATTCCCTATTGGTTTTAATTTTAATTTTTTATTATGTGATTTAATTCTCCTTAATATAATAGGTGATGGAAAGTAGATAGATAGACTAATCCTTCCGTGTAATGCATGTTTGTAAATATCACTTTTATTTACTTTTTTGCCATTTATTCTTTTAAGAAAAATAATGGCTTCTTTGATGGTGACCCAATCAGAAGTTATGTTTATGGTTTGTAAGGCGGTAGGGCTATTTGGCATGATGTATCTCCTCCCACACATTGACTTTCAGAATGGGTTTTTTGTGTATTTGAACAGGTTTTTTAAATGTTTGTTGATGATGATGATGATGAGTAGTTCGAGGTGTTACGTTTTTAAGTTTATTTTAATAAACAGGGTCTAATAGTTGTGATGCTTGCTAATTAATTACCTGGAATTTAAGTTTTTTTTTCTACTTATTTATCGAAAATATTATGGTTTTATTTTTGTGTTTGCACGTATTGTTGTACATGATTTATTTTCTTGGCGAAAGTTAAGTAATGGGCCTTGGGTTTCCAAATTATTACTCCAGATAGACAAGTAATATACTTGCGCGAAATTTTTCCCTCTGGGGTTGGGTCTAACCATCCGCTATAAGCATTGCAAAGTTTCTCGAGTTCATCAATTTCACCAATGAGACCAGTGAAGCTTACGATAACAAGGCATAGCTTTGTTTTCATTTCAGATCCTCTTAGAGAGTATGTTAAGCACTAACCTTAGTATTAAACGAAGGGCTATCATTAGATCATCCGTCAGGCACCAATTTGTTGTATCGACGATTGTGCAACAATGCCATGCGATTGGATTGAACAGTTACAACGATACCGCAAATTTAGTGCCTGATACTGTAAATATGGCTGCTACATCATTAGCTTTGCTACTCTTCAATGATCTGAATATAACTATATGGATTGGAATCATGACCGCTACATTGTTATGCCAAGTTGCAGATATAATTACCCGACACACTAACCATGAGGGAGATATAAGTACTATGGTAGAGGGACTAGTTCTATCACGCCGCGCATCTTCTTCACCTGCTATTCATTCATCGCAGACACCAATGTTCGGGATTATTGTCCAGGGAAAAAAGCGCATACAACTTGGCGATGAGGTTCATCTGTATGGGGTTGGGGATTACTTGCTTGTTTCATTTAATGTTCCAGTCATTTCGTCAGTCATTGATGCAACTCAAGAGAATCCTTTGCTCGGGCTTGGTATTGAGATCTCATCAGAGGATCTCCATGACGTGCTTAGCCGTATCACAAATCCAGCTAACTCATATTTTATTAATCACTCAAGCTGCGTGACAATTGCTCATACAAGCCAAGAGCTTCTTTCTGCGACGTTGCGGTTAGTGCAATTACTCGATGCCCCTGATGATATTCAGGCCATAGCGCCACTTATAAAACAGGAAATCATCTATCGCCTTCTGATTGGACCGTGTGGGATAAGGCTGCTTGAATTAGCTAATGCAAATAGTCCCGGAAGTCGAATCGCTAAAGCGATCGAATGGCTGCGAAAGAATTACGCTCTCCAGTTGCGCATCAGCGAGTTAGCCGAACATATTGGTATGAGTGAATCATCTTTGCATCATCATTTCAAGGCGGTGGCCAGAATGACTCCAATGCAATATCAAAAGCAACTGCGCTTACAAGAAGCACGGCGATTAATTCAAATGGAACGCCGTGACATTGGTAGTGCCGGCTATAAGGTTGGTTACCAGAGCCGCTCACAATTCAGCCGTGAGTACAGGAGGCTTTATGGTCTGCCGCCTTACGAGGATGCTCGATTGCAAAGTCAGCTGCTGTCATAAATGGTACCTGAAATCGTAGGCTCTCAGAACAAACCGCGAATGGTTCATTTTTAGCTCCAATTATTGAGTTGGCCACTTAAGTTGTAAGTTGGTATTTCAGTAATCTATAAGGTCAGGATCCGACATTACTAACTGAGCGTTGTATCTAATCCTGGGGGCAGGTCAGTGATTGCGTCTTAAGTTGCCGATGCTGACCTGCCATCTTTAAAAATGTATCTATAAGTGCTAATTACAAAAATCTTCAATTTGCTCATTATGATTTATTACCCCAAAGTGGGTGTTGTCGAGAACGTCTTGACACTGCACACACGACGAAGTCCTTGACTATCCATCTAATAAAAGATAGCTTTTTAAATGAGTGACTGGGCAGTTATTTAATATATTACGGCCCAAGCATTCTCATACAGTTAGATTTTCACAAAGGTCGTGCTCAAACTATGAGAGGCGCAATTTATGAACAAGATTAAACTTGGTACTCAAGGGCTTGAGGTCTCGGTAATTGGCCTTGGGTGCATGAGCTTGAGTGGGCTCGGTGGTGGGACAGCTTATGGCGACCTTCGGAACTCTGATGGTGCTGCCCTGATACACAGGTACTTAGAACTTGGCGGTAATTTTCTCGATACCGCCGATATATATGGTGACTTACCACATGAAAATGAAGCTCTTGTCGGAAGTGCCATCAAAGGGAAACGAGATAAATTCGTTATCGCAACTAAGTTTGGATGGGAGATGGATAGTCATAATAAACCGACGGGCGCCATTAATGGCAGGCCCGAATACATTAAGGTGGCTGTCGAGCGTTCTCTTAAAAGTCTTGGCACTGACTACATTGATCTGTATTACCTACATCGTCGTGATAAGTCCGTCCCGATTGAAGAAACGGTGGGGGTGTTGGGGGATTTAGTCACTGCTGGAAAAATTCGACATATCGGACTTTGTGAGGTTTCTTCGGAGAATATCATAAAAGCACATGCGACGTTCCCACTCACCGCAGTACAAAGTGAATACTCCCTATTTGAACGGCGAGCTGAGAGTGTTGGTGTACTTGGTACGCTCAAAAGCTTGGGTATCGGATTTGTCGCCTACTCACCTTTAGGGAGGGGCTTTCTAACTGGTTCCATAAAAAAACCAGAAGATTTGCCTGAGAACGATTTTCGTCTGCATACGCCTCGCTTTCAAGGGGAGCAGTTTGCCAAAAATCTAGAGTTGGTTACAGCCATAGAGCGATTAGCGTTTGAAAAGGCGGTAGTTCCTTCTCAGCTTGCTTTAGCGTGGGTGAGGGCCCAAGGAATCGTTCCGATTCCAGGTACAAAACGCATCAAGTATCTTGAGCAAAACCTTGCAGCGGGAAATATTCAATTGACTAAGTCCGAACTCAGCAACCTTGAGTCGATTGTTCCCCTAGGAACCGAGACCGGAAATTCTTACAACGATGATGGAATGGCAGTTGGGGACTACTAAAAATAATGTAAGTCGATAAGCTAAGTGAGAAATATCATGTTACGTGTAGAGAAATATTCTATCACGTTACTTTCCTCGAATTGCAGGCCATCCGTAGCGGCTACTTTGATTCTTAAAGCAGCCGTTGCTCGCAATCGTCAAGGCTCTTCTCCTTAATGATGTTAGACATTATTATGTGCTGTGGGATCAGATAGGGTATAGAGCTCTGAATTACGCTTTGTGACAAAACCGAGTTTTAGGTTCGTACATCAACTGCAAGGTAGATTGAGTTATGGCAAGGCCCCTTAGTGAGGCAAAACGTATCGCATTGTTAGAAGCGGCAGTTGGCGAGATCGCATTCGATGGATTAGGTGCCGTGACGGCTAAAATTGCGAAGGCAGCTGGAGTTGCCAGTGGTACATTATTTGTATATTTTCCGACTAAGGATGATTTATTCAACCAGCTCTACATACACCTTAAGCAAGAAATCCTTAAGTGTGTGATGGAAGATTATCCGAAGGGCGCACCTGTAGAGGAACAATACCAACATTTTTGGAATCGATACATTGAGTGGGGATCTCATACACCAGAGAAGCTCAAGGTGCTTAGACAACTTACAGCTTCAGAAAAATTAACCTACGCTAGCCGCAGCGCTGCCTGGCAAGCCTTCAGTGATGTACATGACATGCTTACGGAGGGCTTTAACACTGGTGTTCTTCGCGAACAGCCTCTCGACTTTCTCGGTGGCGTGATGGATGCGATAGCTAGCTTGGTGCTTGAACGTATAGAGAGAGAGCCGAGAAAGATTGAGGAATATACTCTTCTTGGTTGGCAGGCATTTTGGGGAGCAATTTCACTTTCGCGAGTTGAATCCATTGAATAGACCCGTGTTTCGCGGGCTGACCAACGGCTTATGGCTGAAAGGTCGGGAATCTCAAAAAGTACTTGGAACTGAAACGGGTTTATTTATAAGTGGTTATGGCATGTGATCAAAAAATAAGATAATTTTCACATGTCATTTTTTGTGACTACATTATCCGTCGTAAATAAAAAGACAAGATAGCTGACTCTCTGTCTTTTTATTTTGTATTCATATTATTTACTATTAGCTATGCATTTACTATTGGTAGCAATGTTTTTCGCTGTGCGTAAATCCAGGGAGCGGTGTATCCCTCTCTGCTCGTGTCAAGATAATCGGACCACCATTGCATCATCGCTTTACGAGCATCCAAATACTCCGCTTTGTGAACATAAGCCGCACGAACACTGTTACGTTCTTGGTGGCTCATCTGTCGCTCTACTGCACCCTGAGACCAAAGGCCAGATTCCATAAGGGCGCTGCAGGCAATGGTGCGAAACCCGTGTCCACAGATTTCACTTTTCGTGTCATAACCCATTAAACGCAGCGCTTTGTTGACCGTGTTTTCGCACATTGGTTTATACGGATTATGCTCACCAGGGAATATCAGCACCTGATGCCCGGATATTGCCCGTAACTGTTTCAGAATGGCAATGGCCTGATGGGATAGGGGCACAATATGCGATGTGCGCATTTTTGCACCGCGTCCTGAATAGCGAACTCCTGGGATGGGTTCGCGGGTAGCGGGAATGGTCCAGATACTGTTTCTGAAATCGATCTCAGACCAACGGGCGAAACGCAGCTCACTGGAGCGTATAAACAGGTGGAGGGTAAGCAGAACCGCCAGCCGGGTGAGCTCCCGGCCTTGCTGATAGCCTTCGATATGCTCCAGCAGTTCCGGCAGTCGTTCCAGCGGAAGGGCCGGATAATGGCGCCTGACCGGCGGAGCCGTTACGCCGACCAGATTCAGCGCTGGATTGTTTTCTACCCATCCTTGCTGAACCGCGTAACGCATAATGTTACACAGGTGCTGCCGGGTGCGAGACGCGACTTCCAGCAGACCTTTTTCCTCAATACCTTTCAGTAGACCAGTGAAATGTCGGGTTTTCAGTTCCGTGATCGGCTGATTACTGATGTCTGTAAAAACGTGATTGTTCAGGTTTGCAAGAAGGCGGGAGGCATGGTTCTCCGACCAGGTTCTGTTGCTTTTATGCCAGCTCAACGCCACTGTCTTGAACGTCTTTGTTGGTGAATGCACTGCCCGTTCAGCCGCACGCTGTTGCGCCGGGTTGATATTCTGTGCCAGCAGTTTGCGGATGCCATCACGTTGTTGTCTAGCATCAGCCAGCGACACATCGGGATAAGCACCTAAACTTAGACGGGACTCTTTGCTGTCAATACGATATTTGAGATACCAGAGACGTGAACCGCTAGGATTGACCAAAAGATAGAGGCCATGAGAATCGGAAACTTTGAAGGGTTTAGCTGATGGTTTTAAGTTGCGGATTTTTGTGTAGTTAAGAGACATTTGGGGGTCACTCCGTCATCGAACTAACTTGACCCCATATCTGACCACCAAATTCTCCCGATGCAGAGGGTAAACTAAAAATGCATCGGGAAGAATTTTCACGCTAACTCATTGAATCTGAATCACATAAAGATTCGCAAAGAGGCATGAAAACAAGAATTTGGCTCCTCTGACTGGACTCGAACCAGTGACATACGGATTAACAGTCCGCCGTTCTACCGACTGAACTACAGAGGAATCGTGTGAACGGGGCGCATATTAACGGCGGTGCTCCACCTTGTCAAAGGCTGAATCATCGGAATGAGTTTGACTGCTGACAATTTCAGCAGTCTGCGGAGGTTCACCCACTTTTGCGCCGCTGCGCACCGCGATGGTGCAAATGTACCCCTTATGGGGCATATCGTAATCCGCTTACCGGGCAAAAAAATCCCCTGCAGCAATCGGAATCGCTTATTACGCGGCGTCCAGCGGCTTTTGCGCCGGGGATAATAAAACTGGCAAGTAAATTGCAGAACCTACTGTATCTCAACTGCCAGCGTTGGTACTGGCGTTCCTTACAGGAGGCAAAATGAACTTAAGACGACTGAAGTATTTTGTGAAAATCGTCGATATTGGCAGTCTGACTCAGGCAGCCGAAGTCCTGCATATCGCACAGCCCGCGCTGAGTCAGCAGGTTGCGACCCTGGAAGGTGAACTGGACCAGCAGCTGCTGATTCGCACTAAGCGAGGCGTCACGCCGACGGAAGCAGGGAAAATCCTTTATACCCACGCCCGGACCATTCTGCGCCAGTGCGAGCAGGCGCAGCTGGCGGTTAATAACGTGGGCCATATCCTCAGCGGCCAGGTCTCTATCGGGCTTGCGCCGGGAACCGCGGCATCCGCCATTACGATGCCGCTGCTGCAAACGGTCCGTAACGAGCTTCCTGAAGTGATGGTGTATCTGCAGGAGAGCAGCGGGACTATCCTTAACGATAAGCTGCTCAGCGGTCAGCTGGATATGGCGGTACTGTACGAGCGGTCGCCGGTTGCCGGTATCGTCAGCCAGCCGCTGCTGAAAGAGGACCTCTACCTGGTCGGTACCCGAGACTGTCCGGGGCAAAGCGTTGACCTGACGGCGGTCGCCGAGATGAATCTGTTCCTGCCCCGCGATTACAGCGCGGTGCGGGCGAGGGTCACCGAGGCCTTCACGCTGCGTCGTCTGTCGGCAAAAATCATCGGCGAAATCGAGTCGATTACCACCTTAACCGCGGCAATCGCCAGCGGAATGGGGGCCACCGTGCTGCCGGAATCCGCCGCTCGCTCGCTGTGTAGCGCCGCTAACGGCTGGATGGCGCGTATCAGCACGCCGTCAATGAGCCTGTCGCTATCGCTGAATATGTCTGCCAAGGGCAGTCTGTCGCCGCAGGCGCAGGCGGTGAAGGAAATTTTACTGTCGCTGGTGAGCCGCCCTTCGCTGGAGAACCGTGAGCTGCTGCTGGTAAGTTAGCGTATATTCCAGAATGGAATAAGTTGCTGGTTTTTATTATTTGTTAGCAAGGACAACAGACTTTAACAATAGAGCATATGTTATGTCTGATAGCCCGGAGGAAAGGGTGAATTTCCAGCAGCTAAAAATAATTCGTGAAGCGGCCCGTCAGGACTACAACCTGACGGAAGTCGCCAATATGCTCTACACATCGCAATCGGGCGTCAGCCGTCATATTCGTGAACTCGAAGAAGAGTTGGGGATCGAAATCTTTATCCGACGCGGCAAGCGTCTGCTGGGGATGACGGAACCAGGTAAAGCGCTGCTCTCGATTGCCGAACGCATTCTTAATGAAGCCAGCAACGTCCGCCGTCTTGCGGATCTGTTTACCAACGACGCCTCGGGCGTCTTGACCATCGCCACGACGCATACCCAGGCGCGCTATAGCCTGCCGCCGGTGATTAAAGCGTTTCGCGAGCTGTTTGCCGACGTTCGCCTGGAGCTGGTGCAGGGGACGCCGCAGGAAATCGAAGCCCTGCTGCATAACGGCGGCGCCGATATCGGCATCGCCAGCGAGCGGCTGAGCAACGACCCGACGCTGGTCGCCTTCCCCTGGTTCCGCTGGCACCACAGCCTGCTGGTTCCAAAAGATCATCTGCTGGTCCAGGTGAATCCGCTCACTCTGGAGGCCATTTCTCGCTGGCCGCTGATCACCTATCGTCAGGGGATTACCGGACGCTCGCGTATCGATGAGGCCTTCAATCGCAAGGGCCTGATGCCGGATATCGTGCTCAGCGCCCAGGATTCCGACGTCATTAAAACCTACGTTGAGCTTGGTCTGGGGGTTGGGCTGGTCGCCGAGCAGTCGGGTGACGCCAGGGAATCTGACACCTTCACGCGTCTCGAAACCCGGCACCTGTTCGATGCCAATACCGTCTGGCTAGGCCTAAAGCGCGGGCAGCTGCAGCGTAACTATGTCTGGCGCTTTATCGAGCTGTGTAACGCCGGGCTGTCGCTGGATGAAATTAAACGCCAGGCGATGGAGCCGGAAGAGACGGCGATCGATTACCAAATCTAACGGCGTACCGGCAGTGGACAGGGGAACGTGGCCCACCGCCGTGAGCTGGTATATAAGATTTCGATAATAAAGCTATAATTCATTCACGATTGTCGCGACTGAGGAAGGGAAATGGTGCGGCGTGTGAAACTGCTTTGTTCTCTGTTATTTATCCTGTCAAGCCAGAGCGTTCTGGCCGTTAGCTACCCGTTGCCGCCGGAAGGAAGCCGCCTGGTGGGGAGTCCGCAAACCATCATCGTCCCGGACGGTAATACGCTACCGCTGGAGGCGTTTGCCGCGCAGTACGGGCAAGGGCTGAGCAATATGCTCGAAGCCAACCCCGGGGTGGATGTCTACTTACCGAAGTCGGGTTCGACGCTGATCGTCCCGCAGCAGCTTATTCTGCCCGATACGGTGCGCGAGGGGATTGTGGTCAACGTCGCGGAAATGCGCCTTTACTACTATCCGCCGGAGGGGACCACGGTTGAGGTCCTGCCGATAGGCATCGGCGAGGCGGGCCGTGAAACGCCGCGCAACTGGGTGACCGCGGTGGAGCGTAAGCAGGAGGCGCCAACCTGGACGCCAACGGCCAATACTCGCCGCGAATATGCCAAAAGAGGGGAAAGCCTGCCGGCATTCGTGCCAGCCGGCCCGGAAAACCCGATGGGTCTGTATGCTATCTATATCGGCAGGCTGTACGCCATTCATGGCACTAATGCGAACTTTGGTATTGGGCTGCGCGTAAGCCAGGGATGTATCCGTTTGCGTAACGATGACATTAAGTATCTCTTCGACAACGTTCCGGTGGGGACGCGGGTGCAGATTATCGATCGGCCGGTGAAATATAGCCTCGAGCCGGACGGCAGCCGCTGGCTGGAAGTTCACGAGCCGCTCTCGCGCAACCGCGCGGAATACGAATCGGACCGAAAGGTGCCGCTGCCCATGACGACCGGGATCCAGGCGTTTGTGCAGGGCGAGGGCGTGGAGACGAACCGGGCCAGCGAGGCGATGCTGCGTCGTTCCGGAATGCCGGTAAATATCGGCTATTCAGCGGTACAGTCCACGTTCGGCGGCTAGCGCGCCTTAGAGTTAACACAGCAAAAGCCTGCTCAGCTTCCTGAGCAGGCTTTTTTTATACCGCTGGCGGCCGCGCGGCAGGAAGGAGTGAGCCCGCTAAGGGTGAAGCGCAGCAAAGGGTTATGAGGTAATACTGAGCGTGAATGGACGGTGTTTCATGCGCGCAATCCGCTGCTGGTTAAAATTTGCACATTCGGCGCTATGGTCGACCTCACGCCCTCTGCAGCAATCTGACTCCAGGTTATCCACAGAGTTAGCTAGCCACTTTGTGGACAGACTCGACGCCGTGTCCGCCGGCCTGGCCGGCGCGTTGACTGCGGGTGGAAGCGCGCCTGTCATATTGAATAGCGCTGGCTTAAGGCCATTCTGAATTTAGTATATTGATTCGTAAGTATTTATTCTTTTCAGCTATTCAAAGTCAATAAGGTTATTTGTTTTTAATGTGGGTAATGCATAAAAGTGAGGTAACGCAGAAAACAGATTTATCGATGTGCTATTAAGAAGGATATTATTATGCCGGAAGCGGGTGAATTGTATCTCCTACCAAAAAGAGAAAATAACTGGCATTTAAATAATGTCGTCGATGAACTTCGTCACGTTCGTCAGGCGTGGCGCGATGAACATGCGAAAAATAACTATCGTAATAAACGCAGTTTACCTTCCCGTGAAAGCGTTAATTCCGTTACCGATACTTTGATAAAAGTGCTTTATCCGATGCGGCTGGGCGATGTCGAATTACGCAAAGAGGGCGAGGATTATTACGTCGGCCACCTGTTAGGCACCTCGCTTGACCGGCTGACCGAAGAAGCGCTTCTGGAACTCTACTATCAGTCCGCTGAGCAGGATGAGCAGGGCGCGAGCCACGCGCTGACGCAGGAGGCGGTCAGGCGAGTCCAGCAGTTTGCTAACCGCTTGCCGCTTATCCGCCAGCGCCTCGACAGCGATATCCTCGCCGCCTATCAGGGCGATCCCTCCGCGCGCAGCATGGATGAGGTGCTGCTCTGCTATCCGGGAATTCATGCCGTGATCCACTATCGCCTGGCCCACGAGCTGCATCTGCTCGATCTGCCTCTGCTGGCACGCATGATAACCGAGAAAGCGCACGGCCAGACCGGGATAGATATTCATCCCGGGGCGCAGATTGATGACGGATTCTTTATCGATCACGGGACCGGCGTGGTGATTGGCGAAACGGCCATCGTCGGTAAGCGGGTGCGTATTTACCAGGCGGTCACCCTGGGGGCCAAACGCTTTATCGCCGGTGAAGACGGGCAGTTACTAAAAAACTACCTGCGCCATCCGATAATAGAAGATGACGTCGTTATTTATGCCGGCGCAACAATCTTAGGCCGAATTACTATCGGCGCGCGTTCGAGCATTGGCGGGAATATATGGCTCACCCGCGATGTGCCGCCGGACAGTAATGTGCAGCAGGCGCGAGCTCAGCAAAAACATTTCAGCGACGGCGACGGGATTTAATTCTGCCGAAAATAAAATGGAATGGCCGGCGCAGCGGGATAGATAAAAATAACGGCGTGATAATCATTATGAATTTACTTGAAACGATCGGCGCTACGCCGTTAATAACCTTGCCCTCTTTTGCAGCAGAGTTGCCAGGCGTAACGCTGCTGGCAAAAGCAGAGTTTATGAACCCCAGCGGCTCGGTGAAAGACCGTGCGGCGAAAGCCATGGTGCTGGACGGGATTGCGCGGGGTTTATTAACGCCGGATAAAACAATTATTGATGCGACCAGCGGCAATACCGGCATTGCCTACGCGATGATTGGCGCGGCGCTCGGATATCGCGTCCGGCTATATCTGCCGCAGAATACCAGCCCGGAGCGCAAACGTATTATTCGCCATTATGGCGCCACGATTGTGGAAACCGATCCGCTTGAAGGCTCTGACGGCGCCTATAGAGACGTTCAGGCGCAGGTCGCGGCGCACCCGGAACGCTATTTTTATCCCGACCAGTATAACAACCCCGTCAATCCAGATACGCATTTCGCAACGACCGGAAAAGAGATCTGGGCGCAGAGCGGACAGCAAGTCACCCATTTTGTCGCCGGTATGGGCACCTCCGGCAGCTTTGTCGGCATCGCGCGGCGGCTTAAGTATGAGGATCCGCAGGTGAAAACGCTCGCCGTGCAGCCCGCTTCGCCGTTCCACGGCATTGAAGGAACGAAGCATATGGGCAGCAGCATCAAGCCGGGCATTCTCGACGAAACCCTGTTCGACGATGTTATTTCCGTCACTACCGAGGAGGCCTATGCGAGCGCACGACGCCTCGCCCGGCGGGACGGCATTTTTGTCGGCATCTCATCCGGGGCAAACGTTGCCGCCGCCGCCAGACTGGCCCGCACGCTGCCAGCAGGATCGGTGGTGGTCACGCTGCTGTGTGATGTCGGCTCGCGTTATCTGGCTGACTCTTTCTGGAATGAAACCAATGATTGAATTAACCCGCGAAATTGCAAAGCAGATTAGCGCTGAAGGGGAAAAGGCCTACCCCAACGAGTGCTGCGGCGCGCTCTTTGGCCATTTCTCTGCCCAGGGTGATGCCCGCGTGACGGCGATTTTTCCTATCGTCAATGCCCGCGAGTCGGAGGAGCAGTACCACCGTTTTGTCATCACCGCCGACGACTCCCTGCGGGCGGAACGCGCCGCGCTGGCTCAGGAGGTGGACGTGGTCGGCTATTACCATTCGCACCCCGATCATCCGGCCATTCCGTCGGAATTTGACCGCGAACACGCGCTGCCGTTTTACGCCTACATCATCGTTGCGGTTGCGCAGCGGCAGGCGGGCGCGCTCACCAGCTGGCGACTGACGCAGGACCGCCTGCGCTTTTTGCCGGAGGAGGTGCGCACCGTTCCATAATGCGAATAACGGGCAGCATGCTGCCTGAATCCAGAAAAAAAACACGGAGAGATTACCACTATGGCATCGACATTACTGATTCCCACCGCACTTCGCGCCTTCACCGATGGCCAGGGGAAAGTGACCCTCGAAGGCCACACCGTTGGGCAACTGGTCGCCGCGCTGGCGGAGCGTTTCCCTGACATTCAGCCGCATCTGTACGACGACGCGGGGGAGCTGCGCAGCTTTATCAATCTGTACGTGGGGGAGAACAATATTAAAACCACCGGCGGGCTGGAGACCCCGATCGGCGAGGGCGCCGAGGTGCTGCTGGTCCCCGCCATTGCAGGCGGCGTCGGGAAGGCGGTATGAGCAGACCGAGCATTATTGCTGACGACCGTCTGACGGAGCTGACGCATGCGGAAATTGCCCGCTACAGCCGTCATCTGCTGCTGCCGGAAGTGGGGCTTGAGGGGCAGAAGCGTCTGAAAGCGGCCCGCGTGCTGATTATCGGCACCGGAGGACTGGGGGCGCCGGTGGCGCTTTATCTGGCCGCTGCCGGAGTCGGGACGCTGGGGATTGTCGATTTTGATTTTGTCGAAATCTCCAACCTGCAACGGCAGATCATTCATAGCACCAAAGATCTCAACCGGCCCAAAGTCGCCTCGGCGAAAGACAAGCTTAAAGCGATCAATCCCGACCTGCAGGTGGTGACCTATAACACCACCCTGAGCAGTAAAAACGCGCTCGAGATTATTCGCGAATACGACCTCGTGGTTGACGGTACGGATAACTATCCCACCCGTTATCTGATCAACGATGCCTGCGTTTTGCTGGGTAAGCCGCTGGTCTACGGCTCCATTTTCCAGTTCGAAGGGCAGGCCAGCGTCTTTTATGCCGGGGAAGGGCCGTGCTACCGCTGTCTTTATCCCGAGCCGCCGCCGCCGGGGCTGGTGCCTTCCTGCGCGGAAGGTGGCGTGGTCGGCGTGCTGCCGGGAATTATCGGCACCATCCAGGCGGCGGAAGCGATCAAGCTTATCGTCGGCGGCAGCGAGAGCCTGATTGGCCGTCTGCTGCTCTTCGACGTGTGGCAAATGAAGCAGCGCGAGCTGCGGCTGGAGCGGGATGCCGGCTGCCCGGTATGTGGTGAGCATCCGTCGATTCATGAGTTGATTGATTACGAAGAGTTTTGCGGGCTGAAACCCGATGAGGCGGAAATTCCGGTTGAAAGCGTCACGGCCAGGGAACTTCACGCCTGGATAGAGGAGGGAAAACCCCTGCAGCTGATCGACATTCGTGAGCCCCACGAAAGGGCGATTGCCAAATTCCCGCAGGCAAAAGTGATGCCGCTGGGCCAGATAGTCAGACGTATCGGCGAATTCGATCCGACGGTCGATGCGGTGTTTCTGTGCAAGATCGGGCAGCGCAGTATTTTCGCGATTCGGGCACTGCAGCGCGCGGGTTATCAGGGGCGCGTGATGAATTTAAAAGATGGCCTAAACGCCTGGGCGCGGGATGTCGATACCCGTTTGCCGCAGTACTAACCTTCAGCTCCACTATTTTAAACACTAAGGAATCATCATGGCAGAACAAAAAGGCATTAATGCACTGGGGCGTGAAGCCGCGTATCAGTTAGCGAACGTGACCAAAACGGCTCCGCAGTTTGCGGCAATTACCCCGCGCTGGATCAGCCGTTTCCTCGATTATAAGGGCCTGGAGTCGGGGATTTATCGGGTCAACAAGGTCGTGGAGGGCGAAACGCCGCTCGACGCATTGTGCAGCCAGGACCCGACCCGCGTTGAGATACCGCAGGGCTATATCGAGTATCAGACCACGCCGCGTGAATACCAGCTCGATTCCATTGCGACCATTATTAACGTGGATACCAAAATCGCCGATCTCTACAGCTCGCCTTACGATCAGGCGTCAGAGCAAATTGCGCTGGCGATTGAAAGCCTGCGCGAGCGCCAGGAGAGTCAGCTTATTAATAACGATGAATATGGATTGCTGAAAAATATCGCTGATTCGCAGCGTATTCAGACCCGCAACGGCCGCCCGACGCCGGATGACCTGGATGAGCTGCTGTCAAAAGTGTGGAAGGAGCCCTCCTTCTTCCTGGCCCATCCGCGCGCGATTGCCGCATTTCAGCGTGAAGCCACGCGACGCGGCGTCCCGCCGGTTACCGTGAATTTACAGGGCGGTACTTTTATCCTGTGGCGCGGTATTCCACTTATTCCTTCCGATAAGCTGTTTGTTGATGGCCTGAAAAACCCGAAAGGCCAGGGCGGGAAAACCAATATCCTGCTGATCCGTTCCGGTGAAAGCAAACGCGGCGTGCTGGGGCTTTATCAGGAGGGGCTGCCAAACGAACAGTCTCGCGGGCTGTCGGTACGCTTTCGCGGGATAGACGATAACGGCGTGGCCTCCTATTTACTCTCACTTTACTGCTCCGCCGCGATCCTCGCCGATGACGCCATTGCTGTGCTGGAAGACGTTGAGGTGGGGGAATATTATGACTACGAGTAATCTATTCACGCTTCCCCACGCGCCGGGCGGATGGCCCGGCGAGGCGGGCGAGGCGCCCTCCGCACGCGATTATGGCCTGCCCGACGCGCGGGATCTGCAAGGCCTGTCGGGCGATTCGCCCGCACGCCCGCGTGCCGGAGAGGCCGCTTACGCGCCGAGGGTGGTGCCGCTGGGCCAGGAGAGCAGGGCGAACAGCGCGCCTCGTGGGTTTGCCGCATTGCCTGCTTCCGGCACCCACCCTGCGCCGCCGGCGCGGGTCGGGCAGATCCCGGTTGAGCGGATCCGCGCCGATTTCCCGATCCTTGCCGAACGGGTGGACGGCCATCCGCTGGTCTGGCTGGATAATGCCGCGACGACCCAGCGCCCGAAGCAGGTTATCGATCGCATCAGCCACTACTATTTACACGAGAACTCGAACGTTCATCGGGCGGCGCATGCGCTGGCCGCACGTTCCACCGATGCTTATGAAGCCGCGCGTGAGAAAGTGTCGCGCTTTATCGGCGCCCGCGGCCCGGAGAATATCATCTTCGTGCGCGGTACCACCGAAGGGCTCAACCTGATTGCGCACAGCTACGTGAAGCCGCTGTTACGACCGGGGGATGAGATTATCCTCACGCAGCTCGAGCATCACGCCAACATCGTGCCGTGGCAACTTATTGCGCAGGAGACGGGCGCGACGATCCGCGTTGCGCCGGTTGATGAGCACGGGCAGCTGATCGTTGAGGAATATATTCGGTTATTCAATGACAAAACCCGCTTTGTGTCCGCCACTCACGTTTCCAACGCGCTGGGTACCGTCACGCCGGTTCATGAGCTGGTACAGATAGCCCATCGGTTTGGCGTGCGCATCGCCATCGACGGCGCGCAGTCTATTTCGCATATCCCGACCAACGTCACGGCGCTGGATGCCGATTTCTTCGTCTTCTCCGGCCATAAGATTTTTGGACCGACCGGGATCGGCGTCGTGTACGGCAAGCAGGACGTGCTGGAGGAGGCGCGCCCGTATCAGGGCGGGGGGAATATGATTGCCGACGTGACCTTTGAACTGACGCGCTATCAGCCCGCGCCGAATAAGTTTGAGGCGGGAACGGGCAATATTGCTGATGCCGTCGGGCTGGGCGCGGCTATCGATTATGTCACTTCCCTGGGGATAGAAAATATTGCGCACTACGAGCATGCCTTACTGGAGTATGGCATTGAGAAGCTGTCGGCTATTCCGGGCCTGACGCTGGTCGGCACCGCGGCGAATAAAACCAGCGTGCTCTCCTTCGTGCTGGCGGGGCATGAAAATGAAGCCGTGGGGCGCTATCTGAGCCAGGTCGGGATTGCTGTGCGATCCGGGCACCACTGCGCGCAGCCGATCCTGCGCCGCCTGGGCTATGAAAGTACCGTCCGGCCTTCGCTGGCTTTCTACAATACGCCGCAGGAGATTGATTTTCTTGCAGAGCACGTCGCGCGGTTTGCTTCGCGATAGCGAGGTGCGGCCCGGTCAGCCCGGCGTTCGGCGATAAAACGGCCTGTAGATTGAGCTTATGCGGCGCCCGGGCGTTGCCAGGGCATTTGCGATGCCGGCGAGGGGAACCGCCTTGGTTGGGGTAAAAAGCAAAAAGCCTGCTTAGTTTCCTAAGCAGGCTTCTTTAATATGGCTCCTCTGACTGGACTCGAACCAGTGACATACGGATTAACAGTCCGCCGTTCTACCGACTGAACTACAGAGGAATCGTGTGAACGAGGCGCATACTACTGGCCCCGCATTTTTGTGTCAACACTAAATTTAACTAACTGATTCAGATGGCTAAATTTAGCTCAACTCGTTGTTTTAGTGCACAGTGCGCGCGTCGTCCGCATCCTGGCGTTCATTATCACGTAATCTCTGCAGCGGGTCCTGGCGGTAAAACTGGCAAAAACGCTGCCAAAGCGCCGGAAAACGCGGGGCAAACAGCTCGGGTGCGCTAAAGAAATATTCTGACAGAACGGCAAAACATTCCGCCGGGTCGGTCGCGGCGTAGGCATCAATACTGGCGGCGCTCTCGCCGACCAGGTCAATCTCATCCTGAATGTTGTTCATCGCCGCGTGGAGATCGTGTTCCCAGCCGGCAACCTCACGTAAAGATATTAGCGGCACGCCGCTGGCGCGATCGCCGTTGCGGGTATCAAGCTTATGCGCCACTTCGTGCACCACGAGGTTAAAACCAGATGCGTCGAAGGAGTCCTGAATATCCAGCCAGTTAAGAATAATGGGCCCCTGCTGCCAGCTTTGTCCGGATTGCACGACCCGCTGGTTATGGACCAGGCCAATATCATCCTCCCACTCATCGTCGACGACGAACGGGGCAGGGTAGATAAGCACCTCGTGGAAACCGTCCAGCCATTCGATGCCGAGCTCAAGAACCGGCAGGCAAAATAGCATCGCGATGCGCGCACTTTGCAGCGGAGTCAGCTCCAGCCCCTGCAGGGCAACCAGACGTTTTTGCTGTAAAAAACGCTCCGACATCTGCACAAGCTGCTGCTGCTCCTGTGCGGACAGGTTGGCTAAAACGGGGATGGCAAGCGCCTGCTCCCAGGGTATTTCCACACTGCCGGACTCTTCGTTTGCTTTCCAGGGCCATTTAAACATCATATTGCTCGCAAAGTCGTCACTTGAACGTAATTAAAGAGACAGGAACTATTAAAATGCCAAAGAACCCGGCATTATAGCAACCTCAGCGGAGAGATGCCGGAGCGGCTGAACGGACTAGTCTCGAAAACTAGAGTAGGGGCAACTCTACCGGGGGTTCAAATCCCCCTCTCTCCGCCACTTCATCTTTCTATCTACCCGATTCGAAAATCCTTTAATTAAATCCCTGCGGTTCAGAATAGCGTTACCTGTGCCATCTGATGCCGGCGCTTGCTGGACGGGATTGAACGCTTCTCAGGTCCTCATAAGCTATCACTTAGCGATTGTTCAAGGTAGCAGTTTGCCAGTATCTCCTTCATTTTGTGAACTAAGTCGTGTGGCGCCCGCCAGGGCAGCACTCATTTAAAAATGTGCCACGACCGGCGATTGCGCATTAGGTTATCTCTGAATTTATTCTCGGGTGGCTGCTCACAAAAAAGCCCGCGCGAGGCGGGCTTAGGTGGGTGAAATTGCATCAGAACTGATAGGTGATGCCCAGCGCGAACTGATTGTCAGTCGCCGCGCCGGTGACAGCGCGATCTTTCTCATCGAGAAGGTTGAACTTATAGGCAGTGTAGACGTTGAAGTTTTTGTTGAAGTAGTACCAGGTACCCAGCTCAACGTAGTTCATGATCTCTGCATTGCCGCGCCCGTCGCTGCCGAGATCGTGACCTTTCGCGTAGACGTAGCCGAGGGAAGGGCGCAGACCGAAATCGAGCTGGTACTGAACGACGGCTTCAACGTTCTGGGTTTTATTGGCGATGAGGCCATTTTCCATCGGCAGCATGTTGCGGGATTCGGCATACATGACGGCGGTATAGAGGCTATTGGCATCATATTTAGCTGCGACGCTCCAGACTTCCGCGGTTTCGCCTTTGCCGTCGGCGGTCTGTTCGTCAGTACGGTCGGAATTACCGTAGGCGGCGGCAAAGCCAAATCCGTCGAGGCTGTAGTCAACGGACGCGCTGTAGCCGTCACCGTTGGCTTTCAGACGATCGCGGTTGGTATTTTTACCCTGGTACTGGAGAGCAAAGTTCAGCCCATCGGACAGGCCAAAAAAGTCAGTATTGCGGTAGGTCGCGACGCCGTTGGTGCGGCCGGTCATAAAGTTATCGGTATGCACCAGACCGTCGCCGCCCCACTCAACCAGCATATCCGTGTAGCCTGCGGCGTCGTATACCGCTCCGTAGTTGCGGCCATAATCAAATGAACCGTAGCTGGCATATTTTAAACCGGCAAATGCCAGACGGGTCGCGCTGCCCTGGTCGCCCTCTGGTTTATTGGCTGTCATATTGTACTCAAACTGACCATAGCCGGTCAGCTCGCTGTTAATCTGCGTTTCACCCTTAACGCCGAACCGCGCGTAGGAGGTATCTTCAGAGTTGCGGTTGCCTTCGTCGGTATCGGTCATAATATGTTCGCCGACCATTTTGCCGTAGAAATCGACTTTATTACCGCTCTTATTATAGATTTCCGCTGCGCTCGCGGTCCCTGCCATTAATAAGGACGGCACCAGAATTGCCAGTACTTTTCTTTTCATTATATATTCCCTTTTATTTATAATTAATGTGAATGTCAAAGAATCTTGCTTAATGCAAAATAAATACTATCTGTGAAGGTTCATTTTTATTTAAATTTAAAATGTAAGTAAATTATATCTAATATTACAAAATGTTTCTTATTGGTTCTTTATATTAATAAGTTATCGATTGTCGGTGAGCTATGCTGCCGGTTTATTATCTTCTATAACAATAGGTTATTAGGGTGCTGGGTGGATTCATGCTTGTTATGAAATTTCTAATATTGATGCTTGGGCGTTACTGATGTGTTCGGGCGATAAATATCGTTTCTGTGCGCAAAGTAATTACGCAAAGAGAGAAGCGGTAACGGGGAAATATTAAACCGGCGCTTAACGGGAATATCAGGGCAGGCGCGAGGGGCCATATTATTTACCGGCAGCTGGTGAGAGGCGATGTGGGCGACTCCCATTGCTCGCTGAACCTCTCCGGACGTTACGGATGCCTGACGGCAAACTTCACTGTATAATGTGACTAAAATCACATTTTTATTTCAGGTGACGTTTCGTTACTGAGGAAAGGAGGGCAGTTAAATGGAAGAGAAAGCGAAACGGAGTCCCGGGGGCAAGCTGGCGCTATGGGCTTTTTACGCCTTCTGCGCCTATTTCCTGTGGGCGATGGTGCGCTACTGGTGGGTTGTCGGGCATATTCAGAGCGTCCCCGGAACGGGTATTGACGGGGATCTGGGTTCAACGGCGGGCAAATGGCTGGGCGCGCTGCTGGGCTTTCTTGTCCTCGGCGTCGTCGGGTTACTCCTTGGGACAATCGCCTGGTATACGCGGCCTGATGCTGGTAGCTATGAACATCAGGATTAAAGTTGCTATGCTCGCAGCCTACCTTCTCTCAGAGGAAAGCGCATGGAACTGGTTGACTGGCAGCAACGATTTGAAGCCTGGCTGATAGGGCATCACCCGCAGGGCGACTCCGCTCACGACATTTCGCATTTTCGTCGCGTGTGGGGCACCGCCCAGCGGCTGGCCGCCAACCGGCAGGTTGACCACCTGGTGATCCTCACTGCCTGTTACTTTCATGACATTGTCAGCCTGGCAAAAAACCACCCCGACCGCAGCCGCTCGTCGGTGATGGCGGCGCAAAAGACGCAGAGTATTCTGCACTCCTCTTTTGCCGATTTTCCCGTCGACCGCTATCCTGCCGTACTCCACGCCATTGAGGCGCATAGCTTTAGCGCCGCTATTCCTCCGTTGAGCGAAGAGGCGAAGATTGTCCAGGATGCCGACCGGCTCGAGTCCCTGGGGGCGATTGGTCTGGCGCGCGTTTTCGCGGTCTCCGGGGCGCTGAATAATATCCTGTTTGATGCTGACGATCCTTTTGCCGATAGGCGCGAGCTGGATGACCGCACCTACGCGCTGGACCATTTCCAGTGCAAGCTGCTGCGCCTGCCTAAAACGATGCAAACCGCTGAAGGGAGAGCGATGGCGGAACACAACGCCCGCTTCCTGGTGCAGTTTATGGCGAAGCTCAGTTCAGAGCTGCAGGGGGACCCTACCGCGCTGGATAAGGCGGTTTTGCGCCGCTTTGACCCACAGGCTTAAAACTGCCTGCGCTATTTGTGGTAATCTCTGCGAAAATTGTCCAGCTGGTTGAGGTTATGCCGCAAAATTTATCTAAGGAAAATCCCCCGTCTCTGCCGGTAACGCAGGCCGGGGAAGACGCGCAGGCGTTATTGCGCCAGCTGATGGCAATATATGATGTGAAAACGCTGGTGGCGCAGCTGGTTGCCGTTGGGGAACAGCACTGGAGCCCGGCGATACTCAAGCGCGTCGCCACGGTGCCCCGGGCGGCCAGCCGCTTAGGCCATCGGGAGCGCGCGCATCTGGCATCGCTGCTGCCGCGGCCGCCGGCACACCATCCGAATTATGCTTTCCGCTTTGTCGATCTGTTTGCCGGTATCGGTGGCATCCGCAGCGGCTTTGAATCCATCAACGGGCAGTGCGTTTTCACCAGCGAATGGAATAAGCACGCGGTGCGTACCTACAAAGCGAACTGGTATTGCGACTCCGAGCAGCATCGCTTCAATGCCGATATCCGTGATATCACCCTCAGCCATCGTCTTGATATCAGCGATGAAGACGCGGCACGGCACATTCGCGACACTATTCCTCAGCATGATGTGCTGCTGGCCGGCTTTCCCTGCCAGCCATTTTCCCTCGCCGGGGTATCGAAGAAGAACGCCCTCGGACGCGCCCACGGCTTTGCCTGTGAGACGCAGGGCACGCTGTTTTTCGATGTCGTCAGGATTATAGCGGCCCGGCGGCCGGCAATCTTCGTGCTGGAGAACGTCAAAAACCTGAAGAGCCACGACAAAGGGCGAACGTTCAGCATCATCATGCAAACCCTCGACGAACTCGGCTATGAGGTCTCTGATGCCGGGCATAGTGGGGCGGACGATCCCAAGGTTATCGATGGCCGCAACTTCCTGCCGCAGCATCGCGAACGCATCGTGCTGGTTGGCTTTCGTCGCGACCTGCAGCTGCACGAGGGGTTTACCCTGCGCGATATCTCCGGGCTTTACCCGGCCCAGCGCCCGACGTTTGGCGAGCTGCTCGAGCCGACGGTGGATGCCAAATTTATTCTTACTCCGGTGCTGTGGAAGTACCTGTATCGCTACGCGCGTAAACACCAGGCGCTGGGCAACGGTTTCGGCTATGGGCTAGTCGACCCGCGCAACCCGCATAGCGTGGCGCGCACGCTGTCGGCTCGCTACTATAAGGATGGCGCTGAAATTCTGATCGACCGCGGCTGGGATCGCCCGCTGGGTGAGAAGGACTTTGACAACCCGCAAAACCAGCAGCGTCGCCCGCGCCGGCTCACGCCCCGCGAATGCGCGCGCCTGATGGGCTTTGAGTCCCCACAGGGATACCGCTTCCGCATTCCCGTTTCCGATACTCAGGCGTACCGCCAGTTTGGTAACTCGGTGGTGGTGCCGGTGTTTGCCGCCGTCGCCAGGCTGCTGCAGCCGCGAATTGCGCAGGCGGTGGCCCGCCGCGATCCCGAGGATGATGATGGACGTTCACGATAAGGCCACCCGCAGTAAAAATATGCGCGCCATCGGCACGTTCGATACGGCGATAGAAAAACGACTGGCCGGGCTGCTCACGCAGGCCGGTTTTTCTTTTACCGCTCAGGAGGCCACGCTGCCGGGGCGCCCGGATTTTGTGGTCAACGATTACCGCTGCGCTATCTTTACCCACGGCTGCTTCTGGCATCATCATGACTGCTACCTGTTCAAGGTGCCGGCAACCCGCACGGCGTTCTGGCTGAATAAAATCGATGGCAACGTGGCGCGAGACCGGCGGGACGAGGCGCTGCTGCTTGAGCGAGGATGGCGGGTGCTGATCGTCTGGGAGTGCGCGCTACGCGGGAAGAAAAAGCTTAGCGATGAAGCGCTGAGCGAACGCCTGGAGGAGTGGATCTGCGGCGGCGGCCACCGCGCGCAGATTGATACTCAGGGAATCGGGCCGTAGCCTACTTTTCAACCTCACAGGGCTTGGCTTCGCTGCGGGCGGGGAACAAATACTTGCCGAGCGTCACCAGCACCACCGCAAAAATAATAACGCCGAGCGCCGTCCACTCGGTCAGCGACAGGCTCTCGCCGGCGAACCCGGTGCCTAATAACACCGCGACTACCGGGTTAACGTAGGCATAGCTGGTGGCAACGGCGGGAGTGACGTTACGGATCAGGTACATATAAGCATTAATCGCAATCAGCGAGCCGAAGATGGCCAGGTAGGCGACGGCAATAATTCCCGACCATGAGGGCATCTGCGTCAGCTTTTCCCCGGTCAGGGTAGAGGCGACCATCAGCACAATTCCCGCCGCGAGCATCTCAACCGCGCCGGCCATCATGCCGGTGGGCAGCTCAATTCTCGAGCCATAGACTGAGCCAAACGCCCAGCTCATGGAGCCGATCAGGATCAGCAGCGCGCCCCAGGGATTGCCGCTTAAATTACCGCCGCTGTTGAGCAGGATAATACCCGCCAGGCCGATGGCGATGCCCAGCCACTCGATTTTACGCGTGGCGATGCCGAAAAAGCGGCTAAAGCACAGGGTAAATAGCGGGACGGTGGCGACCATCACCGCCGCAATACCGGAAGGCACGTGCTGATGCTCTGCCAGGGTGACGAAGCCGTTGCCAACGGCAAGCAGCAGAATGCCGATCAGCGCCGCGTTAAGCAGCGGTCTGCGCGCCGGGAGCCTGTGGCCGGTAGCCAGCAGATAGACGATGAGCAGCCCTCCGGCAGAAAGAAAGCGAATACCGGCCATCATCAGCGGGGGCCAGCTGGCAACGCCAATGGCGATAGCAAAGTAGGTGGATCCCCAGATGATATATAGCGCAAACAGCGCCCCGATAAGCGGTAATAACTGGCGGGTAGACATACGTCCTCACGACGGTACAAAAATAGGAAGGGGGCATATAGTAAACGTGAAAACTACCTCGCTGGCGAGCGCTTTAATTACCCGGTGATTGTTAATTTTTTGTTGACTATTTGCTTTGCTGGGCGAGACGCGAATTTTGCCCCATACTCTATGTTTAATAACCATAAAATGAAGGAATGGTATTTTGGCGGGAAGTAGTCTTTTAACCTTGTTGGACGATATTGCCACGCTGCTCGACGATATCTCGGTGATGGGTAAGCTGGCGGCGAAGAAGACGGCGGGCGTGCTCGGGGACGATCTTTCCCTCAATGCCCAGCAGGTGTCCGGCGTGCGGGCGAACCGCGAGCTGCCGGTGGTGTGGGGAGTGGCGAAGGGGTCGCTGGTCAATAAGGTGATCCTGGTTCCGCTGGCGCTTTTAATTAGCGCATTTATTCCGTGGGCGATTACGCCGCTGCTGATCCTTGGCGGGGCCTTCCTCTGTTTTGAAGGCGTCGAGAAGGTGCTGCATAGCCTGCAGGCCCGCAAACACAAAGAGGACCCGCAGGCCCGGCAACAGCGCCTGGCGGCGCTGGCCGAACGCGACCCGCTGGCATTTGAGCGCGATAAGGTGAAAGGCGCCATTCGTACGGACTTTATTCTCTCCGCCGAAATTGTCGCGATTACCCTCGGTATCGTGGCGGATGCGCCGCTGCTAAACCAGATAATGATCCTTTCCGGAATTGCCCTGCTGGTGACCGTTGGCGTATACGGCCTGGTCGGCATTATCGTGAAGCTGGACGACATGGGCTACTGGCTGGTGGAGAAAAGCAGCGTGCTGGCCCGCGGGGTCGGCAAAGCTTTGCTGGTGGTGGCGCCTCGGCTGATGAAAGTGCTGTCGATTGTCGGGACGCTGGCGATGTTCCTGGTCGGTGGCGGCATCGTGGTCCACGGCATTACTCCGCTGCACCACGCGGTGGAAAATCTGGCCAGCGGCATGTCCGGGTTCACCGCTTCGCTGCTGCCGACGGGCGTAAACCTGGTGCTGGGCTTCATCATTGGCGCCGTGGTAGTGGCGGGCGTGAAGGCCATTTCCGCGCTTCGTCGTGCGGTAAAGTAAATCCGTCGGCGGTTATGCAAAATGTCTCAGCTTCGTCTAAGGTGAAACAGTTTCTCCCGGATTACGGAGCGAAAAATGGTATGGTTCATCAGCGATGAAGTCAGGCGGAAAAGCGGCGGGCCGCGCATGGTTGTGACCGGTTTTGCCAACGGCATGGTTGAATGCCGGTGGTATGACGGCTATACCGTTAAGCGCGAGGCGTTCCGTGAAGATGAGTTGGTTCGTGGGGGAGGGGGCGCGGAATAGCTCTCCCGATCCCAATAACGCCCGGTCTATACCGGGCGTTTTGTCATTGTATGGCCCGGCTTTCCGACAGGGAGCGTGGATGGCGTTTGTTTCTATGATGGTACTGCGAGAGCACAATGAATAAGCCGCTGTGGGGGAGAAAACTTCGCCGCCTTTCGAGCCCGGGACACGTGGTAAATTTTTGTTTTGTGGTGGTGCTATTTTTTTCTACGCTACTGATATGGCGAGAAATAATGGTGCTGGAGGAGGCGTATGTCGATAGCCAGCACAACAATCTCGAAAACGTCGTCCATGAAATGGACGGCCTGCTGCAGTTTAACACTGACCGGATGATCTTTTTCCGCAACGGGATGCAGTCGGCGCTGGAAACGCCGTTAGATTTTATGATCCTGCGTAAGGCCGAGCAGGAGTACATCAGCAAACGCCATGAAGCGGTATGGTCGGTAGCGTTACACAACCGCCGTACTCTGCCGGTCTACGGCGTATCCGATGCTTTCGTCGATAAAGCTCCGACCCTCTCCCGCGACAATGCCCTTTCCGGCAACGAGCTGATGGCTGCACTTGAGCTGGGCTATCTGCTGCGCCTGACCAACAATAACCGTGGCTTCACCGAGCGCATGCTGTACGTATCGCGCAGCGGCTTCTTTGTTAGCACTGAAGCGCTAACAGACACCACCCAGGCGCTGGCGCTTTATAGCGCTGCCACCCGCTCCCCGTGGTTTACCCGTCAGGACCAGCGGACGAATCCCGGACGCGGCGTAGTCTGGCAAACCTTTCCCGAAGAGGGATCGCTGAGCGATGCCCAGGTGGTGACCGCCTCCATACCGCTGGATTTCCGCCACTACTGGCACGGCGTGCTGGCGATGGACTTCTCGGTTCGTGAAATAAAGGCCTTTCTGATGAACGCGGCGAAGGGCGGGCAGGACGGCGAATATCAGCTGTACGACAACCGGCTGAACCTGATTGCCTCTTCCGCACCGGGCAATGTGCTCACTCTGCTCTCGCCCCGCGAGCAGGAGACGCTGAGCTACGCCTTCTCGCACGACAACAAGGGCGGCATTCGTCTGCTAACCCGCTATATCAGCTGGGAAAAGCTGAAGAATTTTGATGGCGTCCTGCTGCGTATTCACACCCTGCAGGAAGGGGTCCGCGGTGAGTTTGGATCGATTACCATCGCGCTGATGCTGATGTGGCTGCTGTTTACCTCGATGCTGATTATCTCCTGGCTGGTTATTCTGCGCATGGTGCGCAATATGAGCGAGCTGCAAACGTCGCTGGAGTGGCGGGCCTGGCACGACGCATTAACGCGGCTGTTAAACCGCGGTGGGCTGTTTGAAAGAGCCATTGCCGCTGCCGGAGAGTGCGAGCGCGGGAAGCGTCCGTTCGCCGTGATTCAACTCGATCTGGATTACTTCAAGCGGGTGAACGACCTGCACGGTCATCAGTCCGGCGATCGGGTGCTGTCGCTGGTTGCCAGCACGATAGCCAGCAACATCCGCGAAGGCGATCTCGCCGGGCGCGTGGGCGGGGAGGAGTTTTGCGTGGTCATGCCGCATACCACCCTGCAGGAGGCGACGGCGATAGCGGAGCGTATCCGCGTTCGCATTAACAGCCGCGAAATACTGCTCTGCAACAACACGAGCCTGCGCATCAGCGCCTCGCTGGGCGTCAGCAGCAGCGACGATTGCGCGGAGGTTAACTTTGAAAACCTGCAGTCGATAGCCGATCGCCGGCTCTATCTTGCGAAACAGCATGGCCGCAACCGGGTCTGTTCTGTGGGGTAAGCGTCCGATGCGGGCCGTCTTCATCCGTTCACCGCGGCGCGGTAAAGTGCTGATATGAGATTTATCTTAAAAGGGGGCGGGAGTGAAAGGCGATTTATGGCGCAGCGGCATCAACGAAGCCTTCTGCCACCTGGGTTATCCAGGGGCCCGGCGTCATTGGCTATGTGTCTCAATTATTTTCTTCATCAATAGCTCTTGTCATGCAAAATAATTGAGGATAATGTTTTCCACGCATCGGATCTCCCGGTGTAACGAATTTTCAAGTGCTTCTTGCATTAGCAAGTTTCATCCCGACTCCTGCGAGTCGGGATTTTTTTCGCCTGCGCCTAGCGGTTGATTTCGGTGACGCTAAAGTCGTGGATATCGAGCTCAAAGGCTTCCGCTAGCTCACGCCAGGTATGGTAATCGCGACCATCAATGCTCACGTGATGAGGATCGTCGCGGGTGCGCTGCACTTCGCTTTCGCTAATTTCATTAATTGCCGCCAGCAGGGCGTCAACATTGACGCTACCCCCGCCGCTACCCGAACTGCTCTCTTTGGCGGATTTCATCATCGCTACCTCGCTTGGCTCCGACAGTGCCTCTTCAAGTATAGACGGTCTATAAAAACAGCGCTCATCGGGCGGGACGCTGCGCATCCGGCGGTTTTGTTCTACACTGGCTCAAAAATAGAGGAGACGAGTTATGCAGGTGAACGATCGTGTCACGGTGAAGACCGACGGTGGCCCACGTCGATCGGGGGTAGTACTGGCAATAGAGTCGTTTAGCGAAGGAACAATGTATCTGGTTTCGCTGGAAGACTATCCGCTGGGGATCTGGTTTTTCAACGAGAAAGGGCATCCGGACGGTGTCTTTGTTGAGAAGGTCGACTAGTCTGTCGGCAATCAAAACTGGCGGTTTCTGCCGCCAGTTCTTTCATCGCATGTTGACGTAAATCCCTGAGGTAATGTTTTCCGTCAGACGGACAATATGGTAAATCACCTGTTTATTGTGGGTCTGGATTTTCTTTTTAATATTGCCTTTGTGCGACGATACGGTCTTAGCCTTGATGTTCATCTGCGTCGATATTTGCGATGTCCCGTGCCCGGCCATCCACATTTGCAGCATATTTGATTCAGCCCGGCTTAATGACAGCGTGGGTATATTGATGCGTCCGGCGCTGAAGCTATCGTATTTCAGATGATTACCCAGAATGTCATCAAGGTCTTTTGGCGTAAGCGACTTCGAGCTAATAAGTAAATTTTTGCGCACCAGCAGATAGTGGTCAAAATGAACGTTAGCCAGCGCCATAAAGATGATAAATAGCGTACCGGGATAATCCGTAATGATTTGTCGGATAAGCTGATTGCTATCTTCGCGATGAATAAAGCAATCTTCGTTGAGAAACACCACCGCCGGGCGGGACGATTCGCAGCTCTCTTTCAGGCTTGCCGCCGTATGCACTTCGCTGATGTCACGCTTTCTTATTCCTCTGCTTGTCAGATACCCGGTCAATCCCAGTCGGGTATAGCTGCACAAATCCATGATAATCGTTGACATGACCCATCCTCAATCAACACGTAACGATAATTCATCCTTCGCCGGTGAGCGCGATGAAGTCCATTTAAGTGGGTAATAAAACAAGGTACAGCGTGGAAACCATTAAGTAACCTGAACTATTCCGTAATATTGCCCATAATTTGCCAGGAATACTCCCAAAGTAAAGGCGTGCATCATGTTACGTCGGGGAATTAAAAGCAAAAACTTCCAGTTACAGATAAGGTTGCCGGCCGGGAGTTATTCTCTTTTCGGATTATCCTTATGCTGGCTGGATAAATTCTCACCTCACCAATATGGCCGTTTCATCAAAAACATTAATTAATAGCCGAATAAACCGAACGCCATTTAGCGCTACTGGCGATCGGCCTGGATTGACGGCCTCTTGGCGTCGCTTTTCGCCCGCTGCAAGAGAGGTGGCAGGCTTAACGCTTTAATGCCACAATACTTTTTTATCGGTGTGTGGGATGAATGATGAAAAAGATAGTAATTGCTGGCGCGCTGTTGACTCTCGCCGGATGCGTGCAGGTAGATAATTACAACGAGGTTGTCAAAGCGCCAGCGCCCGCCGGGTTAGAGGGATACTGGCAATCAAAAGGTCCGCAGAGCGAAATGATGAGCCCGGAGGCGATTGCCAGCCTGATTGTGACCAAAAATGGCGATACGCTCGATTGTCGTCAGTGGCAGCGGGTTATCGCCACGCAGGGTAAATTAATGCAGCGTGACGATCGGGTTTACAACGTGACCTCTGGTCTGGATATCTATCCTGTCGAACGCACCGGCAATACCCTGGAGTATGACCGCATGACCCTGACCCGCGTCGACCGCCTCACGCCTGAGTGCGAGCAGGCGTGGAATAAAGCCGCCGCCGCGACGAAAAGCGCGCACTAGGGCACCGACGGGCTGGCAGCGCGTCCAGCCCGCGATACTCACCTAGATTTATAACGTCTCTTCGATAACCCACACGCTGACGCTGCCGCCGCGGCAGGTAAACGTCGCGCAGCCTTCGTCGTCGGTTTCCACCTGCTCCTCCCGGTTGCCGAGAAAATCTTTCCAGCGCTTATTGCCGTAATTGGCGCCAAGGGTCAGCGATTTCTCACCGTCATCACCGTTCGACAACACCACCACGCATCCCGGATCGTCATCGGTGCCGCTGCGGCTGAAGGCGATACAGTTCGGATGATCGAACCACAGCGTCTGCACGCCGTGGGCAAAGCGCTGGCGGGCATCAATCAGCTCGTGCAGCTGTTCGATAACCGGCATCTCGATAGCGTAAGTCTGGCCATCTCCGCCGGTATCTTCATAGCTGGCGCCGAAGAGATCGGCATAAAAGACCGACGGCACGCCGTTCTCGCGCAGCAGAATCAGCGCATAGGCCAGCGGCTTAAACCACGGCTCAACCGGCGCCTCCAGCGCCTGCAGCGGCTGCGTATCGTGGTTGGTCACCAGGGTGACGGCGTGGAACGGATCGGCTTCAACCAGCGTACCGCTAAAGATCTGGCTCATATCGTAATCGCGGCCCTGGCGCGAGGCCTCGTGAAACTTCATCTGCAGAGGAGCGTCGAACAGCAGCGTATTGCCATCAACCATCGCGATATATTGCTGCAGCTTTTCAACTTCGTGCGACCAGTATTCCGCGACGATAAACAGCGGCTTAGTCGCCACTTCCTGGACGTGATCGATCCACTCCTTATAGAACCAGGCCGGAATATGCTTCACCGCGTCGAGGCGAAAACCGTCGCAGCCGGTCTGCTCCATCGCCCAGCGGGCCCAGTACTTGAGCTCTTCGGTAACCGCATGGTTGCGGAAATCGATATTCTCGCCCATCAGGTAGTCGAAGTTGCCCATCTCATCATCGACCTGATCGTTCCAGCCTTCGCCGGTATAGTCGTTAACGATTTTAAACACGCCGTCTTCGTCCGGGTTCTCAATATGATCGATGCCGCTAAAGCATTTATAATCCCAGACGAACTGCGAATATTTACCGGCGCGGGCGGGGAAGTCGTAGCGGGTCCAGGCCTCGCACTCCACCACCTCTTCAGCAATTTGCGTACGGTCTTGCTCGTCCACGCGCTGAACGCGGATGCTCTCTTTTTTATCGGCACCCATTTTGTGGTTGACCACCACGTCGAGCAGGACGGCGATGTCGTGCTGTCGCAGCGCGGCGATGGCCGCCAGCAGCTGCGCCTTGTCGCCGTATTTGGTGGCGATGGAGCCCTTTTGGTCGAACTCGCCAAGGTCAAAAAGATCGTAGCTGTCGTAGCCGACCGAGTAGCCGCCGGAAGCGCCTTTATACGCGGGGGGGAGCCAAATCATATTGACGCCGATTTCGTTCAGGTTCGGTGCCAGCGCCTCAACTTCACGCCATAACTCGCCGCCGGTGGGGTAATACCAATGAAAGCACTGCAATAACGTGGGGTTTTTCATCTTCCGTGCTCCAGACGTCATCAAGCTGACTCTTGCAGTATGAGAGATCTCCAGCAAATACGATCGATTTTGCGCGCGTTTTTCACTATGCCATAAACGGTATCGTATATAATAAATTGGAATAAGATGTAGCGGATAGATGTTGGTCCATCCGCATAAACGCCTTACACTACAAAAAAATATCACTCTGTGGGGTCTCTATGAAATTAGCACTTCTGGGCCGCCAGGCGCTGATGGGCGCAATGGCTGTGGTTTTGATGACTGGCGTTAGCGTAAAAACGTTTGCCGCAGAAAACCTGTTTAACCAAATTAAAGAGCGCGGCACGCTGCGCGTGGGTCTGGAAGGTACCTATCCTCCGTTCAGCTATCAGGGTGATGACGGCAAGCTGGCCGGTTTTGAGGTCGACTTTGCCAACGAGCTGGCGAAGCATCTGGGAGTGAAGGCCGATCTGAAACCGACCAAATGGGACGGAATGCTGGCCTCGCTGGATTCTAAACGCATCGACGTGGTGATTAACCAGGTCACCATTTCCGACCAGCGTAAGAAAAAATATGACTTCTCCACGCCGTACACCGTCTCTGGCGTGCAGGCGCTGGTGAAAAAGGGCAATGAAGGCGTTATCAAAACGGCGGCCGACCTGAAAGGCAAGAAAGTCGGCGTGGGTCTGGGCACCAACTACGAAGAGTGGCTGCGTCAGAACGTGCAGGGCGTAGATATCCGCACCTATGATGACGACCCGACTAAATATCAGGATCTGCGCGTAGGCCGCATCGATGCCATTCTGGTCGATCGTCTGGCGGCGCTGGATCTGGTGAAGAAAACCGGCAATACCCTGGCCGTCACCGGCGAAGCGTTCTCGCGTCAGGAGTCCGGTGTGGCGCTGCGTAAAGGTAACGAAGACCTGCTGAAAGCGGTGGATGGTGCCATTGCCGACATGCAAAAAGACGGCAGCCTGAAAGCGCTGTCGGAAAAATGGTTTGGCGCTGACGTGACGAAATAACGGCCGGCGGTGAAAAAAGGCGCTCATCGAGGCGCCTTTTTTTATTTCGTCGGCAACTACGTGCATAATAAAAACAAAGGGCCTGTTTCGTCAGGCTATTTTAGGGGCCCGTTTGCCCGGAATAATAACGCCTGAGGGATTGGCTCTCAGTCAGGAGATATCATGTCACTGCAAAATTTAACGCGTTTCCCGCGCCTGGAGCTGATTGGCGCTCCGACTCCGCTGGAATACCTGCCGCGCCTGTCGGATCATCTCGGTCGCGAAATTTTTATCAAACGCGACGACGTGACCCCGCTTGCTATGGGCGGCAATAAGCTGCGCAAGCTGGAGTTCCTGGCAGCCGATGCGCTGCGGGAAGGCGCCGATACGCTGATCACCGCCGGCGCGATTCAATCTAACCACGTTCGTCAAACCGCGGCGGTGGCGGCTAAGCTTGGCCTGCACTGCGTGGCCCTGCTGGAAAACCCGATTGGCACCCGTGCGGAAAACTACCTGACTAACGGCAACCGCCTGCTGCTGGATCTGTTCAATACCCAGGTCGAGATGTGCGATGCGCTGACCGACCCCAACGCGCAGCTGGAAGAGCTGGCGACGCGTATCGAGGCGCAGGGCTATCGTCCGTACGTGATCCCGGTCGGCGGCTCCAATGCGCTGGGCGCGCTGGGCTATGTTGAAAGCGCGCTGGAAATCGCCCAGCAGTGCGAAGGCGCGGTAGAGCTGTCGTCCGTGGTGGTGGCATCCGGCAGCGCCGGCACCCATGCCGGCCTGGCGGTGGGTCTGGAACAGCTGATGCCGGGGGCCGAACTGATTGGCGTCACCGTGTCGCGCAAGGTGGCGGACCAGCTGCCGAAAGTCGTGGCCCTGCAGCAGGCGGTAGCGAACAGCCTCGAGCTGCAGGCAAAAGCCAACATCACGCTGTGGGACGACTATTTCGCGCCAGGCTACGGCACGCCGAATGACGAAGGCATGGAAGCGGTAAAACTGTTGGCGCAGCTTGAGGGTATCCTGCTGGATCCGGTCTATACCGGGAAGGCGATGGCCGGGCTGATTGACGGTATTCAGCAGAAACGCTTTAAGGATGAAGGGCCAATCTTATTTATACACACCGGCGGAGCGCCGGCGCTGTTTGCCTACCATCCTCATATCTAAAGCAGAACAAACAGAATGCAAGAGAGTATCCAACTGGTTTTTGATTCCGCACCTTTTCTCCTCAAGGGGGCGGTATTTACGCTGCAGCTGAGCATCGGCGGTATGTTCTTTGGCCTGCTGCTGGGCTTTATCCTTGCGCTGATGCGGATGTCGCCCCTCTGGCCGGTAAAGTGGCTGGCGCGGGTCTACATTTCTATTTTCCGCGGTACGCCGCTGATCGCCCAGCTGTTTATGATTTACTACGGCCTGCCGCAGTTTGGCATTGAGCTGGATCCCATTCCGGCGGCGATGATTGGCCTGTCGCTGAACACCGCGGCGTATGCCGCCGAAACGCTGCGCGCGGCGATTGCCTCTATTGATAAAGGGCAGTGGGAAGCGGCGGCAAGCATCGGGATGACGCCGTGGCAGACTCTGCGTCGGGCGGTTCTGCCGCAGGCCGCGCGCGTCGCGCTGCCACCGCTCTCCAATAGCTTTATCAGCCTGGTGAAAGATACGTCGCTGGCGGCGACTATCCAGGTACCGGAACTGTTCCGCCAGGCGCAGCTTATTACCTCCCGTACGCTGGAAGTTTTCACCATGTATCTGGCCGCATCGCTGATTTACTGGGTGATGGCGACGGTGCTGTCGACGCTGCAAAACTATTTTGAAAATCAGCTGAATCGCCAGGAGCGTGATCCAAAATGAGTGCCATTGAAGTCAAAAACCTGGTGAAAAAGTTCCACGGACAGACGGTACTGCACGGTATTGACCTGGAGGTGGCGGAGGGCGAAGTGGTGGCGATTATCGGCCCCAGCGGCTCCGGCAAAACGACCCTTCTGCGCAGCATCAACCTGCTGGAACAGCCGGAGAGCGGCACCATTCGGGTGGGCGACGTCACTATCGATACCGCGCGCAGCCTGAGCCAGCAGAAGGGGCTGATTCGCCGCCTGCGCCAGCACGTCGGCTTCGTTTTCCAGAACTTCAACCTGTTCCCGCACCGCACGGTGATGGAGAACATTATTGAAGGGCCGGTTATCGTTAAGGGTGAAGATAAAAACGAATCGATCGTCCGGGCGCGCGAGCTGCTGGCGAAGGTTGGGCTAAACGGGAAAGAGAATAGCTACCCGCGCCGTCTCTCCGGCGGCCAGCAGCAGCGCGTGGCGATTGCCCGCGCGCTGGCGATGCGTCCGGACGTTATTTTGTTTGATGAACCCACGTCCGCTCTGGATCCTGAGCTGGTGGGCGAAGTGCTGAACACCATTCGCCAGCTGGCGCAGGAGAAGCGCACCATGGTTATCGTGACCCATGAAATGAGCTTTGCCCGCGACGTGGCCGACCGGGCTATCTTTATGGATCAGGGACGTATCGTCGAGCAGGGTGAGGCTAAGGTGCTGTTTGCCAATCCGCAGCAGCCGCGCACGCGCCAGTTCCTCGAAAAATTCCTGATGCAGTAACGGCTACCCGACTGCGGCCGCGGGATCCGGTGAAAAGGGCGAGGCTACCGGCGTTCCCGCCAGCCGCAGAGAACGGTGCAGGCGTTTGGCCAGCCCGAACGCCTGGGCCGCGAAGTGGAAACCTTTCTGGACGATAGCTGCTGAACGATAGCGCCATGTGAGAGAGCAGAACTATTAAACGCTGCTTATCGATTGGTATTTTTATATTCAGCCGCACGCGACGTTTTCCTGAAACAATCCCTTTTTCCGTCGTTGATGGAGGCCAGCCTGCCGAAACGATACGTCATATCTTATCGCTGAGGGTAAAACAAGCGGCGCTTGAGAGAAGGCAATATCGGCAGCAGGATTGGCGCTAAACTCCTCCCACAGTTGAGAATATATCGTCGGCAGAGATAAATGATGCGACATTCTCTTCTCCCGTCAGCGCTGAATAGCACCAGTAACGATCTAATATGTGCGGTGTATACGATATTTTATACATATAAATAAGATTTATGTGTTAGTTTTTGTATTTGTAATAATGATAATTACTCAGGAGTTATTTGGTCGGTTATGAGGGACAATGATTTTTTCAGCTGGCGGCGGGAAATGCTGCAACAATTTCAGGCAATTTCGGCGGGAGAGGGGGTTTATAATCTCCTGCAGCAGCAGGCGAAAGAGCTGGAATACGATTATTTTGCTCTCTTCGTGCGCCATCCCGTGCCCTTTACGCGCCCTAAGGTGACGCTGCAGACGACCTATCCGCAGGCGTGGATGGCGCAATATCAAGCCGAGAACTATTTCGCCATCGATCCGGTGCTGCGACCGGAAAATTTTCTTCGCGGTCACCTGCCGTGGAACGACGGGCTATTCCGTGACGCCCCGCAGCTCTGGGACGGCGCGCGCGATCACGGGCTGGTGAAGGGGATTACTCAGTGCCTCACCTTACCCAACCACGCGCAGGGCTTTCTTTCGGTCTCAGGGCAGAATCGTAGCGCCGGGCCCTATCCGGCAGACGAATTAGAAATGCGTTTGAGAATGCTGATTGAGCTCAGCCTGTTGACGCTGTTACGCCTGCAGGACGCGATGGTGATGCCGCCGGAAATGAAGTTCAGCCGGCGTGAACTGGAGATTTTGAAATGGACTGCGGAAGGGAAGACCTCGGCAGAGGTCGCGATAATTCTGTCTATCTCAGAAAATACCGTCAATTTTCATCAGAAAAATATGCAACGAAAATTCAACGCACCGAATAAAACGCAAATAGCCTGCTATGCGGTCGCCACCGGCTTAATTTGAGCTAGCCCATCGTTCTGCGTGCCAGGCGTGAAACCGGCTGTCAGTTATACTTTCAGCCGGTTTATTGTTACTGACGGTAAGCCTGTTTAATTTGCTTAACGGTGCTGGAGAATACGGCAGCCTGAGCCTCATCTTCCATCTGCGTGATTTGCCTTTCCATCTTAATAATCACCCGACCCGCATCGGCCTGGCCCATGGCCTGGAGCATCAGCGTCAGCAGCGTTTTCAGGCAGGTCACTTCCTGCGCCAGTTCTTGATTATTTTCTGCAGTGGAAAAATCTGGTGTGCTCATCGATATCCTCGTTTGCTATCGGCGCTTTTGCGCAATACTAAATCTTAAAGCGGCGCAGTATACCACAAGCGGCAGAAAAAAAAGGAGCGCGTAATTTGCGTTCTCTGATCGGAGCTGTGACGGGTTTAATTGCCTGAATAAGGCCCGCTTCGGCGCCTGCAAATTGTTAATTTTTGGTATGATTTTTAGAGTTAATTATTGTTACATATTTTCTTTCGTATTTATCAACTACGTATTATGTTGTGTTTATTACGTTTTCTGTATGACGAATGTTAAAAATGCGACCTTATACAACTCTCTGTTATGTATGGGTTTCCACCAGGTGTGCAAACAACTTGCCATAAAGGACAGATAAATCCTCTGCAGAACACTTTTGGCTTTTAAAATTACGCCAAAACCCGGTAATATGGGTTCGATAAGCTATCCGTTGTGTTATCCCTAATTCTGGAGATTATTCCTTTGATCAACGTCCTTCTTGTTGATGACCACGAACTGGTGCGCGCAGGGATACGACGCATTCTGGAAGATATAAAAGGGATTAACGTCGTGGGCGAATGTTGCTGCGGCGAGGATGCCGTTAAATGGTGTCGGGCTAATCCCGTTGACGTAGTCCTGATGGACATGAATATGCCCGGGATCGGCGGTCTTGAGGCAACGCGTAAAATTGCGCGCGCCATTGTCGATACCAAAGTCATTATGCTCACCGTGCATACCGAAAACCCGCTGCCGGCGAAGGTGATGCAGGCAGGCGCTGCGGGCTACCTGAGTAAAGGCGCCGCGCCACAGGAAGTGGTCAATGCGATTCGCTGCGTGGCATCAGGTCAGCGCTATATCGCTTCGGATATCGCCCAGCAGATGGCGCTCAGCCAGATCGAGCCGGAAAAAACGGAATCGCCGTTTGCCAGTTTGTCTGAACGAGAATTGCAGATTATGCTGATGATCACTAAAGGTCAGAAGGTCAATGAGATCTCAGAGCAGCTGAATCTGAGTCCCAAGACGGTGAACAGCTATCGCTATCGGATGTTCAGTAAATTAAACATCCACGGTGACGTTGAGCTGACCCACCTGGCAATCCGCCATGGCCTGTGTAATGCGGAGTCGTTAGCAAGTCTGTGAGTGATGTTTTTGATGCCAAAGCTTTCCTGAAGACAGTAACCAGCCAGCCGGGCGTCTATCGGATGTACGATGCTGGCGGTATCGTTATTTACGTTGGTAAAGCAAAAGACCTGAAAAAGCGGCTAAGCAGCTATTTTCGCAGCAACCTGGCTTCGCGTAAAACCGAAGCCCTGGTGGCGCTGATAGCGCAAATAGACGTGACGGTAACCCATACCGAAACGGAAGCTCTGCTGCTTGAACATAACTATATCAAGCTGTATCAGCCGCGCTATAACGTGCTGCTGCGCGATGACAAATCCTATCCCTTTATTTTTCTCAGCGCCGATACCCATCCGCGGCTGGCGACCCATCGCGGCGCTAAGCACGCTAAAGGGGAATATTTTGGTCCTTTCCCGAACGGCTATGCGGTTCGCGAAACCTTAGCGCTGCTGCAAAAAATCTTCCCCGTTCGCCAGTGCGAAAATAGCGTCTATCGCAACCGCTCGCGTCCGTGTCTGCAGTATCAGATTGGCCGCTGCCTCGGCCCTTGCGTGGCGGGGCTGGTTAGCGAGGAGGAGTATGCCCAGCAGGTTGAATACGTGCGGCTGTTCCTTGCCGGCAAAGACGATCAGGTCCTGACGCAGCTTATTGCCCGCATGGAGAAGGCCAGCCAGGCGCTGGAGTTTGAAGAGGCGGCGCGCATTCGCGATCAGATCCAGGCCGTGCGTCGGGTGACGGAGAAGCAGTTTGTCTCAAATAATGGTGACGATATGGACGTTATTGGCGTCGCCTTTGATTCGGGCATGGCCTGCGTTCACGTGCTGTTTATTCGCCAGGGGAAGGTGCTGGGTAGCCGCAGCTATTTCCCTAAGGTCCCCGGCGGCACCGAGCTTGGGGAAGTGGTGGAGACCTTCGTCGGCCAGTTCTACCTGCAGGGGAGCCAGATGCGCACCCTGCCGGGGGAGATTCTGCTCGACTTTAACCTTGGCGACAAAACCCTGCTCGCCGACTCGCTCTCCGAGCTGGCGGGGCGGCGCGTGAATGTGCAGACGAAACCCCGCGGCGATCGCGCGCGCTATCTTAAGCTGGCGCGCACCAATGCCGCGACGGCGCTGACGACCAAATTGTCCCAGCAGTCCACCATCCATCAGCGCCTGCAGGCGCTGGCGACGCTGCTCAAGCTGCCGGCGGTGAAGCGCATGGAGTGCTTTGATATCAGCCACACGATGGGCGAGCAGACCGTCGCCTCGTGCGTGGTATTTGACAGCAACGGGCCGCTGCGCGCCGAGTATCGCCGCTACAATATTACCGGGATCACGCCGGGGGATGACTATGCGGCGATGAATCAGGTTCTGCGCCGGCGCTACGGTAAAGCTATCGAAGAGAACAAGATCCCCGACGTTATCCTGATAGATGGCGGTAAAGGGCAGCTTGGGCAGGCGAAAAGCGTGTTTGCCGAGCTGGACGTGGCCTGGGATAAACATCATCCTCTATTATTAGGGGTAGCAAAAGGTAGCGATCGTAAGGCGGGCCTGGAAACGCTATTCTTTGAGCCCGAGGGCGAAGGTTTTAGCCTGCCGCCGGACTCTCCCGCGCTGCACGTCATTCAGCATATCCGCGATGAGTCGCACGATCATGCCATCGCCGGGCATCGTAAAAAGCGGGCAAAAGTGAAAAGTACCAGCACGCTGGAGACTATCGAAGGAGTGGGGCCAAAGCGTCGGCAGATGCTGCTGAAGTATATGGGCGGTCTGCAGGGGCTACAGCAAGCCAGCGTCGAAGAGATAGCCAAAGTACCGGGTATATCTCACGGTCTGGCAGAAAAGATCTTCTACTCGTTGAAACATTAGGGGCTCTGTAGCAACATAGGGCTAATTTTTACTTCTAACAGATAGTTACCCGTCACTATGCAATTTAATATCCCTACATTGCTTACTCTGTTTCGCGTCATCCTGATACCGTTCTTTGTGCTGGCGTTTTACCTTCCCGTGGTATGGGCACCGTTTGCCTGTGCGCTGATCTTCTTTGTCGCCGCGGTAACCGACTGGTTTGATGGTTATCTGGCGCGCCGCTGGAATCAGAGCACTCGTTTTGGCGCGTTTCTCGACCCGGTAGCGGATAAGGTCATGGTGGCAATTGCGATGGTGCTGGTTGCCGAGCATTACCACACCTGGTGGGTCACTCTGCCGGCGGCGACGATGATCGCCCGTGAAATCATTATCTCTGCCCTGCGCGAATGGATGGCCGAGCTGGGTAAACGCAGCAGCGTAGCGGTTTCCTGGATCGGTAAAGTCAAAACGACGGCGCAAATGACGGCGCTGGTGTGGATGCTGTGGCGGCCAAATGAGTGGGTTGAAGGGGCAGGGATCGTGCTGTTCCTCGTTGCGGCGGTGCTGACGCTGTGGTCGATGCTGCAATATTTGAACGCGGCGCGCGGCGATTTGCTTGATCAGTGATCGTTTCGGCGTAATTTTCAGCAAACGACGCAAGGTTTTAAAAAATATCGTTGACTCATTGCGCCAGGTAAGTAGAATGCATCGCATCGAACGGCAGTACGGCTTGCCAGACGATAACAAAATCAAGTGATTAGCAAATTAGCTTGATAATGCGGGAATAGCTCAGTTGGTAGAGCACGACCTTGCCAAGGTCGGGGTCGCGAGTTCGAGTCTCGTTTCCCGCTCCAGTTTAAAAGCATCGGCAGTTGCGGGTGTTGCAGCATTAAAGGCGCGTTAGCAAAGCGGTTATGTAGCGGATTGCAAATCCGTCTAGTCCGGTTCGACTCCGGAACGCGCCTCCAATTTACATCCCGAGCCCGGATGGTGGAATCGGTAGACACAAGGGATTTAAAATCCCTCGGCCATAGGCTGTACGAGTTCAAGTCTCGTTCCGGGTACCATTGGGATTATAGAATAAAATCAATGATAAGCAGTGTCGTGAAACCACCTACGGGTGGTTTTTTCATGTCTGCAGCACGCCATTCATAGTATCACTTCATCATATTATCCTGCCCTTCAGCCGGTCCCCTCGTAGCGCGAGGCTTCCCCCGGCAACCCTGTTACTATCCGTAAGGTCGCACCGACTAAAAAAGCACAAGGAATTCTGATGCCCGCTTCAGGCCAGACTAAAAGCCGCAAAATATTTATTGGTGATATTCATGGCCAGTACGGCAAGCTTTCCGCCCTGCTGGCCCATCTGCGATCCCGGGAAGACCTGCATCGCAGCCGGCTGATTTTTGTCGGCGATCTTATTGATAATCAGCCGGGGAGCCACATCGACCATCCGTCGGTGCTGGAACAGGTGAGGGGAGAGGTGGCCGCGGGGCGCGCCATTTGCCTGATGGGCAATCATGAATTTAACGCCGTTGGCTGGCTGATGCGCCATCCGCAGACGGCTCAGCCCCTGCGTCCGCATACGGCGAATAACCGCCGTCAGCATCAGGCCTTCCTCAACGACGTCGCGGAAGGCAGCGCTCAGCACCTGCTGTGGGTCGAGTGGTTTAAAACCCTGCCGCTGTTCATTGATTTTGGCGATATCCGTGCGGTGCACGCCTGCTGGGACGAGAGCGCCATTGCCCGGCTTCGCCCGTGGCTCGACGAAGAGAACCGGCTGAAGCCGGAGAGCTGGGTACACGCCTTCGATAAACAGCACGAGCTGTTCCGCCTGCTGGAGACGATACTCAAGGGGCCAGAGCTGGCGCTGCCTGCAGGCTACAGCTTCGAGGATAAAACCGGGATCGAGCGGCGCCATATTCGCATCCGCTGGTGGCTTAACGAGGCAACAACCTACCGGCAGATTGCCCAGGTTCAGCCCGAGATGGTTAGCAGCATCCCGGATATGGCGCTGGAAAAAAACGCTTACCTTTTGCCCGAGGTTCCGGTTGTCGTTGGGCACTATACCCTATCTGGCGAACCGGCGGCGCTGAGCGAGCGGGTAGTGTGCGTTGACTATAATGCGGCAAAAGCGAACCATCCGCTGCGGGCGTGGATTTATGACGCCGGCCAGACGGAGGTGGCAAACGGGCGCTTCGTCAGCGTTTGAGGCTGATATTCCGCTTAAGGGCAGAGCTATAGCGATGACGCCCGGCGGTCAAGCCCTCAGTTTTCTGCGGCACATTTCGGGAAAACTGCGGTAAAATAGCGCTCCGGCGCGCGCCTGCGGCCGGATAAATCGCCTTTGGGACAATATGCCGTCACGGCAATAATAATTATTTTTAATGAGGGATCTTATGGCCACGTTGCTTGAAAGCTACGGTAACTGTTTTCTCAAATATGCCACCTTTCGCGGCCGCTCGGCGCGCAAAGAGTACGCCGTATTTACCGTCGCTAACTTTGTGCTGTCCGCGGTACTGGGGCTGATCCCGGTTATCGGCGGGCTGTTTAGCCTGATTATTATTATTCCGGGTATCGCGGTGGCGGTACGACGCCTGCACGATCTGAACAAATCCGGCTGGTGGCTGCTGGCGCCTTTCCTGATCCTGATTATCGGCCTGATTGGCGTTGCCGGCACCGTAGAAGAGGGTGGGGCGGCGGTATGGGTATGGCTGATGGTTGCTGGCGGAATCATCTCACTGGTGATGTCTATCTGGCTACTGTTTGCCCGAGGCACCGACGGGGCTAACCGCTTTGGCGACGTTCAGCAGGATAACGGCGACAGCGCACCTCCCGGCGCGCAGAGCGCCCCGGTTTCTTCCGCCGAAGATGTCAGAGAGCGCCTGGCCCAGGCAACAAAGATGCGCGATGACGGTACGATCAGCGAAAGTGAATATGAAACGATGCGCTCAAGCATTATTAAGGATATTTAACCCGCGCAGAATGGCCGCGCCGGGTGGTTTTCTCCCGGCATTTCCGCTACTGTATGCGCCATTTTTCTAAGACGACGAGCCTGTTTATGAAAACCGGACCCCTGAACGAAAGCGAACTTGAATGGCTGGACGATATCCTGTCGAAATACGCCACCGACGGCGCCATCCTTGATGTCTCCGAGCTTGATGGCCTGCTGACGGCGATCCTCTCCGGGCCAGCCGAGATTGAACCCGCCCAGTGGCTGCTGGCTATCTGGGGCGGTGCCGACAACGTACCGCGCTGGGCCAACGATCGCGAGCGTGACCGCTTCGTTAACCTCACCCTGCAGCATATGAGCGATGTTGCCGAGCGCCTGGACGACTATCCGGAGCAGTTCGAGCCGCTGTTTGGCACGCGGGAAGAGGAAGGCCAGGAGCTGACTATCGTTGGCGAGTGGTGCTTTGGCTACATGCGCGGCGTCGGCCTGGGTAGCTGGACCGCTTTACCGGCGGAGCTGCAGGCCGAGCTCGATATCATCGCTTTGCACGGGACGGAAGCGCAGTTCCCGGCGGTTGAAGCGCTCTCCGTCGATGATTTTCTCGCCAGCGTAGAGCGTATTAAACCCGCGGCGCTGGCGCTTTATCAATACTGGACAGAGCATGCGCAGCCGGCAGAGGTACCGCAGCCGATCAGAAATGATGCCAAAGTTGGACGTAACGATCCCTGCCCGTGCGGCAGCGGTAAGAAATATAAGCAGTGCTGCTTAGCGAAATAAAATAAGGGGCCGACAGGCCCCTTACTCTTTTATCCGACGGCAGGTAACGCGCCGATCGCGATACAAAACTGAATCAACACGATAGCGATACCGCACAGCAGGACCAGCCACAGCGCCGGCGTTCCGCCGATAACCCGCCACGTCGCGTGCGGATGCTGCTGACGACTCTTCATGACCAGCAGCGCAGGCAGCATCAGTGCCAGCACGGCGAGGGCAACGCCCGCATAGCCCAGCGCCATGACGAAGCCGCGAGGGTAGAACAGCGAGAAGGCCAGCGGCGGCACAAAGGTGATGACGCCGCTTTGCACGCGCCCGCCCGGCGTATTTTTACGCTGAAACAGGTCGGCCAGATAATCAAATAACCCCAACGCGACGCCGAGGAACGACGTGGCCAGCGCCAGATCGGCAAACAGATGCACCGCCAGCTCAACGTGCGGTGAGGCGACGACTTCTCTGATAGCCTCCAGCAGACCGTTCAGACCCGCATGCTGTCCCAGAAGGGCGGCAAAGGTTGGAGAGCTAATGCTGCCCAGCGTCGCCAGCTGCCAGAAAATATAGGCCACCAGTGGGATAAAGCTGCCGATGATAAACACCCGCCGCAGCTTACGAATATCGCCGTTAAGGTAGCTGACGATGCTCGGTACGCTGCCGTGAAAACCAAAAGAGGTAAAGATAACCGGGATTGCCGAGAGCGCCAGCCCCTGCTGAAGCGGTAGGGTCAGCAGGTTTATCTGATGAATGTGCGGCAGCAGCAGGGCCAGCATAATGGCGAGAAAAATAATCTTGGCGCTGAATAAAAAGCGGTTGAACAGATCGACCAGCGAGGTCCCGAGGCAAACCACCGCTCCGCCAATACCGGTAAACAGCAGCACCCCGCCCGCCGGCGGAAGATCCCACTGCAGCCACTGGTTCAGGCTGGAGGCCAACAGCTCTCCCGCGCCGCTGATGTAGGCGGCGGTCAGGGCGTACATCAGGAACAGCATGCAAAAACCGGTGATCCACTGCCCGTAGCGCCCGAGATAGCGGGCGGCGAGCGAGCCCAGCCCCATATCCGCCGGTACGTGCTGATAGACCTCCAGCAGCAGCAGCGCGGTATAGCACATCAAAGCCCACAGGGCGATCAGCAGCCCGAGCGTGACGCCGAAGCCGACCCCAGCGGATGCCAAAGGCATTGCCAGCATCCCTGCGCCAATAGTGGTCCCTGCTACGATTAAAATACTACCTAGAGTGCGGTTCTTCACGTTTCTCTCTATCCATGAAGGAATTAACAATAAAATATGTCGCGCAGAGTATGTGAAATCAGCAGATTCGTCAAATGAGGGTTACAGTGCTTGTCAGTAAAAGTTTACACTCCGGAAGCCGCGCTAATGCTGCGCTGGCGCAAAGCCTGAAACCATAAGGTGGTTTATCGTGGATGCTTTACAGGAGGAGTTATGCAATCTATTCACGGTCATGAAGTACTGCAGATGATGATCGCTTCGGGCGAAGCCTACAGCATTGCCAGCCTGGAAGCGGCGATAGTCGCTCGCTTTGGTGACGAGGCCCGTTTTCACACCTGTTCGGCGGAAAACCTCACCGCTGGGGAGCTGGTGATATTTCTACAGAAGAAGGGCAAGTTTATTGCCGCAGACACCGGGTTTAATACCAGCGAAAGTAAAATCTGTCAGCATTAGCGGGGCGACAATGCCGAAGCATCGTCGCCGGCATAATTATTTCTGCGTATCGAGCGTTGCCAGATCTTTATCAATAAAGTACAAGCCTTCGCCGCTTTTACCGGCGAGGGTCAGTTTATCAATAACGGATTTAAACAGTTTCTCTTCTTCGTGCTGCTCGGCAACATACCACTGCAGGAAATTAAAGGTCGGATAGTCCTGTGCAGACATCGCGGCGTGGGCCAGGGCGTTAATTTGCTGCGTAATCAGCTGCTCGTGTTCGTAGGTAACGCGGAACAGCTCATCCAGCGATGCGTACTCGGCAAACGGCGAGGCAATGGCGTTGATGCAAGGCAGGCTGCCGGTGTCGGTCAGGTAGTCGAACAGGCGCTGCATATGGGTCATCTCTTCCTGAGCGTGACGACGAAGAAACGCCGCCGCACCTTCGAAGCTATGGTAGCTGCACCACGCGCTCATTTGCTGATAAAGCAAAGAGGAATAGAGTTCAAGGTTCATCTGCTCATTGAGCTTATCGATCATTTCTGTTTTCAGCATAGCGCGTGCTCCGAAAATATAGGTAATTAAGATTATTGTGCGCTCACTATAATTTGTTATTTATTTATTTGCAAAAAGTAAATTAAAAACTTCATTTATTAAAAATGCAAATGGGAATAAAACGCATTGGCAATTTAATAATTAATGAGAATGGTTTTAATTGATATTTAATAAATAGCGCCGAGACAGCTCAATATGCGTAACCGAATGACGAGCGGCTGAGGGCCCCGCGCGGGTTTTGTCGATCGGCGAGCGGCAGGGAGGCGGAGGCGCAAAGAGCGGGGGGCGGGGTTAGCGGGCAAAAGTGTGAAGCGCTACGTAATTTATAAAACAACTTTTCATAAAATTTGAAAGTGTGTTTGTTAAGTAGTAATGTCATACCAACGTTAACGACCTATCGCGGAAGTACCCGCAAAGCATTCAGGAGAGTAAAGCATGAAAATTGCACTGATGATGGAAAACAGCCAGGCAAACAAAAATGCCATCATCCTCAACGAGCTCAACGCCGTTGCCGACGAGAAAGGCTTCCCGGTTTACAACGTGGGTATGAGCGATGAGCACGATCATCACCTGACCTATATTCATCTGGGCATCATGGCCAGCATTCTGCTGAATTCCAAAGCGGCGGACTTCGTGGTCACCGGCTGCGGCACCGGTCAGGGCGCGCTGATGTCTTTGAATATCCATCCGGGCGTGGTGTGCGGCTACTGTATCGATCCTGCCGACGCTTTCCTGTTTGCCCAGATCAACAACGGCAACGCGCTCTCTCTGCCGTTTGCGAAAGGTTTCGGCTGGGGCGCAGAGCTGAACGTGCGCTTTATTTTCGAAAAAGCGTTCACCGGCCGCAACGGGGAAGGCTATCCGCCGGAGCGTAAAGAGCCGCAGGTGCGCAATGCCGGTATTCTGAATACGGTGAAAGCGGCGGTGGTGAAAGATAATTACCTCGACACCCTGCGCGCTATCGACCCGGAACTGGTTAAAACCGCCGTCTCAGGTCCGCGCTTCCAGCAGTGCTTCTTCGAGAATTGCCAGGTCAAAGAGATCGAAGCGTTCGTTCGCCACATCGTCGGTTAATCATCGGTAAGGCCAGCCGCGGCTGGCCTTACTTTCGCCTACGCTTCCTTGTTCGACACGCTGCTTCCGGCATCCGCCTTCAGCTTCAGGCTATCCACCATTCCCACCAGACAAATCAGCGCAATAAACACAAACGACAGTCGAAAGCTGATGCCTGGCAGCGTCGACAGGCTTAGCCATTCGCTCAGATTTTCCCCAATACGAATACCTATCGCGCCAAGCGTTATCCCCAAACCAACCGCCAGCTGCGACGCGGTGCTGAACAGGGTGTTGGCGTAGCTCATCTGCGGGGAGGGCACATCGGCAAAGGCCAGTGTGCTGATGCCGGTGAACTGAATCGATCGAAAAACGCCGCCGAGGAACAGGATCAGCAGGATTAACCACACCGGCGTTTGCGGAGTCAAAAATGCGCAGGCGAGCAGCGACAGAACGTTGAGCGCGCCGTTAATCAGCAGCAGGCGGCGAAAGCCGAGCCAGCGGATAAGCGGCGTGGTGGCGGGTTTAATCGTGAAGTTACCGACGAACACGGCGAGCACCAGCAGCCCCGAGTGGAACGGATCCATGCCGAATCCCACCTGGAACAGCAGCGGCAGCAGAAAAGGCACGGCGCTGATGGAGGCGCGAAACAGCGAGCCGCCGTACATGGTGACCCTGAATGTGGGGACCTGTAGCGCATCGAGGCGTACCATGGGCCAGGCGGCGCGGCGGAAGTGGCGCAGGGAGAACAGCATGCAGCCGATCCCAAGCCCCAGCAGCGCCAGGGTCTTCCAGCCCTCGGGCCGGTTGTCGCCGAGGATCTCCATGGCGCTGACCAGGCTGACCATGGCAACCGAGGTGGCCAGGAAGCCGGGAAGGTCGAACGGACGCCGCTCCTCCTCGCGAATATCGGGAATAATGCGCAGCGACAGCGCCATCGCCGCGAGACCCAGCGGGACGTTAATAAAGAAAATCCAGTGCCAGCTGGCGTAGCTGGTAATAAATCCGCCGAGCGGCGGGCCAATAATCGGCGCCACCAGCGCCGGCCAGGTCAGCGTCGCAATGGCCTTAATCAGCTGGTGCTTCGGGGTGGTACGCAGCACCGCCAGCCGGCCGACCGGGACCATCAACGCGCCGCCCATTCCCTGCAGAATACGCATGGCAACGAAGGTATCGACATTGCTGGAAAGGCCGCAAAACACCGAGGCAAGGGTAAAAATCGCCAGCGCGAGGGTGAAGACCCTGCGCGCGCCGAAACGATCGGCTATCCAGCCGCTGGCCGGGATCAACACCGCCAGCGTAATCAGATAGGCGCTGATCCCGATGTTGAGATCCACCGCCGCCACGCCAAAATCTTTCGCCATGTCCGGTAGCGCGGTGGCGATCACCGTTCCGTCGAGAAACTCCATGAAAAAGGCCCCGGCGACCAGCAGCGCTGGCGCCGAGAACGCCCGGTCTTCCCGGGCGGAGATGTTTGTCGTCATTATGTTGTTGCCATAGCCTGCTGAGATTGCGGGCAGGAGAGGGGGAACGCTCCGGCTCCGCTCGTTTTTTTAAATTTAAAATTCAGTCTGCAATTATTTTTGTGATTTGGCGCACATTTAAATTGATTTTTGTGATGTCGGTCATATTATAGTCGAACGAGCATTAACACCTGCATAACAAAAACGGAGTGACGCCATGAAGCTGCGCAAGATTCTGAAAAGCATTTTTGACACCTACTGCAAGACCTTCAAAGATGTGCCGCCGGCCGGCATGTTCTGATAAAAAAACCTGCTGCGGCAGGTTTTTTTATCTCAGCTGATTTAGGGTACTATTACGCTCCTGCAAAAAGGAGCAAAAAATGTCTCAACACCTTACCGAACAAGACGAGCTGGTTTCCGACGTGGTTGCCTGTCAGCTGGTTATCAAACAGATCCTCGATGTCATTGACGTTATCGCCCCTGTAGAGGTGCGCGAAAAGATGGCAACTCAGCTTAAGGCGATTGATTTTTCAAGCCATCCTTCATCGTCCGACCCGGTTACGATGCGTGCGGTGCAAAAAGCGATTGCCCTGATTGAGCTGAAGTTCACCCCGCAAAGCGAAGCCCACTAATTGGTTCTACCCCGCCAGACGTGGTGGCGGGGTGTCCATCAGGCCTGGTGGGAGGCTGCGGAACGGGCCGGGGCCGCCTCTTCACTCCTAAACAGCTTGCTGTTACCCCAGCACTCTTCGTAGCGATGGCCGACGAGATCCTCAACGACAACCCGTACCTCCGGCGCGATATCGCCGATTTTGCCTCCCGCTTTAATCCGCGCAACCTCCTGTAAGACCACCATATGGGCTTTGCGATCCAGCTTCATCTGCTTGCTGAAGACGATCGCGGCCAGAGCCAGCAGCACCACTCCGCTACAGAACACCACGGCAATCGCCGTAACCGCGCTTTCCGGCTGGGTGTGCGCCTTCGACTGGAAGCCGTAGAAGCTGAGAATAGCCCCCATGGTGAAGACGATGATCGAGCGTAGTATTTTTCCGGAGAAGGTCATGGCGCCGGCATAAATTCCCTCGCGACGGCGGCCGGTGTAAATCTCATCCACATCGGCAAGGAAGGTATAAACGGTCCACGGGATGTAATACACGCCGCCGGTTCCGAGGCCAAACAGGACGGTGATCCCGAACATCAGCACGGTAGCGAGGTGCGCCGGCAGATGGAAAAACCACAGCGAGGTGTAGAGCAGTACCGAGAAAATAACCACGCCCAGCGCGAGGATATAGGGCTTGCTGAAGCCTTTTTTCACGCACAGTCCGATGAACAGCGCGGTAGAGACCAGCTGCAGAATTGAGTTCAGGCTGTTCAGCCCGGCAACCATCGCCGGATCGTGCTGCAGAACGAAGATAACAAAATAGGTAAAGATGGAGGCGAACAGCCATTCCGCGCCGAAGCCACACAGGTACATGCCGAGATGCTTGCGGAAGACGCGTAAATAAAAGGTCGAGCGCATATCTTTAGCCAGCAGCAGCAGCGTATTGAGCAGCCCTCTCTTCTCGCTGACGCTGCTCTCCTCTTCCCGCGGACGCTCCCAGCTGCAGTACCACAGGCAGGAGATAGCGACGATCAGAATGATGCCGTAGGTCAGGCCGGTCAGGAAGAACGGGGTGGCGGAATCTTTGCCGTACAGCAGGATGAACTGGCCCGGAATAAAGGCCGCGAGGAAGTTTGCCAGCTTGCCAAAAATGGCTTTATAACCGGTGAGCTTAGAACGTAACGAGAAATCGTCGGTCATTTCGGTGGCCAACGTTTCGTAAGGCACCATGATTGAGGTATAAATGATTTCGAAGATCACGTAGGTGCTGAGGTAGTACCAAAAGCCGAGGCCCTCTACCCACAGCAGCGGGTAAAACATCATCAGCGGAATGCCGATGAGCAAAAAGAAGCGCCGCCGGCCAAAGCGTTTGCCGAGCCGGGTTTTACCGAAGTTATCCGTAAGATAGCCCATTAACGGGTTGCTGATGGCGTCGATAATGCTGGCGATCGAGAAAATTAACGAGGCCTCGATCAGCGTCAGCCCGCAAAATGTCGTATAAAAATAGAGTAACCAGGCGCCGCTGATTGCCAGCGCGCCGCTCCCCAGTAAGTTGCCGCCGCCGTAGGCGAGCTGATGGCGTAACAAAATCGGTCTTCCCTGCAGCCCTTGCGAGGCTGAAGCCGCGTATCTTGCCATTAATATAAACCTCTTGTTTTAAATTTTTGAAACAGTGTTTTTATATTATTAACTCACGGCTTAAAAAGTGATCCCCGTCACTAATCATCGGTCAGGCGATTTAGCTGCGCAGTAATGCGATCGGCTTAAAAGTTTTTAATGCTTTTTAGGAATAACAAACGGCAGCGGAGCGCCAAAATGTCAGGATGGGGGAGCGTGCGGGCCATGCGGGAGGAGGCCAGAAGCGATGCCGAAGGCTGGCCGCTGGGCTCTAAGACGGGACGGGCAAGGGCGATGGTGGAACGGAGCAGGCGGTGAATTATCGGGCACCGTTCATTAATAGCCTGAAAGGTGCCCTATCGCGGTGGTTCCTTCTGACTTTGCCAGCCTGAAGGCGTTTGCCTAAGCCGGATTAATGGCGCTGCTGCGCCACCAGATCCATCAGGCGGCGGTCCGTTTGCTGCAGACAGATACCGGCTTTATCGGCGCTACGTACTTCGTCGAGAACGGTTTGCAGGAGAATACCGTCCTGCTGCTGCTCTTTCTCTAAAAGGGTCAAAAAGCGCCAGGTGGAATCATCGCTTTGCGCTTTAGCTTCTTCTGCCAGACCGGCGAGCAGGCTGCTGCGCTGTTCATAGTCGGCAAGAGTCTGGGTAAACAGATCTTCGAGGGAGCTGCACTCCTGACGATAGGTACCTTCGGCCTTCACGATAGGCCACTCGCCGCCCTTTTTCATAAATTCGAATACCCGCATCATCAGCGTGACGCTGGACTGCGCCTGAGTGCGGAGAAACGTCGCGGTGCCGTTCAGGCGCTGCTGTGCACACCATTCGCTCAGATGCAGATACGAGTTCGAGGCGCGGAACTCAAGATTCATCTGGTTATTCAGCTTTTGAGCCATTCCTGCAACTACCATAAAATATCCTTATTAATCTGCAAGGGGGTCTTCGCGGGTTAAGAGCTTTCGCCCCCAACAGCTTCATTACGAGACCTTCACACGAAACTTTACTGGCGGAATAATATAATTCCGTGCTCTCCATGAGTGGCCAGAAATGATATTTCCGATAGCCACAAATATAGAATACTCTCAGAATTTACTTAAGAAAACTCTTAACCGGAAGGATTTACGTTTAGTTACACCATCCGCTGATAGCGGGCTATTGATTAGCATCTTTATTAAATTGGCTGTCACTTAACTACTTGATTATATTTTAATTTTAACGATGCATTTGCAAGGTTTATCAAACAATTCACTCGTATTACGTAGGTGTATGATATTTATATGAGCAGTGCTTAATTAAAATAAACGCCTCTTATGTTTGACCGCGTCATTTAATTGTCACGGTTCTGCTGGCGCAACATTGCGCTGGATCATTTTTTAATTTTTATTGCTGAACATCGGGAAATAATATTTCAGGGCGATGACGATTGTGTCAAAAAATCGTGATGCCGTGCGTAGCGCCTGACATCGCCGGAAGGAGGGGGTGGGGGAGGGCAACCGCTGGCGCCGATTGCGGGTCCGCATGCCCGGCGCGCTGCGCTCAATGCGTCACAGGGATAACTCTGCTGATGATATGGATAATACTGCTTATGACTGCGCTAATTGTCTGACAATTAGCGCTTTTTTTATGGCTTTTTTCGCTGAATTTATGCACTCAATTACTGTAATTCCGCGATGTGATAACGCTCTCGTATGGAGAATTGATTTCCGGCTATTACTATTTCAACAACGGCATCGTTGGATGAGATTTTTCTAATACCTTGTTTTAAGTCTGATAAAAATTTTTAGTTCCGATATTTCCCTACATAAAAGCGAATTTAAGCTGGAGTTTACCATGCACAAATTTACTAAAGCGCTGGCAGCGATCGGTCTCGCTGCGGTTATGTCACAATCAGCTATGGCGGAAACGCTTAAGCTCGGCTTTTTGGTCAAGCAGCCGGAAGAGCCGTGGTTTCAAACTGAATGGAAGTTTGCCGATAAGGCCGGTAAAGATTTAGGTTTTGAGGTTATTAAAATCGCCGTTCCGGACGGCGAAAAAACGCTTAACGCGATCGACAGCCTGGCCGCCAGCGGCGCGAAGGGGTTTGTTATTTGTACGCCGGATCCGAAGCTCGGGGCGGCGATTGTCGCCAAAGCTCGCGGCTATGACATGAAGGTCATCACCGTCGACGATCAGTTCGTTAACGCCAAAGGCAAACCGATGGAGAGCGTTCCGCTGGTGATGATGGCGGCCAGCGAGATTGGCGCTCGTCAGGGCCAGGAGCTCTATAAAGAGATGCAAAAACGCGGCTGGGACGTGAAGGATACCGGGGTGATGGCGATTACCGCCGATGAGCTCGATACCGCGCGTCGCCGCACCACCGGTTCGCTGGATGCGCTGAAAGCCGCCGGCTTCCCGGATAAACAGATCTACCGCGTGCCGACGAAATCCAACGATATCCCCGGCGCCTTCGATGCCGGCAACTCGATGCTGGTCCAGCACCCGCAGGTCAAACACTGGCTGATCGTCGGGATGAACGATAACACCGTCCTGGGCGGCGTTCGTGCAACCGAAGGGCAGGGCTTCAAGGCTCCGGATGTAATCGGTATCGGTATTAACGGCGTGGATGCGGTCAACGAGCTCTCCAAGGCGCAGGCCACCGGCTTCTACGGCTCTCTGCTGCCGAGCCCGGATATTCACGGCTACAAAACCAGCGAGATGCTCTACAACTGGGTAACCAAGGGCGCCGAACCGCCGAAATTCACGGCGGTCACCGACGTGGTGTTGATTACCCGCGATAACTTCAAAGAAGAGCTGGCGAAAAAAGGGCTGTAAGGCCTGCTAACCATGCCTCCCGCAGCGGCGGGAGGCTGAGCGCAGTAGAGCGGAGTCGTTATGCAACAGTCTACCCCTTATCTCTCATTTCGCGGCATCACCATGACTTTCCCGGGCGTTAAAGCGCTGTCCGATATTAGCTTTGACTGCTATGCCGGCCAGGTTCACGCCCTGATGGGAGAAAACGGCGCCGGAAAATCCACGCTGCTGAAGATCCTCAGCGGCAACTATATACCGACCGCGGGCAGCCTGGAGGTGCGCGGCCAGCAGATGGCGTTTAGCAACACCACCGAGGCGCTTAACGCCGGGATCGCCATTATTTACCAGGAGCTGCACCTGATACCGGAAATGACCGTCGCGGAAAATATCTACCTCGGCCAGCTTCCGCACAAATACGGCATGGTGGACCGCAAGCTTCTTAACTACGAAGCGCGGCTGCAGCTGGAGCATCTGGGGCTGGATATCGATCCGCAAACGCCGCTGAAGTACCTCTCCATCGGCCAATGGCAGATGGTGGAGATCGCCAAGGCGCTGACGCGCAACGCCAAGGTTATCGCCTTTGACGAACCGACCAGCTCCCTTTCCGCCCGTGAAATCGACAACCTGTTCCGGGTTATTCGCGAGCTGCGTGAGGAGGGGCGGGTCATTATTTACGTCTCGCACCGCATGGAGGAGATCTTTGCCCTGAGCGATGCGATCACCGTCTTCAAGGACGGTCGCTATGTGCGCACCTTCGACGATATGCAGACGGTAAGCCACGATGCGCTGGTGCAGGCGATGGTCGGGCGCGATTTAGGGGACGTCTACGGCTGGAAGCCGCGCGAGTACGGCAGCGAACGCCTGCGCCTGGAGCAGGTAAAAGCGCCGGGCGTAAGAGCGCCGGTGAGCCTGGCGGTGCGCAGCGGAGAAATCGTCGGTCTCTTTGGCCTGGTGGGCGCCGGGCGCAGCGAGCTGATGAAGGGGCTGTTTGGCGCAACCCGCATCACCGGCGGCCAGGTGTACATCGACGGGGAAGCAATCGATATTCGTAAACCGGCGCAGGCCATTCAGGCCGGGATGATGCTGTGTCCGGAGGATCGTAAAGCCGAAGGCATTATTCCGGTGCACTCGGTGCGCGACAATATCAACATCAGCGCCCGACGTAAGCATATTCACGCCGGCTGCCTGATTAACAACGGCTGGGAGGCGCAGAATGCCGACCGCCATATTCAGTCCCTTAATATTAAAACGCCGGGACCCGAGCAGCTGATTATGAACCTCTCCGGCGGTAATCAGCAGAAGGCGATTTTAGGGCGCTGGCTCTCCGAGGAGATGAAGGTGATCCTGCTCGATGAGCCGACTCGCGGGATAGACGTCGGAGCCAAGCATGAAATTTACAACGTCATCTACGCGCTGGCGGCATCCGGCGTGGCCGTCGTCTTTGCCTCCAGCGATTTACCCGAAGTGCTTGGCGTTGCGGACCGCATCGTCGTGATGCGCGAAGGGGAAGTGGCGGGTGAGCTGCTGCATGAAGATGCGAATGAACAGCAGGCGTTAAGCCTTGCGATGCCAAAAGTGAGCCAGGCGGTCGCCTGAGTAAAGGAGTCTATGATGTCCTCTGTTACCACCTCAAATACCCGTCGATCCGCCTTCAGCTTTGCCCGTATCTGGGATCAGTTTGGAATGCTGGTCGTCTTTGCCGTGCTGTTTATCGGCTGCGTGATTTTTGTGCCGAACTTTGCCTCTTTCATCAATATGAAAGGCCTCGGGCTGGCGATTTCGATGTCCGGAATGGTGGCCTGCGGGATGCTGTTTTGCCTGGCATCCGGCGATTTCGATCTCTCGGTTGCGTCGGTTATCGCCTGCGCGGGCGTGACCACCGCGGTGGTCATCAACCTCACCGAAAGCATGTGGATCGGCATTGCCGCCGGCCTGCTGCTGGGGGCGTTAAGCGGCCTGGTCAACGGTTTTGTTATCGCCCGGCTGAAAATCAACGCCCTGATAACCACCCTTGCGACGATGCAGATTGTGCGCGGGCTGGCCTATATTATCTCCGATGGCAAAGCGGTGGGCATTGAAGATGAGCGCTTCTTCACCCTCGGCTACGCCAACTGGTTCGGCCTGCCGGCGCCGATTTGGCTGACCGTGGGCTGCCTGATAATCTTTGGTCTGCTGCTGAACAAAACCACCTTTGGCCGTAATACTCTGGCAATCGGCGGCAATGAAGAGGCGGCGCGTCTGGCAGGGGTGCCGGTCGTGCGCACCAAGATTATTATCTTCGTTATTTCCGGTCTGGTTTCTGCCGCGGCGGGGATTATTCTGGCATCGCGAATGACCAGCGGTCAGCCGATGACCTCGATTGGCTATGAGCTGATTGTGATCTCCGCCTGCGTGCTGGGCGGCGTGTCGCTCAAAGGGGGGATCGGCAAGATTTCGTACGTGATCGCCGGGATCCTGATCCTCGGCACCGTCGAGAATGCGATGAACCTGCTCAATATCTCGCCTTTCTCGCAGTACGTGGTGCGCGGCGTGATCCTGCTGGCGGCGGTTATCTTCGATCGCTACAAGCAGAAGGCAAAGCGTAGCGTGTAAATACTCCAACCTTTCAGTTTAATCCTGGAATATCACCGGCGCCCGCTGCGCTGGTGATAACTATCAAAAATGGCGAGCTCCGTCACACTGTCTATACTTACATGGCTAACAATTCGTTAACAGCCAGCGAAACGCTGGCCATGAAAGGAGGAGTTCAGGGTGGCTGACCAGATATCTGTACCGCCTGTACCAAGCGAAAATTGCGCATTTTTCTTTGACCTCGACGGTACTCTTGCCGATATCAAACCTCATCCCGCTCAGGTTGTTATCCCGGTTAACGCGCTTCAGGCGCTGCGGCAGCTCGTGCAGCAGCAGAGTGGGGCGGTGGCATTGATTTCAGGGCGCTCAATGGCTGAGCTCGATGAGCTTACCCGTCCTCACCGGCTGCCGCTGGCCGGTGTCCACGGAGCTGAGCGCCGTGATATCAATGGGAATACGCATATCGTTTCCCTACCGGATGCGCTGCAGAAGGAGCTTCACGGGCGGCTGGCGCTGGTGCTTGAGGCGTTGCCAGGCTGTGAGCTTGAGCATAAAGGGATGGCTTTTGCGCTGCACTACCGTCAGGCGCCGCAGCATCAAAGCGCGGTGCTGACGCTGGCCCAGGAGGTGGTGAAGAGCTATCCGCTGCTGGCGCTGCAGCTGGGCAAGTGCGTGGTCGAGATAAAACCGCGCGGCGTGAACAAAGGCGAGGCGATCGCCGCCTTTATGCAGGAGGCGCCGTTTGCGGGGCGCAGGCCGGTATTTGTCGGTGACGACTTAACCGATGAAGCGGGTTTTGGCATCGTTAACCAGCTGGGCGGCGTTTCGGTAAAAGTCGGCAGCGGCGACACCCAGGCGCGCTGGCGTTTGCCGGACGTCGCGGCGGTGCACCAGTGGCTAAATAATATTGCGAATAATGGACATCAACCAGACGCGCTAACCGACAGGAGAGATGGCTATGAGTCGCTTAGTCGTAGTATCTAATCGTATTGCACCCCCGGATGATAAAAAGGCCAGCGCCGGTGGCCTGGCCGTGGGGATTATGGGGGCCTTAAAAGCGGCCGGTGGGCTGTGGTTCGGCTGGAGCGGGGAAATTGGCGACGATAGTCAGCCGTTGAAAAAGGTCACTCAGGGAAACATTACCTGGGCCTCCTTTAACCTTAGCGAGCAGGACCACGACGAGTACTACAACCGCTTTTCCAACGCGGTGCTGTGGCCCGCGTTTCACTATCGTCTCGATCTGGTCGATTTTCAGCGCGAAGCCTGGGAGGGCTATCAGCGCGTAAACGCGACGCTGGCGGATAAGCTGCTGCCGCTGATTGAGCCTGACGACATCGTGTGGATCCACGATTATCATCTGCTGCCCCTGGCGCACGAGCTGCGCCAGCGCGGGGTTAATAATCGGGTCGGCTTCTTTTTACATATTCCCTTCCCGACCCCGGAAATATTTAACGCACTGCCGCCGCACGCCGAGCTGCTTGAACAGCTCTGCGACTACGATCTGCTGGGCTTCCAGACCGAGAGCGACCGGCAGGCGTTTCTTGACTGCATCGCGGTGCAGACCCGTCTGACCACCCGGAGCGGAAACGCTCATGTCGCCTGGGGCAAACCGTTCCAGACCGAGGTCTACCCGATTGGCATCGACCCCGATGAGATCGCGCGTAGCGCAAAAGGGCCGCTGCCGCCGAAGCTGGCGCAGCTCAAAAGCGAACTCAAGAGCGTGCAGAATATCTTTTCCGTAGAGCGGCTGGACTACTCGAAAGGGCTGCCGGAGCGCTTCCTGGCCTATGAGGCCTTGCTGGAGAAATATCCCCAGCATCACGGCAAGATTCGCTACACCCAGATTGCCCCGACCTCTCGCGGTGATGTCCAGGCCTACCAGGATATCCGTCACCAGCTGGAAACCGCCGCCGGGCGTATTAACGGCCAGTATGGTCAGCTGGGCTGGACGCCGCTCTACTATTTGAATCAGCATTTTGAACGCAAGCTGCTGATGAAAATCTTCCGCTATTCCGACGTCGGGCTGGTGACGCCGCTGCGCGATGGGATGAATCTGGTGGCGAAGGAGTTTGTTGCCGCCCAGGATCCGCAGAACCCCGGCGTTCTGGTGCTGTCGCAGTTTGCCGGAGCGGCAAACGAGCTGCCGACGGCGCTCATCGTCAATCCCTACGATCGCGATGAGGTCGCCGCGGCGTTGGACACCGCGCTCACCATGCCGCTGGCCGAACGCATCGCGCGCCACTCGGCGATGCTGGCGGTGGTCAAGGACAATGATATCCACCGCTGGCAGGAGCGGTTTATCGCCGACCTAAAGCGGATAGAAGCGAGAAATGAGGAGAGTCACCTGCAGCGTAAGGTGGCGACCTTCCCCAAACTGGCCTAGTTCGGCCCTCAGGCTGGCGCTTCGGCGCTAGCCTTTCTCCAGCGATACCAGCAGCACGTCAACGCCGCTGCTGCCGACGATACTTTTAGCCGAGCAGGTGGCGCGGGAAAACAGGCTGTGGTTGTGGTTGCCGCAAATCACCAGATCCACCCGATGCTGCTGGCAAAAATCCTTCACGTGATGGCCAAGTTCGCCGCTGGCGATGGTGATTTTTTCAATCGGATAGCCGGCATCCTGAGCCAGTCCGTTGAGAAAGCCGCGGGTTTCTTCATACATCAGATCCCGCAGGTTCTCTAACATCGGCGCCGCAAACTGGTTATACATTTCCGGGTCCGTTGCCAGCGTTATCAGGCTAATTTTGGCCTCCAGCGGGCGTGCGATAGAGACCGCCTTGTTGATAAGCGTCCGACTTTCCGGCGTTGGGGCAACGGCTACAAGCAGATGTGAGTAGGGCATCAAGCCTCCTTAAGATACGCAAAATAACCCTTCTTCTTTTCTTTACTCCGATTTCCCTGTTCCCGCAAGGGCTATTGTTTGCTGCAAAGCCCGCCGCTGCGCGGGGCGCGAAATAGCGATTTTGGCAGCCTCCTCGCAAAAATGGTCTTTAGTTTTGCCATAAAAGAAAAGCTGTTTTATAAATCGGTGATGCGCGTTAACCCTCTCTTTGCGTTTTTGCCATTGCCGGGTCAGGGCTGGCAAAAATGAAAAGGTAACCCCGTTTCCATCCTTTTACTGTAGCCAGGTACCTACTCCCTTTTGGCCTGGCCAGAAAGATTGTCGGAGTTCACTAAAAATAACGACACAGGATTTACGGCGATGAAAACACGTAAAATCGGTTTGGCTAATTATCTTGCCTATGGATCGGGCGATTTCCTCGGCGCGGGAACCACGGCGCTCACCGCAGCATGGCTGCTCTATTTTTACACCACCTTTTGCGGCCTGTCTCCGATTCAGGCAACCCTCATCTTTGCCACCGCCAGGGTGCTGGATGCGGTAATTAGCCCGCTGATGGGCTTCCTGACTGATAACTTTGGCACCACCCGGCTCGGCAAACGCTTCGGCAGACGAAAGTTCTTTATCCTGCTGGGTATCCCCTGCGTATTCAGCTACTCAATGATGTGGGTCGGCGATATGGGGTTCTGGTACTACCTGCTCACCTATCTGCTGTTTGATATTGTCTACACCATGATTCTGGTGCCGTACGAAACCCTGGTCCCGGAAATGACCGATGATTTTAAACAGAAAACGAAATTCTCCGGGGCGCGTATTTCGATGGCGCAAATGTCGGCAATCCTCGCCTCATTCCTGCCGGGCGTGCTGCTTACCCACTTTGGTAAGGACAATGCGGTCTCCTTCTTTTACGCAAGCCTGGTGTTCTCGGTCCTCTGCGCGGTGATGCTGACGTTTGTCTGGTTCTTTACCTGGGAGCGCGCTCGCGAGGCGTGGTCGGAGACGGCGCTGCGGGCCGAGGAGGAGAAGCGTAATCTCTCGCTGGCGCAGAGCTTCAATCGCTTGTTTATCGAGCTCACCTCGACGCTGCGCATTAAAATCTTCCGCCAGCATCTGGGCATGTATCTTGGCGGCTATATTGCTCAGGACGTATTTAACGCCGTCTTCACCTACTACGTCGTCTTTGTGCTGATGCAGGAAGCCGCAGTGGCATCCAACCTGCTCGGCACCATGGCCATCTTCCAGTTTATTGCGGTCATTGCCATGATCCCGCTGTGCATCCGCTTTGGGCCGGCGCCGTCCTATCGGATGGTGGTTATCCTGTTTGGCCTCGGCTCGCTCTCCTATGCGCTGCTTTACTACGCCGGGCTGAGCGACGTTTATTCGCTGCTGCTGCTGGTTTCCGCCATTGCCGGCCTCGGCCGCGGCGGGATCAACTATGTTCCGTGGAACACCTACACCTATATTGCCGACGTCGATGAGGCGATCACCGGCCAGCGTCGGGAGGGTATTTTCGCTGGCATCATGACGCTGACCCGCAAGGCCTCTCAGGCGGGAGCGGTAATGCTGGTGGGCATCATTATGCAGCTCTCCGGCTTTGTCTCCGGGCAGAAAACACAGCCCGACGAGGTCAGCCACACCATCCTGCTCATTCTGAGCGTGGGCACGCTGGCGGTGCTGGCCTGCGGGTTCCTCGTCTCCCTGCGCTTTAAGCTCAACCTCGAGACCCACGGCGTGCTGCAGGCCGAAACGCGCAAAATGCGCCAATCGGGTCGGGCGCAGCCGGAGCTGACCCGCGCCGAGGATCGGGCGGTGGTGGAGATGCTGGCCGGTATGCCTTACGCATGCCTGTGGGGAAATAACAACATTGGCTATCTGAATCGTAATAAGCCTGCCGCGCCGTCCCTCAGGCAGGGTGCTGAAATGAATTCGACATTGAACAGAGGTTAATAATATGAAGGTTTGGCCTGTTAAACAGAGTCCTTTACTGCGTCAGCCGGAGCACTTTATTGCGCGCAACGAGCTGCAGGCGCTTATCGAGAAAGTGACCGACAATCTGGTCAATATTCAGGATGAAACGGGCGCGTTTCTGCTACGGCTGGACGATGGGCGGGTCATTGATACCAAAGGGTGGGCCGGCTGGGAGTGGACCCACGGCGTCGGTTTATACGGTATCTATCAGTACTACCAGCAGACCGGAGATATCGCGATGCGCGATATTATCGACAGCTGGTTTGCGGATCGCTTCGCCGAGGGTGCGACCAGCAAAAACGTCAACACCATGGCGCCATTCCTGACCCTGGCCTGGCGCTATCAGGAGACCGGCAGACAGGAGTATCTGCCGTGGCTCGACAGCTGGGCCGAATGGGCAATGCACGAGATGCCGCGCACCCGTCACGGCGGGATGCAGCACATCACCCTGGCGGAGGAGAATCACCAGCAGATGTGGGACGACACGCTGATGATGACCGTGCTGCCGCTGGCGAAAATCGGCAAATTGCTCAACCGGCCGCAGTATGTGGAAGAGGCGACATACCAGTTTTTACTCCACGTGCAGAACCTGATGGACCGGGAGAGCGGCCTGTGGTTCCACGGCTGGAGCTATGAGGGCCAGCATAATTTCGCCCGGGCCCGCTGGGCGCGCGGCAACAGCTGGCTGACGATGGCGATCCCGGACTTTCTTGAGCTGGTGGACCTCCCCGAGCACAGCGCGGTGCGGCGCTATCTGCTTCAGGTGCTGAATGCGCAAATTGCGGCGCTGGCAGCGTGCCAGCACGAGAGCGGTCTGTGGCATACGCTGCTGGACGATCCGGATTCGTATTTGGAGGCGTCGGCAACCGCCGGCTTTGCCTACGGTATTCTGAAGGCGGTACGTAAACGCTACGTGAGCCGGGAGTATGAGCGCGTCGCGGAGAAGGCCATGCGCGGGATCGTGCAAAATATCTCCCCGCAGGGGGAGCTGCTGCAAACCTCGTTCGGCACCGGAATGGGCTCGAATCTCGACTTCTATCGCCAGATCCCGCTCACCTCGATGCCCTACGGGCAGGCGATGGCGATCCTGTGCATGACGGAATATCTGCGCCGGTATTTCTGACGGCGAACTTTACCGGCTCTGCGCCGCGCGGCCGGAGGAGGGCGCAAAAAAAGAAACCGGCATAAGCCGGTTTCTTTATCGTTTATCAGAGCGGTATTACATCCGCTCGACGGTTTCAATACCTAAGGTATCCAGACCGGTCTTCAGGGTTTTGGCGGTCAGCTGCGCCAGCTTCAGGCGGCTGTTGCGCGTCTCTTCGCTCTCCGCGGAGAGGATCGGGCAGTGCTCGTAGAAGCCGGAGAACAGGCCAGCCAGATCGTACAGGTAGGCGCACATGACGTGCGGAGTTCCTTCGCGCGCGACGACGGTCAGCGTCTCTTCAAACTGCAGCAGACGTGCGGCCAACTGCGCTTCGCGATCTTCGGTGATGATGACCGGCGCCGCGGCCAGCGCGCGCTCGTCAATCTCCGCTTTACGGAACACCGACAGCACGCGGGTATAGGCATACTGCATGTAAGGCGCGGTGTTGCCTTCAAACGCCAGCATGTTGTCCCAGTCGAAGATGTAGTCGGTGGTGCGGTTCTTGGACAGATCCGCATATTTTACCGCTCCGATACCGACCGCGTTAGCCAGCTTCTCCAGCTCGTCGGCAGGCATATCCGGGTTTTTCTCGGCAACCAGGCGACGCGCGCGTTCCAGCGCTTCGTCCAGCAGGTCGGCAAGTTTGACGGTACCGCCGGCGCGGGTTTTAAACGGCTTACCGTCTTTACCGAGCATCATGCCAAACATATGGTGCTCCAGCGGGACGGAACCCGGCACGTAGCCCGCTTTACGCACGATGGTCCACGCCTGCATCAGGTGCTGGTGCTGGCGGGAATCGATGTAGTAGAGCACGCGATCGGCGTGCAGGGTTTCGTAGCGGTATTTTGCGCAGGCGATATCGGTGGTGGTGTAGAGATAGCCGCCATCCTTTTTCTGGATGATAACGCCCATCGGTTCGCCTTCCTTGTTTTTGTACTCATCAAGGAATACTACGGTGGCGCCTTCGCTCTCAACGGCCAGGCCCTGTGCTTTCAGATCGGCAACGATACCCGGCAGCATCGGGTTGTACAGGCTTTCACCCATTACGTCGTCGCGAGTCAGGGTCACGTTCAGGCGGTCATAGGTAATCTGGTTTTGCGACATGGTAATGTCGACCAGCTGGCGCCACATCTGGCGGAAGTACTCGTCACCGCCCTGCAGTTTAACCACGTAGCTGCGCGCGCGCTCGGCGAAGGCTTCGTCTTCGTCGTAGTGCTTTTTCGCTTCACGGTAAAAGCCTTCGAGGTCCGCCAGCGCCATTTCGCCGGCATTTTCCTGCTGCTGCTTTTCGAGCCAGGCGATCAGCATCCCAAACTGGGTGCCCCAGTCGCCGACGTGGTTAGCGCGAATCACCTTGTGGCCGAGGAACTCGAGGGTGCGAACCGCAGCGTCACCAATGATGGTGGAGCGCAGGTGGCCGACGTGCATCTCTTTTGCCACGTTAGGCGCCGAATAGTCGACGACGATAGTCTGCGCCTGCGGCTGGGCAACGCCAAGGCGTTCTGCGGACAGCGCCTGGCTAACGTTGGCGGCTAAAAACGCCGGGTCGAGGAAAATATTGATGAAGCCAGGCCCGGCGATTTCGACCTTGTTGGCAATGCCGTTCAGATCGAGATGAGACAGCACCTGCTCTGCCAGTTGTCGCGGTGCCATACCCAGTTTTTTAGCGACTGCCATCACGCCGTTGGCCTGATAGTCACCGAACTGGATTTTTGCTGACTGGCGGACCTGCGGTTCGCAATCGGCAGGGGCGCCTGCCGCGATCAGGGCGTGGCTGACTTTTTCTGAGAGAAGAGCCTGAATATTCACCGGAATACCTTACTTTTAAGGCGCCGTAACCCCTGCTGGGTGGCGCCGGAATGTGGACAAATTAGGGCAGGAGTATACTGCATTTGCACCCCTGCGTCAGCCCTGCGCGCGCGTTGCCGGGCGGCGTGCTTAACGAATAACCAGCGCGGGCAGGATAAAGAAGATTGCAGGTTGGTCGCCGCCGGGAAACGCGATAAATTAGCCCCTTTAGCGAGCGTCGAGGTCAAGAATGGCGAACTGGCAGCAAATTGATGAACTTCAGGATATTACCGCGGATCTGCCGCGCTTCACCGAGGCGTTAGGCCAGCTGGCCGCACGGCTCGGACTGGATATTGCGCCCCTGTCTGCGGACCACATCTCTCTGCGCTGTCATCAGAATACAACCGCGGCGCGCTGGCGGCTCGGGCTTGAGCAGTGCGGCACGCTGCTCTCAGAAAACACCATTAACGGTCGGCCTATCTGCCTGTTTAAGCTGGATGAACCTGTGATCGTGGCGCACTGGCGCTTTAGCGTGGTTGAGCTGCCGTGGCCCGGGGAAAAGCGCTACCCGCACGAGGGCTGGGAGCACGTTGAGATTGTGCTCGCCGGCGAGCCGGAAACGCTTAATGCCCGCGCGCTGGCGCTGCTCTCCGACGACGGCCTCAGCCAGCCGGGGATCTTCGTCAAAACCAGCTCGCCGAAAGGGCAGCACGAACGCCTGGCAAATCCGACGCTGGCGGTGACGGACGGGAGCGTGACGATCAAGTTTCACCCGTGGTCCATCGAGCAAATTATCGCCAGTGAAAAAACGGATGCGTAACAGTGTGAAGCTACGCGGTTTCTGAACCGAAAAATCGTGACATGCTGTGTTGCCCGCGGCGTGAATGGAGAATGGAATGACGCTACTGGAAGTATGCTGTTACAGCACGGAGTGCGCCGAAGAGGCGCAGCGACGCGGTGCAGACCGCATCGAACTGTGCGCCGCGCCGCAGGAGGGAGGGCTAACGCCGTCGCTGGGCGTGCTCAAAACGGCCCGCAGGACCCTGACTATCCCGGTGCATCCGATTATTCGCCCGCGCGGCGGTGATTTTTGCTACACCGAGGGCGAGTTTTCGGCGATGCTCGACGACGTGGCGACGGTACGAGAACTGGGTTTTCCGGGCCTCGTGATTGGCGTTCTGGACGCCGACGGCCGGGTTGATACCGCGCGGATGCGTAAAATTATGGCCGCGGCGGGACCGCTGGCGGTGACCTTCCACCGGGCTTTCGATATGTGCGCAAACCCGCATCAGGCCTACGCGGCGCTGGCTGAATTAGGCGTTGCGCGGATCCTGACATCCGGCCAGCAGGCGAGCGCAGAAAAAGGTATTTCATTAATTTTGGAACTTATTGCCCTGGGCGATACTCCAATCATTATGGCCGGAGCAGGGGTGCGAGCAGCAAACCTGTCGCAGTTCCTCGAAGCCGGCGTAAAAGAAGTGCACAGCTCCGCCGGCCAGTGGCTGCCTTCGCCGATGCGCTTTCGTAATTCCAGGCTGTCGATGTCTACGGATGCCGAAGCAGATGAATATTCACGCTATGCCGTTAGCGGCGCAGCGGTGGCGGAAATGAAGAGCATTATTTCCGCCTGAGTGCCCGCGTTGTTTGTGCGCAGCCTGCGGGCTGGTCAGCACAACGGCTGCGGGCAGAGAGAGAAAACCGTTTTTTGCTGCACATCATGTCGCCCAATATGATGATTGCCCGTACCAGGCCCCTGCAATTTCAACAGGGGCCTTTTTTTATGCAAAATTTCGCGACCGATCGCCGGGGCGCGATGCCCGAGCGACCCTGACCGGGCGGCGTTAGCGCGCTTTTTTTGCCAGCGACTGCTGGGTTTCAGGCCTGGTGGCGATAATCACCGCGCGCAGCGGTGCGGGATAGCCTTCGAGGGTTTTGCTGCTGTCGTTCGGATCGAGGAAATCCGCCAGCGATTCGGTGGTCATCCATTCGGTGCGGCGCTGCTCTTCGGTACTGGTCACGCAGACGTCAACGATCCGCACGTCGACAAAACCGCATTTTTCCAGCCACATTTTCAGCGCAGCCGCCGAAGGAATAAAGTAGACGTTGCGCATCTGCGCGTAGCGATCGCCCGGTACCAGCACGGTATTTTCGTCACCTTCAACAACCAGCGTCTCCAGCACCAGCTCGCCGCCTTCAACCAGCTGATCTTTGAGCTGCCACAGATGGTCGAGCGGGGAGCGGCGATGGTACAGCACGCCCATTGAAAATACGGTATCAAAGGCGTTCAGCGCCGGTAGCTGCTCAATGCCCAGCGGCAGCAGATGGGCGCGCTGGTCGTTACCCAGCAGCTTGCGCACCGCTTCAAACTGGCATAAAAACAGCTGCGTAGGGTCGATACCCACCGCCAGATGCGCGCCGGCGCCGATCATCCGCCACATGTGATAGCCGCTGCCGCAGCCGACGTCGAGGATCGTCCGGCCGGTCAAATCGGAAAGATGCGGCAGAACGCGATCCCACTTCCAGTCAGAACGCCATTCGGTGTCGATATCCACGCCATACAGCGACCACGGGCCTTTGCGCCACGGCATCAGGTTGCGCAGCAGGTTTTCAATCCGCAGCCGATGGCCTTCGCTCAGGGGGACTTCGCTTTCTGCGGTCACGCTGTGCAGCAGGTCGAGACGATAGGGCGAAAGCTCGGGGAGAAACTCAACGGCCCGCTCCCATTCACGGTACTTACCGTGCAGGGCCTCGCGCTGCCAGGCGGCAACCTGAGCGGGCAGCGTCTCCAGCCAGTGGGATAGCGGACCTTTGGCGATACGCTGATAAAAATTGCTGAAATCGATCATGCTGTTTCCCCGGACTTCACCGCCACCAGCGAGCCAAAGTTAAAGCACTGGAACCACAGCTCGGCGTGTTCGAATCCGGCCTTGCGCAGCCGTGCTTTATGGGTTTCTACCGAGTCGGTAAGCATCACGTTTTCCAGCATGCTGCGCTTCTGGCTGATTTCCAGCTCGCTGTAGCCGTTGGCGCGCTTAAAGTCGTGATGCATGTTAAACAGCAGTTCGCCGACGTTGGCGTCTTCAAAGCTGAATTTTTCCGACAGCACCAGCGCGCCGCCCGGGTTCAGCCCCTGATAGACCTTATCCAGAATCGCCTGGCGTTCGTCGGGCTCAAGGAACTGAATGGTGAAATTGAGCACCACCATTGAGGCGTTTTCGATGGTGACGTGGCGAATATCGCCTTCCACCACCTCAACCGGTGTCGGCGCCTTGTAGGCGTCGATATGGCGACGGCAGCGCTCAACCATAGCCGGGGAGTTATCCACGGCCACAATCCGGCAGCCGGCGTGGGAAATATTACGCCGTATCGAGAGCGTGGCAGCGCCAAGGGAGCAGCCGAGATCGTAGACCTGGGTATCAGGCTGCACAAAACGCTCGGCCAGCATGCCAATCATCGAAATAATGTTGGAGTAGCCAGGAACGGAGCGCTGGATCATATCCGGGAAGACTTCAGCAACCCGTTCATCAAAGGTCCAGTCGCCGAGGCTGGCGATCGGCGCGGAAAAAAGGGTATCGCGGTGAGACATAAGGTTAAACCCGAAAAAACGAAAACGGCGTATTGTGCGCTAATGTAAGGAGAAAACCAACTCCCAGGGCATATACCACAGGTTAGCGAGCACCATCAGCACCAGCGCGCACCAGGTGGCGCTCATGCCGGAACGACGCCAGCTGTAGAGCCGGTGATGGAAACCGTAAGAGTGCATCAGCCGGCCGGCGATAAGCAGGATACCGCCAAGATGCACCATCCAGTTTTGCGCGCCGTTCATCTCGACAAACAGCAGCAGGATAAGCCCGATCGGCAGATATTCAACCGCATTGCCGTGCACGCGGATAGCGACCTGTAGCTCGCTAAAGCCGCCGTCGCCGTATCCGACGTGATACTGCGTGCGCAGGCGTACGACGTCAAAAGAAAACTTGATTAACAATAACGCACCCAGGACGGCATACAGCGCGCTGACCATACAAAAAACTCCCTTTCACTGTGTCAGATGGCTCCGACTATCATAGCAGGATATCAGAAAAGAGAGGTCTGCTGAGGAATTGACGGTGCCGGGCCGACGTCTGGCAGCACCGCGCGTAAATCGGCCCACAGGGTGTCGACCAGCGCCGGCGCGTGGGCGATATCCGGCGTATGCAGGAACAGGTAGGGCGTGGTCGATTGGCTCCACTTCGGCAGCGTCTGCAGCCAGATGCGAAACAGCTCGTGGTTCTGCGCCATATCGTCGCTGCCGATGAAGCGCACCAGCGGATGATGCGCGGTGACCACCGCGTGGACCGGGAGCCGGGGCTTTTTACGCTGCGCGTCGAGCGCGGCTGGGCTGCGGGCGGTAACGCTGTGCACCGGACGGCTATCGAGGATCACCCGGTTAACGGCGCGCTGGTGCAGCCCACGGTTGAGCTGCTGCTCGTCGTCACCCTTGGCAAAAAAGGCCGGATTCCGTACCTCTACGCCATAGGTGAAGCCGGCGGGCAGCGCGTCGAGAAACTGCCACAGGGCGGGGAGGTCGCGCGGACCGAAGGTCGCAGGCAGCTGCAGCCAGTACTGGCCGATACGTGTCTCAAGCGGCGCGAGCCGGGTAAAAAACTCGCGGCTTAAATCGCCGCAGTTGCGCAGCGCCGCCTGATGCGAAATGGTGGCCGGAAACTTAAAGCAGAAGCGAAAGTCGTCGTGGGTTTGCTCGAACCAGCGGGCCACTATCTCGGCTTTAGGCAACGCGTAGAGGGTCGTATTCCCCTCTACGCAGTTAAAGTGGCGAGCGTACTGTTCCAGACTGGTTATGCCAAGGCGCACCCATTTCGGATGCGACCATTGCGGGAGCCCGATATAGATCATAGCGCGGCGAGAATGTCCTCAGTGCTGCGCACGCGGGCAATGCGCGGGAAGATATTCGTCATGCTGCCCTGGTGCTGCTCGGCGGAGGCCGCGCTGCAGGCGTCCTCGGCGATCAGCAGATTGAAGCCCAGCTCCCAGGCGTTGCGCGCGGTAGATTCAACGCCAATATTGGTTGAGATACCGCACAGAATAATGGTGTCGATACCCCGGCGGCGCAGCTGCAGTTCGAGGTCGGTGCCGTAAAAGGCGCCCCACTGGCGCTTGGTGACTTCGATATCGCTATCCTGTTTGCCCAGCGCAAGCGGCCAGGTCCACCAGTTATCCGGCAGCGCATGCGCCCCCGTTTGCGCATCAACCGGCTGTTTTAGCGCTTCGCCAAAGTCGGCAGACCAGCCGACGCGGACCATGATGACCGGTGAGCCCTGCTGACGGCATTTCTCCGCCAGACGAGCGGCGCGAGCGACCACTTCATCGGCGCGGTGTGGGCCGCCGGCGAACGGCAAAATGCCTTCCTGCAGGTCGATGACCACAAGCGCCGTTTTTTTCGCATTGAGTTCTGGCATAGTATCCCCGTATCTTCTGTAGTTTGGCCGTTACAATACCGTTGCCATTCACGCTCCAGGGTAACAAATTTTGTTAATTTTTGTGAGCGTAGCCAATAAGCGTGCAGCAAAGCAACGTACAAACTGCGTCGGGCTTATCGTGCGGCAGAATTTCCAGTATAATAGCCGCCTTTTTTCATTCAGTTGTGACATTCAGCTAAAGCCGCAACTTCGTGGCCTGCAGAGCAGGCAACAATCCGCCAGTGGCTAAGTTAAGGGATATCTCATGCGTACAGAATATTGCGGGCAGCTGCGTCTGTCCCACGTGGGGCAGCAGGTGACTCTGTGTGGTTGGGTCAACCGTCGTCGTGATCTTGGTAGCCTTATCTTCATTGATATGCGTGACCGCGAAGGCATCGTACAGGTGTTTTTCGATCCGGAACGTGCGGATGCATTAAAGCTGGCCTCCGAACTGCGTAATGAGTTCTGTATCCAGGTGACGGGCACCGTGCGTGCGCGTGACGAAAAAAACGTCAACAGCGATATGGCTACCGGCGCCATCGAAGTGCTGGCTTCCGATCTGACCATCATCAACCGCTCAGAAGCGCTGCCGCTGGATTCCAACCACGTCAACACCGAAGAAGCGCGACTGAAATACCGCTATCTGGATCTGCGTCGTCCGGAAATGGCCCAGCGTCTGAAAACGCGGGCCAAAATCACCAGCCTGGTCCGTCGTTTTATGGACGAGCACGGTTTCCTCGATATCGAAACCCCGATGCTGACCAAGGCCACGCCGGAAGGCGCGCGCGACTATCTGGTTCCGAGCCGCGTGCATAAAGGCAAGTTCTACGCGCTGCCGCAGTCTCCTCAGCTCTTCAAACAGCTGCTGATGATGTCCGGCTTCGACCGCTACTATCAGATCGTGAAATGCTTCCGTGATGAAGACCTGCGCGCCGACCGCCAGCCGGAATTTACCCAGATCGACGTGGAAACCTCCTTCATGACCGCACCGCAGGTGCGCGAAGTGATGGAAGCGCTGGTTCACGAGCTGTGGCTGAACGTGAAGGGCGTGGATCTGGGCGAGTTCCCGATCATGACCTTTGCCGAGGCCGAGCGTCGCTACGGTTCCGATAAGCCGGACCTGCGCAACCCGCTGGAGCTGGTGGATATTGCTGACCTGGTGAAAGCGGTTGAATTTGCCGTCTTCTCCGGCCCGGCAAATGATGCCAAAGGTCGCGTTGCCGCACTGCGCGTGCCGGGCGGCGCGGCGCTGACCCGTAAGCAAATAGATGAGTACGGCAAGTTCGTGCAGATTTACGGCGCCAAAGGCCTGGCGTATATGAAGGTCAACGAGCGCGCAAAAGGCCTCGAAGGCATCAACAGCCCGGTCGCTAAATTCCTCAACGCGGAAATCGTCGAAGCCATTCTCGAGCGCACCGCAGCCCAGGACGGCGATATGATTTTCTTCGGCGCTGATAATAAGAAAGTGGTTGCCGATGCTCTGGGCGCGCTGCGCCTGAAGCTGGGTAAAGACCTGAGCCTCACCGACGAAACCAAGTGGGCACCGCTGTGGGTTATCGACTTCCCGATGTTTGAAGACGATGGCGAAGGCGGCCTGACCGCGATGCACCACCCGTTCACCTCTCCGCGCGATATGACCGCGGACGAGCTGAAAGCCGCGCCGGAAACGGCGATTGCCAACGCCTACGATATGGTCATTAACGGTTACGAAGTCGGCGGCGGCTCGGTGCGTATTCACAGCGGTGAAATGCAGCAGACCGTGTTCGGCATCCTCGGGATCAACGAGCAGGAGCAGCGTGAGAAGTTTGGCTTCCTGCTGGATGCGTTGAAATACGGTACGCCGCCGCACGCGGGCCTCGCATTCGGCCTTGACCGTCTGACGATGCTGCTAACCGGCACCGATAACATCCGCGACGTTATCGCTTTCCCGAAAACAACCGCCGCCGCCTGTCTGATGACCGAAGCACCGAGCTTCGCCAATCCGACCTCGCTGGGTGAATTAGGTATTCAGGTTGTGGCGAAAGAGACAAAAGAGTCTGCGGAGAATAAGTAAGATGTCATTCAAGCTCCCCGTTTCTGTACTGGTGGTGATTTATGCCGAAGATACAAAGCGGGTGCTGATGCTGCAGCGGCGCGATGATTCCGCTTTCTGGCAGTCGGTAACCGGCAGCCTGGAAGAGGGGGAAACCGCGCTGCAAGCCGCCGCGCGCGAAGTAAAGGAAGAGGTCGCAATAGATGTTGCCGATGAGCATCTGGCCTTAATTGACTGTCAGCGTACGGTGGAGTTCGAGATCTTTTCTCATTTACGTCATCGCTATGCGCCGGGGGTTGAGCGCAATACGGAATTTTGGTTCCGCCTTGCGCTCCCTCATGAACGCCAGATTGTGTTTACCGAACATCTGGATTACCGCTGGGTTGCCGCGACGGAAGCCGCCGCGTTGACCAAGTCGTGGAGTAACCGGCAGGCGATTGAAGAATTTGTAATTAACGCCAACTAATATTCCCCGCCTCCTGCTGGTCAGAAGGCTTCGGGAAAACGGCATTTTTGGAGAGTTTTTTATGGCAGGTCATAGTAAGTGGGCCAACACCAAGCACCGCAAAGCGGCACAGGATGCCAAACGCGGTAAGATCTTCACTAAAATTATTCGCGAGCTGGTCACCGCCGCGCGTTTAGGCGGCGGCGATGCGGCTTCTAACCCGCGTCTGCGCGCAGCGATTGATAAAGCGCTGTCCAACAACATGACCCGCGATACCCTGAACCGCGCTATCGCCCGTGGCGTAGGCGGCGATGATGACGCGAACATGGAAACCATTATTTATGAAGGTTACGGCCCAGGCGGCACGGCGGTGATGGTTGAGTGCCTGAGCGACAACCGTAACCGTACCGTTGCCGAAGTGCGTCACGCCTTCACCAAAACCGGCGGTAACCTCGGCACCGACGGCTCGGTGGCCTATCTGTTCAGCAAAAAAGGGGTGATCTCCTTCGAAGCTGGCGACGAAGACGTGATTATGGAAGCGGCTCTGGAAGCGGGTGCGGAAGACGTTGTGACCTATGACGACGGCGCGATTGACGTCTACACCGCGTGGGAAGAGATGGGCGCCGTACGCGACGCGCTGGAAGCGGCTGGCCTGAAAGCTGACGCGGCCGAAGTCTCCATGATCCCGTCGACGAAAGCCGATATGGATGCGGAGACCGCGCCGAAGCTGCTGCGTCTGATCGATATGCTGGAAGATTGCGACGACGTGCAGGAAGTTTATCATAACGGCGAGATCTCTGATGAGGTCGCCGCAACGCTGTGATTCCCGTAATCTTTCAGCCCACAGCGGCGTTGGCTCTCTTCGCTTACCCCGGTTACGTAGTGAATCTACGCTCCCGGGGATGCGCTAAGTGGCTGCCTGGCTGTGAACTGAAATATTTAAGGTCTCAGGGCTTAGTGATTACCGGAGATGCGTGATGGCTATTATTCTCGGTATTGACCCGGGTTCGCGCATTACCGGCTATGGCGTTATCCGCCAGGTCGGGCGGCAGTTAAGCTATCTTGGCAGCGGATGCATTCGCACTAAGGTGGACGATCTGCCGTCGCGGCTGAAGCTGATCTACGCGGGCGTGACGGAAATTATCACCCAGTTTCAGCCGGACTATTTCGCGATTGAACAGGTGTTTATGGCGAAAAACGCCGACTCGGCGCTGAAGCTGGGGCAGGCGCGCGGGGTGGCTATCGTCGCGGCGACCAATCAGGATCTTCCGGTCTTTGAGTACGCCGCGAGGCAGGTCAAGCAAACCGTGGTTGGCATCGGCAGCGCGGAAAAAAGCCAGGTGCAGCATATGGTGCGCACCCTGCTGAAGCTGGCGGCTAACCCGCAGGCGGATGCGGCGGATGCGTTGGCCATTGCGATTACCCACTGCCACGTGAGTCAGAACGCGACGCAGATAGGCGATAGTCGGCTAAACCTGGCGCGCGGACGCTTGCGATAACGTCAAATCAGGCTGGATATTTATCCAGCCTTTTTTTATGATACCGGCAGATACTTTAGCCCTTAACGCAGGAGCAGCATGTGATAGGCAGACTCAGAGGCATCGTTCTCGAAAAACAACCCCCGCTGGTATTACTGGAAACGGGAGGCGTTGGCTATGAAGTGCATATGCCTATGACCTGCTTTTACGAACTGCCGGAAGTGGGCAAAGAGGCGGTCGTATTTACCCATTTTGTGGTTCGCGAAGACGCGCAGCTGCTGTTTGGTTTTAATAACAAACAGGAGCGTACGCTGTTCCGCGAGCTGGTTAAGACCAACGGCGTAGGGCCGAAGCTGGCGCTGGCGATCCTTTCCGGCATGTCGGCGCAGCAGTTCGTTAACGCCGTCGAGCGCGAAGAGGCCGCGGCGCTGGTTAAGCTTCCGGGGATTGGCAAGAAAACCGCCGATCGCCTGATCGTCGAAATGAAGGACCGATTCAAGGGATTACACGGCGATCTGTTTACCCCGGCCGACGACCTGGTGCTGGCCTCGCCGGCCGGCCCGTCCAGCGATGATGCCGAGCAGGAAGCGGTTGCCGCCCTGGTGGCGCTGGGCTATAAACCTCAGGAGGCCAGCCGAATGGTGAGTAAAATCGCCCGTCCGGATGCCAACAGTGAAACGCTAATCCGCGAAGCGCTGCGCGCCGCGTTGTGAGGTAAGGGATGATTGAAGCAGACAGGCTGGTATCGGCAGACAGCACCGGGTTTGAAGAGACGGTCGATCGCGCAATCCGCCCTAAACTACTGGCAGAGTACGTGGGCCAGCCGCAGGTGCGCTCGCAAATGGAGATCTTTATCCAGGCGGCCAAGCTGCGCGGAGACGCGCTCGACCATCTGCTGATCTTTGGCCCGCCGGGGCTGGGGAAAACGACGTTGGCCAACATCGTCGCCAATGAGATGGGCGTTAACCTGCGCACCACCTCCGGGCCGGTGCTGGAAAAAGCCGGTGACCTGGCGGCGATGCTGACCAACCTGGAACCCCACGACGTGCTATTTATCGATGAAATTCACCGCCTTTCGCCGGTTGTGGAAGAGGTGCTCTATCCGGCGATGGAGGACTATCAGCTGGATATCATGATTGGGGAAGGGCCCGCGGCGCGTTCGATAAAAATCGATCTGCCGCCGTTCACCCTGATTGGCGCGACCACGCGGGCCGGTTCGTTAACCTCGCCGCTGCGCGACCGCTTCGGCATCGTCCAGCGGCTGGAGTTTTATCAGATTGCCGATCTGCAGCACATTGTGAGCCGCAGCGCCCGCTTTATGGGGCTGGAGATGAGCGAAGAGGGCGCGCTGGAAGTGGCGCGTCGCGCGCGCGGCACCCCGCGTATTGCCAACCGCCTGCTGCGGCGGGTGCGCGACTTCGCGGAAGTGCGCCATGACGGCAGCATCTCTCTCGACATCGCCGCCCAGGCGCTGGATATGCTTAACGTTGACGCCGAAGGATTTGATTATATGGACCGCAAGCTGCTGCTGGCGGTGATCGATAAATTCTTTGGTGGCCCGGTCGGCCTGGATAACCTGGCGGCGGCCATTGGCGAAGAGCGCGAAACCATTGAAGACGTGCTGGAGCCGTATCTTATCCAGCAGGGCTTCCTGCAGCGAACGCCGCGGGGGCGCATGGCGACGGTCCGCGCCTGGAACCACTTCGGCATCAAGCCGCCGGAAATGCCCTAGCCGGGCGCTGAGCCGGTAGCCCTGCTTAGCGCAGCGCTACCGGAAGAAGAGTCAGAGTGCTCAGGCGGCCGCTTTCTTCATCATGCTGAAGATAAACAGCACCGCAGCGCACAGCACCACCGACGGGCCGGCCGGCGTGTCGTAGAACGCCGAGAAGGTCAGTCCACCGGTTACCGCGATCGCCCCGATGCCAACGGCGATAGCCGCCATCTGCTCCGGCGTACGCGCAAAGCGGCGCGCCGTGGCGGCGGGGATGATCAGCAGCGAGGTGATGATCAGCGCCCCGACAAACTTCATCGCCACGCCGATAGTCAGGGCGGTGACCAGCATCAGCAGCAGCTTCACCCGCTGCAGCTTCACGCCGTCAACGAACGCCAGGTCGGGACTGATCGTCATCGACAGCAGGTTGCGCCACTGCCAGAGCAAAATGGCCAGCACAATTGCCACGCCAATGGCGATTGAGATCAGGTCCTCCGGCGTCACCGCCAGCAGATCGCCAAACAGGTAGGCCATCAGGTCGACGCGGACGTTCGACATCAGGCTGACCACCACCAGGCCCAGCGACAGCGCGCTATGGGCCATAATCCCCAGCAGCGTATCGATGGCGAGGTGAGGGCGCTTCTCCAGCCATACCAACCCGCCCGCCAGCAGCAGCGTGATGGCGATAACGGCGTAGAAGGGGTTGACGTTGAGCAGCAGGCCAAAAGCGACGCCGAGCAGCGAGGCGTGGGCGAGGGTATCGCCAAAATAGGACATTCGGCGCCAGACGACAAACGAGCCCAGCGGGCCTGCGGCGCAGGCGAGCATCACCCCGGCCAGCCAGCCGGGTAACAGTAGTTCAATCATCAGCGGTCATTTCCCCGACGCAGTACAATCCGCCCCTGTAGGTCGTGGCGGTGATTATGATGGTGACGATAAATACCCAGCTGTTCCGCGCCGCGCTGGCCGAACATTGAGATAAACTGCGGGTGCATCGAGACCACTTCCGGCGTGCCGGAGCAGCAGATATGCTGATTCAGGCACAACACTTCATCGGTTTTCGCCATCACCAGGTGCAGGTCGTGGGAGACCATCAGCACCGAGCAGTTAAGCTCCTGGCGCAGCTGGTTGATCAGGTCATACAGCGCCACCTGGCCGTTGACGTCGACGCCCTGCGTCGGCTCATCAAGCACCAGCAGCTGCGGCTGATTTAACAGCGCCCGCGCGAGCAGCACGCGCTGCGTTTCGCCTCCGGAGAGTTTCTGCATCGGGGCATCGATAAGATGTCCGGCCTGGACACGCTTCAGCGCCGGCAGAATATCCTGCTTACGCGTCTGCGGACGCAGGCGTAAAAAGCGGCTGACGGTGAGCGGCATCGTGGCATCGAGGTGTAATTTTTGTGGGACATAGCCAATGCGCAGCTTTCCCTCTCGTTTGATAACACCGTCAGTTGGTGCTACCAGTCCGAGAACGACCCGTACAAGCGTGGATTTACCGGCGCCGTTCGGGCCGAGTAAGGTCAAAATTTTGCCTGGCTTAAGCGTGAGCGAAATGTCAGACAGCACGCGCCGCTGGCCGAAGGCCACCGAGACGTTTTGCAAAGTTACAAGATTTGTCATGTCAAATTAAGGGTTGCACAAGCTAGTGAATGTTATAATATCACATCTTTCTCATTCATTACGACGATTAGACGCATTATGTTACATAAAAATACGCTTCTTTGCGCTGGACTTAGCGCCGTTTTTTTGTTCACCCAGACCTCCGCGGCGAATGCCGCCGTGGTTGCCTCAATGAAACCTCTTGGCTTTATCGCTTCCGCTATCGCTGACGGGGTCACTGACACCCAGGTACTGCTGCCAGATGGCGCCTCCGAGCACGACTATTCTCTGCGCCCTTCAGATGCAAAACGCTTACAGAACGCAGACTTAGTGGTGTGGATTGGCCCTGAGATGGAAGCCTTTATGGATAAGTCAACGCAAAGCATTGCGCCCAACAAAAAGGTGACGATCGCCCAGCTTGACGGCGTGAAACCGCTGCTCATGAAAGGCGCGGACGATGACGATGACCACGACGGCCACGACCATGCTGCAGGTGGAAAAAGTGACGACGATCACCATCACGGCGAATACAACATGCATCTGTGGTTATCCCCAGAGATAGCACGGCTTTCGGCGGTTGCAATCCACGATAAATTATTGGAACTTATGCCGCAGAGTCGAGCCAAACTTGACGCTAACCTGAAGGAGTTTGAGGCAAAATTAGCCTCGACCGATAAACAGGTGAGTCACGAGCTGGCACCGCTGCAAGGAAAAGGGTATTTCGTTTTTCATGACGCCTACGGCTACTTTGAAAAACACTACGGTCTGACATCGCTTGGTCATTTCACCGTCAACCCTGAAATTCAGCCTGGTGCGCAGCGTTTACACGAAATCAGAACACAGCTGGTTGAGCAAAAAGCGACCTGCGTTTTTGCTGAGCCACAGTTCAGGCCAGCCGTTATAGAAGCTGTTGCCAGAGGTACCTCCGTGCGCATGGGAACCCTCGATCCGCTGGGTACAGGAATTAAGCTGGGTAAAGAAAGTTATCCGCAGTTCCTGAACCAGCTGGCGAACCAGTATTCGAGCTGCCTGAAAGGAGATTAACGAGGAAGTGAATACGTGCAACAGATAGCCCGCGCTGTCACTCAGGCATTTAACAATTTGCCACGACCTCACCGCGTAATGCTGGGGTCGTTGAGCGTTCTAACCTTAGCGGTCGCCGTCTGGCGACCGTACATCTACCACCACGAATCAGCCCCTATCGTCAGAACGATTGAGCTGGAAAAAAGCGAAATCCGTTCCCTGCTGCCGGAAGCCTCTGAACCTATCGATCAGGCCGCGCAGGAGGAAGAAGCTATCCCTCAGGACGAGCTGGACGATAAGGCCGACGGCGATTCAGGCGGCCATGAGTACGTCGTATCAACCGGCGATACGCTCAGCAGCATCCTCAATCAGTACGGTATCGAAATGGGCGATATCTCCCTTTTATCGACCGCTGATAAAGAGCTGCGCAACCTTAAGATTGGCCAACAGCTCTCATGGAGCCTGACGGCGGATGGCGATCTGCAAAGCCTGACCTGGGAAATGTCCCGTCGCGAAACCCGCACCTATAATCGCGTGGGTAACGGCTTCAAGATGAGCAGCGAGCTGCAGGAAGGGGACTGGGTCAACAACGTGCTGAAAGGCACCGTTGGCGGCAGCTTCGTCTCCAGCGCGCGTAACGCGGGCCTTACCAGTACCGAAGTCAGCGCGGTTATTAAAGCCATGCAGTGGCAGATGGACTTCCGCAAGCTGAAAAAGGGCGACGAGTTCTCGGTGCTGATGTCGCGCGAAATGCTTAACGGCAAGCGGGAGCAGAGCCAGCTGCTGGGCGTGCGTTTACGTTCAGACGGCAAGGATTACTACGCCATTCGTGCCGAAGACGGCAAGTTCTACGATCGTAACGGTACCGGCCTGGCGAAGGGCTTTATGCGCTTCCCCACCGCGCGCCAGTTCCGCGTATCGTCAAACTTTAACCCGCGCCGCCTCAATCCGGTGACCGGGCGCGTCGCGCCACACCGCGGCGTAGACTTCGCGATGCCGCAGGGCACACCGGTACTTTCCGTCGGTGACGGCGAGGTGGTGGTGGCCAAACGCAGCGGCGCGGCGGGGTACTACGTTGCCGTGCGCCACGGCCGTACCTACACCACCCGCTATATGCACCTGCGTAAGCTGCTGGTGAAACCCGGGCAGAAGGTGAAGCGCGGTGATCGCATTGCGCTGTCGGGCAATACCGGCCGCTCTACCGGGCCACATCTGCATTATGAAGTATGGATTAACCAGCAGGCGGTCAACCCGCTGACGGCGAAACTGCCGCGTACGGAAGGGCTGAGCGGTTCCGACCGCACGGATTATCTGGCGCAGGTGAAAGAAGTCATGCCGCAGCTGCGATTCGACTAACGCGCTGTTATTAAAAGCCGGTGCCAGCGCGCGCCGGCTTTTTCTTTTGTACCTTCCCCAACGTGTCGCTAAACTATAGCCTTAAGTATCTCCTTATCTTTATTCAGCACCATTTTTGCGGATCGGGCATGGAAACGAAAAAAAATAATATTGAGTTTATTCCAAAATTTGAGAAATCCTTTTTACTCCCGCGCTACTGGGGCGCGTGGCTGGGCGTTATTGCTTTTGCGGGGATTGCGCTGACGCCCCCGTCGTTCCGCGATCCGATTCTCGGCAAGCTGGGGCGCTTTGTCGGCAGGCTGGCCAAAAGCTCGCGCCGCCGCGCGCAGATAAACCTGCTGTACTGTTTCCCGGAAAAGAGCGAGCAGGAGCGCGAAGCGATTATTGATGAGATGTACGCCTCTGCGCCTCAGGCGATGGTCATGATGGCAGAGCTGGGCCTGCGCGATCCGCAGCGCATTCTTTCCCGCGTCGAGTGGCAGGGAAAAGAGATCATCGACGAGATGCAGCGTAATAACGAGAAGGTGATCTTCCTGGTGCCGCACGCCTGGGGCGTGGATATCCCGGCTATGCTGATGGCGTCCGGCGGACAAAAAATGGCGGCGATGTTCCATAATCAGGGCAACCCGGTATTTGATTACGTGTGGAATACCGTCCGCCGCCGCTTTGGCGGGCGCATGCACGCGCGCAATGACGGCATCAAGCCGTTTATCCAGTCGGTGCGTCAGGGCTACTGGGGCTACTATCTGCCCGATCAGGATCACGGCGCGGAGCACAGCGAGTTCGTGGATTTCTTTGCCACCTACAAAGCCACGCTGCCGGCTATCGGCCGCCTGATGAAGGTCTGTCGGGCGCGGGTAGTTCCGCTGTTCCCGGTCTATGATGGCAAAACCCATCGTCTGACGGTGCTGGTACGCCCGCCGATGGACGACCTGCTGGAGGCCGATGACAATACGATTGCCCGGCGGATGAACGAAGAGGTGGAAATTTTCGTCAAGCCGCATACCGAGCAGTACACCTGGATCCTCAAGCTGCTGAAGACCCGCAAACCCGGCGAAATCGAACCCTATAAGCGCAAAGAGCTCTTTCCGAAGAAGAAATAGCGCTGCCTGCCGCTCAAGGTAACGATTATTTAGCCACTGTACGCCGACGCGTCAGTGGCTAAATTGTTTAAGCAGTGAGTCATGCTCCACAATCAGCCGATAGCGGTACTCCGGTCTCCCGGTGGCGCCGTAGTGGTTGCTGGTGTGCAGAATATCGATCTGCGCCAGCCACAGCAGATACTTGCGACAGGATACTCGGGAAATATCCAGCTGCGCCGCCAGCTCATTGGTTGAAAACTCGGCTTCAGGATGCGCGCCTATCCAGCGACACACCGTGCGCAGCGTTTCGGCGGTCAGCCCTTTTGGAAGGCGACGGCTCTCCGCGCGCTGCCGCGAAGCGTGATTGAGCAGGTCGTCAATGTCCGACTGCTGGTAACATGACGTGGTGTGGCGCTGGCTACGCTTGTGGCTCCAGGCGATCAGCGCCTCTTCAAAGCGGGAGAACTGGAAGGGCTTGATGAGGTAATCCACCACCCCGTAGTGCATTGCGCTCTGCACGGTGAGCGCGTCGGCGGCGGAGGTGATCATGATGACGTCAATATCATGCGCCGACCGGCGCAGCGCCGGCAGCAGGTCCAGGCCATTTTCCTTATGCATGTAAACATCGAGCAGGATCAGGTCAATGCCCTGCGGCCGTTCGCTGATGATGCGCTGCGCTTCGCCGAGGGTCGGGGCGATACCGCAGCAGCAAAAGCCGCTAAGCCGGCTGAGAAACAGGCGGTTTAGCTCAGCGACCATCGGATCGTCATCGATAATAAGGACATTTATCACTCAGGCCTCTCTTAAGGCCGGGAGGCTATCTGCCTCCCGGATATCACATTACCAGCCGGACCCGTTTTTTCAGAACGATGAGCGTTTATAGGCGGTGTAGCACGCCTGCCAGTAGGTTTGTTCGATGCGGGCAAGCAGCTGTTCTTCGCTGAGCTGCGGAGCCACGCCCTCCTGCTGGGCGACCTTCGCGATAGCCAGGGCAATGGCGCGCGATATCGTCTCGATCTCCGCCACCGGCGGCAGCAGCCCGCCGCTTTCCGCCGCTGCCAGCGGGGAGTGAGCGGCCAGGGTGCGGCTTGCGGCGGTGAGCATCTTTTCCGTTATCCGCTCGACCTTGCCGGCCAGCACGCCGAGCCCGAGGCCCGGGAAGATATAGGCGTTATTGCATTGGGCAATATCGTAGGTTTTACCCGCGTAAACCACCGGGGCAAAGGGGCTGCCGGTGGCGACCAGCGCGGCTCCTTCCGTCCAGGCGATCAGATCCGCTGGCTGGGCCTCGGCGCGAGAGGTTGGGTTCGAGAGCGGCATGATAATCGGGCGGGCGCAGTGCCGGTGCATCTCTTTGACAATCTCTTCGCTGAACAGACCGGGCTGCCCTGAAACGCCGATCAGTACCGTCGGATGCGCATGGCGCACAACGTCGAGCAGCGAGACGGGGCCGGTGTCGACCTCCCAGTGGGCAATGCTGTGTCGGGAGGTGACCAGCTTTTGCTGGAAATCGAGCAGCTCGGGGATCGCGTCCGTCAGCAGGCCGCAGCGATCGACCATAAACACCCGGTCGCGGGCCTCGTGCTCGGACAGCCCCTCATCGACCATCATCGCCACGATCTTTTCCGCGATACCGCAGCCCGCGGAGCCGCTGCCTAAGAAGACCACGCGCTGATCGCATAAGCGGCTGCCGGCCGCCTGGGCGGCCGCGATGAGGGTACCCGTTGTCACGGCGGCAGTACCCTGAATATCATCGTTGAAGCAGCACAGCCGATCGCGATAGCGTTGCAGGAGGCGGGTGGCGTTCTTTTGGGCAAAATCTTCGAACTGCAGCAGCACGTCAGGCCAGCGGCGCTTCACCGCTTCAATAAACATATCCATAAACTCGAGGTAGCTGTCGTCGTCGATGCGCGGGTGGCGCCAGCCCATATAGAGCGGATTGTCGATCAGCTGCGCGTTGTTGGTGCCAACGTCGAGCATGATCGGCAGGGTAGAGGCCGGATGAATACCGCCGCAGGCGGTGTAGAGCGAAAGTTTGCCAATCGGGATCCCCATCCCGCCAACGCCCTGGTCACCGAGGCCGAGAATGCGCTCGCCGTCGGTGACAACGATGACCCGGATATCGTTGCGCGAGAAGCTTTGCAGCATCTCATCAATTTGGTGGCGGTCCGGCCAGGAAATAAACAGGCCCCTGGCGCGGCGATAAATTTCCGAAAAGTGTTCACAGGCTTCGCCGACCGTCGGGGTATAGACGATCGGCAGGGTATCGGTCATATGCGTGCGCAGAACGTTATAAAACAAGGTCTCGTTAGTATCCTGAATATTGCGCAGATAGACGTGGCGTGAAATATCGCGTTTAAACTGACAAAACTGTTCCCAGGCTCTTGCCGTTTGCTCCTCAATTGTTTCCACCTTTTGCGGCAGAAAACCGTGCAGGCCAAAGGCATCGCGTTCGCCGTCGGTAAATGCCAGCCCTTTATTAAGTAACGGGTTTTCCAGTAATACGGAGCCGTTATAGGGAGTGTAAATAGTGTCCTGGTTTAACATGGGTTACTCCTGAATATGTATTATGCAAAAATACCGATCAAAAAATTTAGAGCTAATTAATAGCGCGGAGACCGCCGGCCATAATTTAGGAAATTAAATAGATCATTATGCCCTCCGTCACCACGCCGAGAGCGGTGCCGATTAAAATCGATGAGGATGCTGATTCAATATAGGTATCGCTGCGCAGGGCAAACATTCCGGCGGCAATGGCGGATGGGGTGGCGCCGATAATAATAACCTGCTGCATTAGGCTATGGCTCAGACCCAGCGCCAGCCCGGCCGCCGCCATCATTCCCGGTTGAATCAGGTTCTTAATTCCGATATTGGTAAATACCTGACGATTTAACGCCGGGCGTTCGCCGTAAAACAGCAGGCCGAGGGCAAACAGGGAGAGGCCGCCGGCAATTTTACCGACCATTTCAATCGGGGCGCTCAGGAGGTGCGGCAGCTTTATTCCGGCAAGGCTTAACAGGACGCCTAATATCGGGATCCAGACAATCGGATTTCTGACCGCCTTCATCAGGTTTTGCCATATCAGCATGACGGGGTTCAGCTCCGACCCCTGCGGCGCGGCGTTTTTATCGCCGAGGCGAATAAGGATAATCGTCAGCGGGATCATAAACACGCTGGTGATGAGATTGCCGATCAGCACGCCAAGGAAGCCTTCCGGCCCGATAAGCACCGCCAGCACGGGCGCGCCAAAATAGGCCATGTCGGGGAACGAGCAGACCAGGGACTGGATCGCGCTGGTCTTGATATCGTGGCGGAACACGTAGCGCGAAAGCAGCAGGGTCAGAAAATAAGAGCCCATCAGGCCAATAACCAGCACTGCCATAAAAGTAAAGTTTTTAATTTTATCGGGGTTGGTGTTTAAGGCGCCAATAAAGAGATGAAAGGGCAGGGCGAAGCGAATAACCACGGTCGCTAAAACCGTGGCATCTTCTCGGCGGGTATAGCCGAGCTTGCCGCTGATCCATCCGAGCAGCATGATAAACACCAGCGGGAACAGTGATTGTAATAATAGTGAAGGCATAAGATGTCCTGATAAAGTATGGTCTACGGCTACTGTTTTTTTAATCTAACAATCCCTCGTGCGCCGCAGGGTGATAGAAATCACAGTCTGTTTTCTTTAAATACTTTTACGCCGAGGACTTTACTTACAAATATAGGATGGCAGGTAACCCGATGTTTTCATTGAGGGTGATTAAAAATACTCGCCGTGATAATTTTAATTACAAAAGGCCGACTTAAATTACTTAAAGTTGAGATTCAAGGTCAATCACAAAACCACCACGCAAAATGGCGCATGGCTTTTTTATGTTCAATGGCTGTGCTACTTTTTTTAGGCTCAATACGCTCGTGTACTATTTTATTCTCATTTTATTCTGGTTGAATAACGTTGCTGTTATTTGTGCCCCTACATAGCTATTTATAAAAAGTCAGGTGAAAGATGGAAAATAATTCACTAAATCATCCTATTGAAAATTCACTGCCTGCCCGACCCGCGCTCAGAATTCTGGGGAATGCGGAAGTGGGGTCCGTTCCGCTGGTGCTGTTCGTCGGTATAGCGATCGTTGTGGCCATTGCCGCCTATGCCAACGTATTGCCAAAAAATATGATCGGTGGCCTGGCGGTGATTATGACCCTGGGCTTTGCGTTTGCCAAAATCGGCCGCATGGTCCCGGTACTGAAAGATATCGGTGGCCCGGCGATACTGTGCCTGATGGTGCCTTCGGCGCTGGTCTACTTTGAAATGTTTGCCCCGCACACCCTGGCGACGGTGCATCTGCTGATGAAAGAAGCCAATCTGCTTTATTTCGTTATTGCCTGCCTGGTGGTGGGCAGCATCCTGGGGATGAATCGGGTGATCCTGATTCAGGGGATGGTCAGAATGTTTGTCCCGCTGGTTGTCGGGACGGTTGTCGCCATCCTCACCGGCCTGCTGGTGGGGACGCTGTTTGGCTACAGTCTGTACCACACCTTTTTCTTTATTATCGTGCCGATCATCGGCGGAGGGATCGGCGAGGGCATTCTCCCGCTTTCGCTGGCCTATTCGGCGATCCTTGGGCAAACCCCCGACGTCTACGTTGCGCAGCTGGCTCCGGCGGCGGTCGTCGGCAACATCTTTGCGATTATTTGCGCCGGAGTACTGGCGAGGCTGGGCGTTCGTCGCCCCGAGCTGTCCGGAAGCGGGATGCTGATCCGCAGCCATGAGGATAACAGCGTCTTCACTCAGGCCCAGGGCCCGCAGCAAACCGACTTTCAGCTGATGGGCGGCGGGCTGCTGATGATTTGCGCCTTTTTCATCGTCGGCGGGCTACTGGAGAAGCTGGTGCATATTCCCGGCCCGGTGCTGATGATCCTTGCCGCCGTCATTTGTAAATATACCAAAGCGATCCCGGCGGCGATGGAGGTCGGTGCCTACAGCTGCTACAAATTTGTCTCCGCGGCGCTGGTATGGCCGCTGATGATCGGGCTTGGGATGCTGTACGTGCCGCTGGAAAGCGTGGTCGCGGTATTCTCCGTCGGATACGTGGTGGTGTGCGGGTCGATTGTTATTGCCATGGCACTGAGCGGGTTCTTTATTGCCTCACGTCTCAATATGTACCCCGTGGAAGCGGCGATCGTCACCAGCTGCCATAGCGGCCTCGGCGGAACCGGAGACGTTGCGATCCTGTCGGCCTCTAACCGAATGTCGCTGATGCCGTTTGCACAGATTGCGACCCGTATCGGCGGGGCGTCGACGGTGATTGCCGCCACGCTGCTGATGAACTGGGTGGTGTGATGCCTTTGCCCGGCGAGCGCCCGTGCACAGCCGGGATAAAAAAATACCTGCCGACGTTACGCCGGCAGGTATTTAGTACGCGTGGTCGGTAGCGCGATGGCCTATTCGACGGTCAGGATACGCGTGGTGTTGGTGCTACCGATGGTGCTCATCACGTCGCCCTGGGTGACGATAACGAGGTCGCCAGAGACCAGATAGCCTTTATCACGCAGCAGGTTTACCGCATCGTGAGCGGCGGCAACGCCATCGTTGGTGCTGTCAAAATGAACCGGCGTCACGCCGCGGTACAGCGCGGTCAGGTTCAGAGTACGTTCATGACGGGAGAGGGCAAAAATCGGCAGGCCGGAGCTGATGCGCGAGGTCATCAGCGCGGTGCGGCCGGATTCGGTCATGGTGATGATAGCGGTTACACCTTTCAGGTGGTTCGCGGCATACATCGCCGACATGGCAATCGCTTCTTCCACGTTGTCGAACTGAATGTCCAGACGGTGTTTGGAGACGTTGAGGCTAGGGATTTTTTCCGCGCCGAGGCAGACGCGGGCCATAGCGGCAACGGTTTCCGACGGATACTGGCCGGCTGCGGTTTCAGCAGAAAGCATCACCGCATCGGTGCCGTCCAGCACGGCGTTGGCTACGTCCATGACTTCTGCACGAGTCGGCATCGGGTTGGTGATCATCGACTCCATCATCTGGGTGGCGGTGATGACCGAACGATTCAGCTGACGGGCGCGGCGGATCAGGGCCTTCTGAATACCCACCAGCTCCGGATCGCCGATCTCGACGCCCAGATCGCCACGGGCGACCATTACGACGTCGGAGGCGAGAATAACGTCGTCCATCGCGTCCTGATCGCAAACGGCTTCCGCACGTTCCACTTTCGCCACGATCTTCGCGTCGCAGCCCGCTTCACGCGCCAGGCGGCGAGCGTAGTTCAGATCTTCCCCACAGCGCGGGAAGGAGACGGCCAGATAGTCGACACCAATTTTTGCTGCGGTGAGGATGTCGGCTTTGTCTTTTTCGGTCAGCGCTTCGGCGGAGAGGCCGCCGCCCAGCTTGTTGATGCCCTTATTGTTGGACAGCGGGCCGCCGACGGTGACTTCGGTGAACACCTTCAGGCCCTGAACTTCCAGCACTTTCAGCTGAACGCGGCCATCGTCAAGCAGCAGGATATCGCCAGGCACGACGTCCGCCGGCAGCCCTTTATAGTCAATACCGACTTTTTCTTTGTCGCCTTCGCCTTTGCCAAGCTCGGCGTCCAGCAGGAATTTATCGCCGATATTGAGGAAAATTTTGCCTTCTTTGAAGGTCGATACGCGAATTTTCGGCCCCTGCAGGTCGCCGAGGATGGCCACGTGGCGGCCCAGTCTGGCCGCGATGACGCGGACTTTATCCGCGCGAATCTGATGATCTTCCGGGGTACCGTGAGAGAAGTTCATACGTACGACGTTAGCGCCTGCAGCGATTACCTTTTCCAGGTTGTTGTCGCGGTCGGTTGCCGGGCCTAAGGTGGTAACGATTTTGGTTCTGCGAAGCCTTCTGGACATGTAATACTCCGTTGACTAAAACAACTTTGGTGTTGCGTGAACATGGAATCGGTCGTTCCAGCCGGTAAAATTGCTATGCTGAAACGTAACCGAAGGTGTAATGGGTCACTACTTATTATCTGGTTTTATGGGTTGTCGCTGTGTACGGGCAGTTCTTTATCAAAACGCGATTCTTTCAACGCTTCCTTGACCCTCTTCAAGTTATCTCTGAATTTTGCGCCGCGGCGCAGGGTAAAGCCGGTAGCCAGCACGTCGATGAGGGTCAGCTGGGCGAGGCGCGAGACCATCGGCATATAAATATCGGTATCTTCGGGAACATCAAGCGTAATGGAGAGCGTTGCTTCGCGCGCCAGCGGCGTTCCCGCCGAGGTGATTGCGATAACCATGGCATCGTTTTCACGGGCCAGCTGCGCCAGCTCAACCTGACTTTTCGTTCTGCCGGTGTGGGAGATTATCACCACCACGTCATCATCATTGCAGTTCATACAGCTCATGCGTTGCAGGACAATGTCATCGGAGTAGATTACCGGCACGTTGAAACGAAAAAATTTATTCATCGCGTCATGGGCCACGGCGGCCGAGGAGCCGAGGCCGAAGAAGGCGATTTTTTTCGCCTGGGTTAAAAGATCGACGGCTCGATTAACCGCGGACATATCGAGAGAATGGTGGACCTGATCTAAACTGGCCATCGCGGACTCGAAAATTTTTCCGGTGTAAGACTCTACGCTGTCGTCTTCATCGACATTGCGGTTAACATAGAGGGTGCCGTGCGCCAGACTTTGCGCCAGATGCAGTTTAAAATCAGGGAAGCCGCGGGTTTCAAGGCTGCGGCAAAAGCGGTTGACGGTGGGTTCGCTGACGCCGGCTTCCAGGGCGAGCGCGGCAATGCTTGAGTGGATGGCCTGCGCGGGCTCCGCAAGAATGACCTCGGCCACTTTGCGTTCGGATTTGCTAAGGTGTTCCAGCCGGGACTGAATTTTTTCCAGCATATTCATGGTAACAAGGCGCTCATCAATGGAAGCGATTTCATTAATGGGTGAAATCATCAGGCGTTTTAGCAAGAATATACCCCTCCGCAATCGTCAGCGGGGAGGAATGACCTAAAAAAATGTTGTTTTTTTTCATTACATGATCAGAGTCGTATTTTATTAACTGATAACCGGTCGAAACAACGAACAATATTAGCCGTCTGCCCAAATTGTCGCCTGAAGTTTTCTCCTCGTGCGGTTTAGCGCCTGGAAAGGGGGGCTGAGGCTTTCGGGAAAATCGTAAACACAGTACAGTGCAGTGTAAGAAAATTACAAATTATAGCCTGGCATAAGCACCAGACTATCAACTGAGGAGAATGACATGGCGGTAACGCAAACGGCCCAGGCATGCGATCTGGTCATTTTCGGCGCGAAGGGTGACCTGGCGCGTCGTAAATTGTTGCCTTCCCTGTATCAGCTTGAGAAGGCTGGCCAGATCAACCCGGATACCCGCATCATCGGGGTCGGACGCGCTGACTGGGATAAAGATGCTTACACCAAGGTAGTTCGTGAAGCGCTGGAAACCTTCATGAAGGAAAAGATTGATGAAGCGCTGTGGGATACCCTGAGCGGGCGCCTGGAGTTCTGCAATCTTGATGTTAACGACACCAAAGCTTTTACCCGTCTGGGCAAAATGCTTGACCAGAAAAATCGCGTCACCATCAACTACTTTGCCATGCCGCCAAGCACCTTTGGCGCCATCTGCAAAGGCCTTGGCGAAGCGAAGTTGAACGCTAAGCCGGCGCGCGTGGTGATGGAAAAACCGTTGGGAACCTCTCTTGACACTTCCCGCGAGATCAACGACCAGGTCGGTGAATTCTTTGAAGAGTGCCAGGTTTATCGTATCGACCACTATCTCGGTAAAGAAACGGTCCTCAACCTGCTGGCGCTGCGCTTCGCCAACTCACTGTTCGTCAATAACTGGGACTGCCGCACCATCGATCACGTTGAGATAACCGTAGCGGAAGAGGTGGGTATTGAAGGACGCTGGGGCTACTTCGATCAGGCCGGGCAGATGCGCGACATGATCCAGAACCACCTGCTGCAGATCCTCTGCATGATAGCCATGTCCCCGCCGTCGGACCTCAGCGCAGATAGCATCCGCGATGAGAAAGTTAAGGTCCTGAAGTCGCTGCGTCGTATCGATCGCGCCAACGTGCGTGAGAAAACGGTACGTGGCCAGTACACCGCGGGCTTTGCACAGGGTAAAAAAGTGCCGGGCTACCTTGAAGAAGAGGGCGCGAACAAATCCAGCAATACCGAAACCTTCGTGGCGATCCGCGTTGATATCGACAACTGGCGCTGGGCCGGCGTGCCGTTCTACCTGCGTACCGGTAAACGTCTGCCGACCAAATGCTCTGAAGTCGTGGTTTACTTCAAGACGCCGGAGCTGAACCTGTTCAAAGAGAACTGGCAGGAGCTGCCGCAGAACAAGCTGACCATTCGCCTGCAGCCGGATGAAGGCGTCGATATCCAGGTGCTCAACAAAGTGCCGGGCCTTGACCACAAGCATAATCTGCAGATCACCAAGCTGGATCTGAGCTACTCGGAAACCTTCAATCAAACGCACCTCGCCGACGCCTACGAGCGTCTGCTGCTGGAAACCATGCGTGGGATCCAGGCGCTGTTCGTGCGCCGGGATGAGGTGGAAGAGGCGTGGAAGTGGGTTGACTCCATTACCGAAGCCTGGGCCGCCGACCGCGATGCGCCGAAGCCTTATCAGGCGGGGACCTGGGGACCGGTTGCCTCGGTGGCGATGATCACCCGCGACGGGCGTTCGTGGAACGAATTCGAGTAAGCGCTCGTTATCCGGAGGTGTTATTTTACCGGTAACATGATCTGACGCAGAAAGTCGCATAATTTTTAATCTTTTAAGCTCCGGGAGGATTCACCCCCGGAGCTTTTTTTATTACACTGCGGGCAGACATTTTGCCTCTGAGCTGCAGCATTGGTGCCTTTTACATCTTCTGACATCGTAAAAATGCCGCGGCCGGACAGATAAATTTTTAGGAGCCTTTATGAATTCGACAATGTTACGGGTAACAAATCGCATTATCGAACGGTCGCGCGATACCCGTGCTGCCTACCTCGCACGGATTAACCAGGCCAAAACGGATACCGTCCATCGCGCCCAGCTGGCGTGCGGTAATCTGGCCCACGGTTTTGCTGCCTGTCAGTCGGATGATAAAGCCTCGCTGAAGAGCATGCTGCGTAACAATATTGCCATCATCACCTCCTATAACGACATGCTGTCCGCGCATCAGCCCTATGAGTCCTATCCAAATATCATCCGCAAGGCGCTGCATTCGGTGAACGCGGTTGGCCAGGTTGCCGGCGGCGTGCCGGCGATGTGCGACGGGGTCACGCAGGGGCAGGACGGCATGGAGCTCTCGCTGCTGAGCCGGGAAGTGATCGCCATGTCTGCGGCCATCGGCCTGTCGCACAATATGTTCGACGGCGCGCTGTACCTTGGCGTCTGCGACAAAATCGTCCCCGGCCTGACGATGGCCGCGCTCTCCTTTGGTCATCTGCCGTCCGTCTTCATTCCGTCCGGCCCGATGGCCAGCGGTCTGGCGAATAAAGAGAAGGTGCGTATTCGCCAGCTGTACGCTGAAGGTAAGGTCGATCGCATGGCGCTGCTGGAGTCCGAAGCCGCCTCTTACCACGCGCCGGGCACCTGTACGTTCTACGGCACGGCTAACACCAACCAGATGGTGGTGGAGTTTATGGGCATGCAGCTCCCGGGCTCCTCGTTCGTGCATCCGGATGCCGAACTGCGCGAAGCGCTGACCGTCGCCGCCGCGCGCCAGGTCACCCGCCTGACCGGCAACGGCAACGAGTGGATGCCGCTGGGCAAAATGTTCGATGAGAAAGTGGTGGTTAACGGCATCGTGGCGCTGCTGGCGACCGGCGGCTCAACAAACCATACGATGCACCTGGTGGCCATGGCGCGCGCCGCGGGCATCATCATCAACTGGGATGACTTCTCCGATCTGTCGGACGTGGTGCCGCTGCTGGCGCGCCTCTATCCGAACGGTCCGGCGGATATCAACCACTTCCAGGCTGCAGGCGGCGTGCCGGTGCTGATCCGCGAACTGCTGAAAGGCGGGCTGCTGCACGAAGATGTCAACACCGTGGCCGGCTTTGGGCTGTCGCATTACACCATGGAGCCATGGCTGAACAACGGCGAGCTGGACTGGCGTGAAGGGGCAAGCGCACCGCTCGACGACCAGGTTATCGCGACCTTCGACAAGCCGTTCTCTCGCCACGGCGGCACCAAAGTCCTGAGCGGCAACCTTGGCCGCGCGGTGATGAAAACCTCGGCGGTACCGGTGGAAAACCAGGTTATCGAAGCGCCGGCGGTTATTTTTGAGAGCCAGCACGACGTGCTGCCTGCTTTTGAGGCCGGGATGCTGGACAAAGATTGCGTGGTGGTGGTTCGTCATCAGGGGCCAAAAGCGAACGGCATGCCAGAATTACATAAACTTATGCCGCCACTTGGTGTATTATTGGACCGCCGTTTCAAAATAGCGCTAGTCACCGATGGGCGACTCTCTGGCGCATCAGGCAAAGTTCCGTCAGCCATCCACGTCACGCCTGAAGCCTACGACGGCGGGCTGCTGGCGAAGGTCCGCGATGGCGATATCATCCGCGTCAACGGCCAAACCGGCGAGCTGACGCTGCTGGTGGACGATGCCGAACTGGCCGCGCGGCAGCCGCATATTCCTGACCTGAGCGGTTCGCGCGTCGGGACCGGTCGTGAAATGTTCTCTGCGCTGCGGGAGAAACTCTCCGGAGCCGAACAGGGCGCAACCTGCATCACTTTTTAAGACCATACATTTTGTAGATCTGGCGAGAGAGAAACTCTGATGAAAAACTGGAAAACAACTGCAGAAGCAATCCTCACCTCCGGCCCGGTTGTCCCGGTGATCGTGGTGAAAAAGCTGGAACACGCCGTGCCGATGGCAAAAGCGCTGGTTGCAGGCGGCGTACGCGTACTGGAAGTGACCCTGCGCACCGAATGCGCGCTGGATGCCATCCGCGCTATCGCTAAAGAAGTCCCGGACGCGATTGTCGGCGCCGGTACCGTAACTAACGCGGCACAGCTGAAAGAAGTGACCGAGGCGGGAGCGCAGTTTGCGATCAGCCCGGGCCTGACCGATTCTCTGCTCAAGGCGGCAACTGAAGAGGGGACGATTCCACTGATCCCGGGTATCAGCACCGTATCCGAGCTGATGCTGGGCATGCAGTACGGCCTGAAAGAGTTTAAATTCTTCCCGGCTGAAGCCAACGGCGGCGTGAAGGCGCTGCAGGCGATTGGCGGTCCGTTCGCCCACATTCGTTTCTGCCCGACCGGCGGGATCTCTCCGGCTAACTACCGCGACTACCTGGCGCTGAACAGCGTTCTGTGTATCGGCGGTTCATGGCTGGTACCGGCGGATGCGCTGGAAGCAGGCGATTACGACCGCATCACCACTCTGGCTCGTGAAGCGGTAGAAGGCGCGAAGTAATTTCCGCGCCTCAGTTTCTGACCCGGTAAGCGGCAACGCTACCGGGTTTTTTTATCCCTCAACCACCACCGCTGACGCCGCGGCTTTGGCGCGCGCCACCGCCTCATCCACGCTCTCCGCCACCGCCAGCGTGACGCCCAGGCGACGGGAGCCGTCAATTTCCGGCTTACCGAACAGGCGCACCTGCAGGCCCGCGCCGACCGCGGCCTGCAGGTTGCCGAAGGTGACGTCGCGGCTGGTGAGCTGCGGCAGGATCACCGCCGAAGCCGCCGGGCCATACTGGCGAATCGCCCCTACCGGCAGGCCGAGGAAGGCGCGGACGTGGAGGGCGAACTCCGACAGATCCTGCGAAATGAGCGTGACCATTCCGGTATCGTGCGGACGCGGCGAGACTTCGCTAAAAATCACCTCATCACCGCACACGAACAGCTCGACGCCGAACAGGCCGTAGCCGCCGAGCGCCAGCACCACGTTGCGGGCAATCTCCTGCGCGCGCGCCAGCGCCAGCTCGCTCATCTGCTGGGGTTGCCAGGATTCGCGGTAGTCGCCGTCTTCCTGACGGTGGCCGACCGGGGCGCAGAAGTGCACGCCGTCGACCGCGCTGACGGTGAGCAGGGTGATTTCAAAATCGAAGTTCACTACGCCCTCGACAATAACGCGACCGGCGCCGGCGCGGCCGCCCTGCTGGGCGTACTGCCACGCTTCGGCCAGCTGTTCGTGACGGCGGATAAAGCTTTGTCCTTTGCCGGAAGAGCTCATCACCGGCTTGACGATACACGGCAGGCCAATTTCGCTCACCGCGTCGTTAAAGGCGGCTTCACTGTCGGCAAAACGATAGGATGAGGTTGGGAGCTGCAGCTCTTCAGCGGCCAGGCGGCGAATGCCTTCGCGGTTCATGGTTAGCTTTGCGGCCCGCGCGGTGGGAACGACTTTTTGCCCACACTGCTCCAGTTCGACCAGCGTATCGGTGGCGATGGCTTCAATTTCCGGCACGATAAAGTCGGGTTTTTCTTGTTCAATTAGGGCGCGCAGGGCATCGCCGTGCAGCATGTTAACGACATGCGAACGGTGCGCAACCTGCATGGCCGGCGCGTCAGGGTAGCGATCGACGGCGATGGTCTCAATGCCCAGACGTTGACACTCGATGGCGACTTCCTTACCCAGCTCGCCGGAACCTAACAGCATAACTCGCGTCGCCGCAGGGCGCAGCGCTGTGCCTAATACAGTCATGACTCTCTTCCGCAGTAAAAAAACATGCGCCGCAGTATAAACGAAAACGTTTGCGTCTGTCTTTATGCGCGTGAGTTGAGTCCTGGCCCTAAATTTGCTATACTGTATATAAACACAGTATAAAGAAGGGGCTGCACAATGGCGGTTGAAATCAAATATGTGGTGATTCGCGAAGGTGAGGAAAAAATGTCTTTTACCAGCAAAAAAGAGGCCGATGCTTACGACAAAATGCTCGATCTTGCCGAGGTCCTTAACGACTGGCTGGTAGACTGCCCGCTAACGCTTGATGAAGCCCAGCGTGACGAAATGGCTATGTGGCTGGCAGAGCGTAAAGACACCTTACATCACATTATGAAGTCCGGAAAACTCCCCGAAGCGGAGGAGCAAGCCGCCGGGCAGGGGGATGACGAAGAGCAGGCGTCGTCTGACGCCAGCGATGGCGCCATCAGCGCCAGCGCGGACGACGGCATAGACGACGGCGCGGCGGAAAAAGCGGTGGCCAAACCGCGTAAGGTGAAAGAGGCCTGAGCCACCCGGAATTTGCGCATCTTTAGCCATGGATAACATTTCCTGACATCTCGTCGTTTAGGCTGATGACAACGCCTATTGTGCAACGAGGAAATCATGGCTAACTGGCTTAATCAACTTCAGTCTCTGCTGGGTCAGCAGGGTCAATCTTCTTCATCTGACGATCGCTCTGGCGGTAAAAATCTGCTGCTGCCCGGCGCGCTGGGCGGCCTGGCGGGGCTGCTGGTCGCCAGTAAATCGTCGCGTAAGCTGCTGGCGAAATACGGCACCAGCGCGCTGCTGGTTGGCGGCGGCGCGGTGGCAGGAAGCGTGCTGTGGAACAAGTATCAGCAGAAGATGCGCGCCGCTTCGCCACAGCCGCAGCCGGCCGGGCAGGTTCCGGCTGCACCTGAGCCTGATGCCCGCAGCGAGCGGCTGATTCAGGCGCTGGTTTTTGCGGCCAAAAGCGACGGGCATATTGATGAAAACGAGCGGGCGAGCATCGAAGAGCAGCTGCGCGCGGCCAATATCGACGTGCAGGGACGGGTGCTTATCGATCGCGCGCTCACCCAGCCCCTCGATCCGCAGCGGCTGGCGCAGGGCATCAGCAGCGAGCAGGACGCGCTGGAGGTCTACTATCTGAGCTGCGCGGTGATTGATATCGACCACTTTATGGAGCGCAGCTACCTCAACGCGCTGGGCGACGCGCTGAAGATCCCTGCGGAGGTGCGCGCTGAGATCGAACAGGATATTCAGGCACAAAAGCAGGCTCTTTCCTCTTAAATCATCACGTTCCGCTTGCATCGCCGGCGACTTTTGCCACCCTTTATATACCAGTCATCTCTTAGCCTGACCTCGCGCAGGCCGGAGATGACCCTCTCTCCGGCGTTATCTCACCCGCGGTTGCCCCGCGGCCGGGCGTCACAGCGCCGTGGCCGTTTTCAACCCTTCGGACAGAGCGATTGATGCCGGGAAGATTTCTTGTCTTGCCGTCCGGACGCGCGTCGATTAACGTTGTGCGCATAAATTAAGCCGAAGAAGAACAAAGAGATGCTACCAAAAGCGAAACGGATCCCCCACGCTATGGCCTTACATGGCGATACGCGTATTGATAACTACTTCTGGCTACGTGATGACGAGCGCGCGCAGCCGGCGGTTCTGGAGTATCTGCGCGAGGAGAATGCCTACGGCAAAGCGGTGATGGAGACCCAGCGCAGCCTGCAGGACCGGGTGCTGAAGGAGATCATCGATCGCATCCCCCAGCGCGAAGTCTCCGCGCCTTACAGTAAAAATGGCTATCGCTATCGTCAGGTCTATGAGCCGGGCTGCGAATACGCCATTTACCAGCGCCAGTCGGTGTTGAAAGAGGAGTGGGACCCGTGGGATCTGCTGCTAGATAGCAATCAGCGAGCGGCGAAAAGCGAGTTCTACACTCTCGGCGGGCTGGGGATCTCCCCGGACAACGCGCTGATGGCGCTGGCGGAAGATTACCTCTCCCGGCGGCAGTACAGCCTGCGTTTGTGCAACCTCTCCGACGGCAGCTGGTATCCCGAAGTGCTGGAGAACGTCTCCCCGGAATTCGCCTGGAGCAACGATTCATGCACGCTGTGGTACGTCCGTAAACACCCCACTACGCTGCTGCCGTATCAGGTCTGGCGACATACCGTCGGCACCCCGACGGATGCGGACGTGCTGGTGTACGAAGAGCAGGATGAAACCTTTTACGTCAGCGTGCACAAGACCACCTCGCAGCAGTTCGTGGTTATCTACCTTGCCAGCGCGACCACCAGCGAAGTGCGGCTGCTGAATGCTGAAATGCCCGACGCCGAGCCGGTGTGCTTTCTGCCGCGGCGCAAAGATCATGAATACAGCCTCGATCACTATCAGCACGCTTTCTACCTGCGCTCAAATCGTGAAGGCAAAAACTTTGGCCTCTACCTCACGCATCAGCGCGACGAGCCGCAGTGGCAGGCTCTGATCCCGCCGCGCGATGACGTGATGCTGGAAGGCTTTACGCTGTTTACCGACTGGCTGGTGGTGGAGGAGCGTCAGCACGGGCTTACCAGCCTGCGGCAGATCAACCGCAAGACCCGGGAAGCGGTGGGGATTGCCTTCGATGACCCGGCCTACGTCACCTGGCTTGCCTATAATCCGGAGCCGGAAACCGCGCGCTTACGCTACGGCTACTCCTCGATGACCACGCCTGATACGCTGTTTGAGCTGGATATGGATACCGGTGAACGCCGCGTTCTCAAGCAGCAGGAGGTCAAAGGTTTCGATGCCAGCCATTACCGCAGCGAGCATCTGTGGATTCAGGCCCGTGACGGCGTGGAGGTTCCGGTCTCGCTGGTCTACCGACACGAATATTTCCGCCACGGCGCCAGCCCGCTGCTGGTCTACGCTTACGGGTCCTACGGCGCCAGCGAGGATGCGGATTTCAGCGCCAGTCGCCTGAGCCTGCTCGACCGCGGCTTCGTTTTCGCCATCGCCCACGTGCGCGGCGGCGGCGAGCTGGGGCAGCAGTGGTACGAAGACGGCAAGTTTCTTTGTAAGAACAATACCTTCAACGATTACCTCGACGTCTGCGATGCGCTGCTCAAGCAGGGCTACGGCGACCCGCAGCTGTGCTACGGTATGGGCGGCAGCGCCGGCGGGATGCTAATGGGCGTGGCTATCAACCAGCGCCCGGAGCTGTTTCACGGCGTGGTGGCGCAGGTCCCCTTTGTTGACGTGCTCACCACCATGCTCGACGAGTCCATTCCGCTAACGACCGGGGAGTTTGAAGAGTGGGGCAACCCGCAGGATGAGACCTATTATCGCTATATGAAGGGCTACAGCCCCTACGATAACGTAACGGCTCAGGCCTATCCGCATATGCTGGTGACCACCGGGCTACACGACTCCCAGGTACAGTACTGGGAACCGGCAAAATGGGTCGCGAAGCTGCGTGAGCTGAAGACGAACGATAACCTGCTGCTGCTGTGTACCGATATGGACTCAGGGCACGGCGGGAAATCAGGGCGTTTTAAAAGCTATGAGGGCGTGGCTCTCGAGTACGCGTTTCTGATAGGCCTGGCGCAGGGCACGCTGCCAGGCCAGGCCGACGTCTAAGTCGGGCGCTTAGTCCCCGAGATAGTGCTTGAGGGTTAAGCGCAGCTCGGGGCTCATCCGATCCAGGTTGTTGAACAGCCAGCGAAGATAGCCCGGATCGTTTTCCGCCACTTCCGCCACCGGCTTGCCGCGATACTTACCAAAGGTAAAGGTGGTCAACAGCGCCGGACGGCCGGTGATGGTCGCCATATCGTCAGGCGACCAGCCGGAGACGTTGATAATATCAAGCAGCAGCGCGGCGGTGATATAGCAGTCATACAGCGCGCGGTGGTGGTGCAGGCCGGCGGGCGTGGCGACGTTCAGCTTGCGCGACTTATAAAGCCCCATGTTGCTGTATTTAATCCCCGGCCACAGGCGGCGCGCCAGCTTCATGGTGCAAATCCAGTCGCCGTGCATCTCCGGCAACACCCGCCGGTCAAAGCTGGCGTTGTGGGCGACGTACCACGGGCTGCCCAAATAGTGCGGGACAATCTCTTCAATCCACGGCTGGCCGGCGACCATCTCTTCGGTGATGTGATGAATGGCCATCGCCTGCGGGCTGATAGGGCGATCGGGGCGGACCAGATGGCTCATCGGATTGGTTATCTGGCCATCGACAATATCGACAGAGGCGATCTCTACGATGCCGCCCTGCAGTCCGCAGGTTTCTGTATCGATTACGCGTAGCATAGCGCGCTCCTGGTCAAAGGGGCCAGCGTAATAGAATGTGCCGGTCTTGCCAACCCGGGTCTCCACAGGGGGGCTGAATTATTTTGTTTTGGGTTCATAGGGCAGGCGTGAGAGTGATACGGATGCCAGTCGATGGGCGATCAGGCGTTCGCGGAACCAGTCCCGGAGATGAGCAGGCTGCTCTCTTTCGACCAAATCGGCGACCACCGGCATATTATAACGTTCTTTAAAGGCGACGCCGGCCGCCGCAAGATCGACGTTGACCTTGTCCATCTCGTCCTGCGAGATTTTTGCCAGATTATTTTCCATTGGTTTCTCCTGGATGATACCTAAAGCTTGCCGAGCGTGACCTAAGACTGATACGCATGGCTCGACTACGCCATTATACAGGGTTATTCTCTGTGCTACATACATAACGAAAAGGAATGACGATTATGCGTATTCTCGCCGCAAGCGCGCTGCGCGCAGCCGCTCTTCTCGCCGGTTTCCTGGCCAGCGCCGGCGCTTTCGCCCACGCGCACCTGCAGCAGCAAACTCCCGCCGCGGATTCGACGGTGAACGCCTCGCCGCAGGCGCTAACGCTGAGCTTTTCCGAGGGTATCGAAACCCGCTTCAGCGGCGTGACGCTTAGCGGCCCTCAGCACAACGCGGTGGCGACCGGCAAGCTGGCGCTTAGCGATGATAATAAAGCGCAGCTGGTGGTCCCGCTGGCGCAGCCCTTATCGCCGGGAGACTATACCGTTGACTGGCACGTGGTCTCCGTTGACGGTCATAAGACCAAAGGGCAGTACCACTTTACCGTTAAATAAACGATGCTCGCGTCACTCTATATCATCCTACGGTTTGTCCACTTCGGCTCGCTGATGGTGGCTTTCGGCTGCGTGCTGTACGGCGCGTGGTGGGCGCCATCGACGCTGCGTCGCCTGCTAATGCAGCGATTTTATCCGCTGCTGCGCCATCTGCTGTTGATCAGCGCGCTTTCAGCGCTGCTGATGCTAATGGCGCAGGGCGGCCTGATGGGCGAGGGCTGGCCCGATGTCTGGCAGCCCGCTATCTGGCAGGCCGTCGCCGGCACGCGGTTTGGCAGCGTCTGGGTGTGGCAAATTCTGCTGGCCTGGGTCACGCTTATCGTCGTCTGGCTTAAGCCGCACCATTCGGCGCGACTGCTGCTGGTGCTGCTTTGCGCGCAGCTGCTTTTACTGGCGGGCGTGGGTCATGCGGCGATGAGCGAAGGCGGGCTGGGGGCGCTGCAGCGCGCCAATCATGCCGTGCATCTGTTCTGCGTCGCCGGCTGGTTTGGCGGGCTGCTGCCGTTTATCTACTGCCTGCGTTTGCTGCAGGGGCGCTGGCGGCAGGCGGCGATTAGCGCCATGATGCGCTTTTCGCGCTACGGGCATCTGGCGGTGGCCGGCACTATTGCCAGCGGCATGGTGAATACGCTGCTGATTCAGGGCGGATTTTTCAGCGATTCGCCGTGGGGCCGAATGCTGTTGATCAAATGTGCTCTGGTCGCGGGGATGGTGGCAATCGCGCTGGTGAACCGGTATGTTCTGGTACCTCGAATGTCGCTGAACGACGCGCGGGCAGAGCGGCTCATTTTGCGTACCACGCAGGTGGAGATGGCGCTGGGGGCGCTGGCGCTGCTGGCCGTCAGCCTGTTTGCGACCTGGGAACCTTATTGAATTAACTGGTTAAATCATGAAAAAAATTGTTCTGACACTGATGTTACTGGCAAGCTCCGGCGCCGCGCTTGCGGCCCCGCAGGTTATCACCGTTAGCCGCTTTGAAGTCGGTAAGGATAGCTGGGCATTTAACCGTGAAGAGGTGATGCTGACCTGTCGTCCGGGAAATGCGCTGTTCGCCATCAATCCCAGCACGCTGGTACAGTATCCGTTAAATGATATTGCTATTGAGCAGGTTAAGGCCGGTAAAACCAGCGGTCAGCCGATTTCTGTGATCCAGGTCGATGACCCTCAGCATCCGGGGCAAAAAATGAGCCTGGCACCCTTTATCGAGCGAGCGCAAAAACTTTGCTGATCTTTAGAACTATCTGACTGTATTAAAATGAAAAAACCGCCGTTTCCCTGCGACAGGAACGGCGGTTTTTTTATGCGTTTCCGCGATTTTACCGGGAATTATTGGCCCACTTTTGTTGCGGACTGGAAAACCTGACGCGGTAAACTATTCTTATAAGGCAAGGCGACTTAGCCTGCATTAATGCCAACTTTTAGCGCACGGCTCTCTCCCAAGAGCCATTTCCCTGGACCGAATACAGGAATCGTGTTCGGTCTCTTTTTATCTATATCTTTCAAAGTATTATCTAGCAAGGCCCGAGACGATCCCTCATTTCCCGACGCGACCTTTTCCCCTTATACCACAACAAAAAACGCATTCACATTTCCTTTACAGAAAAACGCGGCGTTGGCGTTCACCAGGAGACGGTCACGGTGACGGTATCGCTGTAGGTCCCGGCCGGCTTGCTGGTTTGAGCCGGGTTTATTTTTAGGGTGTAGTTTACGTCCTGAGATACGCCGGTGCCGCTAACGCTAAGGTTATTGGTCTGAGTCCACGCGCTGCCGGAAGGCTGGTAAAACTGATACTGCAGCCCGTAGCTGGTCTGGTTAATCGTTGCCATCAGCTGGCGCCAGCCGTCGCTGACGGGATTGGCGCTGGTGAGGTTAACGGTATAGGCGGCGTTCTTCGTACAGCGTACGGAGAATTTGCCGCTCAGGTTGGCAAAGCTGGAGGGAAGGGAGGCGGGCGCAAAAGCCACGTCCGGCGCGCTGTCGAGGAAGCAGTAGTTGGTCACCTTCAGCGTCACGTTAAGTACCACCTGCTGATGGCCGGTGGCGTAGTTGCACGAAATGATGCCGGATACACAAATCCTGTAATCCCACAAGATGTTGATATTGTCGGTATAGGTTCCCGCGGGCACATTGAGCCCGGTGGGGATTTTCAGAAAAATGGGCAGCGAACCATCGCTGGCGTTGAACAACCCCAGCAGCCCGATAAGCGAGGTGATACTCCAGGTTTTGGTATAGCCGATGGGGTAAATCTCGGAGCAGGTGTTATCTGGGCAGAGGGTGTAGGGCACAAAATCGGTGCCGCTGGCGCTCATCATCTGCGGAACAGAGCCATTTGGGTGATCCGATGAGACGATTTTAGCGCTAATGGTATTGGTGCTAAGCAGCGACAGCGCGCTGCCGGAACAGGCAAATCCGGATGCCGACTTTACCGTCTGCGAGGTAGTCGCAAGGGTAAAGGAGTCTACTGAACCAAAGCTTGCCGCGCTGGTGAGCTGAAATGAACAGCTGATATCCGCCCGGGCATGCGGGCTTAATAAAAACAGCAGGGTGCATAAAATAAGGATGCGTTTCAACATCGTCTCCGGGTTGTTCATTTGCAGCTTATCGGCCCCACCCGCTGCGGGACCGGCGTCTGTTCAGGTAGTTTGAAGTGCACAACGCACTCCCCGTTGCCGGCGCTGACGACCAGCTTATTCTCCCGATTCAGGTGTGAAAGCCAGACGATCCCGTCGTATCCCACCACGCTGGCCTGACGGCTGGTGGTTTCCTCAACCGGGGTGCCGAGCGCTAAAGGCTGGCCTGCGCCATCGACAAGGACGATCGTTGCCGAGCGAACCCGACGAACCGGGAACTCCACCAGCGCGCCGCTGGCCTCACGCACGGCGATACGCTGTTCGACCAGCGCGACTTCGGTATCCGTCGGCAGGGGCAGGGTGTCCAGCGTCACTTTGCCCGGGTACCACGCCGTGGCCCATGGAATAAGCAGGTGACCACTCTTATCGGTGGTGCCAACTTTGCGGTTTTCATAGTTCACCGCGACGTCAGGGTAGCCGCCGGTCGAGACGACGATAAACGCGTCGTTAATACGGCGGGCGAAAAACAGGCTGTTATCCATCACGATCGCCGAGCCCGCGGCCTCAAGCCAGCCGTGGCGATCGTCGCGCGAGCCGTAATAGCCGCCGCTCAGCGTTGCCCGACTATTTATCCACGTCACATCGGCCTGGCCGTAATCATCACCGCTGATCGAGTGGGCGATATTCCAGCCGACTCCGCCCTCAACGGGAGCGGAGCGGCTGTAGGCAACGTTTTGCCCCCACTCGCCGGAGCTGGAGCGCTGGCCGCTGGTTTGCACGGTACCCAGGGCGTCAAAGGGAACAATAAGCTGCAGCATGCTGGAGTAGGTGTTGGCCTGCAGATCCCGGTTAACGCTGATATTCATGCTGCTGTTTTTCCACAGGCTGCGGCTCCATGACAGGTTCATCAGGCGCGTGCGGCTGCTATCCTGCGCCTGAATATCGAAGTAGCCGAGGCTGAACGAGCCCAGTAACCGACCCCACGGGCTTAAGCTCAGCGTCGCCTGATCCGACTGGCGGCTGAGGGTGGCGGTTGAGCGATAGCTGCTGAGGTTGTCGAAGCTAGCGCTGCGCTGAATATGCTGATAGTTGATCCCCCAGCCGCTGCTGTAGTAGGAGTAGCCCGAGGTAAACTGGTTACCTTTGCCTTCGCCCTGGCTGGCGCTGGCGGAGAGGCTCAGCGTCCCAAACGTCCCGACGCTAACATCGCTGCCGACGCCCGCGTTGGTTAACCCCTCTCGATCTTCGGTATGCGTTGATAGCGTCAGCCAGTTGCTCACGCCGTAACGATATATGGCGCTGACGGCGCCCGCGCCATAGTCGGCATTCTTGATCCCGTAGTTATTGCGCAGCGCGCCGATGGAGAAGTCAAAATCGCTGAGGCCTTTGCGCAGCAGGGTGTTAGAGACGTAAAAGGGGATGCTGGTTGTAACCTGGCGACCCAGCGCATCGGTGGTCACCACCGTGGCTTCACCCGCCCCGCTGATGTAGGGCACATTCGTCAGGGTATAGGGTCCACCGTTAATTTGGCTGGAGCTCGTCTTATAGCCGTTGATAAAGAGATCGACGCTCGATGGGACCTCCGCGCTGCCGGAAAGGTTGAGCAGCGGGTAGGTGACCAGGTCCGGGCGAACGCTGAAGTTACGGCTAAAGCGCAGACCGCCAAGGCGGACGGAGCTACTCCAGGTTAACGCGTCGCTGACCACGTCCCCGGCCTGGTAGCTCAGCATGCGCTCGGTATCGCTATATTTCCACAGCGAGTCGTAGCGGATATAGCCCTGCTGTTCGTCGTCTCCTGAAGTCCAGTTCTGCCGTATCACGGCGAAGTTGGAAAAGGTGCCTGCGGCGCCAAAAAAGCGCATTTCCGTCGACGTGCTGGTGGTTTTGCTGCCGTCGGAGGCGGCGAGGCTATAGGAGTCATAGTTGAAGAGCAGCCCAGGGGTGCTGAGCGGCGGGTAGTAATTCTGCCCGGTCGTATTATCAATGCGCTGTTCCGGTAGCCAGCTCTCGGGAACCTTGAGCCTGAGCATCTGACCGGCCCGATCGTACTCGACCTGTACCGAAGGAATAAGGGAAACGTCGACCAGCGCTTCGCCTTCCGCTAGCGGAATATGGGCCTGCCGCAGGACGGAGGCCGGGACCCAATAGCGATCGTCAATAACTTTTACCGGAACCGTGCCGGCCAGCGTGTTGCCGTTCACGGAGATGCCCAGATACAGCACATACTCCCGCTTCGGGCTAAAAGAAGCCATCGGCGCCGGTAAGCTATCGTAGGTTGCTGCCAGGCTGGCTGCCGATGTTAACGTCAGCAGCCCACCTGCTGCGGTCCATGCCAGAAGCCTCATAATCAACGGGATGCCGAAATCTCCACCGCCTGACTATTGTCGGTCAATCTGGCAAACAGGCGCAGGCCTGGCGATACCGCCGCTTTGTCTGTCAGCGGGAAGCAGACGCTGCGCTGGGCCAGAACGTAGCCGAGCAGCCCCTCCGCCTGGGTGACCTCCGCCTTACCGGCAGCTTTCGCCCAGTAGACGTTGCTTAGCCGCGCGTGCTGGTTGCCCGCATTCTTAATGCACAGCGCCCGGCGACCCTGCTGGCTGGAAAGCGTCCAGCTCAGGGTGGCCCTTACCGGCTCGACGGGGCTTTCGAGCTTCAGCGGCGCGAGGCCTTGCCCATAGGTAAATAGCGGCAGCACGTAGCGCATGCGCATTTTCAGCCCGGCGGAGCTTTTATCGGTTTGCACTGCCGGCTGTCTGGAGGGGACTTCATCTATCACAATACGATACGATTTTTCCCTGCCGGCAGAGACGGGAGCGATACGCATCAGGCGCACCAGCTGGCGCTGTCCAGGCTGTACGGTGGTGAAGGGCGGGCTGGCAACCACCTCGCTCTGATCGGCATAGACGTCGGAAGAGTCCTTCTGATCCCAGGCGAAAACCCGCAGCTGCAGGTTGACCGCCGCCGTACCGCGATTTTCCAGCCAAAGTTCGGATCCCTTTTCGCTGTCGCTGATGGTTTGATAAATGGGCCACACCAGAACGGAGCTGGCGGCGTGCGCGGTGGTGAAGAGAGAAGAGGTGAGCAAAAACAGGGCAACACTACTGCGAATCATATTTAACCTGCTAATTATCTAATATGTCAGTGTGACCGTGACTGTGTCGGTATACGAACCCTGCGCCGGGAAGCCATTCGTGGCAAAAAGGCGGCCATAAACCGTATAGGTTTGTGTGGTGTTCGGAAATGAGGCAACGCTGTATGCCAGGGCGTTCGTCCCCCAAACGCTGGAGCGGTTGATGTCCTGGAAGAGCTGATAGGCAAGGGTATTACCGCTGCCGTTTACCATGTAACGCTGCGTGGCTGAGCCGCCGTTGACGCCGTAGTCGAGCGCAATAGAGACGGCCATGCCCGGCGTGCAGGCCACGACGATAGAGCCAGCCCCTGCGGAGCTGGCAACATCGACGTTATTGTAAAGAGAAGACATCGACCCGAAGCTCAGCGTGCCGAAATCCGCTGCCGGCGCACCGCCGCCGCTGCCTAACAGGCAGCCGGTCGTAATTTGTGCCGAGACCTTAAAGTTCTTCTGGGCTACGTCAGCATAAGCGCCTGCGCTCATGAGTATTAATGCGACTAGCCACTGCGTTCGAAGCATGACGTCCGTTTCCTCGTGCCGCTACCAGGTCAGGGTGGCGATAACCATATCCTGATAGAGACCTGCAGACGGTGCCGTTACCCCACCCTGATCCGCTGGCAGAATGCGTGCAAAAATAGGGATTTCCTGTTCGCCCCCGGTCGCGTCTACCGTAAACGCGGTATCCATCAGGAGTGGATTCTGGCGCGCGCTATCGGAATAGAGGCGATAAGCGATTTTCGCCGTACCTGCATCATTTTCCATATAGCGCAGGGCGCCGGAACCGCCGTGTGCGCCGCCGTTGAGCGTCAGATTCGGGCTAATGCCGGAGCTGCATTTTATGGTGATAGCACTCGCACCACCGCTGCCTATCATACCGGCGTCGATGGCGTAGCTCAGATCGCTGTAGGAGCCAAAATCAATGGTGCCCCAGCTGTTGGTGCTGCCCGCGTTGGTACCGTTCGTTACCGTACAGCCTGAGCCGATGGTCAACTGCACTCCCACCTGACCGGTCAAGGTTCCGGTTTCTAACGGGTCCGCGGCAAGCGCCGAATGAGCCACAACCATAGCGCCGAATAAGCCACCTAATACGCTGCCTGTAATCGTTTTGACGTTCATGGTGAACCTCTTTTTAATTTGAAAGCCGCTGAGAGAAATCGAAGCACAACGAGAAGCCTTTCCGGTCGTTCAATAAGAGGTGTCCTATTTTTTTAACGTATAACCACTTCCTATGAATAAGTGTAATTTTATGTGAATGGCTTGTTTTTTGGTTTTTTGTGATTTTTTATTCTTTGATTTTTAATTAATTTGGTTTTATAGACTGGTTAATACGCTTCTTGTTGGTTTTTTGTTTTAATTGTTAACGTTTTGCGGCTGGCGAGAATTGTGAATATTTTTAAAAATCTGCATCTGGTGCAAAGTTCAGAACAAAAAATCTGGACAAAAGTGAGGTTACAGATAAGGGGATGTACGGCGAGGATCAATTCTAAGCGAATGATTCAACGAGGGAAGAGCGTATCCTCTTCGGCACAAACATCAGATACCTGTGGAGTCAGCGGAGCGATTTTTAGCGCGAGATAAATTGACCGGGTGAATTAATCGGCTTGTGGCGGAGTAAAATCGTCATAATTTGTCTTATTTATACGCCGTGATACCGTGAAAAAAATGAGGGCGTGAGAAAAAATGCGCAGATGGCGAGTGTAAATAAACAAAAGAAGATTATTCCGGTGCGACTAAAGAGGGATATAGCCGCGTCTCCAGATAACTGACGAGGGACCAGATTTCGCCGCTGAAAATAAACCACAGGGAAGCCGTCAAAATAATCAGGACGATAGCCAACAGCACTGCTTCTGCTTTACTCATAACTTCAATGGCTACCTGAACGGAAACGAAGAAGTGATGATAGTAACGAAACCGCAGGATAAGATGCAAACGCCGTTGCGAAAACGGCGTTTATTTATTGCCAAGCTACGCCTGCCGGGAGCCGGCGGTGAGGGCGATAACCTCGGCGTTCAGCTCGTCGAGCAGCTGGAAGCGGCGGCGATACTCGGCGCGCTTTTTGCTGGCAATCTCCTCCAGAGACTTGCGCTCAAGGCGCAGCGGTAAGCGCCAGCGCCACGCGCCCTCGGCTTCGCCCTCAATAGACTTCCAGAACTCGTCATAGCTGGCGTGGAAGTGGCGTCCTTTACTTAAGCGATAGCGTAATGCCATGAAAACGTGGCCATTATCGCTCACGCCATAAATTGCCTGAATATTGCTTTGCGCCGCCAGCGCCCAGATAAACTCCAGCAGCAGGCGCTTAGGAAACAGGCCGTAGCAGGCACGGGTAGCCTGTTTTATCACCTCGTGCGGGACGTTGCGGCGCGGTCCCTGCAGCCCGCCGATGGTCAGCTGCCACTGCTCCTGGTCGCGCACCACGCTAAACGTCGCGCTGGCCAGCAGCGTCTGGTTCCCGTCGCGCAGCCAAAGCGTGGTTTCGCCTTCGCGCTCGGCTTTCCCGGCAGAGGAGGCCGACAGCGTAAACCGGGCGTCATCTTTACCCTGCAGCGCCAGCAGCGGCATCTCCTGCACCGCGGTCATGGCGGCACCCAGCCGGCCGGCGGGTAAGGTATCGATATACTGATAGTGGCTGACGATCGCCGCGGCGCGCTGGCCGGCGTTGAGCCCGCGCCTCAGGTACTGACGATGAACTTTTCCCGGCAGCGTCACCTGAGCGGCGAGCAGCTGGCTGAAGTTGGGCCGCGCCGCGAGATTATCCAGCATGGTCCGGGTTGGCGTATAAAATAATGCGGTTCGCAGCAGGAACTTAAGCCGGTAATTACGCTTTTGCCAGATTGGTGCGGGAATAAATCTGCCCATCACCAGATCGGTAATTAGATTTGTCTGTGGCTGTAGTTCGTAGGCTGAATGCAGGCTATTGTCCGTCACGATGAATACCTCGGCGTTATTTAGACTCTATTTTAATGAGAGTCAGGCGCGAGATTAATGCCCTGGCGGACTATATTTCCGTTTCGTTTAAATTTTATTGAAGTGTGTTTCAGGGAGGAGAACAGGAGAAATATCTCGCTATAATTGTGGCAGGAGGATCAATATGTATCAGCATCTTGATGGTTCACTCTGGCGTAATATTTGGCTCGTCGGAGACCTGCACGGCTGCCTTGCGCTGCTGGCGGCGAAGCTGCGGCTGCTCAGGTTTGACCCGTACCAGGATCTGCTTATCTCCGTGGGAGATCTGATCGATCGCGGCCCGCAAAGCGCGGCAACGCTGGGCCTCCTCGATCGTCGCTGGTTTCGCGCGGTGCGGGGCAACCACGAGCAGATGGCGCTGGAGGCGCAGGAGAGCGGGAAGATGGCGCTGTGGATGCTCAACGGCGGGCGCTGGTATCAGGAGAGCTCGTCGGAGGCGCGGCGGCAGATGGCGCCGCTCTTTGCCTGCTGCCGTCGGCTGCCGTTGATTATTGAGCTCCGCGCCGGCTCGCAGACCCACGTTATTGCCCACGCGGATTATCCGGCGGCGTGCTATCGCTGGCAGCAGCCGGTGGATGCAACCCAAGTCCTGTGGAACCGTCAGCGCCTGACGGACCATCTGGCTGGACGACACGGGGCGATTGGTGGTGCCGATCATTTCTGGTTTGGCCATACGCCGCTCAGGCAGCGCTACGACAGCGATAACCAGCACTATATTGATACCGGGGCCGTCTTTGGCGGCGAGCTGACCCTCGTGCAGCTGCAGCAGGCAGGCTAGAAATCGCTGTATTCGCTGGCGGGGCGCCAGAAACCGTCGATAAAATCTTCTACCGGAAAGCAGCCGCCATGGCGGATCCGCTGATCGTCCAATGCGACCACACAGCGTCGTTCGTCGTCGTAAACATCCACGACAATGTCCTCGCAGCCGCCGTCCAGGTAACAAATGAACAAAACTAAGGCAAACATCCTGGCCACATGTTCAGGTTAACATGCTAATAAGTATAGGGGAGTTTAACGAGAATGGGGGTAAATAACCCGTCTCAGGCGACGGGTTCTTTTTGAGTCAGGCTACGCGCATGACCCAGGCGTCAGATTGTTGATCGTAGTGCTTACGGTAGAGAACGGAATGTCGGCCATCAAGAATAGCCGGAACGCTGGTGTCAGCATCCCAACCGTCGAGCTGCATACACAAATCCGGATCGGATTTGCAGGGAATGCTTAACGTTCGCTCCCCCTGCTGTTCGCCGTGCAGTTCGGCGTCGTCTATTTCAAACGCGCCGATGCGTATGTTTGTTTTACTCATAAATTCACCCCGTTTGTCTGCTGAATTGTGGTACGACCAGTTAAGGCCGCCATTTTTCAGCGTAGACAATGGGGCGCAAATAGCCAGTGAAAAAGTGCTGTTTTTTTGCGCTCAATCACACCTTGCCGGCAAATAGCTTCCCGTCACGCACCAGCTCACGGGGATAGCTGTTCTTCAGGCGTGAACCCACTTTTTTCGCCAGGCCGAGGGTTGCGCCCTGGTATGTGACGATCGCTTCGTCCTGCTGCGGCTGGGTTTGCGGGTAAATATCGCGGCCGCGATACCACTCTTCGGCCTCACTCTCCGTCAGCGCAAAAGGCGTCGCGGATGCGGCAAGGGCGATGACCGCCTCGTGCTGCCAGCGGAAGCCCTTGTTGTGCGTTTCCGCCAGCCGGATGCCAATTCGCGAAAAGCGGATCTTGCCAATAAACGCTTCCAGGGCCTGCGGGAATAGCCAGATTTCCTTATCGCGCTGCCAGAGGGTATGGCTCTCATCCCAGCGCAGACCAACGGCCGCCGCGGCGTCCGACACGGCGGCGCTTTCCCGGCGCTTCATCGGGATAAACGGAAACTTACCCACCTTGTAGCCCGGCGCCGGCAGCGGTTCAACGGCGGCGATTTTACGCAGACGGGCAACGAAGAAGCCCTCGCAGTCATAAATCTGCGGGAAGACGTGAAGAAAGCCCTCCGCCGTCAGGGCCTCGCTGGCCTGGGGGAAGAGCGAGTCGAGAGGCAACGTCTCCACCGCCTGCGGATAGCGGGCCAGCAGCCACTGCACCACGTCCTCATTTTCTTCGCGGTTCAGGGTGCAGGTTGAGTACACCAGCGTACCGCCCGGTTGCAGGGCGTGAAAGGCGCTATCGATAAGCTCGCGCTGGGTTGCCGCAATCTGCTGATTGCTTTCCGGGGACCAGTTTTTCAAGGCCTCGGGATCCTTGCGCACCACGCCTTCACCGGAGCAGGGGGCGTCGAGCAGGATCGCATCGAAGCTCTCCGGCAGCGCGGCGCCAAATACCCGGCCATCGAAATGCGTCAGCGCAACGTTGCTTATTCCGCAGCGGCTGATATTGGCATGCAGGACCTTGACCCGACTGGCGGAATATTCGTTGGCGAGGATCCCGCCTTTATTCCCCATCCTGGCGGCGATTTGCGTGGTTTTTGACCCCGGCGCGGCGGCGACATCCATCACCCGCTGCGGCATATCTCCATCGGCAAACAGGGCGGCCACCGGCAGCATTGAGCTGGCTTCCTGAATGTAGAAGAGTCCGCTGAGGTGCTCTGCGGTGCTGCCTAACGGCAGAGACTCCTCGTCCTCGCGCTCGATCCAAAATCCCTCTGCGCACCACGGCACCGGCGTAAGCTGCCAGCCGTAGGGGGCGACCAGCTGCAGAAAGTCGGCCACGCTGGTTTTCAGCGTGTTAACGCGGATGCTGCGGCGTAGCGGACGTTGGCAGGCGGCAATAAAATCATCGAAAGAGAGACGTGTCGGCATAACCGCACGCATTTGAGCGAGGAATTCGTCAGGAAAAAAGACAGCGTTTTGAGCCACTGGAGCGCACCACAAGAAAAAAGGGTGCGCAGTTTATCATAAACGCTCCGGCATCGGACACCGGAGCGTTAAGCCAGCGCGGAGCTCAGGCGCCGGGGCGGCGGCTGAGCTCCAACAATCCGCGGGCTAGCGCGGCAGGGCGGTGCCCCATTCGCGCCACTCTTTCGGCTCGCTCTCCAGCAGCAGGAAGTGCTTATCATCCTGCGCTTTTGGCGCCAGCGGCGTGCCCGGCGGGGTGGCAAAGGAGATGCCGCCGCGAATGAACTGATTGAAGGTCCCGGTTTTCACCACTCCGCCAATCAGGCCAAAGTCGAGGTTGTAGCCGGAAGAGAGCCAGAACACCGAGTTGTTACGCACCAGATACTGATAACGCTTGCTGATCCGCAGTTTGACCATCACGCGGTCCGACAGCGATCCCAGCGTTAGCCCGGTGACCGTCCCCACCTCGAGGCCACGGAACAGCACCGGCGTGCCGATATCCAGCGAACCGGCTTCCGGCACCTCAACCACGATGCTCAGGCCATCGATATAGCGCGAGTCGCTGATGGTCGTTTCCTGGATTTCGAAGTCACGGCGCGGCGTGCCCCGACCGGGCTCAACGTTGATATACGGCTGGAAGATGGTATCCAGGTGCTCGACGCCCGCCGCGGAAATTTGCGGGGTGATCACCGAGAATCGGGTGCCTCCGCGGGCGAAGGTATCTACGTACTCCGGGTAGAGCACGGCTTTCGCCTGCACTTCGTTTTTGGCGGTGATCAGGTTTAGCGATTGGATCTGGCCGATGTTAATCCCCAGATAGCGGATAGGCATGCCGGAGGAGAGTTTTCCCGCATCGAAGGCGTGCAGGGTTATCTGCCCGCCTACCGCGCGGGCGGCGGTCTCTGAGGCATACAGAATACGCTTATTGCCGCTGCGGGCGCGGGCGCTGGTGCCGCTCAGCTCGTCAAAGCTGATTGCCCCTTTAAGGGCGCGGGCCAGCGGCGAGGCCTGCACGGTCAGGCCGTTGCCGTCGAGCTGGACCTTCGCGCCGCCTTCCGCCCAGAACACGCTATTGCCGGTAAGCAGATGACGATATTCCGGCTGAATGTGCAGGTCGATATCAAACGCGTTGCTGCGCGGCCTGACGGAGGTCACCTCGCCCACGGCAAACTTGCGGTAGAGCACCACCGAGCCTTCCTGTACATCCGGCAGCGTTTCCGCCGTGAGGCTCAGGGTGGTAGTCGGGACGTCGCTCAGGCTATTCTCCTGCGCTTTTTCCATATTGGCATACAGCGGATAGCTGGACTGAATCACCCCTTTGGCGCCGGGAATAATGCGGATACCGCCGTCAACCCATTCGCTGGCGCTGGCGCCAAGCACCTTAATGCCGTCGAGGCCAACCTTAACGTCGAGGCGGCTGTTGACCACAAATTTGCTGTCCCCGTGCACCAGATCGCGGTATTCCGGCGTAATGGCCACCTGGAAGGTGACGCCTTTCGCCGTCAGCCTGCGCTCCAGCACCTGGCCGATTTTCACGCCGTGCAGCACCAGCGGCTGTCCGGCGTCAATGCCGAAGCTCTCCGATGCCGTCAGCGTGATGGCGGCGACGTTGGGCTCCTCCAGCAGCGATTTATCCGCCGGCAGCACCACGAAGTGGCTGCGCGCCTCACCCTCTCCCGGAACCAGCTCAAAGGTATTGCCGGTCAGCAGGGCGCTGAGGCTTGGGTTATCCAGCGAAATTTTCGGCTTTTTCATCTGAATAAGCGTCTTATCACGCAGCAGAGTTACGACGCTGGGATCGACGGTCATCTCGCCGGTGACTTTACTCCCGGGCTGGAGGTTGAGCTTAGTCAGCTGTCCGACCTCGAGACCCTGGTACATCAGCGGCGTAGAGCCGGCTTTCAGCCCCGTGCCGTCGGGTAAATCGAGCGTCACCAGCACGCCGCGCTGGCTGTGGGCCAAATCTTCGTACAGCCCGTACTCATCGTTTTGCTGAGCGACTTTGGAATCGTCGGGGGAATCGAAGGCAATCGCCCCGTTAACCAGGGCCGAAAGGCTTTCCAGCTCCACTTTAGCGCCGCTAAACCCGACGTCGGCCTTGACGCCCGAAACGTTCCAGAAGCGGGTGCCTTTTTTGACCAGATTGGTAAAGCGGCGCTCGATCAGCACGTCAATGGTGACGCCCTGGTTGCCGTCGTTAAGCGCATAGTCGTAGACCCGGCCAACGGGAATTTTGCGAAAATAGACCAGCGACCCGCTGGTTAGCGAGCCGAGATCGGCGGCGTGGAGATGAATCATCAGCTCGCCGTTGTTGATACGGTACTTCGGCTGGGTATCGAGGGCGACAAAGTGGTCCTCAGGTTCGCCCTGGCCCGGCATCATGCCGATATAGTTGCCGCCGACCAGCGCATCAAGGCCGGAAACGCCCGCCAGCGAGGCTTTCGGCGTGACCAGCCAGAACTGCGTGTCCTTGCGCAGGGCATCTTTCATATCGCTTTTGACGCTGGCCGAAACCTCTATCTTACTCAGGTCTTTACTCAGCGAGATATTCTGCACCGTGCCCACTTCTACCCCCTGATAGCGGATAGGCGTGCGTCCGGGGACAATCCCGTTAGCCGACTGAAAGTCGATAGTGATCGTCGTCCCGCGATCGCTATAGCTGGTCCAGATCAGCCAGCTGGCGATCATCAGCGCGATGACCGGCAGCAGCCAGAATGGCGAGATGCGACGTTTGGTTTTAATTTTGGCTTCAGTCGGCGAAGCGGGCGTTTCCTGACTCATGTGCGTCCCAAAGTAAGCGGCTGTCCAGCCATTCAACAGCAAGGATAGTTAATATTACCGCGGCGCCGAAATATACCGCAGCAGGCCCCATCGTAAAAGCGAGGAGTTGATCGCGGTTTATCAGCGACATGGTTAATGAGATAACGAAAAGATCGAGCATCGACCAGCGGCCAATCCAGGTAATCAGCCGCAGCAGCAGGATGCGGGTGCGCAGCCCCTGTTCGCACCTGAATTGTATGCTGACCAGCAGCGTAAACAACACAATAACTTTGGTAAACGGCACCAGAATACTGGCGATAAACACCACGCCGGCAATGGCGACGTTGCTGTTGGCCAGCGACAGAATCCCGGAGAGGATCGTATCGTCCTGGCGCGCGCCGTTAACGTAGATAATCGAGATCGGCAGCAGGTTGGCGGGGAGCAGGAACATCACCGAGGCAATCAGCGCCGCCCAGCTCTTCTGCAGGCTCTGCGGCCGACGGTGGCGTAGCGGCGTATGGCAGCGACGGCAGCGTCCGCGGGCGTCGCGGTGCCCGGTGTAGTGGCAGCCGGTGCACACCTGCAGATTCGGGTCCGGGCGCAGCGCCGGGCGCTCGGGGTAGAATCGCTCCCACAGCTCTTCGACGTTCATGTGAATGAGCGTGAGGATGCTGAGCAGCGTCAATGAGACAAAGGCGATAAGCCCGACGCCGGGCTGCAGGAACGCGTAATCCTGGACCTTGATCGAGGCCACGCCGATGCCCACCAGGTAGATATCGAGCATCACCCACTCTTTTAACCGCTCCAGCATCAGCAGCACCGGGCGCAGGTTCATCCCCAGCACGTTGCCTAGCCAAAGATAGGCGATGGAGATAACCAGCAGGGCCGGCGCGCCAATGGCACAAAATAGCACCATCGCCGCCGTCAGCGGATCGCCCTGGTCGGTCATTTGCCAGATGCCCTGTAATACGTTAGCGTCGATACGCACCCCGAGCAGGTGCAAACGCAGTAAAGGTTCCATCCAGGCGAAAGGCATCAGCAGCATCATGGCGATCGCCATACTGCCAAGGCGCGAAAGCGACCAGTCGCGGCCGTCGCGTATTTTGGCGCTGCAGCGTGGGCACCAGGCGCTCTGATTGCGCTTAAGCACCGGCAGGCGAAACAGAATGTCGCACTGCGGGCAGCGGTGATAGTGGGCCTGAGGCAACGGCGAACCGACCGCATGTACGGTCATCTTTTTCGCTGGCGTAATCTGGGGTGTTTTTAGTGGCATTTATTACGTACGGCAATGAATGTATTTCACTATATTAACCCAGGAATGAATTCATCTTGAGCCTGAACGCATTTAATGCTTATTTTATTAGGCAGTCAGTGTACGAGAGTAAGACAACTAAGTGATTATATAATGAACAAAACAGAATTTTACGCGGATCTGAACCGTGATTTTCAGGCATTAATGGCAGGAGAAACCAGTTTTCTGGCCACGATCTCTAATACCAGCGCGCTGCTGTTTGAGCGGCTGAGCGAGGTAAACTGGGCCGGGTTCTACCTACTCGAAGGCGATACGCTGGTGCTGGGGCCCTTCCAGGGCAAGCTGGCCTGCGTGCGAATTCCGGTTGGGCGGGGCGTTTGCGGTACTGCCGTTTCGCAGAATCGCGTGCAGCGCGTGGAGGATGTTCACGCCTTTGACGGGCATATCGCATGTGATGCCGCCAGCAATTCGGAGATTGTCTTCCCGCTGCGGGTGAACGGTCAGATTATTGGCGTCCTGGATATCGACAGCACCGCGTACGCCCGCTTCACCGCTGAGGATGAACAAGGGCTTACGCAACTGGTAGCGCAGCTGGAAAAACTCATTTCTGCGACCGACTATCAAAAAATATTCACCCACGTCGCAGGATAATCAACGGATAACGTAGCATTTAGCGATGGCGTCATTATAATGGCGCCTGTTCATGCCTGCGGCTTGTTGGCTACGTCCGTTGTAATCAGGAAATTTCATGGAAAATCAACCTAAGTTGAATAGCAGTAAAGAAGTTATCGCATTTCTGGCCGAACGTTTCCCACAGTGCTTCAGCGCTGAAGGTGAAGCTCGCCCCCTGAAAGTCGGTATTTTTCAGGATCTCGTTGAGCGCGTTGGGGGTGAGATGAATCTCAGCAAAACCCAGCTTCGTGCCGCTTTACGTCTTTATACTTCGAGCTGGCGCTATCTGTACGGCGTTAAGCCAGGGGCGATTCGCGTCGACCTCGACGGCAACCCGTGCGGCGAACTGGAAGAGCAGCACGTTGCTCATGCCCGTCAGCAGCTCGAAGAAGCAAAAGCTCGCGTCCAGGCACAGCGTGCAGGCCAGCAGGCCAAAAAACGCGAAGCCGCAGCTGCCGCTGCAGGTCAGCAGGAAGACGGCACCCGTCGTGAGCGTAAGCCGCGTCCTCAGGTTCGCCGCAAAGAAGGTACCGAACAGCGTAAGCCGCGTCCTGCCGTTGCGAAAGCACCGCGCGAAGAGCGTCATACTCCTGTATCAGATCTGACCGTGCTGTCCGTCGGCCAGGCTCTGAAGGTGAAAGCAGGCAATAACGCAATGGACGCCACCGTTCTGGAAATCACCAAAGATGGCGTTCGTGTACAGCTGACTTCTGGTATGTCAATGATTGTACGCGCAGAACACCTGGTGTTCTGAAACGGAGGCCGGGCCAGGCATGAACACATTCTTTAAGCTCACCGCGCTTGCGGGCCTGCTAGCAATAGCAGGCCATGCGTTTGCCGTGGATGATATTACCCGAGCCGATCAAATCCCCGTGCTGAAAGAAGAGCCGCAGCACGCGACGGTGAGTGAGCGCGTAACCTCGCGCTTTACTCGTTCGCACTATCGACAGTTCGATCTCGATAACGCCTTCTCGGCAAAAATTTTTGACCGCTATCTGAACCTGCTGGATTACAGCCACAACGTGCTGCTGGCCAGCGACGTTGCCCAGTTTGCCGCCAGGAAAAATCAAATCGGCGACGAGCTGCGCAGCGGAAAACTGGACGTTTTTTACGACCTGTATAACCTGGGACAGAAGCGGCGTTTCGAACGCTATCAGTACGCATTGAAGGTGCTGGAGCGTCCGATGGACTTTACCGGCAACGATAACTTCAACCTTGACCGCAGCAAGTCGCCCTGGCCGAAAGACGAGGCTGAGCTGAACGCGCTGTGGGATGCCAAGGTGAAGTTTGACCAGCTGAGCCTGAAGCTTGCCGGTAAAGACGACAAAGAGATCCGCGAAACGCTGACCCGCCGCTATAAGTTTGCTATTCGCCGTCTGGCGCAAACCAATAGTGAAGATGTGTTCTCGCTGGTTATGACCTCCTTTGCCCGCGAAATCGACCCGCATACCAACTACCTGTCGCCGCGCAATACCGAGCAGTTCAATACCGAAATGAGCCTTTCGTTAGAAGGGATCGGCGCGGTGCTGCAGATGGACGACGACTATACGGTGATCAACTCGCTGGTGGCCGGTGGCCCGGCGGCGAAGAGCAAGTCCATTAGCGTTGGCGACCGTATCGTCGGCGTCGGCCAGGCCGGCAAGGGCATGGTTGACGTGATCGGCTGGCGTCTTGACGACGTGGTGGCGCTGATCAAAGGGCCGAAGGGCAGTAAAGTTCGTCTTGAAGTGCTGCCTGCGGGCAAGGGCGCGAAAACGCGCATCGTCACGCTAACCCGCGAGCGAATTCGTCTCGAAGATCGCGCGGTTAAAATGTCGGTGAAAACCGTTGGTAAAGAAAAAATCGGCGTGCTGGATATCCCTGGTTTCTACGTTGGCCTGACGGATGACGTCAAGGTTCAGCTGCAGAAGCTGGAAAAACAGAACGTCAGCAGTATCGTTATCGACCTGCGCAGCAACGGCGGCGGGGCGCTGACCGAGGCGGTATCGCTTTCCGGTCTGTTTATCCCGTCTGGCCCGGTAGTGCAGGTGCGTGATAACAACGGTAAAGTGCGTGAAGACAGCGATACTGACGGCGTCGTGTACTACAAAGGCCCGCTGGTTGTACTGGTTGACCGCTTCAGCGCTTCGGCTTCTGAAATCTTCGCCGCGGCGATGCAGGACTACGGGCGCGGACTGATCGTCGGTGAGCCAACCTTCGGTAAAGGCACCGTGCAGCAGTACCGCTCCCTGAACCGCATTTACGATCAGATGCTGCGTCCGGACTGGCCGGCGCTGGGTTCCGTACAGTACACCATCCAGAAGTTCTACCGTATTAATGGCGGCAGTACTCAGCGTAAGGGCGTAACGCCGGACATCATGATGCCAACCGGCACTGAAGATCGCGAGACCGGCGAGCAGTATGAAGATAACGCTCTGCCGTGGGATAGCGTGAATGCAGCCACCTACGTCAAGTCCGGCGACTTAACGCCGTTCGGCGCCGGGTTGCTGAAACTGCATGATGAGCGGATTGCCAAAGATCCGGAATTCCAGTACATCATGAAGGACATCGCTCGTTATAACGCAATGAAAGACAAGCGTAATATCGTTTCTCTGAACTACGCCCAGCGCGAGAAAGAGAACGAAGAGGATGATGCGACTCGTCTGGCCCGCATTAACGATCGCCTGAAACGTGAAGGCAAACCACAGCTTAAGAAGCTGGACGATCTGCCGAAGGATTACCAGGAGCCGGATCCGTATCTTGATGAAACGGTCCATATTGCGCGCGACCTGGCCCATCTGGAGAAAGACCAGCCGGCGGTGGAACCACCGGTTAGCAAATAAGCACCCGACGGGCACACATGTTGTGCCCGTTTTTTTTATCCGATCCTGCCGTCAAAAACCTCGATTCCCCCGCGCGCGATGTCAATATATTATGCAGATGTCAGCGATATGCTACAAAATGTAAAGTTGTGTCTTTCTCGTGACTTAGCGGGGGAGGATGGTTGAAAATTAACGTTGTACCCATACGATATGGGTAATCGCATAGTGCGTTTTGTTAAATCGAGGTTAGAAGAAAATTATGATGCGAATCGCGCTCTTCCTGTTGACCAACCTGGCCGTTATGGCGGTGTTCGGGCTGGTGCTGAGCCTGACGGGAATACAGTCAAGCAGCATGACCGGGCTACTGATCATGGCGCTGCTTTTTGGTTTTGGTGGCTCGATCGTTTCGCTGCTGATGTCGAAATGGATGGCGCTAAAATCGGTGGGTGGGGAAGTCATTGAGCAGCCGCGTAACGAAACCGAACGCTGGCTGATGAATACCGTCGCGCAGCAGGCGCAGCAGGCGGGCATCGGCATGCCGCAGGTTGCTATCTACCATGCGCCGGATATTAACGCCTTTGCCACCGGCGCACGCCGTGATGCTTCGCTGGTTGCCGTCAGCACCGGGCTGCTGCAAAACATGAGCCGTGACGAGGCGGAAGCCGTTATTGCCCATGAAATCAGCCACATTGCCAACGGCGATATGGTGACCATGACCCTGATTCAGGGGGTGGTGAACACCTTCGTTATCTTTATCTCGCGCGTTATCGCGCAAATTGCCGCAGGATTCCTTAGCGGCAACCGCGATGAAGGCGAGAGCAGCAACGGCAACCCGCTGGTTTACTTTGCCGTCGCCACCGTTCTGGAGCTGGTGTTTGGGATTCTGGCCAGCATCATCACCATGTGGTTCTCGCGCTACCGCGAGTTCCATGCGGACGCGGGCTCTGCCCGTCTGGTTGGTCGCGAGAAAATGATCGCCGCCCTGCAGCGTTTGAAAACCAGCTACGAGCCGCAGGAAGCCAGCAGCATGATGGCGCTGTGCATCAACGGCAAAGCGAAGTCGATGAGCGAGCTGTTTATGACGCACCCGCCGCTGGATAAACGTATCGAAGCTCTGCGCAGCGGGGAATATCTGAAGTAATCCTCTTCTTCAGAGCGTAGAAACAAAAACCGCAGCCTTAATCGGCTGCGGTTTTTTTTGTGCCGTAATCGGGCGGGCTATTGTCCGGGGCGCGGCTGGGTGACGCGCAGGCCGCTCACGGTGGCGGCCACCACCGCCAGTCCGCCAGCCAGCAGCAGCGCGGTATGGGTGCCGCCGTTACCCTGCAGATTGAACAGCAGCGCGACCAGCGCCGCGCCGGTGCTTTGTCCCAGCAGTCGGGCGGTGCCGAGCATTCCGCTGGCCCCTCCGCTGCGGTGGCTCGGGGCCGATGAGACGATAGTGTGGTTATTCGGCGACTGGAACAGGCCGAAGCCCGCGCCGCAGAGCGCCATGCGCCAGATAATATCGAGATCGGACGGCGATGAGGGCAGCAGCGCCAGGCCAAACAGACCGCAGGCCATGACCGTCAGACCGATCGCTCCCAGCAGCCCGGCATGAATTTTCTCAATCAGGTAACCCGCCAGCGGCGCCATCACCATGGTCGCCAGCGGCCAGGGTGTCAGGAGCAGTCCCGTCTCGACCTCGCTGCGTCCGATTGTCCCCTGCAGGAAGAAGGGCAGTGAAACCAGCGCCAGCATCTGGGCGCAGAAGGAGCAGATTGAGGTGCAGATGGAGAGCGAGAAAAGCGGAATACGCAGCAGATCAACCGGCAGCAGCGGCACCGGCATCCGCAGCTGGCGGCGAATGAAGAAGAACCCGATAATCAGCATAGCCGCCAATTCAGCGAGCACCAGCTGGCCGGACTGCCCCTGCGCAAAGCCGCCGAGCGCGACGATCAGCAGGCCAAACGTCAGCGCATTCATGATAGCGCTGGGGAGATCGAAGCGGGTGATCCTGCTGCGCCCGCAGTTGGCCGGCAGGTAACGTATGGCGAGCGTCAGCGAAATAATCCCCAGCGGAATGTTGATTAAAAACAGCCACTGCCAGGAGGCGACGGAGAGGATAGCGGCGGCAATCGTCGGGCCGGCCGCGGATGAGACGGCGACCACAAACGAGTTGATCCCCATTCCCCGTCCGAGGAAGCGCTTCGGGAAGATAAGACGAATGAGCGCGGTATTCACGCTCATCAGCGCGGCGCCGCCGAGGCCCTGGGCTACGCGGGCGAGAGTCAGCATCTCCAGCGAGTGGGAGAGGGCGCAGGCCAGTGAGGTAAAGGTAAACACCAGCAAACCGATTTTATAGATGCGCCGATAGCCGAACATATCACCCAGAAAGGAGAGCGGCAGGAGCGCAATGACGATGGCGATTTGGTAAGCGTTGACTATCCAGATTGAGGCGGCGGGCGAAGCGTTAAGGTCGGTGGCGATGGTCGGCAGGGCCACGTTGGCAATGGCGCCGTCGAGTACCGCCATCGCGATGCCTAAAACGATGGTCAGAATGGCGCCGTAACGCTGCGGCAGGGGCAGACCATCGGAAACGTTTTTATCCATGTTAAGCTTGTGTCTTTATCGTAACTATTCTCTGGGTAATGATTTTAGCATTGATTATTCGGCTGTATGTCGCAGATTTGTAACGAATGGGCAGAAGAACGATTGCGGGCATCGGGTTGCGAATTTATAATAAAAACCGGTTCTAATTTTTATAAAACAGTTGCGATGAGGTGATAAATGGCAGTTGCAGATTTGGATAAACAGCCAGATTCTGTCTCTTCAGTATTGAAGGTTTTTGGCATCCTGCAGGCGCTTGGCGAAGAGCGTGAAATTGGTATTACCGAACTATCTCAGCGCGTTATGATGTCAAAAAGCACCGTTTATCGCTTTTTGCAGACCATGAAGTCGCTGGGCTACGTTGCCCAGGAAGGGGAGTCTGAGAAATACTCCCTGACGCTGAAGCTGTTCGAGCTGGGCGCGCGCGCGCTGCAGAATGTCGATCTGGTGCGCAGTGCGGATATTCAGATGCGCGAGCTGTCGCGCCTGACGAAAGAGACTATCCATCTGGGTGCGCTGGACGAAGACAGTATCGTCTACATCCATAAAATCGATTCGATGTACAACCTGCGCATGTATTCTCGCATCGGCCGCCGCAACCCGCTGTACAGCACCGCTATCGGCAAAGTGCTGCTGGCGTGGCGCGACCGCGCCGAGGTGGAGCAGATCCTCGAAGACGTCGAGTATAAGCGCAGCACCGACCGGACGATTACCAGCACCGAAGAGCTGCTGGAGGTTCTGGACAGCGTTCGTCAGCAGGGCTATGGCGAAGACAACGAAGAGCAGGAAGAGGGGCTACGCTGCATTGGTGTACCGGTCTTCGACCGCTTTGGCGTAGTGATCGCCGGGTTGAGTATCTCTTTCCCGACGCTGCGCTTCTCGGAGGAGCGTCTGCATGAATACGTTGAAATGCTGCACACCGCGGCGCGTAAAATTTCTGAGCAGATGGGCTATAACGACTATCCGTTCTGACAGCCGCGGGCGCTAGCTGCGTCGGGCTACAGCGGGAAGACGCTTCCTGCTGTAGCCCGCAGCGGATTAACCTTTGTCGATAACGGTTTCGCTTTTACGCAGAACCGGACAGTCGGTCAGACCAATAATACCGCTGTCAGAATGAACGTACTGCACGGTTGTGGTACCGCGAGCGGTCAGATATTTACACTGGAGGCCCAGCCCCGCTGCGTTCTCATTGCTGCCAATCAACATGCCGTAGCCGCTTAATAATACGCCAATCCATAAGATAGCCAGTACTACAATCGTACGAATGATCAATCGCATTGTTGCCTCATAATTTGTATTATCCTCGGCGTTTATTTTGACAGGTACACGAGTTGAAACAAGTCTATGATTCTGAAACTTGCGTTTCGTATTACAGTTAGCCGCGGTTTAAGATGAGCGTGCTATCCTGGCAACATCTGGTATTGATGCGGAGTGTGGAGTGAAAAAATTACGCTGGGTTTTGCTGATTGTTGTCATAGCGGGCTGTTTGTTGCTGTGGACTCAGATGCTTAACGTAATGTGCGATCAGGATGTGCAGTTTTTCAGCGGCATCTGCACCATCAACAAATTCATCCCCTGGTAAGACATTTTTATTACGACTGATTTTCTTCTGCTGCGCGGGTGGTAGAATAAACGCCTTCTCTTTGAGGTGGTGAAATGAGTGAGTTACTAAGTCCTGGGATCGTAAATCTGGCATCGCTGGCGCTTTCCATTGTGCTGTTGCTTGTCGGCCTGTTGTTATGGTTTTTTGTTAATCGCGCAAGTTCGCGCGCCAACGAGCAGATTGCGCTGCTGCAGGCTCTGCTGGATCAGCAAAAGCGCCAAAACGCGCTGCTGCGTCGGCTCTGCGAAGCCAATGAACCTGAGAAGGAAGAGGCTGCCGAACCTTCAGCCGTTGAGAAGGGGAAGGACGACGACGACTTTATCCGTCTCGTCGCTGAACGGTAGCTGCTAAACGGGTGTACACCGCACTGGTGTACGCCTGCCTCATCGCCTTACGCAATAACTTATTCTTATCCTTCCGTGCTTATTGCCACATTTCTTATGTCACTTAATGTGTTAGCGATCGCAATTTTATCCAATAAGCTATGGATTTTTGAGCTATTCAAATAAAATAATAACATCGTGATTTAATTGCATGATGAAAGTGTGTGTCATCGAAAATTCATTATTAAGATGCAATGTAAACACTATTTATCGCGTGGCTAACAGGATTTAATTAACCCTGCATATTCTCGGCCTAAGCCAATTTTCAACTATCAATATGCGCGTTTATGCGCATCGTTATGCAGCGACCTGGACGTAACCCCTTAAAATTGGCAGGGTGCATGCCTGGCGGGCTGGACGGAGCGAAGTTGTTGAGCTACGGTGAAAAAGTTGCAGCTCTCATCCATGCATAATGGGATGTTTGCCGCGCGCCCCGGCATTAACGGCGGGCGAGAAAAGGCGCATAAACGTGCAGTTGGTCAAATGATTCCCTTATATTTTGTGCGAAGGATCGAGAGCCGTTTAAAAATGGCTTGCCATTATTAACGTTGTATGTGATAACACCTTTCGGGTTAAACGAGGTACAGTTCTGTTTATGTGTGGCATTTTCAGTAAAGAAGTCCTGAGTAAACACGTTGTCGTTGAATACCGCTTCTCTGCCGAACCTTATATTAGTGCCTCATGCAGTAGTGTGTCAGTTTTATCTATGTAAGCGCCTACGGGCGAAGAAAACAGTCTAAGGAATTTTGCAAATGGCAAAGATTAAAGGTCAAGTTAAGTGGTTCAACGAGTCTAAAGGTTTTGGCTTTATTACTCCGGCTGATGGCAGTAAAGACGTGTTCGTACACTTCTCCGCCATCCAGGGTAATGGCTTCAAAACTCTGGCTGAAGGCCAGAACGTTGAGTTCGAAATTCAGGACGGCCAGAAAGGTCCGGCAGCAGTTAACGTAACTGCTATCTGATTCAAGACCACTCAGCTTGTAAAGAAAGCCTCGCCTCTGCGGGGCTTTTTAGCATTTATTGCAAAACATTTCCGATTTTCCCCCTCCGTTGCGCTTTGTTGCAAAACAACACCTTTATTAGCACTGTTTCGCATCCTGTTTTGTCGATTTTCTGTTAAATCAGAGGGTTGCAAAATAATGCTGGAGCTACGGTGCAAAAGAACAAAACTAAGACAGGCGCGAATTTCACCCCGATTCGCTTTGGGCTACTGTGTGCAGCGATCCTCAGCTGCCTTGGGCTGCTTCTAGGCCGGGTGGGATGGCTGCAGATTGTCTCCCCCGATAATCTGGTTAAGCAAGAGGATATGCGTTCGCTGCGCGAAGAGCCTATCGACGTTCAGCGCGGGATGATAAGCGACCGCGAGAATCGCCCGCTGGCGGTCAGCGTACCGGTTAGCGCTATCTGGGCCGACCCGCAAACGATCGTCGAGAAAGGGGGCGTCGGCTATGGACCACGCTGGCAGGCAATGGCGGAAGCGCTGCACCTTAACCTGGGCGACCTGGCGAAACGGGTTCAGGCTCACCCTCACATGCGCTTTGTCTATCTGGCGCGCCAGGTTAACCCGGAGCAGGCCGAGTGGATCGATAAGCTGCATCTGCCGGGGATTAACCTGCGCGATGAATCCCGACGCTTTTATCCGGCGGGCCACGTTGCGGCCAACCTGCTTGGTTTTACCAATATCGATAATCAGGGAATTGAAGGGGTTGAGAAAAGCTTCAACGCCCAGCTCACCGGAAAGGCCGGACGTCGGCTGGTGCGTAAAGATCGCCATGGCCACGTGATTGAAAATATCACCGAGGTGGCGGCGGTTCCGGCGCACAATTTACAGCTGAGTATCGACGAGCGGCTGCAGACGGTCACTGAGGATGCGCTGGATAATGCGGTCAGCTGGAACAAGGCTGAGTCCGGAGCGGCGGTGCTCATTAAGATTGATACCGGCGAAATCCTGTCGATGGCCAGCTATCCGGACTTTAACCCCAATAATCGCGATAACGCCCGGCTAGATGATTTCCGTAATCGCGCCATCAGCGATACCTTTGAGCCGGGCTCGACGGTGAAGCCGCTGGTGCTGATGACGGCGCTACAGCAGGGGATTGTGCAGCCTGACAGCGTGGTAGATACCCATCCTTTCGTTCTTGACGGTCACCGCATTCGCGATGTCGGCTACTACCCGGAGCTGACCCTCACCGGCATTCTGCAAAAATCCAGCGATGTCGGCGTCTCGCACCTGTCTCTGGCTATGCCGGTCCAGCACCTGATCGACACCTATAAGGCCTTTGGCTTTGGCGACCCTACGGGCCTCGGGCTCACCGGGGAAAGCGCGGGGCTGATGCCCCAGCGCCGCTACTGGGGCCAGCTGGATCGCGCGACGTTCTCTTTTGGCTACGGCCTGATGGTCACCCCGCTGCAGCTGGCGCATGTCTACGCCACCATCGGCGGCTTCGGCATCGAGCGGCCGCTGTCGATTACCCGCATCGATCCGCCGGTTATCGGCACGCGAGTGATGCCGGAACAGATCGTTCATGAGGTAGAGCATATGATGGAGAGCGTGGCGTTGCCGGGCGGCGGCGGGACAAAAGCGGCCGTCCGCGACTATCGGATTGCGGTAAAAACCGGGACCGCGAAAAAAATTGGCCCGGACGGCAAGTACATCGATAAATATGTTGCCTATACCGCGGGCGTGGCGCCGGCCAGCAACCCGCAGTTTGCGCTGGTGGTGGTGATCAACGACCCCAGCAACGGCTCTTATTACGGCGGGGCTGTTTCGGCGCCGGTATTTAGCCAGATAATGGGCGACGTGCTGCGTCTCGAAAACGTCATGCCGGACGGAATGCCGGCGGGCTCGGACAATCTCATCGTTATGCATAACGACGAGAGCCTGCCTCCGGCGCTGTAACAGTGGTCTGAAAGAGCGAATAACGCTACACTTTCGCTCTTTCAGCGACACCGGAGTTGTCATGTCTTACAGTTGCCCCCTTTGCCACGCGCCGCTTGAGCGCCGCGAAAATAGCTATATCTGCCCGCAGCGGCACCAGTTTGATTTAGCGAAGGAGGGATACGTTAACCTGCTGCCGGTGCAGTTCAAACGCTCGCGCGATCCGGGCGACAGTGCGGAGATGATGCAGGCGCGACGCGCCTTTCTCGATGCCGGCCACTACCAGCCGCTGCGTGATGCGATCGGCGAGTTTCTGCAGACCTGTGCGCCAGCCGACCTGCTGGACATCGGCTGTGGCGAGGGTTACTACACCCACGCGTTTGCCGCTATTTCAGCCCGCTGCTGGGGCCTCGACGTCTCTAAATCAGCGGTTCGCGCGGCGGCCAAACGCTATCCGCAGGTGAATTTCTGCGTCGCTTCCAGCCAGCGTCTGCCGTTTGCTGATGCCAGCTTTGATGCGGTGGTGCGGATCTACGCGCCCTGCAACGCGCTCGAGCTGGCGCGGGTGGTCAGACCCGGGGGCTGGGTGGTTACCGCGACGCCGGGTCCAAAGCATCTGCTTGAGCTGAAAGGCCTGATTTACGACGAGGTGCATCTGCACGAGCAGAATACGGAAGAGATGACCGGTTTTACCCTGCGCCATGAGCAGCAGCTGGCGTATCCCATGACGCTAAGCGGGAGTGAGGCCGAGGCGCTGCTGCAGATGACGCCGTTTGCATGGCGGGCGAAACCACCGGTGCGTGAAACGCTGCGTCAGCAGGCGCGATTCGGCTGCCAGACCGATTTTATGATCCACTGCTGGCAGCGTGATGCCTGATCGCTAACCGGCGAAGTGGCTCCAGAGAATTTCTGTCCCGATACCGATAAGCACAATCCCGCCGAGAATTTCAGCCCGTTTGCCAAGCAGCGGGCCGATAAACCGTCCCAGCATAATACCCAGCGTTGACATCACCAGCGTCGCGCAGCCAATCGCCAGCGCGGTGGCAATGATGTTCACCTGCAGGAATGCCAGACCGACGCCAACGGCCATGGCGTCAAGGCTGGTGGCAATGGCGGTGGTGACCAGCAGCCAAAAGCCGTGACGATGGGGCGCTTCGCACTCGTCGCCGGCGCCGCCGCGAAATCCTTCAATGACCATTCGGCCTCCGAGGAAAACCAGCAGCACAAAGGCAATCCAGTGATTCCACTCGAGGATGAACTGGCTGGCAAGCATCCCCATTCCCCAGCCGACAAGCGGGGTCAGCGTTTCAATCGCGCCGAAGATAAGCCCGGTGCGTAACGCTTCGGAAAATTTAGGTTTGTGGAGAGTTGCACCCTTACCGATAGAGGCGGCGAAGGCGTCCATGGACATGCCAAAGGCCAGAAGAATCGTTGCGGATAAGTTCATGAGTGCGTCCTGACCGGGGATATTCCATATGACACATCGCTGCCCCCAGTAAATATACGCAATAACTCTAATGATTATATATTGCGCACTGCAGTGATGTGCCTATGGTCTCGCCTGATTGAATGCGTTCTTCAACCCGTACGTGCCACGTTTTGCAACGAGTATGTTGACACGTACATCTTCTGGCCTGGCGGACAGAAGATCGGCTACTCCCCAACGACGGGCGCAACCTTAACATATTTTTAGAATATAAAACAATAACACCATTTAGATATTTCAATAACCAAATGATAACGATTTTCATTTGAATTTAGGTGTCAACAATTGGTTAATAAATATGAGAGAAGTGGCCAGAGGGAATATAGCAATGGCTATATGTCCCTCTGCCGAAATGGGCTGAAATATAGCGCAGGCTATATTTTTAACTTATTGAGTGGAAACGAGAAGTTTGTATATTTTTTCCAGATCGTCGATATTTCGTACGCGAATAAGCAAGCGTCTTTGCTCTAATTGCATCACCAGCACGCCGTCTTCCGATAAATTCATCTCTTTAATACGCTTATATTCAATCCAGATATTGGCGAAGAAAAAGCCAGCCGGTTTGAAGATGATCTTTGGCGTGCGGATCCAGAACAGGTAGAGTCCCATTAATGCCAGAGCAGATAACAACCAGGTGGTGATGAGCGCGCCGTGGCTAACAATGTTGTTATAAATCAGGATGGCGGTGAGACCGACGAAGATTATCCCGTCAACGCGGCTGCGGCGGAGCAGGGGAACGGCCAGCAGCTGCGGGCCGTTGCGGCGCGGCATAATAAACTGGTCATAAATCGCAAATGCCAGCAGAAGCAAAATAAACAGAACCAGCACCAGATCCGTGAGAGTCATCCATCCTCCGAACAAAAGCTAAAAAAAAAGCCGGGGGCAGGCCCCCGGCGTACAGCAGGATAATTACAGCCCCAGCAGGCCGATGGCGTAGCCAACGATACCGATGACGAAGAAGCCAACGATGATCCACAGGGCGTTAACTTTCTTACGCAGCAGCCACATACAGGCGAAGGTCAGCAGCAGAGGCACCAGACCCGGCATCAGCTGGTCAAGAATAGTCTGCACGGTAGTCACGCGAGTCTGGCCATCCTGACCGGTGATGGTGGATACCACCAGCGGGATGTTCACGTGCGTCCACTTGTTAACCAGTGCCCCCATGACAAACAGGCCGAGAATCGATGCCCCCTCGGTCAGTTTCTGCAGGAAGCCGCCGCCCATATCTTTAACGATGTCGATACCTTTACGGTAACCGTACGCGACGCCGTAGTAACGGGTCAGCAGGCGTACCGCGTTAAACAGGATAAAGAACAGCAGAGGACCAAGCAGGCTGCCGCTCATCGCGATACCGGCGCCCAGCGCCGCGAATACCGGACGCACGGTACCCCAGAAGATCGGGTCGCCTACGCCTGCCAGCGGACCCATCAGGCCGACTTTGATACCGTTGATGGCACCATCGTCGATCTCCGCGCCGTTAGCACGCTGCTCTTCCATCGCCAGCGTTACGCCGAGAACCGGCGCCGCAACGTAAGGGTGAGTGTTAAAGAACTCAAGGTGACGCTTAATCGCCTGTTTACGCGCATCGTTATTCTCCGGGTACAGGCGACGAATTGCCGGCACCATAGAGAAGCAGAAGCCCAGCGCCTGCATACGTTCGAAGTTCCATGAACCCTGGAACAGGTTAGAACGAATGAACACGCCACGAATATCACTCTGAGTGAGTTTTTTCTCGGTGGTATTTTTAGTCATATCAACCATTTCGCTCACCTGTTAGTCCAGTTCGTTATCGAGATCGTTATTACCAGCAGCCTGCGCTGGCGCACCCGCTACGCGGTTGTATTTCGGGCTCAGCTGGATGTAGAGGATGGCCATTACGGTACCAATCACGCCCAGAGCAACCAGGTTGAAGTCGGTGAATGCAGCGGTAACGAAGCCGAGGTAGAAGAACGGCATCAGATAGCCTGCGCGCATCATGTTGATGACCATCGCGTAACCAACGACTACGATCATGCCACCTGCGATGTTCAGACCGCCGGTGACCACTTCCGGAATGGCGTTCAGCAGACCCTGGACTTCACTGGTACCGACGGAGATAGCGACGATAACAGCCGGGATAGCGATACGCATGGCCTGCAGGAACAGAGACGAAACGTGAAGCCAGGAAATGGCCGTCAGGTTTCCGCTATCCGCTGCTTTATCCGCAGCGTGCTGGAAGGCAACGGTGATCGTACGAACGATAATGGTCAGAACCTGGCCTGCTGCTGCCAGCGGGATAGCCAGCGCGATACCGGCACCAATGCTTTGGTGGCCCGCGATAACCAGAACGGTCGAGATGATGGACGCCAGGGCGGCATCCGGCGCTACGGCGGCACCGATGTTCATCCAGCCCAGGGCGATCATTTCCAGGGTACCACCGATGATAATACCGGTTTTCATATCCCCGAGAACGGCGCCAATCAGCGTACAGGCCACCAGAGGACGGTGGAACTGAAATTCATCAAGTACCGACTCCATACCCGCAATACACGCGACGATGAACACCAGCACAATCTGAAGAAGGGTAATCTCCATTGTACTTCTCCTGTTGATTAAGTCTTAAGTTGAAAAGTCAGGCGCGAGCGCAGGGTTATTTATTAACCTTGGCGATCAGGTCCATCATTTTCAGTTTCTGGTCGGTGGAAACTTTGCGTGCTTCCAGTTCGATACCGCGGGCGTTCAGCTTCTTGAACGCTTCAATATCTTTCTCATCGACCGAAATCGCGTTGTTCACCTGCGTTTTGCCCTGGCGGAAAGCCATGCCGCCGATGTTAACGGTGGTGATATTCACGCCACCTTCAACAACGCGCTCAACGTCAGTGGGGTTAGTGAACAGCAGCATAATGCGCTCGCCGGCGTATTTGGGGTTGTTGTAGACGCGGATCATTTTAGCCACATCGACAACGTGGGCGGTGACGCCCGGAGGTGCAACCTGAGTCAGCAACGTTTTGCGTACGGTATCGGCGGCGACTTCATCGCTGACGACAATAATACGGGTGACGTTGGTTTCTTTGGTCCAGCGGGTCGCGACCTGTCCGTGGATAAGACGATCGTCGATACGCGCCAGGCCGATAACCATGTAATCGTTTGGACCCATCGGTTTAGCTGGGGTTGCCGCTCGCGGCGCTGCCGCCTGAACGGGAGCCGGAGCCGCTTTTTCTACCGCTTTTGCTTTCAGCGCCTTAACGCCTTCACGACCGGTTTCCACCGCTAACGCCACCAGCTCGTCGAACGACGGATCGTCGTCACGGGCCATCAGCGTTTCAACCAGCATGGGAATGTTAACGCCGGCGATGACTTCGTAGTGTTCTTTATCGACGACAATGCGGCTCGCCGCGTTGAACGGGCTGCCTCCCCACGTATCGACGAGAAACAACACGCCTTTAGTCGTGTCCAGCTTCGCCAGCTGTGCGTTGTACTTCTCGATCAGCGTTTCGGCGTTTTCACCGGGAACGAAATCAATCCAGCCAACGTTTTCCTGCTCGCCCAACAGCATTTCTGCCGTCTTCAGCAGCTGTTCTGCAGCCCAACCATGTGTGCCTATTACAATAGCAATCGTCACTTGCTACCTCCTTTATTATGGTGAATGCATCATCTGTTGTGATACATCCTGAATCACTCTTGCGAACAAAATCGATTCAGTAAGGGTGTAAGATCTAAAATAATCACTACAGCGAATTATTTTAGATAGTGAAAAAATAATTAATGTGATGAAGATCCGTTAATCACGCATCTACGAATAATAATTTCGCGGCGCAAAAAATAGCCTTAGCTATTGCAAAAACAGGTAAATTTTTTTCCAATCCGGTTCTGTTTTTTGCTATGTTTAGCTTCCGTTTAACTACTCAGGAGTATAGGGCATAGCCCGCTGTATGGACCCTCATCGACGTCTTTTCACCTTTTGGCACCAGTCTGCCACCGCTACCTGCTACGCTTTTTTACCAGCAACAATTGTCTCGCCTGTGCATGACATAGCGATGACTACGTCCGTCGTTAACTGGAGCAACTCATGGAATTCTTAATGGATCCCTCTATTTGGGTCGGCTTGTTGACGCTGGTCGTCCTCGAGATCGTGCTCGGTATCGACAACCTGGTATTTATCGCCATCCTTGCAGATAAACTGCCGCCAAAGCAGCGTGATAAAGCACGTCTGATTGGCCTGTCGCTGGCGCTGTTCATGCGTCTGGGGCTGCTGTCGGTTATTTCGTGGATGGTGACCTTAACCAAACCGCTGTTCAGCATCGCTGATTTTTCCTTCTCCGGGCGCGATCTTATTATGCTGCTGGGGGGGATATTCCTGCTGTTCAAGGCGACGACCGAGCTACACGAGCGGCTGGAAAACCGCCAGCATGATGCCGGTCATGGTAAAGGTTACGCCAGCTTCTGGGTGGTGGTACTGCAGATCGTCGTGCTTGATGCCGTGTTCTCGCTGGATGCCGTGATTACCGCCGTGGGTATGGTGAACCATCTCCCGGTGATGATGGCGGCGGTGGTGATTGCGATGGCCGTGATGCTGCTGGCCTCGAAGCCGCTGACCCGCTTCGTGAACCAGCATCCGACGGTGGTGGTGCTGTGCCTTAGCTTCCTGTTGATGATTGGCCTGAGCCTGGTGGCTGAAGGCTTTGGTTTCCATATACCGAAAGGCTACCTGTACGCCGCGATTGGCTTCTCGATAACCATCGAGTTCTTCAACCAGGTGGCGCGCCGTAACTTTATCCGCCATCAGTCGACGCTGCCGCTGCGCGCGCGAACCGCCGATGCGATCCTGCGCCTGATGGGCAGCCGCAAGCAGCATCAGGTCACGCACGATGGCGACATGCCTTCTGCGGTACCGGTGCCGGAAGGCGAGTTTGCCGAAGAAGAGCGCTACATGATTAACGGCGTGCTGACGCTTGCCCAGCGCTCGCTGCGCGGCATCATGACGCCGCGCGGTGAAATCAGCTGGGTTGACGCTGAGCAGAGCGAAGATGAGATTCGCCGCCAGCTGCTCTCTTCCCCGCACAGCCTGTTCCCGGTGTGCCGGGGCGAGCTGGATGAGATCATCGGTATCGTTCGTGCCAAAGAGATGCTGGTGGCCCTGGAGGCCGGTGAGAACGTGGCGGCGCTCGCTTCGGCGTCGCCGGCGATTGTGGTTCCGGAAACCCTGGACCCGATCAATCTGCTGGGCGTTCTGCGCAGGGCCCGCGGCAGCTTCGTTATTGTCACCAACGAGTTCGGCGTGGTGCAGGGGCTGGTGACGCCGCTGGACGTGCTGGAGGCGATTGCCGGCGAGTTCCCGGACGCCGATGAGACGCCGGAGATTGTTGCCGATGGCGACGGCTGGCTGATCAAGGGCTCGACCGATCTCCACGCGCTGCAGCAGACGCTGGGGCTGGATGATATCGTCAACGAAGAAGAGGATATTGCGACGGTTGCCGGGCTGGTTATCGCCGTCAACGGCCATATCCCGCGCACCGGCGACGTCGTTGAGCTGGCGCCGCTGCAGTTCACTATCGTTGAGGCTAATAACTACCGCGTCGATCTGGTCCGCGTCGTCAAAACGCGCCACGAGCACGACGAAGAAGAGTAATCCCGCCGACCTGCCGGCCTCCGTAAGGAGCCGGCAGGCTATTCGCTATTCTTTGCCCCCACCGTTGTCAGGTTGTGCATCGCCAGCCATTGCGGGAATTCGTTGATCGGCATCGGCCGGGCGTAGCGAAACCCCTGCAGGATATCGACGCCGTGGTCACGCAGATACTCCGCCTGCTCCTGTGTTTCAACGCCTTCCGCGATAGTGACAATTTCCAGGCGATGCGCGAGGGCAATAATCATATCCGTTACCGTCGAATTTACGCTGTCGATGCCGATAGCGCTGGTGTAGGACTTATCAATTTTTAAGATATCGGGGCGCAGTTTTTTCAGCCATGACAGCGAGCTGTTGCCGGTGCCGAAATCATCGATTGCCAGCTGCACGCCTTTGTAATGCAGGTGTTCGGCCATATGACGATCGCCATCCTGCAGCACGTCACGCTCCGTCAACTCCACCACCAGCTGCTGGATGGGATGGGCGCTAAACCAGTAGTGATGCAGATCGCGCAGCAGCTCGCCGTTAGCAAAGTGGCGGGCGGCGACGTTGATTGAAATATGGAAACCTTTGTCCTGGGGGAAGAGGTTGAGCTGGCGCGCGGTCTCCGCGATGACGTAGCGGGTGAGGGGAACGATAAGATTGTAACCCTCGGCAATGGGAATAAAAACGTCGGGAGAAATTCTCCCGCGACGCGGATTGTTCCAGCGCAGCAGGATCTCGACTCCGCAACACCTTTGGCTGCGCGCATCCTCCAGCGGCTGGCACCAAAGCTCGAACTCGCGAGAAGCTATTCCGAGACTGATTTCGCGGGAGAAGCTGAGCCTGCCGGCGGTGATGAGCCAGGCAATGCCGGTCATCAACAGCGTAAGGATCAGCGCCAGCGGCAGCTCGGCGGGCAGGTCGTTGAGGGCGATGGCCGAGGCGCCCGGGCCGCTGACGTTGATGGTAAAGGGAAACTGCGAAGAGCTCTGGCGATAGATAATGCGCTCGCCGGGAATGGCGTCGCGATCCACCAGACCAAGGCCGTTAATAAAGCTTTTATCTCCCACCTGCAGCCCAATACCGGTAATCAGCGGTGATTTCGCGTTGAGAATTAACTCCCCCAGCAGCTCAATGTTAATCATCAGCATGACGCCGTCGGCGCCGCTGGGGGATACCGGATACCAGCGAATTAATACCGGTGAGCCGACCAGCAGCGACCCGTCGGTGGAGAATACCAGAATGGAGTGATTGCTCGGCAGCATTGGCTGTCGCTGATGAACGTTAACATTGCGTTCGCCATAAATACTCGAGCAGTAAAGAATACTGGATTTCACCAGCGCGATGGTGCGCACCGTCTGCAGCGTGGCCGCCAGCTTGCGTAGAGGCAGGTGAATATCCCGGCACGGCTGGCCGACGAAACTGAGCAGCGAGGTGTGCTGGTTTTCAAGCGGGAGAAGAATTTTATCCATCGCCAGCACCATCTGGCCGGTGACGGTCTGGATCCGCTGCTGATTTAGGCTACGCTGTGAAATAAATCGGATAACCAGCGTGGTTGTTAACGTTAATAACGCAACAATCAAACAGACGACCATACGTTTGCGGCGGTATGTCGTGATGACCTTATGTGCAGTCTGCATGCGCGACACCCTGTCGACTCTGAGTATCGGTCAGAATAACAATCGTCAGACAGTAAGTGTAGTGGGTGTAAATGAATAGCAGAAGAAAAATGCGCCGCTTAGGGCGCATTTCGTTTGCGATGGTTTAGTCACACTGTACTTTGATGGCCAGACCGCCGCGGGAAGTCTCGCGATATTTGGCGTTCATATCCTTGCCGGTTTCGTACATCGTCTCGATAACTTTATCGAGGGAGACGCGCGGTTCGCTGGTACGGCGCATCGCCATTCGCGCGGCGTTAATCGCTTTAACCGATGCGATGGCGTTGCGTTCGATGCACGGCACCTGGACCTGGCCGGCGACGGGATCGCAGGTCAGGCCAAGATTGTGCTCCATGCCGATCTCTGCCGCCACGCACACCTGCTCCGGGCTGGCGCCGAGCAGCTCTGCAAGACCGGCGGCGGCCATCGAGCACGCTACGCCAACCTCGCCCTGACAGCCCACTTCCGCGCCTGAAATAGAAGCATTCATCTTGTACAGCGCGCCCACGGCGCCGGACGCCATAAAGTAGCGAATGTAGATATCAGGGCTGACCGATTCAATAAAATGGTCGTAGTAGGCCAGCACCGCGGGCACAATCCCGCAGGCGCCGTTGGTCGGGGCCGTAACCACGCGGCCGCCGGCGGCGTTCTCTTCGTTGACGGCGAGGGCAAACATGTTCACCCAGTCAATGACGTTCATCGGGTCGCTGGAGAGCTTATCGCTGGCGACCAGCAGACGGCGCAGCGCAGAGGCGCGACGCGGTACGCGCAGCGGCCCTGGCAGTACCCCTTCGGTATTCATGCCGCGATCGATACAGGCGCGCATGGTCTGCCAGACGTTGGCAAAATAGTCTTCAATCTCTTTTTTGTCGTGCAGCGCCAGTTCGTTCTGCATCACCATTCCGGAGAGCGACAGTCCGGTCTCTTTGCAGTAGCCCAGCATCTCCTGCGCCGATTTAAACGGGTAAGGAACGCTGAGCTCGCCCGCATCTTCTTTGCCGAAATGCTCTTCGTCGACGATAAAACCGCCGCCGATGGAGTAGTAAGTTTTGCTGTAGATTTCTTTGTCACCGGCCCAGGCATGAATCGTCATCCCGTTCTCGTGCAGCGGCAGGTTGTCGCTGCGAAAACGCATGCCATCATCCTGCGGGAAATCGACTTCCTGCTGCCCTTGCGCCAGCAGCAGGCGTCCGCGCGCTTCTACGTCGCGAATAAATGCCGGAATCGCGTCAATGTCGACCGTATCGGGCTGATTGCCCGCCAGCCCCATGATAATGGCGATGTCCGTGTGGTGGCCTTTGCCGGTTAATGACAGCGAGCCGTAGACGTCAACCGCCACGCGCGTCACGTCACTAAGTAGTCCCTTTTCGACCAGGTCATCGACGAACTGTTTACCGGCCTTCATCGGCCCTACAGTATGGGAAGATGAGGGACCAATCCCCACCTTGAACATGTCGAATATACTAATCACCATAACACTCCAGTACAGGGTTGCCGCGGCTGCGGCAACGATGTGATAACTGCGCATAGTGTAAGAGGGAACCGTAGCATCAGCTTAACTATTCACATGAATTAAACTAATGGATAACCATCAATTTACTAATGTTGAGAGCGCCGTCATATTTAAGTATATACCCTAAATAACGGGCCCGACGGGGGAGCCGCAAGAAGGGGTCGCAAAGGGCTGTGCGGGGGAGTTCGGTGAGGGAACGCTGCCGCAAGGAGGGCTGCGCAAAGTCGATTAAGGCGTCAGGGCTTGACGCCGATTTGCAGGGCCAGCTCGCGGATAATCCCCGCGGTCATTCCCCAGACAAAATAATGCTGATACCAGGAAAGCCAGACCCGATGCGAGTTGCCGCGGCGATGAACATCCAGAGGATGATAGCGGCCCAGGCGCAGCGCTTCGGCCAGCGGCATTTCAAAGACCGCCGCCACCTCATCCTGGCTGGCGTGATAGCGCAGGTTTGGCGGAATGATCCCCACGACCGGGGTGACCTGAAAGCCGGTCACGCTATCCACCGGCGGCAGAACGCCGATGATTTCCACCTGTTCAGGGGGAATAGCCACCTCTTCCTGCGCCTCGCGGAGCGCGGCGGCAATCAGCGACGCGTCGCTGTTATCGACCGCACCGCCCGGGAAGGCCACCTGGCCGGCGTGCTTACGCATCCGCGGCGAGCGCTGGGTAAGCAGCAGCCCCGGCTGCGGGCGACGGACAATCGGTACCAGCACCGCGGCCTGGCGCTGATTGAGGGCGCCTTGCGAAGGCTGCGGGCGCAGTAATTGAAAGCGCGAAAGAAAGTCGTCCAGCTCAAAGGCGCTATCCGCCATATCTTAACTCTCCAGTTGGTGCAGAATGCGGTTAACTTTATCAAAGGTTTCCTGGTATTCAGCGTCTTCTTCGCTATCTGCGACAATCCCGCCGCCCGCAGAGCAGTATAGCTGCCCCTGCCACGCCGTCAGCGTGCGGATCGTAATGCTGGTGTCCATATTCCCGCACAGGCTGAGATAGCCGATGCTGCCGCACCACGCGTTGCGCCGCTGCGGCTCCAGGCTATCGATAATTTGCATCGCGCGCACCTTGGGGGCGCCGGTAATGGAGCCGCCGGGAAACGCCGCGCGCAGCAGGTCGCTGGCGTGAAGATCGGCCGGTAGCCTGGCGGTAATGGTGCTGACCAGATGGTGGACCGCCGGGAACGGCTCAACGACGAAGAGCTCGGGTACGCGAACGCTGCCGGGCTCGGCCACCCGGCCAATATCGTTGCGCATCAAATCGACGATCATCAAATTTTCAGCGCGATCCTTCGGCGAGTTAGCCAGCCTTTCTGCCTGGCGGGCGTCCTGCTGCGGATCGGCCAGCCGCGGTAGGGTGCCTTTAATCGGCCGGGTCTGGATTTCACCCTGATGGAGCCGGATAAAACGCTCCGGAGAGAGGCTCAGCACCGCGCCGTCATCGAGGCGAATAAAGGCGCTGAACGGGGCTCTGTTAGCGCGGTTCAGCTGGCAAAATGCCTGCCACTCGTCGCCCTGATAGCGGGCCTGGAAGCGCTGGGCCAGGTTGACCTGGTAGCAGTCACCGCTCTGCAGCCACGCCTGTACCTGGCGAAATTTCTCGCCGTACTGCTCGCGGCTCATGTTAGAGCACCAGGCCGAGGTCAGGCTAAAAGGGGCCGCCGCTGGGGCAGCTTGTGCCGTCAGCCAGCGCAGGCGCGCGTGGGGATCGTCGTAGCTCAGCAGAGAGACTTCACGCCGCTGGTGATCGACGATCAGCGCCCAGTCGTAAATACCGACCGCCATATCCGGCAGGGCAATATCGGCGTCGGCGTGAGACGGCAGCTTCTCGAAGCGGCGCCCCAGATCGTAGCCGAACAGCCCCAGCGCGCCGCCAAGGAACGGCAGGTGCGGATGGGCCTGCGGCGCGAGTCCACACTGCGCCAGCTGCTGCGCCACTATTGTTAGCGGATCGTCAGCCGAAGTCGTCAACGTTTGGCGGTCATTCACCGTGGTGATACCGCCGCGGGTCGTCAGCGTTGCGCGCGGCTCGGCGACGATAATATCAAAACGGTTGTGCGGATGATCGGCAAAGCCTGAGTGCAGCAGCATCGCCCAGGGCGCTGCGCTTATCGGCGCAAAGTAGCGCTCGGCGGCATCCGGATGCCAGGGCAGGGTAATAATAGCGGGGGACAACATCTTCCTCGATCCTGATCGTTACCGCCCGCTGGCTAATAAGGGGACGGCGTGAAATAATTACGCCCCACAATGTAGCAGGAGTCAGATATGTTTGCAGGTTTACCTTCGCTGAGCCACGAGCAGCAGCAAAAAGCAGTAGAGCGTATCCAGGAGCTGATGTCGCAGGGGATGAGCAGCGGTGAGGCGATTAGCCTGGTGGCCAATGAACTGCGCGCCACGCATACCGGGGACCGGATTGTAGCGCGCTTTGAAGATGATGAAGACGAAGACGACGACGCGTAATCAGACAGCGGCGATAATTTTAATTTCGACTTTGTATTCTGCTTTCATCAGCGCGGCCTGTACGGTGCAGCGAACCGGCGCGTGACCGGCAACAACCCAGGCGTCCCAGGCTCTGTTCATCGCGGCAAAATCACTTTTGTCCGCAAGGAAAATGGTGGCGTCGAGAATACGCGACTTGTTGCTGCCCTGTTTCTCAAGCACCGCGTCAATCTGCGCCAGGGTATTGGCGGTTTGCTCTTCGGCACCCGCGTCGAGATTTGCCGGCACGCCGGTGTAGTACAGCGTCTGGTTGTGGATCACCACATCAGACCAGCGGGCTTCCGCATCGATACGCGTAATAGTCATTTCAGTTTCCTCTCAATCCAATGAATTTCAGGCGGCGTTGCCGGCAGAACCGGCGCGGGAACCGCCCGAAAGACGACGGGTATATCCGTTTGACGGGGGGCAAGACTGCCATAATGTTCCGCTCGCGTCACTACCCGGGCTGGTGAAAAGAGCTCCTCCCTGACATAATCACTGTCCAAATAACCAGGGGGCATTGTGATCGACGATTTTGCAGCAGACGGCCAGTTGGCCAACGCGATTCCGGGATTCAAACCGCGCGAACCGCAGCGCCTGATGGCGGTGGCGGTGACGCAGGCTATTGAGGAAACGCGGCCTCTGGTGGTTGAAGCGGGGACCGGAACCGGTAAAACCTACGCCTACCTGGCGCCCGCGCTGCGGGCCAACAAAAAGGTGATTATCTCCACCGGCTCGAAGGCGCTGCAGGATCAGCTCTACAGCCGCGACCTGCCTACCGTCGCTACGGCGCTGAAATTTACCGGTAAGCTGGCGCTGCTGAAAGGGCGGTCGAACTACCTGTGCCTGGAGCGTCTCGAGCAGCAGGCGCTGGCCGGGGGCGATCTGCCGGTGCAGGTTCTGAGCGATGTCATCCTGCTGCGATCGTGGTCTAACCAAACGATTGACGGCGACGTCAGCACCTGCGTCAGCGTGGCGGAGGACTCGCAGGCCTGGCCGCTGGTCACCAGCACCAACGACAACTGCCTTGGCAGCGATTGCCCGCTGTACAAAGAGTGCTTCGTGGTTAAAGCGCGTAAAAAGGCGATGGATGCCGACGTGGTGGTGGTCAACCATCATCTGTTCCTCGCCGATATGGTGGTTAAAGAGAGCGGCTTCGCTGAGCTCATCCCCGAAGCTGAAGTGATGATCTTCGATGAAGCACATCAGCTGCCGGATATCGCCAGCCAGTATTTTGGCCAGTCGCTCTCCAGCCGCCAGCTGCAGGACCTGGCGAAAGACATCACCATCGCCTACCGCACCGAACTGAAAGATACCCAGCAGCTGCAAAAATGCGCCGATCGCCTGGCCCAGAGCGCGCAGGATTTTCGCCTGCAGCTCGGGGACCCCGGCTATCGCGGCAACCTGCGCGACCTGCTGGCCGATAGCCATATCCAGCGCGCGCTGCTGCTGCTCGATGACGCCCTGGAGCTCTGTTACGACGTGGCGAAGCTCTCCCTTGGGCGCTCCGCGCTGCTGGATGCCGCCTTTGAGCGGGCAACGGTCTATCGCGCGCGGCTCAAGCGGCTGAAAGAGACTAACCAGCCGGGCTTCAGCTACTGGTATGAGTGCACCTCGCGCCACTTTACGCTGGCCTTGACCCCGCTGACCGTCGCCGAAAAGTTTAAAGAAGTGATGGCGCAAAAGCCCGGCAGCTGGATTTTCACCTCGGCAACGCTGTCGGTAAATGACGATCTGCGCCACTTTACCACTCGCCTTGGGATTGAAGAGGCCGAGTCGCTGCTGCTGCCCAGCCCGTTTGATTATGCTCACCAGACGCTGCTCTGCGTGCCGCGCAATTTGCCGCTGCCGAATCAGCCCGGCGCGGCGCGTCACCTGGCGGCGATGCTCAAGCCGCTGATTGAGGCTAACGACGGGCGCTGCTTTATGCTGTGCACCTCCCACGCAATGATGCGCGACCTGGCGGAGCAGTTCCGCGCCACCATGACGCTGCCGGTTCTCCTGCAGGGGGAAACCAGCAAAGGCCAGCTGCTGCAGCAGTTCGTCAGCGCCGGTAACGCGCTGCTGGTGGCGACCAGCAGCTTCTGGGAAGGGGTCGACGTGCGCGGCGATGCCCTCTCGCTGGTGATTATCGATAAGCTCCCCTTTACCTCTCCCGACGATCCGCTGCTGAAAGCGCGAATGGAAGACTGCCGGCTGCGCGGCGGCGACCCGTTCGACGAGGTTCAGCTGCCGGATGCGGTGATCACCCTCAAGCAGGGCGTGGGGCGCCTGATCCGCGATATTGACGACCGCGGCGTGCTGGTCATTTGCGATAACCGTCTGGTGATGCGCCCCTACGGCGCGGTATTCCTCGCCAGCCTGCCCCCGGCGCCGCGAACCCGCGATATCCGCCGGGCGGTGCGCTTCCTCGCCGTGCCGCCGGTGCGGTGATCCGGCGTAAAATGTGATAAACTGCGCGCCATTTTGTCAATCTGCTATAGCGAGAGCGCGACAACCCATGCGAATTTTAGCTATCGATACCGCCACGGAGGCCTGCTCCGCGGCGCTGTGGAATGATGGCACCCTTTGTGCTCATTTTGAAATCTGCCCCCGTGAACATACGCAACGTATTCTGCCTCTGGTGCAGGATGTCCTTAACGAAAGCAACGTCCTGCTGACCGACCTGGATGCGCTGGCGTTCGGCCGCGGCCCGGGTAGCTTTACCGGCGTGCGCATCGGCATCGGCATTGCGCAGGGCCTGGCGCTCGGCGCCGAACTGCCGATGATCGGCGTTTCTACGCTGGCCACCATGGCGCAGGGCGCATGGCGTAAAACCGGCGCCACCCGCGTGCTGGCCGCCATTGATGCCCGCATGGGCGAGGTTTACTGGGCGGAATATCAGCGCGACGAACGGGGCGTCTGGCACGGCGAAGAGACCGAAGCGGTCCTCAAGCCGGAGGCCGTCAGCGAGCGTTTGCAGCAGCTGGAGGGAAGCTGGGCAACGGTTGGCACCGGCTGGCCGGCATGGCCCGATCTGGCGAAGGACTCCTCGCTGACCTTAACCCACGGCGAAATTGAGCTGCCGGCAGCGGAAGACATGCTGCCGCTGGCCTGCCATCTGCTTTCGGTTGGCAAAACCGTTGCCGTCGAGCACGCCGAGCCGGTTTATTTGCGTAACAACGTGGCCTGGAAGAAACTTCCTGGCCGTGGATGAATCTCAGTAAGCATAAGACTGAGAGAAGGAGTCGCATCATGGCGGGTCAAACTAAAGTAGTACGTTGGCTGTTGGCGGGCGCCGCTGCCGCCGCGTTAAGTGGCTGCGTTTCGGTACCGGATGCCATCAAAGGCTCTACCCCGACGCCGCAGCAGGATTTAGTGCGGGTTATGGCCGCACCGCAGCTGTACGTTGGCCAGGAAGCTCGCTTTGGCGGCAAAGTGGTCAACATCACCAATCAGCAGGGCAAAACCCGCTTAGAAATTGCCACGGTGCCGCTGGACAGCGCCGCTCGTCCCGAGCTGGGCGAGCCTTCGCGCGGGCGTATCCTCGCCGACGTTAATGGCTTCCTCGACCCGGTCGACTTCCGCGGTCACCTGGTGACGGTAGTTGGCCCGATTACCGGCGTTGTCGACGGTAAGGTTGGCGGCACACCGTACAAATTTATGCAGATGAATGCCACCGGCTATAAGCGCTGGAACGTTGTGCAGCAGGTGGTTATGCCGCCGCAGCCGATTGACCCGTGGATGGTCGGCCCGCGTCCGTGGCGCTACGGCTACGGTTATGGCGGCTGGGGCTACGGTGGAATGGGCTGGTATAACCCGGGTCCAGCGGAAGTAAGAAATGTGGTAACCGAATGATTTTGCGGTTTTTATAAGCTATTTGAAAGCTAAAAGAAACAGCGGCCTGTCCGCTGTTTCGTCATTTTTGGTCTGATAAGAAAAATAAATAGTGACGCGCTTCGCAACCTGCAAAACGCCTAATTAATAAACTGGTACGCTGAGTTAATATAATGTTAACAGAATGTTTGTTGATCAGGGGCTGTGATGACGACGAATAACTATTTCAGAGGTGATGCAGTGAAAAAGGTTTGGCTAAACCGTTATCCCGCCGATGTTCCTGCGGAGATAAATCCTGACCGCTATCAATCCCTGGTTGAATTGTTTGAACACGCCGCCACGCGCTATGCCGACCAGCCGGCGTTTATCAACATGGGCGAGGTGATGACCTATCGTAAGCTGGAGGAGCGCAGCCGCGCCTTCGCCGTTTACCTTCAGCAGGGCCTGGGTCTGCAAAAGGGCGACCGCGTGGCGCTGATGATGCCTAACCTGCTGCAGTACCCCATCGCGCTGTTCGGCATCCTGCGCGCCGGGATGATCGTGGTTAACGTCAACCCGCTGTACACGCCGCGCGAGCTTGAGCATCAGCTTAACGACAGCGGCGCTGCGGCGATTGTGATCGTCTCAAACTTTGCGCATACCCTCGAGAAGGTGGTCGATAAAACCCAGGTCAGGCACGTTATCCTGACGCGAATGGGCGATCAGCTGTCGACGGCGAAAGGGACCCTGGTTAACTTCGTCGTCAAGTATATCAAGCGGCTGGTGCCGAAATATCATCTGCCCGACGCCATTTCGTTTCGCAGCGCGCTGCAGCACGGCTACCGGATGCAGTACGTCAAACCGGAAATCGTCTGTGAAGACCTGGCGTTCCTGCAGTACACCGGCGGGACGACCGGCGTAGCGAAAGGGGCCATGCTGACCCATCGCAATATGCTGGCCAACCTTGAGCAGGTCAACGCCACCTACGGGCCGCTGCTGCACCGGGGCAAAGAGCTGGTGGTGACGGCTTTACCGCTGTACCACATTTTTGCGCTGACCATGAACTGCCTGCTGTTTATCGAGCTTGGCGGGCAGAACCTGCTGATTACCAACCCGCGGGATATTCCGGGACTGGTGAAGGAGCTGGCTAAATATCCGTTTACCGCGATGACCGGGGTCAATACCCTGTTTAACGCGCTGCTGAATAACAAAGAGTTTCAGCAGCTCGACTTCTCCACGCTGCACCTCTCCGCCGGCGGCGGGATGCCGGTTCAGCAGGTGGTGGCCGAACGCTGGGTGAAGCTCACCGGACAGTATCTGCTGGAGGGTTACGGCCTCACCGAGTGCGCGCCGCTGGTTAGCGTTAACCCGCATGATATTGACTACCACAGCGGAAGCATCGGGCTTCCGGTGCCGTCGACCGAAGCGAAGCTGGTGGACGATGACGATAACGAAGTCGCCCCGGGCGAGCCGGGCGAGCTGTGCGTGAAAGGCCCGCAGGTAATGCTGGGTTACTGGCAGCGTCCGGACGCCACCGCTGAAATCATCAAAGACGGCTGGCTGCACACCGGCGATATCGCAGTGATGGACGACGATGGTTTCCTGCGGATTGTCGATCGTAAGAAAGATATGATTCTGGTTTCCGGATTTAACGTCTACCCCAACGAAATTGAAGACGTGGTGATGCAGCACTCCGGTGTTCAGGAAGTGGCGGCGGTCGGCGTACCGTCCGGCAGCAGCGGCGAAGCGGTGAAGATTTTTGTCGTGAAGAAAGATGCGGCTCTGACGGAAGAGGCGCTGATCACCTTCTGCCGCCGCCAGCTGACGGGCTATAAGGTCCCCAAGCTGGTTGAGTTTCGTGATGAACTGCCAAAATCGAACGTCGGGAAAATTTTACGGCGAGAACTTCGTGACGAAGCTCGCGCTAAAGTAGACAATAAAGCCTGAGCTAAGAGTGAATCGCCAGACGCCGGCTAAGCCGGCGTTTTTTATGGGCGCCAGTTAAGAGAGCATGATTTGAACTATCAGATGATTACCACCAACGACGGGCTTCGCGCCGTCTGTGAAGCGGCAAGCGCGGCAGCTGCGGTTGCGCTGGATACGGAATTTGTCCGCACCCGTACCTATTATCCACAGCTGGGACTGCTGCAGCTGTTTGATGGCGAGCAGGTTTCGCTCATCGATCCGCTGGAAATCACCGATTGGGCACCGATGCGTGAACTGCTGCTGAATCAAAACGTCACCAAATACCTCCACGCCGGCAGTGAAGATCTGGAAGTGTTCCTCAACACCTTCAGCCTGATGCCGCAGCCGCTGATTGACACCCAAATTCTGGCGGCCTTCTGCGGGCGCCCGATGTCATGGGGCTTTGCCTCGATGGTCGAGGAGTACTCCGGCGTGGCGCTGGATAAGAGCGAGTCGCGTACCGACTGGCTGGCCCGCCCGCTGACCGAACGCCAGTGCGACTATGCCGCGGCGGACGTCTGGTACCTGCTGCCCATCGCCATCAGGCTGATGGCTGAAACCGAAGCCGCCGGCTGGCTGCCAGCTGCGCTGGACGAATGTCGTCTGATGCAGCAGCGCCGCCAGGAAATACAGGACCCGTCGCAGGCGTGGCGCGAGATTGGCAACGCCTGGCAGCTTCGCACCCGCCAGCTCGGCTGCCTGCAGCTGCTGGCGGAGTGGCGCCTGCGCAAAGCGCGCGATCGCGACATGGCGGTGAATTTCGTCGTGCGTGAAGAGCATCTGTGGAGCGTGGCGCGCTATATGCCCGGCAGCCTCGGCGAGCTCGATAGCCTCGGGCTGTCGGGCAGCGAAATTCGTTTTCACGGCAAAACGCTGATAAGCCTGGTGGCGAAGGCGCAGGAGCTGCCGGAAGAGGCGTTGCCTGAGCCGCTGCAAAACCTGATCGATATGCCGGGATACCGCAAGGTCTTCAAAGAGATTAAGGCGCTGGTGCAGGAAGTGAGTAGCGAAACGGGGCTGAGCGCCGAGCTGCTGGCGTCCAGAAGGCAGATTAACCAGCTGCTGAACTGGCACTGGCAGTTGAAGAGCGGAAATGCGCTGCCGGAGCTGATTTCCGGCTGGCGTAGCGAACTGATGGCCGATCGCCTGCGGGCGCTGCTCAGCGATTATCCGCGCCAGGTTACGGCAGCGCAAAGCAACGGCAAATAGCCCGGGAGATCTCCGGGCTATGCAACAAGCTGGCCCGATGGCGCGAGGCTATCGGGCGCATCCAGCGTCAGGATTTCGACTCTTCCGGTTCTGGTAAAGTCACGTTCAACTCCAGAATCGAAATATCACCGTCTCGCTGCTCCAGCTGCACGCTGACCATTTCCGGATCGATCTGCACGTACTTACAGATGACCTCCAGAATATCTTTTCGTAGCTGCGGCAGGTAATGCGGTTCAGCATCGCCGCGACGACGCTCCGCAACGATGATTTGCAGGCGCTCTTTCGCAATGTTGGCCGTGTTCTTTTTCCGCGAGAGAAAAAAGTCGAGTAATGCCATAATTTATCCTCCGAACAGGCGTTTGAGGAAACCTTTCTTCTCTTCTTCAATGAAGCGGAAAGGACGTTCTTCTCCGAGCAGACGTTCGACGGTATCGGCATAGGCCTTACCTGCGTCCGATGCATCATCCAGAATAACCGGCTCACCCTGGTTCGACGCGCGCAGCACGGACTGATCTTCCGGGATCACGCCTACCAGATTGATACGCAGGATCTCCAGTACGTCTTCCATGCTCAGCATGTCGCCCTTATTGACGCGACCTGGGTTGTAGCGGGTCAGCAGCAGGTGCTCTTTAATCGGCTCTTCACCATTTTCCGCACGGCGGGATTTGGACGCAAGAATACCGAGGATGCGGTCGGAGTCACGAACGGAGGAGACTTCCGGGTTAGTGGTGATGATGGCTTCGTCAGCGAAGTACAGCGCCATCAGCGCACCGGTTTCGATGCCTGCAGGGGAATCGCAGACAACAAAATCGAAATTCATTTTTTTCAGTTCTTCAAGAACCTTGTCTACGCCTTCGCGGGTCAGCGCGTCTTTATCACGCGTCTGGGAAGCGGGGAGGATGTAGAGGTTTTCGGTGCGCTTATCTTTGATTAACGCCTGGTTCAGCGTGGCGTCACCCTGAATAACGTTAACGAAGTCATAAACCACCCGGCGCTCGCAGCCCATGATCAGATCAAGGTTACGCAGGCCAATGTCGAAGTCGATAACGACGGTCTTCTTTCCCTTCTGGGCCAAACCAGTAGCGATGGCCGCGCTGGAGGTGGTCTTGCCAACGCCCCCTTTACCCGAAGTCACAACAATAATGCGTGCCATAGAAATTCCTTGTTAAAAAGGGACTAACTCAACGGTTGAATAGTCAAAGCGTTATCGCCCAGACGCAGACGCGCCGCTTTGCCATAAAATTCGGCCGGGATATTATCACTCAGCCAGTATTCCCCAGCGATGGACACCAGTTCCGCCGTGAGGTGTGAACAAAATATTTGGGCTTCCCTGTCGCCGCCTGCGCCTGCGAGTGCGCGACCTCGCATCGTGCCATATACATGGATATTACCGTCGGCGATAAGTTCCGCACCGGCACTCACATGGTTTGTAACAATTAGATCACAGTGTGGTGCATAAATGCGCTGACCGGAACGTACCGGCAGGTCAATCAAACGCGTTTTTGTGATCTGATTAACAACTGGTGGGGCGACAACCGGTTCTGGCGGCGCCTGACGAGGCATTTTTTCTTTCCCTTCCGTCAGTAAAGGGATCCCGGTGCGGTCGATTTCCGCTTTCAGCCGCGGGACCTTGCAGCCGCTCACGCCGATAATACGTAAACCGGTGGTGGCGATGGCTTCCTGCATGGCGCGCCAGTCGACGACATTTTCGATGCTGCTAATATTCACAACGACCGGGGCGTGACGTAAAAAAGCGGGGGCCTGGGCGATTTTGTCTTCTAACGCCTGACGAATAACCTCGGGATTTGCGTCGTGCAAATGAACGACAGATAAGGTGAAGCTACTGCCCTTAAGTTCGATTGGCGTATTTGACATCCTGGCCTTACTCAATTTGCTGTTTATCACCTGCCGAAGTGCGGTGATATTCCGAAGACTAAAAGGCATGTTATAGTCACTCATATATTGAGGCAAGTGACCACGGGTCTAATTCCGAGTAAAACTATGTTTTGTGTGATCTATCGAAGTACTAAACGTGAGCAAACCTATTTATATGTCGAAAAAAAGGACGATTTCTCACGCGTGCCCCCGGAATTAATGAGCAGCTTCGGCACGCCGAAAATGACCATGCTGCTGCCGCTCGACGGGCGTAAAAAACTGGCCGGCGCTGACCTGGAAAAAGTAAAACAGGCGTTGAGCGACCAGGGCTATTATCTGCAGATTCCTCCACCGCCTGAGAATTTACTCAAGAAGCATCTGGCGGAACAGGGGAATAATCCTTAAATAATTCAGACTGCCGGAAGGGGAACGTCGTTCGCGCCGGAGCAGCCTGAAGGAAAAGGGTATCACTCTGATTCACCCACTAAGGGGAAATAATGTACCAACATCATAACTGGCAGGGAGCATTACTGGATTTTGCGGTAAGCAAAGTCGTTTGCGTGGGCAGCAACTATGCAAACCACATCAAGGAAATGGGCAGTGCGACGCCGGAAGAACCGGTGCTGTTTATTAAACCTGAGACGGCGTTGTGCGATATCCGCCAGCCGTTGGTGCTTCCTGAAGGGCTGGGGTCGGTGCATCACGAAGTGGAGCTGGCGGTGCTGATTGGCAGCACGCTGCGTCAGGCGACCGAAGATCATGTGCTCAAAGGGATCGCGGGCTACGGCGTGGCGCTGGATCTGACCCTGCGCGATCTGCAGGGCAAGCTGAAAAAAGCCGGCCAGCCGTGGGAGAAGGCCAAGGGGTTCGACAACGCCTGCCCGATCTCCGGTTTTATTCCCGCCGCCGAATTCCACGGCGACCCGCAGAGCACCGCGCTGAGCCTGAAGGTGAACGGCGCGGTCCGCCAGCAGGGCACGACTGCCGATATGATCCATAAAATTGTGCCGCTGATTGCCTACATGTCGCGCTTCTTTACGCTGAAGGCCGGCGATGTGGTGCTGACCGGCACCCCGGAAGGCGTCGGCCCGCTGAATAGCGGCGACGAGCTCGAAGTCGGTTTTAACGGTTTCTCCCTGTCGACCCGCGTGCTGTAACCTCCTGTTGCCGCCTTCAGAGGCGGCAAAACTTGCATCGGCGTGCCAGACTGGTTATAAGGTGCACCCTGAATTGCAATGACGGACATCCCTATGAGCGAACAACTCTTCTGGCAACACAAAACGCTGGAGCAAATGACCGACGCGGAGTGGGAATCACTGTGCGACGGCTGCGGACAGTGCTGCCTGCATAAGCTGATGGATGAGGATACTGACGAAATCTATTTTACTAACGTCGCCTGCCGTCAGTTGAATATTAAAACCTGCCAGTGTCGTAACTATGAACGGCGCTTTGAGTATGAGCCGGATTGCATCAAGCTTACGCGGGACAATCTGCCGACCTTTGAGTGGCTGCCGCCGACCTGCGCCTATCGCCTGCTGGCGGAAGGCCAGCCGCTGCCGCACTGGCATCCGCTGCTGACCGGCTCGAAGGCGGCGATGCACGGCGAGCGCATTTCCGTGCGCCATATCGCGGTGAAAGAGTCCACCGTTAACGACTGGCAGGACCATATTTTAAACAAGCCTGACTGGGCGCAGTGAAAGTATGATTTATAAGGTGTTTTCCATTACATGGAAATCGCCTGGGGCATCTGTGGGGCATCGGCGTAGAAATTAGCATTAAGAATGCTCAGCTGATCGACGTTGTTATCGCTCATCCATTTGCCGTAAACGTTGTAAACCATCTGGGCTGAAGTGTGGCCCATTTGAGCTGCAATAAAGTTTGGGTTTGCCCCGGCGCTCAGAGCCCAGCATGCGTAAGTATGACGAGACTCATACGCGCGGCGATGTCTGATCCCCGCTCGCTTGAGAATGTCATTCCATGTGGCGCCAAATGACCCGGGCGCATACCAGTGTCCACCCATCCCATTTCTTGCGGTCAGCCGCGGTACGAAAACGAAAGTGCAGGCATCCACCCGAACGCGGCCAAACTCGCGCAGATGAACGTCAATCTGATGCTGCTTACCCATGCGTGTGTACGCAAGCTGGTTTTTCAGCGCCTGGATGGCTGGCTCTGTCAGATTGACAACCCGGTTACCGCTTTCAGTTTTGGGCGGCGTGAAATGCCCTTTTATGGCGATGTTCCGGCTGATGGTTATCGTGCCTTCTTTCAGGTCGATATCTTCCCATGCAAGGGCCGAGATTTCGCCATGCCGCATGCCAGTATTAATAGCCAGCACCCACAGATTACGGATCTGCTCAGACGGGCAACCATCCAACATTCTCCGATATTCGGTTTTTGTTAACGGGTCCGGATCAGCTTTGCTTTTCCTGAGCGGCGCTATCCCGGAAAATGGGGACTTATCGATGTATCCGTTCATCTCAGCAAACTTGAACATCTGGGAAAAGCAATTCAGATAAACGTTCACAGTTCTGACAGTCCTCCCTCTTTTTGCTGATCGGTTTTTCTGGTGCTTGCCACAGATTTGAAAGCCGGTTAGCAGCTCTTTGCGCACAAGCAGTACATCCTCGTTACTGAATGATCCTACTGGTTTCTCTGGTCCGAGAATTTCAGTGCATATTTTAATGTAAGAGACGTACCGATTGTGCGCATTCTCCGTTATCTCCATGCGCTTAAGCTCCAGCCATCGATCTGAAAGAATTTTCAATGTCACGCCTGGTTGGGCGAACCCAAATCTACGCAGGTTAGGCGATTGCGGGAATTGCGCGGGGTAATTGAAAGCCCCTGTTTTGACTGCATAGCAGATAGACGTACGCAATTCGCCGGCGACCTTTCTGTTTTTCGGCGTATCTGGTACGCCAAGACTTTCCCTTACCCTGACTCCCTGGTAGATAAACCACAGGCGGAGCGTGCCGCCGTGGTTTTCCACCCCTGTTGGGTATTTGATCATAACGATTCCTCGTTGGTTGAAAGGAAAGGGTATTTAAACAGATTGCTTTCGTGGTTTCGCCGGCTTCTGTCTCTCGATCCACATATCGATTTCATCAATGTTGTAAAAACATGGGCTGTTGTCCCAGGGTTCGCAGTCGAAGGACACGTGACGATATTCCTTCCCTTCGAGAAAGGTGTTTTCACGAGCCTTTTTTAGCGTTCCCTTTTTGATTCCCTTCATGGCGATCAGCTGGTCTTCAGCAACCCATTTCCCGGGGGAAACAATCACAACAACTTCACCCATAATCACCTCCGATGCTTGCCGCGTTCTTCAGCCACTTCCTGACACTCCGCGCAGCGCTGACACCCCGCCACTGCCTCCCGACGCCTTTCTGGTATTCCTTCCCCGCAATCCACACAATGAGTAGCCGAAACTGCGTTATGGTCGATGCGCATGTTCTGGATGGTCATTTCCAGCCGGCGCTCTGCCAGCTCGTTGGCCTGATCAATGATTTCTGCGCTCATGCTGCACCGCCTTCTATGCGTTTGAACTCGATCACCCAAACCCACGGGTTGGCCTTCCAGCTTTCGGCGCCGTAGATTGATTCCCATAGGTAGCTAAAGTGCCCAATTGCGGTTGGCCTGCCAGTCATGTTGTGGTCGGCGATGCAGTCATAATTGTCTTGAGATTCAGCCAGCCTATCGGCGTCTATACCCTCTCTCATGGCATCCTCTTCGCTGATAGCGTTCAGCCTTTCAGCGCGCACATCGGTGATTTCCAGCAGAATGCGGCTGGCCCAGCGCGGCATGTGGATTGATGGTGCCCACTTGGCAGTGCAAACTGTTTCCTTGCGCATCTCATCAATCCAGTCGTGGTCTGCGCGATAGGTGAGGAGTCCACCATATTTATTCCATGTTTCACGCACCCAGATGCGATCGCCTGGCTTGCCGTGCGGGCAAAAATGAGCAGTGGTGCTTCCATGCTTGTGTTTAAGAGAGGATATCCAGCCAATTGCATCCGGGTTAGGGAAAACACCACGCTCAATGTCGTCTGCTGGCTGTGGCACCATAATCCGCCGCGTCTGCGTCTTCCGACCATCCAGCAGAGCCCGCACCATCTCCCCGTTAAAAATCATTCCGCGTTCTTTCATGATTCCACTCCATACCGCCCATTCATGCGGCCAATAACACTGACAAATTTCACCAGACTGACGCCCATAGGCCGGACCTTCTCGTAGTGCTTGCGAAGGATGGGGGGGGCATACAGCGTTCCACTTCGGTTTAGGCTTTGCGCTCATCGCTTTAGTGAGCTCTTCTGCGCAGCGACGGGCCTGGGCGCGGAGGATGTTTTCCTGTTCTTCTGGCGTCATGCGACCTCCATATAAGCGCGAATGAAAGCTGCTGCAGCCTGTGCGTTTATGGCGTTGCCGTAGCCCTTCAGGCGGCCGACACGGTTGCTGCTTGCCACTCTTGCCACCCCGGACTTGACTCGTCCCATACGTGCGGCAGCCCCATCAACCAGCGGGAATGTGCCGGGTTCAACTGGACGCCATTTGCCATCTCGACAAAAGAGCCAGTCCGCATCTCGCCAAAAACCGTTAACCTCAAGGGGCCGCATGCATGAACCGTCACGCCCAATTCGTTGTTCCAGCCTCGCCTCTCGGCCTCTATCTTCGCCCCCTCTAATGTTCTGGCTCCTTTCTGCGCATCGCTTGCTTTCGGGGACGGCCAGCCCGTCATGAACGCCTGGCGCGGCAACTGGTCCAGTCTGTCTTTCCCTTCTCGCTGCGCCGTCATGCCCGCTGAGTCCTTCCAGTCGCGCGACGTTGGCGTTACCCAGCCCGCCAATGCCGCTGCCCATCCGATTTTGTTCGGGGTTCCCCTTCCGTCCGAGCTCATTTGCACCGTTGTTGCATTGGTGATGTAGTTGACCTGTGGCGTTGGCCACCCAGTAGGCCCGCTCTCTGATATGCGGAGCACCGATGCTCGCTGACGTAAACGGCACAAGCCCGAAGGCGTAATCCATTCCTTCCAGGTCTGCTTGTACAAGGTCGAACCATGCATTTGCGTTACCAGCTGCAACCTGTTCGCCAAAGACATGCTGAGGTCTGAGATCGCTGATGAGATGGAAGAAGTGGGGCCAAAGGTGCCGCTCATCAGCAAACCCATCGCCTTTGCCTGCCGCGCTGAAAGGCTGGCACGGGCAGGAACCAGTCCAGACTGGGCGATCGTCAGGCCATCCGGCGAGGCGGAGTGAATGGGACCAGATGCCGATACCGGCGAAAAAGTGGCACTGGGTAAATCCTCTGAGGTCGTCAGGTGTGACATCTTCAATACTCCGTTCGTCAACTTCGCCCGGGGCGATGTGACCGCCGGCGATGAGGTTACGCAGCCACTGCGCCGCAAATGGATCGATTTCGTTGTAGTAAGCTGCCGCGCTCATGCTGCCTCCGTCTTCACAACGTCGATGGCGTAGCCGGGAATCAGCTCAACGGAAGCGGTGGTGCACTGATTGCCCCAGTGGATCCAGCCTGGTTCCGCGCTGCGACTGAATAACTCAATCCGCGGGACGTCGCCGTAGAGCAATTCCAGGCGGTGGCGCACTTCCCACGGCTTCTCGCTGTGCGCGCCGAGCGGGCTGTAAACTACCTGCTTGATGCTGGCGCTCATGCGTTCCAGTCCGGAGCCACAGGTGGCGATCAGCACGTCTTCGGTATTGGCGCGGGTGTGGTTACCACCGTTCATTCTCGTCTCGGCGTTCAGCAGGTCGAGGAAGTCGTAAAAGTCGGCAACATCTCCACCTTCCAGCTTCTTGTTAATGCGTAGCTCGGCCAGTTGATTCAGCTTTACCCAGGTGAAACCCTTCATCGTGCGAACCGTAAAGCCCCATGCTTCGGCCAGCTCGATTGCCTCCTGGTTGTGCGTGCCGGTGTACCACATCGCCAGCACTGCATTTTCAGCTGCAATCTCCCATACAGGCAGGCGCTTAAGGTCGATAAGCCGCATTGTTGAGTAGTGGTCTGCTGCGGCGCCGTTGCTGATCGTATTGCCGTACGACCAGGGCGGATCGGCATAAATCAGGGAGTATCGCTTGCTCATTGCGCACCTCTTTTCATTTCCAGCTCTTCAGCCAGTCGCTGAGCTTTTAGCGGGTTGCTAACCACATCGCCCCACGCAATCAGCCATGCCGGTTAGCAAGATGTTTCAGGATACCGAAGGCCGGTATCTGGGTATTAAGCGCCGTTTGAAATCGCTGTTTGACCAGCGGCTGACTGGCCGGCAGCGTGAGGTTAACGGCGAGCGGTCATGGTTGATGTGCAATAACGAAGGTGCTGAGCCTTCGCTATATCAGGTGAATGCCGGCACCTACATTTACGACATGACGGCGGCGCAGCTGGCCGACCTCCTTCAGATTGTGCAAACGATACTGGACGATGCTCTGCTGGACGGAGGCAGCCAGAACCTCTGGGCGCTGGATTATGTCGCCGCAGAGTATGAGCGAGGAACGCAGCAGGCCTTCACGAATCTGTCGGTACAGTCGCCGGTATACGCCAGCCAGACGACGCTGCAGCAACTACTGTCCAGCCCGGCGTATCAGAATCAGATCGCCAGCGCTTACATCAGTACGTACAGCGACTGGAAAGGGATAAGCGATGCCGCACGCGCTGATCTCGCTAACGTAATTGCCGACGCGATAGGCCGCGGCATTAACCCCCGCGAAACAGCCAGTATCGTCAGTAAGCGCCTGGATGTTTCGATGTCACGAGCGAAGACTATCGCTCAGACAGAGCAGGTCGGCGCGCTGCGGCAGGCACAATGGAACGAAACGGACTGGGCGGCCGACAGGCTGGGGCTGAAGACCGGTCTACTGTGGCTGTCAGCGCTCAAGCCGACGACGCGCAGCTGGCATGCCAGCCGTCACGGCAGGGTTTACACCACCGAGCAGGTGCGAAACTTCTACGCCGAGAACGGCAACCAGTACAACTGCTATTGCAGCCAGATTCCGGTGCTGCTTAATGACGAAGGCAGCATTTTTAACGAAGGGTTAGCTAATAAGCTGGAGAAAGAGCGTGATCAATGGAAAGCAGATTCCAATTAGTGCTTAATAGCATCATCATAATTTTCATGGAATCAAGCTGATGAGTATTACCCCACAAGAAGTTGGCTCTTTTTTTCTAACTCTTGTTGTTCCGATTACAACAGGAGTTGTTGCCGCCTGGTTTACTGCTAACTTTGCTTTAAATCGCTTCTATCATGAGAAATGGTGGGAGAAGAAACACTCATCCTATAACCAGTTAATTGATAATTTATTTGAAATCAAAGCTATATATAAAAAAGCAAATCATTTTTACGAAAGATGCTACAAAGCCCAAAGGAATAATATGCCGGAACCAGAGGGCGATTTTGACTGGCGTAGGTTTTATGAAGTGAGCGCGCAAATTCATCGATTCTACGCTATAGCACCTATCTCCCTTAGCCCTAATACTCGCCTGCTACTGGCTAACTTCTTTAAGAATGAGTCAGATTCTGATTACAGCGTTTATGAAGAAGGCTACCCTGATTTCGTTGCGTACGATGACATGGCCAGGGCCACACAAAATCTTATTGATGCGATAGTTCTTGATGCTAAAACTGAGCTTAAATTCAAATAAATCTAACTGAGTAAAAACAGGTCGCCACGGCGGCTTTTTTTATTGCCCTAAATCCACCACTGAGGACCCAGCATGAAACGCAACCGCGTTAATGTGCTGACCGTCGTCAACTCCGCTTCAAACATCACCACTGAAACCATCGACGGCAAGCCACATATCGTGGTTCGCGGCATCACGCCTGTCGTGGACGATATTGTGATGAACCGGAAGTTGTACCCGGCAGCAGAAATCGAAAAGGCCTACAACACGCTTGAGCGTAACCCAATGCCGCTGGGCCATCCGAAGGTGGACGGCAAGCACGTTTCCGCGCGCGATGTCCGGGCGGTGAATAACTACCATGTCGGCGCATGGCTACAGAACGTCAGCCACAAAGACGGAAAGCTCAGTGGTGATATGTATGTTGATCGCCAGTACGCGGAGTCGAGTGAGAAGGGCAAGCGCCTTGTTAATCGACTTGATGAGATGGCCGCCGGCACCAACACGGACCCTGTTCATATCTCTACCGGGCTGCTGTATTCCGGCATAGCCGCCAACGGCGAATCGAAGGGTAAGAAGTACAACGAAATTGTCACCAACATGGTTTTCGACCATACAGCTGTCTTGCTCGACGAGCCCGGCGCGGGAACACCAGGCGAAGGCGTTGGGATCTTCGTTAACTCGGAAGGTGAAGAGCAGCAGATCGAAGTGGCAAGCCTGGCTGATGCCGCCGACTGCACCCGCGAAGGGCTGCTGAACAAAACCCGATTCTTCTTCACCAACGCCTCGAATTTCTCTTTCGACGATATTCAGCGCGCTATCAGCGACAAGCTTCGCGAAGGTCGTGCTGATGATAACTGGCTCTGGCCCGAATCGGTATGGCCAGACAACTTCATCTACCGCGATGAAGCCAAATATTTCAAACAGAAGTACCTCATCGATGACGACGGCAAAGCCGTGTTCGTCGGCGAACCACTCGAAGTCGTGCGCAAACCCATTGAGTACGAGATTAAAACCAACGGAGAGAACGATCCGATGAAAGAACTGATTATCAATGCGCTGCAGGCCGCTGGTAAGCCGACTGAAGGCAAGTCCGACGCCGAGCTGATGGATGCTTACAACCAGATGAAGGCCGATGAAGCCACCGCTAAGAAAGCAGGTGAAGAAGAAATCGACCCCGCCACCGGCAAGCCCAAGAAGAAAGAGCAGGCTGCCAATAACGAAGAGATGCCTGCCTGGGCGCAGAAACTCGCTGATCGCGTGGACACCGTCGTTAACAGCCTGAACGCTAACGCCGACAAAGAGAAAGGCGAAAAGCGCGTGGCTGTTAAAGCGAAGTTTGGCCTGGATGACCTCGCTGTAAACGCTCTTGACGGTGCCGCCCTTGATGGCCTGTTTGCTCAGTGCCAGACCTCTACCGGCCTGAATGGTGCATTCCGCCAGGTCAATAACAACGATTCATTCAGCGACATGCCGGAGTAAAAAATGGCTAAAGATGGAAAGCACGTAATTCACGCCGGTGGCGTATTCCCTAATCCGCTGCTCAACCGCGAAGGTGCGGCGGCGGCGGCTACCAAGCCGGGTATCGTTGGCTTCTTCTCGGCTGGTAAATTTACAGCATCGGTTGATGGCGATGAGGAGGCGATCCTCTACGTAGCTGATTTCGACTACCTCCGCTGCCAGACAGTTGATGACGCCATCCCGATTAACGAACTGGTAGTGGGCATTCATCCGATGCAGGGCATGTTCTTGAACGTGCGTGCCGCGGCGGGAACCTACAAAAAAGGCCAGCCGCTGTCTATCGCAAACGGGCAGGTTAAGGCTCATGCCACTGGCGAGTCAATTCGCGCATATGTCGAAGAAGACAAGGCGTACACCGTTGTTGCCGGCGATCTGCTGCGCGTCGTTATCAAGTAAGGAGCACCTGAATGCTTGTATTTTCTCGCTCTATCGGTGAACGCACCGGTAACCTCGAAGTCAACCAGGCTCAGTTCCGTGAACTGCAGACGGCGCGTAACATGAGTGCCCAAGCCGTGGCCGACTTCATCGCGCGCGCTCGCTTTGGCGATAACGGGCACATTGATGCCGTGAACGCGGTAGATGACATTCGCCGCTTGTACCGCGCTTATGACCAAACTGTTCTGGCCCAGTTTGAGCCGAACACTGAGTTCACTCTGTTCAACGATCTGATGCCGTTGTCACGGTCTGTTCGTCTCGAAGAGTCGGTGTACGAATACGCTCGTACCGGCGGTCGCGGCTGGGCGCACACTTCTATGTCCGGCCAGATTGGTGCGGCGCTGGATGCTCGCGCGTATACCTTCGACGGCACCATGGTTCCGGTGCATGACTCAGGCTTTAAGTTCCATTGGCGCGACCCGATTTTCAACAAGGGTTCTGCTCTCGCATCACTGTCTGACGCGCAAAGAGGTTCAGTCGATGATGTCCGCCGTAAGATCGTGGACTACATGTTCAACGGCTTCCGCGACTCTGAAGGCAACTTCGTGACCTTTGACGGTAAAACGTGGAAAGGTCTCAAGGCTGATGACCGTGTTGGCCTAGTCGATCTCGGCGCTTCCGGCTTGAACATCAACTTCGCAACCAGCACCGATCCTGACGCTATGCGCAAAGGCGCTATCGCTCTTCGCGATGTGCTGAAGCTTCAGAATTATCAGTATGGCCAGCAGACGTGGTACGTCTCCAGCGGAATTATGTCGAACTGGGAACAGTACTTCGACACCCAGAACAAGACCCGAACTGTCCTGGACGAAATCCTGAGGCTCTCCGGTATCGCTGCCGTGAAAGAAGATGCTCAGTTGACTGGAAACCAGATCCTTGTGGTTCCTCTCGCTGCAGGTGTGATTGCGCCGGTTACCGGCCAGGCCGTTGGCACTGTTGCTGACCCACGTCAGTTTTACAACAGCGATTACATCTGGCGTACCTGGGGCGCGATGGGCCTGATGGTTAAGCAGGATATCAACCTGAAACATGGCGTGCTCTTCGCGAGCAGCTAAGGAGAAGTGAATGGCACTGGTAAAAGTAACGGGTAACAACCTGTTCACTGGTGTCAATCTCCGCAAGCTGGAGGTTGGCGCGCAGGTTTCGGTAAGCGGTGATGTCGCTAAGCGTTGGGCGGCCGCGGGTCTGGTTGAAATCATTAGTGATGACGATCAGGTGCTGGAAGTGGCGACACCGGGCGATGATTCTGCAGAGCAGGCAGAGCAGGCAGAGCAGGCAGAGCAGGCAGAGCAGCAGGATGAATCTGCCGCTAAATCGAAGAAGGCGAAATAACCATGGCTGACCCAATCACGGCGGCAGACGTGCAGGCGTTCCTCGGTGAATTGGGTTATGCCATTCCCGGCGCGCTGCTGGACCCGATCCTTTGCATGGTGAACAAGATTATCCCGTGCCTCGACGGCGCGGGGTATGACGACTGCAGCGCAAAACTCATCCTGATGTATGCCGCAGCGCTCATGGCGACGTCTTCCGGTGCCCGGCGAATCAAATCGCAGGGGGCGCCATCAGGGGCGTCGCGCTCGTTCGACTACGGCGAGGACGGGATTACCTGGCTACGTGACTCGCTGGCCCGGCTTGATACCAGCGGCTGCACCAGTGAGCTGCCTATAAGCGCCGGTAACAGCGTGGGCCTATTTCTGGTCGTTGGTGGCTGCTGATGGCCTGGATTTCAGTGCAGCAGCGGCTGCCGCGCACGTTCGCCCGGGTGTGGGTCATGACCGATACCGGCGAACAAACCACGGCTTACGTTAACTGCGCGGGACAGTGGATGATTAACTGCCCTCGCATACAGGCTACAGGCGCAATCGTGCTGCGATGGAGGGAATAGGTATGTCATCGGTAGCCAACTGGTCTTACACCGCGACGGCGACAATCTGGCGCAATCTCGGTAACGATGAATACGGTGACTCGCTCGGCTTCTCGGCCCCTGAGTCAATCCTCTGTGATTATGAAGGTGGCCTGTCTAAGCGTATCGGCAGTCTCGGTTCTGAAATCGTCGTGAAGAATACCGTCTGGTCTGAATATGCGCTGGCAGCGGCAGGTGATTATCTGCTGATTGGTCAGTCAGCTGAAGCCGACCCGATTACCGCCGGCGCCGATGAGGTGCGACAGGTTATTCGCTATGCAGATACGTTCGAGCGCATTGCTGATGATTTTGCGATTCTGACGGGAGTATAGATATGGGCGTGAAGGTGCGGGGAGTAGAGCAAGCCAAAGCGAATCTGGAGCGTATCATTCAAGATGTGTGCGGGAGAAAGGTTGTCAGAGCCATACAATCTGCACTGATTTTAGGCAGCACCAGGGCGGCATATTACACGCCCATTGACACTTCAACGCTTCTGAATAGCCAGTTCCGGGAAATTAATGTCAACGGCACGAAAGTTACAGGAAGGGTAGGATACTCTGCCAACTACGCTGCTTTTGTGCACGATATGCCTGGTAAGTTAAAAGGACAGCCGCGCGCTCATTTCGGAAAGACGAGAGACGGTACCGAATTTGGCGGAGGCACAGGGAAGGGCAATTATTGGGCCCCGCATGGCGAACCTCAATTCCTTAAGAAGGGATTTGACGAAGAGCGCGATGCGATTGATGCGGTTATCAAGAAGGAGTTATCGCTGTGAACCCTCCCATGCATAAACGTGTTCGCAACTTCCTCGTTGATGCCGGGCTAACCGCTGGGTACACCGTTCAATCTCTGGCGTGGACCGATACCGGAAAACTGGCTGATCGGTTCATCGTGTTCCGGCCCAACGGCGGGTCGGCAGTAGACCGTGATATGGCAGCTGATTACTACGTTCTGGTTGATGTGATCACCGGGAAATCTTCTGGTGACTACGCCAAATCAGAAACCGATGTGCAGTCCATCATCGACTACGTGAAGCAGAACCCGATGACAAATCGCTGCCTCGGACAGATATCTAACCTGGGCGGCATCCCGTCGCCAGTAATGACTGCCGAAGGGCGCATGGTGTGGCGCCTGCAATTCGCCTGCCTCTTCGGCGGGTAGCACTAACCAAATCACACAAGGTCGCCTGGAGCGGCCTTTTTTATTATCTGAAGTGAGGTAAGCAACGATGCAAGGCTGCTCCAATAACGAACAACTGATCGGTCGCGCTAAGACTCTGGAACTGGCTTACGGATGTGCTGACCAGGTTCCGGCGGAAGGTGGCTGGAAGCTCATGGGCCTGCCGACAACAGCTACATGGGATTTGAGTCCAGAGGCGCTGACGTCCGATGCCGATAACGGTGGGTTTAGCTCAAACCTGATCGCCAGCCTGGACCCTACATACTCCATTGAAGGTGAGGTTCGAGTTAAGGACCGCACAGACGAGTTCGGCGTTCAGCAATTTGTTAAGTACATCGTCGACGAAGTCCGTGCGCGTCGTCAGCCAGCAGTATGGATGCGATTCCACTGGGGTGATTACTACCACATTGGCTATATGGTTCCGACCGGGACCAGTGATGGCGGCGGAGTTAAGGAGATCGTCACCTACAGCTTTGAGTTCAAGCTGGCAGATGGCAACACCTTCCAGATCACCGAAGCTGATGATGGCATCCCGGTAACTGGTGTGACCGTTGCTCCGACTACCAGCACCATAGCTGCGGGTGCGAGTACTACCTTCGATGTGACGATTGCGCCAACTGATGCTGATGACAAAGTTTTCACCGTGTCATCTTCAGTTCCAGCGCGTGCGACCGTGGCGTTTTCCGGCAATACGGTCACCGTATCCGCACCGTCCGGCGCGACCGCCGGCACCGCGGTTATTACGGTAACCACAGACGATGGCTCGTTCACTGCAACCCACACCGTAACAGTCACCGTGTAGGCAAACCAAAGGGCAGAGTTTCTGCCCTTGATTTTGTTTATGGGGGAAAGATGACACCAGTTAAAGAGTTTGGCGAATGCCTGATTTCCGCCGGGGGAAATGATTATTTCTTCCGCCCGTCACTGTTAGCCATGTCGAGAATTGGTGAGCCTGGCGAAATAGTTCAGGTGTTCCATGACCTATACACCGATGAGGCTACACCATTCCTGCAGCGTGCCGTAGAGGCCTATCTGCATAATGAATATGACCGTTTCCCCGTTTGCGTCACACGATTCATCCAAAGCGGATTACTTACTCGTAAAGTGATAATGGCCGCGCATACAGTGCTTTCAGCCTGTTGTGATAACGATACTGGCGATCTGATTGGCTGGATGAAGAAAGGTAAAGGACGAAAACGCGGATTTGTATGGCGGCCAGGGGCTATGCCGGCACAGGAAATGGTTATCGTGGCGCAAAGCCTCATCATGCACGGCATTATCGGCAAAGCGAAGGTGCGTAAACTGCAGCGGCATGAGACCAGCGATACTACGAGCGAATTTCGGGCGCCAGATTACATCATCGCAGCGCGTAACCACTTTGGAATCAGCAAGGAAGAGGCCGGGCAGCTCACTATGACCGAGTTTCAGCTAATGCTCATCGCTAAATACCCTGAGCAGAAAGGGTTTACGAAGGAAGAGTACGACAGCGCAGCTGATGACTTCTTTGCACGGCGCAAGCGTCGGCAGGCGATGATGGATAAAGAGAGGAAAAGATAGCCTGTTTTGATGTTCTTCTATCGTGAGTAAGGGATAGAAGGACAAAACGTGCTATGACCTACAAAAACAAAGTGTTCATAGGCATGCCTAAAACGAAGCCAAAAGCGCTACAGGAGACGAAGATTTGAGACGCATCCTGGTACACGGTGATTTTGGGTGTTTTTGGGCGATTTCTAAGGCCATTCTGGGTGCGATAGATTCAACCAAAGGTTGAAGGATTACCTTTGAGGTAATACACTCAGAGGCAATAAAAAGATGTTTGATTATCGCTTATCCGGTCTATTTTCTGTAAGTAATTGAGGTTCAATATGTTTAGCGAAGAAAAAGTAGCTCAGATGGCTGCTTACCTGCTACTTAAACGCGGCGGGCGCATGGCATATCTGAAGCTAATGAAGTTGCTCTACTTGGCAAATCGACAGTCTATGATTCGTCATGGCCGCATGATGGGTGAAGATCGCCTTTATTCAATGCGCCATGGGCCAGTGATGTCGACAACTCTTGATTTGATTCGCGGTAAATCCGATATCAAAGGAGAGTATTGGTATCATCTTATTAAGACAAATAGCCATGATGTAGCTTTGTGTGCAGACCCTCGCGAGATGGATGTTGATGAAGTCTTTGATGAGCTAAGCAGAGCAGACATACGAATTCTTGATGAAATATATGCTCAATACGGGCATATGAATAGATTTGAGTTGCGTGACATGACGCACCTGAGAAATGTATGCCCTGAATGGCATGATCCCGGTAACTCCCGTACACCTATTGATGTGCGAGAGATTTTCCTTAATGAAGGAAAATCACCAGAAGAAGCAGAAAACATTATCAGGAGCATGTGTGAATCGCAGCAACTTAAGGAGTTTTCTTCTCAATTGTCATGAGCACATTACAGCCATATAGAAAAGGAACGGTTTTGGCTCCAAGTGGGCCATGTAATCACCTTCATGTGATATGCAACGACCCCGTTTATTATCCGATAAACGACTGTTACTGCATTTTGGTTGTTAATGTATCTAGCATTAAGCCAGGCGTGCCTCATGATAATGCGTGCGTACTTAATCCGGGTGATCATGTTTTTATTCATCACCCTAGCTATATCGTATACGCAGAAGCTGTTATTTGGCGTGTTGATAACGTTGAGAAAAAGTACGCGGCAGGTGAGATAACAGCACACGATGACATGCCTGAGGCTGCATTTGAGAGAGTTCTCTCAGGTTTTGATATTTCCGAACAGGCAAAACCTAAGCACATAAAGTTCAAGGAAAGGTATTGCACTACCGAGCAGCTAATCGATCAACCGGAACCACCTGATGAGAGTACCGGTACCTGAATAATCTAACCCGCCCTCCGGCGGGTTTGTGCTTTATGGTATCTGCTCACTTCCCAAGTAGCGCTGATAATCCTGCGGTAGTCACAGCTTGTACCACGGCTTTAAGGGCTTCCGTCGACATTTCGCCGAGGGTTGATTTGGCATTTTCCTTCTGCTCATCGTTCATGTTTGAAATTGCAATGAGGTCCTCTAGGACGACAACAGCATCACGATGAAACTTGATTGTCTGGACGTTTAGAATGGCAGATAGCCCGCCATCGTCTCTGACAAAATCTATCCCCTTTGATGTAATTCTTAAGTGTGCTGGCATTACCTCGAACAAACCAAGTCGTAGTTCTTTGATATTTGTAGTTATTAACTCGTGGTCTTGTAGATACAATAAATTGGCTTCTATGTTTTTTCCTTCGCCAAATTGTACAGAAAAATCATTGTAATCAGATTGTGACATTCCTTGTGGCGAAGTCCTGTAAAGCGACATTAAAAAATTGTACTGAAGCTTTCTATCATACTTGTCCATTAAAAATCCCTTGTTATCTGGTTAGATCATACAACCTACCCTGGAAGCGCACCGCCTAACATCCTGATAAACGATCAGGTGGTTTTGTCGTTCCCCCGCATCCCTGCTAATCTGTCGAAAACAAACCAATGGGGATAGGGATATGAGGAAGATTTTATTGGCAGCGGTTTTAGCCGCGTCGTCGTTTGTTATTGCTGGATGCGCACCAAAGCCACCTTCTCAAGTGGCAATATCAACTGCAAATTACGGCACCTTGCCGACTGATTATCAGCAGCAAATTAAAAATCACATGACATCCATTCTGAAAGACCCGGAGTCAGCTAGATATACGTTTGAGCCTCCATTCAAAGGTTATTCGCAAGATGGCTCCCTTTCTTCAACGGGTGGTGGTGTAACGTATGGTCAAGTCGTTGGTGTGCAGGTCAATGCCAAAAACAGTTATGGTGGTTACACAGGAAATCAGCTTTATGTGTTCATGTTCGCCAATGGCGTCATGTACGACTCTACGGCAAACTTTCAATATGGCCGTGTAAAGCGAGCACCTTAAAGATAAATAATAACAACCTCGCTCCGGCGGGGTTTTTTATTGCCCGGAGAAAGGTATGGCAGAGAATGCTGGCAGCATTTATTACGACATTGAGATGGATGTGCAAGGTCTTCTGACTGCGCAGCAGCGTGTAAATCAGCGCCTCGACCTGATGGAACGCGGCTTTGACGGAACGACCCGCGCCGTTAACAATACTGAGCGCTCAATGTCCAGTTTGTCAGGCGCGGCGGTTGCTTTAACCGCAGCGCTTTCTGTTAAACAGGTGGCTGACTATGCGGATGCCTGGGCGACAGTAAATAACAAACTATCCAACTCACTACGCCCAAACGAACAGTTGGTAGACGTAACCCAGCGCGTCTTTGATATTACCCAGCAAACCAGAGGAAGTCTTGACGCCACCGCTTCGCTATATGCTCGGCTGGAAAGGGCTACCCGGCAATATGGAACAAGCGCTGCTGACCTATCCAAGTTGACCACGATCATCAACCAAGGGTTCGTTGTATCAGGTGCCACGGCGCAAGAGGCCGAGAACGCTATTATTCAGTTGTCGCAAGGGCTTGCTTCTGGAGCCTTGCGCGGCGAGGAATTCAACTCTGTAAACGAGCAGGGTAACCGGCTGATTGTTGCGCTCGCGGACTCCATGGGCGTTAGCATCGGTCAAATGAGGAATATGGCCGCGCAGGGAAAATTGACGACGGACGTAGTCGTTAATGGTCTCCTTTCTCAAGGCGCGGTGATTGGGAAAGAATTTGCCAACACGACTACCACGATCAGCCAGGCGCTTCAGGTTGCGGGTAATAACGTCACCAAATTCTTTGGTGAAAACTCAACTGTTAAAACTGGCGCTGCGATCTTTAATGACGCAGTAGTTAGTGCCAGTGAAAACATTGGCGTGCTTAGTGCTGCATTGACGGTTGCCGCAGGGGTAATGGGTAGTCGTTATCTTGGCGCCTTAACTATGTCTGCCGCGGCTCAGGTTCAGTCAGCGCTTGCCTCACAGAGGCAGGCGGCCGCTAGCAATCAGGCTGCACAGTCGGCATTAGTTGCTGCTAATTCTGTACAGAGAAAAGCCGTGGCTGATAAAGAGGCGGCATTATCTGCATTGGCATTAGCGCAAGCCGAATATAACGTTGCGAAAGGCAGCGCAGCTGAAATGCTAGCCATGGATGCACTGGTAGCAGCAAAAACACGAGCTAGCGTCGCTTCTTTGTCGCTTGTGCAAGCGGAGAACGCTCAAGCCGTGGCATCTACTCGTGCTGCAGTAGCTGCAAGAGCAGCGTCAGTGGGCATGGGTCTAGCCCGTAGTGCCTTATCTTTGATAGGTGGACCCGCGGGTGCGGCAATGCTAGCCGCTGCTGCTATTTTCTATTTTTGGCAGAAGGCAGAGCAAGCTAAAGAAGAGGCACTCCGCTTTGCTGATAGCCTGGACAAAGTAAATGCATCGATGAAAGCGATGAACAACACTCAACTGAGTGGGACCATCGCCGATGCGAACAAGTCCATTCGTGCACAAAAAGATGAAATATCCGACCTTCAAGGAGAGGTTGAGGCACTCAGTTCGCGCTACAGTAATTTCACGCCTGAGGTTCAGGCGGTAGCGGAATCACTGGGTCAGGGGGCTGACTTTGCTCGCCAGCAATCTGAAGTGGCTGATCAGCTCGCCCAGAAAACACGCGACCTTTCTAACGCGCAAGATAAGCTTTCGCGGACTCAGGACACTGCGGCGGAGGCAACCAGGACCCTTACAAACAACATGCTCACCTCAATGGGGGTGCATGATGGGCTTATTCAAAAAGGCTGGTCTCTTGAGCAGGTTCAGGGGGCAGTTGCAAAGGCGTTCGGGAACACTGCAGACGAAATAAACCGAGCCAACCAAGCGGGGCAGAATTTCAACCCTAAAGCTCTGCAGGTGTCACCGCCAACGGCCGACGGCGACAAGGTAATTCTGAATCTTGAGGAGCAGAATGAGCTTCTAAAAATTCAGGATGAGCGCCAAAGATCAGTAACGAAGGCAAGAATGCAGGCCGCGAAGGTTACTGATAATCCAAATCAGATTTCCAAGGCAGGAAGCCTGGCTGGTGAGAACTACGATCTGCAAAAAGCGGAAGAAGCTCGGCGGGAAGCTCAACGCAAGGGCGAGAAACAAGATAAAAGTTCAGCAGCTACCTCCGATACTGTTTCTTCAGCCTTGTCTCGTCAATCTGCTGCAATCGCACGGCTTAATACTGGTTACGCAGATGGAACGCTTGAGCTGGCAAAGTACGATGCAGCAAAAGCACTTGGCAGCAGAGCGACACAGCAGCAGATTGCTGAAGCAGAGCGTAATGCTGAGGCTGAATGGAAGCTTCTAAAAGCAAAAGAAGCAGTAGCTAAATCAGAGAAAGATAAGCAATCAGCACAGTCGAACTTTAAAAATCTCAGAGGGCAAGCATCGCCGGTCAGCGGGGTAGACAATCAGTTCCAGCTACAGATGGAGCAACTTAATCAGTATGCCATCCTATATCCGCAGAAAATCGCGGAGGCTGAAGCAGTTCGTGCATCAATAGAAACGCAATATCGCCAGCAAAGGCTCGTTGCTATGTGGGATGAATGGGCTCAGCAGAATGCGGCAACTCAGGCCACATCCGCTGCATTTGATGGGCTTGCAAGCAGTGCCAGCAATGCCTTTACTGGCATCATTACTGGAAGCATGTCCTCCGCAGAAGCTCTTCGCTCCATTGGGAATACCATATTAAACGACGTCATCAACACCTTCGTTCAGATGGGGGTGCAACAGGCTAAATCCGCAATTATGGGGGCAACAGCTCAGAATGCGGCGATCGCTACCACGACCGCGGCGCAGGTAGGGGGCCTTGCAACCACCACAGCCGCGAGTACAGCTTCTGCTGGCACGACAATGGCGGCCTGGCTTCCTGCTGCTCTGGTCGCGTCTGTGGGCTCGTTTGGTGCTGCGGCTATCATTGGTGGGGCTGCACTGGTTGGGGCGTTTGCTTTGTCTAAGACTCTCGCGGGTGGAAGGAAAAACGGCGGTCCTGTATCGGCCGGCTCGATGTACCAGGTAGGTGAGGGCGGTATGCCTGAAATCTACAAGGCCAGTAACGGAAGTCAGTACATGATCCCCGGTGATAACGGTTCTGTCATCAGTAATAAGGATTTGCGTGGTTCTGGCGGAGGCGGGGCACTGCAGGTGACCAATAACGTCTACAACTACGCCAGCGGCGTGCAGGTTGACACTCGCAGCACTCAAAACGGTAGCGAGCTGTTGATTGAAACGTTTGTTACTGATCTGCAGAGCGGTGGGCCCATGTCGAGCGAGATGGAATCGACCTTTGGCCTCCGCCGGCAAGCATCAGGTGCTTATTAATAATTTTCAAAACTGATTATCATCGCCCCTCAATTTGCATGGGTATGTGAAGGTTTGTTCATGATTGGTTTTGATAAATTAATTACGCCAAAAATTATATCGGCTCTTTATGGCCTGACTTTGGTGGCATTACTTGCAGCAGCAGTGTTCTGTGCGTTAGCGGGTGATGTTTCAAAGGCAACATTGGCTGTCATTATGGCGTTGTTCAGCAGGATATTTTTTGAAGGGATCATGGTGGTATTCAAAAACAATGAGTACCTGAGGCGTATCGCTGAGGCCCTAGAGAAAGGTAAGACTCTATAACCAAACCCGCCCCGGCGGGTTTTTTAATGGGTGGGATTATGAAAGTAGCGATCGAAGTAAACGGCGAGGTTATCTGGTACCGCGATAGCGAGACACTGGAGGGTATGGCGTCGTTGGGCTATTTGAAGGACGGCACGCAGCAGAAAATCATTGCCGCCCTTGAGGAGGCGTTATTCCAGGCGAAAGGACAGATGCTATTGCCCGATTACGTTGATTGAATATCTGAAAGTAGCGCGATGTCCAGCGGGGAGGGCTAGGACGACATTCCAGTTACCGGAATGCGGCACCGCAATGTTGGCAGGAAATTGTTTATAGAACCCGCCATAGACTTTGCAGCTTTCACCTCTCTTGTATCGGTTATAAGCAGCGTCATCCATAACAAGGACGTTGATTTGGTGGGAGCATTGAACAGAAACTATTGAGCCGCCATCCATGTAATACCTGCCGTGTTCGTAAGACATATGACCTCTCTTGCTGTGCGTGAAAAACACACAGTATCAGTAGGAAATATTTAGCAACATCCTGATAAACGATCAGTGCCGCAGCCGCGGCTTTTTTTATGCCCGGAGGAAACGTGGCAACAGTTTCATACCCGGATATGCTGCCGCTTCCTCAGCGCGCAGATCAGAACATGACGCAGGATACGGCGTGGCAGACGACGCAGCCGGCAGTCGGGCCTGTCATCTTCACGCCACTAACCACCGACCTTAAATCGACCTGGTCTCTGCAGTGGAAATTCACGCTGCAGCAGGCCGAGCGGTTTAAATCGTGGCTCCGCTCACCGACGTACTGCGACCGTGGCCGTAACTGGTTCCAGATGCGGATTGACCTCGGCGATACGCAGGGCGTGCAGCTGCAGACCCTGCATTTCATCAGCATGCCGGTACAGACCAGTAAAAACGGCAATATCGTCATCTGGACCGCCAGCGTCATTTGCAACGGTATCGAGGACATCACTGAGGACTACGACGACTGGATCGTCGAGGCGCCAGAGAACTACGGCTACTGGCTGGATTATCTGGTCACTGCCGTTATGCCGAGGGCTGATTAATGCCGACTTTACGAGAGTGGAAAGAGCGCCGGCCGGCGAGCGATATCAAACAGACCGTCGAGTTTTATCACCCGGCGTTCGGTTACTACCGCGTGGTCAATAAGCTGTTTCGTGAAGCGTCGTTTGGCGGGAACCTTTACCAGCCCGCGGCATTCGACATCACCGAGCCCACACAAAACGGGTCGGCCATCATCACGATGGCTATCACGTTCCTGCAGGGCGCCGAGGACGTCAGGAACACACTGAAGAACTGGACGGGCGCCGGTCGCATGACGCCCATAACCTGCAAATACCAGCAATGGAATGCGATCGGCGACGCTACGCCGATGAAGACCTGGTCGTTGTTTGTGAAGGACGTCGGTGCCGACGGCAGCAACGTCACGGTGAACTCTGGCAAGACCAACCCGCTGACGCTGGCCAACCCCATCATTTACACCACGAAAGACTATCCTGGGCTGATTACCGTATGACACAGAGCGAATTTATCGGGCTGGTTAATGGCAAGCCCTGGGCTAACCGCGCCTGCACTTTCGACGAGCTGGATTGCTGGGGGCTCGTGGTTTTGTATTACCGGCACGTGCTCGGCCTTGAGCTCCACCACGTCGCCGGCTACGAATCCGGCTCAGACTTCATCACCTGCTACGAAGAGGAACTCGAACACTGGCGCCGGGTTCCGGTGCCGGTTTCCGGCTGCCTTGCGGTGTTCTATTACGGCAATCAGCCGGCGCACGTCGGCGTAATGATTAATCCGGGGAAATGCCTGCACTCACGCGGCGAGTTCGGTTTTGTCCGCATGGACAGCGCCGTCATCCTTCAGAAAATCTATAACAAAGTGGAGTATCTGGTGCATGGTTCGATATGAGCTGCAGCGCCTGCCGGGCGCACCTAAGCAACGCGGAACGGAAGAGCCTGGCACTCAACTGATCGCCTTGCTCGACAAGCTGAAGCTGCATAACAACGTCGTGGTTCGCCTCAACGGTCGCAAACTGGATGATGATTTTGACCTGTCCTATCCGCTGCTCGCTGGCGATGCTGTTTCGGTATTTGACCAGCCCGAGGGTGGTGGGCTGATAAAAACTCTGCTCAACCCGGTGGAGCATCTCAACCCGATCCGTTTTACCAAAAAGGTAATGTCGGGGATAACCGGCCAGCAGAACGCCTCTTCACCTTCGGTATCAACCGGTGAATCACCAAACAACGACGCAACGGGGCAAACTAACCGCGCGCGCCTTTATAGGGGGAAACCGAATATATACGGCCAGTGCCGGGTATTCCCTGATCTGATTCAGCAGGCGCTGTTTGAGTTTATCGACAACAACAAATTTATCACCGAGTGGTTTGAGGTCGGCTACGGGAAATACACCATTTCCTCTGTGCGCTACTCAGAATCGAACCTCGGCAGCCTGGCTGGCGCCAGCTACCAGACGTTTGACCCGGGGGTGACGATCGGGACCATAGATGTTGGGTACCAGTTTGACGACGTCGATAACGAAGAGGTCCCGGGGCTGAACGAGAGTGAGGATTTCCCGGCCCAGACCGCGACAACTATAGCGCCGACGGAGATGGTGATAGAGAGCAACCAGCTCAAGGCGACGGTGCTCTCGAACGATGACAACTTCACATACTTCGCCGCACTGGCCGTTCCGCACCCGGTGACGTTCGTGATTAATGCGACCTGGAATGCCGGCGGCAGCCCAGTGACCCGTAACGTGACCGGCAGCGGGAATATCGTTTATTCGGAAAGCTTCATCGGGACGGATACTCTTTCATACACCACGTTTTATCTCGGTGACATGACGGGGGAGATCACCACACTGCCGGCTGACGCAACCATCAACCTGACGCTGTTCACTCTGAACGACCAGACGCCGCTGGTGATTGGCCCGTCGGTTTCACCATTGGTGTCTTCGCAGGTATGGGTTCACGTCATGGTGCAGCTCGGCGCAACAGCTGGTACATCACGTTATCGGATCCGGTTCTGGCAAGTTGACGACAGCAACAACCAGATCCCTGGAACTGCGGAGCAGTATGATTACTTCTTCGACAACGATTTTCAGGTGACCACGAGATATTTTCGCACCTCGCACAAATACACACCGGCCGCCGGCGCCGGGCGTTACGCTGTGACGATTGAGCGCCTGGATAACAGCAACGATGGTAACGTCGTGACACTGATGGCGATCCATGCGGTGAATGTGCGCGAAAATGTGGTTTACCCAGACGACACTATTGCCAAAGTCACCATTAAGGGGCCGAACAACAGCAACAGTAACCGCGAACAGAAATACAACATGCTCGCGCAGCGCCACACCATCAGCTACGACCGCGCGACCGGCCTGATTGATTACACACTGCGCCCAAGCCGCTCGTTTGCCGACGCCGCTCTGCATGAGTGGATTGTTATCGGCAGGCAAGACGCATCGAGCATCGATATCGCTACGCTGTACGCGATCGCCGATTCAATAACGACTCCTGAGCTCGCATACTTCGATTACACCTTCTCGGATGAAAAGCTCTCCCTTGGCGAGCGTATCAAAACCATATGCAATGTGGCCCGCGTCGACGGGAACAACATCGGTGATGTGCTGACATTCTGGCGCGAGGAGAAAGTCGCGAATCCGGATGCGGTTTTCGCGCGCTCAAACATGTTCTGGGACGAGTATAAAGTTTCCTGGCAGATGTCACTCCCCGGCGGCTACGACGGAGTCACGGTAGATTATGTCGATCCGCTCACCAATAAAAAGTCGTACATCTATCTGCAGATTGACCAGAGCGGAATTGTCGAGGTTGGGGACGCAACTATTAACGCGCTGCAGATCAGCCTGGATGGCTCCCGCAATAAGGCGCAGGCGGAGGACAGAGCGTGGCTTGAGGCACGCCGCATTATGCTCTCGCGCGTCGGAATGACGGTGAAAGTGCTGGAATCGACGCAGGTTATCCGCGGTGCGGTGGTGCAGTGCCCGGACATGTACAACAATAAGCAGCAGAATGGCTATATCACTGGGCGCATCGGGGATGTGTTCAGTACATCTGAGCGCATCGATTTTACCCTCGGCGATATGTGGGTGGTGATGACGGATAGCCTCGGGAATTACCGCGGCCGCTGGCGCGCATACCCCGTAACCGGCAAGCCTAAAGCATTTCAGGCTGCAGCTGACGCTTTCGACCTGAACATTTACGACAGAACGACGGTGCAGAACGCCAGTCGCTACTTCATCGCAACCAGCACAGAGCTTAACTCAACCATCTGGCGCGTTGAAACAGCCAAACCCAATGGCGACGACACCCAGACGCTGACCCTCTCTGAATATTCAGACTCGATTTATCCGTAACGCACAGCAGTAATAATTAACCTTCGCGCACACCATCAGATTAATTTCTGAGGGTTTCGTGCGCCTTTTATATAGGGCGACATGCACATGGCAGAAGTTCCACTCCCGACACCTACGCAGGCACCGGTACCCAGCACAGACATCCGGAACAGTGTTTATGCTGGAGCTATGCTGGATACAGTAGTTACCAGCACTGATTTGACCTACATGGATCGCCTTGGTGGTGAGCATTACACCGTCGACGGCATCAAGGCGGAAGGGGATAAGGTCGTTGAGGAAACTCGCCAGAATCTCATCCCCCTCAGCCGGCAGTATATGACGCTGGCCGCCGCTCAGGCTGATATAGCAAATATCCCCGTGGGTAGCACGACATACGTACGAAACTCTGATGGCGGCTCACTGGCTGACGAGTACATCAACAGTGCCGGGACATTGACGGCAACTGGCCGTAAAATGCCATCTCAGAATTACGTTGAGCTATCTGATGCTTCCGCTCAACGAGAGATTTTCAGTAATCGACAGGCGCTATCCGTAACTGATTACACGCTGTCAAAAATGGCTCTGATGGCGCAGCAAAAAATGTTGGCGTTCACTGCCGCAGGTAGCAGGGCGTTCACATCTGAAGATGATGTAACAGTCTTCGTTAGCCAACTATCAGCAAATGAATCCAGTGACGCAAGAGCCAGAAGCCAGGCGCTTAAGATTTCGGCCATCACTAACAGCGGGACGACGACAATCGCCGAGGCGCTGCCAGGCGAAAGTTTCAACCAGGGCGTTATTGACTCGCCATATCACGTGCTCGATCTCACGGGGGTAACTCCGGGGACAGTAATCCTCGATGCCGTCAACTCTGTTCTGCGACTGGTTTTCACCAACATACCGTTACAAAACACAACGCAACTGATAGCCCCGTACTCCGTTATTGATACCACGGGTGTATTCACTGCGGGGAATACTGGCGGCTATGTGTCTGATAAAAAATGTTGTTCGATGTATGGCGTACCTAAACCGTCTGTGCAGCTGACGTTTCCGTATGCTGAGATTATTGCCGCGGGCTATACGCCGGATGCAGCTGGCGGAGTAAAGTATTACATCGATAAATTCAAGTCAGTTGTTATTCATTATAAAACAACAGATATTACAAAAAAGAATGCTAACTTTATCGCTCAGTTACCTGCCGGGGACATCACTATTGCTGTAGACCAGTATCTGGTCATTAATGCCAGCGCATACCATTATAACGGCCAGCAAAAACCAGAGTTCACATCAAACTCACTAGCGCGTTATATTTGTGATGCGAGCAATGATACATTGTCGTCATATACTGGATTGATAGAGTTAAAAATATCATTCCCGGTTGGTCTGGTACGGAATCATGCTGATATAGCAGTAACAGATAAAGACGGGAACTATTTTACCGGCCAGTTCTCAGGAGACGACTTTGTAAACCTTAGATTCCAGTCGAACGAAGGTTTCTGGCCGGATGGGTCATTTAAGACGGGTTCTGTCTGGATTAATGACACCATACCTGCAGGGCAGAAGAAGTATTACAATATTGATATTTATGCAAACACTAAGTTTGTAGATAACTATCCCACATTGAATTATTACGCACCGACGGAGGGGAATAAGCGATTTAATATTACTGTTGGAACGATAACATGCCGATTCAGCTGGGCTTCTTATTTTTATGGGCTGACATCGATAGACTTAACTCCAAATGATGATGTGAATCGGGTTGGTCTGGGGCTGAGCACGCAGCATAGGTATTTAGATGGGGCGACGCAAAAGACAGAGTACTTTACTGAAAATGTTACTTTAAAGTTGTCTAATAACGGTCCTGTTTTTTCAGAGGTTGAGCGTGTAGCATATAACGCAGTCAGTGCGACATACACTGCCGGGGTATTAAAATCCACAACACGTTACCGCATATTCAATAACGGTCAAATTCAGGTTCGTAACCTGGTTACTGCTGTGAGTCAGATCCCTGTCGCTAAAATGCTGGGTGCATTTGTTCCGATTACACTGGTTTATCAGATAGGCGTGGTACCGGATTTTAATTTTTCCTCTCCGGCAGCCATCATTAGCGGGACACCTGTCGGGAATGGTAGATTTTCGGTCGTTCCGACCATCGTCAACGGTGATATCCATCGTGATGGCACGGACGGTGGACCGACGCGCCAGGCGACCATTTCTATGTCGCACACGCCAGAGATCCAGACGCTGGCAATTCGGGCGGGATGGCTAACCGGCTCATCTACCGATTACTCATTCCTGAACTGGCCCGTAGATCAGAACTGGACATGGAGTGCCGAAATTTGGCTAAACACGCGGGAGACTGAATCAGCTAATTTTACGCTGGCGTCAAAAGTACTGAACCGTCCGGTTGCATTTGCAGCAACAGGAATTCTGCCGAATGTTGCGGTTAAACGGGCTGAGCGGTTTTTCCTGGAACTGATGGATGGAGTTGCTGATTTCTGGATGAATGGTGATGCGGCAGGGATCGGGGGAATGACACCGCCATTTGATTACAACAACCCCAGTCAGTTGACCCCGTTCGGTTACCTGGCATGTAGGGAACTACGGAAACCTAATGGGACGCTGACCAGATTATTACCGGCGTTCACTCAGTATCTTAATACGTATTACAGCGGGACGTCATTGGGGACTGCTTATCTGAACGGAAGCAGGGCAATAGCCGATCTCGTCTCAACAGTTCTTAAGCCAATGGTTTCATTTTATCGGGCTGCAGAATATCTTGGCGAAAGCTCTGTAACAACTGCACTCAAACCATATATAACAAATTTTGCTGATGCTATGGTGACAACTGTTAATAATAAAGGGGGGATATCTAATAAGTACACAGACAGCGGAACCGGGGCCACGAACATCAACATTTATGGTCTGTTGTTAGTAGCATTGTCAATTAAATCAGGATTTGACACATCCGGACAATATCAGGTCTGTTACAACACCGTTATCGCTCTGCTGACAAACACATCAACAATCTTTCGTTATACTCCAACCTTGGTGGATTCACAGCCAGTAGCGACGAGCCTTTCGCGCAGCCGCTGGTATAACTACGATATGGATCTGACGGCTGAATACCTGATAATGACGGATATGCTCGGCGTTTCTCCTGCATTCAACAACGTCACGTATGGGCTGCACGGATTATGTGGCGATGGTCGAATCAGGACCATTGATTACAATATTTCTGAAAGCCGGCGGGGTCTGCTGTCGACACCGGTAAGTGTCGCTCTGGCAATGATGATGGACAGAAGGGTCTCAACAGGCAATGCTCTCACTCTGAGTATGCAGGCCTACGAACGTGATTATCTGACAGACCCGTATGCGAGCGGCCGTTTCTATGATCACTCTCCCCGACTAGGTACAGGAATGCCGACAGATATATCCAGTCATAACCGAGTTATGCTGGAAATGTTGGCAGGATATTTTGTGAATCAAATAGCAAGTAAAGGCTAATTGTAATCCTTTTTTAGTTAGTATGAAAAGGTACTGGTTGCCTAAGGCAGCCCACCGATAGCGTGGGCTGCTTTTATTTAACTAAGTATTTTTTTAATTGACGGTATATTTATTTTGTTTATTATTACGCAATAAAATAATGACATTATTATTGTTGTTGTAAATATGGCGGAATCTGATTCGAATACCTTATTGGCTATGCTTAGATGAATGAACTGATGTATATACATAATGCTCATTGAGTTAACGCCAATGAATTCTAGGGGCTTGCACTTTATTATGCTGCTAATAATTACTGCCATAACAACTAGCACCAAAGCAGTAATAAAGCTTATGAATGGTATCCCATATAATGACTGTTTCATATCAAATTTCATTTCAACTTTGTGAGATGAGAAAAACCATATGCAAATCACACAAATTAAAATTACCACCATCGTATTTACTTTTATTTTATATGTTTTGAATAAATAACCGAGGCACATAAATGGAAAAGCATGAAGTGTCACGATTATATTAAGAGGTGTGGTTATTTTAATAAACTGGCTTGCAATGTATGAAAGCGTTAATGATATAATTGCTATGGCGCTTGTCTTTTTTATGCCTAGCTTAACTATTGAAAAATTAAATATTTGCTGTGTGATGAAAAATACGGTGATAAACCAGAAGACTCCCATCCATCCTGTAAGGAGGTTTCCTCCATACAATGATTTGATTACTGATTTTAAAATCATTGATATGCTATCATGATTTAAAATCATATATACAGTTGATATGCCTGTGAAAAATAAAAGATATTTTGAGTATGGTATCAGCAGGTTTGATGATTTGTTCTTTAAATATTGTCTTAATGGTTTTGGTGAATATAAATATCCAGCAAGGAAGAAAAACAATGGCATGTGAAATAAATATATAAATCCAGAGATGTATGAGCCAAAAATATGCCCAGCAACGACAAGTATGATGCCGATCCCCTTCAGCGTATCAACCCAGTCAAATCTACTAAAGATGTCTTTTCCCATTTTGAAATCACTTCATGCGTAAATGTTGAATCACAATATGTTAAAAAAATGACACTTTCAATGTCAACGGTGCAATTAGGATACATAAACATATAGTGAACTGTCGCAACCTGAGAGACTCTGTAACTATGTTTTCGATGTAATTATTCGATCGGACCAAGGCACGCTGCAGAGAGAGCGAGTGAGTGTTGGCGGTCGCAGGCGGGTGATGACGCCGGTAGTTGTCGAGCGGGCACGCAGGATGCTGGAGATTGGCGCTACCCGGCAGCAGGTCGCGGACGTGATCGGGGTGGGGAATGAAGACGATTTACAAATATTTTCCGGCGAGCGAATCCGTACCATCAACATGTTACGACTGCAATAAAAATTGATAGGCGTAACCGATGTTGAACTATGCGGCGTATGAATATACTGTATGTATAAACAGTATTTATATGGTGTCTCATCATGAAGTTTTATACGCCCGTAGAACTACGTCAGATCATCCCACTCCCATTGTTCAGTGACCCTGCGCAATGCGGATTTCCCAGCCCGGCGCAGGATTATGTAGAGCAGCGAATCGACCTCAACGAGTTGTTGATTAACCACCCCAGCGCAACGTATTTCGTTAAGGCGGCCGGAGATAGCATGATCGAGGGTGGCATCAGTGAGGGCGACCTCCTGGTCGTCGATAGCTCGCGTAAAGCATCTCACGGAGATATCGTTATCGCCGCGGTGGATGGGGAATTCACTGTCAAAAAACTACAGCTGAGGCCATCCGTTCAGCTTAACCCTATGAACAGCGCTTATTCCCCGATCGTCGTCGGGAGTGAAGACTCGCTCGACGTGTTCGGCGTCGTTACCTATATCATTAAAGCGGCTGGCTGAGATGTTCGCGCTCTGTGATGTGAACTCATTTTATGCAAGCTGCGAGACAGTGTTCCGGCCAGATTTGAAAGGGCGGCCGGTGGTCGTGCTGTCGAATAACGACGGTTGCGTGATTGCGCGCTCTGCTGAAGCAAAGGCCATTGTGAAAATGGGGGAGCCGTACTTTAAACAAAAGGACCAGTTCCGCCGGCATGGTGTTATCTGCTTCAGTAGTAATTACGAGCTCTACGCAGATATGTCGAATCGGGTGATGACAACGTTAGAAGAGCTCTCGCCGCGGTGCGAAATTTATAGCATTGATGAGGCTTTTTGCGACCTGACAGGCGTGCGTAACTGCCGGGACCTTACCGATTTTGGCCGGGAGATACGTGAGACAGTGTTACGTAGGACACACCTAACCGTAGGTGTGGGAATCGCCCAAACAAAAACCCTCGCGAAGTTGGCAAACCATGCGGCCAAACAATGGCAGCGGCAGACGGGGGGAGTAGTTGACCTGTCCAATATCGAAAAGCAGCGTAAGTTGATGGCTGCACTGCCAGTGAATGAGGTTTGGGGCGTAGGGCGCCGCATTAGCAAAAAACTGGAAACTATGGGCATCAAAACGGTGCTTCAGCTGGCGGATACTGATATCAGGTTTATCCGGAAGCATTTTAATGTGGTGCTGGAGCGAACAGTACGGGAGCTACGTGGGGAGCCTTGTCTCGGTCTGGAGGAGTTTGCGCCGGTAAAACAGGAAATCGTCTGCAGTCGGTCATTTGGCGGGCGTATCACGGAATACCATGAGATGAGGCAGGCGATATGCAGCTATGCCTCGCGCGCAGCGGAGAAACTCCGCGGTGAGCACCAGTATTGCCGGTTTATCTCCTCATTTGTCAAAACGAGTCCGTTTGCGCTGAACGAGCCGTATTACGGCAACAGCGCATCGGTCAAACTGCTGACCCCGACCCAGGACAGCCGGGATATAATCGCCGCGGCGACCAGGTGTCTTGACGCTATCTGGAGAGATGGACATAGGTACCAAAAGGCGGGGGTGATGCTCGGCGATTTCTTCAGCCAGGGCGTAGCCCAGTTAAACCTGTTCGACGATAACGCCCCGCGCAAAAACAGCGAAGCGCTGATGGAGGTTTTGGATCACCTGAACGCGAAGAACGGAAAGGGAGCTTTGTATTTTGCAGGGCAGGGGATTCAGGCCGGCTGGCAGATGAAGCGAGAAATGCTATCGCCACGCTACACAACAAGGTACAGCGACCTGATTACGGTCAGGTGACATTAGCCTCAGGATATGATCGCGGTGTAATGTGAGAATGAAAAATGGTGCGCACCTAAATATCATCTCTACGGGATGCAGGATGTCACGAGTCCGCGTGGTGGTAAACCGATGCGATTACGTTCTGGAAAGGTGCTCGCAAAATGAATATGTAGGGATGGGGCATGGATGGGACAGAAAAGCACCGCAGACGATTCACATTAGAACGTAGATGGTGAAATCGTCCGCGGTAACTTATTCAAATATACCTAGATGCTCCAGATAAGAACTCAGAACCAAAAAATACTGCCGCCTATTTTAAACAAGCCTGACTGGGCGCAGTAGCGACCGCTGCCCGCAGCGCTAAGCAGAACGGCTAAAACAGAGAACCCGCCAACCGGCGGGTTCTCTGTTTTCAGCCATCGGCAGGCGGGATTACGATTTTTTGCTGTGGAACAGCCCGTTTTCGCCGTCGGCGTCATCCTCAACCCAGAAGTTGATATTGAACTGGGCGTCGTCGCTTAATTCGATGCGGTGCCAGTACTGGGGCGGGCTGGTCGCAAACTGCCCGGCGTTAATCACCACTTTGACCTCCGGCTCCGTCGCCTGTTCGTCGGCGAAGCCGTAATAGGTCACCGTCCCTTCCATCACGCAGAGCTGGCCGAAAACGGCGGCGGCGGTGTTGTGGTGGGTGAGCAGGGCGGCAGGTACGTTCTCTTTGGTAAAGAAGGGCGTGGAGCGTTTAACTTTCCAGTTAGCCGGAATACGCAGGTGAGACATCGTGAGCTCCTTAGCGGATGCGAATAAGATGTATTTAATATGCAACTTATAGGGCCTGACGTCAACTCGCGGCAGAGAAAAATATCCTAAAGGCGCGGTACCGGCGACCGGGGCACGCTGCGCTCAACGAACGTCGGGCAGAGGCTGGGGCCTCCCCGGGCCTTTTCATCGCCGAGCCTTCGGCATCGTGGAGAGCAGCTGGGGGGGCGAGGCAAAAAAAAACCTGCCAGCGATTGCTCTGACAGGTTTTACTCTTAGCGGCGCGGCTTGATTAGCGGCCGAACAGATCGCGTTTTTTCGGTTTGAACGGCTGAGCAATCAGCACCAGCACGGCTACAACCAGATAGGCGGCAAAGATCCCCACCAGCCACTGCGGCATCTCCAGCGTCAGGAACTCCCACTGACGCACGGAACAGTCGCCGCTGGCCACGAACATCTGCGGCAGCCACTTATCCAGCGGCAGCCACGTTGGGAAACGGGCGGCAAAGTCGCAGGTCTGGAACGGAGAAGGGTGAAGCTGAATCATGGTATGTTCCCACGCCAGCTGCAGCCCCCGCAGGGCGCTGTAGAGCCAGATAACCAGCGCCACGTAGCGCAGCGGCGTTTTCGGGGCGATAGCGCCGACAATACCGGCTGCCATAATGCCTAATAGCGCACAGCGTTCGTAAATACACATTACGCAGGGCTGCAGCAGCATAACGTGCTGGAACCACAGCGCAACCAACTCAAGCGCGAAAGCGGTGAACGCCATCAGGAGCCAGGCTCCGCGTCCTCTTGAGCACTGGTTTAAATATCGCAACATAGTCTTTTCCCTGAAAAATGCTAAATCATGGCAGTGTAAACGAAAACCGAACCGACGCCAGCAGCTAGTCCGAAAATATTACGTAAAAATATTGCACATCCGCCGCTAGATCCCGGATGTGCAATATGCGTCAGCCTCAGGGAAGCTGCGGCGTCACGAGCCAGCCGTTTTCGAGCATCCACTGCGTTGCCGGCATCAGCGTAAACTCGACGCACAGCAGCCCGACCAGGGTCATCACGATGGTGTAAGGCAGCGCCATCCACACCATTCGCCCGTAGGAGAGGCGAATCAGCGGCGCCAGGGCGGAGGTCAGCAGGAACAGGAATGCCGCCTGGCCGTTAGGCGTGGCGACCGAAGGCAGGTTGGTGCCGGTATTGATAGCGACCGCCAGCAGCTCAAACTGCGGCGGGCTGATGGTGCCCTGCTGCAGCGCGGTTTTGGCCTCGTTGATATAGACCGTGCCGACGAAGACGTTATCGGAAATGGATGACAGCAGGCCGTTAAACAGATAGAACAGCGACAGCTGAGCGTGCGGCGATGCCTGCAGTACGAACTGGATCACCGGCGAGAACAGGTGCTGGTCGATGATTACCGCGACCACGGCGAAAAAGACCGTCAGCAGCGCGGTGAACGGCAGCGCCTCGGTAAAAGCTTTACCGATAGCGTGCTCGTCGGTCACGCCGGAGAAGGTGGTCGCCAGCACGATCACCGACAGACCGATCAGCCCGACCTCCCCAAGATGCAGGGCCAGCGCGGTAATCAGCCAGATGCCGATAATCCCCTGGGCGATAAGCCGCAGCCGATCCTGACGGCTGCGCTGCTGGCGGCTGCGATCGTCGTAATCCTGCAGAACCTTACGCACCGCCGGTGGCAGCGGTTCCCCGTAGCCGAACAGGCCGAACTTCTCCACCAGCAGGCAGGTGAGCAGGCCGCAGACGATGACCGGCAGCGTCACCGGCGCCATGCGTAAGAAGAACTCGCCGAAGTGCCATCCGGCCGCTTTGGCGATGATCAGGTTTTGCGGTTCGCCCACCATGGTCATCACGCCGCCCAGCGCGGTACCGACGCCCGCGTGCATCATCAGGCTGCGCAAAAAGCCGCGGAACTGCTCCAGCACGTCGCGATAGTGCTGGTCGATGTGGCTATCGTCCAGCAGATCGAGATCGTCGGGCCGCGCGGAGGCCACGCGATGATAAATGCCGTAAAATCCCACCGCGACGCTAATCACCACCGCCACCACGGTTAACGCATCGAGGAAGGCGGAGAGGAACGCCGCTGCCAGGCAAAAGGCCAGCGACAGCAGCATCTTGCTGCGGATACCCAGCAGCAGGCGGGTAAAGATAAACAGCAGCAGCTGCTTCATAAAGTAGATCCCGGCCACCATAAATATCAGCAGCAGGAGCACCTCGAGGTTGCCGGCGATCTCATCGCGAATATGCTCTGCGGTGGTCATCCCGATAAATACCGCTTCGATAGCCAGCAGGCCACCGGGCAGCAGCGGATAGCATTTGAGCGCCATCGCCAGGGTAAAAATAAACTCAACCACCAGCAGCCAGCCGGCGACGAAGGGATTGAGGTAGAACGCCAGCGGGTTAATGATTAAGAAAACAATTAAGGTGAGCTTATACCAGTCCGGAGACTGGCCAAGAAAATTACGCCACAGGGCGCGGCCATAAGACATTTCCACGACAGACATCCTTCCCCGTCAAATATTGACATGAATTTACGTATTGCGATTGGCAAGACTACCAGCTGAGCAAAAGGGGAAGCAACCCGGTTCGCATCGCGCCCGGCCTTTGTCAAACGCGAAGAGCAAAATCTCAAAATGAAACGGCGATCCCTTTTTAATTACTTCCCGGCGCTATCTGCCCTATAGCGGCTCTGGTATGATGAGTAGAATTTGCAACGCTGTGTAATGGAAATCTTACTATGGTCATTAAGGCGCAGAGCCCTGCGGGTTTCGCGGAAGAGTACATCATTGAAAGTATATGGAATAACCGCTTTCCCCCGGGCACCATTCTCCCCGCCGAACGTGAGCTTTCTGAACTTATTGGTGTGACCCGTACGACCTTACGCGAAGTTCTGCAACGTCTGGCCCGTGACGGTTGGTTAACGATACAGCACGGCAAACCGACGAAGGTGAACAATTTCTGGGAAACGTCGGGTCTCAATATTCTCGAAACGCTGGCGCGCCTCGATCACGACAGCGTCCCGCAGCTGATCGATAACCTGCTGTCGGTGCGGACCAATATCTCCACTATCTTTATCCGCACGGCCTTCCGTCAGCATCCTGAAAACGCCCTGCAGGTTCTCGCCGCGGCGCGTGAGGTGGAAGACCACGGCGATGCGTTTGCCGATCTCGATTACGGCATCTTCCGCGGCCTGGCCTTTGCCTCCGGCAACCCGATCTACGGCCTGATCCTCAACGGCATGAAGGGCCTGTATACCCGCATTGGCCGCCACTATTTTGCCAATCCGGAAGCGCGCAGCCTGGCGCTGGGCTTCTATCACCAGCTGGCTAAAGTCTGTGAAGAAGGGCAGCACGAGCAGGTTTACGAGATAGTCCGTCGCTACGGGCATGACAGCGGTGAAATCTGGCATCGTATGCAGAAAACGCTGCCGGGTGATTTAGTCATCGGTATGCGCTAAGTCCCACAATAAGATAAAAAAACGCCCGGCGATTATGCCGGGCGTTTTGCTTTATGCGATTTAACGCCGCGCGATTTACAGCGCGTTTTGCCGCGGCGGGCTGCGCTCCAGCAGTTCGATGCTGCCATCGGCATTTTGCTGCTCCAGCAGGATGTCGAATCCCCACAGGCGATGGACGTGCTTGAGCACCTCACGGCGGCCCTTATCCAGCGGTACGCGGTTATGCGGCACGTAGCGCAGCGTCAGCGAACGGTCGCCGCGAAGGTCGACGTTCCACACCTGAATATTCGGCTCGAGGTTGCTCAGGTTGTACTGGGCGGAAAGCTTGGCGCGAATCTCCCGATACCCCTCCTCGTTATGGATGGCCGAAATCTCCAGGTAGTTGTGATGGTCGTCGTCGAGCACCGTAAAGAAGCGGAAATCACGCATAATTTTCGGTGACAGGAACTGGCTGATAAAGCTCTCATCCTTGAAGTCGCGCATGGCAAAATGCAGCGTCTCCAGCCAGTCAGAGCCGGCGATGTCGGGGAACCAGTATTTGTCCTCTTCGGTCGGCGACTGACAAATGCGCTTAATGTCCTGGAACATGGCAAAGCCCAGCGCGTAGGGGTTAATCCCGTTGTACCACTGGCTGTTATAGGGCGGCTGGTAGATAACGTTGGTGTGGCTGTGCAGAAACTCCAGCATAAAGCGTTCCGTCACCTTGCCTTCATCGTACAGGTGGTTAAGGATCGTGTAGTGCCAGAAGGTCGCCCAGCCTTCGTTCATCACCTGCGTCTGCTTCTGCGGATAGAAATACTGGCTCACCTTGCGCACGATACGCAGGATTTCACGCTGCCATGACTCCAGCAGCGGCGCGTTCTTCTCCATAAAGTAGAGCAGGTTTTCCTGCGGCTCCGAAGGGTAGCGGCGCGCGGTTTCGATGGCTTTCTCCTCTTCCCGCTTAGGCAGGGTGCGCCACAGCATATTCACCTGGCTTTGCAGATACTCTTCCCGGCTTTTCTGCCGCGCCTTCTCCTCCTGCAGCGAGATTTTCTGCGGACGCTTGTAGCGGTCGACGCCGTAGTTCATCAGCGCGTGGCAGGAGTCGAGCAGTTTCTCCACCTCATCAACGCCGTAACGCTCCTCGCACTCGGTGATGTATTTGCGGGCGAAGATCAGGTAGTCGATTATCGAGCTGGCGTCGGTCCAGCTGCGGAACAGGTAGTTATTCTTGAAAAAGGAGTTGTGCCCGTAGCAGGCGTGAGCCATCACCAGCGCCTGCATGGTAATGGTGTTCTCCTCCATCAGGTAGGCGATGCAGGGGTTAGAGTTGATGACAATTTCGTAGGCCAGCCCCTGCTGGCCGTGCTTATACGCCTGCTCGGTTTCGATAAATTTCTTACCAAACGACCAGTGCGGGTAGTTGATTGGCATTCCGACGCTGGAGTAGGCATCCATCATCTGCTCGGAAGTAATGACTTCGATCTGATGCGGATAGGTGTCGAGACGGTACAGCTTCGCGACCCGGTCAACCTCGGCGAGGTAGGTTTCCAGCAGTTCAAAAGTCCAGTCGGGTCCATCGCTTAAACGAGTCGTGTCCCTGTTTATGGAATCAATCGTAGCCATTAGCGCGCCCTCATTGTCGGTGACTCTCTCTATACGGAGAGCCTCACAACAAGCATAGAACACGGCTCGGCAAACTGCGCCTGCGGACAATTTCTTTTCTTCGCGATTTAGCAATCTTAAAGGCCTGGTTTAGCCTTTCATGCAGAATTTTATTCTGAGGAAAAATGAAGCGCAGCAGGAGATAGTAAATCTTTGGGGGCAGGGCTGGTGCGGTTCGCTGTGAGATAAGTCACCATAAATAAAGCGTATGTTGAATAATATTTTCAACTGAGTTATCAATTTGTAATCAGATGATTGTTCTTTAACTATTACGGAGTCGCTATGCGAGTCGTCATACTGGGAAGTGGGGTGGTTGGGGTAGCTAGTGCATGGTATTTAAGTCAGGCAGGGCATCAGGTGACGGTGATCGACCGCCAGCCGGGGCCGGCGGAAGAGACCAGCGCCGCCAATGCCGGACAGATCTCCCCGGGCTACGCCGCACCCTGGGCCGCGCCCGGCGTGCCGCTGAAGGCTGTTAAGTGGATGTTCCAGCGCCACGCGCCGCTGGCGATCGGCCTTGACGGCACGCAGTTCCAGCTAAAATGGATGTGGCAGATGCTGCGCAACTGCGACACCCGCCACTATATGGAAAACAAAGGCCGCATGGTTCGTCTGGCGGAGTACAGCCGCGACTGCCTGAAGGCGCTGCGCGAAAGCACCGGCATCCAGTATGAAGGGCGCCAGGGCGGGACGCTGCAGCTTTTCCGTACCGAAAAACAGTATGAGAACGCCACCCGCGATATCGCCGTGCTGCAGGATGCCGGCGTGCCGTATCAGCTGCTGGAGGCGAAACGTCTGCGGGAAGTCGAACCCGCCTTAGCCGAGGTCAGCCACAGGCTGACCGGCGGCCTGCGTTTGCCGAACGATGAAACCGGCGACTGCCAGCTGTTTACCACGCGCCTGGCGGCGATGGCGGAGCAGGCGGGCGTCACCTTCCGCTTCAATACCTCGGTTGACGCGCTGCTGTACGAAGGAGAGCAGATCGCCGGCGTGAAGTGCGGGGATGAAATTGTCAAAGGCGATGCCTACGTCATGGCCTTCGGCTCCTACTCGACGGCGATGCTGAAAGGGCTGGTGGACATCCCGGTCTATCCGCTGAAGGGCTACTCGCTGACGATCCCGATCGCCGAGGAGGACGGGGCGCCGGTATCGACTATCCTTGATGAGACTTACAAAATTGCGATTACCCGCTTCGACCAGCGGATCCGCGTCGGCGGGATGGCGGAAATCGTCGGCTTTAATAAAGAGCTGCTGCAGCCGCGTCGCGAAACGCTGGAGATGGTGGTGCGCGATCTGTTCCCGCGCGGCGGCCACGTAGAGCAGGCGACCTTCTGGACCGGCCTCCGTCCGATGACCCCGGACGGCACGCCGGTGGTCGGGCGCACGCCGTATAAAAACCTGTGGCTCAATACCGGGCACGGCACCCTGGGCTGGACCATGGCGTGCGGCTCAGGACAGCTTTTGAGCGATTTAATTTCGGGTCGCACTCCGGCTATTCCGTACGACGATCTTGCCGTCGCCCGCTATAGCCCGGGCTTCACTCCGGCGCGTGCTCAGCACCTGCACGGCGTTCACAACTAAGGAGTTTTCATGTCCCGTCCGGTACTGGCCAGCATTGATTTGTCGGCCCTGCGGCAGAATTTGCAGATTGTCCGGCGCGCGGCTCCTGGCTCGCGGCTGTGGGCGGTGGTGAAAGCCAACGCCTACGGCCACGGCCTGGCGCGCGTGTGGAGTGCGCTCAGCGGCGCAGATGGCTTTGCCATGCTGAACCTTGAAGAGGCGATCCTGCTGCGTGAGCAGGGCTGGAAAGGGCCGATTCTGCTGCTCGAGGGCTTCTTCCACGCCGACGAGCTGGCGCTGTTTGATAAGTATCGCCTGACCACCAGCGTGCACAGCAACTGGCAAATCAAGGCGCTGCAGCAGGCGAAGCTTCACGCTCCGCTGGATATCTACGTTAAGGTCAACAGCGGTATGAACCGGCTGGGCTTTATGCCGGAGCGCATCCATACCGTCTGGCAGCAGCTGCGGGCGCTGGGCAACGTCAGCGAAATGACGCTGATGTCGCACTTTGCCGACGCGGAAAATCCGCAGGGCATCGTCGAGCCGATGCGCCGCATTGAGCAGGCGGCGGAAGGGCTGGCGTGCTCGCGCTCGCTGGCAAACTCGGCGGCGACCCTCTGGCTCCCGGAGGCGCATTTTGACTGGGTCAGGCCGGGGATCGTGCTGTACGGCGCCTCGCCGTCCGGCCAGTGGCAGGATATCGCCAACAGCGGCCTGAAGCCGGTGATGACCCTCAGCAGCGAGATTATTGCCGTGCAGAACCTGAAGGCGGGTGAGGCGGTGGGCTACGGCGGCCTCTACCGGACGACGGAGGAGCAGCGGATTGGCATCGTGGCCTGCGGCTATGCCGACGGCTATCCGCGCATCGCGCCGGCGGGAACGCCGGTGCTGGTTGACGGCGTGCGCACCACGCTGGTGGGGCGCGTGTCGATGGATATGCTGGCGGTAGACCTCACGCCATGCCCACAGGCCGGGATCGGTGCGCCGGTCGAACTGTGGGGCAAGGAAGTGAAAATCGACGACGTAGCCGCCGCCAGCGGCACCGTCGGCTATGAGCTCATGTGCGCTCTGGCGCCGCGCGTCCCTGTTGTGACGGCGTAACTTTCCGTGAGGCGGATCACTCCGCCTCGTCTTCCGCAACGCGAACGCCCACCTTCAGAACGTGGTCTTCTTCTTTTTCCGCTACCGTCCACACCATGCCGGCAAACTCAACCTGGTCACCCACTACCGGCGCCGCACCGAGCTGTTGCTGCACCACGTCGCCTAGCGACAGCTGGCGATCGCGATACTCTTCCCCGCCGTCGAGGCCGTAAATTTGCGCGACGTCGGCAAACCTGGCGCTGGCGTCAAGAATAAAGTCGCCGAAGAAGCGCTGGTCGAGCGCTACCGGCGGCGACTGGCTGAACATCTTACCCAGCGCGGGCAGGTCGCGCTCGCGGCCGATCACGCACAGAATATCACCCTCCAGCAGGCGGGTGCTGCCGGTGGGGTGCAGCAGCGCGTTATCGCGAAACAGGGCGGCAATGCGCGTTTCCGGCGGCATATGCAGATCGCGAAGCGCCGCGCCGACGCACCATTTATCGGCGCTGAGCTGATAGACGAACTGCTCCCACGGATTCTCCGGATGGATATCCAGCCCGACCCGGGAAATGGGCCAGCCGACCGGTGGGACCACCACCCGCGCTTTTTTCGCCGCCCACGACAGCGAGGTGCCCTGCAGCAGCAGCGAGACCAGCACCACGAAGAAGGCGACGTTGAAGAACAAGCGCGCATTCTCAAGCCCGGCCATCATCGGGAATACGGCGAGGATAATCGGTACCGCGCCGCGTAATCCCACCCAGCTGATGAAGATGCGCTCGCGCAGGTTAAACCCGCGAAACGGCAGCAGGCCGGCGAAGACCGACAGCGGACGGGCGATAAAAATCATCCACATCGACAGCAGCAGCGCCGGGATCGCAATCGGCCACAGGTCCGACGGCGTCACCAGCAGGCCGAGCACCAGGAACATGGCGATTTGCGCCAGCCACGCCAGGCCGTCGAAGTTTTGCAGAATGCCGTGGCGGTTGCGAATCGGCCGGTTGCCGAGCAGGAAGCCGCACAGATAGACCGCCAGGATGCCGCTGCCGTCCAGCGAGGTGGTGACGGCGAAAATCATAATTCCGCCGCTCAGCGCCAGCAGAGGATAGAGGCCGGTCGGCAGCACGATGCGGTTTATCATCTGCAGGAGCAGATAGCCGCCGCCGAGGCCGATGACGATCCCGAGGCCAAACTGCTGCACGATGTGGACCGCAAACATCCAGCTGAGGCCGGTTTCGTGCTGCTGAATCATCTCGATAAGCGTGATGGTCAGAAATACCGCCATCGGATCGTTGCTGCCGGATTCGATCTCCAGCGTTGAGCCGACGCGCTCGTTGAGGCCCTTGCCGCCGAGCAGGGAGAAGACCGCCGCGGCGTCGGTAGAGCCAACAATCGCGCCGATCAGCATCCCCTCAATCAGGTTGAGATGAAACAGCCACGCCGCCATCAGCCCGGTCAGGCAGGAGGTGATCAGTACCCCGACGGTGGCCAGCGAAAGCGCGGGCCACAGCGCCACGCGAAAGGAGCTGGCCTGGGTGCGCATCCCGCCGTCCAGCAGGATCACCGCCAGCGCCAGGTTACTCACCATATAGGCGAAAGGGTAGTTGTCAAAAGGGATGCCGCCGATACCGTCAACGCCCGCCAGCATGCCGATAGCCAGGAAGATGACCAGAATCGGAATGCCGAGACGTGAGGAAAAGGAACTCAATAAAATGCTACAGGTTACTAATACAGAACCCAGAATAAACAGACTAATAACCGCACCGGCATCCAATGTTCATGCACTCCTTACGCGTATGAAGACTTTGAGAAATTGACATCATATTAACCATCCGCGCGGGATCCGGAAATGTGTCACGGAAAATTTTATTCCGTCAGCACCGGATGGCCGCTCAGCGTGAGGGTGGTGGTGGCCGCATTGTTCACCAGCAGCGCCCGCGCGCCGAGCGGCAGGGTGACGGTGCGCTGCTCGTGGCCGAAATCTAAGCCGTCGATCAGCGGAATAGCGAGCTGCGCGCGCAGGTAAGCGTAGACCGCCGGTAAATCGTATCCGGCGTCGTAATCGTTGGGCGCGGCGCCGCTGAAGCTGCCGAGGATAATCGCCCGCTGGCGCGCAAGAATACCGCTGTGCAGCAGCTGCAGCAGCATGCGCTCGACGCGGAACGGATGTTCGTTGATATCTTCCAGCACCAGAATGCCGTCGGCAATCTGCGGCAGCCACGGCGTGCCGATAAGCGAGGTGAGCATCGCCAGGTTGCCGCCCCACAGCGTGCCCTGCGCGCGGCACTCCGGACCGTCGCCGTCCCATTCGAGGGTAAACTGCGGGCTGCTCAGCGCCTGCCAGAAGTGAAATTCCGTGAACGGATCCAGCGTTTCTGCACCAAAGTTACCTGCCAGCATCGGCCCGCTGAAGGTGATTATGCTACCCTTTGCCAGCAGACCCAGCTGGATCGCCGTGAAATCACTGTGGCCGCAGATCAGCAGCGGATCCTGCCGCTGGCGCGCGGTCAGGCCCTGCCAGTCGATGTGTGGGAGCAGGCGGCTGGCGCCGTAGCCGCCGCGTACCGGCATCACGATGCGGTTGCTACCGTCGAGGGTGACGAGCTGGTTGATATCGTCCAGGCGTTGCTGCTCAGTCCCGGCAAAGCGCTGCTGTCGGCGGGTAATGACCTGCTGGTTCATCACCTGGTGTCCTGCTTCCAGCAGACGGCTGACGCCGCGGGCCGCCGCCTGCTGGTTGGTGCAGTAGCCTGAGGGGGCGACCAGATAAAACTGGGACATGACAATTCCTTGCTAAGAATGAAAGGGTTATCATGCCGCCTGGAGCGATTATTGTCATCTCCAGGCAGCAAACTTCAGCCAATAAGGATAGATGTGTGAAATTGAGATGGTGCGTTTTTTTATTTGTGTTGCTGGCCGGCTGTAGCTCGAAACATGATTACCGCAATCCGCCGTGGAACGCCGAGGTTCCGGTGAAGCGGGCGATGCAGTGGATGCCAATCAGCGAAAAAGCCGGCGCGGCGTGGGGCGTTGACCCGCAGCTGGTGACGGCGATAATTGCCATTGAGTCCGGTGGTAATCCCACGGTAGTGAGTAAATCCGGCGCGGTTGGCCTGATGCAGCTGAAGCCTTCGACCTCCGGGCGCGATGTTTACCAGCGCATGGGCTGGCGCGGCGAGCCGTCGGTGAGCGAGCTGAAAAACCCGGAGCGCAATATTTCGATGGGCGCGGCCTATCTGAGCATTCTTGAGAACGGCCCGCTGGCCGGGATTAAAGACCCGCAGGTGATGCGCTACGCGGTGGTGGTCTCCTACGCCAACGGCGCCGGCGCGCTGCTGCGCACCTTCTCGTCGAACCGGCAGGACGCGATTGACGAGATCAATGATATGGATGCCGACGACTTCTTCGAGCACGTAGCGAAAAAGCATCCGGCTCCGCAGGCGCCGCGCTATATCTGGAAGCTGCAGAAAGCGCTGGACGCAATGTAATTATCGCCGCCTTGCGCCACTTGCGCCGCGCTTAGCGGGGCGACAGAACGCGTGATTCTGTCGCCCGCAGGCGCGGCGTTTTAGACCAGAGCTTAGAAATCGTAGCCGACGGTGGCCGTCACGCTGCGCTCCGCGCCCCAGTAGCAGTTGCCGGTGCCGTAGCAGCCGGACAAATACTCCCGGTCGCTGAGGTTATTCGCATTCACCTGCACGAACGCCCCTTTCAGCGACGGCGACCAGACGCCGAGATCCGCACGCACCATGGCATCCAGCAGGGTCACCGACGGCAGACGCTCGGTATTGGCATCATCCGCCCACTGTTTCCCGATGTAGCGAACCCCCGCACCGGCGCTGATCCCTGCCGGGAACTGATAGCGCGCCCAGAATGAAGCCATCTGATCCGGCGAGAGCTGCGGGGTATTATCGTTGGTGCCGTCCCTGGTTTCCTGGAAGCGCAGGCGGTTCCAGGTATAGGAGGCGATGGTGCTCAGCTGCGGCGTAATTTGGTTATGCATCTCCAGCTCGACGCCCTGAGAGTGCACCTTCCCGGCCGGAACAAAGGTCGCGGTGGCGATATTCGGATCGCGGGTGGCCACGTCTTTCTGGGTTAAATCATAGATAGCGATACTGTACATATCGGCGCTGCCCGGCGGCTGGAACTTCAGACCCGCTTCTACCTGTTCCGCGGTCGTCGGTTTAAGCAGGGTGCCGTCGGCTCCCGGCAGCATTGCCGGGGTAATGGCCTGGCTGTAGCTCAGGTACGGCGAGAGGCCGTTTTCCAGAGCGTACAGCAGGGAGGCGCGGCCGCTGATATGGTCATCCGAACGGCGGCTCGAGGTGCCGAACGTGTCGCTGACCTGCTGGGAAACGATGCGATCGTAGCGGCCGGAGAGATCCAGATGCCAGCGATTCCACACCATTTCATCCTGCAGATAGAGCCCGGTTTGATAGTAGCGGCGGTTATTGTTGTCGCTGTAGGTGACGGTATGCCCGGTCTGGGCGGTATAGCCGCTAAACGGATCGAGCGGCGAGGCGCTGCCGGCTCCGGTCCATAAATCGTTGCGGAAGCGGTGATATTCCGCGCCGAGGATGAGGGTATGCGCCAGCTCGCCGGTATTAAAATCGGCGCGCAGGCGGTTATCCGTAGACCACGCGTCCAGCGAGCCGCGCGAGCCGCTGTAGCCGCGAGAGAGCATATTGCTATCGTCAACCCAGCCCACCTGATACACCTGATCTAACGAGACGTTGGTGTGGGTATAGCTGCCGGCGGAGTAGGCTGACCAGACGTCGCTGAACTGGTGATTAAACTCATAGCTGTAGATCTGCTCGCGACGCTGATAGCCATCGGCCGGATCGCCTTCGTTGGTGCTGGTGGAGAGCTTGCGCCCGTTGCGCGCGTAGCGGGTGCCGTCCAGCGGCAGCGAGCCGTGATAGCCGCCCGACGGATCTTTTTGCAGATAGGCGCGCAGCAGCAGCGACGTGTCGCTATCCGGCTGCCAGAGCAGGGACGGCGAAATGGCGTAACGCTCTTCGCGGGAGTTGTCATACTGGGTATCGCTGGAGCGCGTCATGCCGATAATCCGATAGGCCCACTGGTCGTTAATGGCATCGGTATAGTCGAAGGCGGCGCCTTTGGTATTTTGCGTTCCGCCGCTGAGACGGAAATGACCTTCAGAGGTGAACTGCGGGCGCTTCGAGGTCAGGTTGACCAGGCCGCCCGGCACGCTTTGCCCGTACAGCGCGGAGGAGGGGCCGCGAATAACGTCCACCCGCTCGATAAACCACGGATCGACCTGAATGACGTTGTGGCTCCCGCCGTCGCTCATCAGACGCATGCCGTCGAGGAACAGGTTGTCGACGTCGCCGCCGTGATAGCCGCGCAGGGAGACGGTATCAAAACGCGTCGCGCCGCCGCCAAAGCTCGAGTAGACGCCGGGCGTGTACTGCAGCGCCTGGCTAATCGTATTCGCGCCCTGATCGGCCATTTGCTGCCGGGTAATAACCGACACCGATTGGGCGGTAGTAATCAGCGGTTGATCGGTTTTGGTGGCCCCTGCGGAGGTCTTTGCGCTATAGCCCACGGTGGGCGTGCTGGCGGAGTCGACGGGCTGGGCGGTAACCACGACCGTCTCTTCCGCAAGACCTGCGAGAGGAAAAGCGGTAGCGAGGGCGCACAGCAAGGCGGAGCGTTTGAAGGTGACGCGAGCGATCATTGCATAATCCTGATGTTACGCAGCCTGGTACTCCTGTACGCCGCCGCGTGAAAAAGCGAAATTGTCAATTTTCGTCATAAAGTAATGCGAATTATTATTGTTTATCTTTTCGTTATCAAGATGTAATTGGCGCGCAGAAAAGTAAAACCTCATGATAAATATGGTATTTATCGGTGCAGCCGCGGCGTGCGGGGGAGGAAGGCGTGAGGGCCAGCGCGCGTGGCTACCAGATTTGGTAGCCACGCGCAGGCCGGGTGCGGTGAGGGTTAATGCGCGGCGGCGGGCGCCGCTTTATCCGTGCCGCCGACGCTGTCGTTTGCCGCCGGCTTAGCGACAGGTACCACCTTATCCGTTCCGCCGACGCCGTCGTTTGCCGCTGGCTGAGCGGCGGGTACCGCATTAGCCGTGCCGCCAGCGCTGTCGTTTGCCGCCGGTCGCGCCGCCGGGAGCGAATCGCAAGGCTTCTCTTTCGGACACACCAGGTCGAGCATTTTCAAGGTCACGCCGTTGGTCCAGCCGAAGCCGTCCTGCAGCGGATACTCGCCGCCACCGCCGCCGGTGCCGGTTGAGCTGACGTCATACTTTTCTACCAGCTTCTGCTTGCTGTCATAGGTGTGCTGGACGTTGCTGAGGAAACGCCAGCTGACCTCCATCGCAATTTTCTGCTGGCCGTAGTTCTGCAGCCCTTCGGCGGCCACCCACTGCAGCGGCGCCCAGCCGTTCGGTGCATCCCACTGCTGGCCGCTGTTGACGGTGGTGGTGGTTAAACCGCCCGGTTTCAGCAGGCGAGACTGCGTCGCGGCGGCAACTTTGGCCGCCCGTTCGCTGGAGGCGGCGTTGACGTACAGCGGGAACAGGGCCGCGGCGGTGAGCTGATTGCGCACCTTGTGGCTTTTCAGATCGTAATCGGCATACCAGCCCTCTTTGTCATTCCACAGGTATTTCTCCAGCGCCTTCTGGCGGTCGTTGGCCAGGGCGTCGTACTGCGCCGCTTTCGCACTATCGCCGGCGGCTTTGCTGGCGCGGGCGAGGGTTTTCTCCATGCGGAACATCAGCGAGTTAAGATCGACCGGAACGATGCTGGTGGTGCGAATGGTGCCCAGCTGCTGCGGGTTATCCATCCAGCGGGAGCTGAAGTCCCAGCCGGAGGCCGCAGCGGAGCGCAGATCGCGATAGATCTCGGTCGCCGGGCGGTTGGGGTTGTTTTTGGCGGTGGTCACGTCATCGAGCCAGGACTCCGGGCGCGGCGTGTCGTTGTCGTCCCAGTAGCGGTTCAGCAGCGCGCCGTCTTCCATGCGCACCACCCGCTTATTGGCTTTGCCCGGCGACAGCGCATCGGCGCCCTCCATCCAGTATTGGTACTCCTTCTCCATCTGCGGCAGCCAGGCTTTCAGCGCCCGATCGCCATCGTGGGTGGCCAGCAGCTCCACCATAAACGGGAAGAAAGGCGGCTGCGAACGGCTCAGGTAGTAGCTGCGGTTGCCGTTGGGGATATGTCCCCAGGTATCGATCTCGTGGCCGAAGTTGGCCACCATATCGGCCACTTTATCCCAGTGCCCGCTTTCGGCGAGGCCCAGCATGGTGAAGTAGCTATCCCAGTAGTAGACCTCGCGGAAGCGGCCGCCCGGGACGACGTAAGGCTTGGGCAGCGGCAGCAGCGAATCCCACTTCTCGACCTCGACGGTGCTGCGGGTCAGCACCGGCCACAGGCCGTCAATATGCTGGCGCAGGGTTTGGCCCTTGGGCGGGACGTAGGTGTCGTTATCTTTCGGCAGCGCAAAGTTGAGCTCGACGAAGTGGCGCAGGTCGAAGCTGGCCTGATTTTTCTGCATCCGGTAGTCGGCGAGGATCATCAGCGGATCGCCGTTCGGTACCGCGTCGGCGAAGGTTTTCTGATCGGGGAAGAGTTTGGCGCTTTGCACATCGTTGAACAGCGGGCCTAACAGAATATCCGGCGACTGCGGCGGGGCGGGTTTTGTCTCATCGGCCTGGGCCGCCAGCGCTGACAGCGCAAAGAGGGCGCCTCCCAGCGCCAGACGCAGCGCGTAGGGCAGCGCTGCCGGGCGACGTGAAACGGATCTCGTCATGGGTAGTTCTCCTTATCATTACAGACGATTTTGCCACTGCGATTGATCATCAGAAAACCTTAGACGAATATCCGCCGCTACGCGTGTCGCAGCTAACATTTTGGATGAAAACAGATAATTTACCTGTATTCTGCGCCGCCGCCGGGCGAATAAGGGCGCCGTGCGCGGCGCCGCTTTCTGCTAAAATCGCGCTACCGTAACGACGGGCGACAAGCGCCCCGGGAGCGAACCGTGAACCGACGTCATTTTCTACTGTTTAGCGCCGCGGCGCTGCTGGCCGCCCGCCGCGCCGGCGCCGGCGAGGGTCAGCAGGAGATCCTGAATCTTTGGCCCGGCGTGGCGCCAGGGGGCGGCGGGCCTGGCGGCGCTGTGCGGCTGTCGGCCCGGGGCGCCCTTAGCCAGATAGCGCGGCCGCAGCTGACGGTATGGCGACCGGCGGTACCCAACGGCCACGGCGTACTGGTGGCGGCAGGCGGCGGATACCGGCGTATTGAGATGGCGAAGGAGGCGTGGCCCGCCGCCCGCTGGCTCACCGCCCGCGGCTACACCGCCTACGTCCTGAGCTACCGCCTTCCCGGCGAAGGCTGGACGGCGGGGGGCCTGGCGCCGCTGCAGGACGCCCAGCGGGCGCTGCGCCTGATACGCCAGCGCGAACGGAAGGCCAGCCTGCTGGGCTTTTCCGCCGGCGGCCACCTGCTGGGCATGGCCGCCTGCCGGGCCGATTTTGCCTCTTATCCGCCGCTCGACGCGGCGGATACGCTCCCCGCCCGCGCCGACGGTGCGGCGCTGATCTACCCGATTATTTCCCTGGAGCCGCCCTACAGCCACACCGCCACCCACCGGATCCTCGCCGGGCCTCACGCCTCGCCGGAAGTTGACCGCGCCTGGTCGGTACAGACCTACGTGACCGGGCAGACGCCGCCCTGCTTTTTGACCCAGGCGCTGGACGATCCGGTATCCGATCCGCACAACACGTTGATTATGGCTGACGCCTGCCGCCAGCATCAGGTGCCGGTCAGCCTGTATCGCTACGCCAGCGGCGGTCACGGCTTTGCGATGGGGCGTCCGGGGACGCCAACCGTCGACTGGCCGGGGCACTATGCGACCTGGCTGGAGGCGCTCTCGCCGTAATGGCGCAAAGCGGTTTGCCGTGCCTCATCGTGGTGCAGACCGGGCGAAATATAAGGAAAATAACGGGTTGTTTTTTGCACAGCCAGGCGGCGCGAGGCTGCGGGCTTGCACAACGCCGTCACCGGCCGCGATCTGGCATAATTAATGCTTATCTCTTCCTGGGGTTACCCCAAAGTGAGTACAACCGGAGGAGACGGCCATGATAAAAATAACGCTTCCTGACGGGCATTATTATGACGAGATGCTTACCGTCGAGGGACAGCAGCGCCAGCACTATAACGCCTGGTGGCAATGGTTTCACAACACCGATCAATTCTCTATCCGGCAAAAAAAAGAGCAGGCGGAGCTGCTTTTTCACCGCATCGGCATCACCTTTAACGTGTATGGCGAAGGCGAGGGGACCGAACGGCTGATCCCGTTTGATAGCGTACCGCGTATTATTCCCGCCGCCGAGTGGCGGCGCATCGATCGCGGCATCCGCCAGCGGGTGAAGGCGCTGAACGCCTTCCTTTACGATATCTACCACGAGCAGAATATCCTGCGCGCCGGGATTATTCCGGCGGAACAGGTGTTAGCCAATGAGCAGTACCAGCCCTGCATGCAGGGCATTAATCTGCCCAATAATATCTACGCCCACATCACCGGGGTCGATATGGTGCGCAATAGCGACGGTCAGTACTACGTGCTGGAGGACAACCTGCGCACGCCGTCGGGCGTCTCCTATATGCTTGAAAACCGCAAGATGATGATGCGGCTCTACCCGGAGATGTTTGAGCAGCACCACATTGCGCCGGTGGAGCGCTATCCGGGCTATCTCCTGCAAACCCTGCGCGAAAGCTCCCCCGTGGACGATCCCTGCGTGGTGGTGATGACGCCGGGGCGCTTTAACAGCGCCTACTTTGAGCACAGCTTTCTTGCCCAGCAGATGGGGGTTGAGCTGGTGGAGAGCGCCGATCTGTTTATTAAAGCCGGCGCGGTCTACATGCGCACCACCGAAGGGCCGCGGCGGGTCGACGTTATCTACCGCCGCGTCGACGACGCCTATCTCGACCCGCTGGCCTTCCGCGCCGATTCGATGCTCGGCGTTCCCGGCCTGCTGTCGGTCTACCGGGCGGGCGGGGTGGTGCTGGCGAACGCGATCGGCACCGGCGTCGCCGACGATAAATCGATCTACCCCTTCGTGCCGGAGATGATCCGTTTCTACCTTGGCGAACAGCCGATCCTCAACAACATCCCGACCTGGCAGTGCCGCAAGCCGGAAGACCTGCAGTTCGTGCTGAACAACCTCGAGAAGATGGTGGTCAAGGAAGTGCACGGCGCCGGCGGTTACGGCATGCTGGTCGGCCCGCGCTCGACGAAAGAGGAGCGCGAAGCGTTCCGCCAGCGCCTGCTGGCAAACCCGGCCAACTACATCGGCCAGGATACCCTCGCGCTCTCGACCTGCCCGACCTTCGTCGAAGACGGCCTGTCGCCCCGACATATCGATCTGCGCCCGTTCGTGCTTTCCGGCCAGGAGATTCGCCTGGTGCCCGGCGGCCTGACGCGGGTGGCGCTGACGGAAGGCTCGCTGGTGGTGAACTCATCGCAGGGCGGCGGCACCAAAGATACCTGGGTGATGGAGGATGACGAATCATGCTAAGTCGTACAGCGAGTGAACTGTTCTGGATGGCGCGCTATCTGGAGCGTGCGGAAAGCTACGCCCGGGTGCTCGACGTAACCTGCAAACTCTCGATGATCCCCCGCCATAGCCAGCAGGCGCGGGATCTGGCCCTGCCGCTGAACCTGTCGCAGACCCACGAGCTGTTTCAGGAGCGCCACGCGCGCTTCTCGATGGGCAACCTGTTCAACTTTTTTGCCCTCGACGGCAACAACCCCGGCAGTATCTACAGCTGCGTCGAGATGGCGTGGAATAACGCCCACGCGGTGCGCGGCAGCCTCTCTGCCGAGGTATGGGAGTGTATTAACGCGACGCGCATTGAGCTGCGCCGGCTGCGCCAGCAGGGGATCGGCGAGCTCGGCAGCGACGGTTTCCTCGAGTGGGTAAAAGAGCGGGTACACCTGTTCCGCGGCGCGGTGCTGGGCACCCTGCTGCGCAACGACGCCCTCAGTTTTATCGGCATCGGCACGCTGATTGAACGCGCCTACGCCACCACCCAGCTGCTGCTGGTCAAGGATCAGCAGCTGAGCAGCGACCCGGACCCGGTGCGCGAGTACTACCGGTTGGACACGCTGCTGAACGCGGTCAGCGCCCGCGAAGCCTACAACAGCATCTACCGCCAGCCGGTAAGCCGGGAGACGGTGATGGAGCTGCTAATTTTGCGCAACGACGTCCCGCGCTCGCTCAGGGCCTCCATTTCTGACCTGGTCGGCCAGCTGGAGCATATCGCCAACGATCGCTCCCATATGCCGCTGCGCCTGGCGCATCAGCTTAACGTCGATCTGCGTTTCAGCACCCGGGAAGAGCTGGCCAGCGCCGATCTGCAGAGTTACCTCAACGGGCTGCTGGCGCGAATTAACGCCCTGTCCGACAGCATCAGACAAACCTATCTGGAGGCGCTATGAAACTGGTTATCGACCACCTGACCCGCTACGGCTACGATGAAGAAGTCAAGTTTTCGACTCAGTACCTGCGCCTGACGCCGCGCAGCTCCGGCCGGCAAAAAATCACCTCCTGGACGCTGACGCTGCCGGACGGCGCCAGCATCGCGACCACCGACGCGTGGGGCAACGTGCTGCACGTGCTGACGCTGGATAACCCGCACAAGGAGATAGCGATCCGCGCCAGCGGGATCGTCGATATCGCGCAGGAGGACGAAGAGAGCGGGGTAGACGAAGAGGAGCTGCTTTCGCCGCTGGTCTTCCTGCGCTGCACGCCGCTGACCCGCGCCGACGAGCGGATCCGTGAGTTCGCCCGCGGCCTCTATCGCGCCGACGAGCCGGAGGAGAGCCTTAATCAGCTGATGGCGGAGCTGCTGGTCAAAATGCCCTACTCCCCTGGCGCGACGCTGGTGCAGGACTCCGCCGCCGACGCTTTCGCGCGATCGCAGGGCGTGTGCCAGGATCATACTCACGTTTTCCTCGCCTGCTGTCGGGCGATGGCGATCCCGGCGCGCTACGTTAGCGGCTATGTTTATAGCGATAACGCGCAGCACGTGGCGATGCACGCCTGGGCGGAGGTGTGGCTCAACGGGCGCTGGAAATCATTTGATATTACCAATAATACCCGTAACCTGAATCAGCACCTGCGGCTGGCGACCGGGCTGGACTATCTTGACGCCTGTCCGGTGCGCGGCACCCGTCTGGGTGGCGGCGGGGAAGTTATGTTAACCAACGCTGAAGTGCGCGAACATTCTCAACAGGCGCAGCAGCAATAGAGGCAGGAACGGAGAACGATGACCTACTGTGTGGCCATGTGTTTAGCGGATGGACTGGTATTCGCGTCAGATTCGCGCACCAATGCGGGCGTGGATCATATTGCGACTTTTAAAAAGCTTCATGTTTTTCAGCAGGAGGGCGAACGGGTGCTGGTGCTGCAGTCCGCCGGCAACCTGGCCACCACCCAAAGCGTGATTAGCCTGCTGAGCGCGCGAATTCGCACCCAGCAGGAGCCTAACCTGATGCAGGTCAGCTCCATGTATGATGCGGCGATGCTGATTGGCAAAACGCTGCAGGAGGTTATTCAGCGCGACAGCAGCAACCAGCAGAACTGCGGCAATACCAACTTTAACTGTAACCTGCTGCTGGGCGGCCAGCTGGCAGGGGAGACGCACCGCCTGTTCCACATCTACCCGGAAGGTAATTTTATCGAGGCCACGCGCGATACGCCCTATTTCCAGATCGGCGAAAGCAAGTACGGTAAACCGATTATCGACCGGGTGCTGACCATCGACACGCCGCTGGAGCAGGCGATGTGCTGCGCGCTGATCTCCATCGATTCAACGCTGCGCAGCAACCTCTCCGTCGGTCTGCCGCTGGATACGCTGCTCTACCGCAGCGGCAGCCTGAGCAGCGCCGAGCAGCATCGCATCACCGAAAGCGATCCTTACTTCACGACCATTCGCCGGGCGTGGTCCGAAGGGCTGCAGAACACCTTCCAGAAGCTGCCGCCGTTCGCGCCGGCGCGCGAGCGCTAAACCGCCGCCGACGACGAAAGATAGCGTCCCGGCGTCATGCCGGTCATGGTGCGGAAAAAGTAGATAAAAGCGCTGTCGCTGGCGAAATCCAGCGCCTGCGCGGCGTCGGTGATGCGCTTCCCCGTCGCCAGCAGCTCCACCGCCTTCATCAATCGCCACTGCTGCCGCCACTGCTGCCAGGACATCCCGGTATCGCGGCGCAAAATGCGGCTGATGGTCTTTTCGCTGGCGCCGCACTCTGCGGCCAGCGCCCGTAGCGTCGGCGGCAGGCTCTGACCGCCCAGCGCGGCCAGGCGCTTATCCTGCGGCAGGGCGAGCATCATCGGCTCATGGGCCGCCGCGCTAATCTCCGCCGCGCAGAGGGCGGCAAGATGCCAGCCGCTTCCGCTCTCCCAATCGCTGTCCCACGGGCTTGCCGCCGTCCGCTCCAGCAGCTCGCGCAGCAGCGGGCCGACGTTGAGGATCGCCGGATGCGCGGGGAGATCGGGGAAACGGGAGGGCTGAAACCACACCGAGCGGTAGTCGACGATGCTTTTCATCTCCGCGCGATGGGGGACGCCCGCCGGGATCCACGCCGCCCGGGTGGGCGGAAGCAGGCACAGCAGCGCGCCATCGTTGAGGGTCAGGCGCACGCAGCCCTGGCGGGTGAAAAGTATCTGCGCCATATCGTGCCGGTGGCTGCCGGAGTCGTGGCTGCCGAGCGCCGAGCGGACGCCAACCACCGTTTTGTTCAGCGTATCCGGGTTGAATGCCGCATGCGCATCGAGCCACGCCATAATGTCTGATTTCCGATATATATAGTCACTATGTTTATAATGTCCGATCCCCGGCCTGCCTACAATAGCGCCTCTTATTATCAGGAGGTGGATATGTTCGGGCGTTCGGCCGTGGTGCTGGTCACCGCATTACTGATGTTTTCGCAGATGGTGGAAACCATTTACAGCCCGGCGCTGACCGATATCAGCGTCCGTTTTGCCGTCAGTGCGCAGCAGGCGTCGCAAACTCTGGCGGTTTATTTTATCGGCTTCGCGCTCGGGGTTCTTTTTTGGGGGCGGGCCAGCGATCTCTACGGCCGCCGTCCGGCGATGCTGGCGGGGATCGCGGTGTACGCCCTCGGCTGCGCGATGGCGCTGGTGGTGACGGAATTTAGGCTGCTACTGCTGGCGCGGATCGTGGCGGCATTCGGCGCCGCAGTCGGGTCGGTTGTCAGCCAGACGATCCTGCGGGACCGTTTTAGCGGCCGCCGGCTCGCCGGCCTCTTTTCGCTTATCGGCCTGGCGCTGGCGGTCAGTCCGGCGGCGGGCGTCTGGGTCGGCGGCCTGCTCGCCGCCGGCTGGGGCATGCGCGGCGTCTTCCTCGCCCTGGCGCTGCTGGCCGGCGTCCTGCTGCTGCTGTGCGGCTGGCTGCTGCCGGAAACGCGGCCGGCGCGGCAGGCGAACGCGGCGTTTCTGCCGGTGCTGCGCCGGATGGCGACCGACCGGCAGATTGGCCTGGCGGTTATCCTGGTCGCGGCGTTCAACGTCAGCCTGTTCAGCTACTACAGTCTGGCGCCGTTTATCTTCGTCGAGCTGCGCCTGCCGGTCGCCGCGTTTGGCTACAGCGGCATGGCGCTGGCCGGCGGCTCCCTGGCCGGGGCGCTGCTCAATCGCCGGCTGCTACGCCGGGGCGTGACTCAGGGGCGGATGCTGCTGCTTGCCTGCTGGCTCCATCTGGCCAGCGGCGCGGCGGTGTACCTCTGGCGCGACTCGCTTTGGTTCCTGCTGCCGATGGCCGGGGTGGCGCTCGCTTTCGCTATGGCGATCCCGCTGGTGCTGGGTTCGGCGCTCGGCGCCTACAGCGATTGTCGCGGCACCGCCGGGGCCATTTTCGGTCTCGGTTACTATCTGCTGATTGGCCTCGGGCTGGTGCTGGTCGGCTGGGGGCAATCGCTGGGGGCGTCGCTGATGGTCTGTGCCGCGCTCGGCCTCATCGCCGGCATCCGCTATTTACCCTGTTTCGCCGAAAAGAGCGCGGGCGCCGCTTAGGGCACCCGCGTCAGCTAGTTCTCCTCCGCCAGCCGCCTGCCGCTGGCGGCATCGAAGAGGTGGATTTTCTCGCGCCGGGCGGTGAGATTCAGCGGCTGCTGAAGCCGGGTGTCGATGCGTCCGGCGACCTGCACGTGAACCGGGAATCCCTGCCAATCGAGATGCAGCAGGGTGGACTCCCCGGTGACCTCCATGATGTTAACCGTGCCGGGCAGGCCGTCGGGGTCCGGCTGGATATCCTGCGGACGCAGGCCGACGGTGACCGGCGCGCTTCCCTGCGCCGCCGCCGCCCGATACCAGCGTTCCGGCAGCGCCAGCCACAGCTCGCCGCAGCGCACGCCGGGAACGCCGTCGCGGCTGGCTATCTCTCCCGCCAGCAGGTTCATCGGCGGCGAACCGATAAAGCGGGCGACAAAGGTGTTGCAGGGGCGATCGTAAATCTCCAGCGGCGGCCCCTGCTGGACGATAAGCCCCTCGCGCATCACCACGATTTGATCGGCCAGGGTCATGGCCTCAACCTGATCGTGGGTAACGTAAATCATGGTGGTCTTAAAGCGCTGGTGCAGGGATTTGATCTCCGCCCGCAGCTCCATGCGCAGCTGGGCGTCAAGGTTGGAGAGCGGTTCATCAAACAGGAAAACCTGCGGGTTGCGCACCATCGCCCGGCCCATCGCCACGCGCTGGCGCTGGCCGCCGGAAAGCGCGCGCGGGTAGCGGGCCAGCAGCTTATCGATTCCCAGCAGGCTGGCGATATGCTGGACTTTGCTTTTCTGCGTCTCTTTATCGACCTTTTTAACCTGCATATGGAAGGCGAGGTTTTCGGCTACCGTCAGGTGCGGGTAGAGGGCGTAGCTCTGAAAGACCATCGCCACGTCGCGATCGGCGGGATCGAGATCGCCGATCGGCCGGCGGTTCATTAAAATCTCCCCGGCGGAAAGGGCCTCGAGCCCCGCCAGCAGCCGCAGCAGGGTCGATTTCCCGCAGCCGGAGGGCCCGACCAGCACCGTGAAGCTGCCGTCAGGAATGGTTAAATCCAGCGGCAGAAGCACCGTCTGTTTGCCGTAATGCTTGGCGACTTTTATCAGCTCAACGCTGGCCATCGGCGGTCTCCTCAATATGGTGTTGCAGGGTTCGCCAGTCGGGATAGTGGCGGGGGGAGGTGCTAATGGCGTGCGCGGCAACGGCGTTGCCCCAGCGCAGCGCCTGGGCTGCCGGCTGGCCGCTTAGCAGCCCGGCGAGAAAGCCGGCGTTAAAGCTGTCGCCTGCGCCGATGGTGTCAATCACCTCGACCGGCTTCACCGCCGCGCGGTCGCCGCGCTCGGCGGTCCACCACCAGGCCCCGTCGGCGCCGCATTTGACGATGCAGCCTCCCCGGCCGCTGAGGCGCGACGCCAGGCTGCGGGCCGCCTGCGGCAGGTCGCTCATCGCGGCGAGTCCGAGGGTTTCAACTTCATTGAGCAGCAGCCAGTCGCAATCGGCCAGCCACTGGTTCACCGCTTCGCGCAGCGCCGGATCCCAGCTTTGCGGCGGCCAGCCGGTATCCACGGCGACCTGGAAGCCGCGCTGGCGCAGCGTCCGCAGCAGCCCCGGATAGTCCGGCAGCAGAGCGGTACATAAAAAGGTCCCGCAGAGCAGGACGATATCGCCGGCCGTTGCCCGTTCCGGAAGCTGGGCGAGAACATCCTCCGCCGACAGGCGGGTGATATGCCCGTAGTTGCTGAGGAAGGAGCGCTCTTTATCGGGATGGGTAACCGCCACCGTCAGCGAGGTTTCGCAGGGGTACTGCGGCCAGCGTTCGGCGCTGCCGGGAAACTGGGCCGCCAGCCAGGCGGTAAAAGCGTCATCGCCCTGGCAGCCGATGGTGCGATGCGGGATCTGCATGGCGGCCAGCGCGAGGGCGCAGTTGCCCGCCGAGCCGCCGGGGCGCAGGGCGCTGTGCTCCAGCATCACCTCCGTGCCCGGCAGGGGCCACTGCGCGAGGGTCCCCATAATCAAATCAATATTGTAATTGCCCGCGATATAGAGCACGGGCGCGGTGAGCTTGTGCATAGTTATCCTTTACTTCCACCGTTAGTGAGGCCGCTGACCAGCGTTTTTTGTAACAAGATAGCGATAAACAGAGGCGGGACCGAGGCGAGAATGCCGACGGCAGCCACCAGACCGTCGTCGGTGGCGCGTCCGGCGGTGAACCCGGCGATAGTGACCGGCAGGGTTTGAGCGGCGATATTGCTGGTAAACAGCAGCGAATAGAAAAACTCATCCCACGCCAGCAGCCAGCCAAACAGCGCCGAGGCGCCGAGCATCGGTTTCGCCAGCGGCAGGGTGATGCGCAGCAGCACCTGCCAGACCCTCAGCCCGTCGAGGCGCGCGGCCTGTTCAATATCCTGCGGCAGCGCGTCAAACTGGTTTTTCACCATCCAGGTGAGGAACGGCATAATCAGCGAGCAGTAGACCAGCACCAGCCCGCTGCGGGTATTGAGCAGCCCCAAGTGTTCGAGAATAAAGTACAGCGGCAGGACGAAGGCCACCGGCGGCACCATGTAGATCCCCAGCCCGGCGTACAGCCAGCCGTCGCGGCCAGGATAGCGCGAGAAGCTGAAGGCGGCGGGCACCGCCAGCAGCAGAGAGACCAGCGTCGCCCCGGCGGCCACCAGCAGGCTGTTGCGCAGCGCGGGTAAAAATAGCGCCCCCGGCTCGCCGGGCTGCAGGGAGAGCAGGCGGCCGTAGCGGCTAAAGTCCCACTCCCGCGGCAGCCACTCCAGCGGCACGCGGGTCAGATCGGCGGGAGTGCTGACGCTCATTAAAAATAGCCACAGCATCGGCGCCAGAATCGACAGGGCGACCAGCAGCGCCGCCAGATAGCGCAGCAGAGTGCGGATTTTACGCTTCATATTCGGTGCTCCGACGGCGCTGGCGCAGCAGCATAAACAGATACAGGGCGATCAGCAGGGTGCACATCAGGGTCATCAGAATGGCGTAGGCCGCGCCGCTGCCCGCCCGCAGATAGCTGAAGGACTCCTGATAGACGAAAAAGCTGAGGGTTTTGGTACTGTCGAGCGGGCCGCCGCGGGTCATCACGTAGATGATATCGAATACCTTGAAGGCGTCGATGGTCCGCAGCACCAGCGCCACGCCCAGCGGGGCGGCGATGGCCGGGAAGGTGATGGCGCGAAAGCGCCGCCACGATCCGGCCCCGTCGAGGCGCGCCGCCTCGTACAGATCCTCAGGAATGGACTGCAGCGCCGCCAGCACCAGCAGCGTGACCAGCGGATAGTTTTTCCAGATATCCGCCAGCATCACCGCATTCAGCGCCGAGTCCGGCGACCCCAGCCAGCTGCGATAGCCGTCGATGATCCCCAGCTGGGTGAGCAGCGCGTTAATGCTGCCGTAGTCCGGGTTAAAGTTAAGCCGCCACATCATCGCGTTAACGATGGTCGGCAGCGCCCAGGGCAATATCACCAGCACCCGCAGGATATTGCGTCCGATAAAGCGCTGATTGAGCAACAGCGCGACCAGCACGCCGATAACGCCCTCAATGGCGACGGAGACCACGGTAAAGTAGAGCGAACGGGCGAAGGCGGCGCGAAAATCCGGGTCGGTCAGGGCATAGAGATAGTTTTCCAGCCAGACGTAGTTCGTCGCCTCGCCGTTTCCCACCAGCGCGGTATCGGTAAAACTCAGCCACAGGGTGCGCGCCAGCGGCCAGGCCGTCAGCAGGAACATCGCTACCAGCATGGGCGCCAGCAGCACCCATGCCTGACGACGCTCGCGTTGTTGCAAACTCAGCATCAAAGCTCCTTAACGCAGGCGGGCCGCGCTTTTATCAACGGTCTGCATGGCGGCTTCCGGGGCTTCTTTACCCTGAAGCACCGCCTGAAGCTGCTGCTGCAGGGTGTTGGAGAGCCGCGAATAGTCGGCGGTTTCCGGGCGCGAGAGCATCACGTTCAGCGATTTGTCCGCGGCGACGATCAGGCTCTCCTGGCCCTGGGCGACCGCCGGGTCGTGGTAGGAGGATTTCCACACCGGCAGGCTGAGTTTGGCGTATTTATCCTGCACCGGCTGCGAGGTCAGGTAGTGGATATACTGCCACGCCTGCTCCGGGTGCTGGCTGGCTTTGGCAATGCCTAAGCCCATCGAGCCGTTGACGGCGCCGGCTCTATCCGGGGTATCGCCGGGGGCGGGAATAATGCCGACGTCGCCGGCGACTTTACTCTGTTTGGGGTCGTTGGCCATGTTGTACATATAGGTCCAGTTCAGGGCGAACGCCGCGTCGCCGTTGGAGAAGGCTTTACGCACGTCCTCTTCGAGATATTCGCGGGAGGCGGGGTTGGTCAGGCCGTCGTCCAGCGATTTCTTCATCAGCGTGACCGCTTTGAGCGAAGCCGGCGTCGAGAAGTCGAGCTTGCCGTCCTGGTAGAACTTGCCGCCGAAGCCGGAGACGAGGGTGGTGTAGTCGCAGACCAGGGCTTCCGCCTGGGACCAGCTCCAGACCAGCGGGTATTTCACCACGCCTTTATCTTTAAGAATTTTGGCGTCGTCCAGCACCTGCTGCCAGGTGGTTGGCACCTGCTTGATGCCCGCCTTTTCGAGCATGGCTTTGTTGTAGTAGAGGTACTTGGTGTCGAGGATCCACGGCATCCCGAGGGTTTTGCCTTTGTAGACCACGGTATTCATTGCGCCAGGGAACACCTTCTCCCGTTCGTCGGCGGGGATCCGCGCCGAGACGTCCTGCAGCAGGTCGAAGCGGCTAAACTCCGCCGGCCAGATGGCATCGAAGAGCACCACGTCATAGCCGTTACCGCCGGCGCCGCGCGCCGCGACAATCTTGTCATGCAGCGCTTCATAGGGGACGAACTCGAGGTTGATCTTAATATCCGGGTTCTGCTTTTCGAAGTCGGCGGTCATCGCACGAATATCGTTTTCGCTGTACGCCGCCTGGGTCATAAACAGGGCGTTGACCTGGGTGGCGGCCGCGGCCGCGCTGCCGCTGATGACGAGCATAGCCAACAGACCGGCCTTCACCCGAAGTGTGCTGTGGTATTTCATGTGGCTCTCCGCTGTACTGAGAAAAAGGGGTTATGATTTATTAAATCAATTTGATTGATTTAATCGGGGCGACAATACAGCCGCAAGGTCATTCGTGGCCCTTGGCATAAGCGTAGCAAAGCCTGTGCCATGCGAAAGTGCGCCCGAGAATGTGATTGCGGGATTTGTGACGAGGGCTAGAATTGCTGCATCAGGCGCCTGGGAAAGGCAAGGAAGGGAAAGAATGAAAACATCGGGAACAAACCTTGAGCACGCGCGGGTGCACAACCGGCGGGTGGTGATTGAAGCCGTGCGCCTGCACGGCAAATTAACCCGCGCCGAGCTGGCGCGCTTGACCGCGCTGACCCCGCAAACGGTCTCTAATATTGTTGCCGAGCTGCAGCAGATGGAGATCCTCACCAGCCACGCGCCGCGGCGGGCGGCGGGGCGCGGACAGCCCGCGGTGCCGGTGAGCCTCAACCCCTCCAGCGCGTGGTCTATTGGTATTCATCTCGATCACCAAACGCTGATCGTGGTGCTGGTCGATCTCAGCGGCGAGATCCATTTTCGCCGGCACATTTTGGTGCAAAAGCCCCAGCCTGGTGCCACCTTTGCGCGCATCGGCGAGGTGATACAGGAGCTGCGGACGCTGCCGGGTCTCGACTGGAGCCGGGTGCTGGGGATCGGCGTGGTGATGCCCGGTCCCTTTGGCGTGGAGGGGATCTCCTCCACCGGGCCGACGACCCTTAACGGCTGGGAGGGCGTGGACGTCGAATCCGAGCTGGCGCGGCTTAGCGGTCTGCCGGTCACCCTCGAAAATGACGCGACGGTGGCGGCCATCGGCGAGCGTTTTCACGGCGTTGCCCGCCACCTGAACTCCTTTGTCTATCTCTATATCGGCACCGGGCTGGGCGCCGGTATTTTTACCGATGGCCATATTTATACCGGGCATGCGCATAACGCCGGGGAGGTCGGGCATATCGTCGTCCAGCCCGGCGGCCGGGCGTGCTACTGCGGCAATCAGGGCTGCCTTGAGCGCTATGTTTCGCTGCAGGCGGCCTATGAGTTCTGCGGCCTTGACCCCTATCGGGCGCTGCCGGAAGATCTGCTGGCGGTAGATGAGGCGCTGTTCGACCGCTGGATTGACAGCGCGCTGCCGCCGCTGCGCCAGGCGATCAACCTGCTGGAGTGCGTCTTTGATGCCGAAACGGTGGTGGTGGGCGGGACGATGCCGGCGCCGCTGCTGGAAAAAGTGCTGGCGCGCCTGCCGCCGCTGTATCAGTCGGTGCGCGGGCGCTATCTGACGGGGATGAGGGTGAAAATGGGCATGACCGGCACCGATACCGCCGCGCTCGGCGCCGCCGCGTTGCCTATTTTCGACGAGTTTAACCCGCAGTTTCAGGCGCTGATGAAGTAGCCCGGCGGCCGCTAGCGTGGCCGTCGGGACTCAGGCTTGAGATTGCGCAGGGCGTGGTCCGTCAGCTCGTCGCTAATCAGCCCGCTGGCTCAGGGAGCCGTCGCCCTCAAGAAGAGAGGCTCGTTTCGTCTTCTCAGGCTTTGGGCTGCGGCAGGCGATGGATCTGCAGTACCGCTTTTGCCGCTTCCCGGCCCTTTTTCACGAAGTGCCCGCGATAAAAATCGATAAATTCGGCGGCAGGCTGGAAGTTGTGCGGCGTCAGAGAGACCGAGAACATCGGCACTTCCGTCGCCAGCTGCGCCTGCATCAGGCCGCTAACCACCGCCTGGGCCACGAAGTCATGGCGATAGATCCCGCCGTCAACCACCAGCGCGGCGCAGACGATGGCATCATAGCTGCCGCTTTTCGCCAGACGCTGGGCCAGCAGCGGCATTTCAAACGCCCCGGGAACGTCCCAGCTATCAACGGCGTATTCCACCTGCTGACTATCCAGCTCCTGGCGGAATCCGCTCTCGGCCTGGCTGACGATATCCGCGTGCCAGTTGGCTTTGATAAAGGCGACTCTTAACGATGGCATGACACACTCCTGTTAAACGGTCGGCATCAGGCGATGCGGACCCAATCATTGAGACCAGCAGGTCCTCGACTCCGCTATCGAGACAGGGGACCTAAAAGGCCACGCTTTCAGCGATATTGGCGACAACCTGGCTATCGGTCGGTTCGCGTTCTTTTAAAACTGAGCTCAAGGCAGATCTCGTTATCCTCGGCGCCACCGCGCCTGAACGCGTCGAGCAGCGGTTCGGGTTGGATCCGTCTGTTAACATTATACTGTAATGTAAAGGGTCGATGCCCGCCTTTATCCAGCATGCTTTGCATAATGTGGATAATTGACGCGTCGCGGGGGAGGTGGGCAGTATCCGCCATCATCCGCATCGGCAGCGCCCCGCAGGCGCTTCGTTTCCCCCACGTTTCTGGCAAAGCTAAGTCATTTAAATACTTTGTTATTTTCCGTGTTATCTCACATCTTCGAGGAATGAAAGATAACGCGGAAACGGTATTTGCAGTAATGACCAAAAAAACGTCTCTCTATTTGCACCCGCAGCAGCGCGACCTGATCCACCAGCTTTCACGCAGCCGCTTATGGCGCAGCGAACTTCCGACCTGGCTGCTGATTATCACCATTTACGGCGGCTGGTTTGCCACCCTCGTATACTGGAAAACGCTGGGGCTGCTGCCGGCAACGCTGCTGCTAATCTGGTTTAGCGCCTGGTATATGTCGTTACAGCATGAGCTGATACACGGCCATCCGACGCGCTGGCCGCGCCTGAATCAGCTGCTGGGCATCCTGCCGCTGGCGGTGTGGTATCCCTACGGCCTGTACCGGGATTCGCATCTCGCGCACCACGATAATCACCATCTCACGCTGCCGGTCGATGACCCCGAATCCTACTATTTTACCGCTGAGAGCTGGCGGCGCTTCGCGCCCTGGCAGCGCCGGGTGATTCATCTGCGCAACACCTTTATCGGACGGCTGCTGCTGGCACCGCTGCTGGATATTGCACAAACGCTCATCAGCGCGTGGCGCGCCTTTCGCCTGCGCGAGAAGGCGGCGATGGCGATGTGGGCTACCCACGGCCTGCTGCTGGCCGGCCTGTTTGCGCTGATGGTGCACGTTGAGTTCTCGCCGCTCTATTTTGTCGCCGCCGTCAGCTATCCGGCGCTGGCGCTCACCAAGGTTCGCTCCTTCCTTGAGCATCGGGCCGCCGACGATCCGCTGGCGCGCTCGGTGATTAATGAAGCGGGGCTGGCGTGGCGAGTGCTGTTTCTTAACCTCAACTATCATTCAGTTCATCACGACCTGCCGGGGATTCCCTGGTACGGATTGCGTAAACTTTATCTGCTCGAACGGGAGAGCTACCGGCAGCGTAACCACGGCTTTGTGGTGCGCGGCTATGGCGAATGGCTGCGGCGCTTTTCGTTTCGCGCGGTGGCGGTGAACGCCCATCCCGGCGTAAAAAAGCGGCCCGACGCGGGGGAAAACCATGAGTAACGTTGTCGATTTTCCCATGTATGCGGTTAATCACGAAGAGACGCGGGCGCTGTGGCTGGCGCTGCGCGAGATCCTCGCGGTCCGCGGGGTGACGGTGGACGACCTGCCGGCGCGATGGCCCCGGGAGGCGCTGCTGGACCACTGGCGCGATCCGCAGCTGCTGCTGAGCCAGACCTGCGGCTATCCGCTGGTCACCCGGCTTGCGGATGTGCAGATCGTCGGCTGCTTTCACTACACGGCGGAGGGCTGTGAAGGGGCGAACTACCGCAGCCTGCTGGTGAGCCAGGCGGTGAATCAGCATTTGTCTCTGGCTGATTTTCGCCATCGGCGGGCGGTGTGCAATTCGCCAGATTCGCAGTCCGGCTACAACGCGCTGCTGGAAAGGGTGGCGCCGCTGGCCGAGAGCGGCCGCTTTTTTTCCGCCGTGCGCTGGAGCGGCAGCCACCGCCAGTCGCTGATTGAATTACAGCAGGGAACGGCTGATATCGCGGCGATTGACTGCATCAGCTGGGCGCTGCTGCAGCGCCACGAACCCGCGCTGCTTGCCGGGTTGAGCGTTATCGGACGCAGCCCACTGGCGCCGGGGCTGCCGCTGATAAGCAGCAAAGATACGCCGCCGGCGATGATGGCGCTCCTGCGCGAGGCGCTGCATCAGCTGGTTACCGGCGCGCAGTACCGGGATATTTGCCGGGCGCAGCTGATCGACGATTTTAGCGTCGTGACGCGCCAGCCCTATGCGCAGCTGCTGGCGTGGCGCGCCGAGGCGGCGACAAGGGGCGTGACTCAACTGTAGGCGGGTGAAGGAGGCCGGGCCTCCTTCGGCGTAGGCTAGCGCGGACCCGGCGCGGTAAAGCGGTTTTCCGCCACCGGCAGCCCGAGTTTCTCCCGCAGCGTGCCCGACGGGTAGCGGGTGCGCATCGCGCCGTTACGCTGCAGGATCGGCACCACCTGGTCGACAAAGCGATTGAAATCCCCCGGCAGCAGCGGGAACATCAGGTTAAATCCGTCCGCCGCGCCGGCGCGCCAGGTGGCGGTCAGCGCGTCGGCAACCTCTTCCGCGCTGCCGATCAGCAGCCAGCTGTCGGAGCTTTGCAGCAGCAGGCGCCCCAGCTGCAGTACGGTCAGGCTGGGATCGTAGTGGCGGATAAGCCGCAGCGCGGTGCGGATACCGTCAAACGTTGCCTCGTCCGGCAGCGGCGGCAGGGGCTGGTCCGGCGAGTGGGCGCTTAAATCCATCCGCAGGTAGGAGGAGAGCAGGTCTATCGCCATCTGGTCGCTCATCAAACGCTCGTTCAGCCGCTGGCGCTCCTCCTTCTCGGCGTCGGAATTGACCACCACGGGCAGAACGCCGGCGATGATTTTAAAGTGCGCCGGATCGCGCCCGTAGTCCCGCAGCCGCTGATTCATCTCCTGACGATAGGCCAGCCCCTCGGCAATGGATTGAATAAACACGAAGTGCATATCTGACCACGCCGCGGCGAGGTTTTTCCCCGCCTCGGAAGACCCCGCCTGGACCAGTACCGGATGACCCTGCGGCGGGCGCGGGACGTTGAGCGGCCCGCGGACGTTAAAGAACTCGCCGCGATGGTTGAGGTGGTGAACCTTAGGCGCATCGGCAAACAGGCCGCTCGTTTTGTCATACAGCACCGCATCGTCCTCCCAGGAGTCCCAAAGGCGGGTGACGACATCGATAAACTCCCCGGCGCGCTGGTAGCGGTTGCCGTGCTGCGGAAGCTGGTCGAGGCCGAAGTTGGCCGCTTCCTCTTCCAGCCACGAGGTGACCACGTTCCAGCTCGCCCGGCCGCCGCTGAGAAAGTCCAGCGAGGCAAAGTAGCGGGCGAGGTTGTAGGGCTCGTTGTAGGAGGTGGAGGCGGTGCCCATCAGGCCGATATGCTCGGTCACGGCGGCGAGGGCGGCGAGCAGGGTGATGGGCTCCAGCCGCGCGTTGGCGTAGTGGGTAAGGCCGCTGGGTACCGTATCCCAGATCGAGATATGGTCGGCGATGAAGATGGCGTCAAGGGTGGCGGCCTCGGCCCTCTTCGCCAGCTCCGCGTAGTAGCCGAGGGTAAAAATTTCTTTGCCCGGCGCCTGAGGATGGCGCCATGAGAAGCGGTAATCCCCCTGCGGGTTAAAGAAAAACAGGTTCAGAATCATATGACTTTCAGACATGTGCGGCTCGTTTGCAGTTATTGCCGATCCCTGGCAGAGAGAGATTAGCGGTTTGCCAGATGGTCGTTGACCCACGCTTCCGCCACGGCGGCCGGATCTTTATGCTGCAGATCGACCTGCTGGTTGAGTTCAATCAGGGTGGCGTTGTTCAGCTTGCCGGAGACGTCGTTCAGCACCTTGCTCACCGTCGGCGTCAGGCTGGCTTTACGCACCAGCGGCACCACGTTCTGGCTCGGCTGCTCGTGCTTATCGTCATCCAGCACCACCCAGTCCTCTTTCGCCAGGTTGCCCTGGGTGGAGATAACCGTCGCAACGTCGATTTTGCCGGAGTTGAGCGCCAGGCGAGTCAGCGGCCCGCCCATATCAAGGGATTTTACTGCCTTAAATTCGAGGCCATAGACGCGCTTAAGCCCCGGCAGGCCGAGCGCACGCACCGCCAGCTCCGGTGGCCCGCCGATCGTCAGCTGATGAGCGATGGGCTGCAGATCGGAGAGCTTGCTCAAGCCGTACTTTTTCGCCGTGTCGGCGCGAACCGCCCACGCGGTAATCGAGGTCGCCGGGGAAGGCGTCAGCAGCGTGAAGTCGGCGGGCAGAACCTTAGCCAACTCGGCGCTGACGTCACTCTGGCTGGTGGCCAGGGTTTTTCCGTCGTAGTAGTTAAGCAGGGCGCCAAGATACTCCGGCACAATATCAATTTCGCCGCTCTTTAATGCCGGAATAATGATCTCGCGGTTGCCGAGATTAAGTCGGGTACTGACCTCAATATTATTTTTTTTCAGCGCGCTGGCGTAAATATTCGCGAGAATAGAGCTCTCGGTGAAATTAGCGCCGCCGATCGTGACGCTTTCCGCTAATGAGCTAAAGCTTAAGCCGAGTAACCCGACGGCTAATAGTGACAGGCGAAAACGGCGACGGTGAAAAGGGAAAGCTAATATATTGTGCATAGTGCCTCGCTAGGTGAATAAATATCCGTGATGCGTTAAGTCAGCCACGGGTACGCTGCCGCCCGTGTGAGATATTCGGGCCGCGGCGATGGGTGATAAAAACTAATACTCCGGAGTGCCGATGGTATGGGTGAAGCGCCGGTCAATCAGTGAAAAGAGCAGCTCGCTGCCGATGGCCAGCAGGGAGACCACCAGCGAGCCGGCGATCACCTGCGGAATATCGCGCTGGCCGAGCCCGTCAATCAGAAACCGACCGAGGCCGCCGAGGCCCGCATAGGCCGCGACGACGGCGGTGGCGATAAGCTGTACCAGCGCGGTGCGCATTCCGGCGAAAATAAGCGGCGCGGCCAGCGGGATCCGCAGCTGCCAAAGGCTTTGCAGCGGCGTCATGCCCAGCGCCTTCGCCGCATCGCACAGCTGGCGGTCGGCGTGATAGATCCCGACCCAGGCGTTGGTCAGAATCGGCGGAACGGACATGGCGACCAGCGCGGCGAAGAGCGGAATATCGTTAAAGCCGAACAGCAGAATGCACAGCAGAATTAATCCCAGCGCCGGAACTGCCCTGCCGATATTAAATAAGTTAATGATCACGAAGGCGCCTTTGCGCCAGTAGCCGAGCGCAATTCCCGTGGGCAGGGCAATGGCGGAGGCGATCAGCATGCTCAGCGTAACGTAATAAATATGCTCCCGCAGGCGCACCAAAATACCGCCGTCGCTGAGCCAGTGTTCGGGCTGCAAAAACCAGCCCAGCGTTGCCTGTAGGATATCCATCAGCGCGTCCAGGGCGTAAGCCAATAGCCAACGCGGGCGATCAGCGAGTCAAATAACAGCGACAGCGCAAGGCTCAACGCCAGGCTGACAATGACAGGAGTAATAAAATCCTGGTTAAACCCCGCCAGCAGCAGCTGCCCCAGCCCGCCCTGGCCAATCAGCGCGGTCACCGTCACCAGCCCAACCAGGGTGACGGAGGCGATACGCAGGCCGGCGAAAAGCGACGGTGCCAGCAGGTGCAGCTCGATATCGAAAAAGCGGTAGCCGCGGGTGTAGCCCAGCGCGCGGGCCGACTCCAGCACCGCCGCCGGCAGCTTCTCGATGCCGGCAAGCGTGTTGCGCAGCAGGATCAGCAGGGAATAGAGCGTCAGGCCGATGACCGAGGTGGTCAGCGACAGGCCGGTAAACGGCAGCAGCAAAATGAACAGCGCCAGCGAGGGGATCGTAAACAGGACCCCGCAGAGATAGAGCAGCGGCTGCGCGACTTTCGGCCAGCGCAGAGTCAGGCCAATCAGTAATCCCGTCAGCAGGGTGCCAAAAAAGAGCGAGATAGCCACCAGCTGGGTATGCTGCCACAGCAGCGCGCCGATCATCATCCGGTTGTCGAGGATCCACTGCCAGTCAACCATAGCGGCGAATTTCCACCAGACCATCCAGCACGTGCTGGAGCAGCGAGTACGAAACGGTGCCCTGATATTTTCCGCTGTCGTCGACGTGTACCAGCACGCCGCCCGGCGCATCCAGCAGCGCGCTGTAGGCAAAGCGCAGGCTGTGCAGCGCGGCCAGCGGCTGGGTGATGGGCAGCGAAATGCGCCGGTGCGGGTCGAACCACTGCAGCGGACGCTGGTGCTTATCGAGGATCAGCTGCAGCGGGCTGCTGAGGGTCGGGTGGCGGCTGGCGATCGGCGCATGCTGCTCGTCAACCAGCGCCACGTCATGGCGCGGCAGCTGGCCGACCTGAATCATGCCCAGCCGCTTGAGGTTGGGCTCGGGGCCGATAAAGCGGCGGACAAAGTCGCTGGCCGGGTGCGATAAAATATGGTCAGGGGAGGCAAACTGCGCCAGCACGCCGCCCTCCTCGAAAATGGCAATTCTGTCGCCCAGGCGGATGGCCTCGTTAATGTCGTGCGTCACCAGCACGATCGTTTTATGCAGGCGCTGCTGGAGCAGCAGCAGCTCGTCCTGCAGGCGTTCGCGCACCAGCGGGTCGATGGCGGCAAAGGGCTCATCCATCAGCAGCACCGGCGGGTCGGCCGCCAGCGCCCTGGCGATAGCGACGCGTCCCTGCTGGCCGCCGGAAAGCTGATGCGGATAGCGCTCAAGCAGCAGGCGGTCCAGCGACATTAAATCGACCAGCTCGGCAATGCGCGCGCGGATCTGCGTTTTGCTCCAGCCGAGCAGGCGCGGTACCGTCGCGATATTTTGCGCCACCGTGCGGTGCGGAAATAACGCCGCGCTTTGCATAACAAAACCAATTTTGCGGCGCAGCTGGATAATATCGCTTTCGGCTATTTTTACACCCTGCACGTAGACGTAACCGGAGTCCGGCTTATCGAGCTGATTAATCATCCGTAATAGGGTGGTTTTACCGCAGCCGCTGGGGCCAACGAAGGTGCAGAGTTCGCCGCTATTAATCGTCAGGTTCAGATTGCTTATTGCCGCATGCGCGCTGCCGGGGTAGGTCTTATAGATATTTTCGAGTCTAATCATTTGCCGCCGTCGCGCCCTGAAGTTTATTTCATGGAAAGCATGAATAAACTACAAGCTACAGAGGCGGTGATTAACCGGCAAATATGATATTTGCATTTGCAATGCCGCTATTTGAATTTAACGCGTGGGGGAAAGCTGATAATGAAAAGGCCACGATAACCGTGGCCAGGAGCATAATTAAAGCAGCAGGTAGCTGAGTGCGGAAAAGGCAACCATCCCGGCAATCACCGTTGCAAACAGGCTGCGGGTGAGAGCGCCGGCCACCGTCGCGGCGGCGGCGGCCAGCAGCGAAATGCTGATCCCCGAGCCGCTGAGCGCCGGCTTGCCGAGCAGCTCTGCGGCGATAATCGCCGCCATAATGGCGGACGGAATAAAACTCAGCCACTGCTGGATAACCGGCGCCAGGCGAAAACGCGAAAGCAGTAAAACAGGCACCGTGCGCATCAGGGCGGTGACCAGCGCGGAGGCGAGAATGGCAAGGATGATATTTCGTTCCATCTATTGTTCTCCCTTGGACGTCAGGCGCAGCCCGACCGTTGCCAGCGTTGCCGCGACCGACGCCGCCACGATGACCACCACGCTCATATCGGTGTGGCCGGCGGTGAACAGAGTGATGACCACCGCCGTCGCAATGCTGAAGGCCTCCAGCGCTTTACGCCGGCTGGCAAACCAGATCATCAGCACCAGCCCGATAAACATCGACACCAGGCTGAAGCTCAGCCCCTCCATCAGCGACGGCGGAAGGGCGGAGGCTAACCCCGCGCCGACCACGCAGGCGAGGATCCAGTTCAGCCACGCGGCGACGTTGAGCCCGAGCATCCACGCGTAGGGCACTTTGTTGTGCCCGCTGCCGCGCTGGACCGCGACGCCAAAGGTTTCATCGGTCAGCAGCAGCCCGCTGATAATTTTTTGTCCGGTCGTGTATTCCCGAAAGAATACGCTCATGGCGGAGCTCATCAGCAGGTAGCGCAGGTTCACCAGCAGTACGCTCAGCACCACCGAGGCGACTTCGGCGCCGGTGGCCCACAGCGAATAAAACAGGAACTGGGCGGAGCCCGCGTACAGCGCGCTCGCCAGTAGAGCCGTCTGCGCGGTGGTGAACCCTGATAATGTGCCGATAGCCCCGGCGGCAAAGCCAATGCTCCAGTAGCCGGGGATGGTGGGCAGGCAGGCGATAATGCCCGCGCGAAACTCCGCGGCTGCCTCATCCCTGGGCGAGGTCTTCTTGTTCATCAACATCAAATAGTCCCGAATTGTCCGTCACTGAATGATAATCTTAAGAAATCGTCAGGATCGCTATAGTAAAATCCTGCTCATTGGTTGAAATATCAATTTTGCGCAATAAAAAGGGTGCCGGGGTGGCGAAAGAGATACGGGATGATATCAGGCTCTGGCGGGACAGCGAGCTGCACGGCGGGATGGAGATCCTCCGCGCCTCCTGCTACGAGCACAGCTATCCGCCGCACTTTCATAATGAATATGTGATTGCCGCCTTCGCCCGCGGCGCCCAGCGCACGCGTATCTGCCGGGAGCGTGGCATCGCGGCGGCGGGGACGGTGATGGTGATCATGCCCGGCGAAGTGCATACCGGCGAAGCGGTGCAGCGTGACGAAGGCTGGGATTACTGCGCATTTTATCCTTCAGCGCAGCTGATCGATGAGGTGGCCGCAACGGTGCTTACCGGCACCGGCGAGGTCCATTTTGGCGGCGAAGGGATGCGCCACGACCCGCTGATGGCGCGCAGCATGCTGCAGGCCTCCGCGGTGCTTGGCGCCAGCCGCGATCCGCTGGAAAAAGAGTGCCTGATGTACCAGGTGCTAAATATGCTGGTGGGGCGTTATGCCGGGCGCAGCGCTCGCGGTGGCCGACGGGATGCGATCCGCGCCGACATCCGTCGCGCCATCGAGTTTTTACACTGCGCCTATCAGCAGCCGCTGGCGGTTAAGGAGATTGCCGGGGTCGCCGGGCTGAGCGAGTTTCATTTTATGCGCACCTTCCAGGCGCAGACCGGGCTGTCGGTCCATCAGTACCTGACGCAGCTGCGCCTGGTCAGAGCCAAAGGGCTGCTGGCGAAAGGCTTTGGCGCCGCCCAGGTGGCGACGGACGTCGGGTTTTACGATCAAAGCCACCTGATTAAATACTTCCGCCTGCATTATGGCATCACGCCCGGCGCCTTTGCGGCCTCGTCGATATAGGCCGTTCGGCAGACGCTTCCCGGCGCAGCGAATGATTTTGCGTATGCAACTAACATATCCGTATTTGCGCGATGGCGCCGATCGGTTATTTATAGCGGCTGGCATTCGCCTGCAGGAGGCATTGATGGAGATTAACTCTGTATACCGGATCGCCGCCGGGCTGGAGCAGGTCTGGCAGTCGCGGGTATTGGGCTCGGTAGGCAATAGCGCCATAAAGGTCATAAAAATGGGCGGTGAGGGGATCGCCGCCGAAGTGCACGATGATTTCGACGAACTGCTGCTGGTGCTGGAAGGGGCGCTGCCGCTGGTTATCGACGGCAGACAGTTCAACCTCGCCGCCGGCGATTACTGCTTTGTGCCGAAGGGCGCCGTGCACCACGTTCCGGCCGGCAGTTTCGGTACGCTGCTGCTGGTTGATATCAGGGACGCGCCGCTGGATTAATCGCTGCCGACCGGCGGGTTTCAGAACGGACTGGCGCTGCTGGCGTTGAGTGGCTCCCCGCTGACCGGGTGGGTAAAGCGCAGCTCGCTGGCGTGCAGCATCAGGCGCGGCGTGCTCTCGGTGCCGGGTAGCAGCAGGCCGCCGTAGAGATCGCAGCCTAAAATGGGGTGCCCCGCGAGCTGACAGTGAATGCGCAGCTGGTGGGTGCGACCGGTCTCCGGGGTGAGCCGCACGCGGGTCAGCGGCAGCGGTGTCCCGTCTTCACTCGGGCGCTGCAGGCGCTCAAGCACCCGATAGCGGGAGCGGGCCGGCTTGCCGCGAGTGGCGCAAATGGTCATCCGCGGAAACAGCGCCGGGTCTTTGGCGATGGGGGCGTCTATTACGCCTTCATCATCGGTCAGGTGCCCGCACAGCAGCGCGCTGTAGACTTTGCTCACCGCCCGCTGGCTAAACTGCTGGCAGAGGGCGGCGTTGATGGCCTTGCTGCGGGCAATCACCATCACGCCGGAAGTGCCGAAATCGAGACGATGAACCAGCGTACAGCCGGGAAAGGTCTGGACTAACCGATGGTGCACCGAGTCGAGATTGCGCGGGTTTTTCCCCGAGAGGCTGAGCAGGCCGGCAGGTTTTGCGATCAGCAGCAGATGATCGTCCTGATAAAGGATCTCAATCTCTGCATGGCACGGCGGGGCAATAAAGGTATCAACGATCGTAGACATCGGGCAGCTCGCCTGGGAAAGAGGAGGCGGATGATAGCGAATTTTCTGCCAGCTGGCGAATTCGCTATCTAGCCGGCGACGGGCGCAAGCCGCCGGTTTTATTGCTCAGGACTGGCGGGCATCCCGGGATTTAATATGCTGCCAGAAGCGCTCGGCGGACTGGTTAAGCCGCGAGCCGGAACGATACATATAGGCCCCGATCGGCAGCGAGAGCGTGGCGTCCATAATGGCCAGGCGGCCCTCATCGAGCTCGCGCTGGATAGAGTATTGCGGCAGCCAGCCTACGCCGTCGCCGTTGAGGATCATCCGCTTAAGCAGCTCGCTCATCGACGAGACGAAGGTCAGCGAGAAGGTGATCCCCGGCGTGCGGTCGATAACCTGATTCACCTGGCGCCCCATATAGCTATCGTTGGCATATCTCATCAGCGGCAAAACGCCGCGGTGCAGATGAAAGAGCGGTCTGCCGCTCTCATCGCAGGGCGTAACAAGGTGCACCGAGGAGTCGAAAATTTTGTGGTTAATAAACGGATAGTTCATTAACTCTTCATTATAAAACGACAGAATAAAGTCGCTCTTGCCTTCCTTGAGGTTAAATACGGCTTCGTTAACGTTAATGGATTCGACGTGGAAGGTTTTATTTTTTATATCGGTGTAGCCGGCAATTAATTCCGGAAGGACTAAAACAGAGAGCGACGGAGCGGCATCGATTCTTATTTTCTGAGTAGTATTATTTAGCCCCTTAATGCGACTAATCTGAAAGTCCATATCATCCAGCATATTTCGCGCATAGCCGACGAAAATTTTGCCACGAGTGGTGAGCTGCAGCGGGTTAACCCCGCGGTCGAAGATGCTGAAGCCCAGCGACGCCTCAAGCGCCTGAATCCTGCGGCTGAACGAGGATTGCGATATATTTCTGGTTTTAGCCGCCAGAGTAAAGCTTCTGGACTCCTCCAGAGCAATGACATCGTACAGCCACTTCACTTCAAGATTAGCCAGCACGGATCCGTTCCTTAACGCTGTATTTAATGCTATGCAATTTTAGCATAACGCATAGAAACTATGCAATTAACATAACTAACCACAGGTGTTAACATTTTTCTCGGATTTAGCGTATTCCTAAGCAGTAAATATGAGTTGTCGTAAAGCACAGGCGATACCCTACGAGCACCGCTATAATATCGCTGCTCCAGGCGGCTCATCCTGTTATTTCATTTTGCTGTGAATTTTTTACATCGGAATTCACAGAAGAACGCAATGACGGGCTGAAATAATGAATACATCTTACCTAGCCAGCTGTTTGTCAGGAGTTCCATGCCACATATCGAATTAGTAAAACAGGCTCTGCACGAGCTTGGTATTAAGGATAGCAGCGAGTTATTTTATAACCCCGATTACGACCTGCTGATTGCCCATGAAACCAGCCCGGAACTCACCGGCGCAGCGCGTGGCGTGATGACCGCATCCGGCGCAGTGGCCGTTGATACCGGGATATTTACCGGACGTTCGCCGCGTGACAAATATATCGTCAGGGATGATCTGACCCGCGATACCGTCTGGTGGTCCGATGCCGGGCTTGGTCGCAACGACAATAAACCGTTAACGCCGCAGATTTGGGCCAGCCTCAAAACGCGGGTTGCCGGACAGCTGAGCGGTAAAAAGCTGTACGTGGTTGATGCCTGGTGCGGGGCCAGCCCTGATACGCGCCTCGGCGTGCGCTTTGTCACCGAGGTGGCATGGCAGGCTCACTTCGTCAAAAACATGTTTATCGTTCCCGACGCCGAGGAGCTGGAACAGTTCACGCCGGACTTCGTGGTCCTCAACGGCGCGGGCTGCACCAACGACCAGTGGCAGGAGCAGGGCCTCAACTCCGAGAACTTCGTCGCCTTTAACCTGAGCGAGAAAATTCAGCTTATTGGCGGCACCTGGTACGGCGGAGAGATGAAAAAAGGGCTCTTCTCGGTCATGAACTATCTGCTGCCGCAGCAGGGCATTGCTTCGATGCACTGTTCGGCTAACCGCGGCGAAGAGGGCGACGTGGCCCTGTTCTTCGGCCTTTCCGGTACCGGCAAAACGACCCTTTCCACCGATCCTCTGCGCCAGCTTATCGGCGACGATGAGCACGGCTGGGATGACGACGGCGTCTTCAATTTTGAAGGCGGCTGCTACGCCAAAACCATCAACCTCGATCCGCTGGCGGAGCCGGAGATTTATCAGGCGATTCGCCGCGATGCGCTGCTGGAAAACGTGGTGGTCCGGGCTGACGGCACCGTGGATTATGCCGACGGCAGTAAGACCGAAAATACCCGCGTTTCATACCCGCTGTCGCATATCGAAAATATCGTCAAGCCGGTCTCTCGCGCCGGCCATCCGGCGCGGGTGATTTTCCTCGCCGCCGACGCATTCGGCGTGCTGCCGCCGGTTTCGCGTCTGACGACCGAACAGATGCAGTACCATTTCCTGTCGGGCTTCACCTCGAAGCTGGCCGGCACCGAGCGCGGTATTACCCAACCGACGCCAACTTTCTCGGCCTGCTACGGCGCGGCGTTCCTGCTGCTGCACCCCACGCAGTACGCCAGCGTGCTGGCCGCCAAAATGGCGGCAGCGGGCGCCGAAGCCTGGCTGGTTAACACCGGCTGGAACGGGGAGGGTAAACGCCTGTCGCTGCGCGATACCCGCAGCATTATCAGCGCTATCTTAAACGATACCACCGGTCCTCTGCGTCCGGAGACGATCCCGGTCTTTGGCCTGGCTATTCCGCAGAGCATCCCTGGCGTTGACAGCGCGCTGCTCGATCCGCGCAGCGGCTGGAGTTCTGCCGACGGCTGGCAGGAGAAAGCCGAGAGTCTGGCCCAGCTGTTTATCGATAACTTCAGACAATACAGCGATACCGAGGCCGGCGCGCGCCTGGCGCTGGCGGGCCCGAAGCTTGAACCGTCCGCCGCTACGGCAAACTAATCCGCAACGCTAAATAGCGTCGCCCGCGCGAAACCCGGATGGCAACACGTTTGCTGTCCGGGTTTTTCTGTTTCTGGCAACCGGCCGAACGCGCATTAGCGGTCAGCGTCGTCCGCGCCGGCTTTCGCCTGCCCGCTTCTTTAGTTAATACTACTCCTTACGTCAATACCGCCTGCTCCTCTCCTTGTGGCGTTTTAAATGTCCGACACTGGACTTGAAAAATATTATTTTATTATTTCATTTATTAATTTGGCATTATTATTGTTGCCGTGAATGTTATTTATTTTTGCGGCGTGGGTTTATTTAAAATAAATATTAACGGGTGACGGGCGCGCCAGGCCTGTCATGTCGGGCTTATGGCGCAGGTTGCTTTTAATTAGCGATTGCCGTTACGGGTTATTTGAGTTTTTCAGGCTTTACGCCGCGATGAATTTAGAGTAAAAACAAAAAGCCGCATCCTCTATGGTGACAATATTTCAGGTTAAGTGATTAATTTATTCAGGAGATAAGTATATATGTCTGAATCATTTCAGAATGAAATACCTCGTGCGCGTGTAAATATAAAGCTGGATCTTTTGACGGGGGGAGTTCAGAAGAAAGTTGAGCTTCCGCTAAAGCTCCTGAGCGTGGGTGACTTCAGCAACGGCAAGGCAGAGGGCACGCTCTCTGAGCGCGATAAGATAGACATCAACAAGAACAATTTTAACAGCGTCCTGGCTAATCTTAATCCGCAAGTCAATCTCACCGTTAAAAACACCCTCGCCAACGATGGTTCTGAAGAAAACGTGAAGCTCTTTTTTCACAATATGAAAGACTTCGAGCCGGAGGCGGTGGCGCGTCAAATCCCACAGCTTCGGGCAATGCTCGCGATGCGTAATCTGCTGCGCGATTTGAAATCAAATCTTCTGGATAATATGACTTTTCGGAAAGAGCTGGAAATTATATTAAAAGACCCCGCACTTTCCGCAGAGTTGCGTAATGAACTGAATGCGCTTGCCCCGGCCCAGGATTAATTACTGGACGTTTTTATCACGGAATAATGACGAGTAAATGCTAATGTCAGTCAATAACGAATCCCAAAATCTGGCGGGTGGCGCCGTTGTCGAAAAACACCTGCCGCAGGGTGGGGTATATGCCTCACTGTTTGACAAAATAAATTTAACGCCGGTGGCTGAGCTCGGTGATTTAAACGGTTTTGATGATACGACCGTTATGGCGGAAACCTCCGCCGACGCGCGGGTGACCGCCGCGGTGAAAGTATTTATGCAGTGTCTGCAAAAATCCGGGCACAAAGTGGAGAAGCTGGATAAAACGATCCTCGACCATCATATTGCGGAGCTGGATTTTCAGATTGGCCGTCAGCTTGATGAAGTCATGCATCACCGGGATTTTCAGCGTACTGAGGGCGTCTGGCGTGGGCTCAAATCGCTGGTGGATAAAACCGATTTTCGCCAGAACGTCAAGCTGGAGCTCCTCGATTTGTCTAAAGAGGAGCTGCGCCAGGACTTCGAGGACTTTCCGGAAATTATCCAGAGCGGGCTGTATAAGCAGACCTATATCGCGGAGTATGACACCCCGGGCGGCGAGCCTATTGCCGCGGTTATCTCGGCCTATGAGTTCGATGCCTCCGCTCAGGATGTGGCGCTGATGCGTAACATCTCAAAAGTCTCCGCCGCCGCGCATATGCCGTTTATTGGCTCCGCGGGACCGGCGTTCTTTTTAAAGGAGAACATGGAGCAGGTTGCGGCCATCAAGGATATCGGCAACTACTTCGATCGCGCCGAATATATCAAATGGAAAAGCTTCCGCGACACCGACGACTCTCGCTACATCGGCCTGGTGATGCCGCGCGTGCTGGGCCGCCTGCCGTATGGCCCGGATACCGTGCCGGTGCGCAGCTTCAACTATGTCGAAGAGGTTAAAGGGCCGGAACACGACAAATACCTGTGGACCAATGCCTCCTTCGCCTTTGCGGCAAACATGGTGAAAAGCTTCATCAACAACGGCTGGTGCGTGCAGATCCGCGGGCCGCAGGCCGGCGGCGCGGTGCAGGACCTGCCCATTCATCTGTACGATCTCGGCACCGGCAATCAGGTGAAAATTCCGTCAGAGGTAATGCTGCCGGAAACCCGCGAATTTGAGTTCGCCAACCTCGGTTTTATTCCGCTTTCCTATTATAAGAACCGGGATTACGCCTGCTTCTTCTCGGCAAATTCGGCCCAGAAACCGGCGCTGTACGACACCGCGGACGCTACCGCAAACAGCCGGATTAACGCGCGGCTGCCCTACATCTTCCTGCTGTCGCGTATCGCGCACTACCTGAAGCTTATTCAGCGTGAAAACATCGGCACCACCAAGGACCGCCGCCTGCTTGAGCTGGAACTCAACGCCTGGGTGCGAAGCCTGGTGACCGAAATGACCGACCCGGGCGATGAGCTGCAGGCATCACACCCGCTGCGCGACGCCAAAGTGGTGGTGGAGGATATCGAGGACAACCCGGGCTTCTTCCGCGTGAAGCTGTTTGCCGTACCGCACTTCCAGGTGGAAGGCATGGACGTCAATCTGTCGCTGGTTTCCCAGATGCCGAAAGCGAAAGCGTAACGTAAGGCAGGAAGCAGATGAAAACGGAACAACCGTTGTGGGGTAGGGGCATCATGGTCTCTCCCCAGCACTTCCAGCAACAGGCTGCGTATGCAGCCTGGTCTGCGGAATGCATTGCCCGGCTGGGGCTCAACCATCCCTGGGGGGTGATTGAGTCGACCTTTGAATCGGACATGCTGAAACTCGGTCGTCTACAGGCCCACAGGCTGCATGTCCGTTTTCAGGATGGTTCGCTTATTGATACGGACAATGCCGATGCGCTGCCACCGGCGCTGTCGCTGGATGGCGAATCATATGACACCGTGGTGGTGCTGGCTTTACCCTTGTTACGCGCTAATGGCGGTAACTGCCTGACACCCGATGAGGTAGCCGATCGCCCGGTTCGTTACCGCCAGCGCTGGCGGGACGTGCGCAACCAGCATGGTGAAGACACCCGCCAGATTGCGGTGATGCAGGCGGAACTGACGCTACGCTTTGCTCATCAGGACAACAGTGATTATCTGACCTGCCCGGTGGCCCGTCTGCAGCAGGATTCGCAGGGTACCTGGGAGCTTGATGGCAGCTTTCTCCCGCCGCTGCTACCCGTACAGGGCAGCCGCTGGCTGGTGACCCAGCTTGAACAGCTGATGACCCAGCTGCGAGCCCGTCTGACCCGCCTGATGGCCATGCGCCGGGAAAGCAATGCGCGGATGGCAGATTTTGCGGTGGCTGACGTGTCTCTTTTCTGGCTGCTGAATGCCCTGAACAGCGCGGAGCCGGTACTCGGTCAGTTTCTACGATATCCGCAGAGCCCGGCTGAACGACTGTATCCGGAACTGGCAAGACTTGCCGGCAGCCTGCTTACGTTCTCCCTTGAGCATCAGGTTAGCGCCATTCCTGGCTGGCAGCACGAAAAGCTGAGTGCAGTCTTCCCGCCGTTGTTCGACTTATTGGGCGATCTGCTGGAGGCCAGCTTGCCCTCACGGGTGGTGTCCGTTGAACTTGAGTACGATAAGCGCCTGCATTTCTGGCAGGCACGCCTGCACGATCCCCGTCTGCGCGAAGGTGCCGACTACTACTTATCCGTACGCTCCCCCATCCCGGTCGCGCAGCTGCAGGAGCAGTTTCCGCGCCAGTGCAAAGTGGGCAGCCCGGATCACGTCCGCGGTATCGTCAATTCCTCTCGGGTGGGGGTGCCATTGACGCCGCTACGCCATGTACCTGCCGCCATTCCTCTGCGCCTGGAGAATCAATATTTCAGCCTCGATGTGTCTCATCCTCTGGCTGTCGACATGCTCGAAAGCGGCTGCTGTATGTTTTATGTCCCGGGAATGCTCGGTGAGCCTGAACTTGAACTCTTCGCGGTACTGAGAACATGAGCGAGCGCAAACGCGGCATCTCCGCGTCCATCGATATTGATGCGCTGTTACAGGACACATGGCTGCAGGTTATCAGCCTGCGCCACGGCCCAAAATTTCAGGAAGGGGAAGGTCGATTGCTGTGGGAACGCTGTGTTGCGGACGTGGAGCGCGTACAGCGCGCGCTGAAAGAGAGCGAGCTGGATGACGCCAGCTGTCAGCATATTCTCACCGCACAGTGTGCACTGCTCGATGAGGCGGTTAAAGGCCGCGGCGTAGAAGATGACGCCTGCATACAGTGGTATGACATTCCTCTACAGGGGCACTTTCTCGGCACCATGGATGCCGGAGATACCCTCTGCGATCGTATGCGAGATGTACTGCGTGAACCTGCACCAGACAGTGCGGTGCTCACCTGCTTTCAGCGCGTCATGATGCTGGGGTTCCTCGGTGATTTCCGGTCGCTGAATGACCCTAAGCGTCAGAAACTGATACAGGCATTCGCTGACCATGTCTTACCGTTCAGCTATCCGCAGACCGATCGGCTAATGGTAGAAAGCCGAGCACATCGGGTAATGGAGCGCTGGCTATCACTATGGCCTGTACGCATCGGCGTGAGCGCTCTGGCGACCGTTGGCCTGTGGTGGGCACTGAACTCCTGGCTCGAGCGGATGCTGACAACCCTGTTGCCTGGGGGGGCGAAATGAGTCTGGCGCAACGGCGCGGGCTTGCGCTGTGGGCGGCACTGCTGAGCGCCGTTGTGTGCCTGGGATTTTTGCCGGCGTCCCGGCTGATTTCCGTTCTTGTGCTGGTGGTTGCCCTGGGGCTGATCGCGATAATTGGCTACGTCACAAGGCGTCGTTCCGAGCAGGACGTGGCCCTGCGGTTGGATAATCTTCCTGAAGCGACCTATCGCCAGCCGGTGGTGCTGGTCTGTGGCGATCTGCCGCAAATCTGGCCAGAACGGTCTCAGGTGCTGACCGTCACTCAGGGATGTTGGATCAAGGTTGAAGAGCATCAGAACCTGGCGCAACTGACGCGGCAGCTGCTATGCCTGCGTCCGAACTGGGGGCGGCAGCTCGCGGTGATGGTCAGCGTCTGCCCGCAGCAGCATGCGGACAGCGAAGCCCTGACCAGTCGTTTGCTGACTCTGCGCTGGTACATCAGCCAGCTGCGCCGTGAAATCGGGCATTCGGTACCGCTGCTTCTGAACGTCCAGGCCGGCAGCGCGATGATGAATGACATGCTCTGGCAGGCCGCTGTTGCGGAGGAAGGGATCCGCGTTTGGCGGGAGTCCTCAGTCCCCAGCCCCATTTCTGCATGGGTCGCGACAGGTAGCACGGTGGCCATGCAGCAGCAGGTGCTGATGAACAGCCTGATGACCTGGTCGCAAAGCCACGTCAAAGCGGTGTTTATCGATAAGAATCCGGATATCCCGGCAGTTGCACCCGCGGCGATGCTATGGGGGATTGGGCCGAACGTTTCCGGTAGCCTCACTGATTCCATCTGGACCGCCTGGCTGACACGCCACACCGCCATACTGCGCGCTGCTGGCTGGCAGCCGGTGGGGGCTGACAGCACAACAATAGCGCTATTCCCGGACTTTGTTCTCCCACTCTTACCGGAAAGCCAGGGCCTCACGCCTCATGGCCGCGCCTGCCGCTGCGCACTCGGGCTTTTCACCCTGGCAGCTATCGTGGCGCTGCTCAGCAGTGGCTGGAACAATCGTCAGCTGTTGAACCGTTTGAGTTTCGATGTCGCCCACTACTATCGACTCTCCATGGATGACTACGGCCCCAAAGCCGAAGCAGTCAAGGTATTACGTCAGGATTCCGCTCAGTTGGATGGCTGGGCGCGCAACGGCGAACCGCTACGGATGAGCCTTGGCCTGTACCAGGGTGAACGGTTACGTATGCCGGTACTGGATGCGATCCGCTCGTATGTGCCGCCACCACCAAAACTGAAGGCAAAGCTAGCTACGCCACCCAAAATCAGCCGTCTCGACAGCATGTCGCTGTTCGATTCCGGCAGGTTCGTACTGAAAGCCGGCTCCACCAAAATGCTGGTCAATTCGCTGGTTGGCGTCAGGGCTAAACCGGGTTGGCTGATCGTGATAGCAGGACATACCGATAACACCGGCAATCCACAACGCAATCAGACGCTGTCCCTGAAGCGTGCCGAAGCGGTGCGGGACTGGATGCGGGATACCGGCGACGTGTCGGAAAGCTGTTTTGCGGTGCAGGGCTACGGCGAAAGCCGCCCGATCGCGACCAACGACACGCCGGAAGGCCGCGCGCTGAACCGCCGTGTCGAAATCAGTCTGGTACCGCAGGCGAACGCCTGCCAGATATCGGGCACCCCCCAGGCGTCATCGCAGGATGATGGCGCATCACAACACAATGGAGAGTAATTCATGGCAATTCCTGTTTATCTTTGGCTGAAAGACGACGGCGGTGCGGATATTAAAGGTTCCGTCGACGTGAAAGATCGTGAAGGCAGCATCGAGGTGGTGGCGCAGGAGCATAACCTCTACATCCCAACCGACAACAATACCGGCAAGCTGACAGGCACCCGCATTCACACGCCTTTCCTGTTCACCAAGGAGATCGACTCCTCCAGCCCGTATCTGTACAAGGCGGTGACTACCGGCCAGACCCTAAAATCTGCCGAATTCAGATGGTACAAAATCAACGACGCGGGCCAGGAGGTGGAGTACTTCAACACCAAACTGGAAAACGTCAAGCTGGTGAAGGTCGCGCCGAAAATGCACGACATCAAGGACCCTTCCTACGAAAAGCATAACCACCTCGAGCAGATCGAGCTGCGTTACGAAAAAATCACCTGGACCTACAAAGACGGCAACATCATTCATTCCGACTCCTGGAACGAACGCGCCACCGCGTAAGCCCGATGCGGATGGGGCAACCTGTCCGCAGTTTTGCTGAGTATCTGCCCGGCGGGTACTGAGTAAAACATCCCGTAAACGAAAATCTGACCTGATGCGCTTTAGGTTCCTTACGACAAGGAAAAGCGATGGGCGGTAGCGTGCCTGAAGGTCCCCAGACAGCGAGTTCAAGAACATGGAAAATCCGGCAATCCTTCTGCGACGTCTCAACCCCTACTGCGCCCGTGCGATGGAAGGGGCTGCCTCCCTGTGCCTCACGCGAGCGCATGCTGAAATTCTGCCGGAGCACTGGCTGCTGAAGCTGCTGGAGCAGGGCGAGGGTGATCTCACGGTACTGGCACGTCGCTATGAATGGGATATGGACGCCCTGTGGCAGGATTTGCTCGGCTGGCTCGATACGCTGCCGCGCTCGGTACGCAGCCGCCCGCAGCTGGCCGATAGCACCCAGACCCTGATGCGCGAAGCCTGGATGCGGGCCTCGCTGGCCGGAGAAGAACGCATTCGCGGCGTGCATCTGCTGATGGCGCTGGTGGATCAACCTAAGATGGTACGCTGCGACGGCCTGTGGCCGCTGCTGACGCTGGGGCAGAGCCAGCTGCAGCGCCTGCGCCCGCTGCTCGATACGCAGTCCGACGAACGCCCGGAAGCCCAGCAGGACGCGGAGCTGGCGCAGAACGGCGGGGAGGTGCAGTTTGTCGGTCGTCCGGTCGGGGCCGGGATAAAAGAAGGTGAGCTTAATCCGGTGCTTCAGAGCGCGCTGGATAAATATACCCTCGACGTCACCGCCAGGGCGCGCGAAGGCAGCATCGATCCGGTATTTGGTCGTGATACGGAAATCCGCCAGATGGTGGATATTCTCTCCAGACGCCGCAAAAACAACCCGATCCTGGTCGGCGAGCCGGGCGTGGGCAAAACGGCCCTTGTGGAAGGTCTGGGGCTGCGCATCGCCGAAGGTAACGTACCTGAGCCGCTGAAAGCCGTCAGCCTGCGCACCCTCGACCTCGGCCTGTTGCAGGCGGGGGCCGGCGTGAAAGGTGAATTTGAGCAGCGTCTGAAAAACGTCATCGACGCCGTACAACAGTCGCCGACGCCGGTCCTGCTGTTTATCGACGAAGCGCACACCATTATCGGCGCCGGCAATCAGGCGGGCGGCGCCGATGCGGCCAACCTGCTGAAGCCCGCGCTGGCGAGGGGGGAGCTGCGCACCATCGCTGCCACGACATGGAGCGAATATAAACAGTACTTTGAACGCGATGCGGCGCTTGAGCGTCGCTTTCAGATGGTGAAAGTCGATGAGCCGGATGACGATACCGCCTGCCTGATGCTGCGCGGCCTGAAGTCCCGCTACGCCGAACACCACAACGTCCACATTACCGACGACGCGGTACGCGCTGCGGTCGCTCTGTCACGACGTTATCTGACCGGTCGTCAGCTGCCGGACAAAGCGATCGATCTGCTGGATACCGCGAGCGCCCGCGTGCGTATGAGCCTTGAAACCGTACCGGAACAGCTGACCCGTATCCGCGCGCAAATTACGTCTCTTGAAATGGAGAAACAGGCGCTGCTGGAGGATATCGCCGTCGGCAATCATGCGGATGGTGAACGCCTGACCATGATTGAACAGGAAGAGGTGAGCCTGATTGTCGAACTCGATGAGCGGGAAACTCAGTACGGACAGGAGCTCAGGCTGACGGAGCAACTGCTGGAGAGCCGTCAGGATATCTCCTTACAGGGTGAAACGCATGAACTGCAGCAGTTGCTGCAGGACATTCAGCAAAGCAGTCCGCTGCTTTCGGTTGATGTGGATGTTCGCACCGTCGCCAACGTCATTGCCGACTGGACCGGCGTCCCGCTCTCCTCGCTGATGAAGGACGAGCAGACCGAACTGCTGAACCTTGAAAGCGAAATTGGTAGACGCGTGGTGGGGCAGAATGCGGCCCTCAACGCCATCGCCCAACGATTGCGGGCCGCCAAAACCGGGCTGACGGCTGAAAACGGCCCGCAGGGGGTATTCCTGCTGGTAGGCCCGAGCGGCGTTGGCAAAACCGAGACCGCGCTGGCGCTGGCGGACGCGCTGTACGGCGGCGAAAAATCCCTTATCACCCTCAATTTGTCCGAATACCAGGAGCCGCACACCGTTTCCCAACTGAAGGGTTCACCTCCGGGATATGTGGGCTACGGTCAGGGCGGCATTCTAACCGAAGCGGTACGTAAGCGCCCGTACAGCGTGGTGCTGCTCGATGAAGTAGAAAAGGCCCACCGCGACGTCATGAACCTGTTCTATCAGGTGTTCGACCGCGGCTTTATGCGCGACGGTGAAGGACGCGAAATCGACTTCCGTAACACCTTGATTCTGATGACTTCCAACCTCGGCGGCGACCCTATCATGCAGCTGCTGGTCGAAAGGCCGGAAGCGACCGAAGTTGATTTACATGAACTGCTGCGCCCCATTCTGCGCGATCGCTTCCAGCCGGCGCTGCTGGCCCGTTTCCAGACCGTGATTTATCGCCCGCTGGCGGAAACCGCGATGCGTACCATCGTGCAGATGAAGCTGGCGCAGGTCAGCAAACGCCTGAGCCGCCACTACGGTGCGGCCACGCATATCGACGAGAGCCTGTATGACGCGCTTACCGCGGCCTGTCTGCTGCCGGATACCGGTGCGCGCAACGTCGACAGCCTGCTCAATCAGCAGATTCTGCCGGTGCTAAGCCAGCAGCTGCTGAGCCATATGGCGGAGAAACGGGAGTTGAACTCACTGCGGCTTGGCTGGAGTGATGATGAGGGTGTCGCACTGGAGTTTAGCGAAGCTGGAGGAGTGGCATTATGAGTACCAATCCCAAAACCAGATTCAGCCATAACCACCACCTGCTGGCAGTGAAAGGCTGCGAAGCCGAGCTCGACGTGCTGGCCTTTGAAGGCCAGGAAGCCCTGAGCAGACCGTTCAGTTACCGCATTGAGTTCACCAGCGCCGAGCATGCCATCAGTAAAGAGATGATGCTGATGAAGGCCGGTTCTCTGACGCTGCAGGCTCCGGTCGATCAGGGCTTCGGCATTAAGCTGCAGCAGCCGGTTCGGGTGATTCAGGGCGTAGTGACGGGCTTTGAACGCCTCAGTACTTCCGCGGATGAAACCCACTACGCGCTGACGATCCAGCCGCGTCTGGCGCTACTCGAACGTTCGCACCAGAACGCCATCTACCAGGATATGTCGGTCCCACAGATCGTCGAAAAAATTCTGCGCGAACGCCATAGCTTCAAAGGGCAGGATTTTTTGTTCTCGCTGAGCAAGGAGTACCCGCGACGGGAGCAGGTGATGCAGTACTCTGAGGACGACCTGCATTTCATTACCCGCCTGCTGGGCGAAGTGGGGATCTGGTTTCGTTTTACCGCCGACACGCGCCTGAACATCGACGTGGTGGCATTTTACGACAGCCAGCAGGGCTACGAGAAAGACCTGACGTTGCCATCGGTACCGCTGTCGGGCCAGCATTCTAAAGGGGTGGACTCGGTCTGGGAGATGGAATGTCGTCACAACGTGGTGCAGCAGCAGGTCAGCACCCGCGACTACAACTACCGTCAGGCTAACGAGGACATGAATGCGCAGGTGGATGCCACCCGTGGAGATAGCACCACCTACGGTGATGCCTATCACTATGCGGACAATTATCTCACGCCGGGTAGCGCGTACGAGCGCAACCCGGCCCCGGAGTCCGGGGCGTTTTACGCCCGCATACGGCATGAACGTTACCTGAACGGCCAGACGCGGACCCGGGCGATGACCAGCTGCCCGACGCTCTCTCCGGGTATGCTGCTGAAGGTCACGGGCGGCTATGAGGTGGCGGAGACCTTCTGCCGGGGCGTGGTCGTCACCGCAATGCATACGCATGCCCGCCGTGATGAAGACTTTGGGGTTAACTTTGAGGGTATCCCGGACAGCGTCGATTTTGGTTTCCGTTCCGAACCAGGCTCACGCCCGGTGATGGCCGGTACGCTGCCTGCCCGCGTGACCAGCACCACCGAAAATGACACCTACGGACATATTGATAAAGATGGGCGCTACCGCGTCAACATGCTGTTTGACCGCGACGGCTGGGAGACCGGATTTGAAAGCCTGTGGGTGCGGCAGTCCCGCCCGTACGCGGGCGACACCTACGGCCTGCACCTGCCGCTGCTGGCGGGCACCGAAGTGGCGATTGGCTTTGAGGACGGCAACCCGGACAGGCCGTACATCGCCGGCGTGCTGCACGACTCGGCCCACGGCGACCACGTCACCATCCGCAACTACAAACGTAACGTTCTGCGGACGCCTGCGAATAATAAAATCCGCCTCGACGATGAGCGCGGGAAAGAGCATATCAAGGTCTCGACGGAGTACGGCGGCAAGAGCCAGCTGAATCTTGGTCACCTGGTCGACAGCGAGAAGCAACAGCGCGGGGAAGGCTTTGAGCTGCGCACGGACAGCTGGGGAGCAATACGTGCGCAGAAAGGGATATTTATCAGCGCCGACGGGCAGGCGAAGGCGCAAGGGCAGGTGCTGGAGATGGGGGCGGCCCTGAGCCAGCTGCAGCAGGCATTAATCCAGGCCGAAGCCCTGAGCAGTGCAGTTGAAACGGCCAAAGCTGAACTGGCCGATATCCAGACTCAGAAGGCGTTACTGGAGCAGGCGCTGACTGATTTGAAACGGTCGACGTTATTGCTCTCAGCCCCGGCGGGTATTGCCCAGACCACGCCGGAAAGCCTGCAGCTGTCAGCGGGTGAAAATTTTATCAGCACCAGCGGCAAACACACTGATTTCAGCGTATTGAAAAGATTCACCGTGGCGGCCGGGGAGAGGGTGAGTCTGTTTGCGCAACAGCTGGGTATCAAAATTTTTGCCAGCAAAGGGAAGGTGGAGATACAGGCGCAGGGCGATGAGATGACGCTGGACGCGCTGAAAGATATCCGCATCAGCAGCAGCGAAGGCAAGCTGGTTATCAGCGCGAAGCAGGAAATTATTCTCACCAGCGGAGGCGGCTATATCCGTATTGCGGATGGTGTCGTGGAGTGCGCGGCACCGGACAAAATCATCCAGCGGGCGGCTGTGTGGCAGAAGTTTGGTGGGCAGAGTATGAGCCAGGCGGCGCAGAGCTGGGAAAGCGCTGATTTTTCTTATACGCCCAAAGCGATTCACGCCTACGATGGTTCGGCTCTGTCGGCGCAGAAACTGGCGATTCAGGCTGAGGATGCAGCCAGCCAAACCGTCTCAACGTCTGAAGATGGAAAGAGCGTTTTAATGAAGCAGGTTGATGTGGTGACGGACAAACTGCGGTTTGGGGGAGAAAAATAACCATGACGCAAGCGGCAGAAAAAGAGATCGTGAGTCGGCCTGAATATGATGAAAATGGACGGGCTTACTACAGCCTGCCTAATGCCAGAACTGAAGACAATCTGGTGGTCGCCTGCCCTAAAGTGGCGGAAAAAGTGATCCCGGTTATTTTTCTGCCGGGGATCATGGGATCGAATCTTAAAAAGATAGATTCTGATAAAAAAGTCTGGCGTGCAGACCTGTACCAGGGCGTTGATGCTCTGGCATGGACAGCTAAATCAAAAGAACATAGAAAAGCGCTGCTGGACCCCCTCTCCACGAAAGTAGATTTAACGGGGAAGGTACTTTACGACGATCTCGACGGCAGGATGTTTCCTTCCAGAACGGCCCGTGGCTGGGGCAGTGCGCTTTATAAAAGTTACGGCGAACCCCTCCATATTCTGCAATGCATGCTGAATGATGGTCATATTCTGATTGACAACCTGATCAATGGCACCACCAGGCGAACGCCCCGGCAGTTACAGATTGGTGAAGACCTGGAGGCAGAGAAAGGCGAAGATGCGCTGACTGAGGCTGAGGTCAGGCAGAGTTACGACTATCTTTTTCCCGTACATGTTTTTGGCTATAACTGGTTGCAGTCAAACGCCGATTCGGCCAGGCATCTCGGGCTCTATATCAAAGAGGTATTAGGTACTTACCATGACAGGCTTGCCGTCAATAAAGTCATTCTGGTCACCCACTCCATGGGCGGCCTGGTGGCCCGGCATTATTCAGAAAATATGTACGGCAGGGACAATATCCTAGGCATCGTTCACGGTGTTATGCCGGATCTGGGGTCTCCGGCGGCATATCGTCGAATGAAAACCGGGGAGCGGGGCATTGTCGGGGCGGTAATTGGTGCCGACGCGGCAAACCTGATGCCCGTGCTGGCCCAGTCACCCGGCCCGCTACAGCTGCTGCCGGGTAAGGCCTACGGGCCGGGTTGGCTGAAAATTAACAGCGGCACGGAAAGTGTGAATAAGCCGGAGTCAAACCCTTATACGGAAATTTATCTTAATGAAAGTGACTGGTGGCGACTGTGTGAGAAAGGGTTACTGCAGGATGATATAGATAATGAATGGAAAGCTTATCAGAGCAGGATAAAAAAGGATGTAGAAAATTTTATCGAAAAATTAAACGGTAGATATCACCCCAATACCTACGCATTTTACGGTACCAGTAAAAAACATCCTTCGGACGATTATCTTACATGGCAGCAGATCCCGGCACCGAGGCCGGTTATGGGCGTGCCGCTGGAACTCCCCGTTTACCGTCACGTAGCGGGTAAAACCTTTGAATTGATCTCTTCCGGCAGCGCCGGGGACGGTACCGTACCTGTACGTGCCGGGCGTATCGCATTTTCCGGGATCCGCTCGCTGCTCGCCACCGAAGTAGATCATGAAGGCGCTTATGCCGTGGGGGATACCGGTACGGAAAATGGCCTTTCCGCAGCGATGAAGTTCACGTTACGCTCGATTATAAAAATGGCCGGGGGGGGCACCTCATGCGGGTAAGGCATTTATGGGTGGGATTGATTGTTGTCGTACTTATTCTCAGTACGATTTTTTGGCTGCTCACCCGCCCGTGGCCAGCAGCCCCTTTAACGGCTAAGGAAAAACAAATGACGGATAAACTTTTTGAGCAGACCAAACCCCAGTGTATTGGTCGCTATCTTTTTGATGTGCCCGTTTCATTCAATAACGCTGCGGTGGGTCCGGTAAAGATTAATGAGATGAGAATTGCCAGCAAGCGGCTGTATCCACCGGCGTTTGCACAACGTATCCGTTTACGTGAACAGGAATTAAACAATAGTCTTGTAGTTGATCCCGAGGACCTTCCTTTTCTGAAACAGGTATACCGGATAAATGACAATACAGTCATTTTTGATCGCAATGTAAACGGAAGTGTTCCAGGTTTCGGGCGAATTCTTGAAGGTCATCTTTATAATAATGGAGTGGCATTTATTGTTACTGCTGAGATCACTGATTTATCCGATCAAAAATATAAAAAGGACAGAGAGGATTATTTAAACAGCGGATCGAAGGAAAGTGATCTAAACGATAAACCACAGAAGCTAGCAAACATGCAAAGCCTGCTTTCCCGGTTAAAGGGAAGAAAGGATGATGAGGTGCCAGCACATTCCGGCATCTGTATTCCAGAGGGTTTTATTAATGATGCAGGTGCGATATCAAAGGATGATATTACTTTGATATATAAGCAGGGTGATTTTGAGATTATTGTTAACAGTAATAATGCCTTGGGTAAAGAAAATACATTACTGGAGCGAGGGAGTGAAATAAATTCCACCATCATCAGGGTTGGTGCTCACACCCTGAAAAAAGGGGCTGTAAAACTGCCGGAGATAAATGCAGAAGAGTGGCTGATGAAAGGTAAACAGGACATCTATCATCCGGAAGAGAAAAGCGTATCCTACTACACGTTCCATTTTTACGGTAACGAAAAAATTGGCGATTTGAAGCATCCGGTATTTTCTCTTGAGTTGCATAACTCTGGTAAGGAAACGAAAACCTATACTGATTCACAGCTGGTTGATATATGGGACAGAATTACGAGAACGTTCAGATATCGCCCCGGCGCGTTCTGAGCCAGAAATGAACAGGAGTTAGACTCAAACATGCGCACCAAGACTTATTTTATCAATACGCCGGGCGATGGCACGGTTTCTGTTAGTGCCGCCGTGATAAATTCTCCAAATCTTCAAGCGCAGCTTGGGGTAGGAGTCGATCATGAGGGTGCTTATGAGACTAAAAACACTAATGACGCACGTTGGTTTACATTGCGCTCGATAATAAAAATAGCCCAAGCAGTGAATGGTACAGGGCTGAAATATGATAACTAAAAAACTTAATTATGTATTGATAATTATCGGGTGTGCCATGCTGCTCGCATATTGGAGTTGCCGACAACACCAAATTTATCCTTCCCTCCAAAATCTCACATCATCACAGAAGGCTATTATGAACAATTTATTTTCAGAGGTGAGCTCCTATTGCGTGGGGCGCTATTTGATTGATGTTCCTGTTTCTTTTACGAGATATAAATTATCAGAAAGGATGGAGGATAATCTGTGGGAGGCAAACATATCTAGGCCAGATGATTCGCACAAAACATATATTCTTACCAAGAAAATGTATCATCCAGCATTTTTGCAGTTTATTCAGCGACGTGAAAAAGAGCTCGGCGTAAAAAAAACCGTTAATATTGATAATATGCCATTTTTGAAGAAAGCATGGCCTTTGAGCAATGGTGGGGAAGGGGTTATTTTTGAAAGAAATGACGGTCCGAGCACCAGTGATTTTATTCGTGTTCTTGAAGGTTATTTGTATACTAATGGAGTTGCAATTAAGCTACAGAAACAAACCATAAACGATTCAGATCCACGTTATGAAAAACAACGCGATGGTGATCATATTCGAAATGATGTGGCTAAAGATGTTCAGCAAATGCAGACTTTAATGGTGAGAATAAGTGGCAGAGATGATAATGACATACCCACAGAGTCGGGTAGTTGTATGACTAATGCATTTATAGCTACCGACCCCTCAGGGACAGAGCAGGAGGATATTTCTGTTGGGGTGCGTAGTGACAAATTAAATAATATCAGATTAATATTAGAAACTGATAATTTTGTTAGTGAGGAAGATTCAGTATTAGACAGGATTGGCGAGATTGAACACAACCTAGCTCAGTCTCGTGGATATATAGAAAGAAAAGGGACTTTTTCTGCAAACGGACTTAAAATGGAAGAGTTCCTGGCTGCTGGTTTGCAGGCGGAAAAGGATGACCCTCGTTATAGATTTGAATTATATGTAAATGAAATGAACTCACATTACAAGACACCCAGTTTTACACTGAGTCTGGATAATGAAGGAATGGCTCCAACCGCTTACAGCAAAGAAGAGCTTATTACATTTTGGGATACCATTAGCCATACTATCCGTCTGAGACCCGGGGCATTCTGATAGACGGTAAGCTATTCCCGGTTCACGTCTATGGCTATAACTGGCTGCAGGATAATAAAACCTCGGCAGAAGGACTGGTAACCTTTATCGACAGAACTATCAGCCTCTACAAAAATCAGCGCGGCCACGGCATGCCCTTTCCCGCCGGGCAGGAAAAAGTCATTATCGTCACCCATTCCATGGGCGGGCTGGTGGCACGCTATGCGCCGCAGGTCTGCGGGGCAAAAGATAAGATTCTGGGGATAGTGCATGGGGTGATCCCCGACCTTGGCTCACCGGCGGCGTACCGCCGTATGAAGGTTGGTGCAAAACAGGAGGGCATGGCCGGGGCGGTGCTGGGTAATACCGCGAAAGAGCTGATGCCGGTCCTGGCCAGGGCTCCCGCGCCGCTTCAGCTTTTGCCCTCGGCGAAATACCTTTCTGGTGCTCCCTGGCTGACCGTGGAAGGTGCTGGCGAAGATGGCAGCGATGTCAAACTGCCGCAGACCCGGGATCCCTTCGGTGAAATTTACCTGAATAAGACCCTCTGGTATCGCCTGTATGAGTCCGACATTATCGATAAGGATGAGGAAGTTAGTCAGAGTAATTGGATTGAGTACAACGATCTCATTGATAAAAATGTCCAACCATTTATTGAAGGTTTAGATAATCTTTATCATCCGAATACTTATGCCTTTTATGGTCATAAAATCGACTCCGACGGTACCCTGACGTGGCGAAAAACCTCCATTACCTACCCGAAAAATAGGCATGAAAGTGACAGGAAGCTGCCAAACAACTACCGGGAGATCCCCCTGCCTTTTAATCGGTCTCAGATGTATGTAGTCACCTCGTCAAAAACGCCGGGGGATGGCACGGTACCGGTGGAATCGCTGAGCGCCATATGCCGTAACAGCGAAATCAAAAGCGTTCTGGCAACTGGAGTTGACCATCAGGATGCCTACAAAGTCAGCAGCCTGAAGGATATACAGACCAGGCCAGCCCTGCGGTTTACCCTCAGGGCCATTGTGAAAATGGCTCAGGAGATCCCGACATCATGAAGACCATTCGACAGCTTATCGCGTTATCTCTTATGGCGGGCAGCATGTTTTTTATTGCCCAAGCTATGGCATCCACGCCAGTGCAGAAGGACAGTTCAGTGATAAATACTTTGTTTGCGCAAACCAAACCTCAGTGCATCGGGCGTTATGTGATTGACGTTCCCGAGTCGTTTAACAACAAGCTTCACGATATGATTTTTATCGATGATTTTAAAATTGAAAGCAAACCTCTCTATCCACCCGCATTTAAACAACGTGTACAGTTAAGAGAGCAGGCGTTGCGTGATGCCATTAATAAACCTGAAAATGAGCCTGTAAATTCGCCATTTATAAAAGAAAAAATTGTGCTACCAGATGTTAAAGGTGTTATTTTTGACAGAAATATTTCAGGAGAGGACGATCTTGGAAGAGTCTTGGAGGCACATGTATATGTCAATATGACAGCTTTTGTTATCACAGCGGAAATACTTGATTTATCCAATCCAAAATATATGGAAAGGAAAAAAACTTACATTAAGGCTGGTTTTACCGAGGCTCAAATGAATGAGAAGCCAGCCAAATTAGCTGCCCTACAATCCTTGATATTACGGTTAAGCGGAAGAAAAGATGAAGATATTCCGTCGGCTAAAGGCGTGTGTATTCCAAATGGATTTGTCAGGGATGATGGTGGAAATCATATGGAAAAAGTTACATTTAGTTATGAAAATGATGACTTCATCCTGGGCGTGTATACAAACAATAAATATCCCGGATCAGAGGACACCCTGTTTAACCGTAGTGCGCAAATTAATGAAGCGCTTAAAACATCAAACCAGTACGCGATTAAAAAAGTAGCACTCTCACCGAACGGTATTCCTGCAGAGTCATGGTTATTTGGTGGTGTCCAAACCATCAGAAATACGGCAACGGGAAAGGATGAAAAGAACACGTTTTATGATTTTGATTTTAAGGCCAATGAGCGTGATGCTACAGCAGATAAGCCAAAGCTTAGTATTGGTCTCACAAGTGAGTATAAAAAAACACGCTACAGTGAGGCGCAGATGATTGAAATCTGGGACAGGCTGGTGAATTCCCTGCGCTATAAATGACGGATAAGGATGTGCGCCTGGCGTGGCTCGTCGCCGCTTCCGGATCGCCAGCCAGGCGTACTGAAAAGGAGCTCTCACCATGCAATGTCTTCGTGAACTTTCTGCCTTAGTGCTTATGGCTGCCGGGATGCTTTTTATTGCCCCGGCTACAGCATCCACGCCAGTGCAGAAGGACAGTGCAGTGATAAATACTTTGTTTGCGCAAACCAAACCGCAGTGCATCGGGCGCTATGTGATTGACGTTCCTGAGTCGTTCAACAATCAGCTTCGCGATATGATTTTTATCGATGACTTTAAAATTGAAAGCAAACCTCTCTATCCACCCGCCTTTAAACAGCGAGTGCAGTTAAGAGAGCAGGCGCTGCGCGATGCCACTAATAAACCAGGTAACAGACCTGAAAATGCCCCGTTTTTAAAAGAGGTTATTATTCTGCCTGATGGCATAAGCGCTATTTTCGATCATAATGAGTCTGGTGCCCCGGATATATACAGGCAGCTGGAAGCCCATGTTTATTCAGGCATGACAGCCTTTATTATTACTACGAGTATTCGTGACTTTTCAGATAAAAAATACCGTGAAAAAAAATCAAAATATTTGTCAAGAGGGTTTTCTGAGACCGACGCAAATACCAAGCCAGCCAAGTTGGCTGCCCTGCAGTCCCTGATTTTAAGGCTTAGTGGCAGAAAAGATGAGGATATTCCGTCGGCTAAAGGGGTGTGTATTCCGAATGGGTTTATCCGGGATGATGGTAATCAGCATGTTGAAAAAATCACTTTCCAGTATGAAAATGGCGACTTTATTTTAGGCGTGTATATAAATAATAAATATCCGGGTTCAGAAGACACCCTGTTTAACCGTAGTGAGCAAATTAATGAAGCGCTTAAAACATCAAATCAGTACACTTTAAAAAAAGCAGCGCTCTCACCGAATGGTATTCCGGCGGAGTCATGGTTGTTTGGTAGTACTCAAACTATCAGAAATACGGCAACGGGGAAGGATGAACAAAATAAATTCTATGATTTTGATTTTAAAGCCAATGAACGAGATGCTACAGCAGATAAGCCAAGATTTAGTATGGGGCTCACTAGTGAGTATAAAAAAACGCGCTACAGCGAAGTGCAGATGATTGAAATCTGGGACAGGCTGGTGAATTCCCTGCGATATAAATGAAGAAAAAAGATGGACGCATGGAATTGCTTTTCGTTTCTTCCGGAGAGCCAGCCAGACGTACTGAATAGGAGTTTTCACCATGTAATGTCTTCGTGAACTTTCTGCCGATGAAGTTCACGTTACGCTCGATTATAAAAATGGCCGGGGAGGTCACCTCATGCGGGTAAGGCATTTATGGGTGGGATTGATTGTTGTCGTACTTATTCTCAGTGCGATTTTTTGGCTGCTCACCCGCCCGTGGCCGGCAGCCCCTTTAACGGCTAAGGAAAAACAAATGACGGATAAACTTTTTGAGCAGACCAAACCCCAGTGTATTGGTCGCTATCTTTTTGATGTGCCCGTTTCATTCAATAACGCTGCGGTGGGTCCGGTAAAGATTAATGAGATGAGAATTGCCAGCAAGCGACTGTATCCACCGGCGTTTGTACAACGTATCCGTTTACGTGAACAGGAGTTGGGAGAAAGTCAAACGGTTAATCCGAGAGATCAGCCTTTTCTGAAACAGGTATACCGGATAAATGACAATACAGTCATTTTTGATCGCAATATAAATGAAAGTGTGGCAGGAGGAAAGCGGGTTCTTGAAGGGCATCTGTATAGCAACGGGGTTGCATTCATTCTGCATTCAGAGTTCTTGGATCATACAGATCCTAAATATCTTGATAAGAAAAATATGTTAAAAAATGCGGGGTTGAGTGAATCTGATCTGAATGAAAAGCTTCAGAAACTGACCGAAATGCAAAGCCTGCTTTCCCGGTTAAAGGGAAGAAAGGATGATGAGGTGCCAGCACAGCCCGGTGTCTGTATTCCAGAGGGTTTTATTAATGATGCAGGTGCGATATCAAAGGATGATATTACTTTAATATATAAGCAGGGTGATTTTGAGATTATTGTTAACAGCAATAATGCCTTGGGTAAAGACAATACATTACTGGAGCGAGGAAGTGAAATAAATGCCACCATCATCAGGGTTGGTGCTCACACCCTGAAAAAAGGGGCTGTAAAACTGCCGGAGATAAATGCAGAAGAGTGGCTGATGAAAGGCAAACAGGACATCTATCATCCGGAAGAGAAAAGCGTATCCTACTACACGTTCCATTTTTACGGTAACGAAAAAATTGGCGATTTGAAGCATCCGGTATTTTCTCTTGAGTTGCATAACTCTGGTAAGGAAACGAAAACCTATACTTATTCACAGCTGGTTGATATCTGGGACAGAATCACCAGAACGTTCAGATATCGGCCCGGAGCGAAGTAGTCGCTAGTGAAATTAGTCGTGCTTTCCACATACTTCCATAATATTTTAAAATAAAGGATACATAATGAGCGTCAGCTATTTTTTAAGAGTTGGTGATAGTACCACCTGCGGTGGAAAGATCCTTACCGGCGATCCAACGTTTCAATGGTATGGCGTTTCTGCTGCCAGAGAAGGAGATATGGTTAACTGCGGTAAGCACCCGGGAACGTACAAAATCTTAGGTGGAGCCGCAGATACATTCGATGGAGGCCAGGTTCTGGCAGGGGCGCTTGATAGTTTTAGTTCGTGTCCATGCCAGGCAAGGTTTATCCCTGGCATTCAGGATAGCTATTCTAAGATCTAAAGAAAATGAAGGGATATTTGAAAAATCCTTCTCCACTAAAAAAATTCAAATACTGTATTCCTCTGACGTAGAACATAAAAATAAATGATTGATGAAATATAAATCTCAATGAAAATTATTGCTTGTCGGCCTGGCACCTCTTATTTTCATCACCGCTTACCAAACGAAGTCGGTCACTGTCGAACGCAATAAAAATATTCAAATAGTCAGCCCATTCTCTGATTCAAGTCCTGATGGGTAATGCTATGAAATAACCGCTGAGAATAAAGATTGTTACTGGCGCCTGGATAAAGATGGTCATCCATTGAAAATTCCTGAGATTAAAGATAAAGATATCGAGATTAGCTTGGGTTTATTAAAAGATAGCGATTGCAAAGAAAAAGGGATTTAGTATTCACTTATGGCTCAAGGAATGAGCAGGGCAGCGTTCCGTTCTGAGCGGCAGACAGTCCGGAATAGAAAGTTGAGGAGTTCAAAATATGGAGGGTAAACTAATCTATTTCGATTTATGCTGCGCACTATCAGATATTTTTGTCGATAACGAGGTCGATTTTAAATATATAGATTCGATAGCTAAATGTTTTCCTGTCGATAAAGTTGAAGAAGTCTTGTTTGAATGGGGTGCCCCTGTTTGTTACACTAATCTTCTTATACCTACCCCTTCTATATGGAGCGGGTTTGATAAAAAGGCGTTATGGATTGATATTTTTGAATATCAAAGCAAAAAATGTTTTTTAACAAAATGCAAACATAGAGTTCTTGTATTCACTCTTAAAATAACCTACAGGGAAAAATGGTCTATTCTGAAACATGAAATGCTAAGTCTACTATCCTAAAATTATTCATGGATTATTAAGTTATTCGACTCATTAACAGACATCGGTGGCGATTAAGTAACAAAGAACATTGCTAATGATTCTTACTTTTACTTCGCTTTTGGGGTCTTAAATAAAACACAGAAAGTATCGAGTTTTACTATGGCATGGCCTATACCTGATATTCCTGAGCAGAAATCATTTCCAGAACCAAAGTATTGGTTCTGGATGATAGTGTTAATATTGATGTTAATTACAGGTGCTATTTCCAGCGTATGGATCTGGAATATGGCAACTTACGCTAAAGTTTTCTTCTACGGTGCCCTGCCAGCATTGTTGGTTTGGCTATGTTTATTCGGGGTAATGTTAAACCGCTATGAACAGTCTGTCGTAGCCAGCCGGGCATGGAGCCTCGAAACGGAACGAACTAAAGCTAACTGGCGCAGCTGGAGTCGAAGGCAGCTAGCCGTAGTTGGTAATGTTTTATTTTCCCCGGAAGAGAAGGGAATGGAGGCGCTATTGGGTGAGCTGGATAAGGTGCCTGCATATCCTAAAAAATCCCGTCCGTTATTCAATTCGCCATATAGTTTTCCAGATTTAATGAAAAAAATAGACCGTGATTTGGAGATTCAGCACCCAGGTTATCGTTATTTTCTTCATTCTATTTATGTTTTTCAATCTCCAGGAAAATTTGATGAGCATTGTAAAGAGTCGATTTCTCAGCAATGGGATCTTATACCCACCTCAGGTTATTTCAGAGAAATAGTGGAGTCTCTCTTCAACGTAAAGAGTTCCGACGGTTTGATATTAATTATTTGTCTTCAGGATTGGCCTGCTTCAGGCGTAAGGCAGTCAAGCGAGTTTATTTCTGCTCAGCTTATCGCTTCCCCCAGCTTTGCTCACCAGCATTCACTACCTGTTATCGCCGGCATGACTCGTATGATGCCGCTGGAGGAAGGGAAACTTATTAAAGAGTTAGATATGTTATTTGAATATGTCCAGCCTGATAAACAGAGTCTGGAATACGTTTGGCTGCAGGGAACGGTTGAAAAAGCTGCCGCAGAAATCATGCAGTATGCAACAGGCCATCAGTGGTCTCTGCCGGAAAAAAGACCGCTGCATTCGATCGATCTTTCTTTTGGGCCTCCAGGGGAGATGGCTTTACCACTTTCTTTAGTCATGCTGGCCGAAGCTGCCAGCAAAACAGGTAAAGATCAGCTGCTGGTTAATCAGACGACGCAGCAAACAGGAACACTTTGCTTGATTACCAGGGAGCTTTACCCATGATTGAACAAAAAATAATACCAAACGCACGTTATGGCTCATGGGGATTTTTCCTCCTGATTATTGGTCTGGCGGGAGTAAGTGCTTTTTTAATTTTTATCAACCTGGACAGTTTGAACAGCATTGGGATTTCAACTCAGAAAATCTGGACAATCTGGGGAGGCGTGTTTGCCGTCTTGCTTTTTGGCCTGATTGGTTCACCTGTCTGGTGGCGATGGAAACAGAGAAGAAATCAGGCCGTCTACAAGCCACAGGAGCCTGGCGAAAAGATGGAGTCTCTCTCCGTTGAGGGTAGAGGTACCGTTCCGTTTTTGCCCAGCCTTAAAAAATACCTCAGAAGTCGTTATACGCCGTTCGGGCGTCATAAAGCCTGCCTGCTGCTGGTGACGGGCGACGAATCCGCGATTGAAAAACTGGTTCCAGGCCTGCAGCAGCAGCAGTGGCTTGAAGGCAACCGTACCGTTCTGATTTACGGCGGTAGTCTGACTGCAGAACCGGACAAGGAAAAGTACACCGCGTTACGCAAGCTGCGTCGCGGGCGTCCACTGGACGGGATTGTCCGGGTCATGCCTCAGTCGCTTAACCTGACCCCGCAAATCAGTGACAGCGACCTTCGCGGGCTGGAAAAAATCAGTGAATTGCTGCATTACTCAGCACCTGTCTGGCTGTGGCGGCTGTGTGACAGCAAATGGGCGCAGACAACGCGCACTGAGCAGGCGGTCGGGGCAACGTTCCCGCTGCGTGCAAAAGCTGATGATATTGCCCGTCAGCTCAAGCTGATGCTGCCGTCCCTGCGAACGCAGGGAGTGAGCCAGATCGCGGAAAACAACAGTCACGACTTCCTGCTGCGCCTGGGCCAGGACCTTAAAGACGGTGGTATCGCTCGCTGGGCTCAGCAACTGGTGCCATGGCTGGCAGCCTCCCGGCAGCGCGTTCCGCTGCGTGGCCTGATGTTCAGTCTGCCAGGGTATAAACCTGTCGATACGTCAGAGGGAACCGCCGGTGCTGAGACATTTATCCCTGAGTCACAGCGCCATGCGCTGACCCTGCCGTTAACCTGGCAGGGCATTGTGGATGACTGTACCCGCGTGCGTGGCCGCCGTGTCGGTATGGCGTGGGAGCAGACGCTCGCCTGGACGCTGATGGCCATCATCGGCGTTTGGGGAGCGGGGACGCTGCTGTCGTTTACAGTCAACCGCCAGCAGATAGTCTCTGTTGCGCAGCAGACTCATGCTCTGGTGGAGCATCCCTCGGTATCGGATCACCAGCTGACGGCCCTGCATATTCTCCGCAATGACGCCGGTCGCCTGCTGCATCATGTCCGGGAGGGGGCGCCCTGGTATCAGCGCTTTGGTCTGGACCATAACCAGCAGCTACTCGACGCGATGCTGCCGTGGTATGGCGTGGTAAATAATCGCCTGATACGCGATCCGGCGAATGAGGCCCTGACGCAAAAGCTCACCGTGCTGGCTAACTCAGCGCCTAACAGTGACCAGCGTGTCCAACTGGCGAAACCGGGCTATAACCAGCTTAAGGCCTGGCTGATGATGGCCCGCCCGGATAAAGCCGATGGCGCGTTCTACGCGCAGACCATGAAAGCCGTGCAGCCAACGCGAACAGGCATCTCCACCGGCCTGTGGCAGAGTCTGTCCCCGGATCTGTGGGCATTCTACATAACTGAACTGCCACAGCAGCCACAGTGGAAAATCACGCCGGATGCGCAGCTGATCGGCCAGAGCCGTCAGGTGCTGTTGCAGCAGATTGGACGGCGAAACGCCGAAAGCACGCTGTATGAAAACATGCTCAAATCGGTGCGTCGTAATTTTGCCGATGTTTCTCTGGAAGAC
>NZ_JANUDW010000007.1:0-296469 GCF_024810075.1 Klebsiella sp. BIGb0132 | reverse complement strand
AAACGCCGTAGCGCCGATGGTAGTGTGGGGTCTCCCCATGTGAGAGTAGGGAACTGCCAGGCATCAAATTAGCAGTATGGCACTGACTTTCGAGGTAGTTTTGCTATTCGACAGAGTAGCAGAACAAAAGCAAATGCTTTTGAACGTTGCGAAGCAACGGCCCGAAAATTATGCCCGGTACCAAATTAAGCGTGCTGATATGGCTCAGTTGGTAGAGCGCACCCTTGGTAAGGGTGAGGTCCCCAGTTCGACTCTGGGTATCAGCACCAGTTTTTAAGTTAGAAAACAGTATTTTAAAGAATTTGCCTGGCGACAAGAGCGCGGTGGTCCCACCTGACCCCATGCCGAACTCAGAAGTGAAACGCCGTAGCGCCGATGGTAGTGTGGGGTCTCCCCATGTGAGAGTAGGGAATTGCCAGGCATCAAATAAAGCAGAAGGCCCAGTCGAAAGACTGGGCCTTTTTGCTTGTCTGCTATTTAATGACGCAGCTTACCGATAAACGGCGGCATAATCTGCTGTAGAACGGCCTGGAATACCGGCGAGCGGCGTATTTCTACGCTCATAGCGCGGTTTTTATACCCTGTCGTCCACGAAAAAAGGGCCCGGTCTCGCGACCCGGCCCTTATTTATATCCGTTTTTATATCCGTTCTCTCACTGGAGAGTAAACCCAATCCAGTGGAACGGTAATGATTAACGGGTCAGTGCTACAATTCCCAGCGTTAATCCAGCCACTGCCGCCGCGCCGCCGGCAATTGCCCCAGCCGTTTCCCAGTTATCCTGAGTTGTGCCTTTCATGCAGGTGTTGGTATGAACTAGCCTGCCTTCAGAATCGTAGACCGGCACGCAGGGAGAGTCATGCGCGCAGCCGGCGAGTAAAGTTGCCAGCAGCGTCACTAAAATAAATTTCTTCATGATATTACCTCTGAATAGTCCGTTTTACTGCATCGGGTGAGATACACGACGGAATAGCCTATTTTACCATCGCTGAAACAGAGGCCTGATAGAGGAAATTATCTCAATTTATGAGCTACGTAAATATCATGGAGATAAGCGGGGAATTGCGTAGAAAAGATGTAGAACAAAATAGTGAAATAAAGCCAGGGGCTGCCGATCTTATCATTATGGAATATAGTGAATTTAATCTAACCAGTTGATTAATATGAATGATGATAATAAAAAAGGCGCCAGCATGGCGCCTTTGAGGAGGAGATGAGCTACTTCCCGCGTCGGGTAAAGCGGCCCCTTACCACCACGAAGAATACCGGCACGAAGAAGATTGCCAGCAGCGTAGCGGTTAACATCCCGCCCATTACGCCGGTGCCCACCGCATTTTGCGCCCCGCTTCCGGCACCATGGCTAATAACTAAAGGCAGCACTCCGAGAATAAAGGCTAATGATGTCATGAGGATCGGACGCAGGCGCATACGCGATGCCTCGAGCGTTGCCTCGATAATTCCTTTACCTTCTTTATCCATAAGATCTTTAGCAAACTCGACGATCAGAATGGCATTTTTTGCCGATAGGCCAATCGTGGTTAATAAGCCGACCTGGAAATAGACATCATTATTGAGCCCGCGAAGCGATGCCGCCAGCAACGCGCCAACAACCCCTAAGGGCACGACCAGCATCACCGAGAAGGGAATTGACCAGCTCTCATAGAGCGCGGCGAGGCACAGGAAGACAACAATCAGGGAGATGGCGTAGAGCGCAGGCGCCTGGTTGCCGGAGAGCCGTTCCTGATAGGACATTCCCGTCCAGTCGTAGCCGATACCGGTTGGCAGCTTATTGGCCAACTGTTCCATCAGGATCATTGCGTCCCCGGTACTTTTACCCGGCGCGGCCTCGCCGAGAATTTCCATCGAAGGCAAGCCGTTGTAACGCTCAAGTCGCGGAGAGCCATAGACCCAGCGCGACGTGACGAACGACGAGAACGGCACCATTTCACCGTTGGCGCTGCGGACATACATATTATTGATATCATTCGGCAGCATACGGAAATGCGCATCAGCCTGAACGTAAACCTTTTTCACCCGACCATGGTCGATGAAATCGTTAACGTAGTACCCGCCGAGGGCGGCAGAAATCGTTTCGTTGATATCCGCTAATGAAATCCCGAGCGCCTGGGCCTTCTCCTGATCTACGTCGAGCTTAAACTGCGGCGTATCCTCAAGCCCGTTTGGCCGCACGCGCACCAGCTGGTCCGGATGCTGCCTGACCATGCCCAGCAGCTGATTACGCGCCTGGGTTAGTGCGCTATGGCCGAGGTTGCCCTGATCGACAAGTTCGAAGTCAAAACCCGTTGCGGTACCGAGTTCGATAATGGCCGGTAGATTGAACGGGAAGACCATGGCGTCCTTAATCTGGCTGAAGGCGACGGTGGCTCGTTTGATAATCGCCTCCACGCCGTTCTCTGCCCCGCTGCGTTGTTCCCACGGTTTAAGGCTGACGAAGGCCATGCCGGAGTTTTGCCCCTGACCGCTGAAGCTAAAGCCGTTGACGGTAAAGACGCTCTCGACGTTGGCCTTTTCATTATGCAGATAGTAGTCGGTAACGGTATCCAGCACTTTCTGCGTTCGCTCCTGCGTAGCGCCGGAAGGCAGCTGGAGCATGGTCATAAACACGCCCTGATCTTCATCCGGCAGGAAGGAGGTTGGCAGACGCATAAAGAGCACGGCCATCCCCACGACGATGAGCAAATAGATAGCCAGGTAGCGTCCGGTACAGCGGAGGATCCTGCTGACGCTGTTGGTGTAGTGGTTAACGCTGCTGTCGAACCTGGCGTTGAACCAACCGAAAAAGCCTTTCTTTTCATCATGGTTGGCGGAAGAAGGCTTTAGCAAGGTGGCACACAGCGCCGGCGTCAGGATCAGCGCAACCAGCACGGAGAGCGCCATGGCCGAGACGATGGTGATAGAGAACTGACGATAAATGGCGCCCGTGGAGCCGCCAAAGAAGGCCATGGGTACAAACACCGCTGACAGCACCATCGCGATGCCAACGAGGGCGCCCTGAATTTGCGACATGGACTTTTCGGTCGCTTCCTTCGGAGAAAGCCTCTCTTCCACCATCACGCGCTCGACGTTTTCCACTACCACGATAGCGTCATCTACCAGCAGCCCTATCGCCAGCACCATTCCGAACATCGTCAGGGTATTAATGGAGTAGCCGAATGCGGAAAGCACCGCAAAGGTCCCGAGTAAAACAACCGGGACTGCGATGGTGGGAATGAGCGTTGCGCGGATATTCTGCAGGAACAGATACATCACGAGGAACACGAGGACGATGGCTTCAAACAGCGTTTTGACCACCTCATGAATCGATATTTTCACAAACGGGGTGGTGTCGTACGGATAGACAACCTTCATCCCCTGCGGGAAATAGGGCTGCAGCTCGGCAAGCTTTGCCTTAATCGCCGCTGCGGTATCAAGGGCATTGGCGCCGGTTGCGAGCTTAATCCCGAGGCCGGAAGCCGGCTTACCGTTAATTTTTGCCACCACGTTGTAGTTTTCGCCGCCCAGCTCGATACGCGCGACGTCTTTCAGATGGACCACCGAACCGTCGGCGTTCACCCGCAGCGTCACCTTGCCAAACTCTTGCGGATCCTTCAGGCGGGTTTGCGCGATGATCGAGGCGTTCAGCTGCTGGCCCGCCACCGCCGGCGTTCCTCCAAGCTGGCCGGCGGCAATCTGATCGTTTTGCACCTGCAGCTGGTTGATGACGTCGACCGGCGTCAGGTTATATTTATTCAGCAGATTGCTATCAAGCCACACGCGCATCGCGTACTGGGCGCCAAACAGCTGCACATCGCCAACGCCATTGAGACGGCTAATCGAATCCTTGACGTTTGAGGCAACGTAGTCAGAGATATCGTCCTGAGCGGTATGGGGATCATCGGAAATGAAGCCTGCAACCAGCAGGAAGCTGCTGCTGGATTTCTCGACGCTTATCCCCTGCTGTTGCACCTCCTGCGGCAGCAGCGGCGTAGCAAGCTGTAGTTTGTTTTGTACCTGGACCTGGGCAATATCCGGATCGGTACCTGACCGAAAGGTCAGCGTGATGGTGACGCCGCCCGCAGAGTCACTGGTGGAGGACATATACATCAGGTTGTCGATACCGTTCATGTTCTGTTCGATAACCTGCGTCACGGTATCCTGTACGGTCTGGGCATCGGCGCCGGGATAGGTGGCGGATACGGCAACGGCCGGAGGAGCAATCGTCGGATACTGCGCAACGGGCAGCTGCATAATCGCGAGGCCGCCGGCGATCATCATGATGATCGCCAGTACCCAGGCGAATACCGGGCGATGGATAAAAAACTTAGACATAGTGATTCATACCTTATTGTGCGACGGGCGCCGCGGTATCCTCTGTGGCCTTCACCGTCGTACCCGGGTGAACCTTCTGCAGGCCGCTGACGACAACTTTGTCACCGCTTTGCAGGCCGCGGGTTATCAACCAACGATCGCCGATTGCCTGGGATGCAATAACGTCGCGGGTTTCAACCTGGCCGTGGTCGTTGACCAGCATGACGGTGGCATCACCGCGCGGGGTGCGGGTTACCCCCTGCTGCGGCACCAGAATCGCCTGCGGATCCACGCCTTCATCGATGCGGGCGCGGACGAACATCCCCGGCAGCAGGCTGTGCTGAGGGTTTGGGAAGATGGCGCGCAGGGTGATGGAGCCAGTGCTTTCATCTACCGTCACGTCGGAGAATTGCAAAGAGCCCTTGAGCGGGTAAAGCTGGCCATTTTCCATGACCAGCTGAACGTTCTGCGTATCGCTGCCGCGCTGCAGGCTCTGCTGCTTGAGGTGCATAAAATCGCTGCTGGATTCAGTGACGTCGACGTAAATGGGGTCAAGCTGCTGGACTGTGGCCATCGCTGCGGCCTGGCCGTTGGTGACCAGAGCGCCCTCGGTGACGCTGGATTTACCGATACGTCCGACGATAGGCGAGGTGACTTTGGTATAGGCAAGATTAATGCGCGCGCTTTCGACCGCCGCTTTTGCCGCCATCACGTCGGCATCGGCCTGGCTGGCCGTTGCCAGCGCCTGATCGTACTCCTGGCGGCTGATGTACTGCGTCCCGAGAAGAGGAAGGTAGCGCTTAACCGTGAGGTGCGCGATGGTGGCTGCCGCGACGGCTTTAGCCTCATCACCCTTCGCGCTGCTGTAGGCGGCCTGATAGGTCGCCGGGTCAATTTGATAGAGCGGCTGCCCCACCTTTACGTCGCTCCCCTCAATAAAGCTGCGTTGCAGGACGATCCCGCTGACCTGAGGACGAACCTCCGCGACGCGAAATGCCGACGTGCGGCCCGGCAGCTCCGTGGTGACGGATAGCGGTTCGCTGCTGACAACGTGGACGGTGACCTGCGGTATTTGTGCCGGCGGCTGCCCGCTGTTTGAATTATCACAGCCGGCGAGCAGGAGCGCTGAGATAATTAGGCTGGATAAAAGTGTAACCCTGGCGTGACTCGTCATTACCGTTCCTTATAGATTTCGCACCCTGTGCGGCTACGCACCTGTGAAAGAAATAGAGAATAAAAAAGCAGACCGGTATCCTACAAATAAACATCGGGGGATGTAAGGAATAGTTATTTTTGGAGTGACGTCAGGGCACGCAAAAACAAAAAAGTGCGAATTTATCTTTTAAGAATGACCTTATTATTAACAACAAGCTTAATAACATTTGCCAAGTGAATGTATTATTATTTATTCATTCTTTATATGTATTGGTTAGGCGTGATATCTCAGTGGGAAATATCTCCATTTTTGCTAAATAATATTACTCAGAGAATGCTAGATTTAATCCCTTCTCAATACTCCCACTATTCCGCTGTTCGGCAGCAGGTGAAGCAATGTATGGTCAGAAAAACAAAAGAAGAGGCGCTACGCACGCGCCAGCTGCTGATTGACGCAGCCATCCAGCAGTTTGCGCTGCGCGGGGTGACGAACACGACGCTTACGGACATCGCCGATGCCGCCGGCGTAACCCGCGGAGCAATATACTGGCACTTCTCGAGCAAGTCACAGCTGTTTAATGAAATGTGGCAGCAGCAGCTCCCGCTGCGAGAGCTTCTTCCTCTGCCGACGTCACAAATATCCGCAAGCGATCTTCTGCATCATTTAAGAGATAAATTTATCCGCGGCCTGCAGTATATTGCCGAGGACCCGCGGCAGCGCGACCTGATGCAGATTCTCTATCATAAATGCGAGTTTTCCTGCGACATGACGCCTGAACAGGATATTCGGCAAAAAATTGGTTTTAGCTATCCCACTATTCGCGAGATTTTAGCTGAGTGTATCCGTAACCGTTTATTACCTGCGGAAACAAATATTGAAATAACGTTAATTATATTACACGGAACCTTTAGCGGTATTATTAAAAACTGGCTGATGGCGCCGCAGCGATTCGATCTCTATCAGCAGGCGCCGCTGCTGGTGGATAATATTATGTCGATGCTCTGCGTACCGAGTCGTCGGACGGCGAGCTAGCTCAGAGGGGTCAGTAGTCTGCTGCGGGAAGGAGGTAAACGCGAGGCAGTAAAAAGGCGCTTCCCCATGCCGAAGAGCGCCTTTTATTCAAGCAATTAACTGACTAGTATCAGTTCATGCCGTATTTCTTCAATTTTTTACGCAGCGTACCGCGGTTGATGCCCATCATCAGGGCAGCACGGGTCTGGTTACCGCGGGTGTATTGCATCACCATGTCCAACAGGGGCTGTTCTACTTCAGCCAGTACCAGCTCATACAGGTCACTAACGTCCTGACCGTTCAGTTGAGCAAAATAGTTCTTCAGTGCCTGTTTAACCGAGTCACGCAGGGGCTTTTGAGTTACCTGATCCTGAGAGTTAACGGTAGAAACGGTCAGTACGTCAGAATTTACGCGTTGTTCGAACATAGTTCTGTCAGCTCTTTATTTCTGTTTACGCAAAATTTTCGAAGTATGCCTCCAACGCCTCCAGCTGATCGCTGGCATCCTCTATGGCGTTGAATGTGCGCCGAAACTGGTCATTTGGAGCGTGCTCCTGGAGATACCAGGAAACGTGTTTACGCGCAATTCGGTACCCTTTTGCCTGACCGTAAAAGTCATGCAATTCCCGAACGTGAGCGCAAAGCAAGCGCTTAACCTCTGCCAACGGCAGGGGGGGCAGCAGCTCTCCAGTGTCCAGATAATGCTGGATTTCCCGAAAGATCCAGGGTCTTCCCTGAGCTGCGCGGCCTATCATAAGGGCATCAGCCCCCGTATAGTCGAGCACAGCTCTGGCTTTAAGCGGGTCAGTAATGTCACCATTCGCGATAATCGGAATGGAAACTTTCTGCTTAACTGCCCGAATACTGTCGTATTCAGCGTCTCCGTTAAACAAACAGGCGCGCGTGCGTCCGTGAATAGTCAGAGCCTGAATGCCACACTCTTCAGCCAGTTGGGCAATTTCTACACAGTTACGGTGTTCCGGCTCCCAACCGGTGCGAATCTTGAGTGTCACGGGAACGTCCACTGCCTTGACGACCGCCGTCAGGATTAACTTCACCTGCTCGGGATGCTGCAAGAGGGCTGAACCTGCGAGCTTGCGATTCACCTTTTTCGCCGGGCACCCCATATTAATATCAATAATTTGGGCACCGCTTTCCACGTTAATACGGGCGGCTGCGGCCATCTCTTCCGGTACGCTACCGGCGATTTGCACGGTACGAATACCGGGCTCATCAACGTGCACCATCCGTAAACGGGACTTGTCGCTCTCCCAAACCTGAGGGTTGGAGGACATCATCTCGGAAACGGTTAAACCTGCTCCCATCTCATAGCACAGCGTCCTGAATGGTCTGTCAGTAATGCCAGCCATAGGTGCTGCGATCAGGCGATTTCTAAGCTGGTAGTGTCCGATGCGCATGAGTTAAGAAATGACCATACTGTGACTGCAAGGCGGCGTATATTACGCATTTTTTGCACGAGATGAAAGGCCAAACTTTGAGCAATCCCCTGTCACAGATCAATGAATCCAGGGGTAACGAAAATGCAATGGATAAATTATCCTATTAATCATTGCGTTAATGCGTAATGGATAATTTGTGTCCAATTATAAAATCGTAAAACTTATCTATTTTTCTTAGAAAAATGGGGTCATTGGCGGCATAAAACGCTGTTTTTGTAGCCAAAAAATCGCTTCGTAATGCGATCTGGCTCCCATTTCTTGACGTCATTTGGCCGCTACTGGAAACAAAAATGCGGCCCGCAGGCCGCATTTACGCTATTATTTGCGCTGGCCGGTAATCCGGCACCACTCTTCTTTTTCAACCACCGGGTCGAGATTAAAGCGGTCGGCGTAGGCTTCACAGACGCCGTCAGCCTGGCTGGCAAGGATCCCGGAGAGGCCCAGCAGACCGCCTGCAACGGGCAGGACGCTGATTAACGGAGCCAGCTCGCGTAACGGGCCGGCCAGAATGTTGGCGACCACGACGTCGGCGCTGAGAGCCTCTGGCTGATCCTGGGGTAAATAGAGCTCCAGACGATCCGAGACGCCGTTACGCTCGGCGTTATCACGGCTGGCCTGAATCGCCTGCGGATCGATATCAATACCGATGGCCTTCGCCGCGCCGAGCTTCAGGGCAGCAATCGCCAGGATGCCGGAACCGCAGCCGAAATCAATAATCGTTTTACCCGCCAGATCCAGCCCATCGAGCCACTGCAGGCACAGGGAGGTCGTCGGGTGGGTACCGGTACCGAAGGCGAGGCCCGGATCGAGCATCACGTTCACCGCGTTGGCATCCGGCACTTCGCGCCAGCTTGGGCAAATCCACAGCCGCTCGCCGAAGCGCATCGGGTGGAAGTTATCCATCCATTCGCGCTCCCAGTCTTTGTCTTCCAGCTGCTCGATTTTGTGCGCGAAGCCGGCGCCCAGAAGAGGATGCTGCTCAAGAATGGCAACGACTTCGTTCATGTCGCTCTCTGCGTCGAACAGGCCGGTCACGTCGGTGTCGCCCCACAGGCGGGTTTCCCCCGGCAGCGGTTCGAATACCGGCGTATCGTGGGTATCCTGGAAGGTGATAGAGACGGCACCGACCTCCATCAGCGCATCGCTTAAATCTTCAGCGTGTGCGCCGGTGGTGTTTAGTTTCAGTTGGATCCATGGCATAGCAAAACTCTTTATTTATCAGTAGTCATAATAGGGGCTGGTGGGACGGGCTGACCGAAACGGTTGCCAATCACAAAAGCCAGCAAGCTTAACAGCAGCGAGGGCACAATCGGATGAAAGCCCAGGTACTGAATATTGAATGTCGCCAGCACGGCGTACAGCACGCCGCCAACGATCATGGCGCTGAGGGCGCCGGTAGCGTTAGCGCGCTCCCAGTACAGGCCCATCACCAGCGGCCATAAGAACACCGCTTCCAGGCCGCCGAAGGCCAGCAGGTTGAGCCAGATGATCATCTCGGGCGGCCGCCAGGCTGCCAGCATCATCAGGATCCCAATGACCAGGGTAGTGGCGGTGGAGATCCTCTTCAGCTTTTGCTCATTATGCTTTTTGGCAGGCTGAGCGCTGAGCCAAAGATCTTTAATGATCGTAGCCGATGCCTGCAATAAGTGGGCGTTAACGTTCGACATGATCGCCGCCATTGGCGCCGCCAGGAACAGGCCCGCGGCCCACGGTGGCAGCACCTGAACCATCAGCGTTGGGATCACCTGATCGGGAACGGTGAGGTGCGGCAGAACCGCGCGACCCAGCGCACCCGCGAGGTGCATGCCAAACATCAGCAGCGCGACGACCACGGTACCGATGATGATCCCCCGGTGAACGGCTTTGCTGTCTTTATAAGAAATGCAGCGTACGGCGGTATGCGGCAGGCCGATAACGCCGAAGCAGACCAGCACCCAAAACGAGGTCATAAAGGTCGGGGTTAGAATGCCGTCTACGCCGTGCGGCGATACCAGCTGCGGATCTATCTTCTGTAAGGTATCAACCGCGTGATGCAGACCGCCCGCAGCGTGGACAACCCCGACCAGCAGCACGATAGTGCCGATCAGCATGACCATACCCTGCATGGTGTCATTGAGCACGCTGGCGCGAAAACCGCCGAACGCGGTGTACAGGGCAATGGTGATCCCGAAGATCAGCAGGCCGTTTTCATATTTGATTCCCGCCGCAGTCTCCAGCAGGCGCGCGCCGCCGATAAACTGCACGGCGATCGCCCCGACGAAGGCAACCAGCAGGCTGATGCTGGCGATCCAGACGACGGCGCGGCTTTGATAGCGGGCCTGCAGCATGTCGTTGAGGGTGATGGCGTTATAGCGTCGCGCCAGAATGGCGAATTTTTTACCGAGGATCCCCAGCGAAAGCCAGATCGTCGGCACCTGGATCATCGCCAGCAGCACCCAGCCGAGTCCGTACTTATAGGCAGCCCCGGGCCCGCCGATAAACGAGCTGGCGCTGATGTAGGTGGCGGTGAGCGTCATGGCCAGCACGAAGCCGCCCATGGAACGGCTGCCGAGGAAATACTCGCTGAGAAAACTGCCGCTGCTGCGTTTGCGCATGGCGTAAAGCGACAGGCCGAAGACCACGAACAGATAGGCAATCAGGATGACGATGATTTCAAGCTGCATCGCTATCCTCCAGAGGAATGTCGCGGAATACGAAACGCACCATCGCCCAGCACAGCAGGATAAATATCAGAGGCACCAGCAGGCAGGCCATTTCGAACCAGTGCGGCAGCCCGGTTATGCCGATTGCGCTGTCCGGGAGATAGGCAGCAGCCAGCCAGGCGGCAAGATAGAGAAGGGTCAGCCACAGCGCCCAGCGCGCTTCTTTGTGGGCCTGAACAAACCGATTGTCCATTTTTTAGTCCCAGGAGGATGAAGAAAGCGGGGATTGTACCGCATGGAAAAGATGAGGGGAGAGAAAAAGAAAAAAGGCCGGATTATCCGGCCTTTTGCAGCGATGCAGGATTATTTTTCCTGCATACCGAGCTTTTTCTCCAGATAGTGGATATTGGTACCACCATGCTGGAAGTGCTCGTCATTCATGATGCGAATCTGCAGATCGACGTTAGTTTTGATGCCGTCGATGATCAGCTCCTGCAGCGCATTTTTCATGCGTGAAATGGCCACATCACGGTTTTCGCCGTAGCAGATAAGCTTGCCGATCATTGAGTCATAGTACGGCGGCACGGTGTAGCCGGCGTAGATATGAGACTCCCAGCGAACGCCAAAACCGCCCGGCGCGTGGAAGCGGGTAATTTTACCCGGGCTCGGCAGGAAGGTATTCGGGTCTTCGGCGTTAATACGGCATTCAACCGCATGGCCACGCACCTGAACTTCTTCCTGCTTGATGGACAGCGGCTGGCCTGCGGCAATCCGCAGCTGCTCTTTAATCAGGTCAACGCCGGTGATCATTTCTGTTACCGGGTGTTCAACCTGAATACGGGTGTTCATTTCAATGAAGTAGAACTCGCCGTTTTCGAACAGGAACTCAAAGGTACCCGCCCCGCGATAGCCGATATCGACGCAGGCCTTGGAGCAGCGCTCGCCGATGTAGCGACGCAGTTCCGGAGTAATACCCGGCGCCGGCGCTTCTTCGACAACTTTCTGGTGACGACGCTGCATGGAGCAGTCGCGCTCAGCCAGATAGATAGCGTTACCCTGGCCATCAGCCAGTACCTGGATCTCGATATGACGAGGATTTTCCAGGTATTTCTCCATATACACCATGTCGTTGCTGAAAGCGGCTTTCGCTTCAGCTTTGGTCATGGAGATGGACTGCGCCAGCTCGGCATCGCTGCGCACAACGCGCATGCCGCGACCGCCGCCGCCGCCGGAGGCTTTGATGATAACCGGGTAGCCGATGCGTTTCGCATGGGCGCGGTTAGCGTCCATGTCGTCGCCCAGCGGGCCATCGGAGCCAGGAACGGTCGGTACGCCGGCTTTCTTCATGGCGGTAATCGCCGACACTTTGTCGCCCATCAGACGAATAGTATCAGCCTTCGGGCCGATAAAGATAAAGCCGGAACGTTCAACCTGCTCAGCAAAGTTGGCGTTTTCCGAGAGGAAGCCATAGCCCGGGTGAATCGCCACCGCGCCGGTGATTTCAGCCGCGCTGATGATCGCCGGGATATTCAGGTAGCTCTTAATGGACGGAGCCGGGCCAATACAGACCGTCTCATCCGCTAACAATACGTGTTTTAAATCGCGATCCGCAGTGGAGTGTACAGCAACGGTCTTGATGCCCAGTTCTTTACAGGCACGCAGGATACGCAGTGCAATCTCGCCACGGTTGGCGATAACAATTTTATCCAGCATGTTCGCCTCGTTACTCGATGACTACCAGCGGCTCGTCAAATTCTACCGGTTGGCCGCTTTCGATCAGAATGGCTTTCACCACGCCGGCTTTGTCGGCTTCGATCTGGTTCATCATTTTCATTGCTTCGACGATGCACAGAGTGTCGCCCACGTTGACTTTCTGGCCGATTTCCACAAACGCTTTAGCGTCCGGGCTCGGGGTGCGGTAGAAAGTACCGACCATCGGGGAACGTACGATGTGACCACTGATTTCCGCTTTCGCCGGAGCTTCTGCCGGTGCTGCGGCAACAGGTGCCTGTGCCTGCATCATCGGAGCGGCATAAGCCTGCTGCATCACTGGATAGCCGGTGTTCGGAGCCGAGCGGCTGATGCGCACAGACTCTTCACCTTCAGAAATTTCCAGTTCGTTGATGCCAGACTCTTCGACCAGCTCGATCAGTTTTTTAATCTTACGAATATCCATGAGTGGGTTCCGTACTCTTTGTTTAGTGTGATTGTGACAGGCGTTTTACCGCCGTCTGTAAAGCGTATGAATAACCGTCCGCCCCCAATCCACAGATAACGCCTGCGGCGATATCCGACAGATAAGAGTGATGACGGAATGGTTCGCGGGCATGCACGTTGCTCAGGTGGATCTCGATAAACGGGATACTCACCGCAAGTAGCGCGTCGCGGATTGCCACGCTGGTGTGCGTAAACGCGGCCGGATTAATCAGGATATAGTCGACAGCGTCTTTAGCCTGATGAATTCGGTCGATTAACGCGTACTCCGCGTTTGATTGCAGGTGATCCAGCGCCACGTTCAGAGCCGCAGCTTCTGATTGCAGACGGTTAACAATCTCAGAAAGCTTGAGGGTGCCGTACTTCTCAGGCTCGCGTGTACCAAGCATGTTAAGGTTGGGTCCATTCAAAAGCAAAATGCGAAACTTGTCAGCCATTGTGCGGCTATCTCCTGCCATTCTCGGGTAAAAAACAAAATATACCTTCGAAACGCGCTTGTCACCTTTTCAGGGCGTAAAAACCCCTCCAGGAAAACCAAAGTCGCACATTATAACGATTTCGTAGCATTTGGCAGCTAAATACTGGTCTTATCAGGGAAGATTATCAACCGCTATCGTTAAATGAGTCGCGGTTGATAAAAGATCTGCGGGAAACTGCACATATCCGGGGATTAGCGCCACCACTGACGGAACTTCTTGTAACGCCACGCCAAAAGCACAACCGCCAGCCCGGCATATATCAACGGCTGTGGGGATAATATCTTCACGGACCATAGATAGTGGATGGGCGCAAGGATCGCCACCAGATAGACGAAGTTATGCAACGTTTGCCAGCGACGGCCTAATTTTCGCTGCAGCGCCTGCGTCGAGGTGACCGCCAGCGCCAGCAGGGTAAGCCAGCTGATAAACCCCAGCGTCAGATAGGGCCGGCTCATCAGCTCAGAACCCAGCAGCGCCAGATTGTTAATCCCGAGTTCCAGCAGCGTATAGCTGGTCAGGTGCAGCGTCGCCCAGGCAAAGCACCACAGTCCCAGCAGGCGCCTGGTACGAATCAACAGCGGCTGTTTAGCGTAGCGCGCCAGCGGCGATACAAGCAAGGTTGCCAGCAGAAATTTAAGAGCCATCCTACCGGTAAAGTGTTGAATATCCTTTGCCGGGTCGGCGCTGAAATACCCCTGCTGCGCAGCCCAGAATAGCCAGAGAAAGGGAAGAAACCCGGCCAGATGGAGCATAACCTTAAGCCAGGTAATCTGTTTTACGTTCAGGCGCACTAGTAATTCTCCCGCAAATTCAGGCCCCGGTAGAGCGAAGCCACTTCGTCAGCATAGCCGTTGAACAGCAGCGTCGGCTGGCGCTTGACGTCCAGCACGCCTCCGGAACCGATAAAGCGTTCCGTTGCCTGCGACCAGCGGGGATGATCGACATGCGGATTGACGTTGGCGTAAAAGCCGTATTCATCCGGTCCCGCCAGATTCCAGGTGGTCGGCGGCCGCTCGCGGGTGAGTTCGATACTGACAATCGACTTAATCCCTTTGAAGCCATACTTCCACGGAACCGTCAGGCGCACCGGCGCGCCATTCTGCGGCGGCAGCGCCTTACCGTAGACGCCCACGCTCAGCAGGGTGAGGGGATGCATCGCCTCATCCAGGCGCAGGCCTTCGACATAAGGATAGGCCAGGCCGCCGCCGATGAAGCGATCCTTCTGCCCCGGCATCTGGTCGGGGGCATAGATGGTTTTAAATGCCACGTAGCGGGCGCTGCTGGTGGGCTCAACCAGCGCCAGCAGCTTATGCAGCGGGAAGCCAACCCACGGCACCACCATCGACCAGGCTTCGACACAGCGCATCCGGTAAATGCGCTCTTCGAGCGGAAAGCGGGTGGTCAGATCGTGATGATCGAGCGTCAGCGGTTTAGCAACCTCTCCGCCGATGGTCAGCGTCCACGGATCGGTTTTCAGGCTGCCGGCGTTGGCCGCGGGATCGGCTTTATCCAGACCGAACTCATAGAAGTTGTTGTAGCCGGATACCTTATCCTCCGGAGTGAGCGTTAGCGCGTTTTGCCATTCGGCGGGTTTGTCGAAAGTCAGTGCTTTGCCGGCCGGCGCGGGAGGGCGGTCGTGGCCTTTGAACCAATCGAGAAGATCGGCTTTTGCCGTGGGGGAAAGGGAAAGGGCCGTTGCGGTAATCCCCAGCGTTTTCAAAACCTGGCGACGCTGCAGCATAAAAACGGATTCTGCCGTGACGTCGGCTTCCGTTAGTTTTTTGTGTTTCATGACATCCTCCGGCATGCTTTTTCCTAAGCATGACGGAGGCGGAGAGTTATCGCGAATATGTCACGAAAAATTGCATATTAGGCGATTTTCACCAGCGTCCGGCCCTGGATTTGGTTAGCCATAATCTTATCGGCAAAGGCCGGCGCTTCGGCGAGCGTAATTTCCGTCGCGCTTTGCGCGTAGAACGACTCAGGCAGATCGCCAACCAGCCGCTGCCAGGCCTGAGCCCGGCGCGCGGGCGGAGTCATTACCGAATCAACGCCCTGCAGGCGGACGTTACGCAAAATAAACGGCATCACCGTCGTCGGCAGAGCAAAGCCGCCGGCCAGGCCGCAGGCGGCTACGCAGCCGCCGTAGTTCATCTGTGCCAGCACTTTCGCCAGCACCTTATCGCCGACGGTATCGACCGCACCGGCCCACAGCTGTTTCTCCAGCGGACGGGTTTCGGCAAACTCCTCGCGCCCAACGATCCGCTGCGCGCCCAGCGCTTTCAGATAATCATGGGTGCTTTCGCGACCAGAAACGGCGACCACCTGGTAACCCAGGCGATGCAGCAGGGCGACCGCGGTGCTACCGACGCCGCCGCTGGCGCCGGTGACGACAACCTCCCCGTCCTCGGGACGAATGCCGGCATCTTCCAGCGCCATCACGCACAGCATGGCGGTGAAGCCGGCGGTACCGATGGCCATCGCTTTACGACCGTCCAGCCCTTCAGGCATCGCAACCAGCCAGTCGCCTTTGACGCGCGCCTGCTCGGCCAGGCCGCCCCAGTGATTTTCGCCGACGCCCCATCCGGTGAGAAGCACCTGCTGGCCTGCATGGAAACGCGGATCTTCGCTGGTATGGACGATACCGGCAAAATCGATGCCAGGAATCATCGGAAAGTTGCGGATGATTTTTCCGCTGCCGGTGATCGCCAGCGCGTCTTTATAGTTGAGGCTGGACCACTGAATATCGACGGTCACATCGCCCTGCGGCAGCCGGCTGGCGTCGATGGTTTGCACCGAAGAGATTGTTTTGCCATCCTGCTGTTCTAATATTAAAGCCTGCATATGCGGGTCCTTATTGGTACAAAGATTGGAAAAATTTTTCTGCAGACTATACTCGCTATCGGCATTATTACGCCGATACAACGCAATAAATTGCCAGATACGTCAGCTTTGATAGTATGCCTCGCACTTTAAAAAGTTAGTGCTTACTTTGGGGAAAGCGCCAGTACCGGAGTCCGAATATTCATCGGGCAGTCATTCACACGCGGAGTTAACACAGGGATGCGATTAACGACGAAATTCTCAGCATTTGTCACGCTGCTTACCAGCCTGACTATCTTTGTCACGCTTATTGGCGCGTCGCTGAGTTTTTATAACGGTATTCAGCAAAAAATGGAGAATCGCGTCCAGGCCGTAGCGACGGTGCTGGATAACCGCCTGATCTCTTCATCCTTTGCCCGGCTTGAACCACAGATGGATGAGCTGATGACGCCGGTCGACGTTGTGCAGGTTGATTTTCTCCTTAACGGCAAATCGGTGTACAGCCACGCGCGTAGCGACAGCTACCGCCCGCTGGGGAGTAATAACCAGTTTCGGGAGATCACGGTCCCGTCGCTAAAGCACCCCGGCATGACGCTGCATCTGGTCTATCTGGACCCGATGGTTAACTATTTCCGCTCGCTGCACGTGACCGCACCGCTTTCTATCGCCATTGGCTTTATGGTGCTGATGATCTTTTTTTCCGTTCGCTGGATCCGTCGTCAGCTGTCCGGGCAGGAGCTGCTGGAGCTGCGGGCGACGAGGATCCTTAACGGCGAGCGCGGGCCTCAGGTGCGCGGATCGGTGCACGAATGGCCGGTGAGCACCAGCAGCGCGCTGGATATGCTGCTATCCGAGCTGCAGTTTGCCAGCGATCAGCGAAGCCGTATGGATACGCTTATTCGCTCCTATGCCGCTCAGGACACCAAAACCGGCCTCAATAACCGCCTGTTCTTTGATAACCAGCTTGCCACGCTGCTGGAAGATCAGGAAAAGGTCGGTTCATACGGCATTGTGATGATGATCCGCCTGCCGGAGTTCGATTTGCTGCGCGATAACTGGGGGCGCGCCGCAGCGGAGGAGCATTACTTCACGCTCATCAACCTGCTTTCTACTTTTATTATGCGCTATCCCGGCGCGCTGCTGGCGCGTTATCACCGCAGCGATTTTGCCGTCCTGCTGCCGCACCGCACCCTGAAGGAGGCGGACAGCATCGCCGGGCTGCTGCTGAAGGCGATGGACGCGCTGCCGCCCACGCGCATTCTTGACCGCGATGACATGATGCATATCGGTATTTGCGCCTTCCGCAGCGGACAGACCACGGCTCAGGTGATGGAGCGCGCGGAAGCGGCAACGCGCAACGCGGTTCTGCAGGGAAGCAATAGCTGGGCGGTTTATGACGATTCGCTGCCGGAGAAAGGGCGCGGCAACGTGCGCTGGCGCACGTTGATTGAACAGATGCTCAGCCGCGGCGGACCACGGCTCTATCAGAAGCCCGCGGTGAATCGCGACGGTCGCGTCCATCACCGTGAGCTGATGTCCCGCCTGTATGACGGTACGGAAGAGGTGATTGCGGCGGAATATATGCCGATGGTGCAGCAGTTTGGCCTGGCGGAAGAGTATGACCGCCTGCAGATCACGCGGCTGCTGCCATTTTTAGGCTTCTGGCCGGACGAAAACCTCGCTTTACAGGTGACGGTGGAGTCGCTGATCCGTCCTCGATTCCAGCGCTGGCTGCGCGATACTTTGATGCAGTGTGAAAAATCGCAACGTCAGCGCATTATTTTTGAACTTGCAGAGGCAGATGTTTGTCAATATATCGGCCGGCTGCAGCCGGTTATGCGGCTGGTTAACGCTTTAGGTATTCGAGTCGCCGTGGTTCAGGCCGGATTAACGCTGGTTGGAACCAGCTGGATCAAGCAGTTGGACGTTGAAGTCATCAAGCTACACCCGGGACTGTCGCGTAATATTGAAAAACGCAGTGAGAACCAGCTGCTGGTTCAGAGCCTGGTGGAGGCCTGCAAGGGTATGCCGGTCCAGGTTTTTGCTACCGGAGTACGCAGTCGTAGCGAGTGGCAGGTCCTGTCTCAATGCGGTGTTACCGGTGGCCAGGGGGAATTTTTTGCCGCCTCACAGCCACTTGACACAAATGTGAAAAAATATTCGCAAAGATACTCGGTTTGATCTGCCGTTTAGCGTGATTTCACGTAGAATAACGCGCGCCATAGTGAAGGGGGTGTGCTTGTCTACCTGCCGGATTATCGCAATGTAAATGCCAGTAAATGACCTTTGACAGGTTGCAAATTGAAGCGTGGAGCGCTGCTGAAGTTTTCAGCACTGAACGGAGCCGGAAAATTTGTAACAAAGGAAATGAACTGCACTAATTTTCACCGTAGCAGATGATTTTTGCGCCTTGTCGCTGCTGCGTGTGGTTGGTAAAGTAAGCGGATTTTGTTTTCCGCCCCAGCTTTCAGGATTATCCCTTAGTATGTTAAAAAAATTTCGTGGCATGTTTTCCAATGACCTGTCCATTGACCTGGGTACCGCGAATACCCTTATCTATGTAAAAGGACAAGGCATCGTATTGAATGAGCCTTCCGTTGTGGCCATTCGTCAGGATCGTGCCGGATCGCCGAAAAGCGTCGCCGCTGTCGGTCATGAAGCGAAGCAGATGCTCGGGCGTACACCGGGCAACATCGCGGCGATTCGCCCGATGAAAGACGGCGTTATCGCCGACTTCTTTGTTACCGAAAAAATGCTGCAACACTTCATCAAACAGGTGCATAGCAACAGCTTCATGCGTCCGAGCCCGCGCGTTCTGGTATGTGTACCGGTTGGTGCAACCCAGGTTGAACGTCGTGCCATCCGCGAATCCGCTCAGGGCGCTGGCGCCCGTGAAGTCTTCCTGATCGAAGAGCCGATGGCGGCTGCGATCGGTGCTGGCCTGCCGGTTTCTGAAGCAACCGGTTCGATGGTTGTGGATATCGGCGGCGGTACCACCGAAGTGGCGGTTATCTCCCTGAACGGCGTGGTTTACTCCTCTTCCGTGCGTATCGGCGGTGACCGTTTCGATGAAGCCGTGATTAATTATGTGCGTCGTAACTACGGCTCCCTGATCGGTGAAGCGACGGCAGAACGTATCAAGCATGAAATCGGCTCCGCTTATCCGGGCGATGAAGTGCGTGAAATCGAAGTGCGCGGTCGTAACCTGGCTGAAGGCGTTCCACGCGGCTTCACCCTGAACTCGAACGAAATTCTCGAAGCGCTGCAGGAACCGCTGACCGGCATCGTTAGCGCGGTGATGGTTGCTCTCGAGCAGTGCCCGCCAGAGCTGGCTTCTGATATCTCCGAGCGCGGTATGGTCCTGACCGGCGGCGGTGCGCTGCTGCGTAACCTCGACCGCCTGCTGATGGAAGAGACAGGTATTCCTGTCGTAGTTGCAGAAGATCCACTGACTTGCGTCGCGCGTGGCGGCGGTAAAGCGCTGGAAATGATCGATATGCACGGCGGCGACTTGTTTAGCGAAGAGTAGTCAGCCGAAGGTCTGGGGTGGCTCAAGGGTTGCCCCTGGTCTTAACTGACACGAGAATACGCATAGCCTATGAAGCCAATTTTTAGCCGTGGCCCGTCGCTACAGATTCGCCTTATTCTGGCGGTTCTGGTGGCGCTTGGCGTGATTATCGCCGACAGCCGCCTGGGTACGTTCAGCCAGATTCGAACGTACATGGATACAGCCGTCAGTCCTTTCTACTTTATTTCTAACGGTCCTCGGGAATTGCTGGATAGCGTATCGCAAACGCTGGCCACCCGCGATCAGCTCGAACTGGAAAACCGCGCGCTGCGTCAGGAACTGCTGCTGAAAAACAGCGACCTGCTGATGCTGGGCCAGTACAAGCAGGAGAACGCGCGTCTGCGTGAACTGCTGGGCTCCCCGCTGCGCCAGGATGAGCAAAAAATGGTGACTCAGGTCATCTCAACGGTTAACGATCCCTACAGCGATCAGGTGGTTATCGATAAAGGCAGCGTCAGCGGCGTTTACGAAGGCCAGCCGGTTATCAGCGATAAGGGCGTTGTCGGTCAGGTTGTTGCCGTCGCGAAGATGACCAGCCGCGTGCTGCTTATCTGTGACGCCACCCATGCGCTGCCGATTCAGGTGCTGCGCAACGATATCCGCGTGATTGCCGCCGGTAATGGCTGCACTGACGATCTGCAGCTGGAGCATCTGCCGGCGAATACCGATATTCGCGTCGGCGACGTGCTGGTGACTTCAGGTCTTGGCGGCCGTTTCCCGGAAGGGTATCCGGTGGGCGTGGTCTCTTCCGTCAAGCTGGATACGCAGCGCGCGTATACCGTTATTCAGGCTCGCCCGACCGCGGGCCTGCAGCGTTTGCGCTATCTGCTGCTGCTGTGGGGGGCCGATCGTAACGGCTCCAACCCGATGACCCCGGAAGAGGTTCATCGCGTCGCCAATGAACGTCTGATGCAGATGATGCCGCAGGTTCTGCCCGCGCCGGATGCCGTCGGGCCACAAATGCCGGCTCCCGCAACCGGCCTGACGCCACCTGCTAAACCTCTGCCTGCAGGGGGGCAATAGTGGCAAGCTACCGTAGCCAGGGACGCTGGGTTATCTGGCTCTCGTTTCTTATTGCACTCTTGCTACAGATCATGCCCTGGCCGGCGGACATCAGCGTCTTCCGGCCAAACTGGGTGCTGCTTATCCTGCTGTACTGGATCCTCGCGTTACCGCATCGGGTGAACGTCGGCACGGGCTTCGTGATGGGCGCCGTTCTCGATCTCATCAGCGGCTCGACGCTGGGCGTTCGCGCGCTATCGTTAAGCATCATCGCTTATCTGGTCGCTCTGAAATATCAGCTGTTCCGCAATCTGGCGCTCTGGCAGCAGGCGCTGGTGGTGATGATGCTCTCCCTCGCGGTGGACATCGTTGTTTTCTGGGCAGAGTTTTTAGTGATCAACGTCTCTTTCCGTCCGGAAGTGTTCTGGAGTAGTGTAGTAAACGGTGTGCTCTGGCCATGGCTATTCCTGCTGATGCGTAAAGTGCGTCAGCAATTTGCGGTGCAATAAGGTTGATATGACAACTCTGTATCTTGCTTCAGGTTCTCCACGTCGACAGGAGCTGTTGACTCAGATGGGACTCTCCTTCGAGCGCGTGGTTCCCGGTATTGAGGAGCGACGCCAGCCGCAGGAGAGCGCTCAGCATTACGTCACTCGCCTGGCGCGTGAAAAAGCGCAGGCCGGCGTTGCGCTGGCATCGCGCGATCTGCCGGTGCTGGGGGCGGATACCATTGTCATCCTTAACGGCGAGGTGCTGGAAAAGCCGCGCGATGCCGCGCATGCCGCAGAGATGCTGCGCATGCTTTCCGGGAAAACGCATCAGGTGATGACCGCGGTTGCCCTGGCGGATAAGCAGCAGGCGCTGGACTGTCTGGTGGTAACGGAGGTGACCTTCCGCCTGCTGAGCGAGCAGGATATCGCCGGCTACGTCGCCAGCGGCGAACCTTTAGATAAAGCAGGTGCATACGGTATTCAAGGGCTGGGTGGCTGTTTTGTCAGGAAGATTAATGGCAGCTATCACGCCGTAGTCGGCTTACCGCTGGTAGAAACGTATGAGTTGCTGAGTAACTTTAACTCACTGCGTGAAGAAAAGGGATAAAGATGACGGCTGAATTATTAGTGAACGTAACGCCATCGGAAACGCGCGTCGCGTATATCGATGGCGGTATTCTGCAGGAAATTCACATTGAGCGCGAAGCGCGGCGTGGGATCGTAGGCAATATCTACAAGGGTCGTGTCAGCCGAGTGCTGCCGGGGATGCAGGCGGCTTTTGTAGATATTGGCCTGGATAAGGCCGCATTTCTGCACGCTTCAGACATCATGCCGCACACCGAGTGCGTCGCCGGGGAAGAGCAAAAGCAGTTCACCGTGCGCGATATTTCCGAGCTCGTCCGTCAGGGCCAGGACCTGATGGTGCAGGTGGTGAAAGACCCCCTTGGTACGAAAGGCGCCCGTCTGACGACCGATATCACCATTCCTTCCCGCTATCTGGTGTTTATGCCTGGGGCCTCGCACGTGGGGGTTTCCCAGCGTATTGAGAGCGAAGCGGAGCGTGAGCGGCTGAAGAAGGTTGTCGCCGACTACTGCGATGAGCAGGGCGGATTTATCATCCGTACGGCGGCGGAAGGCGTACACGAGCAGGAAATGGCCGCCGATGCTGCCTACCTCAAGCGCGTCTGGACGAAGGTCATGGAGCGTAAGAAGCGCCAGCAGACCCGCTATCAGATGTACGGCGAGCTGGCGCTGGCTCAGCGCGTGCTGCGCGATTTTGCCGACGCCCATCTTGACCGCATTCGCGTCGACTCCCGCCTGACCTACGAATCGCTGCTGGAGTTCACCGCCGAATATATGCCGGAGATGACCAGCAAGCTCGAGCACTACAGCGGCCGTCAGCCGATCTTCGATCTCTTTGACGTGGAGAACGAAATTCAGCGCGCGCTGGAGCGTAAAGTGGAGCTGAAGTCCGGCGGCTATCTGGTTATCGATCAGACCGAGGCGATGACCACCGTTGACATCAACACCGGGGCCTTCGTCGGCCACCGCAATCTTGACGATACCATCTTCAATACCAACATTGAGGCGACCCAGGCGATTGCCCGCCAGCTGCGGCTGCGCAACCTCGGCGGGATTATTATCATTGATTTCATTGATATGAATAATGAAGATCACCGCCGCCGGGTGCTGCATTCTTTGGAGCAGGCGCTGAATAAGGATCGGGTGAAAACCAGCATCAACGGCTTCTCCCAGCTTGGGCTGGTGGAGATGACCCGTAAGCGCACTCGCGAAAGCGTGGAGCACGTGCTGTGTAAGGACTGCCCGACCTGCCACGGTCGCGGCACGGTAAAATCGGTTGAAACGGTGTGTTATGAAATCATGCGCGAGATCGTCCGCGTACATCATGCCTACGACTCCGATCGTTTCCTGGTCTATGCTTCTCCTGCCGTCGCGGAAACCCTGAAAGGGGAAGAGTCCCACGCGCTGGCGGAAGTCGAAATCTTTGTCGGTAAACAGGTCAAAGTGCAAATTGAACCGCTCTATAATCAAGAGCAGTTTGATGTGGTGATGATGTAATCATCTGGTTTGCCCTCGTTCGGCCTTTCGGCCGCGGTGATGCGCCGGCCGGGCGGAACCCGTGAACGCAGCGCCGAGGGGCAGATGAAGGATGAGGTGTAATAGTTTGACAAGGAGAGATGCGTGAGGCGACTGCCCGGGATATTACTGCTCACCGTGGCAACACTGATTGTTGTCATCGCACTGCTGGTGAGCGGTCTGCGTCTCGTGCTGCCGCAGCTGGACGCATGGCGCCCCCAGCTGCTGGAGAAAATCTCCGCGATCTCCGGCTCTCCGGTCGAGGCTTCCCGCCTGAGCGCCAGCTGGGAGACTTTTGGCCCCACGCTGGACGTCCGCGATGTGCAAGCCGGCCTCAAAGACGGCGGCGAGCTGTCGGTTAAACGCGTTACCCTCGCGCTGGACGTATGGCAAAGCCTGCTCCACATGCGCTGGCAGTTTCGCGATCTCACCTTCTGGCAGCTAAAAATCCACACCAACACGCCGATCCAGACCAACGACGGCGGTGAGAGCCTGAAAACCGACCACATCGGCGATCTGTTCCTGCGCCAGTTCGATCACTTTATTCTCCGCGACAGCCACCTTAGCTTCGTGACCCTCTCCGGCCAGCGCGCCGAACTCGCCATTCCGCAGCTCACCTGGCTGAACGGTAAAAATCGTCATCGCGCGGAAGGCGAGCTGAGCCTTTCCAGCCTCAACGGCCAGCACGGGGTGATGAAGGTGCGGATGGATCTGCGCGATGAAAACGGCCTGCTGAACAAGGGCCGCGTATGGCTGCAGGCGGATGATATTGACGTGAAGCCGTGGCTGGGCCGCTGGATGCAGGACAATATCGCCCTGCAGAGCGCGCGTTTTAGCCTTGAAGGCTGGATGACTATCGACAAAGGCGATATCGCCGGCGGTGACGTATGGCTGAAAAAAGGCGGCGCCAGCTGGCAGGGCGATAATCAGCCCCATCGGCTGGTGGTGGATAACCTGACGGCGCACATCTCCCGCGATAAGCAGAGCTGGGGCTTCCGTATCCCCGATACGCGGATCTCGATTGACGGCAAGTCGTGGCCTCGCGGCGCGCTGGCGATGGCGTGGATCCCGGCGCAGGACGTTGGCGGGGACGACCGTTCCCGCAGCGACGAGCTGCGCATCCGCGCGAGCAACCTTGAGCTGAACGGTCTGACCGGGCTGCAGCCTTTTGCCGATAAGCTGGCGCCCGCGCTCGGCGAAATCTGGCGCACCACCCGGCCAAACGGCAAAATTAATCTTCTGGCGCTGGATATCCCGCTGCAGGCGGCGGAAAAATCGCGCTTTCAGGCCAGCTGGAGCGACTTTTCGTGGAAGCAGTGGAAGCTGCTGCCCGGCGCGGAGCACTTCTCCGGCAGCGTCGCCGGAAGCGTAGAGAACGGCTCCCTGCATGCCAGCATGACGCAGGCGAAAATGCCCTATGAAACGGTATTTCGCGCGCCGCTGGAAATCGCGCAGGGCGACGCGACCCTTAGCTGGGTAAAGAATGAAAAGGGCTTTATGCTCGACGGGCGCAATATTGACGTACAGGCGACCGGCGTGCGCGCCCGGGGCGGCTTCCGCTATTTACAGCCGCAGGGCGATGAACCCTGGCTGGGCATTCTGGCAGGGATCAGCACCAATGACGGCGGCCAGGCGTGGCGCTATTTCCCGGAAAACCTGATGGGCAAACAGCTGGTGGATTACCTCAGCGGCGCGATTCAAGGCGGCCACTCCACCGATGCGACCCTGGTTTACGGCGGCAACCCGCACCTGTTCCCCTACCTGCACAACGAAGGCCAGTTCGAGGTTTCCGTCCCGCTGACCAACGCCACCTTCGCTTTCCAGCCGGACTGGCCGGCGCTGACCGGTCTGGACATCAACCTCGACTTTATCAACAACGGGCTGTGGATGAAGGCCGATAAGGTCATGCTGGGCAAGGTGACCGCCAGCAACCTTGATGCGGCGATCCCTGACTATTCGCGGGAAAAGCTGCTGATCGACGCCGATATCAACGGTGCGGGCAAAGAGGTTGGCCCGTACTTCAAAGAGACGCCGCTCAAAGAGACGCTGGGCACCGCGCTGGATGAGCTGCAGCTGGATGGTGGTGTGAGCGCTCGCTTACATCTCGACATTCCGCTGGACGGTGAGCTGACGACCGCCAAAGGCGACGTGAACCTCAAAAATAACAGCCTGTTTATCAAGCCTATCAATGCGACGCTGGACAACCTCAGCGGTAAATTCAGCTTTGTTAACGGCAATCTGCAAAGCGAGAACATGAGCGCCAGCTGGTTTAATCAGCCGCTGAATCTTAATTTCTCCACCGCCGAGGGGCAGAAAGCCTTCCTGGTCGACGTGGGAATGAACGCCAGCTGGCAGCCGTCGCGCACCGGCCTGCTGCCGAAAGCTATCGATGAGGCGGTGAGCGGCAGCGTGCCGTGGGACGGTAAGGTGGCGATTGAGCTGCCGTATCGCGGCAGCGCAAGCTACAAGGTCGATATTAACGGCGATCTAAAGAATGTGAGTAGTCGCTTACCTGCGCCCGTAGACAAGCCAGCCGGCGAAGCGCTGCCGGTGAAAATTAACGTCGCGGGCGGGCTCAGCAGCTTTGATTTGACCGGCTCCATTGGCGCGAAAAACCATATCAACAGCCGCTGGCTACTGAACCGCAAGCTGACGCTGGATCGGGCGATTTTAACCTCCGACAGCAAGGCCATTTCGCCGCTCCCCGAACAGGCTGGCGTAGAGCTCAACATGCCGCCGATGGACGGCGCGCAGTGGCTGGCCCTGTTCCAGGGCGGTGCGGCCAATGAAGTCAGCAGCAATATCATCTTCCCCGAGCGGATCACCCTGCGGACGCCGTCGCTGACCTTTGCCGGGCAAAGCTGGAATAACGTCAGTCTTGTCTCCCGACCGGAGGCCGGTGGTTCGAAGGTTGAAGCGCAGGGCCGGGAAATTAACGCTTCCCTGACCATGCGCCAAAACGCCCCGTGGCTGGCGGCCATTCGTTACCTCTATTACAACCCGACCGCCGCGCAGAAGAGCGATGCGGCGCCGGGCGGCAGCAATCCTTTTGCCGATAGCCGAATTGATTTCCGCGGCTGGCCGGATCTCCAGCTGCGCTGCGCGGAGTGCTGGCTGTGGGGGCAAAAATACGGGCGTATCGACGGCGACTTCGCGATTAGCGGCGATACGCTAACGCTCGCCAACGGGCTGGTGGATACCGGTTTCGGCCGTCTGACCGCCGATGGCGTGTGGGTCAATGCGGCAAGCGGCGTACGCACCTCGTTGAAAGGTAAGCTTCATGGCAATAAAACGGACGCTTTCGTCGGCTTCTTTGGTGTCTCAACGCCGGTGAAAGGCTCGTCGTTTGACGTCGACTACGATCTGCACTGGCGCGCGCCGCCGTGGCAGCCGGACGTGGCCTCGCTTAACGGGGTGCTGAAAAGCCGCCTTGGAAAAGGCGAGTTTACCGACATTAGCACCGGTCACGCCGGCCAGCTGCTGCGCCTGCTGAGCGTAGATGCGCTGCTGCGCAAGCTGCGCTTCGACTTCAGCGATACCTTCAGTGAAGGGTTCTGGTTCGATTCGATCCGCAGTACCGCATGGATTAAAGATGGCGTGCTCAATACCGATGATACGCTGGTTGACGGCCTTGAAGCGGATATTGCGATGAGAGGCTCGGTGGATCTCGTGCGCCGCGAACTGGACCTGCAGGCGGTGGTGGCGCCGGAAATCTCGGCGACCGTCGGCGTGGCAACGGCGTTCGTGATTAACCCGATTGTCGGGGCCGCGGTGTTTGCCGCCAGCAAGGTGCTGGGGCCGCTGTGGAATAAGGTGTCTATTTTGCGCTATCGCATCACCGGTCCTATCGATCAGCCGCAAATCAATGAAGTGCTGCGCCAGGCGCGCAGCGACAAAAAGCAATGATTTGACGATTGCGGGGAATTATCGCACTCTCAATATATAGCGTTCTATACCCGTTATATTTCAAACTGCAGATGCGTTGGCTACGCCTGTTGACCCCGGAGCTAAGCTGCCGGGGTTGGTCAGCTGCCGCCTTTCTGCAACCTGAACGATTATGGGTACCTATTTCCGCCTGACGGGCGGCAACAAACGAGTAGCAAACGATGAGTCTGAACCTGGTAAGTGAACAATTACTGTCGGCAAACGGCCTGAGCCATCAGGACCTTTTCGCCATTCTTGGCCAGCTGGCCGAGCGCCGTCTTGATTACGGCGATCTCTATTTTCAGTCGAGCTATCACGAATCCTGGGTTCTGGAAGACAGCATCATCAAAGATGGTTCGTATAATATCGACCAGGGCGTCGGCGTTCGCGCGGTAAGCGGCGAAAAGACCGGCTTCGCCTATGCTGACCAGATCAGCCTGCTGGCGCTGGAACAAAGCGCGCAGGCGGCGCGTACCATCGTGCGCGACAGCGGCGACGGTAAGGTTTGCACTCTTGGTGCGGTGGAATATAGCCCTCTGTATGCCAGCATCGATCCGCTGCAAAGCATGAGCCGCGAAGAGAAGCTGGATATTCTGCGTCGCGTAGACAAAGCGGCGCGGGCCGCCGATAAGCGCGTGCAGGAGGTTTCTGCCAGCCTCAGCGGCGTGTATGAACTGATTCTGGTTGCGGCGACCGACGGTACGCTGGCGGCGGACGTTCGACCGCTGGTCCGCCTTTCCGTCAGCGTGCTGGTGGAAGATGATGGCAAACGTGAGCGCGGCTCCAGCGGCGGCGGCGGACGCTTTGGCTACGACTATTTTCTCGGCAGCGAAGAGGGCGAAGTTCGCGCTGACGCCTGGGCAAGAGAAGCCGTGCGCATGGCGCTGGTTAATCTCTCCGCCGTGGCGGCCCCGGCCGGCATGCTGCCGGTGGTATTAGGCGCGGGCTGGCCTGGGGTACTGCTGCATGAAGCGGTAGGCCACGGCCTGGAAGGCGACTTTAACCGTCGCGGGACGTCGGTGTTCAGCGGCCATATGGGCGAGCTGGTGGCGTCTGAACTCTGTACTGTGGTCGATGATGGCACCATTGCCGATCGCCGCGGTTCGCTGGCTATTGACGATGAGGGTACGCCGGGGCAATACAACGTGTTGATCGAGAACGGTATCCTCAAAGGCTATATGCAGGACAAGCTCAACGCCCGCCTGATGGGCGTCGCGCCTACCGGTAACGGCCGTCGCGAATCCTACGCGCATCTGCCGATGCCGCGTATGACCAACACCTACATGCTGGCGGGTAAATCGACGCCGCAGGAGATTATCGAATCGGTTGATTACGGTATCTTTGCGCCAAACTTCGGCGGCGGCCAGGTGGATATCACCTCCGGCAAGTTTGTCTTCTCCACCTCTGAAGCCTATCTGATTGAAAAAGGGAAGGTGACTAAGGCGGTGAAAGGGGCGACGCTTATCGGCTCCGGGATCGAAGCCATGCAGCAGATTTCTATGGTGGGGAACGATCTGAAGCTCGATAGCGGCGTTGGCGTTTGCGGTAAAGAGGGCCAGAGCGTGCCGGTTGGCGTCGGTCAGCCGACGCTGAAGGTCGATAAGCTCACCGTCGGCGGCACTGCCTGAGTATCCTCAATACGCCTTCGCATTCGTCGAAGGCGTAACCTTTCCCGTGCTTATCCCGCCGAGCGTTATTGCCAGCGGCTAGTGGTCGAGCCCGCGGCCGTGCATCCCCTGATAAATTTTCGCCACCTCGACAAAATACTCGGTCAGGTAGTTAATGCACACCTGGACCTTCAGCGGCAGCTTGTCTTTTTCGGTATAGAGCGCGTACACCGGGCGGGGATCCGACTGATAGCTTGGCAGCAGGATCTCGAGCTCCCCGCGGTTGATCTCTTCGATCGCCCACATCAGCGGAACGTAAGCGACGCCGACGCCGGCGGTCAGCCAGCGCACCAGGGTCATCGGATCGTTAGTGACGAAGCGCCCCTGCGGGATCAGCTTCGTCGAGATCCCTTCCGGCGCGATGATTTCGAATTCGTTATCCGGACGCACGCTGTATTCAAGCCAGGAGTGGCTGGCGAGATCCGCCGGCTTTTCCGGGGTTCCCGCCTGCTGCAGATAGCTCTTTGCCGCGCAGAGCAGCATCGGCATCGACCCCAGACGACGTGAAAAGAGGCTGGAATCCTGCAGCGCGCCGACGCGAATAACCACGTCCAGGCCGTCGGCGATCAGGTCCGGTGCCGGGATCCCGGTGACCAGGTTAACCGACAGTCCGGGGTACTCTTTGAGCATGCCTGCGGTAATGTGGGACAGGACATTCTGTGCCATAGTTGAAGAGCAGCCGACGCGCAGCGTGCCGATTGGCGTGTTGTTAAACGCGTAAAGCTGCTCGTGGACGTCCTGGGCTTCATGCAGCATTCGGCGGCAGCCCTGATAATAAATTTTCCCGGCTTCCGTTAAGGCAAGGCTGCGGGTGCTGCGGTTAAGCAGCTTTACCTGCAGCTCATCTTCCAGCCTGGATACGGTTTGGCTGATTGAAGAAACGCTCATCTGGAGCTGGCGGGCCGCGGCGGTAAATGAACCCAGTTCAACCACTCTGGCAAAAACGGACATGCGTTTTAGTCGTTCCATTGTTCACTCTGACTTAAAAGTGATTTAGATCACATAATATAGATCATGCTGCAATTGTTACGTTACTATATTGTTAGCTACATAATAAATGCTTCACGCTTACCACCTGTACGCTTCTTATCAAGGTCATCATGAGTCTGTTTCCTGTCATCGTGATTTTCGGCTTGTCGTTTCCGCCGATCTTCTTTGAGCTGTTAATATCGCTGGCCATTTTCTGGCTGGTGCACCGACTGCTGGTTCCCACCGGCATCTACGACTTCGTCTGGCACCCTGCACTGTTTAATACCGCGTTATATTGCTGCCTTTTTTATCTGATATCGCGTTTGTTCGTTTGAGGTTGATGTGAAAACACTAACAAGAAATATCTTCCGTACCGCAATCACTGTGATACTGGTTATCCTGGCATTTGTCGCAATTTTTCGCGCGTGGGTCTACTACACCGCATCGCCGTGGACGCGCGATGCGCGCTTTAGCGCCGACATCGTGGCCATCGCCCCCGACGTCTCGGGGCTGATTTCGCAGGTTAATATCAAGGATAACCAGCTGGTTAAGCAAGGTCAGGTTTTATTCGTGATCGACCAACCGCGCTACCAGAAGGCGCTTGAAGAGGCCGAGGCCGACGTCTCCTATTACCAAACTCTGGCCCAGGAAAAACGCGTTGAGGCCGGCCGTCGTAACCGGCTCGGCGTTCAGGCAATGTCCCGGGAGGAGATAGATCAGGCCAATAACGTTCTGCAGACGGTGGAACACCAGCTGGCAAAATCGGTGGCAAGCCGCGATCTGGCGAAGCTCGACCTGCAGCGGACGGTTATCCGCGCGCCGGCCGATGGCTGGGTGACCAACCTCAACGTCTACAGCGGTGAATTTATTACCCGCGGCTCTACGGCGGTGGCGCTGGTGAAACAGGATACCTTCTACGTGGTGGCCTACCTCGAAGAGACCAAGCTGGAAGGCGTACGTCCGGGCTTCCGGGCGGAGATAACCCCGCTGGGCAGCAGCAGCACGATCAAAGGGACGGTTGACAGTATTGCCGCCGGGGTAACCAACGCCAGCAGCAGCAGCGATGCAAAAGGCATGGCCTCCGTGGACTCGAACCTTGAGTGGGTGCGCCTGGCGCAGCGCGTACCGGTGCGTATTCGTCTCGATAAGCAGCAGGGCAACATTTGGCCGGCGGGAACTACCGCAACGGTGGTGATCACCGGGAAAGAGGACCGCGACGTCCGCCAGGCGAATTTCTTCCAGAAACTGGCCCTGCGCCTGCGTGAGTTTGGTTAATCATCATGGGGATCTTCACTATTGCCCCCCGGCACCTCCGCTTTGCCATTAAGCTGGCGTGCGCGGTGGTGCTGGCACTCTTTGTTGGCTTCCACTTTCAGCTGGAAACGCCCCGCTGGGCGGTGCTGACGGCGGCAATCGTCGCCGCGGGCCCGGCGTTTGCCGCCGGGGGAGAGCCCTACTCTGGCGCCATTCGCTATCGCGGGATGCTGCGTATCGTCGGCACCTTTATCGGCTGCATTGCGGCGCTGGCTATTATTATCCTGATGATCCGCGCCCCGCTGCTGATGATGCTGGTGTGCTGCCTGTGGGCCGGATTCTGCACCTGGATCTCTTCCCTGGTGCGAGTTGAAAACTCCTACGCCTGGGGACTCGCGGGCTATACCGCGCTGATCATTGTTATCACCATTCATACCGATCCGATGCTGGCACCGCAGTTTGCCGTCGAGCGCTGCAGCGAGATCGTGGTCGGTATCGTCAGCGCCATTGTGGCGGACCTGCTGTTTTCGCCGCGGTCGATCAAAAAAGAGATCGACCTCGAGCTGGATAACCTGCTGGTTGAACACTATCGCCTGATGCAGCTCTGCGTGGCGCATGGCGACAGCGAAGTGGTGGATAAAGCCTGGGGAGCGCTGGTTCGCCGGACCAGCGCGCTGGAAGGCATGCGCGGAAACCTGATTATGGAGTCCTCGCGCTGGGCCAAGGTCAACCAGCGGCTGAAGGCGATTAATACTCTCTCCCTGACGCTGATCACCCAGGCCTGCGAGACCTACTTAATCCAGAACTCACGCCCGGAAATGGTGACGGATGATTACCGTGAGCTGTTCGCCGAGCCGGTTGAGAGCGTGCAGGACGTCCATCGCCAGCTGAAGAGAATGCGCCGCTTTCTGACCTGGAAAGGGGAGCATAATACGCCGGTCACGATCTATAGCTGGGTCGGCGCCGCGACGCGCTATCTGCTGTTAAAAAGGGGCGTGGTCGGCAATACCAAAATTAGCCGCATTGAAGATGAGGTGCTGCGGGGCGAAGTGGTCATCAAGGCCGAGTCGGCCGAGCGCCACCATGCGATGGTAAACTTCTGGCGAACCTCCATTTCCTGCATTCTCGGCACCTTGTTCTGGCTGTGGACCGGCTGGACCTCCGGCAGCGGGGCGATGGTGATGATCGCGGTAGTCACGGCGCTGGCGATGCGCCTGCCGAACCCGCGGATGGTGGCGCTGGACTTCCTCTACGGGATGCTGGCGGCGCTACCGCTGGGGGCGTTTTTCTTCCTCGTGATTATGCCCGCCACGCAGCAGAGCATGCTGCTGCTGTGCATTAGCCTGGCGGTGATGGCATTCTTCATCGGGATTGAAGTACAGAAGCGGCGGCTGGGTTCGATGGGGGCGCTGGCCGGTACCATTAATATCCTGGTGCTGGATAACCCGATGCAGTTCCAGTTCAGCCAGTTCCTTGACAGCGCCTTAGGCCAGATAGTCGGCTGTTTCCTCGCGCTGATGGTTATCCTGCTGGTGCGGGATAATTCGCGGGCGCGCACCGGGCGCGTGCTGCTCAATCAGTTTGTCTCGGCGGCGGTGTCATCGCTCACCACCAATACCGCCAGGCGCAAAGAGAACCATCTCCCGGCCCTCTATCAGCAGCTCTTCTTATTGCTGAACAAGTTCCCGGACGATATTGCCCGTTTCCGCCTGGCGCTGACGCTGATTATTGCTCACCAGCGCCTGCGCGATGCCCCGGTGCCGGTTAACGACGATCTGTCGGCATACCATCGCCAGCTGCGCCGCACGGCGGATCACGTTATCTCCGCAGGCAATGACGACAAGCGTCGACGCTACTTCTCCCGCCTGCTCGACGAGCTGGATATTTATCAGGAGAAGCTGCGGCTCTGGGAAGCCTCGCCGCAGGTGACGGAGCCGGTCCGACGGCTGGTGGAGATGCTGCGTAAGTATCAGCATGTGCTGACAAATAGCTAAAGACTAAAAGCCGACGCCTGAAGCGTCGGTTTTTTTATCGCTATACTTATTCATCAACGGTACCCCTTCGATGGAGAAATATAAGGATGGCAAAGCGACCGTCCGGCGGTATGGTATTTAGCGGGGAATAGCTGCGGGTATTAAGCGGGGGCGGGCGATGACGGTCTACACGTTTGATTTCGATGACATAGCGGAACAGCAGGATTTCTATCGCGAGTTTTCACGCGTCTTTGAGCTGGGTCGGGAGAGAGTCAACAACCTGGATTCGCTCTGGGAAGCGACCACCGGCGGACTGCTGCCGCTACCGCTGGAGATTGAGTTTATTCACTTGAGCGATAAGCAGCGACGGCGCTTTGGCGCGTTGATTCTGCTGTTTGATGAAGCGGAAGAGGAGCTGGAAGGGGAGCTGCGTTTTAATGCCAGACAGGCATAAAAAAGCCCCCGACAGGCGGGGGCAAGTCGTCGGATAAGACGACGAGGGTTTATTTGTACAACTCAGCCGTAGCGTGCCAGCTGTCGCCGGTACGGGCTTCAATAATACGGTAGCTGCTGGCGCCTTCTTTAGCGGCTTTCGCCGCCAGTTCCTGGCGCATATCCATCGGCGCGCTGCCTACCTGCGAGACAGAAACGGTGCCCATGGACTGTAGGTTTTGCGCCTGTTCGGCGTTGACCTGCTGTACGGCGGCGCTGGCGCCGAAGGAGAGTACGGAAGCCAGGCCCAGGGATGCGATGATCATTGCAGTTTTCATAATTTTTACTCCAACCATGTTGATTGCAGCGGCGGGAGGTTTGCGATGTACCTGGGCCGCTGGAGATATTCTGTATTCAGTTAATAACCGACTGTCGTTAACGCTTATTTATAAAGTTCTGCCGTTGCGTGCCAGTGGTCACCGGTGCGCGCTTCGATAATGCGATAGGAAGAAGCCCCTTCTTCCTGCGCTTTTTTGTTCAGCATTTCGTGCATATCCATCGGGGAAGCACTTACCGCGCCGACGGAAACGGTGCCGATTGACTGACGGCCTTGAGCCTGATCGCTGTTGATTGAATCAGCGGCAAAAGCGCCAAAAGAGAGAACGGACAGGATACTGAGTGCAGCTACGGTTGTTTTGATTTTCATGATGTTCACCTCGTCGAATCTTTTTATTGAGGGCTCTTTGTTTCGTGACCCTCATCACAAAATCAAGTATACACTAATCACCAAAAATATTAATACCGTGCTAATTGTTTTGAGTGTAAATAATTACATAGAAATGTCTTTTTTATAACGTATAAGAATTAGAAATGTCATTTATTAGCCGCAGGTGCCCGCTATTTCTAATAAAATCATATGGATGGATGTATTTGATATTTTGTGCGTTTTCGGCCCATTCATTCAGTAAAGGAATGTATAGGCGTGAAAAACCACACTAAATGTTAAAAAAATGCTGCATTTTTTGAAGGACCCTCCGGCGGCAGCCAGAGGGTGAGGGAGAGGGCTTAGAGTTCTTGCTCAAACAAGACCAGAATCGCGTCGTGCAGATCTTTGACGGTAAAGCCTCTGGCCGGGGTGGTAAATATGGTGTCATCGCCGGCAATACTGCCGAGGATGCCTTCCGCTTTACCCAGGGAGTCGAGAAGACGCGCGATGAGCTGCGCCGCGCCTGGGCTGGTATGGATAACCACGACGGCGTCGTTATAGTCGATGTCCAGTACCAGGTTTTTCAGCGGGCTGGACGTCGTCGGAACGCCAAGCTCGGCAGGCAGACAGTAGACCATTTCCATTTTGGCATTGCGGGTGCGTACCGCGCCAAATTTTGTGAGCATGCGCGAGACTTTCGATTGGTTGATATTATCGAAACCTTCTTCCTGCAGCGCCTGAACGATTTCACCTTGAGAGCTGAATTTTTCTTCTTTAAGCAGCAGTTTAAATGCTTTAACCAGTTCTTCTTGTTTTGCCGAAGTTCGCATAAGTCACCCAGATTATGGTGGTAAAAACAACATCATTATGCATAATCATGAATTTTTATGCAAATAATCCGCAAGGGGATAAAGTAAATAATGTTATGAAGGGGGCATATTTTAGCAAATAACCCTGCTAAGGAACATGCCTTCATCACGGGGCGTAAATAGCTGTAAAAGTAAATTAAATGTTATGAGATTGGTGTTGTTTTGCCGAACAGGCTGGGTGTATTGTAACCACTAGTCGGTCCGGTACTACGCTTTGCTGGATGGTCAGTCTCAGGGATGAAAATGCGAAGCGGATGCATCGCTGCGCACCAGAACGCATTCTTCAACCATACTTATTGTAATTGTTCATCTTGTGAATTAAGGTCCAGGCGACGGAGTAACGAAAGACTATATTAACCATAATAAGGAGTTTAGGATGAAAGTTGCAGTCCTCGGCGCCGCTGGTGGAATCGGCCAGGCGCTTGCCCTACTACTTAAGACCCAACTGCCTTCAGGTTCAGAACTCTCGTTGTACGACATTGCTCCGGTAACCCCGGGCGTGGCGGTTGATCTTAGCCATATCCCTACCGATGTAAAAATCAAAGGTTTCTCCGGTGAAGACGCAACCCCGGCGCTCGAAGGCGCTGATGTGGTGCTGATTTCCGCTGGCGTTGCGCGCAAGCCAGGAATGGATCGCTCCGATTTATTTAACGTTAACGCCGGTATCGTGAAAAATCTGGTTCAGCAGATTGCCAAAACCAGCCCGCAGGCCTGCATCGGTATTATTACCAACCCGGTGAACACGACGGTGGCGATTGCGGCAGAAGTGCTGAAAAAAGCCGGCGTTTACGATAAGAACAAGCTGTTTGGCGTCACCACGCTGGACATTATCCGCTCTAATACCTTTGTCGCTGAGCTGAAAGGTAAATCCTCATCTGATGTCGAAGTGCCGGTGATTGGCGGCCACTCTGGCGTCACAATCCTGCCGTTACTGTCACAGATTGCTGGCGTAAGCTTCAGCGAACAAGAGGTGGCAGACCTGACGAAACGTATTCAAAACGCCGGCACCGAAGTCGTTGAGGCCAAAGCCGGTGGCGGATCGGCAACCCTCTCTATGGGCCAGGCGGCAGCGCGTTTCGGCCTCTCGCTGGTCCGCGCGATGCAGGGCGAGAAGGGCGTGGTGGAATGCGCCTATGTTGAAGGCGATGGTCAGTACGCGCGCTTCTTCTCACAGCCGCTGCTGTTGGGCAAAAATGGTGTAGAAGAGCGCCGTTCGATTGGCACGCTCAGCGCGTTTGAACAACAGGCGCTGGAAGGCATGCTCGATACGCTGAAGAAAGATATCGCCCTGGGCGAAGATTTCGTTAATAAGTAACCGTGCTGATTTGTGAATGATATAAACGAGCGGGCAGCCTTGCCCGCTCGCTGTTTTAAAGCCTCTGCTGGTCCACTCGCCTTTAATTGTTATCAAAATGTGATCGCCTCTGCAACTTCTGCAATCCCTTCCTGATTCTTGATTTTTTGGTCACGCTACGACCGAATTTCCACCCGGCTCTTAAGGCGGCGCGGCTTTTGGCTGGCTTATATTGATTCCACCTTGCCGCCATCACCGGGAAAAACATGACCTCCTTAATGCTAAAGCGCAGTGATTACTTCGCGAGTGCCGCCCATCCGGTGGCGGTGGAGCACCGCTGTCCGCAGGGTATCTTTCCTTTGCATCGCCATGATTTTGATGAAATTGTTATCGTCTGGCGCGGTAATGGACTGCATATCTGGAACGGGTTGCCGTACCGAATTACCTACGGCGACGTGCTGTACGTGACCCAGCAGGATAGCCATTATTATCAGTCGGTCGATAACCTCGAGCTGGGCAACATTCTGTTTTGCCGCGACCGCCTGCGCCTGGGCACTGACTGGCACAATCTGCTGCCCGGCACGGAAACCCACCAGCAAAGCCGCAGCTGGCGATTGACCCGGGAATCGCTGGCGTTGATTCGCCAGCACGTTGAGCGCCTCGCCGCGGAGTGCAGCAAGCGGGATCCCCTCTCTTTACGCCTGACCGAGTCGATATTTCTCGAACTGGTACTTTTGCTAATGCGCCACCGCTATGCGCCTGACACGCTGGCTTCTCGCGCCCGTCAGGATATCGATCTGGTCATTGCCAGCCTCGGCTCGCGGCTGAATGAGAAGTTTGAGCTGGAGTCCCTCTGCGCGCAGCACCAGCTTTCTCCGCGTTCGGTGCGCGACGCTTTCAAACAGATAACCGGTATGACCATCAGCCGCTACCAGATGCAGCGCCGCCTGTGCCGCGCCATTACGCTGCTCGGCACCAGTGAACTCTCCATTGCAGAAGTGGCGGCGGTGAGCGGATTTAGCGACAGCAACTACTTCGCGGTCATCTTTCAGAAAACCTTTAACCAGTCCCCCAGCCACTGCCGGCGAGCGCTGCAGGAACGGGGCCCGGGACGCGGTCATTTTCCTTTCTCAGAAGATTTATCCTCATCAGGAGACAACCTATGAACACACCCGTCGTGCTTAATGCCGCGCTGTTTGGTATCGGGCTCAATACCTACTGGCCACAGTTCAGCGGCCTTGAGCAGCGCCTGCTGGGCTATCTGCAGGAGATTGAAGGGCAGCTCTGCGCGCCGTCGATCGATATTATCAACGGCGGGCTGGTCGATTCGCTGGAGAAAAGCGATGCGCTGGTCCGGCGCCTCAGGCAGTTTTCCCCGGACGTCATCGTGATCGCCATCAGCACCTACGCCCTGAGCTCGACGGTGCTGCCGCTGGTGCAGCAGTTTAGCGTGCCGGTGCTGATCCTCGCTCTCCAGCCCGAGCGCTCCTTGCCGTATAGCGTGATTCGCGATCTGCCCGATCGCGGGGCGCGCACCGGCGAGTGGCTGGCGCATTGCCAGGCATGCAGCGCGCCGGAGCTGGCGAACGTGTTTAATCGCGCCGGGATCCGCTGGGAAATGATCGTCGGGGCGCTGCATAACGATCCTCACGTCTGGCGTGAAGCCGGCGCCTGGCTGACGGCGCTGACCCTGAAAAAGCAGCTGGCGCAGACGCAGATTGGCGTGCTGGGCCACTACTACAACGGCATGTACGACGTCTATTCCAACATGACGAACCTCTCGGCAAAGCTTGGCGTGCGCTTCCAGCCGCTGGAGATGTGCGAGCTGCTGAGCTGGCGCGAGCAGGTTTCCGCCAGGCAGATAGAAGAGAAGCTGCGGGAAATAAAAGAAACGCTGGTCATCGATGACAGCTGCGATGAGCGGGAGCTGCTGCGGGCAACGCATACCGCCGTCGCCCTCGACGGCCTGGTCCGGGAAAACAAACTGCACGCGCTGGCTTACTACTACGAAGGCACGCCGGGCAGCGCCCATGAAAATATTGTCACCTCACTGATTCTGGGCAACACGCTGCTCACCGGACGCGATATTCCGGTCGCCGGGGAGTACGAGGTTAAAAACGTCATCGCGATGAAAATTCTCTCGCTGCTGGGGGCCGGAGGTTCGTTTGCTGAACCTTACGGCATTGATTTTGATGATGATGTTGTGCTGTGGGGACACGATGGTCCGGCGCATCCGGCCATGGCGGAAGGAGAGGTGCGTCTTGTTCCTTTGCCGGTTTATCACGGCAAGCCCGGCAAGGGGATCTCAATCCAAATGAGCGTACGCAACGGGCCGGTTACCTTTCTGTCGGTGGTAGAAGACGTCAATAACCGGGTGATTTTGCAGTACGCCGAAGGGGAGTCGTTGGCAGGTGAAGTGCTGGATATCGGCAATACCAACAGCCGCTACCGCTTCGCCTGCGGCGCCCGGGCCTTCACCGAAAGCTGGTCGCGCGGTGGGGCTGCTCATCACTGCGCCATCGGCATCGGCCACCACGGTGCAACGCTTGAAAAGCTTGCCGGCCTGCTCGGCGTGGCGGCTACCCGCATTGTATAACCGCAAAGGAGAACCTGTATGAGTGCAAAAATTGGTATTTTCGCTATCGGCCTTGAGGCTTACTGGCCGCAGTTTTCGGGCATGAAAGAGCGCCTGATGGAGCACCATCATCGGCTACTGGAAAAATTCTCGCCACGCGACGTCGTTGCCGTCGGGATGGTAGACAACCCGGAAAGGGCGCGGGAGGCGGGGCTGCGCTTTCAGGCGGAAGACGTGGATATTATCTTCTGCCACCTGACAACTTACGCCTCGTCAGAGTCACTGCTGCCGGTCGTGCGCGCGCTGGGCAACGTGACGCTGGTGCTGCTGAACGTGCAGTCAGTACCCGCGCTGGATCTGGATAAAACCCGGACTATCGACGACTGGCTGGGCCAAGGCTGTACCTGCGCCGGGCTGCCCGAAATGACTGCCGTGCTGCGCCGTTTCGAGCATTCTTTTGCGGTGGTTTCCGGCTATCTCGAGGGAGATACGATCCTTGATGAGAAGATGAGCCAGTGGTGCGATGCGGCCAACGCCTGTCGTCGTCTAAAGTCCGGGAATATTGGCATTCTTGGCCGCCCTTATCCGGGGATGATGGATCTCAACGTCGATGAAACGCAGATTTTCCGCACTTTCGGCAGCTACGTGAAGCACCTGAACTGGGAAGACATTGCGGCCAATATTGCTCACGGCTTTAACCAGGACGACATTGAGCGGGTGGGACGGGAGGTGAAAGAGGTGTTCCGCCTGCCGGAGGATCTGGATGAGCAGCACCTGACCTCAATGATTGAGGTCTATCTGGCGACCCGCAAGCTGGTGGACGATCACCGGCTGATTGCGCTGTCGAACCACTTCGAAGTGCAGCCTGGCGGCTATATGCACCAGATAATCTCCGCGTCGAATCCGGTCTTTTCCATGCTGACCCGCCAGGGCATCGCCTGCCCGGTAGAGGCCGACATCAAAACGGCGATCGCGCTGACGCTGATGAAATCCCTGGCCGGCAGTGCGACGCTGACCGAGCTTTACTCGATGGATTTTAACCAGGATCTTTGCATCGTTGGGCACAGCGGGGCGGGCGATCCTGACATCGCCGATGAAAAATCCCTGCTCAAAATGAGCCCGGTCTTCCACGGCAAGCCGGGCAGCGGTTTTCTGACGCAGTTTACCCCGGCTACCGGGCCGGTAACTCTGGCTTCAGTGACTCAAGGGGCCGACGGACAGTACATGCTGGTGCTGGCCGAGGGCGAGTTGGTGGAAGGTAAAACGCTGCAGCTTGGGGATACCAACGCCCTGTTCCGTTTCCGCAAAGGGCTGCGCGCTTTTGTGGATGAGTGGTCCGCTTGCGGCCCGACCCACCACTGCGCCATGGGACGGGGATACCACGCCCAGGCGTTTCATAAACTTGGGCAGCTTCTGAAGATCCCTGTTCACGAGGTGTGATCTTTAGCGCGCACGATCGTCCCGATCCGATTGCCGTAGCGCGCCGTACGACCTGTGGGAAGCCCGTTTTCTCCCATTAATCCTTACTTTTTGTGATACCTGCTATCGCCTGGCCTCCCTTTGCCGAAATTTGGCCCAGGGAGCCTGACTATTCTCTTGTGAGGTTAATATGAACAACTTATCGACCCGTCCCACAACCATCGATCGCGGTAGACGCTACAGCTTTCTGGTCGCCATCGGCGCAAGTATTGGCGGCCTGCTCTACGGCTACGATACGGGCATCATTGCCAGCGCCTTGCTCTTTCTGCGCGAGGATTTTGCCATCGCGGACAACGCCTTTATGCAGTCGGTGGTCACCTCCGCCACGCTGCTCGGTGCGATATTTGGCGCGCTGCTGACCGGCCCGCTCTCGGACCGCCTGGGCCGACGCAGAACCGTCATCGTCATCTCAATATTGTTTGCCCTGTTCGCTCTGGGCTGCGCCTTAGCGACCTCCCTCAATATGCTGATTGTCATGCGTTTCCTGCTTGGCCTGGGCGTTGGCGGCTCTTCACAAATCGTGCCGATGTATATCGCCGAGCTCGCGCCTGCCCATCGGCGGGGCGCTCAGGGCGTGCTGTTCCAGATGATGATCTGCGTCGGCACGCTGCTGGCCTACGCCGTAGGCTATCTGCTTGGCCCGTCCGGCGCCTGGGAGTGGATGCTCGGGCTGGCGGTTATCCCGGCGGTGATTTTTATCGTGATGATGCTGTATCTGCCGGAAAGCCCGCGCTGGCTGGTGGGCAAGCAGCAGGCTAAACGGGCGGAGGAAATACTCGTCCGCGTAGGGCGCACCGGACATGAAGCCGCTCAGGAAGTAAAGGAGATAGAACGGCTGCATCAGGACCAGCAGTCGAGCTGGAGAGAGCTGTTTCAGCCCTGGGTGCGCCCCGCGCTGGTCGCAGGCCTTGGCATCGCTATTTTCTCTCAGGCTACCGGCATCAGCGCCATCATCTATTACGCCCCTTCTTTACTGGTGATGGCGCAGTTTGGCAAATCGGTGGCGATCCTGGGGTCGGTTGGGATCGGCGTGGTGCTCACGGTGTTTACACTGCTGGGCATTTGGCTGCTGGACGTGCTCGGACGGCGGCGGCTGATGCTGATTGGCCTGCCCGGTGCGGTAGTCGTGCTGGCGGTGATGTCGATGCTGTTGCCCTGGTCCGCCCACGCGCAGGAGCTGCTGAGCGACGGCCATAAAATCATCGTGCTGGCCTGCCTGCTGGGATATTTCGCCTTCAACGGCGGCAGCCTGTCGGTGGTGACCTGGCTGTACTGCGCCGAAATATTCCCCCTTGGCGTGCGGGGCAAGGGGACGGCTTTGTGCTCGTTCGCGCTGTGGGTCGTCAATTTCCTTGTCACCCTGCTGCTCTATTTCACGGCGGATGCCCTTGGCATTGGCCTCGTGTTCGGCGCGCTGGCGGTGGTCAATGCGCTCGCCTGGGTCTTCGTATGGCGCTACGCCCCGGAGACGCGGGGAAGAACGCTGGAGGATATTGAACAGAGCCTGCTTAACGGGCAGTTCAACTCGCGCAATGGCGATTCTTCGGGCGTTTTGCTCAATAAAATCAACTCAGACTAAGAGGTCGTTATGGAATTTAAAACGGATATTCCGCAGAGCCAGCGCGCGCTGTTTCTGATGGCGAAAAAAAACCTTGAGCTGCGAACTACGGATGTGCCGCAGCCGCAGGCCGGAGAAGTATTGCTGAAAATCGGTTCGGTGGGCGTATGCGGTTCAGACAAGCATTTTTACTTCGACGGCAGATGCGGCAGCGAAATGATTACCGAGCCGATGATTATGGGGCACGAGTTTGGCGGTGCGATTGTGGCGGTGGGGAAGGGCATTTCTCCGCATAGAGTAGGTCAGCGCGTCTCGGTGGATCCGCTGGTGCCCTGCGGCCGCTGCCAGCATTGTTTGCAGGGGAATTACAATATCTGTCCGACGCAGAAATTTTTCGGCGTGCCGGGTACCTACGGCGCCATGCAGCAGTATCTTTGCGTCCCGTCAGGTAATGCGCATGCCATCAGCGAGGCCGTTAGCGACGGAGCGGCGGCGATGGTCGAAACTATTTCGGTTGCCCTGGCCGGGGCACAAAAAGGACGGATTGGCCTGGGTTCCCGGGTGTTAATTACCGGCGGTGGCCCGGTAGGTTTATTTGCCGTTCAGGTTGCGAAAACGCTTGGCGCGACGGAGGTCGTGCTGGCTGAACCTCAGGGAGGACGGCGCAAAATTGCCCACGAGCTGGGGGCTGAAACGCTGAGCGATCTGGCTGATAACGATCGGCAGTACGACGTGCTGCTGGAATGCACGGGCGTGCAGTCCGTGCGCCACGACGCCTGTCTGAGCGTGCTTTCCGGCGGCCGGGCAATAATGATTGGCGTGGGCGAGCAGGTGGGAGGCTTTCCTATGTCGGCAGTGATAGAACGCGAAGTCACTGTTCATGGCGTAATGCGCTACAAGTTTACCTGGCCTGCGGTTATTGCGGCGCTGGAGGCGCAGAGGCTGAACGCCGATATCCTGATAAGCCGACGTTTGCCGCTGGCGCGTGCGCAGGAGGCATGGACGCTGCCGGTGGCCAATGAAATTAAGACGATGATCGACGTTAACGACTGATTGACGTTAACGTCGATATGACGAGCTAAAGCCCGAGCCTTCGGGCTTTAGTTGGTTGCCGGGTATTCCTGAACGGCGATATGCAGGGTGATTTTCTTATCTTCGCGCATGATCACCACCGGAATTTCTGAACCTGGGCGGATCTCAGCAACCTGATCCATGGTTTCGAGGGCGGAAACCGCGGGCTTGTCATTGACCGAGATAATCACGTCGTTGGCGCGGATGCCGGCCTGGGCCGCAGGCCCTTCAGGCGCAACGTCGTTCACGACGATCCCCTGCAGCTGATCGATTCCGCCACCCTGCGCATGTAGCGGCGCGATCTCACGACCGCTAATGCCGATGTAGCCGCGGATCACGCGGCCGTCGCGGATCAGCTTATCCATGATCTTAGTCGCCAGCTGGAAGGGGATAGCAAAACCGATCCCTTCCGGCGTTTCGCCATCGTTGCTCTTATCAAATGAGAGCGTGTTAATGCCCATCAGCTCGCCCAGCGAGTTGACCAGCGCGCCGCCGGAGTTGCCGTGGTTGATAGAGGCATCGGTTTGCAGGAAGTTTTGTCGGCCCGTCGGGTTAAGGCCGATACGACCGGTGGCGCTGATAATCCCCTGAGTAATGGTTTGCCCGAGGTTATACGGGTTACCAATCGCCAGAACCACATCGCCAATATGCGGCACGCGTTTCGGATTAATCGGAATAACCGGCAGGCCGCCGTTGGCGTTGATTTTCAATACCGCAAGATCGGTCAGGGTATCAGAACCGACCAGCAGGGCTTCAAAGACGCGGCCGTCCTGCAGCGCGATGATGATCTGGTCAGCGTCGTTAATAACGTGCTTATTGGTCAGAATATACCCGCGCTGGTCCATGATGACGCCGGAACCCAGGGTCAGCTGATTGTGGCTGGTGCCGTTGAGGGCACGGTTATAGACGTTGACCACCGCAGGCGCAGCCCGGCGGACGGCAGGATTATAGCTGGCGGGCGATTCGTCCGCGCTATCGTACTGGGTCGTCGTCGACAGATGCCATTGACGTAGCGAGGGCATTGCGGCCAGCAGCAGTCCCCCGACGATCAAACCAATGAGTACTGAACGTAAAAGCTTTCCAGGCATGATGCAGGTATCGTTGATTAATGGACAGGCGCAGCATAACACGACTTACCGGCGTCGTCTTTCACGTTACCGGCGCGCAGGCTGCGTCCCGTCGCCCAATAGGAATAGCGTATTTCCGGACATCGCGGCGCTCGCCATGTCCGGACCCGTGCGTTAGCGCAGCAGGAGATAAATGCTTTCGTTACCGCGCATCACGTTCAGCGCGATGACCGCCGGCTTACTCTCCAGCACCTTGCGCAGCTCGGCGATAGTGCTAATGCGCTCGCGGTTAAGGCCGATGATAATATCGTCCTTGTGCAGGCCGACCTGTGCCGCAGGACTGGCCTTATCGACGCTATCAACCACCACGCCTTTGGTACCGTCCTTCATCTGGCCATCGCTCAACGATGCGCCCTGCAGGGCGGGTATAATCAGCTCGGCGCTGGCGCTGGAAGAGGTGCTCTTATCCAGGGTGACCTCAACATTCACCGGCTTACCGTCGCGCAGAAGCCCCAGCTTCACTTTGGTTCCCGGCTCGGTGGTGGCGATACGCGACCGCAGCTCGGCAAAGCTGTTGAGCGGCTTGTCATTCATGCTGACAATCACGTCCCCGGATTTAATCCCCGCCTTAGCTGAACCGGAGTTCGGCAGTACTTCGCTGACGAAAGCACCGCGCTGAGCGTCGATATTCATCGCTCTGGCGATATCGGCGCTCATTTCAGTACCTTTAATTCCCAGCAGGCCGCGTTTGATTTCACCAAACTGAATCAGCTGCTGAGCGAGGGTTTTCGCCATGTTGCTGGGGATGGCAAAGCCGATGCCGACGCTGCCGCCGCCCGGAGCCAAAATTGCTGTATTGATGCCAATAAGTTCGCCATTCAGGTTTAGCAGCGCGCCGCCGGAGTTACCGCGGTTAATAGAGGCATCGGTCTGTATGAAGTTCTCCAGCCCTTCCAGGTTCAGGCCGCTGCGGCCGAGGGCGGAGATAATGCCCGAGGTGGCGGTCTGCCCGAGGCCGAAGGGGTTGCCGACGGCGACGGCGAAATCACCCACGCGCAGCTTATCGGAATCGGCGATGGCGATTTGCGTCAGATTGGATGGTTTTAGCAGCTGCAGCAGGGCGATATCGCTTTGATCGTCGCTGCCGACCAGCTTCGCATCAAACTCGCGACCATCGTTGAGCTGGACGCTTATCTTTTGCGCCTGGCTGATGACGTGATTATTGGTCAGCACATAGCCTTTTTCGGCGTCGATGATAACGCCTGAGCCGAGCCCCTCAAAAGGCTGAGCCTGCTCCTGCGGCGCATTGTCGCCAAAGTATTTTTTCAGCTCTTCCGGCATGTTTTGCGCAGGAGAGGCGGTGCCTTCAACCTGAACGCTAACCACCGCAGGCAGCACTTTTTCCAGCATCGGCGCCAGGCTCGGCAGCGCTCCCTGGCCCGGTACCTGCGTGGGTATCGACGCCGTAGCCGTAGGTATAACGGACAACGATAACCCGATGCTTAACGCTAACGCACTCAACAGCAAAGTCTGTTTCTTCATTAGATGCTGGCTCTCGTAACCTGAGGTGTGTGGAAAATCGTCCCGAATGGCCTGATGTTATTGAATTTTCGACCAGGTAACAACGTGGTCAATGTTTTAAATTGTAGCTGGGATGTAGGGGGGAAGACGGGCGCAGAGAGTGCGCCCGGAAAATATTTTTACGCTAACCGCAGGATTAGTCGCGTTTTGCACCGCCGCGCAGCAGGCCGGATGCGCCTTCAGAATAGTCGCGCGGCATCTGCACCGGCGCCTGATCGTTACCGGCTTCTGATTCAGCCAAGCGGTTGCGGAATGGATTAGCCTCCGCCATGGTATCCGGCAGCAGGCTGCTGGAGCTTTTTGCCATATGCTGGTACAGCTGGCGATAGTCATCGGCCATGTTATCCAGCAGTTCAGCGCTGCGCGCAAAATGGCTGACCAGCTCTTCGCGATACTCTTCAAGCTCTGTTTTATTCTTTTCGAGTTCGAACTGCAGCGCCTGCTGTTGACGTAATTTGCGGTTGCCAAAACGCATGGCGACGGCACCGATGATGATACCGACAACTAGCCCAATTAGCGCATATTCCCAGGTCATGTACATCTCCCGTTGTTTTGTGGTTCCGTAGGGTGGCTATGAGGCTCTCCGCCTGCGCCCGATAGTGCCACTATAACCGCTAATTCCACAGAAGTGGAATCCTGGCGTATCATCGCGTAGTGTAGAACGGCCTTTTTTTCGACAATCGTGAGCTTTGACGTTACGATTTTCAAGGAATAACAATTAGATCATGCAAAGCCTGTCCCCAACATCGCGTTACCTTTTAGCTCTCAAAGAGGGCTCTCATCAGCCCGACGACGTCCAGCAAGAAGCGGTAAGCCGCCTCGATACTATCTATCATGAACTGCAGGAAAAACCCGCGCCAACTCCGCAAAGCGGCGGCCTGCGGGCGAAATTTGGCAAACTGCTGGGCAAGCGTGAGCCAGCGCCTGAAACGGGCTCTGCCCGCGGCCTGTACATGTGGGGTGGCGTGGGGCGCGGTAAAACCTGGCTGATGGACCTCTTTTATCAGAGCCTGCCCGGCGAGCGTAAGCAGCGCCTGCACTTTCACCGCTTTATGCTGCGCGTTCATGAAGAGCTGATTGCCCTGCAGGGGCACAGCGACCCGCTGGAGATCCTTGCCGACCGCTTCAAGGCGGAAACCGATGTGCTGTGCTTTGATGAGTTTTTTGTTTCAGACATTACCGATGCCATGCTGCTGGGTGGGTTAATGAAGGCGCTGTTTGCGCGCGGCATCACGCTGGTGGCGACCTCTAATATTCCCCCGGACGATCTGTACCGTAACGGCCTGCAGCGCGCCCGCTTCCTGCCGGCTATCGAGGCGATCAAGCAGCATTGCGATATCATGAACGTCGATGCGGGCATTGATTACCGTTTACGCACGCTCACTCAGGCCCACCTCTGGCTATCGCCGCTCAACGAGCAGACCCGGCAGCAGATGGATAAGCTGTGGCTGGCGCTGGCCGGCGCGAGGCGCGAGCAGACGCCGACGCTGGAGATTAACCACCGTCCTCTGCCCACGCTCGGCGTGGAGAACCAGACCCTGGCGGCGTCGTTCGCTACGCTGTGCGTCGATGCGAGGAGCCAGCATGACTATATTGCGCTATCTCGCCTGTTCCATACCGTCATGCTATTTGATGTTCCGGTTATGACGACGCAGCTGGAGAGCGAGGCGCGGCGCTTCATTGCGCTGGTTGATGAATTCTACGAGCGCCACGTTAAGCTGGCGGTCAGCGCGGCGGTGCCGCTGCACGAAATTTACCAGGGCGAACGCCTGAAGTTCGAGTTCCAGCGCTGCCTGTCACGCCTGCAGGAGATGCAGAGCGAGGAGTATTTAAAGCGTCCTCATATGCCGTAACGCGCCTTTCTCCCTCTCCCGGCGGGAGAGGGCTGACGCAGATGCGCGAGGGCCCGCTCCGGTCGCGAAAAAACCCAATCCAAATCACATAAAGGGGTCGATCTTTACGCGTGACTTCTCTATAATCTTGCGACCCCACGTTACGAGAAGGTTTTTTTCCCAAAACTTTCTATGTGCCGGCATAGGCTATTCGAAGGGGTAGGTTTGCTGGACAATGTCGTGTGAACCTCAACTGACTAAACGTTTGGGTGTTCACCAACGTGTAACTTATTATTTGGGTAAGCTTTTAATGAAAACTTTTACAGCTAAACCAGAAACCGTAAAACGCGACTGGTATGTTGTTGACGCGACCGGTAAAACTCTGGGCCGTCTGGCTTCCGAACTGGCTCTGCGCCTGCGCGGCAAGCATAAAGCGGAATACACTCCGCACGTTGATACTGGTGATTACATCATCGTTCTGAACGCAGAAAAAGTTGCTGTAACCGGCAACAAGCGCGAAGACAAAATGTATTACCATCACACCGGCCACATCGGTGGTATCAAAGAAGCGACCTTTGAAGAGATGATTGCTCGCCGTCCTGAGCGTGTGATTGAAATCGCGGTTAAAGGCATGCTGCCAAAAGGCCCGCTGGGTCGTGCTATGTACCGTAAACTGAAAGTTTACGCGGGTAACGAGCACAACCACGCGGCACAGCAACCGCAAGTTCTTGACATCTAATCGGGATTATAGGCAATGGCTGAAAATCAATACTACGGCACTGGTCGCCGCAAAAGTTCTGCAGCTCGCGTTTTCATCAAACCGGGCAGCGGCAAAATCGTTATCAACCAACGTTCTCTGGAACAGTACTTCGGTCGTGAAACTGCCCGCATGGTAGTTCGTCAGCCGCTGGAACTGGTCGACATGGTTGAGAAACTGGATCTGTACATCACCGTTAAAGGTGGTGGTATCTCTGGTCAGGCTGGTGCGATCCGTCACGGTATCACCCGCGCTCTGATGGAGTATGATGAGTCCCTGCGTGGCGAACTGCGTAAAGCTGGTTTCGTTACTCGTGATGCTCGTCAGGTTGAACGTAAGAAAGTCGGTCTGCGTAAAGCACGTCGTCGTCCTCAGTTCTCCAAACGTTAATTGTTTTCTGCTCACGCAGAACAATTTGCGAAAAAACCCGCTTCGGCGGGTTTTTTTATGGATAAAACGGTCGTTTTGCATGGCGAAGTCACCCATTCTTACCACTTTTTCAGCATTTCCAGAATCCCCTCACCACAACGTCGTCAAGATCTGGTAAACTATCATCCAATTTTCTGCCCAAATGCTGGTGATTGTTCGTTTTTTGTTTCTTTCATAAACGAGAATGTCTTCCCGCGAATGGGGTTTTTACATCTGGCTAGCCATGCGTGGCTGGTAGCAGTACAAAATTCTGAATATACCTGGAGGTTTTCATGGCTGTCGCTGCCAACAAACGTTCGGTAATGACGCTGTTTTCTGGTCCTACTGACATCTATAGCCACCAAGTCCGCATCGTGCTGGCAGAAAAAGGTGTTAGTTTTGAGATAGAACACGTGGAGAAGGATAACCCACCTCAGGATCTGATTGACCTCAACCCAAATCAAAGCGTACCGACGCTGGTGGATCGTGAGCTCACTCTGTGGGAATCCCGCATCATTATGGAATATCTGGATGAGCGTTTCCCACATCCGCCGTTAATGCCGGTTTATCCGGTGGCGCGTGGTGAAAGCCGTCTGTACATGCAACGTATCGAAAAAGACTGGTATTCGCTGATGAATACCATTCAGACCGGCACCGCCGCACAGGCTGATAACGCGCGTAAGCAGCTGCGTGAAGAGCTGCAGGCGATTGCGCCAGTCTTCACCCAGAAGCCTTATTTCCTGAGCGATGAGTTCAGCCTGGTAGACTGCTACCTTGCACCGCTGCTGTGGCGTTTACCGGTACTCGGCGTCGAAGTGATTGGTGCGGGTGCGAAGGAGCTCAAGGGCTATATGACTCGCGTATTTGAACGTGACTCCTTCCTGGCTTCCTTAACTGAACCCGAGCGTGAAATGCGACTCGGTCGAGGCTAACCGATGGATGTATCGCAGCTAACGCCGCGTCGCCCGTATCTGCTACGGGCGTTCTATGAGTGGCTGCTGGATAACCAGCTGACTCCGCATCTGGTCGTCGATGTCACTTTGCCGGACGTTATGGTTCCGATGGAGTATGCGCGCGACGGACAGATCGTTCTCAACATTGCTCCGCGTGCCGTCGGGAATCTGGAGCTGGCTAACGATGAAGTGCGCTTCAACGCCCGCTTTGGCGGCGTTCCGCGCAATGTCTCCGTACCGCTGGCTGCCGTACTGGCTATCTACGCGCGTGAAAACGGCGCAGGGACCATGTTCGAGCCGGAAGCGGCTTACGATGAGGACGCCATCAGTCTGAATGATGACGAAGCATCGTTAAGCAACGATAACGAAACGGTGATGTCAGTGATTGACGGTGATAAGCCGGATAATCACGAGGATGACCCTGATGACACGCCGCCGCCTCGCGGTGGGCGACCGGCGCTACGCGTCGTGAAGTAATCCTCCAGGCAGGGCCATCAGGCCCTGCTTTTTTTATCTCATCCTGTGCCTGAATCCAGCGGTCTCACGCATCGTTAGCCGTCGTTCTGCCCTGGCTGCCGTTAGCTTCACCCGCCAGATGTTCCTATGATATGATGAATCTGCTGTCACATTTGTCACTCTTCGCTACCTATGGACACTATGAAAGCATCGGATACGCCCGCTGAAAGTACTGCTGATAACGTCGGACGCTCGCTGCGTAGCCGGCCGCTGACGCGTAAAAAACTGTCCGAAATGGTCGAAGAAGAGCTGGAGCAAATGATTCGCCGGCGCGAGTTTGCCGAAGGTGAGCAGCTTCCCTCAGAGCGGGAGCTGATGACATTTTTCAACGTTGGCCGCCCGTCGGTACGTGAAGCGCTGGCGGCGCTAAAGCGTAAAGGTCTGGTGCAGATTAGCAACGGCGAGCGGGCCCGCGTTTCGCGACCTTCTGCCGACACCATCATCGGGGAGCTCTCCGGTATGGCGAAAGATTTCCTCTCCCATCCCGGCGGAATCGCGCATTTCGAGCAGCTACGTCTGTTTTTTGAATCCAGCCTGGTTCGCTACGCGGCTGAGCATGCCAGCGATGAACAGCTTGAAAAGCTGGTACAGGCTCTTGAGATCAACAGCCAGTCGCTGGATGACAATACGCTGTTTATCCGTTCAGACGTTGAGTTCCACCGCGTGCTGGCGGAAATTCCCGGCAATCCAATTTTTATGGCCATTCACGTTGCGCTCCTCGACTGGCTCATCGCCGCGCGTCCTAAGGTCCCTGAAAGGGAACTTTATGAGCATAATAATTTAAGCTATCAACAGCATATCGATATCGTTGCCGCCATTCGCCGCCGCGATCCGGATGAAGCCGATCGCGCTCTACAAACCCACCTCAACAGCGTCTCCGCCACCTGGCACGCCTTCGGCAAGAAAAAACAGCCGCGTAAATCCGTCTAAGGATCTTCAGGATCGTTTAGTGAAGCAGATCGCATAATAAGCGTTTGGTATGAGGCTGCTGCTTATTCGTTCTGGTATAACAGGTATAAAGGTACACAGTTAATCACAACAAATAACACGACGAGGTCTCTATGGCGGTGAATTTACGTGGGGTAATGGCGGCGCTGCTGACGCCGTTTGACGGGCAGCAAAAGCTGGATCAAGACAGCCTGCGGCGGCTGGTGCGTTTTAATCTCAATCAGGGGATCGACGGGCTGTACGTCGGCGGTTCTACCGGCGAGGCGTTCGTGCAGACCAGCGCTGAGCGCCAGCAGGTGCTGGAAATCGTGGCTGAAGAAGCGCAGGGGAAGATGACGCTGATTGCCCACGTCGGCTGCGTCAGCACAATGGAAAGCCAGCAGCTTGCGCAGGCAGCCGAAGGGTACGGCTACGACGCGGTGTCTGCGGTGACGCCGTTCTACTATCCGTTCAGCTTTGAAGAACACTGCGCTCACTATCAGGCGATTATTGATTCCGCTAACGGCCTGCCGATGGTGGTCTATAACATCCCGGTGCTCAGCGGCGTGAAGCTGACGCTCGATCAGATAGGCACCCTGGTGACGCTCCCGGGCGTGGGCGCGCTGAAGCAGACTTCCGGCGATCTTTACCAGATGGAGCAGATCCGCCGGTCGCATCCGGATTTGGTACTGTACAACGGCTTTGACGAAATCTTTGCCTCCGGGCTGGTGGCTGGCGCAGACGGCGGGATCGGCAGCACCTACAACATTATGGGCTGGCGCTATAAGGGGATCGTTAAAGCGCTTCAGACCGGCGATATTGCGCAGGCGCAAAGGCTGCAGGCTGAATGTAATAAGGTCATCGACCTGCTGATCAAAACCGGCGTATTCCGCGGGCTTAAAACCGTCCTTCACTATATGGACGTCGTTGCTGAACCGCTGTGCCGTAGGCCATTCGCGCCGGTGGATGAGAAATTCCTGCCGGAGCTGAAGGCGCTGGCGCAGCAGCTGCAGCAAGAGAAGCAGCATCTGGGTTGAGGATAGCCTCCGCGCTATGAGAGTGGAGCAACGCCCGGAGAGCGGCAGCAGCGCTTCCGTCCGGGCGACAACATTGATATGCCAGATGGGTGATAGCGGCATCTGGCATGAGAAACCAAGCGTGGGTCTGACCCATCGCGGGAGAGTAAAATGAGCACAACGACCCAGAACATCCCGTGGTATCGCCATCTCAACCGGGCGCAGTGGCGGGCTTTCTCCGCCGCCTGGCTGGGGTATTTGCTTGATGGTTTTGATTTTGTATTAATCGCCCTGGTGTTGACGGAAATCCAGGGAGACTTCGGCCTGACCACCGTTGAGGCGGCGAGTCTTATCTCTGCGGCCTTCATCTCGCGCTGGTTTGGCGGGCTGATGCTCGGGGCGATGGGCGATCGCTATGGACGGCGGCTGGCGATGGTCAGCAGCATTATTCTTTTTTCGGTGGGCACCCTGGCCTGCGGCTTTGCGTCGGGCTACACCACCCTGTTTATCGCCCGGCTGGTGATCGGCATGGGGATGGCAGGGGAGTATGGTTCCAGCGCTACCTATGTTATTGAAAGCTGGCCCCAAAAGCTGCGCAATAAGGCCAGCGGATTCTTGATCTCCGGCTTCTCCGTAGGGGCGGTCGTTGCTGCACAGGTCTATAGCCTGGTGGTTCCCGTTTGGGGATGGCGAGCGCTATTTTTCATCGGTATCGTACCGATTGTTTTTGCGCTGTGGCTGCGAAAAAACATCCCGGAAGCGGAAGACTGGCAGCAGAAGCATGGCGGAAAAACGCCGGTGCTCACGATGGTCGATATTCTGTACTGCGGAAAACAGCGGGTGATAAATATTTTCCTGACCCTCGCTGCGGCAACGGCGCTGTGGTTCTGCTTCGCGGGTGAGCTGCAAAATGCCGGAATCGTGGTGCTCCTGGGGCTGCTGTGCGCGGCTATATTTATCAGCTTTATGGTGCAAAGTAGCGGCAACCGCTGGCCGACCGGCGTGACGCTGATGGTCGTTGTGCTGTTTGCCTTCCTGTATTCATGGCCCATTCAGGCGCTTCTGCCAACCTATCTCAAGACGGATCTGGCTTACGATCATACTACCGTCGCGCAGGTGCTGTTTTTTAGCGGCTTTGGCGCCGCGGTTGGCTGCTGCGTCGGCGGCTTTCTCGGCGACTGGCTGGGCACGCGAAAAGCCTATGTTTACAGCCTGCTTGCGTCACAGCTCCTCATTATTCCCGTCTTTGCTATCGGCGGCACAAACGTCTGGGTCCTTGGCCTGCTACTGTTTTTCCAGCAGATGCTGGGGCAGGGGATCTCCGGGATCCTGCCGAAGCTGATTGGCGGCTACTTCGATACCGACAAGCGTGCGGCCGGCCTGGGTTTTACCTACAACGTGGGCGCGCTGGGCGGAGCGATTGCCCCGGTGCTTGGCGCCCTGATTGCGCAGCGAATGGATCTCGGCACGACCCTGGGATCGCTTTCCTTCGGCCTGACCTTCGTCGTGATCCTGCTGATTGGCCTGGATATGCCCTCCCGCGTTCAGCGCTGGATCCGTCCCGAAGCCTTGCGGACCCACGACGCGATTGATGGTCTGCCGTTCAGCGGCGCCGCGCCGTCGGGTACGCGCAAACGTGGCCTAATGAAAATCCGCTAACCTGTGCCCGGCGGCATGCCGGGCGATTGTCTTTGCCAGGGAGTCATCATGTCTTTGCTTGAACTACTCGATACCCGCATCAGCGCCAACGGTGGATTAATTGTTTCCTGTCAGCCGGTCCCCGGCAGCCCGCTGGATACGCCGCCCATCGTTGCCGCCATGGCGCTCGCCGCAGAACGTGCCGGAGCGGTGGCGTTACGTATTGAAGGCGTGGAGAACCTCCGCGCGACCCGGGACGCGGTGACGATACCGATTATCGGCATCCTCAAACGCGACCTGACGGATTCAGCGGTGCGTATCACGCCGTTTCTCGAGGATGTGGATGCCCTGGCGCTGGCTGGGGCGGATATCATCGCCATCGACGGCACCGACCGCCCGCGGCCGGTGCCGGTAGCGGCGCTGCTGGCGAGGATCCATCAGCACAATACGCTGGCGATGACCGACTGCTCATCTCCTGAAGATGGTCTCTCCTGCCAGCGGCTGGGGGCGGAGATTATTGGTACCACGCTGTCGGGCTACACCGGCGGGGAAACGCCGCAGGAGCCGGACCTCGCGCTGGTCCGCACCCTGCACGCGGCGGGCTGTCGGGTGATTGCGGAAGGGCGCTACAACACGCCGGAGCAGGCGGGGGAGGCGATGCGCAACGGCGCGTGGGCGGTTACCGTTGGCTCGGCGATTACCCGTCTGGAGCATATCTGTGAATGGTATAACGCGGCGCTGAAAAAGGCGGCACCATGAGCACGCTGGCGATAGATATCGGCGGGACGAAGCTGGCTGCGGGGCTGGTGGGCGATGAGCTTACGCTGCTGGAGCGGCGTGAAATGCCCACTCCGGCCAGCCGAACGGCGGCGGCGCTAGCCGCTGCGTTAGAAGAGCTCGTTGCCCCGCTGGCCGCGCGCGCAGAGCGTTTTGCCGTGGCCTCAACCGGGATCATCCGGCACGGCACCTTAACCGCCATCAACCCGGCCAATCTTGGCGGCCTGGCGTATTTTCCTCTGGTCGACTGTCTGTCCACGCTCACCGGGCTACCCGGTATCGCGCTCAACGATGCGCAGGCGGCGGCATGGGCGGAGTATCAGGCACTGCCGGAGAAAGTCGGTGAGATGCTCTTTTTAACCGTGTCGACGGGGGTCGGCGGCGGAGTGGTTAGCCGCGGCAGGCTGCATACCGGAAGCGGCGGTCTGGCCGGGCATTGTGGCCATACGCTGGCGGATCCCCACGGCCCGCGCTGCGGCTGCGGGCGTACCGGCTGCGTGGAAGCCGTCGCGTCAGGGCGCGGTATTGCGGCAGCCGCAGAGGGCGAGCTGAGCGGGCTGGACGCGAAAGCTATCTTTAGCCGTGCGGCACAGGGGAACCCGCAGGCGGAGCGGCTTATGCGGCGCTCGGCGCAAGCGCTGGCGCGGCTGATTGCCGACCTGAAAGCCGTTACCGACTGTCAGCTCGTGGTGGTTGGCGGCAGCGTGGGTCTTGCTGGCGGCTATCTGCCTCTGGTTAACGAATATCTGTTACAGGAACCCGCGGTCTATCATGTCCCGCTGCGGGAAGCTTACTACCGACACGATGCGGGCCTGCTGGGCGCGGCATTATGGGGACAGGGAGAGAACGAATGATTTTGGGCAATGTTCACCAGCCATTCGCCGCCGGCCTTCCGCCGGTGCTGGCGCAGGCAATTTTTCTGGCACAAGCTCACGACCTGCAAAGCATCGCGCCGGGGCGCTACGAGCTGCAGGGTGACAGCATATTTATGAACGTGATGCAGTTCAGTACCGGGGCGCCGGCAGAGAAAAAGGCGGAGCTGCATACGCGGTTTATTGATATCCAGATCCTGCTGGCGGGGGAAGAGCGGATATTTTACGGCGTAGCGGGAGCCGCACGCGAGTGCGAAGACGCGCACGACGAGGATGATTATCAGCTGTGCCGAAGCATTGACGGCGAACAGGTATTGACCCTGCAGGCCGGTATGTTTGCGGTATTCATGCCCGATGAACCGCATAAACCGGGCTGCACGGTGACGCAGGCCGCTGAGATTAAAAAGGTGGTGATCAAAGTTAGCGCCAGCCTGCTGGCGAAATAGAAAAAGCCCGATGGCAACAAACCATCGGGCTTTTTTTGGCGACCCGGCTAAGCAGCTATCCGGGCCCTGGCGTTACACTTCCAGGTAGTTGAGGATCCCGTCAGCCGCTTTGCGACCTTCGGCAATCGCCGTCACCACCAGGTCAGAACCGCGCACGATATCGCCGCCGGCGAAGATCTTCGGGTTGCTGGTCTGGAACGCGTTTTCGTTACCTTCAGGGGCAATAATACGACCCTGTGAGTCGAGCTCAACGCTGTGTTTCGCCAGCCATTCCATGCTGTGCGGACGGAAGCCAAACGCCATAACTACCGCATCGACCGGAATGACGTGCTCGGAACCGGCAACGATTTCGGCCCGACGGCGGCCCTTCGCATCCGGCTGGCCCATCTCGGTGCGCGCCATCTTCACGCCGCACACTTTACCGTTGGCATTCACCTCAACGCCCAGCGGCTGAACGTTGAACTGGAACTCCACGCCCTCTTCACGCGCGTTTTTGACTTCGCGTTTCGAGCCCGGCATGTTCTCTTCGTCACGGCGGTAGGCGCAGATAACGTGAGTAGCGCCCTGGCGGATAGAAGTACGCACGCAGTCCATCGCGGTGTCGCCACCGCCGAGAACCACGACGCGCTTGCCTTCCATGCTGACGTACGGCTCGTCCGGCGTTTCGCCAAAGCCCATCGTCTGCTTGGTGTTGGCAATCAGGAACGGCAGCGCATCATACACGCCGTTCGCATCTTCGTTTTCCAGCCCGCCGCGCATCGACTGATAGGTACCGACGCCGAGGAACACGGCATCGTACTCTTTCAGCAGATCGTCGAGCTGAACGTCGCGGCCCACTTCAACGTTGAGTTTGAACTCAATTCCCATGCCGGTGAAAATTTCCCGGCGGCGGGTCATGACCTCTTTTTCCAGCTTAAATGCCGGAATGCCGAAGGTCAGCAGGCCGCCGATTTCCGGATGGCGGTCGAATACCACCGCCTTCACGCCATTACGGGTCAGGACGTCAGCACAGGCGAGGCCCGCCGGGCCCGCGCCAATGATGGCGACCGTTTTGCCGACCGGCTTGACGCCGGAAAGGTCGGGACGCCAGCCCATCTCGAATGCTTTATCGTTGATATAGCGCTCGATATTGCCGATGGTCACGGCGCCAAACTCATCGTTCAGCGTACAGGAACCTTCACACAGACGGTCCTGCGGGCACACACGGCCGCACACTTCCGGCAGGGTGTTGGTCTGATGCGACAGCTCAGCCGCTTCAAAAATACGCCCTTCATTGGCCAGCTTCAGCCAGTTAGGGATGTAGTTGTGAACCGGGCACTTCCATTCACAGTACGGGTTGCCGCAGGAGAGGCAGCGGTCTGCCTGCGCCTTAGCCTGGCCCTCTGAAAACGGCTCGTAAATCTCAACAAATTCAATTTTGCGGATCTTCAGCGGCTTCTTTGGCGGATCAACGCGCTGTAAGTCGATAAACTGGTATACGTTCTGGCTCATCTGAATTCCTTACTGCGCCTGCACACGCAGCTCTGCTGCGCTACGACTACGGTGACCCAACAGTGCTTTAACATCGCTGGACTTTGGTTTAACCAGCGCGAATTTCGCCGAGAAGGCCGGCCAGTTGGCCAGGATCTCTTCCCCGCGCGACGAGCCGGTCAGCTGCACGTGTTCGGTAATCAAACCGCGCAGATGCTCCTCGTGGATAGCCAGAGAGTCAACGTCCAGCACTTCCACCAGCTCCGGGTTCACGCGTTTGCGGAAGTCGCCGGCTTCATCCAGCACGTAGGCGAAGCCGCCGGTCATCCCTGCGCCAAAGTTGACGCCGGTTTTACCGATCACGCAGACGATGCCGCCGGTCATATATTCGCAGCCGTTATCGCCGATGCCTTCAACGACGGTGATGGCGCCGGAGTTACGCACCGCAAAACGTTCACCTGCGCGACCCGCCGCGTACAGACGACCGCCGGTCGCGCCGTACAGGCAGGTATTGCCGATGATGCTCGCTTCATGGCTGCGGAAGGCGGAGCCTACCGGAGGACGAATCGCGAGCAGGCCGCCGGCCATACCTTTACCGACGTAGTCGTTCGCATCACCGGTCAGGTGCAGCTCCACGCCGCCGGCGTTCCATACGCCGAAGCTCTGGCCCGCGGTACCGCTGAAGTGGGCGGTAATCGGGTCGGCAGCCAGCCCCTGGTCGCCGTGAGTCTGGGCAATATAGCCGGACAGCGAGGCGCCAACGGAGCGGTCGGTGTTGCGGATATCAAACCAGAACGTTTTGCTCTGCTTGCCGTCAACGAACGGTTTTGCCTGCTGCAGCAGCTGCGCGTTCAGCACGCCGTTATCAAACGGCGGGTTGTTCTCGGTGCAGTACAGCGCTTTGCCCGCGTGCGGCTCGGCGGTCTCCAGCAGTTTTGACAGATCCAGCTTCTGCTGCTTTGCGGTAAAGCCGTCCAGCACCTTCAGCAGATCGGTGCGACCGATCAGATCTACCAGACGCTTCACGCCCAGCTGGGCCATCAGCTCGCGGGTTTCGCGGGCGATGAATTCAAAGTAGTTGGTCACTTTGAACGGCAGGCCGTGGTAGTGGTTCTTACGCAGTTTGTCATCCTGGGTTGCTACGCCGGTTGCGCAGTTGTTCAGGTGGCAAATACGCAGGTACTTACAGCCCAGCGCCACCATCGGACCGGTGCCGAAGCCGAAGCTTTCCGCGCCGAGGATCGCCGCTTTGATGATATCGAGGCCGGTTTTCAGGCCGCCGTCCACCTGCAGGCGAATCTTATGCCGCAGGCCGTTGGCCACCAGCGCCTGCTGGGTTTCAACCAGGCCGAGCTCCCACGGACATCCCGCATATTTCACCGAGGAGAGCGGGCTGGCGCCGGTGCCGCCGTCATAGCCGGCGATAGTGATAAGGTCGGCATAGGCTTTCGCCACGCCGGTGGCGATAGTGCCAACGCCCGGCTCGGAGACCAGCTTCACTGAAATCATCGCTTTCGGATTGACCTGTTTCAGGTCAAAAATCAGCTGCGCCAGATCTTCGATCGAGTAAATATCGTGATGCGGCGGCGGCGAAATCAGCGTCACGCCCGGTACCGAGTAGCGCAGTTTGGCAATGTACGGGGTGACTTTATCACCCGGCAGCTGGCCACCTTCGCCCGGTTTGGCGCCCTGAGCGACTTTAATCTGAATAACGTCGGCGTTAACCAGGTAAGCCGGGGTGACGCCGAAGCGGCCGGAGGCAACCTGCTTGATGCGCGACACTTTGTTGGTGCCGTAGCGCGCCGGGTCTTCGCCGCCTTCGCCGGAGTTGGAGAAGCCGCCGATGCTGTTCATCGCTTCCGCCAGCGATTCATGCGCTTCCGGGCTTAATGCGCCGATAGACATGGCCGCGGTATCGAAGCGTTTGTACAGCTCTTTTGCCGACTCAACGTGGGCGATATCGATCGCTTCGTCGCCAGGATTCAGCGCCAGCAGATCGCGCAGCGTAGCGGCCGGGCGCTCGTTGACCAGCTGAGAATACTGCTGGTAATCGCGGTATTCACCGCTCTGAACCGCCTGCTGCAGGGTGCGTACGACGTCCGGGTTATAGGCGTGATATTCACCACCGTGAACGTATTTCAGCAGACCGCCCTGGTCCAGCGGCTTGCGGACCAGCCACGCGCGTTTCGACAGGTTCAGCAGGTCCTGCTGGAAGTCGTCGAAGCCTGCGCCGCCGATGCGGCTGACTACGCCGAGGAAGCAGAGGTCGGAGACTTCGCGATGCAGGCCAACGGCTTCAAACAGCTTCGAGCAGCGATAGGACGCGATGGTCGAAATACCCATCTTCGACATGATCTTGTAGAGACCTTTGTTGATGCCGTTACGGTAGTTCAGCATCACCGTGCGGTAGTCTCTGTCGATGGCTTTGCTATCGACCAGTCTTGCCAGGGTTTCATAGGCCAGATACGGGTAGATAGCCGTTGCGCCGAAGCCCAGCAGGACCGCGAAGTGGTGCGGGTCGCGGGCGCTGGCGGTTTCAACAATGATGTTGGCATCGCAGCGCAGGCTCTTATCGACCAGACGAGTCTGGATAGCACCGACCGCCATTGGCGCCGGTACCGGCAGGCGATCTTTCGCAATGTTGCGATCCGACAGCACCAGCAGCACGGTACCGTTGCGTACCATCTGCTCCGCTTTGTCGCACAGCGCCTTCACGGTCTCGGCCAGGGTTGTTTCCGCGGCGTTGAAGGTGATGTCCAGGGTATCGGCGCGATAGTGCTCCTCTTCCATGGTGGTCAGCTGTTTGAAATCAGAGTACAGCAGGATTGGCGATTTGAAGCTCAGGCGGTGCGCCTGGCCTTCCGCTTCGCAGAAGACGTTCATTTCGCGGCCAATGCTGGTGGCCAGAGACATCACGTGCGCTTCACGCAGCGGGTCGATCGGCGGGTTGGTCACCTGCGCGAACTGCTGGCGGAAGTAATCGTAAATAATACGCGGCTGGCTGGAGAGCACGGCAAACGGCGTGTCGTCGCCCATGGAGCCGACGGCTTCCTGGCCGTTCTCGCCCAGCACGCGCAGCACGGAATCCAGCTCTTCAGCGCTGTAGTTAAACTGTTTCTGGTAGCTGGCGAGCGTATCGTCATCCAGCTGGCGGCTGCCAACGTCTTCGTCAGGCAGGTCTTCGAACGGCACCAGGCGACGAACGTTTTTCTCCATCCACTCTTTGTAAGGGTGGCGGCTTTTCAGGTCGTCGTCGGTCTCTGCTGAGTGCAGAATGCGGCCACCGCGGGTATCGATAACCATCAGTTCGCCTGGACCGACGCGGCCTTTTTCAACCACTTCATCAGGCTGATAATCCCAGATGCCCACTTCGGAGGCGCAGGTGATCAGCTTGTCTTTGGTGATGACGTAGCGTGCCGGACGCAGACCGTTACGGTCGAGGTTACAGGCAGCGTAGCGCCCATCGGACATGACGATGCCCGCCGGGCCGTCCCACGGCTCCATATGCATGGAGTTAAAGTCGAAGAACGCGCGCAGCTCCGGATCCATATCCGGGTTGTTCTGCCAGGCCGGCGGAACGAGCAGGCGCATGGCGCGAACGATATCCATCCCGCCTGCCAGCAGCAGTTCCAGCATGTTATCCATAGAGCTGGAGTCTGAGCCCGTTTCGTTGACGAACGGTGCGGCATCGTGCAGATCGGGGATCAGCGGGGTCTGGAACTTATAGGTACGCGCGCGCGCCCACTGGCGGTTGCCGGTGATGGTGTTGATTTCGCCGTTGTGCGCCAGGTAGCGGAACGGCTGTGCCAGCGGCCAGCGCGGCACGGTATTGGTGGAGAAGCGCTGGTGGAACAGGCAGATTGCCGACTCCAGACGCAGGTCCGCAAGGTCCAGGTAGAAGCGCGGCAAATCCGCCGGCATACACAGACCTTTATAGATATTCACCAGGTTCGACAGGCTGCAAACGTAAAAATCTTTATCATCCTGCAGGCGTTTTTCAAGGCGACGACGCGCGATGAACAGGCGACGTTCCATATCACGCGGGCGCCAGCCTGCCGGTGCGTTAACAAAAATTTGTTCAATACGGGGCAGCGAGGAGAGGGCGATTTCACCGAGAACCCCTTCGTTAGTTGGCACTTCGCGCCAGCCGACGATAGACAGGGTTTCACGTTGCAGTTCTTCTTCAACGATGCGGCGTGAGGCAGCAGCCAGTTCAGGATCTTTATTAAGGAACAGCATCCCAACGGCGTAATTTTTGGCTAAACGCCAGCCGCGTTCTTCCGCAACGATACGGAAGAAACGATCGGGTTTTTGCAGCAGCAAGCCACAACCGTCGCCGGTTTTACCGTCGGCGAGGATCGCGCCGCGGTGCTGCATTCGGGCCAGTGCGTGTATAGCGGTACGCACTACCTTGTGGCTAGGTTCGCCTTCTATGTGGGCGATCAGGCCGAAACCACAGTTATCCCTCTCAAGGGATTTATCGTACAACATATCAGTGAACCTCCCCAGGCTCTACGGGACACCCTCCGATACCGATTGCGCACGGGCACAGAAAGAGCATGGCGACGGGGTTTGCACCTCGCATTCGCCCTCTTTAAATCCTTTTCGCATCGGTACGCAAGTTTGAGGACTTGCTGTAAGAGGGAATCTCAATTACTGCATAAATATGATGAGCAGAGAGCTCATCCAGAAAGCTTCCAGCGGATTCCCAACTTATCGGGAATCCACACTTACGTCAAATGGCAATCTTATTTATACAAAAATGTGCTATGAGGTGTTTAATGTTATGATTATTAAAGATATTAACGGGTTTTTAACGCTATTGAAACGTACCGGAAAGCGTAATCTAGTGTGATCTGTCTCACTATATCGATAGCGTAACATTATCGATCTGTGCTGAAGTGTCTTTTTATTGCAGAATATTTAGCTGCTTATTGTCTCTGAAGCCATAAATAACACTGTTTTTAACCCTGGCGAAGATAATGGCAAACCAGAGGTTAAGTATAAGGAAAAGTCATCATAGAAATCGTGAATGAAATTGCAGTTATATTGAGTGGTTATGCAATGAGCTGAGCGGCCACTCTGACGATTGATCCAGGTCATCGCCGTAGGTGACTAAAAATGGCAGGCTTGGCCCCTTTCTTCAGGCCGGTCTATCAGATTATGCAGTTACAAAAATTAGTCAATATGTTTGGTGGGGATCTTATGCGTCGCTATGGCGAAAAGGTTCATAAACTGACGCTGCATGGCGGATTTAGCTGCCCGAATCGTGATGGCACCCTTGGCCGGGGCGGCTGCACGTTCTGCAACGTAGCCTCTTTTGCTGACGAAGAGCAGCAGCACCGCTCGATTGCCGAGCAGCTGGCGCTTCAGGCGCAGCGGGTGAACCGCGCGAAGCGCTATCTGGCCTATTTTCAGGCCTACACCAGCACCTTTGCCGAAGTGCAGGTGCTGCGCGCGATGTACCAGCAGGCGGTGAGCCAGGCCAATATTGTCGGGCTCTGCGTTGGCACCCGACCAGACTGTGTCCCCGAAACGGTGCTGGACCTGCTGACGGAGTACCGGGAGCAGGGCTACGAAGTCTGGCTGGAGCTGGGGCTGCAAACGGCGCACGATAAAACGCTGCATCGCATTAACCGCGGCCATGATTTTGCCTGCTATCAGCGCACCACCCGGCTGGCGAGAGCGCGCGGGCTGAAGGTGTGCGCGCATTTGATTGTCGGGCTGCCGGGCGAAGGGCCGGACCACTGCCTGCAAACGCTGGAGCAGGTGGTCGGGACCGGCGTGGACGGCATCAAGCTGCATCCGCTGCATATCGTCACCGGCAGCACGATGGCCAAAGCCTGGCAGGCCGGGCGCCTTAACGGCATTGAGCTCGATGACTATACCGTCACCGCCGGAGAGATGATTCGACATACGCCGCCGGAGGTGATTTATCACCGCATCTCGGCCAGCGCCCGCCGTCCCACCCTGCTGGCGCCGCTGTGGTGCGAAAATCGCTGGACCGGGATGGTTGAACTGGACCGCTATCTGAACCAGCACGGCGTGCAGGGTTCGGCCCTGGGACGCGCGTGGAGCCCGACCGCCGCATAGTCCGTGAATAGCGCGGCGTCGCGGATAGTTCAGCAGCGGCCCGCGCTGCGGCGGCCTGAAGTATGAAGAGGATCGGCATTTTTCGCACAACTTACGGCGCCTCGCTCAGAATTGGGTATTATTGTGCACAGTTGTGGCGAAGGAATCCCTTATGAAGCAAATCCGTATGCTGGCGCAGTACTATGTTGACCTGATGATGAAGCTGGGTCTGGTGCGTTTTTCCATGCTGTTAGCCCTGGCCCTGGTGGTGCTGGCGATAGTAGTGCAGATGGCCGTTACGATGGTGCTGCACGGCCAGGTTGAAAGCATCGATGTGATCCGCTCTATCTTCTTTGGCCTGCTGATTACCCCGTGGGCGGTCTACTTTCTGTCGGTGGTGGTTGAGCAGCTTGAGGAGTCGCGACAGCGCCTCTCGAGGCTGGTGGAGAAGCTGGAGGAGATGCGCGAGCGGGATCTGAAGCTCAACGTGCAGCTCAAAGACAACATCGCCCAGCTCAATCAGGAGATTGGCGAGCGCGAGAAGGCGGAAGCCGAGCGCGAAACCACGCTGGAACAGCTGAAGATTGAGATGAAAGAGCGTGAAGAGGCGCAGATTCAGCTCGAACAGCAGTCCTCCTTCCTGCGCTCATTCCTTGACGCCTCGCCGGATCTTGTTTTCTATCGCAATGAAGATAAAGAGTTTTCCGGCTGTAACCGGGCGATGGAGCTGCTGACGGGTAAAAGCGAGAAGCAGCTTATCCACCTCAAGCCGCAGGATGTCTATAACGAAGAGGCGGCGGAGAAGGTGCTGGAAACGGATGAGAAAGTCTTCCGACATAACGTCTCTCTGACCTACGAACAGTGGCTGGATTACCCGGACGGGCGCAAAGCCTGCTTTGAAATCCGCAAGGTTCCTTACTACGATCGCGTCGGCAAACGCCGTGGCCTGATGGGCTTCGGCCGCGATATTACCGAACGTAAGCGCTATCAGGACGCTCTGGAGCGTGCCAGCCGCGATAAGACGACCTTTATCTCGACTATCAGCCACGAGCTGCGTACGCCGCTTAACGGCATCGTGGGGCTCAGCCGCATCCTGCTGGATACCGAACTCACCGGCGAGCAGGAAAAATACCTGAAAACGATCCACGTCTCGGCGGTAACGCTGGGCAATATCTTTAACGATATTATCGATATGGATAAGATGGAGCGACGTAAGGTCCAGCTCGATAATCAGCCGGTGGACTTCACCAGCTTCCTTGCCGACCTCGAAAACCTCTCCGGCCTGCAGGCGCAGCAGAAAGGGCTGCGCTTCGTGATGGACCCGACGCTGCCGCTGCCGCATAAGGTCGTCACCGACGGTACGCGTCTGCGGCAGATCCTGTGGAACCTCATTAGCAACGCGGTCAAATTTACCCCTCAGGGCGGCAACGTGACCGTCCGTATTCGCTACGATGAGGGCAATATTCTGCACTTTGAGGTCGAGGATTCCGGTATCGGTATTCCGCAGGCGGAGCAGGATAAAATTTTCGCCATGTACTATCAGGTTAAGGATAGCCACGGCGGGAAACCTGCCACCGGCACCGGAATTGGCCTGGCGGTGTCGCGCCGGCTGGCACGCAATATGGGCGGCGATATCAACGTCGCCAGCCAGCCGGGCCAGGGCGCAACCTTTACCTTAACCGTGCATGCGCCGGCGGTAGCAGAGGAGGTTGAAGACACGCTGGCAGAGGATGAAATGCCGCTCCCGGCGCTGAACGTGCTGCTGGTCGAGGATATTGAGCTTAACGTGATTGTCGCCCGCTCGGTGCTGGAAAAACTGGGCAATAGCGTTGATGTGGCGATGACCGGTAAAGCCGCGCTGGAGATGTTCGAACCCGGTGAATATGACCTGGTGCTGCTGGATATTCAGCTCCCGGATATGACCGGTCTCGATATCTCACGCCACCTCAAGCAACGCTTTGCCGCCGACGAGCTGCCGCCGCTGGTGGCGCTCACGGCCAACGTTCTGAAGGACAAAAAAGAGTACCTGAATGCCGGTATGGATGATGTGCTGAGTAAGCCGCTGTCGGTCCCGGCACTCACCGCCATTATCAAAAAGTTCTGGGATTCGCCGGAAGATGACCAGGACGAGGCGCCGGCCGTGGATGCGGCTAAATCGGCCTCGGTGCTGGATATTCCGATGCTGGAGCAGTACATCGAGCTGGTAGGGCCGAAGCTTATCAGCGACGGTCTGGCGGTTTTCGAGAAGATGATGCCGGGCTATCTGGCGGTGCTGGAGTCCAACCTGACCGCCCGCGACCAGAAAGGGATTGTCGATGAAGGGCATAAGATAAAGGGCGCCGCGGGCTCTATCGGCCTGCGCCACATTCAGCAGCTTGGACAGCAGATTCAGACGCCGGACCTGCCCGCGTGGTCAGATAACGTTGGTGAATGGGTTGAAGAGATGAAATCGGAGTGGCAGAACGATGTGGCGGTGCTGAAGGCGTGGGTTGCGGCGGCACATAAAAAATGACCCCGGATAAACCGGGGTGCGCGAATACTGCGCCAACACCAGGGAACCGGTCGTTGCGCCACAATTTTTAGTGCTATTTTTTACACGGCGCAACCTGAGGATTTGGTTTGCTCGCTGATCAAGATAGCAAACCTTAAATTATTTGTTACATGAATCAGTCAAATATGTGAAGCAATGCGGGTAAATCAAAATTTTTGACTGGTTTCAGCGAATTTGCACTAAGGAGCAGGGGTGATGAAAAAGATTGGCGTCGTATTAAGCGGCTGCGGTGTCTATGACGGCAGCGAGATTCATGAGGCGGTTATTACCCTGCTGGCGATTGCTCGCGGCGGCGCCCAGGCGGTGTGCTTTGCCCCTGATAAGGCGCAAACGGATGTGATCAACCATCTGACCGGCGAGCTCCTGCCGGAAAGCCGCAACGTGCTGATTGAAGCCGCGCGCATCGCCCGCGGTGAGATCCAGCCTCTGTCCGACGCCCGGGCCGATGATCTCGATGCGCTGATTGTCCCCGGTGGATTTGGCGCCGCGAAAAACCTCAGCAGCTTCGCCTCCCGGGGCAGCGAATGCGTCGTCGACGGCGAGCTGAAGGCGCTGACGCAGGCTATGCATCAGGCCGGTAAGCCGCTGGGCTTTATCTGCATCGCACCGGCGCTGCTGCCAAAAATCTTACCCGCCCCGCTGCGGGTCACCATTGGCACCGATCTGGACACCGCCGAAGCGCTGGAGGATATGGGGGCCGAGCATGTGCCCTGTCCAGTCGATGACATTGTGGTGGACGAAGAGAATAAAGTGGTGACCACCCCGGCCTATATGCTGGCGCAAAATATTGCCGAAGCGGCGAGCGGGATTGAGAAGCTGGTGGCGCGCGTGCTGGTTCTCACGGCATGAAGACCCGCTTTTCGCCCCTGCGGAGGGTAAAGCGTGGGCTGCTGCGCGTGCTGCTGGTGGCCGCCGCCTTCTGGGGCGGCGGCATTGCGCTGTTTAGCGTGCTGCCGGTGCCCTTCTCGGCGGTGATGCTGGAGCGGCAGGTCGGCGCCTGGCTGAGCGGCAATTTTCATTATGTCGCCCACTCTGATTGGGTGGGGATGGATGAGATATCGCCGTGGATGGGGCTGGCGGTGATGGCGGCTGAGGACCAAAAGTTCCCCGACCATTGGGGCTTTGACGTTCCGGCGATAGAAAAAGCGCTGGCGCACAATGAGCGTAACGAAAACCGCGTTCGTGGCGCCTCGACCCTGTCGCAGCAGACGGCCAAAAACCTGTTTTTATGGGATGGCCGCAGCTGGCTGCGTAAGGGACTGGAGGCCGGTCTGACCGTAGGAATCGAGACGGTATGGAGTAAAAAACGCATCCTCACCGTTTATCTGAATATCGCCGAGTTTGGTGAGGGGACGTTTGGCGTTGAAGCCGCGTCGCAGCGCTACTTCCACAAGCCGGCGAGCAGGTTAACGCCTGCGGAAGCGGCCCTGCTGGCCGCCGTATTGCCTAATCCGATCCGCTTTCGCGCGGACGCGCCGTCGGGCTATGTCCGCAGTCGACAGGCGTGGATTTTACGCCAGATGCGTCAGCTTGGCGGGGAAGGGTTTATGCGGGAGAACAGGCTGTATTAATACGCTCGGCGGGTATGTTACCCCGGTAAGCATCGCGCGACCGGGGAAATGACGCCGGCGTTAGTCTTCGTCAAAACCGGCGTTAAACAGCGCAATAACCGCGGCCAGCGCTTCGACTTCCTGCGGACCGCTGGCCTCAATCTCAATTTGCCGACCCTTCGCGGAGTCGAGCATCAGCAGAGCAATCACGCTATTGGCTTCCGCCTCCGTGCCCTCATCGTTGCGCAGCAGCACTTCGGCATCGAAATTTTGCATCAGCTCGAACAGCTTCATCGCCGGGCGCGCGTGCATGCCCAGCTTGTTAGTGATCTCAACGCTCTGCTTTACGGTCATGATTTGCGTTTTTCCAGCGTCCGGTGACGCGACTGCACGTTCTTACCGCGCGAGCGGAAGTAGTCAGCCAGTTGTTCGGCGATATAGACCGAACGATGTTTACCGCCGGTACAACCGATAGCGACCGTCAGATAGCTGCGGTTATTGGTCTCCAGCATGGGTAACCATAGCTCAAGATAGCTGCGGGTCTGATAAATAAAGTTGTGAACCTCGGTGTGCCGATCGAGGAAGGCGGCAACGGGTTTATCGAGGCCGGTCATCGGGCGCAGCTTGGGATCCCAGTGCGGGTTAGGCAGGAAGCGCACGTCGAAGACGTAATCGGCATCAATCGGAATACCGTGCTTAAAGCCAAAGGATTCAAAGACCATGGTGAGCTCACGCTCGCGTTTGCCCAGCAGGCGCGTACGCAGCATTTCTGCCAGCTCGTGTACCGACATTTCGGAGGTGTCGACGATCAGGTCGGCGCGGGAGCGCAGCGGCTCCAGCAGAGCGCTCTCTTCGTCGATGGCGCTCTCAAGCGACAGGTTTTTACTTGAAAGCGGATGCAGGCGACGCGTGTCGCTGTAACGACGAATCAGCGTATTGCGGTCGGCATCAAGGAACAGCAGCTGAGGAGAAAACGCCTCAGGCAGGCTCTTCATCGCCTGTTCAAAGATTTCTGGCGACTCCGGCATGTTGCGCACGTCAATGCTGACGGCGGCGGAAATGTTTCTGTCGGCCAGCGATCTCGCCAGCTCGGGCAGCAGCACTACCGGCAGGTTATCTACGCAGTAGAAGCCCATATCTTCCAGCGCCCGCAGGGCGACGGATTTCCCCGATCCTGAGCGGCCGCTGACGATCATCAGTACCATGTACCGTTTCTCCTCAGTACGATAAAGGGGAGGCTATTGCTCCCGTTATGCGTCATCGCTGCTTCCTGCCTCGGTGATAATCTCATACAGCTCTTCGTCGCTTTGCGCGGCGCGCAGGCGACGGCAAATCGTTTTATCCGCTAGCCGTTTTGCCACCAGCGACAGCGTATGCAGATGGGTTTTTGTCTGATCGGCCGGCACTAAAAGCGCAAACAGCAGATCGACGGGCTGATTGTCGATCGCATCAAAGGCGATCGGCGTTTCCAGCTGCACAAAAACGCCAACGGCGCGCAGCGTATCCTCTTCAAGCTTACCGTGCGGAATGGCGATGCCGTTGCCAATTCCGGTACTGCCCATTTTCTCACGGGTGAGGATCGCTTCGAATACCACCTGGGACGGCAGACCTAGCTGCTTTGCTGCCAGCTCGCTGATGATCTCCAGCGCGCGCTTTTTGCTCTGGCAGTGAACCTGGCTACGGGTACATTCCTGATTAAGGACATTGCTCAGTTGTAGAGCTGAATCGTTGTTCATCATAATTTCACCTGAGCTCGCTCTCTGCCAGCTGCCGACAATAGCCGACGGCTGGCAGGGACGATCGCCCGGACAATTAGTGTTGTTTTAGTTTATCTTTATGTTTTGTTAACTGTCGTGCCAGCTTATCGATGAGACCATCGATAGCGGCATACATGTCCTGCCCTTCCGCACTGGCATGGATTTCGCCACCGTTGACATGCAGATTGGCGTCCGCAATTTGCGTCACCTTCTCTACTTTTAACACAATGTAGACCTGATTGATCCTGTCGAAAAACTGCTCCAGTTTGCTGAACTTCGCGTTGACGAACTCGCGCAGGGCCGGGGTGATTTCGACGTTGTGTCCTGTAATGTTGAGCTGCATAGTGTCTTCCTTATCGGTTGGGTCACACCAGCTGTTTACGCTGGTTAGACGGCGGAATGGATAAAGACTCTCGGTACTTAGCGACGGTGCGGCGCGCCACCATGATACCCTGTTCAGACAGGATGGTGGTGAGCTTACTGTCACTCAACGGCTTCGCGGGGTTCTCCGCGGCGATTAACTTCTTCACCAGCGCGCGAATGGCGGTCGACGATGCCTCGCCTCCGCCTTCGGTATTCACGTGGCTGGAGAAGAAATACTTCAGTTCAAAAATACCGCGCGGGCTGTGCAGGTACTTTTGCGTGGTCACGCGTGAAATCGTCGATTCATGCATTTCGACGGCCTGAGCGATATCCGCCAGCACCATCGGTTTCATAAACTCTTCGCCCTGTTCAAAGAAGGCCTGCTGCTGTTCGACGATGCAGCGGCTGACGCGCAGCAGCGTATCGTTGCGGCTTTCCAGGCTTTTGATCAGCCAGCGGGCTTCCTGCAGGTTGCTGCGGATAAACTGGCTATCGGCGTCGTTACGCGTGCTGTTGCCCATTGCGGCGTAGTGCTGGTTGATCTTCAGGCGCGGGATGCTGTCGGAATTCAGCTCTACGATCCAGCGATCGCTCACCTTACGCACCAGCACATCGGGAATCACGTATTCCGGTTCGCTGGTTTGGATCGACTGACCCGGGCGCGGATCTAACGACTGGATCAGATTAACCGCTTCTTTCAGAACGTCCTCTTTCAGCCGCGTGACGCGCATCAGGGAGCGAAAGTCGTGGTTGGCGAGCAGATCGAGATGATCGCTGATGATAAGCCGGGCCTCTTCCAGCCACGGCGTCTCTTTGGCAAACTGCGAAAGCTGAACCAGCAGACAGTCGCGCAGATCTTTTGCCGCGACGCCAACCGGGTCAAAACGCTGAATGCGCTTCAGTACCGCTTCAACTTCTTCGAGGCCGATTTCATCATCGTCAATGCTCTCAACGATATCCTCCACCCGCAGGGTGAGGTAGCCGGTATCATCAACGGCATCGACGATAGAGGTGGCGATAGCGCGGTCGGTATCGGTGAACGGTGTCAGCTGGACCTGCCACATCAGGTAATCCTGCAGGCTCTGAGTCGTTTCACCTTGATAGATAGGCAGCTCGTCATCCTGGTAATCGACGCCGTTGCCAGAAGGCGTGCCGGCGGTGTAGATCTCATCCCAGCTGGCGTCGAGCGGCAGCTCCTCGGGCATATCTTTTTGCTCAAGGGCGTCCACGGTATCCAGAGACTCGCGGTCCTCAACTTCTTTCGTTTCTACCTCTTCATGAAGATCGGTTTGCTCAAGCAACGGATTACTCTCCAGCGCCTGCTGGAGTTCCTGCTGGAGTTCTAACGTGGACAGCTGCAGCAAACGAATGGCCTGCTGCAGTTGTGGCGTCATGGCAAGCTGTTGGCTTAGCCTTAATTGCAAACCTTGCTTCATATTCAGGGCTAATATCTCCGGCTAAAACGTCTGTAACCTCTACCCTATCAGAGTCTGAAGTCTTCCCCAAGATACACGCGCTTAACCTGCTCGTCTTCCAGGATTTGCTGTGGGGTGCCGTGAGCAATCAGATGCCCCTGGCTGACGATATAGGCACGTTCGCAGACCGCCAGAGTTTCCCTGACGTTATGGTCGGTGATTAGGACGCCAAGGCCGCTGTCGCGCAGGTGCTCGATGATGCGTTTGATATCGATAACGGAGATGGGGTCAACGCCAGCAAACGGTTCATCCAGAAGGATAAATTTAGGGTTGGCGGCCAGCGCGCGGGCAATTTCAACGCGGCGACGTTCGCCGCCGGAAAGCGCCTGACCGAGGCTATCGCGCAGATGCTCGATATGAAACTCTTCCATCAGCTCTTTCGCGCGATCTTCACGCTGTTCGCTGCTCAGATCGTCACGAATCTGCAGTACCGCCATCAGGTTATCGTAGACGCTCAGGCGACGGAAAATCGAGGCCTCCTGCGGCAGATAGCCAATGCCACGGCGCGCGCGCGCGTGAAGCGGCAGCAGGCTGATATCTTCATCGTCGATGATAATATTGCCGGCGTCGCGCGGCACGATCCCGACCACCATGTAGAAGGTGGTGGTTTTGCCGGCGCCGTTCGGGCCGAGCAGGCCGACAATCTCACCGGAGTTGACGGTCAGACTGACATCTTCCACCACGCGGCGGCCTTTATAAGCTTTGGCGAGATTCTTTGCAGTTAATGTTGCCATAACGAATTACTTACCTTTCTTTGGCTGATCGGTGCCTTTGTCCTGCAGCTGCGAAGGAACCAGAACCGTAGTCACGCGCCCGCCTTTGTTGCTGAACGCCTGCATTTTCTGCTCTTTCACCAGATAGGTGATCTTGTCACCCTGGATATTGCTATCGATCTGTTCCAGATGCGCATTGCCGGTCAGTACGACGAAATCATTTTGCAGCTCATAGCGCATTTTCGACGCGCGGCCTTTCACCGGCTTGCCGTTATCCTGCATCTGGAAGAAGGTTGCCGGATTGCCGTATCCGTCGATCACCTCTTTGCCCCTCTCGCCGCCTGGACGAGTGACCACGACCTTATCGGCATTGATCTTGATGGTGCCCTGGGTCACGACGACATTACCGGTAAAGGTGACAACATTGCCCTGCATATCCAGCGACTGCTGATCGGATTCGATATGAATCGGCTGATCGGTGTCGCCAGTCTTTGCCAGTGCCGGCAGGCTGGCGGCCAGTATGGCGCTGGCGAGCGCAATCTTAAGGCTGAGTTTGTTTGTTCTGAATTTCATAAGAGGTTCTAACCTTTTCAATCAGCTCGGCATTTTTGCTGCGCAGGTTACCGCGCATTCTTAGGCCACTGGAAGTAAATGTTGTCCCGTACAACGTCACCATGTCATCGGAGGTAACATCCTGCGTCACCAGATTTATCCGGGCGTTATCCGTCGTAATTTTGCGCAGTTGAGAGTCGGGGCTTAGCGCGTTCACCTCAACGTGCCCATAAAGATACAGCATACGATCGTTGGTCAGCTTGGCTTTATCCGCTTTGATTGACCAGGTTGGGGCTTTGTTGGTATCAAAGGTGGTCATCACCGGCTGAGTGAACCACGACAACTCTTGCGCAGAAAAATACGCCACGTGCTCGGCGATAAGGCGATAGTTAAGCGCCCCTTCCGGACTGTAAACGACGGTATCGGTATGCTCGCTGGTATAGGTTGGGTCATCAGGATTGACCTCCGGCTGAGCGCTATCGTCCGTACCCGCCAGGTTAAGGCCGATCAGGATCAGCGCGACCAGCGACAGTAAAATGATAACCCAACGTCTGGTTTTACTCATATTGATTGCCCTTTGGCCTCATCCAGCTTGCCCTGCGCCAATAGTAACAAATCGCAGACTTCGCGTACCGCTCCGCGCCCGCCGTTGATGCGGGTAACATAGTCTGCGCGTGGAAGCAGCAGCGGGTGCGCATCCGCCACGGCAACGCTTAAGCCTGTTTCTGCCATTACCGGCCAGTCGATCAGGTCATCGCCAATATAGGCCACTTCGTCCGCACGGACGGCCAGCTTGCTTAGTAAGTCACGGAAGGCCAGCAGCTTATCGGACTGCCCTTGATAGAGATGCGTAATGCCTAACGTCTGACAGCGATCTTCTACTAGTTTAGCGTTTCGCCCGGTAATAATCGCCACTTCAATACCTGAAGTCAGCGCGCAGCGGATCCCGTAGCCATCGCGTACGTTGAACGCCTTCAGCTCTTCGCCGTTGTTGCCCATATAGATAAGACCGTCGGAAAGCACGCCGTCGACGTCGAGGATCAGTAAACGGATCTTCGCCGCGCGTTCGAGAAATTCAGGGCTTACCGGTCCGTAGCAGGTCGCCAGCAGAGCATCAGCATTATTCATTATTTTATCCTTACTTACACTACGCCTGCGCGCAGGAGATCGTGCATATGTACCACACCCAACAGACGGTCGCCATCGGCAACTAATACGCAGGTGATATGACGGGCTTGCATCAGGTTTAGCGCATCGACGGCCAGAATGCCGGGACGGATGCGAATCCCACCCGGCGTCATGACCTCGGCAATGCCGGCATTACGCATATCGACCCCGGAATCGAACACCCGGCGCAGGTCGCCATCGGTGAAAATACCGATGATGTTCATCTCATCGTCGCAGATAGCGGTCATGCCTAAATTTTTGCGCGTGATTTCCAGCAGCGCATCGCGCAGCGTGGCCTGCAGCGTCACGTGCGGGATTTCATCACCCGTGTGCATGATATCATTGACCCGCAGCAGCAGCTTGCGGCCCAGCGCGCCGCCGGGGTGCGACAGCGCGAAATCTTCGGCGGTAAAGCCGCGAGCTTCCAGCAGCGCGACCGCCAGAGCATCGCCCATCACCAGCGCCGCGGTGGTGCTTGACGTCGGGGCAAGGCCAAGCGGACAGGCTTCTTTCAGCACCTTGACGCACAGGTGGATATCCGCCGCGCGCGCCATGCTGCTTTCCGGGCGGCTGGTCATGCAGATCAGCGGCACCCGCTGGCGCTTAAGCACCGGGATCAGCGCGAGCATTTCGTTCGACTCGCCGGAGTTCGACAGGGCGATAATAACGTCCTGCGGCGTGACCATGCCTAAATCGCCGTGGGCCGCCTCGCCGGGATGAACGAAGAACGACGGCGTACCGGTGCTGGCGAAGGTGGCGGCCATTTTGCGCCCGATATGGCCGGACTTACCCATTCCCATGACCACCACTTTGCCCGTGCAGCGGAAAATCGTTTCGCAGGCGCGGGTAAAATCTTCATTAATGTATTGATCGAGCTGAGCCAGACCTTCACGTTCAATTTCCAGGACCTCGCGGCCTGCCCGTTGAAAGTCAAAATCCGTTGGCAAATCTGTTTGCGACATAATGGTATCCCGATTCATTCACCAAAGAGCGGTGCTGCCCAGTACAGCATCGCCAACCAAACCACAAAACCGCCGACCAGCAGCGCCCCGGCAAGTCGGCTCGGCTGCCGTTTGCGGCGCCAGCACAGCAGGGCGAAAATTACGCTGACCAGCATCATGACGGCATAGTCGCGCGTAAACGCTTCGGGGGCGAAAGATCCCGGTGCGATCAGCGCCGGCAGCCCGAGAACCAGGACAATATTCAGGATATTGGCGCCAATGATATTCCCGATGGCGATATCATCTTCCCCTTTACGTGCGCCAGCAATCGCCGTTGCCAGTTCCGGCAGGCTGGTGCCGATGGCGACCACCGTGAGGCCAACGGTCAGCTCGCTGATGGCGAAGTAGTTCGCCAGCACGGTGGCATTATCCACCACCATGCGGGTCGCCATCGGCATAACAATCATCGCCACCCCGAGCCACAGCAGGGCGACGGGGAGCGAACCTTCTCGCGGCAGCTCTGCTATCTGCTCCCGGGTCAGGCTGTCGTTACCCTGGCGCTCGGCGATGCGCGCTATTTTTACCGTGAACAGTAGCCATAGTATGGCTAACGCCAGTAAAAAAAGGCCGTCCATGCGCGAGAGCCGGCCGTCATAGAGGACAAAGCTCGCGAGCAGGCTGACCAGCAACATTAGCGGCAGTTCGCGGCGCAGGATATCAGAATGTACGGTAAAAGGATGAAGTAAGGCGGCGAGGCCAAGAATTAACAGGATATTGGTGATGTTGGATCCGATCGCCGTCCCGATGGCCAGATCGGTCTGCCCGTGCAGGGAGGCGGCCGCAGAGACGATGATCTCGGGCAGGCTGGTGCCGATACTCACCACCGTCATGCCGATGATAAGCGGCGGGATCCCTATCATGCGGCACAGTATTGAAGCGGCGTAGACCAGACGATCGGCGCTGTAGACCACCAGCAGTAAACCAATTATTAACAGAGCCGTCGCTAAGAGCATCTAAAGTCCTTTCTTCAGGTATAATCGTCGCCTCGCTGATCGTCCGTACGCAGCGTAACGAATTCTTAATTTTGACTTTATGTTTGTCAAAAGTAAAACAAATGCCAGCTTTCGCTAACCCAGGCAGGTAAGATTCTGTAAAAATGTTGGGTTTATGGTGGAAGAAAGCACCATGCTTAGCCTGAGGGATGTTTTGTAAGGATGATTTTATGAGCCAAACTCTGGCGAATTTAGTCGAAGTACGCGGGATCAGCTTCTCTCGAGGCGATCGCGCGATCTTTGATGATATCTCGCTGTCGGTGCCGCGCGGTAAGATCACGGCGATCATGGGGCCATCGGGAATCGGTAAAACGACCCTGCTGCGCCTGATCGGCGGCCAGATCCCGCCGGACAGCGGCGAGATCCTGTTTGATGGCGAAAACGTGCCGCAGATGTCGCGTTCGCGCCTGTATACCGTACGTAAGCGCATGAGCATGCTGTTTCAGTCCGGCGCGCTGTTCACCGATATGAACGTCTTTAATAACGTGGCCTATCCGCTGCGTGAGCACACTCAGCTGCCCGAAGCGCTGCTGCATACTACCGTGATGATGAAGCTTGAGGCCGTTGGCCTGCGCGGGGCGGCAATGCTGATGCCTTCTGAGCTATCCGGCGGCATGGCGCGCCGTGCCGCGCTGGCAAGAGCTATCGCGCTCGAACCGGATCTCATCATGTTCGACGAACCGTTCGTCGGCCAGGATCCCATCACCATGGGCGTGCTGGTTAAGCTGATTTCTGAACTCAACAGCACCCTGGGCGTCACCTGTATCGTGGTATCGCACGACGTACCGGAAGTGCTCAGTATTGCGGATTACGCCTATATTGTGGCCGATAAGAAAATCGTCGCCCACGGCAGCGCCCGGTCGCTGCGGGAAAATGCCGACCCTCGGGTTCGCCAGTTTATTGATGGTATCGCCGACGGCCCGGTGCCGTTCCGCTATCCGGCAGGCGACTATCAGCATGATTTATTAGGCATAGGGAGTTAAACGACTGATGCTGCTAAATATGCTGGCATCGCTCGGCCATCGGGGGATTAAAACCACCGCGGCTTTTGGGCGTGCCGGATTAATGCTTTTCAACGCCGTAGTGGGCAAGCCGGAGTTTCGCAAGCACGCGCCGCTGCTGGTGCGCCAGCTGTACAACGTTGGCGTGCTGTCGATGCTGATCATCATCGTGTCGGGGCTGTTCATCGGCATGGTGCTCGGCCTGCAGGGGTATCTGGTGTTAACCACCTACAGCGCAGAAACCAGTCTTGGTATGCTGGTGGCGCTGTCCCTGCTGCGCGAGCTGGGACCGGTGGTTGCCGCGCTGCTGTTTGCCGGGCGTGCCGGTTCGGCGCTGACCGCCGAAATAGGGCTGATGCGTGCGACTGAACAGCTCTCGAGCATGGAGATGATGGCCGTTGATCCGCTGCGTCGCGTAATATCACCGCGCTTCTGGGCCGGCGTCATCTCACTGCCGCTACTGACGGTTATTTTTGTCGCGGTGGGGATCTGGGGCGGTTCGCTGGTTGGCGTTAACTGGAAAGGTATCGACAGCGGCTTCTTCTGGACCGCGATGCAAAATGCCGTCGACTGGCGAATGGATCTGGTTAACTGCCTGATTAAGAGTCTGGTTTTCGCCATTACGGTGACATGGGTAGCGTTATTTAACGGTTATGACGCTATCCCCACTTCCGCAGGGATTAGCCGGGCAACGACGCGCACCGTGGTGCATTCGTCGCTGGCGGTTCTGGGGCTGGATTTTGTGCTGACTGCGCTGATGTTTGGGAATTGAGTTCATGCAAACGAAAAAAAGTGAAATCTGGGTAGGCGTATTTTTACTGGTGGCGCTGCTGGCGGCGCTGTTTGTATGCCTGAAGGCTGCGAACGTGACCTCGCTGCGGACCGAGCCGACGTATCGTCTTTACGCGACGTTTGACAATATCGGTGGCCTGAAGGCGCGGTCGCCGGTGCGCATTGGCGGCGTGGTCGTTGGCCGGGTGGCGGACATTACGCTCGATCCAAAAACCTACCTGCCGCGGGTGGCGCTCGATATCGATGAGAGCTACAACCATATTCCTGACTCCAGCTCGCTGGCCATTCGTACTTCCGGCCTGCTGGGCGAGCAGTACCTGGCTCTGAACATGGGGTTTGAAGACCCGGAGCTGGGAACATCTATCCTTAAAGATGGTGGGACGATTCAGGACACTAAATCTGCCATGGTTCTGGAAGATCTGATTGGTCAGTTCCTTTACAACAGTAAAGGCAGCGACAATAAGAATTCTGGCGATGATCCAACAGCCCAGGAAAGTCATACTGACGCAGCGCAGCCTGCCGCCACGACGCACTAACTCAGGAGAGACCCGATATGTTTAAACGCTTACTGATGATCGCCATGCTGGCGATTGCGCCATTGACCGCAGCGACCGCAGCGGATCAGTCCAATCCGTACAAGCTGATGGATGAAGCCGCGCAGAAAACCTTCGACCGCCTGAAAAACGAGCAGCCGAAGATTCAGGCTAACCCCAACTATCTGCGTGAAATCGTCGACCAGGAGCTGATGCCGTACGTGCAGGTGAAGTACGCCGGCGCGCTGGTGCTGGGCCGCTATTACAAAGATGCAACCCCGGCGCAGCGTGAAGCCTACTTTACCGCCTTCCGCGAATATCTGAAGCAGGCGTATGGCCAGGCGCTGGCGATGTATCACGGTCAGACCTATCAAATCGCGCCGGAACAGCCGCTGGGCGATGCGACTATCGTTCCTATCCGCGTGACGATCCTCGATCCTAACGGTCGTCCGCCGGTGCGCCTGGACTTCCAGTGGCGTAAAAACACCCAGACCGGCAACTGGCAGGCCTACGATATGATTGCTGAAGGGGTGAGCATGATCACCACCAAGCAGAACGAGTGGAGCGATCTGCTGCGTACTAAAGGCGTCGACGGCCTGACCGCGCAGCTGAAATCGATCTCCGCCCAGCCGATTACCCTGGAACAGAAAAAATAATGAGCGGTCAGCTGAGCTGGACCCGCAGCGGCGAGCGCCTGGCACTGCAGGGTGAGCTGGACCAGGATCTGCTGGTCCCGCTCTGGGACGACCGCGCGCAGGCGACTGAAGGCGTATCGACTATCGACCTGAGCGCGGTAACCCGGGTCGATACCGCGGGCCTGGCGCTGCTGGTGCATTTTGTGGCGCTGATTCGTCGCCAGGGCAGGGAGGCACAGCTGATCGGTAAGAGCGATAATTTGCAAACGCTGATCGGTCTTTACAACCTTCCTGCTGATATGATCCCATAATTTTTCAGAGTGTTACCACTGGCGCTATCCGCAAAGCCCCATCAATATTTTCGATGGGGCTTTTTGCTTGTTTAAGACCGCGCCACTTTCCTCTAAGATGTTGGGCTATTTTCACTACCAGATAAAATTTGAACCCATGGAAAATCATGAAATTCAGACCGTGCTGATGAACGCACTCTCCCTCCAGGAAGTCCACGTCTCTGGCGATGGCAGTCACTTTCAGGTTATTGCTGTGGGCGAGCTGTTCGACGGCATGAGCCGCGTGAAGAAGCAGCAGACTATCTACGCCCCGCTGATGGAATATATTGCCGACAACCGCATCCATGCTCTGTCGATCAAGGCGTATACCCCGCAGGAGTGGGCCCGCGATCGCAAGCTAAATGGCTTTTAAGCTGTAGGGATGCTCCCTGCAGCGTATATGAATTCTTAACAGAGAACAGAATCAATGGATAAATTCCGTGTTCAGGGTCCGACTCGTCTCCAGGGCGAAGTCACCATCTCCGGTGCGAAAAACGCAGCCCTGCCGATCCTCTTTGCCGCACTGCTGGCAGACGAGCCGATTGAGATCCAGAATGTACCGAAGCTGAAAGACATCGATACCACGATGAAACTGCTGAGCCAGCTCGGCGCCAAAGTTGAGCGTAACGGTTCGGTATGGATTGATGCGGGCCCGGTTGACGTCTTCTGTGCTCCGTACGATTTAGTCAAAACCATGCGTGCCTCTATCTGGGCGCTGGGGCCGCTGGTGGCGCGTTTTGGCCAGGGCCAGGTTTCACTGCCGGGCGGCTGTGCGATCGGCGCCCGTCCGGTTGACCTGCATATTACCGGCCTGGAGCAGCTGGGTGCCGAGATCAAGCTGGAAGAGGGCTACGTCAAGGCATCGGTCAATGGACGTCTCAAAGGCGCGCATATCGTTATGGATAAGGTCAGCGTTGGCGCGACCGTTACCATCATGAGCGCCGCGACGCTGGCAGAAGGCACCACCGTTATCGAAAACGCCGCGCGTGAGCCGGAAATCGTCGATACGGCCAACTTCCTCGTTGCGCTGGGCGCGAAAATTAAAGGCCAGGGCTCTGACCGCATTACCATTGAAGGCGTAGAGCGTCTGGGCGGCGGCGTCTATCGCGTTCTGCCGGACCGCATCGAAACCGGGACCTTCCTGGTCGCGGCGGCAATCTCCGGCGGTAAAATAGTCTGCCGCAATGCGCAGCCTGATACCCTCGACGCCGTGCTGGCGAAGCTGCGTGACGCGGGTGCCGATATTGAGACCGGTGAAGACTGGATTAGCCTTGATATGCACGGCAATCGTCCTAAAGCCGTCAACGTACGTACCGCACCGCACCCGGGATTCCCGACCGACATGCAGGCGCAGTTTACGCTGCTAAACCTGGTAGCTGAAGGCACCGGCGTGATTACCGAGACCATTTTCGAAAACCGCTTTATGCACATTCCGGAACTGATCCGTATGGGCGCACACGCGGAAATCGAAAGCAATACGGCGATCTGCCACGGCGTGGCCCAGCTGTCCGGTGCCCAGGTAATGGCAACCGACCTGCGCGCATCGGCAAGCCTGGTACTGGCGGGCTGTATTGCGGAAGGCACCACGATTGTCGATCGTATCTATCACATCGACCGCGGATACGAGCGGATTGAAGATAAGCTGCAGGCGCTGGGCGCGAATATCGAACGCGTCAAAGGCGAGTAAAGCTGCTATCGCAGCCCTCTGACGTTGGTCCGGGGGCTGCATCCTGAATTACCTCGACTCACTTCTCACTTTTCTTCTGGCGTATCATCTGCGTCCTGTCGATAAACCGATGGGTAATCGGGTCATGGTAGCGTGACGGCCAAATAGCCCAGGGTGTGGTTTCCAGCGCGTTCGCAATAATCAGCTCGCCTTTGGGCCACGGCCGGGTTAGGGCATTGGCCAGGGTTGAGGAACTCAGACCGTTGCGTCGTGATTCCGCTGCCAGCGACGTGCCCTTTTTGCGTAATCCGGCGATAATATCGGCCGGGTGCCAATCGATGAACTTATCCATAAATTCTCCTGGTGATAAGGTTCCAGATCGCCCCAAGCGGACGACAGAGTCACTATACCCCTGGTTTATTAAAGTTCTAACAAGTTCCAGTAAATCGATTGAATATTCAGAATTCATCAAGGTTCAGGGCTGGGGGTTACGGCGGGGGATTTTTTTGGAACTTTCCCGCGCGATGCGCGGGAAGGGTCGAAAGGGCGATTAGCGATCGCGCTGAACGGCGATGTGCGCCAGGCCGATGAGCGCTTCGCGCCACGGCGAGTCGGGTAAAACCTGAAGCGCGACAATCGCCTTATCGGCCTCTTCTTCCGCGCGCTTTTGGGTCCACTCCAGCGAGCCGCAGGCGGCCATGGCCTCCAGAACGGCTGCCAGCAGGTGACGTCCGTTACCCTGTTCGATTGCGCCGCGGATCATGGCGGACTGCTCCGGAGTGCCGTGGCGCATCGCATGCAGCAGCGGCAGAGTAGGTTTACCCTCGTTCAGGTCATCGCCCACGTTTTTACCCAGACGCTCGCCGTCGGAGCTGTAGTCCAGCAAATCATCGATCAGCTGGAAAGCGGTGCCCAAATAGCGGCCGTAGTCCTGTAATGCCCGCTCCTGTTCCTCGGTGCAGCCAGCCAGAATCCCGGAACATTGTGCGGCGGCCTCGAACAGCCGGGCCGTTTTGCTGTAAATCACCCGCATGTAGTTTTCTTCGGTGATGTCCGGGTCGTTAACGTTCATCAGCTGCAGGACTTCGCCTTCGGCAATCACGTTAACGGCTTTCGACATGACCTCCAGCACCTTCAGCGAGCCGAGGCTGGTCATCATCTGGAAAGAGCGGGTATAGATAAAATCACCAACCAGCACGCTGGCTGCATTGCCGAAGGCCGCATTGGCCGTGGCTTTGCCACGACGCATATCCGACTCGTCAACGACATCATCATGAAGCAGGGTCGCGGTATGAATAAATTCGATCAGCGCGGCAATGGTGACGTGCGCATTCCCCTGATAACCGACGGCACGCGCCGCGAGGACCGCAATCATCGGACGAATACGTTTACCGCCTCCGCTGACGATGTAATAGCCTAACTGATTGATAAGCTGAACATCTGAGTCGAGTTGCTCAAGGATTGTCGCATTGACACCCGCCATATCTTGCGCGGTTAACTCATTGATTTTTTCTAAATTCATCGCAAAAGCCGGGCCACATGTCCTGTTACCGCGAATCCAGGTGGGTTCACAGCAGGATTAAGATAGAATTAAAAGAAGATATGATTGTACTGAAAAAATGGCATAGATAAACGTTAGCGTGAAAGTTGTGTTTTTTTTCTGCGTTGAGCGACGATCGCTCTTGTCAAAGGCTCGCCTTTTGCGTAATATTCGCGCCCTATTGTGAATATTTATAGCGCACTCTAAATCACATTAAGAGGTGCGCGGAAGCGGAGTTTTATATGTACGCGGTTTTCCAAAGTGGTGGTAAACAACACCGAGTAAGCGAAGGTCAGACCATTCGCCTGGAAAAGCTGGACATCGCAACTGGCGAAGCTGTTGAGTTCGCTGAAGTGCTGATGGTCGCAAACGGTGAAGAAATCAAGATCGGCGTTCCTTTCGTTGAGGGCGGCGTAATCAAAGCTGAAGTTGTTGCTCACGGTCGTGGCGAGAAAGTTAAAATCGTTAAGTTTCGTCGTCGTAAACACTACCGTAAGCAGCAGGGCCATCGTCAGTGGTTCACTGATGTGAAAATTACTGGCATCAGCGCCTAAGACCTGAGGAGAGATTTAAATGGCACATAAAAAGGCTGGCGGCTCAACTCGTAACGGTCGCGACTCAGAAGCTAAACGCCTGGGCGTTAAGCGTTTCGGTGGCGAAACCGTTCTGGCGGGTAGCATCATCGTTCGTCAGCGTGGCACCAAATTCCACGCTGGTAGCAACGTAGGTTGCGGTCGTGACCACACTCTGTTTGCTAAAGCAGACGGTAAAGTGAAATTTGAAGTTAAAGGCCCGAACAACCGTAAATATATCAGCATCGTTGCTGAGTAAGGTTTTCGAGGTCCGGTAACGGATTAAAGCCCCGCAACGTGTTGCGGGGCTTTTTACATTAGAAGTCCGGAAAATTTTCCGCAGGTAAAACGGGCATGAAGCAGCAGGCCGGCATAGGTATTGTTTTGGCGCTCACCACCGCAATGTGCTGGGGTGCGCTGCCCATCGCAATGAAGCAGGTTCTGGAAGTGATGGAACCGCCAACGGTGGTGTTCTATCGCTTTTTAATGGCGAGTATTGGCCTCGGGTCGATCCTGGCGATTAAAGGCAAGCTGCCGCCGCTGCATCTTTTCCGCAAGCCTCGCTGGCTAATTTTACTGGCTATCGCAACGGGCGGCCTGTTCGGTAACTTCATTCTGTTCAGCTCGTCCTTGCAATATTTAAGCCCGACGGCCTCGCAGGTGATTGGTCAGCTGTCCCCGGTTGGCATGATGGTCGCCAGCGTCTTTATCCTCAAAGAGAAGATGCGCGGGACCCAGGTTATCGGTGCGATAATGCTGCTCTGCGGGCTGGTGATGTTCTTCAACACCAGCCTGATAGAGATTTTTACCCGCCTGACGGATTACACCTGGGGTGTGATTTTTGGCGTGGCTGCGGCGACGGTGTGGGTAAGCTACGGCGTCGCGCAAAAGGTGTTATTGCGTCGTCTGGCGTCACAGCAAATCCTGTTTTTGCTGTACACTTTATGTACGATTGCACTATTGCCGCTGGCAAAGCCGGGTGTGATATCCCAGCTAAGCGACTGGCAGCTGGCGTGCCTGATCTTTTGTGGTTTGAACACGCTGGTAGGTTATGGCGCACTCGCGGAAGCGATGGCGCGTTGGCAGGCAGCACAGGTGAGCGCATTAATTACGCTAACCCCGCTGTTTACGCTGTTATTTTCAGATTTATTATCAATTGCCTGGCCCGATTTCTTCGTCAAACCGATGTTAAACCTGTTGGGTTATCTCGGTGCGTTTGTCGTGGTTGCGGGCGCGATGTTTTCCGCCATTGGTCATCGTCTTTGGGGACGCTGGCGTAAAAATGAAGCGGTTGTAGTAGTCCCCCGCTCAGGCGAATGATTTACGGAGAGTAAAATGAAGTTTGTTGATGAAGCAACGATCCTGGTCGTAGCAGGTGATGGCGGCAATGGTTGCGTGAGCTTCCGCCGTGAAAAATATATCCCAAGAGGCGGCCCTGACGGCGGCGACGGCGGTGATGGCGGCGACGTTTGGCTGGAAGCGGACGAGAACCTGAACACCCTGATTGACTACCGTTTTGAGAAAGCTTTCCGCGCTGAACGTGGACAGAACGGACAAAGCCGTGACTGTACCGGTAAGCGTGGTAAAGACGTCTCGGTGAAGGTGCCCGTAGGGACCCGTGTTATCGATCAGGGGACCGGCGAGACCATGGGCGATATGACCAAGCACGGTCAGCGTCTGATGGTCGCCAAAGGCGGCTGGCACGGCCTGGGTAACACCCGCTTCAAATCGTCCGTCAACCGTACCCCGCGTCAGAAAACGATGGGTACGCCGGGCGACAAGCGCGACCTGCAGCTTGAACTGATGCTGCTGGCAGACGTTGGGATGCTGGGGATGCCGAACGCCGGTAAATCCACCTTCATTCGCGCCGTTTCTGCAGCGAAGCCGAAAGTTGCCGATTATCCGTTCACCACGCTGGTTCCTAGCCTCGGCGTTGTACGTATGGATAACGAGAAGAGCTTCGTCGTGGCGGATATTCCAGGGCTGATTGAAGGCGCCGCCGAAGGCGCAGGCCTCGGTATTCGCTTCCTCAAGCACCTTGAGCGCTGCCGCGTGCTGCTGCACCTCATCGATATTGAGCCAATCGACGGTTCCGATCCGGTCGAGAATGCGCGCATTATCATCGGTGAGCTGGAAAAATACAGCGAGAATCTGGCGTCGAAACCACGCTGGCTGGTCTTCAACAAGATCGACCTGATGGATAAAGCGGAAGCCGAAGCGAAGGCGAAAACCATTGCCGAAGCGCTGGGCTGGGAAGATAAGTTCTACCTGATTTCTGCGGCAAGCCAGCAGGGCGTGAAAGACCTGTGCTGGGACGTGATGACCTTTATCATCGAAAACCCAATCGTGCATGCGCAGGAAGATAAGCCGGCTGAGAAAGTCGAGTTTATGTGGGATGACTATCACCGCGAGCAGCTTGAAAGCGCTGAGATCGAAGTGGAAGACGACGAAGACTGGGATGACGACTGGGACGAAGACGACGAAGAAGGCGTTGAGTTCATCTACAAGCGTTAATTCTGGTTTGCACCGGTCCCCGCTGTGTAATGCTAAGCGGGGAATATCACCGGGTAGCACGAAAGGGCCGCATCTGATGCGGCCCTTTTGTATTTAGTTGTTCTGGTACAAATCCTTATACAGCCGGCTTTCGAAGCGCACCAGCGGAATTCGACGGTTGCGCTGATCGGCTGGCGGTACCGCATAGCCTGACAGATACTGCACGAAAGCGATTTTCTGCCCGCTGGCGCCGGTGATAAAGCCCGCCAGATTATAGACCCCCTGCAGGGAGCCGGTTTTCGCGGAAACCTTACCATCCACGCCCGCCTGATGCAGACCCGCACGGTACTGCAGCGACCCGTCATGACCGGCGAGCGGCAGCATCGAGATGAAGTTAAGCTCATTATCGTGCTGGGCAATATATTGCAGCACCTGCATCATCGTGGCGGGTGCGATCAGGTTGTGGCGCGACAGGCCGGAACCGTCGGCAATAATCGTATTGCCCAGGTCGACGCCAGCCTGCTGACGCAGGATTTGGCGCACCGCATCGGAACCCGCACGCCAGGTGCCCGGCACGCCGAGGCGCGCGTGACCAATGGTGCGGAATACGGTATCGGCAATCATGTTGTCTGATTTTTTCAGCATGATGCGCAGGAGATCGTGCAGCGGCGCGGACTGAGTGCTCGCCAGCACGGTCCCCGGATCGTTGGCCAGCGTCTGGCGCAGCAGAGTCCCACTGTAGGTGATGCCGGCCTGGGTCAATTCAGACTTCAGGATCACCCCGGCATAGCTGGCGCCGTCCTGAATGGCAAAGGCCAGCGGCAGCGGCTCGCTGCGCTGCGGCAGACAGCCGGTCAGGGTGTAGCGGTTAAGATCGCCCGGCACCACGTCGAGCTCGCAGTACTGAGCCTCCGCAGAGCCGCGGGCCAGCGTGCGGACCTGGCTGAACATGGTGACCGGGTAATACGAGGCGACGCGAATAAATGCCAGGTCTCCGGGCTTCTGCGCGCTGTACAGCGAGATCGAGAAACAGTTGCGATCGACGATCGCCGCCGCCGGCGGGGCGCTAAAGCACTGGGTCATATCGTTCCACGGCCAGCCCGGCGCTTTGTCATGGCTGGCGAAGACCGAGGTATCGATCAGGACGTTCCCCTCGATCCGCTGGACGCCGGCCTTTTTGAGCGTGGCCACCATATTGCGAATATCCTGCCGCCTGAGCGTAGGATCGCCACCAAAACGGGCAATCAGGTCACCTTTCAGCACGCCACCGTCGAGGGTACCTTTGGTTTCCAGGGTGGTGGTGAAACGGAAGTCTGGCCCCAGCTGGAGCAGGGCTGCCAGCGCGGTGATCACCTTCTGAGTACTGGCCGGTAGCGCCATTTGCTGGCTGTGAAAGTCTATCTCCGGCGTAGGGGAGCCGACCTTTTGCGCCATAAAGGCGAGGTTAGCACCCGCAGGAAGCTGGTTGATGTACTCGTCAATGTTCGCCGCCTGAGCGCTAAACGCAATGCCGGCAGTCAATCCGATGATAAATCTGGAAAATCGCATAATCTCGCGCTAACAACCTGAAACCGAGCCGTCATACTACGGTGCAACACCCTGTAAAGTAAACGATGACCCATGGTGAACTTCAGGGTAAAATACGTATCAAATTGAAAATTGCTGCTGACCTGGGGAATGTTTCCCGGGTTGGTTTTCTTTTTGCTCCTGCCCTGCTTTTTGCCAGGCAGGTTGCGGAACGGGATATCCGTTCCATGAAGGAATGATAAAGAGGTATAACAAATGCAAGCTATTCCGATGACCTTACGTGGCGCTGAAAAACTACGCGAAGAGCTGGATTTTCTGAAATCCGTTCGTCGCCCTGAAATCATTGCAGCCATCGCCGACGCCCGTGAACATGGCGATCTCAAAGAGAACGCTGAGTACCATGCGGCCCGCGAACAGCAGGGTTTCTGTGAAGGTCGTATCAAAGATATTGAGGCCAAGCTGTCCAATGCGCAGGTTATCGATATCACCAAAATGCCGAATAACGGCCGCGTGATTTTTGGTTCGACGGTGAACGTTCTTAACGTTGATACCGACGAAGAGCAGATTTATCGCATCGTGGGCGACGACGAAGCGGATTTTAAGCAGAATCTTATCTCCGTGAACTCGCCGATCGCTCGCGGGCTGATCGGTAAAGAGCAGGATGATGTGGTGACAATCCGCACGCCTGGTGGCGAGGTCGAATACGAAATTATCAAGGTTGAGTACCTTTAATTCGTATTTCCCGCTACGCTGTTGATGGATTGTAAAGAAAGGAAAAAGGCCGCATAGCGGCCTTTTATCAACGTCCAGAGCATGGCATTTTGCTCGTCTACCCGCAGAAATCCCTCGTTTTACACAAAGTTGTGTCGAGATTCAGGATATTCTTAGCGTGGCAGCGAGATTTTACGCTCTTTAGATGGGCGGTACAGGACCAGCGTTTTACCGATGACCTGTACGTTACAGGCGCCGGTTTCGCGTACGATAGCTTCCACGATCAGGGTTTTAGTCTCGCGGTCTTCCGAGGCGATTTTCACCTTGATGAGCTCATGGTGCGCTAGCGCTTGTTCGATCTCGGCCAGTACCCCTTCGGTCAAACCATTATTGCCAAGCATAACTACCGGCTTGAGCGGATGTGCCAGACCTTTCAGGTGCTGTTTTTGTTTAGTACTCAGATTCATCGTATTTTTTTGCTTACGTTGGGATTGAAAACGGTTCATTCTACCGCCATCTCCCATATATCGCCAAACTACAGTGTCGATTTTTACGTCGCAAAGTATGATGAACCCGAAATGGGAATGTTAAATGACAGGTAAAAAGCGTTCTGCCAGTTCCAGCCGCTGGCTTCAGGAACACTTTAGCGATAAATATGTTCTCCAGGCACAGAAAAAGGGGTTACGTTCCCGAGCCTGGTTTAAACTTGATGAAATACAGCAAAGTGACAAAATTTTTAAGCCGGGGATGACGGTTGTTGACCTCGGTGCTGCACCCGGAGGCTGGTCGCAATATGCGGTCACGCAGATCGGAAACAGCGGCCGCATCATCGCTTGCGATCTTTTACCGATGGATCCAATCGTTGGTGTGGACTTCCTTCAGGGCGACTTTCGTGATGAATTAGTCCTGAAAGCGTTACTTGAGCGCGTAGGTGACAGTAAAGTACAAGTTGTCATGTCCGATATGGCGCCAAACATGTGCGGAACACCGGCGGTGGACATCCCCCGGGCCATGTATTTGGTGGAACTGGCGCTTGGAATGGCTCGTGATGTATTAGCGCCAGGTGGTAGTTTTGTAGTTAAGGTGTTCCAGGGCGAAGGCTTCGATGAGTATCTAAGAGAAATTCGCTCCCTGTTTACGAAGGTCAAAGTTCGTAAGCCGGACTCTTCCCGTGCTCGTTCGCGTGAAGTGTACATTGTAGCGACCGGGCGAAAACCATAACCGGTAGATTTCAAACGAAAGTTTGAAAGACACTGGATATAGAGTATCCTGACGCTGTTTTTAACACAGTTGTAATAAGAGGTTAATCCCTTGAGTGACATGGCGAAAAACCTAATACTCTGGCTGGTCATTGCCGTCGTGCTGATGTCAGTATTCCAGAGCTTTGGGCCCAGCGAGTCTAATGGCCGTAAGGTGGATTATTCAACCTTCCTGCAAGAGGTCAACCAGGACCAGGTTCGCGAAGCGCGTATCAACGGACGTGAGATCAACGTTACCAAGAAAGATAGTAACCGTTACACGACTTACATTCCGGTTAACGATCCGAAGCTGCTCGATAACCTGTTGACGAAAAACGTCAAAGTGGTTGGCGAACCGCCGGAAGAGCCGAGCCTGCTGGCTTCCATCTTCATTTCCTGGTTCCCGATGCTGTTGCTGATCGGCGTCTGGATCTTCTTTATGCGGCAAATGCAGGGCGGCGGCGGAAAGGGCGCGATGTCCTTCGGCAAAAGCAAAGCCCGTATGCTGACGGAAGACCAGATCAAAACCACTTTTGCTGATGTCGCGGGTTGCGATGAAGCGAAAGATGAAGTGGCCGAACTGGTGGAATATCTGCGTGAGCCGAGCCGTTTCCAGAAGTTGGGCGGTAAAATCCCGAAAGGCGTCCTGATGGTCGGCCCTCCGGGTACCGGTAAAACGCTGCTGGCGAAAGCGATCGCCGGCGAAGCGAAAGTGCCGTTCTTCACAATTTCCGGTTCTGACTTCGTAGAAATGTTCGTGGGTGTCGGCGCATCTCGCGTGCGTGACATGTTCGAACAGGCTAAGAAAGCGGCTCCGTGCATTATCTTCATCGATGAAATCGACGCCGTCGGTCGCCAGCGTGGCGCTGGTCTGGGCGGTGGTCACGATGAGCGTGAGCAGACGCTGAACCAGATGCTGGTTGAGATGGATGGTTTCGAAGGTAACGAAGGTATTATCGTTATCGCCGCAACAAACCGTCCGGACGTTCTGGACCCCGCGCTGCTGCGTCCGGGCCGCTTCGACCGTCAGGTTGTCGTTGGTCTGCCGGATGTTCGCGGTCGTGAGCAGATCCTGAAAGTTCACATGCGTCGCGTTCCGCTGTCGCCTGATATCGACGCGGCAATCATCGCGCGCGGTACCCCGGGCTTCTCCGGTGCTGACCTGGCGAACCTGGTGAACGAAGCCGCTCTGTTTGCTGCCCGTGGCAACAAACGCGTGGTATCGATGGTTGAGTTCGAAAAGGCTAAAGACAAAATCATGATGGGTGCGGAACGTCGCTCCATGGTGATGACGGAAGCGCAGAAAGAGTCGACCGCTTATCACGAAGCAGGGCATGCGATTATCGGTCGCCTGGTGCCGGAACACGATCCGGTGCATAAGGTGACGATTATTCCGCGCGGCCGCGCTCTGGGCGTCACGTTCTTCCTGCCGGAAGGCGATGCAATCAGCGCCAGCCGTCAGAAGCTGGAAAGCCAGATTTCGACCCTCTACGGCGGTCGTCTTGCAGAAGAGATTATCTACGGCGTAGAGCATGTTTCTACCGGCGCGTCGAACGACATTAAAGTCGCGACCAACCTGGCACGTAACATGGTGACTCAGTGGGGCTTCTCCGACAAACTCGGTCCGCTGCTGTATGCGGAAGAAGAGGGCGAAGTATTCCTCGGACGCAGCGTCGCGAAAGCGAAGCATATGTCCGATGAGACCGCACGCATCATTGACCAGGAAGTGAAATCACTGGTTGAGCGTAACTACAACCGCGCCCGTCAGATCCTTAACGACAATCTGGATATTCTGCACTCGATGAAAGATGCGCTCATGAAATATGAGACCATCGATGCACCGCAGATTGATGACCTGATGGCACGTCGTGACGTTCGCCCACCGGCTGGCTGGGAAGACCCAGGCACCAACAATTCTGGCAACAACGGCACCCCGAGTGCGCCGCGTCCGGTCGATGAACCGCGTACGCCAAACCCGGGTAACACGATGTCAGAGCAGTTAGGCGACAAATAAGTTAGCCGCTGTTGATGTGGTTGTGCATATCTAAACCCTGGGGCATCCGCTCTGGGGTTTTTCTTTTTATTTATCTCTCCTGATTCAGGGATCTCGTGATGAAACTTGTAGCCCAGGGCTCAACCCTCGATCTCACCCACCCGCACGTGATGGGTATCCTTAACGTTACGCCGGACTCCTTCTCCGACGGCGGGGCGCACAATTCGCTGGTAGAGGCGGTTAAGCACGCCAATCTGATGATTAATGCCGGGGCGACGATCGTTGACATCGGCGGCGAATCGACGCGTCCTGGTGCGCTGGATGTTAGCGTTGAGGAAGAGCTGGCGCGCGTGATCCCGGTTGTGGAAGCCATTGCTCAGCGTTTTGAAGTGTGGATCTCGGTCGATACGTCAAAGCCTGAAGTGATCCGTGAAGCCGCTCGGGTAGGGGCACATATCATCAACGATATCCGCTCGCTAACGGAGCCCGGCGCGCTGGAAGCGGCGGCAGAGACCGGTCTGCCGGTATGTCTGATGCATATGCAGGGGCAGCCGAAAACCATGCAGGCTGCGCCGAAGTACGAAGACGTCTTCACCGATGTGACGCGCTTTTTCACAGAGCATATTGTGCGCTGCGAACGGGCTGGGATCGCAAAAGATAAATTGTTGCTCGACCCAGGATTCGGTTTCGGTAAAAATCTTTCCCATAATTATGAGCTGCTTGCTCGACTCGGCGAGTTCCACCATTTTGGTCTCCCGCTGTTGGTAGGTATGTCGCGTAAGTCGATGGTCGGTCAGTTGCTGAACGTTGGGCCGGCAGAGCGCCTCAGCGGTAGCCTGGCTTGCGCAGTAATTGCGGCGATGCAGGGCGCGCAGATAGTGCGCGTCCATGACGTCAAAGAAACGGTAGAAGCGCTGCGCGTGGTGGAAGCCACTCTGGCTACAAAGGAAAATAAACGTTATGAGTAACCGTAAATATTTTGGCACCGATGGTATCCGTGGCCGCGTTGGCGATGCGCCAATTACGCCGGAATTTGTGCTTAAGCTGGGCTGGGCTGCAGGAAAAGTTCTCGCGCGTCACGGTTCGCGTAAAATTATCATTGGTAAAGATACCCGTATCTCGGGCTATATGCTGGAGTCGGCCCTCGAAGCGGGCCTGGCGGCAGCCGGTCTCTCCGCCTCATTCACTGGCCCAATGCCTACGCCGGCGGTGGCTTATCTGACCCGCGCTTTCCGCGCAGAGGCCGGTATCGTCATTTCAGCGTCGCATAACCCTTTCTACGACAACGGAATCAAGTTCTTCTCTATTGAGGGAACCAAGCTGCCGGATAACGTCGAAGAGGCGATTGAAGCCGAGATGGAGAAAGAGCTGACCTGCGTCGACTCTGCGGAATTAGGCAAAGCCAGCCGGATTGTCGATGCGGCCGGGCGCTACATCGAGTTCTGCAAAGGCACCTTCCCGAATGAGCTGAGCCTGAACGAGCTGAAAGTGGTTGTTGACTGCGCTCACGGCGCGACCTACCACATCGCGCCTAGCGTCTTCCGCGAGCTCGGCGCACAGGTTATTGCGATGGGCTGTGAGCCCAATGGCCTTAATATCAACGAAGAGGTCGGGGCCACCGACGTGCGTGCCTTACAGGCTCGCGTGCTGGCGGAAAAGGCCGATCTGGGCATTGCCTACGACGGCGATGGTGACCGCGTCATTATGGTCGACCATGAAGGCAATAAAGTTGATGGTGACCAGATCCTCTACATTATTGCCCGCGAAGGCCTGCGTCAGGGCCAGCTGCGCGGCGGTGCCGTGGGCACGCTAATGAGCAATATGGGACTCGAGCTGGCGCTCAAACAGCTGGGTATCCCGTTTGCTCGCGCAAAAGTGGGCGACCGCTATGTGCTGGAGAAGATGCAGGAGAAAGGCTGGCGTATTGGCGCCGAAAACTCCGGTCACGTTATCCTGCTCGATAAGACGACCACCGGAGACGGCATTGTTGCAAGCCTGCAGGTCGTGGCCGCGATGGTACGTAACCATATGAGCCTGCACGATCTGTGCAGCGGCATGAAGATGTTCCCGCAGATTCTGGTCAACGTGCGCTTTACCGATAACAGCAGCAACCCGCTCGAGCATGAGAGCGTAAAAGCGGTTGCCGCCGAGGTTGAGGCCGCATTGGGTAAACGTGGCCGGGTGCTGTTACGTAAATCCGGCACCGAGCCGCTGATTCGCGTGATGGTTGAAGGCGAGCACGAAGAGCAGGTGCACGAATTCGCTCACCGCATTGCTGATGCGGTTAAAAACGCATAGCTTGTGGCGCTAAGTGATTAAAAAGGCGGCGCTTGCCGCTTTTTTAATTGCCAACAAACGGTTTTTTGCTGTTTTTTTCTGCAGTTGATACAATGCGTCGAAATTGCCCTTGCGAAGGTCATTCGCTTTGGTTAGTATTCACACCCGCTTCAGTGGGAAACGTTAATGCGTCCCGCTTTATTGGTCGAAGCAATTGGTATGCGGCGAATCCGCAAGGAACAGGTTGATTATGCAAGAAGCTCTTTTAGTTGTTTTCCTTATTGTGGCGATTGGCCTTGTTGGTCTGATCATGCTGCAGCAAGGTAAAGGCGCTGATATGGGAGCCTCGTTCGGAGCAGGCGCTTCCGGCACGTTGTTCGGTTCCAGCGGTTCTGGTAACTTCATGACCCGCATGACCGGTATCCTGGCTGCGTTGTTCTTCATCATTAGTTTGGTGCTGGGCAATATCAACAGCAACAAGACCAGTAAAGGAAGTGAGTGGGATAATCTGAGCGCGCCGAAATCCGAGCAGACTCAGCCAGCAGCGCCGGCGCAGCCGAGCAGCGACATCCCGCACTGATAAGTAGTATCTGTACCGAGGTGGTGGAATTGGTAGACACGCTACCTTGAGGTGGTAGTGCCCTAACGGGCTTGTGGGTTCGAGTCCCATCCTCGGTACCAATATTCCGAAAAAAAGACGCTGAAAAGCGTCTTTTTTTTTGCCTTAAACCGACGGCTGTTTATTTATAAATAACTCTCCGCTGGCCTTGATCCCATCCAGGTCGCTAAAGTCGCGCTCATCTATTTATCAGAGGTGAGTAACGCAATGAAGCTTTTCAGGCTGTTTATCATTGCCGGCGTTCTGTGCTTGTCCGGATGTAGTACCACGCCATCGGCGGATCCGGTGGAGACTATTAATGCGCTGGCGGTACCGGTAATGCATAGCGACGTTCAGCCCGCAGGACAAAACTCTCAGTCAATTACCCGCCGCTTTCAGGATAACTCGGTGCTGATTGGCAGCCTTAGCCGGTCATTAAAAGACAACTATCTGCAGGATGTGGAGAGAAAGGATATCTTCGATAAGGATAGCGATGCCTATCACGTTTACAGCGCGCTCACCAAACTCGAACAGATGTCGGCGATGAATGAGGTCTACCGCAAAGAAAATAATATTGCCGGACTAGAAGAGATCAATAAGGTACTGAAGGCCGTTCCCCTGGCGGCGTAAGTGAGGGATCGCAGGACGGCAATCCCTGCTGATAACGATCAGAAGCGGAAGTTGAAGCCGGCGTAGGCGCCGTCGGCCAGCGTATTGTCACGATGGCTGTTTTTGCCCGCCATATCCATATAGCGATAACCCGCTTCAATACTCAGCGACTTAATGACGTTTATTCGCATACCCGCGTTAGCTTCAACGTAGTCGTCTACGCCGCTGGACATGGAGTCCGGAGAGTAATAGGCCTCCCCGAAGAGGGTGAAGAAATCGCCGAGCGGTAATTGTGCCCCGCCGCCAAGCGCGATGGCGTAACCCTCATCGCTATCCTGCGGATTGAGGTAGAGCGCTTTGCCCCCCATGGTCAGCAGAAACGGGCCGAGGTCAAAGTTATAGCCCATACCTAACCCTGCGATATCCCCGTCGTTATCGCTATGCGCCCAGCTGCCGTTGAAGGTCATGCCCGGATCGTCTGCGTTAAAGCTGGCGGAAAGATGGGTAAACTCTTCCCCCGCCTCGCCGTGGAGGTTAACCGATGCGCTAGCGGCGCCGCTGGCGCAAAGCGCCGCGACGAGCAGAACTGATTTTGACGTGAACATGCTCATTGTGAGTTCCTTCAGGTAAAAAAATACCCGACACGAGCGTTCGGGCAAATAAGTAGCGTGTTTTGGGTTCTAACCGCCGTTGACCGCAGAGCTGAACGGCAGCCGTTATCACGCCACGCAGAGCGACACGCGCGGCGTGAGCGCTGATGCGGGCAGCGATTTGTGTGAACAACAGGGTTGGGTGCTGACGCGTATGACCTTAGAGATCGCAGAGGCAAATGCAGTCGGCACAGCGCGGGTATTTAATGCGAACGCTGGCGGAAGAGTTGTCTTCATTTCTGGGCCTGTTGTTTGGTTTTTAACGCACATTTTTCAGTGCGATAAATACAGGCGCCCAGAATAAAATTATTTATCGCTTGCCGTTATCATTTGTTTGTTTAAATTTAAATTGCATCCAGCGCCCTGGTAGCTGGCCCCGCAATACATCAGCGATAAGCACCAGCACGGTGGCTTAGAATTTCTCAGGTAGCGTGTTCACGCTTTGCAAATAACCACCGCGGGCGAACTCAATATATCCGCCTTTTTTTAACGCTGACAGCACGTTCAGAATACTGCTGCGCGAAAGATGGGTTCGGTCCTGAATATATTCCAGAATAGATACGCGTAGCCGCGTTTCATCAGGCATAAGAAGCATCTCCATCAGATGATTGCGGATGACCGAGTAGGTTCGCTGCTGCAGGACCAAATCGTCCCGATAAACCAGGTACGAGGTATGGTATGCGAGCAGGCTGGTAACCTCTTCCCACAGGCTGTGCTCCCGGAACAGCTGGATGGCGCGATCGCTATCGATACGTAATACATCGGAGGGGATCTCCGCCCGTAGCCCGTGGCTCCGACTCGGCTGGAGCATCTCCGCGACGCCAAAGAGATGCGGTTCATAGACGGTCACTATCAATAATTTGTCAGATGAACGGATAACTGACAGCTCGCCTTTTTTAAAAAGATAGAGCTGGGTTTTCCCTTTATAGTCACAGGCCAGCCTTTTTCGCGCAATCACATTCATTGGCGTGGCGTAAGGCTCAAGCGTCTCCAGCAGGCGATCGATCTCCCGCTGTGGTCTGACCGGGGGTTTTATATTCATTGGGGCCTCACATCGGAAAGGATAAATCTATGCGGAAGATTATAGACAATAATTATTAGATACCGCGACCGGTAAAATTATGAGCCCCAGATTTTAGGGCGTGCAATTCTGACGAAAGAAAAAAGCCGACGGATTAGCGTCGGCTGAAAGAGTAGATGAAAATAGATTATTTGTCTCTATTTTCCAAATTCTCAACCTGCGGCAGACCGGTGGTTGAAGACGCGGTGAGCAGGCCGGATTGTGCGTAACCGAACAGCTTATCGCGGGTATCGGTGATATCCAGATTACGCATGGTCAGCTGGCCAATACGGTCTTCTGCGGAGAACATTGAGTCGCCTTTCTCCATCGTCAGACGCTCTGCTTTATAGGTCAGGTTGTCGGAGACGGTGTTCAGTATGGAGTAATCATTACCGCGACGCAGCTCCAGCGTCACCTCACCGGTAATCGCGCTCGCCACCCAACGCTGCAGCGCATCACGCAGCATCAGCGCCTGAGAGTCAAACCAGCGTCCCTGATACAGCAGGCGACCCAGCTGACGCCCGTGGGCGTGGTACTGCTCAATGGTATCTTCGTTATGGATGCCGGTCAGCAGACGCTCATAGGCAATGTGCAGCAGCGCCATGCCCGGCGCTTCATAGATGCCGCGACTTTTTGCTTCGATGATACGGTTTTCAATCTGGTCACTCATGCCAAGCCCGTGACGGCCGCCGATGCGGTTTGCTTCCAGCATCAGCTCCACGTCATCGCTGAAGGTTTGGCCGTTGAGCGCGACCGGATGACCCTGCTCAAAGCGAATGGTCACTTCTTCCGCCGGGATCTTAACGCTCTCATCCCAGAACTTAACCCCCATGATCGGGGTGACGATTTTGACGCTGGAGTTCAGGAATTCCAGGTCCTTCGCTTCGTGGGTTGCGCCCAGCATGTTGGAGTCAGTGGAGTAGGCTTTCTCAACGGACATTTTGTAGTCAAAACCGCAGGCAATCATAAACTCGGACATTTCCTGACGTCCGCCGAGCTCATCGATAAAGTCGCTATCCAGCCACGGTTTGTAAATTTTCAGCTCAGCGTTGGTCAGCAGGCCGTAACGATAGAAGCGCTCAATATCGTTGCCTTTATAAGTGCTGCCGTCACCCCAGATGTTAACGCCATCTTCTTTCATCGCGGCAACCAGCATGGTGCCGGTCACGGCACGACCGAGAGGGGTGGTGTTAAAATAGGTCAGGCCGCCGGTGGTGTTGTGGAATGCGCCGCACTGGATAGCGGCAATGCCTTCAGCAACCAGCTGTTTACGGCAATCGATCAGACGAGCGCCCTCGGCACCGTACTCTTTGGCGCGGCGAGGAATAGCATCGTAATCCTCTTCGTCCGGCTGGCCCAGGTTAGCGGTGTAGGCGTAAGGTACCGCGCCTTTTTTACGCATCCACAGCAGGGCGGCGCTGGTATCCAGTCCACCAGAGAAAGCGATACCAATACGTTGACCAATCGGGAGATGCTTAAGAATCGTCGTCATAAAATAAAACCCTGCTAGATAGACTGTTGTGAGTTCGGTTTACCAGGTCCAGAACCTGTCCCATTTGACTATTCCGTTTGCCATTGAGGTTCAGGGTCATGCTTAAAAACCTTTATGTATAACCATACACGCCGGTCTTCTCGCGCTGTCCATGCCAAGGTGGCGTAAAAATCACGTCAAATGGGATATGTCCCTATTGCATGTTTATGCACTAATAGTGAGTTTTCATTTAATCATCTTTTATGGATGACAGGAAGTGATTCATTGCTTTTTTGCTAAAAAAGGGCGAAATGCCAGCATAAACGGTAACCGGACAATGTGAAAAACATGTTGACAAAATATAGGGTTTATCAATACACTTTACCACGATTTTATGTCCCGTCCTCGGTACCAAATCCCAGCAGTATTTGCGTCTTTTACTCAATAAGAGTAAAATATGCCACGTTTCAGGCGCGGGGTGGAGCAGCCTGGTAGCTCGTCGGGCTCATAACCCGAAGGTCGTCGGTTCAAATCCGGCCCCCGCAACCACTTTCCCTTTGAGTACTTTTTCAAATATACTGTGAGGACCTGGTCCTTCGTAGCCGAATTTGAAAGAATTCTCCTGGAAGTGTTCCAGATCGCAGTTGCGATCGCAGGGTTCAGTTATCTAAAACCCCGATTTATCGGGGTTTTTTGTTATCTGACTTCAGAATAACTGGGCTATACGCCCTTTTTTTATGTCTTGGGGGTGGGTTTGTCCACATTAGAGCAAAAATTAACAGAGATGCTCACTGCGCCGGTTGAAGCGCTTGGCTTTGAGCTGGTCGGCATCGAATTCGTTCGTGGTCGCACTTCCACACTGCGCATCTATATTGATAGTGACAATGGCATCAATGTTGATGATTGTGCTGATGTGAGCCACCAGGTCAGTGCTGTCATGGACGTCGAAGATCCGATCACCGTTGCTTATAACCTGGAAGTGTCTTCACCTGGTCTCGATCGCCCGATGTTTACCGCCGAACACTATGCGCGTTTTTCCGGTGAAGAAGTTTCGCTGGTACTGCGTATGGCGGTTCAAAATCGCCGCAAATGGCAGGGCGTTATCAAAGCGGTAGACGGTGAAATGATCACGGTAACCGTCGAAGGCAAAGATGAAGTGTTCGCGCTGAGTAACATCCAGAAGGCGAACCTGGTTCCCCACTTTTAACAGTCTGGATTGAGGTGAAAGGCCCCGATGAACAAAGAAATTTTGGCTGTTGTTGAAGCCGTTTCCAACGAAAAATCGCTGCCGCGCGAAAAGATTTTCGAAGCGCTGGAAAGTGCTCTGGCAACGGCGACAAAGAAAAAATACGAGCAAGAGATCGACGTGCGCGTGAGCATCGATCGTCGTAGCGGTGATTTTGACACCTTCCGTCGCTGGTTGGTCGTTGAAGAAGTTACCCAGCCGACTCGCGAAATTACGCTTGAAGCGGCGCGTTACGAAGACGAAAGCATGAATCCTGGTGACTTTGTCGAAGACCAGATTGAATCCGTCACCTTCGACCGTATCACCACGCAAACCGCAAAACAGGTAATCGTACAGAAAGTACGTGAAGCCGAGCGCGCCATGGTTGTCGATCAGTTCCGCGAGCACGAAGGTGAAATCATCACCGGTGTGGTGAAAAAAGTGAACCGCGATAACATCACTCTGGATCTGGGCAGCAATGCTGAAGCCGTGATCCTGCGTGAAGATATGCTGCCGCGTGAAAACTTCCGTCCAGGCGACCGTATTCGCGGCGTTCTGTACGCGGTACGTCCGGAAGCGCGCGGCGCTCAGCTGTTCGTTACCCGTTCTAAGCCGGAAATGCTGATCGAACTGTTCCGCATTGAGGTGCCGGAAATCGGTGAAGAAGTTCTCGAGATTAAAGCTGCCGCTCGCGATCCGGGTTCTCGTGCGAAAATCGCGGTGAAAACCAACGATAAGCGTATCGATCCGGTTGGCGCCTGTGTCGGCATGCGCGGTGCGCGCGTTCAGGCGGTTTCTACCGAACTGGGCGGCGAGCGTATCGATATCGTCCTGTGGGACGATAACCCGGCGCAGTTCGTGATTAACGCGATGGCTCCGGCTGACGTTGCGTCTATCGTGGTGGATGAAGACAAGCACACCATGGATATCGCCGTTGAAGCGGGCAATCTGGCGCAGGCGATCGGCCGTAACGGTCAGAACGTGCGTCTGGCATCGCAGCTGAGCGGCTGGGAACTCAACGTAATGACCGTTGATGACCTGCAGGCTAAGCACCAGGCAGAAGCCCATGCGGCAATCGATACTTTTACTAAGTATCTTGATATTGATGAAGATTTCGCCACGATGCTGGTTGAAGAAGGTTTCGCCACTCTGGAAGAACTGGCCTATGTGCCGGTGAAAGAACTGCTGGAAATCGACGGTCTGGATGAATCCACCGTTGAAGCACTTCGTGAGCGTGCGAAAAATGCGCTGACCACGTTGGCGCTGGCTCAGGAAGAAAGCCTGGGAGACACCAAACCTGCCGATGATTTACTGAATCTGGAAGGTCTGGAACGTCTGATGGCTTTCAAACTGGCTGCCCGTGGCGTTTGTACGCTGGAAGATCTCGCCGAGCAGGGCATTGATGATCTGGCTGATATCGAAGGCTTGACCGACGAAAAAGCCGGAGAGCTCATCATGGCCGCCCGTAATATTTGTTGGTTCGGCGACGAAGCGTAATAAACTGTAGCAGGAAGGAACAGCATGACAGATGTGACCATTAAAGCGCTGGCCTCAGAGATTCAGACCTCTGTGGATCGCCTGATACAGCAATTTGCTGATGCAGGGATCCGCAAATCGGTCGATGACTCTGTGACCGCGCAAGAGAAGCAAACCTTGTTGACGCACCTGAACCGTGAACACGGCTCGGCGCCCGACAAGCTGACGCTGCAGCGCAAAACGCGCAGCACGTTAAATATTCCAGGTACCGGTGGAAAGAGCAAATCGGTACAAATCGAAGTCCGCAAGAAACGCACCTTTGTGAAACGCGATCCGCAAGAGGCAGAACGCCTTGCCGCGGAAGAGCAGGCGCAGCGTGAAGCGGAAGAGCAGGCCCATCGTGAAGCTGAAGAAACGGCTAAGCGAGAGGCGCAATTAAAAGCTGAACGTGAGGCCGCAGAACAAGCTAAACGTGAAGTCGCTGATAAAGCGAAACGTGAAGCCGCGGAAAAAGACAAAGTGAGCAATCAACAAACCGACGAAATGACAAAAACCGCCCAGGCTGAAAAGAGCCGCCGTGAAAACGAAGCTGCAGAGCTGAAGCGTAAATCGGAAGAAGAAGCACGTCGCAAGCTTGAAGAAGAAGCGCGCCGCGTGGCAGACGATGCACGCCGTATGGCCGCAGAAAACGAAAAGAACTGGACCGAAACCCCAGAAACGCCTGTTGAAGAAACCTCTGACTATCACGTGACCACGTCTCAGCATGCCCGTCAGGCAGAAGACGACAACGACCGTGAAGTTGAAGGCGGTCGTGGCCGTGGCCGTAACGCCAAAGCAGCACGCCCTCAGAAGAAAGGCAACAAGCACGCTGAATCCAAAGCCGATCGTGAAGAAGCCCGTGCGGCAGTACGCGGTGGGAAAGGCGGCAAGCGTAAAGGTTCTTCTCTGCAGCAGGGCTTCCAGAAGCCGGCTCAGGCCGTGAACCGTGACGTTATCATTGGCGAAACCATCACCGTTGGCGATCTGGCTAACAAGATGGCGGTCAAAGGCTCTCAGGTCATCAAAGCGATGATGAAGCTGGGCGCAATGGCGACCATCAACCAGGTCATCGACCAGGAAACCGCACAGCTGGTTGCCGAAGAGATGGGCCACAAGGTTATCCTGCGTCGTGAGAACGAGCTGGAAGAAGCGGTAATGAGCGACCGTGATACCGGCGCTGCGGCAGAAGCCCGTGCACCGGTTGTGACCATCATGGGTCACGTTGACCACGGTAAAACCTCTCTGCTCGACTATATTCGTTCAACGAAAGTGGCGTCCGGCGAAGCGGGTGGTATCACCCAGCACATCGGTGCGTACCACGTTGAAACTGAAAACGGCATGATCACCTTCCTGGACACCCCGGGCCACGCCGCGTTCACCTCAATGCGTGCTCGTGGTGCTCAGGCAACGGATATCGTTGTTCTGGTTGTTGCCGCGGACGATGGCGTGATGCCGCAGACTATCGAAGCTATCCAGCATGCGAAAGCAGCGCAGGTGCCGGTGGTTGTTGCGGTCAACAAAATCGATAAGCCAGAAGCGGATATGGATCGCGTTAAAACCGAACTGTCTCAGTACGGCGTAATGCCGGAAGAGTGGGGCGGCGAGTCTCAGTTCATCCCTGTTTCTGCGAAAGCCGGTACCGGTATCGACGACCTGCTGAACGCCATCCTGCTGCAGGCTGAAGTTCTGGAGCTGAAGGCCGTTCGTAACGGTATGGCAAGCGGTGCGGTTATCGAATCCTTCCTGGATAAAGGTCGTGGTCCGGTTGCTACCGTTCTGGTACGTGAAGGTACTCTGAACAAGGGCGATATCGTTCTGTGTGGCTTCGAATACGGCCGCGTCCGTGCAATGCGTAACGAACTGGGTCAGGAAGTGCTGGAAGCGGGTCCGTCCATTCCGGTTGAGATCCTCGGCCTGTCCGGCGTTCCGGCTGCGGGTGACGAAGTGACCGTTGTTCGTGACGAGAAAAAAGCGCGTGAAGTTGCGCTCTATCGTCAGGGCAAATTCCGCGAAGTCAAACTGGCGCGTCAGCAGAAGTCTAAGCTTGAGAACATGTTCGCTAACATGACCGAAGGCGAAGTTCACGAAGTGAACGTAGTACTGAAAGCGGACGTTCAGGGCTCTGTGGAAGCAATCTCTGACTCTTTACTGAAGCTGTCTACCGACGAAGTCAAAGTGAAGATCATTGGTTCTGGCGTAGGTGGTATCACCGAAACCGACGCGACCCTGGCTGCGGCATCCAACGCTATCCTGGTTGGCTTCAACGTGCGTGCTGATGCCTCTGCTCGTAAAGTGATTGAAGCTGAAAGCCTGGATCTGCGCTACTACTCCGTCATCTATAACCTGATCGACGAAGTTAAAGCAGCAATGAGCGGCATGCTGTCTCCGGAACTGAAACAGCAGATCATTGGTCTGGCTGAAGTGCGTGATGTGTTCAAATCGCCGAAATTTGGCGCCATCGCGGGCTGTATGGTTACCGAAGGTACGATTAAGCGTCACAACCCAATCCGCGTACTGCGTGACAACGTGGTTATCTACGAAGGCGAGCTGGAATCCCTGCGCCGCTTCAAAGATGACGTTAACGAAGTCCGTAACGGCATGGAATGTGGTATCGGCGTTAAGAACTACAACGACGTTCGCGTTGGCGACATGATCGAAGTGTTCGAAATCATCGAGATCCAACGTACCATCGCGTAATCTTCGTCGACTGCTGGGCCGCTGCGCCTGTTGCTGCAGCCCAACATTGACAGAAGATCGCTGAAGGTAAGCCGGGTTAGCGAAGCGCCACCCGGCAATAATTCTAAAAAGGGGCTTATAGCCCCTTTTTTGTCTTTATTCTGGAGAATTTATTATGGCGAAAGAATTTGGTCGCCCGCAGCGTGTAGCTCAGGAGATGCAAAAAGAGATTGCTATCATCCTGCAGCGCGAAATTAAAGATCCGCGCCTGGGCATGATGACTACCGTCTCTGGCGTAGAAATGTCCCGCGATCTGGCCTATGCCAAAGTGTTCGTGACGTTCCTGAACGACAAAGATGAAGCCGCTGTTAAGGCGGGTATTAAAGCGCTGCAGGAAGCATCCGGATTTATCCGCTCTCTGCTGGGTAAAGCGATGCGTCTGCGTATCGTGCCGGAACTGACCTTCTTCTACGACAACTCGCTGGTCGAAGGGATGCGCATGTCTAACCTGGTGACCAGCGTGGTGAAGCATGACGATGAGCGTCGTGTGAATCCGGACGACGTCAAGGAGGACTAATGAGTCGTCCTCGTCGTCGCGGCCGCGATGTGCACGGCGTGCTGTTGCTGGATAAACCCCAGGGGGCTTCCAGCAATGACGTACTGCAAAAAGTAAAACGTATTTATAACGCTAACCGGGCAGGGCACACCGGCGCGCTGGATCCGCTGGCAACCGGCATGCTGCCGATTTGCCTCGGAGAAGCGACCAAGTTTTCCCAGTACCTACTCGACTCTGACAAGCGTTACCGCGTCATTGCCAAACTGGGTCAACGCACTGACACCTCTGATGCCGATGGCCAGGTAGTGGAAGAGCGCCCGCTGGCCTTTAGCGATGCTCAGCTGGCCTCCGCGCTGGAAGATTTTCGTGGTGAGACTCAGCAGGTGCCGTCCATGTATTCGGCGCTGAAGTACCAGGGTAAAAAGCTGTATGAATATGCCCGTCAGGGGATTGACGTCCCGCGCGAAGCCCGGCCGATTACCGTCTACGAGCTGCTGTTTATTCGCCATGAAGGCGATGAGCTCGAGCTGGAAATCCACTGTTCAAAAGGGACCTATATTCGGACGATTATCGACGATTTAGGCGAAAAGCTTGGCTGCGGCGCGCACGTGATTTTCCTGCGCCGCCTGGCCGTCAGCAAGTATCCTGTTGAACGTATGGTGACGCTCGAACAGCTGCAGGCGCTGGTTGAACAGGCGCAAGAGCAGGATATTCCTGCCGCGCAGCTGCTCGATCCGCTGCTAATGCCGATGGACAGCCCGGCCTCGGATTATCCGCTGGTTAATATTCCCGAAACGTCGGCGGTATATTTTAAAAACGGTAATCCAGTCCGCACTTCTGGTGCGCCGAAGCAGGGTCTGGTTCGCGTAACGGAAGGTGAAGACGAGAAGTTTCTCGGCATGGGCGAGATTGATGACGAAGGCCGCGTGGCGCCGCGTCGTCTGGTCGTTGAATACCCTGTCTGAGGGCTGTTCTTGCGATAAAAGCTGGCTGCGAGTAGAATATCGCCGCCTGACGTCCGCAAAAATGTTTTAACATTTTCGGGCGTCGCATCAGGGGTTGCTGAATTAGAGATCGGCACCCTTTCTTTCTTTTAATTTTTGGAGTTCAAAATGTCTCTAAGCGTTGAAGCTAAAGCAAAAATCGTTTCTGAGTTTGGTCGTGGCGAAAACGACAGCGGTTCTACCGAAGTTCAGGTTGCACTGCTGACTGCCCAGATTAACCATCTGCAGGGTCACTTCTCCGAGCATAAAAAAGATCACCACAGCCGTCGTGGTCTGCTGCGCATGGTTTCCCAGCGTCGTAAACTGCTCGACTACCTGAAACGTAAAGATGTTGCACGTTACTCTTCGCTGATCGAGCGTCTGGGTCTGCGTCGCTAGTTCTGCGAGTTTCAGAAAAAGGGGCCTCAGGGCCCCTTTTTTCGACCAGGCGGCAGCAATTAGCTAAAAACTCATGTATTGTTGCTATTAATGATCTTCGTGCAGAGGTTCGCGCGGCTAATGAGAGGCTTCATCCGCAGGGGCGGGTAAAGGTTGTCATTAGTCGCGAGGATGCAGGAGATCGGGTCATCTGACGCTATATCCTCGATATAGCGTCACTTTTTGATAAAAGGATAGAATTTTGCTAAATCCGATCGTTCGTAAATTCCAGTACGGCCAACACACCGTTACCCTGGAAACCGGCATGATGGCCCGCCAGGCCACTGCTGCTGTCATGGTAAGCATGGATGACACCGCGGTATTCGTTACCGTTGTTGGCCAGAAGAAAGCGAAGCCAGGCCAGGACTTCTTCCCGCTGACCGTAAACTATCAAGAACGTACCTATGCAGCAGGTAAAATCCCGGGTGGTTTCTTCCGTCGTGAAGGCCGTCCAAGCGAAGGCGAAACCCTGATTGCGCGTCTGATTGACCGCCCGGTTCGTCCGCTGTTCCCGGAAGGTTTTGTTAACGAAGTTCAGGTTATTGCTACCGTTGTTTCCGTTAACCCACAGGTTAACCCGGACATCGTTGCCATGATCGGTGCTTCCGCTGCGCTGTCCCTGTCCGGTATTCCGTTTAACGGTCCTATCGGCTCCGCGCGCGTTGGCTACATCAACGACCAGTACGTACTGAACCCGACTCAGGATGAGCTGAAAGAGAGTAAGCTGGACCTGGTTGTTGCCGGTACCGAAGCTGCGGTCCTGATGGTTGAATCTGAAGCAGAACTGCTGAGCGAAGACCAGATGCTGGGCGCGGTGGTGTTCGGCCACGAGCAGCAGCAGATTGTTATTCAGACCATCAACGATCTGGTGAAAGAAGCGGGTAAACCGCGCTGGGAATGGCAGCCGGAAGTCGTAGACGCCGCGCTGAATGCCCGCGTTGCAGCCCTGGCTGAAACTCGCCTGAGCGATGCTTACCGCATCACTGATAAACAAGAGCGCTATGCTCAGATTGGCGTGATCAAAGCTGAAACTATCGCCACGCTGACCGCTGAAGATGAAACCCTGGACGCTAACGAGCTGGGTGAAATCCTGCACGCTATCGAGAAAAATGCCGTTCGTAGCCGCGTACTGGCAGGCGAGCCGCGCATCGATGGCCGTGAAAAAGATATGATTCGTGGTCTGGATGTTCGTACCGGCGTACTGCCGCGTACCCACGGTTCCGCACTGTTCACCCGTGGCGAAACTCAGGCGCTGGTTACCGCGACCCTGGGCACCGCGCGTGACGCACAGAACATCGATGAGCTGATGGGCGACCGTACCGACTCCTTCCTGTTCCACTACAACTTCCCTCCGTACTCCGTAGGCGAGACCGGAATGGTAGGTTCACCGAAGCGTCGTGAAATTGGTCACGGTCGTCTGGCTAAGCGCGGCGTACTGGCCGTGATGCCGACCACCGAAGAGTTCCCGTACACCGTTCGCGTGGTTTCTGAAATCACCGAATCTAACGGCTCTTCTTCCATGGCTTCCGTTTGCGGTGCATCTCTGGCACTGATGGACGCCGGCGTGCCGATTAAAGCCTCCGTTGCGGGTATCGCGATGGGTCTGGTGAAAGAAGGCGACAACTATGTCGTTCTGTCCGATATTCTGGGCGACGAAGATCACCTGGGCGATATGGACTTCAAAGTTGCGGGTTCCCGCGACGGTATCTCTGCTCTGCAGATGGATATCAAAATTGAAGGTATCACCAAAGAGATCATGCAGGTTGCGCTGAACCAGGCTAAAGGTGCGCGTCTGCACATCCTGGGCGTAATGGAGCAGGCGATTAACGCGCCGCGCGGCGACATCTCCGAATTCGCACCGCGTATCCACACCATCAAGATCAGCCCGGACAAGATCAAAGACGTTATCGGTAAGGGCGGCTCTGTCATCCGTGCGCTGACTGAAGAGACCGGCACCACCATCGAAATCGAAGATGACGGTACCGTGAAAATCGCAGCGACCGACGGTGACAAAGCGCTGCACGCGATTCGTCGTATCGAAGAGATTACCGCTGAGATCGAAGTTGGCCGTATCTACAATGGTAAAGTGACCCGTATCGTTGACTTTGGCGCATTCGTTGCCATCGGCGGCGGTAAAGAAGGTCTGGTGCATATTTCTCAGATCGCCGACAAGCGCGTAGAGAAAGTCACCGATTACCTGCAGATGGGTCAGGAAGTGCCGGTTAAGGTTCTGGAAGTTGACCGTCAGGGCCGCGTCCGTCTGAGCATCAAAGAAGCAACTGAGCAGACTCAGCCTGTAAGCGCACCGGAAGCTCCGGTCGCAGAGCAGGGCGAGTAAGGTTGCCGTTTGCCCTCCGCGTTTGCGGAGGGCGTATTACGGGCAGGACGCCTTGTTTGCAGCCGGGGAACTGGACGTTCATCCAATCGTTGTCTTCGGGAGTGGGAAATGAAGCCTTTTTTGCGCTGGTGTTTCGTGGCGACAGCTCTCACGCTGGCAGGATGCAGCAACTCTGCCTGGCGTAAGGACGCAGTCCTCGCGGTGCCATTGCAACCGACTTTGCAGCAAGAAGTGATTCTGGCGCGCATGGAACAAATTCTTGCCAGTCGGGCTTTAACCGATGATGAACGCGCACAGCTTTTATATGAGCGCGGAGTGTTGTATGATAGTCTCGGTCTGAGGGCACTAGCGCGAAACGATTTTTCACAAGCGCTGGCAATCCGACCTGATATGCCCGAAGTATTCAACTACTTAGGCATATATTTAACGCAGGCAGGCAATTTTGATGCTGCCTATGAAGCGTTTGATTCTGTACTTGAGCTTGATCCAACTTATAACTACGCGCACTTAAATCGCGGCATCGCCCTGTATTACGGGGGTCGTGCTAAGTTAGCGCAAGATGATCTGCTGGCGTTTTATCAAGACGATCCCAATGATCCTTTCCGTAGCCTGTGGCTTTATCTCGCTGAGCGCAAACTCGACGAGAAGCAGGCGCTTGAAGCACTGAAACAGCGCTTCGACAAATCGGATAAAGAGCAATGGGGATGGAACATTGTCGAGTTCTACCTTAACGATATTAGCGAAAAAACGCTGATGGATCGTTTGAAGGCAGACGCAACGGATAACACCTCGCTCGCTGAGCATCTCAGTGAAACCAACTTCTATTTAGGTAAGTACTACCTAAGTCTGGGGGACAAGGACAGCGCTACGGCACTGTTCAAACTGGCGGTCGCAAACAACGTTCACAACTACGTTGAGCACCGATACGCATTGTTGGAATTATCGCTCTTGGGCCAGGAGCAAGATGACCTGGCAGAATCGGACCAGCAATAGCTGACGAACAAACATCAGCCCAAATTTTTATTGCCATCACCTTCGCGGGTGAGGGCGTTGTTGTTCGTTAATACACCTACTTTGAGCCGGTTCACACTTTTCAATGAAAATTACTGTAAATTTTCACGTTGAGTTATGTAGACTGGCCGCCATTAATTTTGAGGCACACGTACTACATGGCTGAATTCGAAACCACTTTTGCAGATCTGGGCCTGAAGGCTCCTATCCTTGAAGCCCTTAACGATCTGGGTTACGAAAAACCATCTCCGATCCAGGCTGAATGCATTCCGCATCTGCTGGGCGGCCGCGACGTTCTGGGTATGGCCCAGACGGGTAGCGGTAAAACTGCAGCGTTCTCTTTACCGCTGCTGAACAATCTTGATCCTGAGCTCAAAGCACCGCAAATCCTGGTGCTGGCGCCGACCCGCGAACTGGCGGTACAGGTTGCTGAAGCGATGACGGACTTCTCTAAACATATGCGCGGCGTAAACGTGGTAGCCCTTTACGGCGGCCAGCGTTATGACGTGCAGCTGCGTGCTCTGCGCCAGGGACCACAAATTGTTGTCGGTACCCCGGGTCGTCTGCTTGACCACCTGAAGCGCGGTACTCTGGATCTCTCTAAGCTGAGCGGTCTGGTGCTGGATGAAGCTGACGAAATGCTGCGCATGGGCTTCATCGAAGACGTAGAAACTATCATGGCTCAGATCCCGGAAGGTCATCAGACCGCTCTGTTCTCTGCCACTATGCCGGAAGCGATCCGTCGTATTACCCGCCGCTTTATGAAAGAGCCGCAGGAAGTACGCATCCAGTCCAGCGTTACTACTCGCCCGGACATCAGCCAGAGCTACTGGACTGCTTACGGCATGCGTAAAAACGAAGCGCTGGTGCGTTTCCTGGAAGCGGAAGATTTTGATGCGGCGATTATCTTCGTTCGTACCAAAAACGCGACCCTGGAAGTGGCCGAAGCGCTGGAGCGTAGCGGCTATAACAGCGCCGCGCTGAACGGTGACATGAACCAGTCCCTGCGTGAGCAGACTCTGGAGCGTCTGAAAGATGGTCGTCTGGACATCCTGATTGCGACCGACGTTGCGGCCCGTGGCCTTGACGTTGAACGTATCAGCCTGGTTGTTAACTACGACATCCCGATGGACTCCGAATCTTACGTTCACCGTATCGGCCGTACCGGTCGTGCAGGTCGTGCAGGCCGTGCGCTGCTGTTCGTTGAGAACCGCGAACGCCGTCTGCTGCGTAACATCGAACGCACCATGAAGCTGACCATTCCGGAAGTAGAGCTGCCGAACGCAGAGCTGCTGGGCAAACGCCGTCTGGAAAAATTCGCCGCTAAAGTTCAGCAGCAGCTGGAAAGCAGCGATCTGGATCAGTACCGTGCGCTGCTGACGAACATCAAGCCGTCCGCTGAAGGCGAAGAGCTGGATATCGAAACTCTTGCCGCAGCACTGCTGAAAATGGCTCAGGGCGAACGTCCTCTGATCCTGCCTCCGGATGCGCCGATGCGTGCTAAACGCGAATTCCGCGATCGCGACGATCGTTTCGAACGTCGTAATGACCGTAACGATCGCAATGACCGTGGCCCGCGTGGCGACCGTCCTGAGCGTAGCGGTGAAGATCGTCCTAAACGCGAGCGTCGTGACGTTGGCGATATGGAACTGTATCGCATTGAAGTGGGCCGCGACGATGGTGTTGAAGTTCGTCACATTGTTGGCGCTATCGCTAACGAAGGCGACATCAGCAGCCGTTACATCGGTAACATCAAGCTGTTCGGTACCCACTCAACGATCGAGCTGCCGAAAGGCATGCCGGGCGAAGTGCTGCAGCACTTTACTCGTACCCGTATCCTGAACAAGCCGATGAACATGCAGCTGATGGGCGATGCCCAGCCGCGCCCTGAGCGTAGCGGTGGCGAGCGTCGTGGCGGCGGTGAACGTCGTGAAGGCGGCCGTGCTTTCGGTGGCGAACGTCGTGAAGGCGGTCGTAGTTTCGGCGGTGAACGTCGCGAAGGCGGTCGTGGTGATGGTCGTCGTTTCAGCGGCGAACGTCGTGAAGGCCAGGCACCGCGTCGTGAAGGTCATGCTCCGCGCCGTGATGATTCAGCGCCGCGTCGCGAAGATTCAGCCCCGCGTCGGGATGACTCTTCAAGCCGTCGTCGTTTCGGTGGCGATGCGTAATTAGCATCCGCTAGCGTAAAGAAAATGATACAGCCCCGATCTTAACGATTGGGGCTTTTTTTATTTCAATTGTACTCGTGTACTGGTACAGTGCTGCGCGCTAACGATGAGCAAAGTATTATTGACTGGAGATTAGGCTAAATGGCGACACTAACCACTACGGCATCGCGCCCGTCCTTAATTGGCGGCGTGGTGATTATCGGCGGAACCATTATTGGCGCGGGCATGTTCTCGCTGCCGGTGGTCATGTCCGGCGCGTGGTTCTTCTGGTCGCTGGCGGCTCTGGTTTTCACCTGGTTCTGCATGCTGCATTCCGGGCTGATGATTCTGGAAGCCAACCTGAATTACCGCATTGGCTCCAGCTTCGATACCATCACCAAAGATCTGCTCGGCAGAGGCTGGAATCTGATTAACGGCGTGTCGATTGCCTTCGTGCTCTATATCCTCACCTACGCCTACATCTCGGCCAGCGGCTCCATATTGCACCATACCTTTTCCGAGATGTCGCTCAACGTTCCGGCGCGGGCGGCAGGATTGGGCTTTGCCCTGCTGGTGGCGTTTGTCGTCTGGCTGAGCACCAGGGCGGTAAGCCGCATGACGGCGATTGTGCTGGGAGCGAAGGTCATTACGTTTTTCCTGACCTTCGGCAGCCTGCTGGGACACGTACAGCCGACGACGTTGTTCAACGTGGCCGAGCAAAACGCATCCTATATGCCGTACCTGCTGATGACGCTGCCGTTTTGCCTGGCATCCTTCGGCTATCACGGCAACGTCCCCAGCCTGATGAAGTACTACGGCAAAGATCCGCGCACCATTACGCGCTGCCTGGTTTACGGCACGCTGCTGGCGCTGGGGCTGTACGTTATCTGGCTGCTGGTGACGATGGGCAATATCCCGCGCGCGGAGTTTGTCGGCATCGCGCAGAAGGGCGGTAACATCGATGTACTGGTGCAGGCGCTGAGCGGCGTGCTGAACAGCCGCAGCCTGGATCTGCTGCTGGTGGTGTTCTCAAACTTTGCGGTAGCCAGCTCGTTCCTCGGCGTCACGCTGGGGCTGTTTGACTATCTGGCGGACCTGTTCGGTTTCGATGACTCCGCGCTGGGGCGCTTTAAGACCGCGCTCCTGACCTTCGTACCGCCGGTTATCGGTGGCCTGCTGTGGCCGAACGGCTTCCTGTATGCCATCGGCTATGCGGGACTGGCGGCAACCATCTGGGCGGCAATCGTCCCGGCTCTGCTGGCGCGCGCATCGCGTAAGCGCTTCGGTAGCCCACAATTCCGCGTTTGGGGCGGAAAGCCGATGATTGCGCTGATTCTGCTGTTCGGCGTCGGCAACGTTATCGTCCACTTCTTATCGAGCTTTAACGTTCTGCCGGTTTATCAATAGCGACTTCGCTTCCCGGCCGGCATTACGCGCGGTCGGGAAGCGGGGTGGACGTTAACCCAACAGCTCCTCTTTCACCTGCATCGCCAGCTCAAACGAGTGCAGGCGCGCCTGATGATCGAAAATCTGGCCATTAACCATCAGCTCGTCGGCCTGGGTTTCGCGCAATATCGACTCCAGACCGTGACGTACCTTCGCCTTATCCCCGACCAGAGACATGCTCAACGCCTGCTGTACGCCGTATTGCTCGGAGGCAGACCACAGCTGATGCATATTCTCCACCGGCGGCGGCAGCTGGCCGGTTTCACCCCGGCGTAGCTTAGCGAAAGCCTGCTGCATTGAGGTAAACAGGAACTCCGCATCGCGGTTACTGTCGGCGGCAACAATATTGATGCACACCATCGCATAGGGTTTCTCCAGCCGCGCCGAGGGTTTGAAATGCGTGCGGTACAGGTGCAGGGCCTGGAACAGCATGTCTGGCGCAAAGTGCGAAGCGAAGGCAAACGGCAGGCCGAGCTGCGCCGCCAGCTGGGCGCTGTAGAGGCTGGATCCAAGCAGCCATACCGGGATCTGCTCGCCGTAGCCGGGCACCGGGCGCACGTGCGGATTCGGGTCACGGGCATCGAACCAGTCAACCAGCTCCGCAACATCGCGCGGGAAGTTATCGACGTCACCGCTCATGTGGCGGCGCAGCGCGCGCATGGTGGGCTGATCGCTGCCCGGGGCGCGGCCAAGACCGAGATCGATGCGGCCAGGATAGAGGGTATTCAGCGTGCCAAACTGCTCGGCAATCACCAGCGGCGAGTGGTTGGGCAGCATCACGCCGCCGGAACCGAGGTGCAGAGTGCGGGTGTTGGCCGCCAGATAGCCGATAAGCACCGACGTCGCGGCGCTGGCAATACCGACCATATTATGGTGCTCCGCCAGCCAGTAGCGGTGATAGCCGCGTTTTTCAGCCAGCTGCGCCAGGTCTAACGAATGGGAGAAGGCTTCTTTCGCCGAAGAACCTTGCGGGATCGGTGCCAGATCGAGCACCGAGAACGGAATAGATTTGTCAGTCATAAAGGCTCACTTTGCTACAGCATAGTCATCAGATTGAAGGTCTTCTTCCAGCCTGGCGCATCCGGGGCGCGCCGGCCAGAAAAGCTGCGGCTTCAATAGTGCATTAAAAAGTGACGATAGCTATTAACAAAGTGAGCGGTTTATCAGCTCTGTAGCTCCAGCCCGGCCAGCCGTTTCCAGTAGCCATTGCACTCGCTGCTGGCGGTGAGCGGCAGCGGCGAGGCGCCGTTTTCGTTTGCCCGGAAGGCATCGAGCGTGGCAAAGACCTTGTCATCCAGCGGCGACAGGCGAACCATATCGACCAGGCCGCGCATCGACGCCAGCTCGTTGCCGAGGTTATAGACGTATCCGCTCATGGTCTGAATACCGTTGAGCACAAAGACCTGCTGGTTTTCCTGCGACAGCACGTCGCGGCCGTTGGGGTACTTGATGCAGCAGGTTTCGCACTCATCCTTCGGTTTGTCTTCAGAGCGGGCGGTAAAGCAGCGCGCGGAGTAGGCCAGCGGCAGGTGGCCATAGCTCAGCACTTCAACCTCGAACCGCTCGCGGATCCCCAGCTCTTCACACTGCGTCAGCAGGTTCATCAGCCAGTCGCGGGAAAGCTCGACCGGCATGCACCAGCGCACCATTCCCTGCTTGAGCAGCAGGCGCAGGGTTACGGCGTTATAGCAGTTGAGCGCATGGCCGGCGACGAACGGCAGCCCGCGTTCAGCGCACATATTGACGACCCCCAGATCGCTGGCCTCAATCAAAAACTCGCCGTTGTCGACGTAGCGTTTCAGCTCTCCCAGCTCAGAGGAGGCCTGAACCAGGGCGAGGGTCGAGAGGACCACCTGCTTGCCGCTGCTCGCCAGCATTCTTGCCATATCGATCCAGTCGCCGACTTTGGTCGCGCGGCGCTTGCTGCATACCGCTTCACCGAGATAAATCGTCTCGGCGCTACAGCCTGCCGCCTGCTGGTAAAAATCTTCCAGCGTCTCTTTTGGCCAGTAGTACAGCACCGGCCCTAATGAATATTTCATCACGTTTCTCACTGCCATTTACGGTGATAGGCGCCAAGGGTGGTTTGCGTTCCCTCGGACATTGCGCCGAGAGTCTCCATCCATGCGGATTGTGGGACAAAATCCTGCGGGGAGGCTTTACAGCGATCGATAGCCTGACGCCAGACCTTCGCCACCTGGGTAACGTAGGCCGGGCTACGCTGGCGGCCCTCAATTTTCACCGAGGCAATATTCGCCGCCATCAGCTCCGGCAGCAGCTCAAGGGTATTCAGGCTGGTGGGCTCTTCCAGCGCGTGATAGCGCTCGCCGTCGACCAGGTAGCGGCCTTTGCACAGGGTGGGGTAGCCGGCGTTCTCGCCGTCCTGATAGCGGTCAATCAGGACTTCATTAAGCCGCGACTCCAGGCCCTGTGGAGTCTGCTGCCAGCGAACGAAGCGCGCGGGCGAACAGGCACCGACGGTATTGGGTGATTCACCGGTCAGGTACGAGGAGAGATAGCAGCGGCCCTCCGCCATAATGCACAGGCTACCGAAGGCGAAGACCTCCAGCGGAACCGGGGTAGCGCGCGCCAGCTGTTTGACCTGGTGGATGGAGAGCACGCGCGGCAGCACCACGCGGGCGACGTCGAAATTGCGGTGGTAGAAGCGCACCGCCTCTTCGTTGGTCGCAGACGCCTGAACCGACACGTGACGTTCAATATGCGGATAGCGCTCGGCGGCATATTCCAGCATGGCGATATCGGCGAGGATCAGGGCATCGGCCCCCAGCTGGGCGGCCATATCCACCGCGCGCTGCCAGCGGGCGTAGCCGTCCGGGTGGGCGAAGGTGTTGATCGCAATATGCAGCTTGCGGCGATGCTGATGAACGAAGCTGACGGCTTCCTGCAGCTTCTTTTCGGTGAAATTAAGACCGGCAAAGTGGCGGGCGTTGGTGTCATCTTTCAGCCCGATATACACGGCATCGGCACCGTTTTCGATGGCCGCCTTAAGCGCCGGGAGGTTACCGGCTGGGCAGAGCAGCTCCATAATTTTTCCTGAAAAACGCGGCCTGTCGGCGACGCTGAATGGTTAACGAGCAGGGATTTTAGTTAACCTTCTGGTGACAATTTTTGATTTGAGGCAGTTAAAAGCGGATTGGTGGCGCCAATAATAGGTACCCGTCATGGTGATTTTGTTGATTTACGCCGCTATGTTGTTTATTTGATATGGCACAATAGCGGAACTGTCGCTTTCATGGAGTTAAGCTTGTGTTGGATAAATTGCGTTCCCGGCTGGTCCACTTTGGCCCGTCTTTGATGAGCGTGCCGGTTAAGCTGGCGCCTTTTGCCCTCAAGCGCCAGGTGCTGGAGCAGGTGCTCAGCTGGCAGTTTCGTCAGGCGCTGGCGGATGGAGAACTGGATTTTCTCGAAGGCCGCTGGTTAAGTATTAATGTGCGCGATATTGGCCTGCTGTGGTATACCTCAGTGAGCGAGGGTCGGCTGGTGGTTAGCCCGACGGCAGAAGCGGACGTCAGCTTTAGCGCTGATGCCAGCGATCTGCTGATGATTGCGGCGCGTAAGCAGGATCCGGATACGCTATTCTTCCAGCGTCGGCTGGTTATCGAAGGCGATACCGAGCTGGGGCTGTACGTCAAAAACCTGATGGATGCCATTGAGCTGGAGCAGATGCCGAAAGCGCTGCGCATAATGCTGCTGCAACTGGCGGATTTTGTTGAAGCTGGCCTAAGCAGCCCGCGGAAACCTGAACAGACATCGGTAGGTGAGGCATGCTGATTCGAGTTGAAATTGGAATTGATGCACCGGGAATCGACGCGTTGCTGCGCCGAACCTTCGGCGGCGATGCCGAAGCGCAGCTGGTGCACGATTTACGGGAAGATGGCCTGATCACGCTAGGCGTGGTGGCAACGGACGATGAAGGTCAGGTGGTTGGCTATGTTGCCTTCAGTCCGGTCTCCGTTGAAGGCGAAGAGCTGCAGTGGGTTGGCATGGCGCCGCTGGCGGTAGATGAAAGCTACCGCGGTCAGGGGATTGGCCGCCAGCTGGTCTATGAGGGGCTGGATTCGCTGAATGAATTTAGCTATGCCGCGGTTGTTACCCTCGGCGAGCCGGCGCTGTACGGCCGCCTGGGCTTTGAACCGGCCGCGCGTTTCGATCTGCGCTGCCGGTGGCCTGACACCTCTGAGGCGTTTCAGGTACGCCCTCTGGCCGATGACGCGCTGCAAGGGGTCCACGGACTGGTCGAGTACAGCGACCACTTCAATCGCTTCTAAGGCTCTCCAGCAGGGCTTCAAACGTACCATCTCCGGCAACGAGGCGCTCCTTCTGGCGCTTCGTTAGCTGCTTGATGCGATACTCCAGTCTCAGCGCTAGTGAGTGTTCACCAACTTCCTGGCTAAAGGCCAGCTGCAGCGCGCCTTTCCCACGTAAAGCTTTCGCCCCTTTGCCCTCCTGATGCTGACAAAAGCGGCGAGAGACGTCGGTGGTAATCCCGGTATAGAGGCGATTATCGGCGGTACGAATCAGATAGAGAAACCAGCGCACGGTCCAAAGGTCGGTATGTTAAGGTGGGTGCACCATAGCATACTGGAGAAAAAAGATGGATATGCTTGCCGCGATCGGCCGCTGGCTGGGCAAACAGCACGTCGTCACCTGGTGCGTCGCCAGCGAGGGTGAGCTCTGGTGTGCCAACGCTTTCTATATTTATGATCCTGAAAACGTGGCATTTTATCTTCTTAGCGACGAGAAAACTCGCCACGGTCAAATGACCGGCGAGCGCGCTAAGGTTGCCGGGACGGTAAACGGTCAGCCGAAAACCGTGGCGCTGATCCGCGGCGTTCAGTTTAAAGGCGAGATTCGCCGGCTTCACGGAGACGAGGAGGCAGAGATGCGTCAATGCTACGTGAGGCGCTTCCCGGTTGCCCGCGCGCTGCCGGCAGCGGTGTGGGAAATTCGCCCCGACGAGCTCAAGTTTACCGACAATACTCTCGGCTTCGGCAAGAAGCTGTACTGGCAGCGCGAGGCTGCGAGAGAGTAATTCCCCCGGCAGACGTGCAATTCCTCCCTTTTCTTGCATACTTTTTCTCAAGCTATCCGTCGCCCGTCGCGGCGGAACCTCAGGAGAGATCATGAGCCAGGTGCTGATAACAGGCGCGACCGGTTTAGTTGGTGGGCACTTACTTCGAATGTTGGTGCGTGAGCCGAGCATTTCGGCGATAGCCGCGCCCACTCGCCGCCCGCTGGCGGATACCCAGGGCGTATTCAATCCCCATGACCCTCAGCTGAGCGATGCGCTGGCGCAGGTCGTTGATCCGCTAGACATCGTCTTTTGCTGCCTCGGCACCACGCGACGCGAGGCGGGGAGCAAAGCGGCCTTTATTCATGCTGACTACACGCTGGTGGTGGATACGGCGCTGACCGGACTACGGCTGGGGGCGAAACATATGCTGGTCATCAGCGCCATGGGAGCCGACCCGCATTCGCTGTTTTTCTACAACCGCGTCAAAGGGGAAATGGAGCAGGCGCTGCGCGCTCAGGCGTGGCGCAATCTGACGATCCTGCGCCCCTCTATGCTGCTGGGCGAGCGGGACAACAAGCGCGCCAATGAAGCGCTGCTGGCGCCGCTGTTCCGCCTGCTGCCGGGGAACTGGAAGTCAATCGACGCCCGCGACGTCGCACAGGCGATGCTCAGCGAAGCGCTCGCGCCCCCTCAGGAAGGCGTCACCGTTCTGCCATCGGCAAAACTGCGTGAAATCGCCGCCAGCGAGGCGTAATATTCAGCGCTTCGCTGTATAACCACATTTCTTGCTGGGGAATGCTATGACTGGTCAGTCTTCATCTCAGGCGGCATCATCTTTTCAATGGTGGAAGCCCGCGCTCTTTTTTCTCGTCGTCATCGTTGGCCTGTGGTTCGTTAAATGGCAGCCCTATTACGGTAAGGCCTTCACCGCCGCGGAAACGCACAGCATTGGAAAATCTATTCTCGCCCAGGCCGATAGCAACCCGCTAAAAGCCGCGTGGGATTACGCGCTGGTCTACTTCCTGGCGGTCTGGAAAGCGGCGGTGCTGGGCGTGCTGCTGGGCTCGCTGATTCAGGTGCTGATCCCGCGCAACTGGCTGCTGCGCACGCTGGGGCAATCGCGTTTTCGCGGTACGCTGCTGGGGGCGATTTTCGCTCTGCCCGGCATGATGTGTACCTGCTGCGCCGCGCCGGTGGCGGCGGGCATGCGTAAGCAGCAGGTGTCGATGGGCGGCGCGCTGGCGTTCTGGATGGGTAACCCGCTGCTGAATCCGGCGACGCTGGTGTTCATGGGATTTGTGCTGGGCTGGCAGTTTGCCTTGATTCGCCTGGTGGCCGGTCTCGCGACCGTGCTGGTGGTGGCGACGCTGGTACAAAAATGGGTGAAAGAGGCCGCGACTCAGCCGGCGGCAGTGCCCGACGTTGCCCCGCAAATTGCCGAAGGCGGTTTCTTCAGCCGCTGGCTGCGGGCGCTGTGGACGCTGTTCTGGAACACGATCCCGGTCTATATTCTGGCGGTGCTGGCGCTGGGCGCCGCGCGCGTCTGGCTGTTCCCGCACGCCGACGGCGCGATCGGTAACACCCTGTTCTGGGTGCTGGCGATGGCGATAGCCGGCTGCCTGTTCGTTATCCCGACGGCGGCGGAGATCCCTATCGTTCAGACCATGATGCTGGCGGGAATGGGCGTTGCGCCGGCGCTGGCGCTGCTGATCACCCTGCCTGCGGTCAGCGTACCGTCGCTGATTATGCTGCATAAGGCGTTTCCGGCGAAGGCCCTTTGGCTGACCGGCGGGCTGGTGGCGCTGTGCGGCGCGATTGTTGGCGGGCTGGCGTTACTGGGATGATTTTCCGGGCGACAACGCTGAGGGGTTGTCGCCCGGGATGCGGTGCTTACTTGAGGTAGGTAAACGCGGTGGTGACGCGAGAAACGCCGCTGACCCGGCTGGCGATATCCGCCGCCGCGCGACCTTCGCGATCGGTTACCAGCCCCATCAGGAACACTTCCCCGTTCTCGGTGGTCACCTTCACGTTCGATGATTTCACCTGGTCAGTGCCCAGCAGCTGGGAGCGCACCTTGGTGGTAATCCAGGTATCCGAAGAGGCGGTGCCGAGGCCGATCGGCTGACCCTGACGCACTTCGTTAAAGACTTCCGTGGTTCCTTCGACGCCCATCGCAATTTGCTTCGCGCGCGCGGAGAGATCGGCCACCGGAGATTGACCGGTCAGCAGGACTTTGCCCTGGTAGGCGGTGACGTTAATGCGGGCCTGCTTCTTAATTTGTTCATCTTTCGACAACGCGCTGTTGACGCGTAGCTCAAGCGTACTGTCATCGACCTGTGTGCCGACCGTACGCGGGTCCGTTGCGGCCTTGGTGCCGACTGCTGCCGTTCCGACAACTGCTGCGGCAACGCATCCCTGAAGCAGTAGCGCAGAAAGAAGGATGGCGAGGGGCGAGAGAGCCTTCATGTGTTCTCCTTATTCGTCCTGGTGTGGAAAAAGCGTGTTATCAATCAAATCGCACAGACAGTTGACGGTAAGCATATGCATTTCCTGAATACGCGCGCTGCGATGCGAGGGAATGCGAATTTCGACGTCCTGCTGACCCAGCAGGCCAGCCAGCTCGCCGCCGTCATAGCCGGTTAACGCAACGATGGTCATATCGCGAGTGACGGCCGCTTCGACGGCTTTCACGATATCCCGACTATTGCCGCGGGTGGAGATCGCCAGCAGTACATCACCAGCGTGCCCAAGCGCGCGCACCTGCTTGGCGTAAACCTCGTCATGCAGGCGATCGTTGGCTATTGCCGTTAAGACCACATTATCGGTATTTAGTGCAATGGCAGGTAAACCAGGGCGCTCCGTTTCGAAACGATTGATCATGCTGGCAGCAAAATGCTGTGCATTGGCGGCAGAGGTGCCATTGCCACAACAGAGGATTTTGTTGCCGTTGAGGAGTGACTGCACGAGGGTCATCGCCGCACGGGAGATGGCGTCCGGGAGTGCTTCCGCTGCTGCAATTTGGGTTTGAATGCTTTCAGTGAAGCAGGCTTTAATTCTATCGAGCACGGGATCCCTTAAATTCGTTTACGCTATTCGCCAAAGGCGTTTTTCAGCCATTGGATGTCGTTTCCGGTGAAGGCTACCACATCGAAACGGCAATCCACAGTATCAAAGCTCCCATTATGTCGGGAGAGCCACAGACGCGCGGCATGGAGGAGTCGTTGTTGCTTTTTCAGCGTGACGCTGGAGGCGGCATCGCCGTAGCCTGCGCTACGACGATAGCGCACTTCGACAAAGACGGTAACCGCCCCGTCGCGCATTATCAGGTCAATCTCGCCGCCCCGCTCGCGGGCGTTGGCGGCGATAAAACGCAGTCCCTGGCTTTCCAGCCAACGGCGGGCCTGGGCTTCCCAGGCGTCGCCGGTTCGTTTGGCTAGTTGGCTGAGACGATCTGTCCGCGCTGGTACTTGAGCCATGACAGTTTCCTGTTGATCACGCAATCCTGCGTGGCCGTCAGATCGCCGGTGTTACCGTTCAGCTCAAAGCCCGGCACCTGACGTATTTGCGAGAAATGGTTGGCCAGTGACCAGGCGTCGGCGCCCATCGCGTACAGGCGGGCCAGCGAGTAGTCGTTACGCACGGCGGAAAGCGCCTGCTGCATCAGCGCCGGGTTGCTGCCGGCCAGCATTGGGATTTCGCTGTACTGCAGGCCGTCCATTTCCAGGCGGAAGTCCGGGCCAGCGGTGCCCTGAGCGCTGCGAGAGCTGGCGTACAGCGTGACGTTGCTTTGGCTGCCGTTGCGCAGGGCGATCATCGGTTTGATGTAGCCAATTTGTTCCGGCGTCGCGAGGATCCAGGCGGCATCGACGCTGCCTCCGCTGCTGACCGGCACGTCGCTCGGGCTACCCAGCGCGCTATCCTGAGCGGAAGGCAGGGTGGACACCGGGCTACCGGTCAATGAGATACCGCCGTTGACGCTGGACTTCAGCTCGGAGGTTGAGCCAATACGCTGCTGTAAAACCGTGCCGCCGCCGATCTTAAGCCACTCGTTGGCAAAGGCGCTGACCACGCGATCGCCCAGCGCTCCGCGCGGAACCAGCAGCAGCGGAGTCTGCTTGCCCTGATCGTGAATATGGTGGGCCGCATCGCGCGCTTCGTCCTCCGGGGAGAGGGCGAAATAGCAGATATTGGCGCGGTTCTCGACTTTTTCCGGCTGGTTCAGCGCGAGGACGTTCAGGGAGGTGTTGCTTTTAATGACCTCTTCGACGTTGTTTTTAAGCAACGGCCCGACGACGATGGTCGCGCCGTCCTGCTGCACCTGGGCCAGTAGCTGGCTCATCGGCTGGCTGGTGGTGTCGTAGATTTTCAGTTCGGCGGCAGGGTTGTCCGGGGTTGAGGCAACCGTCTGGGCCTGCGGCGCCGTCACCGGCTGCTGAGTGGCGTCGGCAGGCGCATCGCTGGTGGCGGCTGGCGTTACCGCTGGCGTCGCGCTCTGTGCGGCCGCCGGAGCGGCGGTTGGTGCAGTGACCGGCTCTGTTGCCGGCGGCGTCGCCTGGTCCGCTGCCGGCGTCTGTACCGGCGCCTGCGCGGCGTTTGCCGCGGTGAGATCGCTGATTTCCGCCTGCGACGGGCTGACTACCTCGCCCCCGGCGGCGTTTGCCGCCTGTGCGACCTGCGCAGGCACCGCGCTTCCGGCAACCGCCGGGGCGCCGTTTTTCGCCGCCTCAAATCCCTGCTGTATCGTGCGGCCAAATACCGCTGCCTGGCCGTTTAACGGCAGCAGCAGGGCAATTTTATTGGTTGATGCCGGCTTATAATTTTGCATGTTCACCAGCGCCGTCGGCAGCATCTTCGCGCCCGGGTTCTGCGGATAGCGGGTCTGCCAGTCTTTCACTCCGGCTTTGAGCAGGGTCGGATCGTTACGATTATCAAACCACATGCGCTGCAGATCCAGCCAGCCCTGCAGGACGTTCTCGTCGGCATTGATAACCAGCGCGTTGGCCTGGTCCTGGGTCATTGAGGTCAGCGCTTTCCAGGTCTCGTCGATATTCTTCTGCTGCTGTTTCGGCTGGCTTAGCAGCGGCTGCTGGGCGATAAGGGCGCGCAGCAGGGTAATTGACGGGCGTCCCTGGCTGGCATCGATTTGTGCCTGCCAGTAGCGAGGCTGCTGGTTGGTCTCAAAGCTTGCCGGATCGAGCTTGCTGAGCAGCGCCTGAGCGCCCGGGAAATCGTTCTGGGCCAGCTTAACTTCTACCGCCAGCAGCGACTGCTCGCGGGCCTGCGTTTTGTTGAGGTTAGCCGGCAGCTGGTTGAACAGATCGATGGCCTGCTGCTTTTTGCCCTCTTGCAGCAGTGCACGAATGGCGAGTAATTGCCAGTTGGTCTTGCTATCATTCGCGCTTTGCTGCATTTGCTGTAGGTAGTAACTGGAGTTTGCCTGTGCCGTACCCTGTAAAAACGCCGTGCTTTGATCCGGGGTATGGGTGCCGCAGCCAGCGAAGATCAGAGCAGCCAGCAGTATGGGCAGACAACGCGCGGGTTTAGAACGAAGAAATGTTGACGGTACCATATGTATCCAGTGATATTTTTTTGGCTCAATGCTCAATATTAATTCGGCAATACGGACGAGACAATGAAACAACACGAATCAGCAGATAATTCTCAGGGGCAGCTCTATATCGTGCCCACGCCGATAGGTAATCTGTCTGATATCACGCAGCGTGCGCTGGAGGTGTTGCAAGCCGTTGATTTGATTGCTGCAGAAGATACCCGCCATACCGGTTTACTGCTCCAGCATTTTGGGATTAACGCCCGGTTATTTGCCCTTCACGACCATAATGAGCAGCAAAAAGCTGAAACACTTCTGGCAAAGCTGAAGGACGGGCAAAACATCGCCCTGGTATCTGATGCGGGGACCCCGCTTATCAACGATCCCGGCTATCACCTGGTGCGCACCTGCCGCGAGGCCAATATCCGCGTCGTGCCGCTGCCGGGGCCGTGCGCGGCGATTGCCGCTCTGAGCGCGGCGGGCCTGCCATCGGACCGCTTCTGCTATGAAGGCTTTCTGCCGGCAAAATCGAAGGGACGCCGCGATACGCTGAGGGCGCTGGAAGAAGAGCCGCGGACGATTATTTTTTATGAGTCCACTCACCGCCTGCTGGAAAGCCTGGAAGATATCTGCACGGTGCTGGGAGAGTCCCGCTACGTGGTGCTGGCGCGCGAGCTGACTAAAACCTGGGAATCGATCCACGGCGCACCAATCGGTGAGCTGGTGGCGTGGGTGAAGGAAGATGAGAACCGCCGTAAGGGCGAAATGGTGCTGATCGTCGAAGGGTTCAAGGCTCAGGAAGAGGCCCTACCTGCGGACGCGCTGCGGACGCTAGCCCTGCTGCAGGCGGAGCTGCCGCTGAAAAAAGCCGCCGCGCTGGCCGCTGAAATTCACGGCGTGAAGAAAAACGCGCTGTATAAGCACGCGCTGGAGCAGCAGGGCGAGTAGTTTGAACGGCTGATTAACCCGGGTTAAGGTGCTTCACTTGCCACCCGGGTTTTTATTTTAAACCACCATCAGTTCGACTTTCTTACCGTGCAGCGTGATTCTGTCTTTGTCATCCAGCCCATCATCCGTAATCACGCAGTCGATTTTCTCTATCGGCAGAACCTGATTGAATCCACGACGATTAAATTTGCTCGCATCCAGTACAGCAACAACCTTATGCGCGGCGGCGGCCATCACGCCGCTAATCGAGTAGCCTTCGTTAAAGGTGGTGATGCCGTTAGTGGTGTCGATACCGTCCGCGCCAACGAACATAAGATCGGCACTGATGCCCTGAAGAGAACGTTCGGCGATGGTACCGTGCATGGAGTGCGTTTTGTGGCGCACGGTGCCGCCGCAAACCACGAGGGTAATATCTTTGTTTTCCGATAGGGTAAATGCCGCGGGCAAACTGTTGGTAATCACCGTGATATTGGTCATGCGTACCAGCGCTTCGGCAATCAGCAGGGTGGTGCTGCCGCTATCGAGGATTACCGTCATCCCTTCGCTAATCATTGCTGCGGCTGCCTGTGCGATGCGTTTTTTAGGATCGCTGGCGAGCTGATAGCGGTCTTCGAGGACAACTTCCTGATTATCACCCTCAGTCAGATTGCTGCCGGGCCTCGCGGCACCGCCGTGAAAGCGGGTGAGCAAGCCTTTTTCTTCGAGCAGGCGTAGGTCAGCCCGGATGGTAACTTCGGAGATGCCAAAGAGATTCGAAAGGTCTAATACCAATACGCTACCTTGCATATTAACCATTTCGACGATTTTGTTCCTTCGTTCAAATGAGTTCATATTAATTTGCCTGATAATTAACTGATCTTAGTGTAATCGAAGGGTAATGAAAGTTGAACGATAATTTTCGAAAGGTTATGTGAGCCAGCTCTGATTGCTGGCTCGGGTCGTTAAGCGAGTTTGAGCAGAATTTTTCCCTGCATCGGAGCGCCGTTGAGCGCCTGGACCTCGCGGGCAAAGCTCTCAGCATCGCCGCGGTGGGCTATGAGCGGTTCGAGCTGAATGCGTTTCTCCGTCAGAAGACGAGCCGCCGTTTGCCACTCTTCACCCGGCCATGGGCCAGAATAGTTCATCCAGCTACCCACGATAGTGAGCTCTTTACGCAAGATCTGGCCAAACGTGCCGAAGGGCAGCGTTAAATCGTGATGCAGGGTACCCACCAGCGCCAGCTGCGCGCGCGGTCCGGCAACGTCAATGCCAAGGGCTACGGTTTGCGGCGTACCCGCTGTCTCCAGTACCAGCTGATCGAACTGTATCTCCTCCAGCGCGGTCTGGATCTCTTTGCCGCTCATCTCTCTGCTGTTAAAGATGCGCGTTGCGCCGAGCGTTTTTGCCAGTTCCAGCTTCTGCGGATTGATATCGATAGCGGTAATGCTTTTAGCACCCAGTTCACGAGCGCACTGTAGCGCCAGCAGGCCGATGGTGCCTGCTCCGATAATAATAACGTTTTTCCCCTCGCAGCCTTGCGCCAAATGAAACGCGTGCAGGCCGACGGTAATGGGTTCGATAAAGGCTCCATCGTCAATCGGCATCCGATCGGGAAGACGGAACAGATTGGCGCGTTTAACCACCACATATTCCGCGTTTCCACCTTCGCTGCGCGAACCGACGAACTGGTACTGCTTGCACAAAGAGAAATATTCGCGCTGGCACTGCGGGCAGTTAAAGCAGGGGAGCAGAGGTACGCAGGCCACGGCGTCGCCCGGCTGTAGATCGACGACCGCAGAACCGTAGGATTCTACATAGCCGCTGAACTCGTGGCCCAAAGTGATGGGGTAATAGTGTGCGCCTTTAGCGAAGATGCGCGGGATATCAGAGCCGCACAATCCGGAGCTGACGACTTTCACCAGGACATCGTTTTCCGTCTGCAGAGTGGGGATTGGCCGTTCTTCAACGTGCACTGTCCCCTCAGCATGGATTACCACTGATTGCATAAAATTCTCCAGAAATGTTTGGGGGAGCGAGTGCTCCCCCTGAGATTAAGAAACGGTTGGGCTCTGTTGTACTGCGGCCGCTTTCTCGGCGGCAGCGAAGTTACGTGCCCGCCGCCAGGTCAGTAACACGCCGGCCAGATAAACGACGCCGATGACCGCAAAACCGACCACGTTTTGCCAGGTAAATAGCTGGATGAGTAGCCAGGTAATCGGCGAGCCGCCCTGGTCCATAGAGGCCACCAGGCCACCTGATTTTAATGCACCAGCGTTGGCTGCCAGCTGGGTATGCAGGCCGATGGTTTGCGTCGCTATCCATAGCGTGATCCCCATCAGGATGATCCCGGAAATCAACGTGCGGAACAGGTTACCCTGATGCACCGCAACCGCCATCGCGACGAAGAAACCGATGGTGGCCAGGTCGCCAAAGGGCAGAACCTGGTTGCCTGGCACCACTACCGCGATAAGAATACTCAGCGGAATGAATATCAGGCTGGCGGAGACCACCGAAGTGTGTCCAAGCAGCAGCGCCGGGTCGAGGCCAATCAGGAAGTCCTGGCCGCCGAATTTCGCCTGCAGGCGTTTACGCGCCTGTTTGGCTATTGGGTTCAGGCCGTCCATGATGGGTTTGATAACGCGCGGCATAAGCAGCATTACGGCACCGGTTTTCACCGCCAGCTGTAGAATGCCTTTCAGGTCATAGCCCGCCAAAGCGCCAATCACCAGACCCATCACGAAGCCGACGGTAACCGGCTCGCCGAATGGGCCAAAGCGTTTCTGGATATCGTCTGCGCTGAAGTGAATGCGGTTCAGGCCAGGAATTTTTTCGATGATCGTATCAACCAGTACCGCTATGGGCCCTAAATAAGCCGAGCTACCGTGCGGAATAGCGATACCGTCAAGGCCGAAGAAATCACGAGTATCTTTGGCAAACCAGTCCCCCAGCTTGTAGACGAAGGCCGCATGTACCACCACGCCGATAATACCAATCCAGTACGATCCGGTAGCGATATGCAGCATGGCGCCGGTAAAGGTCATGTGCCAGATATTCCAGATATCAACGTTCACGACGCGGGTCATTCGCGTGACCAGCATGATGATATTGACCGCGATAGCGATGGGAATCGCGACCAGGGCGATTTGCGAGGCCCAGGTCATCGGTGATGACCCCGGCCAGCCAATATCAATCACGTGCAGGTTAATCTGAAAATGTTCGGCCATCGCTTTCGCGGCCGGTCCGATGGAGTCGAGCATCAGGCCGATGACCAGACCGATGCCGACGAAACCAATCCCAATATGCAGGCCTGATTTAAAACAATCCCCGAGCTTCATCCCCAGCAGTTTGGAGAAGATAATAATCACGATCGGCAGCATCACCGTCGGACCAAGATCGAGGATATAGCGCATGATTTCGCTAAACATGAACGTTACTCCGCCAGGATGTTCAGGATTTTTTGCTGCAGCTCTTCAATGCCTACGCCCGATATGAAAGGCATGCCGTGAACCACGGGAATATCACCAAAGGTTCTGTCGACCCGGGCGGTGGTGCAGATGAGGTGCGCACCGTCCATATAGGTTTCGATTTCGTTAACCCGGCACTGCACCAGGTCCAGTTCAATGCTGTGCTCTGCGCACAGATCTTTAATCTCTTCTGCGGCCATGGTTGAGGTGGCGACTGCGCCGCCACAGGCAACGATTACTTTACGTTTCATAGGGTACCCCTTTTATTATCAGTCTTTTATAAAGTCGGAATGCCGGATTCTGACTCAAGGATAGAATGCCGAAACAGGTCGGGCAGCTGCTCTTCTGAGGCGGCCAGCAATGCTTCAAGCGTGGTCGGGTTTTGTAGCTCACTAAATAACCGGCGCAGCAGTTTTAGCTGTGCAGTCGGATTTTCAACAATCAGCGCGATGATGAGCGAAACGTCAATTTCACCATCTTCATCCGCGCGCTGAAAAGGAACCGGCTGATCAGGCCGGATCAGATAGATAGCTGGAGACTTCGCATGTACCGCTTCGCAATGAGGAATTGCGACCGCATGCTGCTCCAGGGCAATGCCGGTTGGGAAAGTCGCTTCTCGTTCGAGTAGCGCCAGCGGATAGCTGTCATGCACGACGCCACGCGCCAGCATCTCTTCGCCAATGTGCTCCAGGGCCTGCTGGCTGGAGCTAAAATGAATGCCGGTACGAACAAACAGTTGGCTCATAAATCCTCTTTACTTCAGGCGATTTCGGGTGAACAGCCGTAACGGTAAGCACGCAGCACGTCCTGAATCTTGTCGAGAATGAGGTCATGCGGCACGGCGGCGAGTTCGTTTAACGACAGTCGTTCAAACTGCACCGGCATATATTGGCTGATAAGGCCCAGCGGCAGCTTGGTTTCAGTCAGGTTTGCAATTAACTTTTCGACGCTCTGGCGAATACGCGGGTGTGGCCAGTAGTAGCGAATGCGGTCGGAAAGGCTGAAGTGGATATCCACCATCGCCTGGCTCCATGTCGGGCGGTAGTACTTCTTCCAGTAGCCAGGTTCGTTAAGCATCACTTCGTCGATCACTTCCATCACGCGGCTGCGTGACTCCGGGGCGACCAGCTCATTCTCCATCTGTGCGAGGGCAAAAATAGCCTCGCGCAGAGCGAAGGTCAGCGCCGGGCCCACTTTTAAGATGGCATAGTGGTCGCGAACCAGGGCACGGTAAGCCTGACGGGACTGGTAGTCCGTAGAGTGGGCTTCATAAACCATTGGCGTGCCTTCAATCCACGCGGAGAGCGCTTTAGCGGCTTCCGGCTGATAATGGATGATTTGCGTATGGTCGAACTCAACGCCAGGCTGCACCACAATAGCAATAACCCGTCCCAGCGCGGCGTCCAGCCCCAGTTTTCGGAACGCGGCTTCGTGGGTTTCCAGCGTGGCGGCAGCATCCTGCTCGCGGGTTACGTGAACGCTGCCGATGGTGCTGGCTTCACCGCCTGGAACAGGAACTTCGGTACCAATAACGTAAGTCAGATGGCATTTTTGTTCATCAGTTGCGGTCTCTTCTGCGGCCTGACACAGGCGTGCCGCTCGCTCAGCGACTACGGAGGGGTTCAGCGGTACCGGATCGTCGGCGCAGGACATTGATGCATCGAGATGGATCTTACTGAAACCTGCGGCAACGTAGGCCTTAATCAGATCGACCGATTTCTCCATTGCCGCGGCGGCAGGCTCGTCTTGCCAGCAGTTTGGGCCCAGATGATCGCCGCCAAGAATAATGCGCTCCGGTGGGAAACCGACGGCCCCGGCGATTTTATTGACGAAATCGCGGAAGTCAGCCGGCTGCATACCGGTATAGCCGCCGAACTGGTTAACCTGGTTGGATGTGGCTTCGATAAGTACCTTAGCGTCGGTATGCAAATCGAAACGTAACGCAGCTTCAATCACCAGCGGATGTGCAGAACAGACTGAACAGATACCGATGTGTTCGCCAGCTTTGTGGCGAGAGATTATACCTTTCATTTTAATCCTCCGTTTTCTTTCGAATATATTCGTTATGTTTTGTTTTGGTCGCAAACGTCTTTGTTTTGAATTGTGATCCATATCGAAAAAAAAGGTGATAAAACGTAATGTTGTGAAAGTCACAGATAAAAAAACGCTCTGACGATAGCGGCAGAGCGTTTTTAATTTATTGAAATTTAACTAAATATTCGAGAGATCCAGCTTCGTTTTGGCTTTTCTGTTGAATGAACGGTCTGCTGTGGCTGAGCAGCGATTTCCCCTAATCCGGCATTAAACGCTATACCGATAGCATCCAGCGCCTGATGAGCATCTTCTCCGCTCGCCATAAAGTGCAGACGATGACCTTGTTTGGCGCCGAGAGAAACTACCCGCATCAGGTTTTTGGCATCGACAATCGCAGAGCGTGTGTCGAGATTCTCTACCCTAATTTGCGACTGCCACTGTTTCACCGCCTTCACCAGCACCGCGCTTGGCCTGGCGTGCAGGCCGTGGGGATTGCGCAGGGTGAAGGTTGCCTCTTCATCAAACACCGGCGGCGGCTCGGCTTCCTCACCTTCGGCTGGCGTAATCTCTCCAGCGAGTATTGCCAGCACCGCCTGGGGACTTTCGGCCCGGGATAGCGCCAGCGGAACGCGTTCGTCGCTCAGGGCGTGGGTGAGCTGGCGCAGAATATCGAGATGCTCGTTGTCCTGCGCGGCGATACCGACAATCAGGTACGCCGTTTGCTCCTCCTCCCAATCCACCCCCTGCGGGCAGGCCAGCACTTTCACGCCGGTTTTGAGTACCGCATCGCGACTCTGCGGAGTACCGTGAGGAATCGCGATACCGTTGCCGAGATAGGTACTAATTTGCCCTTCTCGGTCGCGCATACCGTTCAGATAAGCCGGTTCTGTGTGCCCGGCCTCGGTTAATGTAGCGACGATGCGCTGTAGCGCTTCATCTTTCGTTTTGACCTTGTGGTCGAAATGGATATCTGCGGCAGTGAGTTGCATAAAAGGCTCCTTATTTAACGGCGCCGGCAAGCGCCGTCGCTTCCTGGATTCGTTTTTGCCACAGCCTCCAGCACCCCAGCATTAGCGCTCCGCAGGCAGAACCCGTGAGAATACACAGCACCCACATCAAGGGTTTACTTACCAGCGGTAGGATCAGGAAACCGCCGTGCGGTGCCGGAACCTGAATATGCAGGCTATAGCTTAGAACCGCTGAGATGGACGAGGCGATCATCATCATGGGGATAACACGCAGCGGATCTTTGGCGGCGAAGGGAATGGCACCTTCGGTAATATGGGTACAGCCAAGGATATAGTTCACCATGCCAGCGGCACGTTCATCTTCACTGAAGCCTTTCGGGAAGAAGGTCGTTGCCAGGGCGATGACCAGCGGCGGCGTGATGCAGGCGGCCGAAACGCCGGCCATAAAGAAGTAGTTTCCCTGGCCCAGCAGCAGCGTCCCGGTGACGTAGGCTGCTTTGTTGACCGGTCCGCCGAAGTCGAAGGAGCACATCGCGCCAACGACAATTCCAAGCAGAATAGGGTTCGCTTCCTGTAACGAGCTCAGCCAGCTCATCATCGCGTTATTGATTGCCGCTACCGGTTGCCCCAGCAGTACCATCATGACGCCAATAACCAGTACGCCAACGAGCGGCATAATGAAGATGGACTTCAGCCCTTCATACTGACGCGGCAGACCGCTGAGCATGTTACGGATGAGCAGCATAAAGTAGCCAGCGGCGAAGCCCGCAATGATCCCACCGAGAAAGCCCGCGCCGGTAGCGTTGGCCAACAGGCCGCCAACAAAACCTGCCACCATGCCGGGGCGGCCGGAAATCGACCAGGCAATATAGGCGGTGAAAATCGGCACCATAATGGAGAAGGCCTGTTGGCCCACTTTCATTAGCGTGGCGGCAATAACGTTATATTGCGGCGAATTTGGATCGGCGGAGTAGATGCCCCACAGGAAGGATATTGCAATCAAAATCCCTCCGGCGACGACGAACGGCAGCATGTTAGAGACGCCGCTCATCAGATGCTTATAGACCTGGCGACCGAAGGACTCTTGCTCATATTTCTCAGTCGACGGCTGTGCCGCAGAAATACCCTGCCGACGAGTCGCCTGGCCGTTGATGACCTGGTTAATTAAATCGGCTGGATGGTGAATTGCCTCTTTAACCGGAACTTCAATCACCGGTAAGCCATTAAAACGCTCAGCATTAACATCTTTATCGGCGGCGATAATAACGCCATATATCTCTTTTAAATCTTCTGGAGTAATGGCATTTTCGACGCCAGAAGCTCCATTGGTTTCTACTTTGATTTCGACATTTAATTTTTTTGCTGCGGTCTTTAAGGCTTCTTCAGCCATAAAAGTATGAGCAATACCTGTAGGGCAGCCGGTAACTGCAATAATTTTTTTCATAATCGGACCTTTATAATTGGAGGACCTGAATCTGCTGTAATAATTCTTGTGTGCGTTGTAGTTTTCCTAATCCAGCCGAAGCTGCGACGTCGGCGCCGGTCGCACTGGCTAATGCCAGCGCGTGTGCAACATCTTCTTCATTTAGCCATTTACTGAGGAACGCGCCCAGCGCGGCGTCGCCGGCGCAGGCGGAACTTACCAGCTCAACTTTTGGCGCCGAGCAGAACCACACGTCTTCTCCGTTAGAAAAGTAGAGTCCTTCAGCCCCCATTGTCAGCAGTACATTACGGGCGCCTAGCTGATGCAGCGTACGCATAGCCTCCTGCACCTGCTGACGATCGCTAACGTCGAGACCAAAGATTTCCTTCAGTTCGTCATCATTGGGCTTGATCAGCAATGGTCGTAGCTCAAGCAGCTGGCGCAGCACCGGATGACTGATATCAAGAATGACTTCACAGCCTTTACGCTGACACAGCTCGATAATTTCGCTATAAAATCGGCTTTCAATTCCCGGCGGAAGGCTGCCGCTGATGACTAAATAATCACCGGCAGTGACATACTCCAGGTGATGAATAATTTGCTGCTTACACTCATCATCGATTTTTGCTCCGGGATTAAGTAGCTTATATTCATCAGTGCCATCATTAATGAAAATATTAATTCGGGTCGGCTCTGATACCCATGCTGGAGTCACCTTTATTTTCTGTTGACGTAACTCTTCAACAATATAGCGACCAGTAAAGCCGCCGAAAATTCCCATAACGTGAGTGGGCTGCTGATAGTGACTTAATATCAGAGAGACATTGACCCCTTTGCCATTTGGGCAATATTCCGTGCGCCGGGTCCGGTTAACTGCGGAAGGCTGCAGCGGGTCGCAAAAGATATTCATATCGATCGCAGTATTAAGCGTCAGGGTATGGATCACAACATTACTCCTTCGATCCGAAAATTACAGTTGCCCTTCACAGCCGCAATCCTGAATGACTTTGCGTACTACGTCTTTCATTGCTGCCTTGGCGGGTTGCATATAGTGACGCGGATCGTTGGCTCCCGGATTTTCCGTAAAATACTGTTTCAGTGCGTCAGAAAAGGCGATTTTCAGCTCAGTGGCGACGTTGACTTTACAGACGCCCAGCGAAATTGCCCGGCGAATATCGCCATCCGGCAGACCCGATGCGCCATGCAGTACCAGGGGAACGTCAACGCAGTCGCGAATTGCGGCGAGACGATCAAAGTCGAGCTTCGGTTCGGCAGCGTACAGGCCGTGCGCCGTGCCGATAGCCACCGCCAGCGAGTCGATTCCCGTACGGGCAACAAATTCCCGCGCTTGTTCAGGATTGGTATAAAGCGCATCTTTCGCATCGACGACCAGATCGTCTTCCACACCGCCAAGACGACCGAGTTCGGCTTCGACGCTGGCATCATAGCGATGGCTCAGTTCGACCACGCTCTTCACTAACGCCACATTTTCCTCAAAAGGAAAGTGTGAACCATCGATCATTACGGAACGAATACCGGCCTGAACCTTATGAGTAATATCAGCAATATCTTCATGATGATCGAGGTGTACCGCCAGCGGCAGATCCCAGATTTTTGCCAGATCGCGAGCAATCGCCACTACGTTACCCGTACCGGCATAGCTATAAGTTCCCGGAGTACCTGCGAGGATCAGCGGAGAACGCAGTTCTGCAGCCGTTTCCACCACAACCTGCATCGTTTCGAGGTTATGAATATTAAAGGCAGGAACGGCGTAGCCGAGGCGCTGAGCTTTTAACAGCATATTTTTACTGGAGATAATGTACATTCTGACTCCTAACTTTCAATTGGTAAGTTAATGTTTAAATTTAACCTTCATTTTGAAAGTAATGTAGCGATCGCCCCCTCTGTATGCTGTGATCTATCGCACATAACCATGATTTTATTTTAATAACGAAAGTAATTGTCTGTTATTTTGTTTCTTTTTTAAAGGTTGTTTGTGCGCAGGGGTAATCGCTAATCAATTGAATTTATTGTTTTTAGTGGTTTAATTTCTCGTTGTCGGCCGGATGAGGTTTGACAACGTAACGAGGAAATTTAAAAATGAAAGTTATTCCGGGAGACAATAAGAAGGCGCAATACCGTGGCAAAACCGTCAACCAGCCTGCTGAAAAGGCGTTTAGATATCGCGGAGATCGTACGCAAAAACGGAGAGATTAAAGTCGACGATTTGGCTGAGATGCTTGCCGTTTCCGGGGTGACGATTCGCAATGATCTGAATTATCTCGAGCAGCAGGGCTATCTTAAGCGCTCTTTTGGCGGTGCGATTTATACCGCCCAGCCGGGAGCCCCGGTGGCGTTGGTTCGGGAATCGTCGGTCTCGACAGACAAAGCGCTGGAAACCGAAATGGCTCGCCAGGTTGCGGCGCAGATAGAGAATAGCGAAACGTTATTCCTGGGACAGGGCTCGATATTACGCAAAGTCATTCCCTTTCTTGCTGATTACGATGAGCTCTGCCTGTTGCTTAACGATCTGGCTCATGTCCCGCTGGCGCAGGAATTCCTGAACGGTGAAACCGTGCTGCTCGGTGGGGTGCTGGGGAGTAACGGAAAAATCGTTGAAGGTGATTTGGCGCTCAGCGCGCTGGGCCATTATCGTCCTTCGCGCGCGCTGATCGCCGTTGACCATATCGCTGAAGATGGCACCCTAAGCGTCAGGCAAGAGGCCAGCGCTCGGCTGCTCAAGGAAGCCGTTACCCAAAGCGAGCGGGTGATTGTCGTGGTAGCTAATCGCCCGGTTTATGGCGACAAGCGATACGAGATTGGTGATTTGCAGCAGATTAGCTGCGTGGTAACGCCGCAGGTCGTGGCTGCGGAATATCATGCGCGTCTACTCTGCGCAGGGCTAATTAACAGCTATACCAATAATGAGTGCCTGACATGGCTCAACCCAACTTTGCAAAAGGCAAAGTAAAGGAGCGATGATGAACGTGACCATTTGCACCATCGGCGAACTACTGGTGGAGTTTCTGGCGAAAGAAGAGAATCAGGGTTTTTCTCGCCCGGGAGAGTTTTGGGGGCCGTATCCCAGCGGCGCGCCGGCAATTTTTGCCGATCAGGTGGCAAAGCTGGGTTTTAGCTCGGTACTTTTCAGCTGCGTCGGCAATGATGCGTTTGGTGAAATGAATATCGCGCGACTGGAAGCCGATGGCGTCAACGTTAACGGCATTGCCACGCTACAAAAGGCGACCACCGGGAGTGCTTTTGTAAGCTATCGCAGCCAGGCACAGCGCGATTTTATTTTTAATATGCCGAACAGCGCCTGCGGTCTGCTAACCGCTGACCATATTGATGACGCTCTGCTTAACCAGTGCAACCATTTCCATATTATGGGCTCCTCGCTGTTTTCGTTTCGTATGATCGACGCGATGCGTAAAGCGATTGAGAATATCAAAGCACGCAACGGCACGGTGTCGTTTGATCCGAATATCCGCAAAGAGATGCTGAATATCCCTGAAATGTCGCAGGCTTTTGAATATATTCTCGATTACACCGATATCTTCCTGCCAAGCGACGGTGAACTGAACTATTTTGGCCTGAATTCGGGACGTGATGAGCAGGTTCTGGTAGATAAGCTGCTAAAGCGTGGCGTTAAGCATGTAGTCATTAAGCGTGGGCCGCGAGGAGCCAGCTACTTTAGCTCTCAGGAAACGCATCATGTTGCCGGCTTTAATGTACCGGTCGTGGATCCTACGGGGGCTGGCGACTGTTTTGGCGCGACTTTTGTGAGCTTGTTCCTGTCCGGCACGTTGCCACAAGAAGCGTTGAGGTGGGCAAATGCCAGCGGTTCCCTGGCGATTGCCCAGCGTGGACCCATGGAAGGGACAACAACGCAGGCGCAGATTAAGGCGTTCCTTGACCAGCAAAAACAGAACGTATAGTTAGCTGTGATTTGTCCCGCTCGCACAGCGCGAACGGGACAAATCACCTTTAGCGGATCAGGTTACCGGCGCTGGGTTAAACACCGCCAGCTGGTTATGCAGCCCCCACTGGTCTGAGAAGGTTTTCTTCCGGCCGCTGGCGACGTCAAGAATAAACTCAAACAGCTTCAGGCCCACGTCTTCGATACTCTCTTCGCCGGTGGCGATAGTCCCGGCGTTAATATCCATTAGATCGTACCAGCGGTTCGCCAGCTCGGTGCGGGTTGCCATTTTAATGACCGGCACCGCGACGAGGCCGTACGGCGTACCGCGGCCGGTGGTGAACACCTGAACCGTAATGCCAGATGCGACCTGCTGGGTACCGCAAACAAAATCGCTGGCCGGCGTGGCGGCAAATATCAGCCCGCGCTTCGTCGGGCGCTGGCCCGGCGATAGCACCTCGACAATCGCACTTTTCCCCGATTTAGCGATAGAGCCCAGCGCCTTTTCCACCACGTTGGCGAGGCCGCCTTTTTTATTCCCCGGGGAGGGGTTGGCGCTGCGATCGGTTTGGCCGAGATCGAGATAGTTATCGTACCAGGCCATCTCTTCGAGCAGGCGTTTACCGACCTCCTCGTTCACCGCGCGTGGCGTGAGCAGATGAATGGCGTCACGGACTTCGGTGACCTCTGAGAACATCACCGTCGCGCCGCAGCGTACCAGCAGGTCGGAGGCATAGCCGACCGCCGGGTTGGCGGTGACGCCGGAAAACGCGTCGCTGCCGCCGCACTGCATGCCGACCACCAGCTCGGACGCCGGGCAGGTTTCGCGCTGGCGCTGGTTGAGCTTCGCCAGGTGACGCTCTGCAACCTGCAGAATATCGTCGACCATGGATTGAAAACCCACGTGATGCTCATCCTGCAGCCGCACGATGCTGGCGCTATCCACGGCAACGGGCTGAACATCTTCCGTCCCCTGCAGCAGACGCTCTGGCTGCAGCTTTTCACAGCCCAGGCCAACAACCATCACCTCGCCGCCAAAATTCGGATTCAACGAGATATTGTGGATAGTGCGGATAGGCACCACGGCCGCCGGCGCGTTGATGGCGACGCCGCAGCCGTACAGGTGATTGAGACCCACCACGCCATCGACGTTCGGATACTTCGGCAGCAGATCGCGTTCGATGATTTTGACCACGTAATCGACAACCCCGGCCACGCAGTGCACGCTGGTGGTGATGCCAAGCAGGTTCTTGCTCCCGACGCTGCCGTCGGCATTGCGATAGCCTTCAAAGGTATAGCCTTCAAGCGCGGGCAGCGCCTGCGGGACTTTGGTCGCCAGCGGCAGGGTATTCAGCGGCGGTGCGCTGGGCAGCTCTACCGTGGACTCGTCAATCCAGCTGCCGCGCACGATATCGCGAACGGCGTAACCGATGACTTCGCCATAGCGAATGATTTCGCCGTGAACCGGAATATCCACCAGCGCCACCTTATGGCCCTGAGGAATATGTTCAATCAGCTCCAGCCCGTCCGGGAAACGACTTCCTGCTTTCAGGCCATTATCATTGACAATAATTGCCACATTATCGGTGTCGTGTACTTTAATATAAAACGCGCTGGGCGATTGTTGTCTAATTTCGATGTCGGCCATTGTCCAGTATTCTCCAGCCAGGTGGGGATAATAAAATAGTTAGCTCTATATAAAATCTAATTGAGGATGTTCTCAGTATTGTGGAGTTAGAATGTCAGGAGTTAGCGATCAAAAATGTGATGGCGATCACTCATTATCGCGATAGCCGCGCCAGCAGCGGCATCAAAGCGTAAATATGTGCATTAGCGCCCATTATTATATGCATATGTTTAAAGTAATGTTTATATAATCCTCGTTAATTGTGCGTTTGCACAATGCGCGGCGGATACCTGCTGTTTATACTGAATGACGATTTCATTACGCCAGATTTGCTATTTGATGTTTGTTTTTATTTAAAGGGCATCTTTAGTGTAACGCTTAAATAATAAGAAAATAACTTCTCGAGTACCTGAGGTAAATAAAATGATGCTTGATACGGTTGAAGAAACAAAAAAAGGCTTGCCCACCCGATATTTAATTTTGCTGATAATATTTATCGTCACTGCCGTTAACTATGCCGACCGCGCAACGCTCTCCATTGCCGGAACCGCAGTAGCAGAAGAGCTTCAGCTCAGCGCGGTGTCGATGGGATACATTTTCTCCGCCTTTGGCTGGGCCTATTTGCTGATGCAAATCCCCGGCGGCTGGCTGCTCGATAAGTTTGGCTCGAAGAAAGTCTACACCTACAGCCTGTTCTTCTGGTCGCTGTTTACCTTCCTGCAGGGCTTTGTTGACGTCTTTCCAATCGCCTGGGCCGGGATTTCGATGTTTATTATGCGGTTTATGCTGGGCTTTTCTGAAGCGCCGTCATTTCCGGCTAACGCCCGCATCGTTGCGGCCTGGTTCCCGACCAAAGAGCGCGGTACCGCCTCCGCTATCTTTAACTCTGCGCAATATTTTTCCCTGGCGCTGTTCTCGCCTCTGCTCGGCTGGTTAACCTTCGCCTGGGGCTGGGAGCACGTGTTTACCGTGATGGGGGTCATTGGTTTTGTCCTCACCGGCCTGTGGGTAAAGCTGATTCATAACCCGACCGACCATCCGCGGATGTCAAAGGAGGAGCTGAAGTTCATCTCTGACAACGGCGCGGTGGTGGATATGGACCATAAAAAGCCCGGCGGCAATACCGCCAGCGGGCCGAAACTCCACTATATCAAGCAGCTGTTAACCAACCGCATGATGCTGGGCGTATTCTTCGGCCAATATTTTATCAATACCATCACCTGGTTCTTCCTCACCTGGTTCCCGATTTACCTGGTGCAGGAAAAGGGGATGTCGATTCTGAAAGTGGGGCTGGTGGCCTCCATCCCGGCGCTGTGCGGTTTTGCCGGCGGCGTGCTGGGCGGCGTGTTCTCCGACTATCTGATTAAACGCGGCTTTTCTATCACGCTGGCCCGTAAGCTGCCTATCGTTCTCGGCATGCTGCTGGCTTCAACCATTATTCTGTGTAACTACACCGATAACACCGCGCTGGTGGTGACCCTGATGGCGCTGGCGTTCTTCGGCAAAGGCTTTGGCGCCCTCGGCTGGCCGGTTATTTCTGATACTGCACCGAAAGAGATTGTTGGTCTGTGCGGCGGGGTCTTCAACGTATTCGGTAACGTGGCGTCCATCGTTACTCCGCTGGTCATTGGTTATCTGGTCAGCGAGCTGCATTCATTTAACGCAGCGCTGGTGTTTGTCGGTTGTTCAGCTCTGATGGCGATGGTTTGCTACCTCTTCATTGTTGGCGACATCAAACGTATGGAACTGCAAAAATAATTCACGGTTAAGTGACAAGGTATAAGCGATGAATAACGATATTTTCCCGAACAAATTCAAGGCAGCGCTGGCTGCGCATCAGGTGCAGATTGGCTGCTGGTCCGCGCTGGCAAGCCCGATTAGCACCGAAGTATTAGGCCTTGCGGGCTTTGACTGGCTGGTGCTGGACGGCGAGCATGCGCCAAACGACATTACGACCTTTATCCCACAGCTGATGGCCCTGAAGGGCAGCTCCAGCGCCGCGGTTGTGCGGGTCCCGACCAACGAGCCGGTAATTATTAAGCGCCTGCTGGATATCGGTTTTTACAACTTCCTGATCCCGTTTGTCGAAAGCAAAGAAGAGGCGGTGAACGCGGTGGCCTCCACCCGCTATCCGCCGGAAGGCATCCGTGGGGTCTCCGTTTCTCACCGTGCCAACATGTTTGGCACCGTGCCGGACTACTTCGCGCAATCCAACAAAAACATCACCATCCTCGTACAGATTGAGAGCCAGCAGGGCGTAGATAACGTCGATGCCATCGCGGCAACCGAAGGCGTTGACGGCATTTTTGTCGGCCCAAGCGACCTGGCCGCGGCGTTAGGCCATCTCGGCAACGCCTCTCACCCTGACGTTCAGCGCGCGATTCAGCAGATTTTTGCGAGTGCGAAAAAACACGGTAAGCCGAGCGGCATTCTGGCGCCGGTAGAGGCCGATGCGCGTCGCTATCTGGAATGGGGCGCCACCTTTGTTGCCGTCGGCAGCGATTTGGGCGCATTCCGCTCCGCCACGCAGAAGCTTGCGGATTCTTTTAAAAAATAACCCTCGGGATCAAAAGAGAGAGAACGTTATGACGATGAAAGTTGGTTTTATTGGCCTGGGCATCATGGGCAAGCCTATGAGCAAAAACTTGCTGAAAGCCGGTTACTCGCTGGTGGTTTCCGATCGTAATCCTGAAGCGGTTGCTGAAGTGATAGCTGCCGGGGCAGAAACGGCGGCTACGGCGAAGTCGATTGCCGAGCAGTGCGATGTGATTATCACGATGCTGCCAAACTCCCCGCATGTGAAAGAGGTGGCGCTGGGTGAAAACGGCATCATTGAAGGCGCGAAGCCGGGCACCGTACTGATTGATATGAGCTCCATCGCGCCGCTGGCCAGCCGCGAAATCAGCGAAGCGCTGAAGGCGAAGGGCGTGGATATGCTCGATGCGCCGGTAAGCGGCGGCGAGCCGAAGGCCGTCGACGGCACGCTGTCGGTGATGGTCGGCGGCGATAAGGCTATCTTCGATAAATACTACGATCTGATGAAGACGATGGCCGGTTCGGTCGTGCACACCGGCGAAGTGGGGGCTGGCAACGTGACTAAGCTCGCCAACCAGGTGATCGTCGCGCTGAATATTGCCGCGATGTCTGAAGCGCTGACCCTCGCCACCAAAGCGGGCGTCAATCCGGATCTGGTGTATCAGGCTATCCGCGGCGGCCTGGCGGGGAGCACCGTGCTGGATGCGAAAGCGCCGATGGTGATGGATCGTAACTTCAAGCCAGGTTTCCGCATCGACCTGCATATTAAGGACCTGGCCAATGCGCTGGATACCTCCCACGGCGTGGGCGCTCAGCTGCCGCTGACGGCGGCGGTGATGGAAATGATGCAGGCGCTGCGTGCCGATGGTCTGGGTACCGCCGACCACAGCGCGCTGGCATGCTATTACGAAAAACTGGCGAAAGTGGAAGTCACTCGCTAACAAGAAGGGCGTGAAACGCGCCCTGTAATTCTTGCCTTGCGCGGCACTGTCAGGCTACATAACTATGAAAATCGTAATCGCCCCAGACTCTTATAAAGAAAGCCTTTCTGCCATTGAGGTAGCTCAGGCAATAGAAAAAGGATTTCGGGAAATTTTCCCCGATGCGGAGTATGTTTCCGTCCCGGTTGCCGATGGTGGTGAAGGCACCGTTGAGGCCATGATTGCCGCCACGCAGGGTTCTGAATATACCGCTCTGGTTACCGGGCCGTTAGGTGAAAAGGTGAACGCCAGCTGGGGAATGTCCGGCGACGGTAAAACGGCGTTTATCGAGATGGCGGCCGCCAGCGGGCTGGGCCTGGTTCCGCCGGCGCTGCGCAACCCGCTGCTGACGACATCGCGCGGGACCGGCGAGCTGATTCTCCAGGCGCTGGATCATGGGGCGAAAAATATCATCATCGGCATCGGCGGCAGTGCCACTAACGATGGCGGCGCCGGGATGGTGCAGGCGCTAGGAGCCAGCCTCCGCGATGCTAACGGCAGCGAGATTGGCAACGGCGGCGGGAGCCTCGCCAGCCTGAATGCCATCGATCTCCGCGGTCTGGACGCCCGGCTGCAGGAATGTACCATCCGCGTAGCCTGCGACGTGACCAATCCGCTGATTGGCGATGTGGGCGCCTCGCGTATTTTTGGTCCGCAGAAGGGGGCGAGCGAAGCGATGATCCTCGAGCTGGATCGCAATCTTGAACACTATGCCGATGTGATAAAAAACGATTTGCGCGTGGACGTGAAGCAGGTGGCGGGAGCCGGCGCTGCCGGTGGTATGGGGGCCGCGCTGATGGCGTTCCTCAATGCCGAATTGCGCAGCGGGATTGAGATTGTCACCCAGGCGCTGAATCTGGAAGAGCATATCCTCGACTGCTCGCTGGTGGTGACCGGCGAAGGGCGGCTTGATAGCCAGAGCATCCACGGCAAGGTGCCGGTCGGCGTGGCGAGCGTGGCGAAGAAATACCATAAGCCGGTGATTGGCATTGCCGGCAGCCTGACCCGCGACGTTGGCGTGGTGCATCAGTTTGGCATCGACGCGGTATTCAGCGTGCTGACCAATATTACGACGCTGGAAGAGGCCTTTCGCGGGGCATCGGACAATATTTATCGCGCGTCGCGCAACATCGCCGCGACATTGCGGGCCGGGATGGCGATGGAGGGATGACAACCGACGGCAAACCCTCTATACTTCGCGCCGAAGCTGACCAGACAGTCGCCGCTTCGTCGTCGTCCTCCTTCGGGGGGAGACGGGCGGAGGGGAGGAAAGTCCGGGCTCCATAGGGCAGGGTGCCAGGTAACGCCTGGGGGGGAAACCCACGACCAGTGCAACAGAGAGCAAACCGCCGATGGCCCGCGCAAGCGGGATCAGGTAAGGGTGAAAGGGTGCGGTAAGAGCGCACCGCGCGGCTGGTAACAGTTCGCGGCACGGTAAACTCCACCCGGAGCAAGGCCAAATAGGGGTTCATAAGGTACGGCCCGTACTGAACCCGGGTAGGCTGCTTGAGCCAGTGAGCGATTGCTGGCCTAGATGAATGACTGTCCACGACAGAACCCGGCTTATCGGTCAGCTTCAACTCTTCAGAAAACCCCGCCTCGGCGGGGTTTTTGCTTTCTGCGCAAAGGATTAGGCAGAAAGAAAAGAATGGGGCAGAAAGGGCGAATGACTGTCCACGACGCTCTTCATGGAAAGAACGCGGCTTAGCGGCCAGCTTCGACTCTTCAGAAAACCCCGCCTCGGCGGGTTTTTTGCTTTCTGCGCAAAGGATGGGGCAGAAAGAGCGAATGACTGTCCACGACGCTCTTCATGAAAAGAATGCGGTTTAGCGGCCAGCTTCAACTCATTCGACACGCCATGACCTGCAGCTTTAATTTGGCACCGCGCCGGCATGATATTATTCTTCACCGCGGGCCGCCGGGATATATAATGGATGGCGCGGGTTGTATAAAATTAAACATTTTTATTGCTGTTTCTGATGGCGCGCTCGGGGATACTGTCTGGCTTAGTATTGGCGTGTTTTATCCATTTTCTCTACTGTCCCTGACAGGTGCTTTGCACTATTAAGTACTAATGGATGGCATATTAATTATTCTTAGCCTGAGTCCGGAGTGCTTATTATGAAAGGCTTTGTTTTATTCCCACAGGTTAAAAGCGCAATTGCATGGCTGGAAGGCCATGGCGATACGATTATGCAGTTTGGCTGGAATATTGCGGCCGCAGTTATTTTACTCTTTGTGGGTAAACTGGTTTCTAAATTATTATCAAAGACCATCGAAAGGATCCTGTTGCGCAGAAACGTCGACGCGACGGTGGTTCATTTCTTCGCGGCGATCGTTCGCTATATTACGATGGCGTTTGCCATCGTGGCGGCGCTGGGAAGAGTCGGTATCGAAACCTCGTCGATTATTGCCGTTATTGGCGCAGCAGGCCTGGCAATTGGCCTTGCGCTGCAGGGATCGCTGTCGAACTTTGCCGCCGGCGTGCTGCTGGTCACGCTACGCCCCTTCCGCGCGGGTAATTTTGTCCAGGTTGGCGCGGTGTCCGGGGTCGTGCAAACGGTTCACGTTTTCTCGACGACGCTGCTCACCGTTGATAATAAAGAAGTGGTGATCCCCAACGGCAAAATCATCGCCGACAGCATCGTGAACTACTCCCGTCATCCGTATCGTCGTATCGATCTGCTGCTGGGCGTGGCATATCAAAGCCGCATTGCGGAGGTTAAAAACGTTATTCAGAACGTTGTTGATAAAGAGTCACGTATTGATAAATCCCGCGGCACGACGGTGCGCCTTATTGAGCTCGGGCCGTCAACGCTTAACTTCACCGTCCGCGTGTGGGTGAAAAACGTTGAATACTGGGATACCTATTTTGATCTGCTGGAGACCATTAAAGAGTCGCTGGATGAGCATAATATTGTGCTGCCGGGCCCGCGGATGGATATTCAACTGGTGAATTCATCCCAGCAGGCGCTTATTCAGCGCGCGTCATAACTTCACGCGCAGATAACAACCGCGGAAGCAGAGTCGGCCCCGGCAGGAGCCGATTTTTGGCATCAGGCGGCGTTTTCTTCATCCTGAAGTCGTATCTCCGCATCGGCGACGATAGCCTCCAGCTCGCTGAGCATCTCTTCATAGCCAAAGCCGACGACGTGGGTTGTTTCCGGCAAGGTCGGCTGAATCGGCGATGCGGTCTTCTTCGGTTTCTTCTTACTCACTGATAAGCTCCATGACTCCCGTTTTTACACCGGTAAATCTATCAGTAAAGCGCGCAAAGGCGTATCGGCAACGAGGGTAATGTTAGCTTCATCACGAATAAAGGCGCCATCGCCGCAGGTCAGCGCCTGCTTTTCCTCTTCATGCGCTACGGCGTGCACGGTCCCGTGAATAGACTGCAGATAGGCGCGCGGTCCGTGAAGCTGCACGTTAATCCTCTCGCCTTTCGCCAGATCGAGATGATGGATCCAGACCTGCTGGCGTAGCTGTAAACTATCCTGCGCACCGTCCGGTGAAGCCAGCAGCTGCTGCGGACCCTCGGTGATACTCATCTTCTGTACCAGCGGATTTTCGCGCTCCGGGCAGGCATCCAGCCACAGCTGCATCCGCGTGAGCGAACAATCTTTACTCAGATTATGCTCGCTATAGCTGACGCCCGGCTGGGTCGAAATCAGCAGCGCTTCGCCGGCTTTGGCCTGCACGTGGTTGCCGTCGCTATCGCGGTACTCCGCTTCCCCTTCCAGGATCAGGTTCAGGATATCGACCTTCGGGTAGGTGCGCGGCTGGAACGATGCGCCCGGTGCCAGAACTTCCTGGTTGAGCACGCGCAGAGAGGCGTAGCCTAACAGTTTCGGGTCGAAGTAGTGTCCAAAGGAAAAGGTGTAGCGGGCCTGCAGCCAGCCGAAATCTGCTTGTCCGCATTGTTTGGCTGTTCGGGTAGTAATCATTGTCTTGACCTCTCTTTACACTAAAACAATGGTAAAGGTATGGACGCTGTATTGTTAGCCAGATATTCTGCCCGGTATATTCAAATTTCCTGAATGAGAGTGCTATGGCCAGAGAGAGAGCATTAACGCTGGAAGCGTTGCGCGTAATGGATGCGATCGACCGGCGCGGGAGCTTTGCCGCCGCGGCTGACGAGCTTGGACGCGTCCCTTCTGCACTCAGCTACACGATGCAAAAACTGGAAGAGGAGCTGGACGTGGTGCTGTTTGACCGCTCCGGTCATCGAACAAAATTCACCAACGTGGGCCGCATGCTGCTGGAGCGCGGACGAGTCCTGCTGGAGGCGGCGGATAAGCTCACCACCGATGCCGAAGCGCTGTCCCGCGGTTGGGAAACGCATCTGACCATCGTCACCGAAGCGCTGGTGCCGACCACCGATTTCTTCCCGCTGATTGAAAAGCTGGCGACCAAATCGAACACCCAGCTCTCGGTCATTACCGAAGTGCTCGCCGGCGCATGGGAGCGCCTGGAGCAGGGCCGGGCGGATATCGTCGTTGCGCCGGATATGCATTTTCGCTCTTCGTCGGAAATTAACTCGCGTAAGCTCTATTCGGTGCTGAACGTCTATGTTGCCGCGCCGAATCACCCTATTCATCAGGAGCCGGAGCCGCTTTCCGAAGTCACGCGGGTGAAGTATCGCGGCGTGGCGGTAGCGGATACCGCGCGTGAGCGTCCGGTGCTGACGGTGCAGCTGCTCGACAAGCAGCCGCGTTTAACGGTCAGCACCATTGAAGATAAGCGCCAGGCGCTGCTGGCAGGGCTGGGAGTGGCGACCATGCCCTATCCGCTGGTGGAGCAGGATATTGCCGAAGGGCGCTTACGGGTTGTCAGCCCGGAATATACCAATGAGATTGACATTATTATGGCCTGGCGCCGCGATAGTATGGGCGAGGCCAAATCCTGGTGCCTGCGGGAAATTCCCAGACTGTTTACCGGGAAGTAAATCAGCGCTGCGCACCGCGCGAAGGCGGTGCGCATAATGAGCTATGAAAGGGGTTTTGGGTCGGGTCCGAAGCGGTTAATTCCGGGCGTTCCGCTTTGGCAATTGAAGACCAGAATCGCCAGCCAGCCGATGACCGGGATCAGCAGCAGCAGTAGCCACCACGCCGAACGGTCCGTGTCGTGCAAACGCCGAAACTGCACCGCCCACCATGGCAAAAAGATCAGCACGCCGTAAATCGTCGTCAGGATGCCTTCACCCCCTGCTCGCTGCCAGCCCAGCATTTTATCGATAATGCTGAGCACGCCGGTGAGGATGATATTGACCAGAATAAACATCCAGTACTCTTTACGACGGGCGCGACCGCCAAAGCCAATATAGTTTCTTATTACCTGTAGATACCAGTCCATGTCTATGCCTCGATTAGCCGTCAATCACTTGTTTTTAAAGCGATCGTAATAAGAATAGACGGGAATGAAAGGCGGGTAAATATCGCGGCTGTGAAATTTCAGGCGCCGCTGGGGCGCCCGATATATCAGCGGAAAAGAAGGTCACGGCCGTGCGGCTCGTGCAGATCCTGCTGCGGACCGACGGAGATAATTCCGGTCGGGTTGATGGTTTTATGGCTGCGGTAGTAGTGGTTGCGAATATGACCAAAATCGACGGTCTCGGCAATGCCCGGCATCTGATAGATATCGCGCAGGAAGCCGTACAAATTTGGGTAATCGCTGATGCGCCGCTGGTCGCACTTAAAGTGGGTGACATACACCGGGTCGAAGCGCACGAGGGTGGTCCACAGACGAATATCGGCTTCGGTTAGCTGGCTGCCCGTCAGGTAACGGTGCTGGCCGAGGATCTGCTCCAGGCGTTCCAGCGAAGCAAATACGCCATCAACGGCTTCATCATAAGCCTGCTGGCTGGTGGCGAACCCGGCTTTATAAACGCCGTTATTCACGCTGTCGTAAATCCAGCCGTTCAGCTCATCGATGTTCTCGCGCAATGCAGGCGGGTAGTAATCGCCGGCGGTTGCCCCCAGCCCGTCGAAGGCGGTATTGAACATACGAATAATTTCAGCTGACTCGTTGCTGACGATAGTTTGCAGCTTCTTATCCCACAGGACCGGCACCGTCACTCTCCCGGTATATTGCGGGTCGGCATGCAGATAGAGCTGATAGAGAAACTGGTGCTGATACAGCGTATCGCCGGTGGCGTCCGGGAAGCTGCTATCGAACGTCCAGCCGTTCTCGAACATCAGGGGATTGACGACCGAGACGGAGATAAACGGCTCCAGGCCTTTTAGCTTGCGCAGAATCAGGGTGCGATGCGCCCAGGGGCAGGCGAGGGAGACGTACAGATGATAGCGATCTTTTTCGGCAGCGAAGCCGCCATCGCCGCTCGGCCCGGGTGCGCCATCGGCGGTCAGCCAGTTACGGAAGGCCGAAACGGAACGCTTGAATCGTCCTCCGGTGGATTTGGTGTCATACCAGGTATCGTGCCAGACGCCGTCGACTAATTGTCCCATCGTTTCCTCCTTCAGACTGTAGATAGCAAAAGCGAGGAGATATCTCCTCGCTTTTTGATTCAGTATAGTGTGCTTACCACTTTTTATTCAGCACGCGGTCGATGCTGAATGCGCCTGGACCGGTGATAGCCAGCAGCAGGAAGCCGCCTGCGATGGTCAGGTTTTTCATGAACATCAGCGAGTTCACGCCTTCAGCAAAGTTGCTGTGGAACAGGAACGCGGTCAGCAGGGTAAAACCGGCGGTGAACAGCGCGGTCGTACGGGTCAGGAAGCCGAACAGGATGGCCAGGCCGCCGCCGAACTCAAGCAGAATGGTTAACGGCAGTAATGCACCCGGGACGCCCATAGCTTCCATGTATTGCTGAGTGCCTGCATATCCGGTGATTTTTCCCCAGCCTGCGGTGATAAACAGGATTGGCATCAGGATACGTGCTACCAGTACACCAACATCTTCTAATTTTTTCATTTCTTACTCCAGAAAACCCAAAGGGCGGCGGTTTTGTTTTTTGGTGCAATCCTGCGTAGTTACGCAGGGTTGCGGTCGATGGAGTGAATATTAGCGAGACGTTGCGGGAATTGTTAGCAAGGAAAACTGTAGATCTTCATCAAGAATTCTGAGTAATTACCCGGGAGACAGGCAAATAAAAGGACCGGTTAAGGTCCTGAGAACAAAGCAGGTGGGGGAACTCAGCGCGGTGTGCCTTAGCGCGATGATTGCTGGCGCAGCAGGCCTTTAACCATGCGCCAGGTACTCCAGGCGCCGACGCCGCGCCGGGTCCAGCGCATAAGAAAGCGAGGGTGGCGAACGGACCAGATGGCCATTACGCCGCTGCCGACCAGCGCCCACGAGCGCAGGTTTTGCAGCGTTAACCAGCCCCGGTCGAGCGGGGCGGTGGCTGCCAGCCAGTCGCGGCGGCCGGCGGTTAAATCCAGCCGCTGCTGCTGGATCTGGCGCAGCAGAAGCGTCTTGCGCCGCTCACGTTCCTGTTGACTGCTCACGGTTAATCATCCTCCAGCAGCGCTCTGTCGTTAGCCAGCTCCGTGCGGGTATGGCGCAGGAACGTCGAACGCCGGGCCTTGCGTAGCGTCCAGATACCGCCGATCAGCGAAGCGAGCAGCAGCACGGCGGTGGTGGCGATCATGACGTTCAGGCGATACTGCGGATCGACGGCCCAGATAATGAGCACCAGCAGGCTCATCAAGCCGAACGCGGCGAACAGCAGGGTCAGCCCCAGCATCAGGAACAGCTGGAAGAGGTTAGCCTTCTCTTCTTCCAGCTCCACGACCACCAGACGCAGACGCGTTTCCACCATTTCAACCAGCAGCGATACGATGCGCTGGCCGATGCCGAAAACGCTCTGACCCGGTCCTTGCGTGCGTTGAGAGTCCGCCATAATTAGCGACGCGTCAGCAGGACACCCAGCACCAGCCCAACGGCTGCGCCAATACCTACGCCGGTCCACGGATTTTCGCGAACGTACTCATCGGCGCGCGCGGCGCTTTCACGGGTCTGCCTGACGATGGCATCGCCGGTTTCACCCAGGCGTACGCGGCTCTCTTTCAGCGCGCTTTCTGCTTTGCTACGCAGCTTGCCTATCTCTTCCTTCGATTTATCCGTGGAGGAGTTCAGCACTTCTTCCAGGGTATCAGCCAGAGTCTTCAGTTCTGCACGCAGGTCGTCTGCAACGTTATCTTTAGGCATCTTTCTCTCCTGTAGAGTGGTCCATATACATACTAATACTCACGTGACTCAAGCGCTTTCAGCTCTTGCTGCGCTTCATCAAGTTTATGCTGGCGCTTGCTGATTTTCTCAGCATCGCCTTTCTGTTCGGCTTCGCGCAGATCGCGCTGACGTTCGCTAATCTCTTCCCGCTGCTTAGCGATTTTTTGCTGGTGATCGGCTTTGAGCTTACTGTCGCTACAGTGGGCCTGAACTTCACGCAGCGCCTTATTGAGGCCATCAATACGGTTCTGATTATGATGTTTCTCGGCATAGCTAATCTCCCGCTGGATATCCTGCTCTTTTTCCTGACAGGGGGAGATGGCAAAGGCGCTGGAGCTAAGCGAAGTTAAAACCAGGATCAAAGCGATGCGGTGTTTCATGGATGCTACCTTCCATTGTGTGAGGGCATATCCGTAGGATAGACCCGATCCAGTTGATTAACGTCAGCCCGGTGGCTCCCGCAGTCTTAAGCATAGTAAGGAAAACAGGAAATCACCAAACTGCGTGAAAATATTCAGAATTTTGGAAATTATCCAAACCTGTGTGGCGTATCGCGCAGGCGGGAGAGCCATGCTGTCGGCGTGTTATCTTCCTCCAGCAAAGCAATAATATAGCCGTGCGGCAGGGCGCGTCCCAGCACTTCTTTCGCCGCTATTCCCTGGGCGCTGGAATCAAATTTGATCAGCAGGCCATCTTTTTGCGGCGTGATGCTTTTAAAACGAATACCGTTGGCATCAAGATGGTGCCAGACGGAAAAGCCGTCCGGCATGCCAACATCCTGACTTGCGGGGTGGATAGCGAGGGTGGCTTCCTGTTGTTGCGCCGCCAGCCATAGCCAGAACAGGGCGCACAGCAAAAGTGAACCGCCCAGCATCCAGCCCAACTTACGCAGAGAAGGGCGTTTATTAACCATCATCAGCCCCGACTTCTGTGTTTTTTCTTCCACATCACCACGAGCGATCCGATTAAGCCAAATACCAGCAGCACCACCGGCAGCAGCATCAGGCAGGACATGAGCTGATCTTCATATTTCAGGAATACCGGCGTTTTGCCCAGCAGGTAGCCCAGGGAGGTCAGAATCAGTACCCACAGCAGGCCGCTCATCCAGTTAAAGAACTGGAAGCGCGCATTGTTCAGCCCCGAGATGCCGGCAATAGTCGGCAGCAGGGTACGAACGAAAGCGATAAAGCGGCCAATCAGCAGCGCGGAAAGCCCGTGCTTATGGAACAGATGGTGCGCGCGCTGATGATAGTGGGACGGCAGATGCGAAAGCCAGTTCTGCACAATCCGCGTGTTGCCCAGCCAGCGGCCCTGAATATAGCTCAGCCAGCAGCCGAGGCTGGCGGCCGTTGTGAGCAGCAGCAGCGTTTCGGGGAAGCCCATTGCGCCTTTAGCAATCAGGACGCCAACCAAAACCAGCAGGCTATCGCCCGGTAAAAAAGCGGCCGGAAGCAGGCCGTTTTCGAGGAATAAAATCATAAATAAGACGAAATACAGCATGCCAATCATGGAGGGATTGGCGAGAGTTTCGTAATCCTGGCTCCATAGAGCATTTAACAATTGGGTTAATAGTTCCATTCACGATTCCTGGTACATCGGTTAACGGTACGTCTGAACGCAGTGTAAATATAGCGACATAGGTTGTTATTGGATTATGGTCGCTGCTGATGCGGTCTGAACGGATCCCTGTCTGGCATCATCTTCTTCAGGTCGTTCCAGGCTACTTTTGCGCGGAAAAACCAGCCGCTATTGCTATCCACGCTACCGGGTATCTCTTCCTTTGCTCTCTGCACGTACCCTGAAGGGATAGGCGTGCATCAGATAAAGATAAGCAAATGCGAGCTGCAGAACGACGAAATGCATCTAATTGTAACAAAACCGCTGACTTTACGGCAGATAAATTGCAGTTTGTTGCTTGTTGATTTTGCTGATTGCGGCGGCGAGTGGCGAGTGTCTTTACACAGGCTGACACTATAGATGTTTGCTTACCTGGTCAGGATGGCGGGCGGACGCTGGTCGTCGGCCCGGAATGAGGATAATCGCTTATTTTACGCCGTTGGCGGCGGTATCGAGGTGAACAACCGGATTTTCCGCAAACAGGTAGCGATCGGCGTTGAATTCAAAATCATCGCTGGTTTCGTTGAACAGCATCAGCTTGGTGTTTTCCAGGTGCTGCCACATCGCCAGCTTCGCGGCGTGCGGATCTTTACGAATCAGCGCTTTAAGGATCTGATCGTGATCGTCGCACCAGCTATCGACGGTGCGCATGTCGATATGGTCGTGCAGTTTTTTCCAGTAGGGGTTGTGCACGCGCTGGGTCCACATTTTTTCGACAATCGCCGCGAGGGCGGAGTTCTGGGTCGCCAGCGCAACCTGAACGTGAAACTGGAGGTCCCACTCGGAATCGCGGAAGCACTTCTCTTTGCGCGCGTTCTCCTGGATCTCCATAAGCTTCATGATGTCCTGCTTGGTCACCTGGGTGGCGGCAAACTCGGCGATATTGCTCTCAATCAGCTGCCGGGCCTGCAGCAGCTCAAACGGACCGTAGTTGGCGAACTCCAGGGTCTCGTCGATCGGCTGCTGGTGCTTCGGATGATTGGAGATAACGTGAATGCCCGAGCCTTTGCGCACTTCCACATAGCCTTCGACTTCCAGCATGATAATGGCTTCGCGAACCACGGTACGGCTAACGCTTTTCTCGTCGGCAATAAACCGCTCTGCGGGCAGCTTATCGCCCACCAGGTAGACACCTTGTTCAATACGTGCCTTCAACTCTGCGGCCAGCTGCTGATACAAACGACGTGGTTCTGTGATTTCCATATTCGCTCCCGGAAGATGGCGACAATATTGGATTTGTTATACCACTTTTACGCGCATCCCACCACTGCCAGGCATGAAAAAGCCGCCTTTATCGAGGCGGCTTTAGCGGGTCAATCTTGCGGTGCAGTCGCTAGCTTTGCGTCACCGGTTTACTGGTGCTGAGCGGGGTGGGATCGTCGTCCGCCGATTTGTTCTTCAGTACGGTCCAGATGACGATGGCACCCAGCAGATCGAAGACCGCCAGCACGGCAAACAGCGGGCTAAAGCCGATGGTGTCCGCCAGCGCGCCGACCACCAGCGCAAACATGGTGCTCGCCATCCAGGCCGCCATACCGGTCAGGCCGTTAGCGGTCGCCACTTCATTACGACCGAATACGTCGGAAGAGAGCGTAATCAGCGCCCCGGACAGCGCCTGGTGAGCAAAACCGCCGACGCACAGCAGGGCGATAGCCACGAACGGGCTGGTGAACAGGCCAATCATACCCGGGCCAATCATCAGGACGGCGCCCATGGTGACGACCATTTTACGCGAGACGATCAGGTTGACGCCAAACCAGCGCTGGAACAGCGGCGGCAGGTAGCCACCTACGATGCAGCCGAGGTCAGCGAACAGCATCGGCATCCATGCGAACATGGCGATCTCTTTCAGGTTAAAGCCATACACTTTAAACATGAAAAGCGGGATCCACGCGTTGAAGGTCCCCCAGGCCGGCTCCGCAAGGAAGCGCGGCAGGGCGATACCCCAGAACTGACGGTTGCGCAGGATCTGCCATGGCGACATCTTCTTACCGTTGTTGGTCTGATGCTGAGACTCCTGGCCACCGATGATGTAGTCGCGCTCTTCGCTGGTTAATTTTTTCTGGTCACGCGGGTGCTTATAGAACACCAGCCACGCCATTGCCCATGCGAAGCTCAGGACGCCGGAGATGATGAACGCCATCTGCCAGCTGTGCATCACAATCGCCCAGACCACCAGCGGCGGCGCGATCATCGCGCCGATCGAGGAGCCAACGTTGAAGTAGCCAACGGCAATGGAGCGCTCTTTGGCCGGGAACCATTCCGAGCTGGCCTTCAGGCCCGCTGGGATCATGGCGGCTTCAGCGGCACCCACGGCGCCACGCGCCAGGGCTAATCCGCCCCAGCTGCCTGCCAGTGCCGTTGAACCACAGAAAATAGCCCAGGCGATAGCGAAGAAGGCGTAGCCGATTTTGGTACCGAGAACATCCAGCACGTAGCCCGCAACAGGCTGCATAACGGTATAAGCAGCCGAGTAGGCCGCGATGATATAGGAATACTGTTGGGTGGAGATGTGTAACTCTTCCATCAGAGTTGGCGCAGCCGCAGCCACAGTGTTACGCGTCAGGTACCCCAGCACGGTGCCCAATGTCACCAGTGCGATCATATACCAACGTAACCCTTTAATTTTACGCATGTAAAACCTCATCGTTTGTTTTATATCCGCAGCGAGTGCGGCCATCTTCAGCCCCGTAACGGCGATGAAGAGGGAGAACGGAGGGCTCAGGGTGGGAAACCCGTATGGCCCGAACCTTGCCATCAATCGTTATGTTTAATCCGGCATCCATACCGTTCAATCCGATGCCTGTCGTCATCGGTAATATATTCCGTCGGTTCATATGTTTCGACGAAAGCAAGATAACTTGTCATACAACTTCAAAGGTTGAGTGCCGTCACAAAAGTGGGAAAGTTTATGGGGGTATTATCCTCTGCGAGCAAAGCCAGTACTGGCGCGGCCTGGCGAAGCTTTTACTCCTTTGGCGGTAATTTTTTTGTCAGCGTTTATTGATCTAACTCACGAAAAAGATTTCGGCCTCTGGAAATTGGTGTGATAACTTTGTCAGCATGATAGTCAATCATCTGAAGGGCTCCGCAAAGGGGCGAAGAGGAAAAGAAAATGACACCGTTTATGACTGAAGATTTTCTGCTTGATACCGAATTTTCCCGCCGTCTGTACCATGACTACGCCAAAGAACAGCCGATTTTCGACTATCACTGCCATCTGCCTCCGCAGCAGATCGCCGAAAATTATCGTTTTAAAAATCTGTATGACATCTGGCTGAAAGGCGATCATTACAAATGGCGCGCAATGCGCACAAACGGCGTTGCTGAACGCCTGTGTACCGGCGATGCGTCGGATCGCGAGAAGTTTGCCGCCTGGGCCGCCACCGTGCCGCATACCATTGGCAACCCGTTATACCACTGGACGCATCTTGAGCTGCGTCGTCCTTTTGGTATTACAGGTAAGGTGCTGTCTCCAGCTACCGCCGATGAGATCTGGGATCGGTGCAACGCGCTGCTGGCGGAGGAGCGTTTTTCTGCCCGCGGCATCATGCAGCAGATGAACGTGAAAATGGTCGGGACCACCGACGATCCGGTTGATTCGCTGGAACACCACGCGGCGGTGGCAAAAGACGCGAGCTTCACCACCAAAGTCCTGCCGAGCTGGCGTCCGGATAAGGCGTTTAATATCGAACAGGCGACCTTCAGCGACTATATGGCGACGCTGGGCGAAGTATCCGATACCGATATTCGCCGCTTTGCCGACCTGCAGTCCGCGTTAACGAAGCGTCTCGATCACTTCGCGGCCCACGGCTGCAAAGTCTCCGACCACGCGCTGGATGTGGTGCTGTTTGCCGAAGCCAGCGAGGCCGAGCTGGATAGCATCCTCGCCCGCCGCCTGACCGGCACCGTCCTGAGCGAGCGCGAGATCGCGCAGTTCAAAACCGCCGTGCTGGTGTTCCTCGGCGCAGAGTACGCCCGCCGCGGCTGGGTCCAGCAGTACCACATCGGCGCGCTGCGTAACAATAACCAGCGCCAGTTCAAGCTGTTAGGGCCGGACGTTGGCTTCGACTCCATCAACGATCGGCCGATGGCGGAAGAGCTGTCGAAGCTGCTGAGCAAGCAGAACGAAGAGAACCTGCTGCCGAAAACCATCCTCTACTGCCTGAACCCGCGCGATAACGAAGTGCTGGGCACCATGATCGGTAACTTCCAGGGCGAGGGGATGCCGGGCAAAATGCAGTTCGGTTCCGGCTGGTGGTTCAACGATCAGAAAGACGGCATGGAGCGTCAAATGACCCAGCTGGCTCAGCTTGGCCTGCTGAGCCGCTTCGTCGGCATGCTGACCGACAGCCGCAGCTTCCTCTCCTACACGCGCCATGAATATTTCCGCCGCATCCTGTGCCAGATGATCGGCCGCTGGGTGGAAGCAGGAGAAGCGCCGGCGGATATTCAGCTGCTGGGCGAGATGGTGCAAAACATCTGCTTTAACAATGCGCGTGATTACTTCGCCATTGAACTGAACTAAGACCAGAGGTCGGTTGATATGCAATACATTAAAATCCATTCGCAGGACAACGTCGCGGTGGCGTTGGCTGATATGGCGGCAGGCACGACGGTCACTATCGACGATGCGGTCGTCACGCTAGGCCAGGATATCGTCCGCGGGCACAAGTTCGCGCTATGCGGCATTGCGAAGGGAAAAAACGTCATTAAGTATGGTTTGCCCATCGGTCATGCGCTGGCGGATATCGCGCCAGGGGAGCATATTCACGCCCACAATACGCGGACCAACCTGAGCGACCTTGACGAGTATAGCTATCAACCGGATCTCGCCGAGCCGTCGGCGCAGCCCGCCGATCGCGAGGTGCAGATTTATCGCCGGGCTAACGGCGATGTCGGGGTGCGCAACGAGCTGTGGATCCTGCCGACCGTTGGCTGCGTCAACGGCATTGCGCGTCAGATTCAGAATCGCTTCCTGAAAGAGACCCATGACGCGGAAGGCACCGACGGGGTTTTCCTCTTCAGCCACACTTACGGCTGCTCGCAGCTGGGGGATGACCATATTAACACCCGCACCATGCTGCAAAATATGGTGCGTCATCCCAACGCCGGCGCGGTGCTGGTGATCGGCCTCGGCTGTGAAAATAACCAGGTCGACGCCTTCCGGGAGACGCTGGGCGACTTCGACCCGCAGCGCGTGCGCTTTATGGTCTGCCAGGCCCAGGAAGATGAAGTGGAGGCGGGGATCGAACATCTCCACCAGCTTTATCAGGCGATGCGCGAGGACAAGCGCGAACCGGGCAAGCTCAGCGAGCTGAAGTTTGGCCTCGAATGTGGCGGCTCGGACGGGCTGTCGGGGATCACCGCCAACCCGATGCTGGGGCGTTTTTCTGACTACCTGATTGCGAACGGCGGCACAACCGTACTGACGGAGGTGCCGGAAATGTTCGGCGCCGAGCGGCTGCTGATGAGCCACTGCCGCGATGAAGCGACCTTCGACAAGCTGGTCACCATGGTGAACGACTTTAAGCAGTACTTCATTGCGCACAACCAGCCGATTTACGAGAACCCATCGCCGGGCAATAAAGCGGGCGGCATCACCACTCTCGAAGATAAGTCGCTGGGCTGCACGCAGAAAGCGGGCTCCAGCCAGGTGGTGGACGTCCTGCGCTACGGCGAGCGCCTGAAGGTGCACGGCCTGAACCTGCTGAGCGCGCCGGGCAACGACGCGGTGGCGACCAGCGCGCTGGCCGGCGCCGGCTGCCACATGGTGCTATTCAGCACCGGGCGCGGCACGCCTTACGGCGGCTTCGTGCCGACGGTAAAAATCGCCACCAACAGCGAGCTGGCGGCGAAAAAGAAACACTGGATTGATTTCGATGCCGGCCAGCTGATTCACGGTAAAGCCATGCCGCAGCTGCTGGAGGAGTTTGTCGACACAATCGCCGAGATTGCCAGCGGCAGGCAGACCTGCAACGAACGCAACGACTTCCGCGAGCTGGCGATCTTTAAAAGCGGCGTCACTCTCTAATGACGCGTCACTCTTTACGCCGCCGCGGCGTTGGCTCCGTTTAGCGACCGCGAAGGGCTAAACTGCGGAGTTAAAGAGTGGGCAAGGCAATGCAAAAACGGCGTATCAGATGATGATACGCCGTTGTGTTTTACAGGCCCTTACCGGGGCCGCGGATTAGCTGCGCAGAGCGTTTTTCGCCAGCTGCTCGTCTTCGGCAATACAGACCGCGGCGGTAAACAGCACGTCGGTGGAGGAGTTCAGCGCGGTTTCACAGGAGTCCTGCAGGACGCCGATGATAAAGCCGACGGCCACGACCTGCATGGCAACGTCGTTCGGGATACCGAACATGTTGCAGGCTAATGGGATCAGCAGCAGCGAGCCGCCCGCCACGCCGGACGCGCCGCAGGCGCACAGGGAAGCCACGACGCTGAGCAGCAGAGCCGTAGGTAAATCGACCGGGATGCCCAGGGTGTAAACCGCCGCCAGCGTCAGCACCGTAATGGTGATGGCGGCTCCGGCCATATTGATGGTGGCGCCTAGCGGGATAGAAACCGAATAGGTGTCACGATCCAGGTTCAGCTTCTCGCTCAAGGCCATATTGACCGGAATATTCGCCGCGGAGCTGCGGGTAAAGAAGGCGTACACGCCGCTTTCACGCAGGCACATCAATACCAGCGGATAGGGATTGCGGCGAAGCTTCCAGAATACCAGCAGCGGGTTAATCACCAGCGCGACCAGCAGCATACAGCCTACCAGCACCAGCAGCAGCTGGGCGTAGCCCCACAGCGTATCAAACCCGGTCGTCGCCAGGGTCGAGGAGACCAGGCCGAAGATACCCAGCGGTGCGAAACGAATCACCACCTTCACGATGAAGGTCACCGCGTTGGAGACGTCGTTAACCAGATTCTTCGTAGTTTCGTTACCGTGGCGCAGCGCAAATCCCAGACCCACGGCCCATACCAGAATCCCGATATAGTTGGCGTTGAGCAGGGCATCAATGGGGTTTGCCACCATGCTCATCAGCAGCCCGCGCAGCACTTCTACGATCCCGGAGGGCGGCGTAATGCTGTCGGCGGCGGTGGTCAGATGCAGCGTGGAAGGGAAGATAAAGCTGAACAGCACCGCGGTCAGCGCGGCGCTGAAGGTGCCCAGCAGATAAAGGAATAAAATCGGGCGAATATTGGTCTTTTGCCCCTGCTGGTGGTTGGCGATTGAGGCCATAACCAGCATCAGAACCAGCACCGGGGCGACGGCTTTCAGCGCCCCGACGAACAGCGTTCCCAGCAGGCCAACGGCGATTGCGGCAGGTTTTGACACCAGCGCCAGCAGCACGCCGAGAACCAGACCCAGTAAAATTTGTTTCACCAGGCTACCCTGGGACAGGCGCTTCAGCAGGCCTGATGGGGGAGTGTGAGTCGTCATGATTTATTCCTTCCAGTGATGTGGCTTTCCGCTCCGGGGCGTATTATTTGTTACGTTTATGTCCGGATGTAAGTAAATGTTTGCCTGGTTGAGTATACGGAAACAGCGCCAGGGAGGAAGCGTAAAATGCTGCTTATTGCGGCGGGATCTGATTTTTTAACTGTATTTTAACGATTTTGTGACATTGGTAAAATAATGCGCGGTGAAGGCGAAGGGCCGGGGGAAAGGGGACTCCACCCGGCCCATCTGCGGCTTACTGCAGCCGCTTTTTCTTATCGTGCTGCTGGTTGACCCAGGCGTTGATCAGCAGCGTCAGCGCCAGAATTCCGCCTACCGTACCGAGCGAAATGCCGATCGGGATATGGTAGAAATCGACGATCAGCATCTTGATACCGATAAAGACCAGAATGATCGACAGGCCGTATTTCAGCATCGAGAAGCGTTCCGCCACGCCTGCCAGCAGGAAGTACATCGCGCGCAGGCCGAGGATCGCGAACAGGTTCGAGGTCAGGACGATAAACGGATCGGTGGTGACGGCGAAAATAGCCGGAATGCTATCGACGGCGAAAATGACGTCGCTTATCTCCACGAGGATCAGCACCAGCAGCAGCGGCGTGGCGAACAGCACGCCGTTTTGCCGGGTAAAGAAGTGCTCACCCTCAATTTTATCGGTCATCCGCAGGTGGCTGCGGATCCAGCGAACCAGCGGCTTATCGCCGATGCCGGAATCATCCTCTTTCGCCAGCGCCATCTTCACGCCGGTAAACAGCAGGAATGCGCCGAAGATATAGAGCAGCCACTCAAACTGGGAGATAAGCCAGCTGCCGGCGAAAATCATCACCGTACGCAGCACGATCGCCCCAAGAACCCCGTATACCAGCACCCGACGCTGTAGCGCAGGCGGTACGGCGAAGTAGCTAAACAGCATCAGCCAGACAAAGACGTTATCAACGGCCAGCGCTTTCTCGATCAGGTAGCCGGTGAGGAAGGCCAGCGCCTGCGGATCGGCGACCGCGCGTCCTTCGGTTTGTACCAGATACCACCAGAAAGCGGCGTTAAAGAGGAGGGAGAGCGTGACCCACAAAATTGACCAGCCCGCGGCCTGCTTCATGGTCATGCTATGCGCACCGCGACGTCCCTGAAGCAGCAGGTCGATAGCCAGCATGATCGCCACGACAACAGCGAATCCGCCCCATAACAACGGTGTGCCGACACTATTCATTACGATATTCCTTACATAAAAACAAAACGGCTGACGTCGGAAGACGGCAGCCGCTGCGTGTTTATGCATAGACCTCGCCTTCCGGCAAGGTCTCACTTACAACGGTAAAAGAACTCGCCCACAGGACGCGGCCTTTTACCGTTGCCCGGCGACCGGATGCGCTTTAACACGCATCGTAATGACGATCCACCGGCAAGGAAGTTACTCCCCTTTGCGCGTAACAAAGTATTACAAGTCATAAATGGCGTCAATGGTCGCTGACGGCACCTTACACTCTTTTACGCCGCAGGCTGGCTGTCGGCCGGGAAAACGACTCCGGTCTGACGGCGAATCTCGCTCAGCAGCTTCGCCGTAATGCGGCTAACCTCCAGGCCCGGGTGAGTCACCTGATTGGCTTCAACCAGCCGGGCAAACTCTTCCGCTTCATACAGCATAGTATTGATATGCTGCGGCTGCGTCAGGTCCTGGGCTTTCCCGCCGCGCGGAATGAAGCACACCTTCTGGCATTCGGAGATTTTCTCGATAACCAGCGCGCCGGCTTCCCCCTGGATTTCACTCGGCAGCGTCGAGTCGCTCACTTTCGAATGGTGCAGGGTGACGTCGAAATCAGGATAGCTCAGCACCACCGTGCCCTGGGCATCGACGCCGCTCTCCAGCAGGCTGGCGCTGGCGTGGACGGCGCGCGGCTCGCCCCACAGCGCGACCGCCGAGGCCAGGCAGTAAAAGCCGATATCCATGATCGAGCCGTTAGAGAAGGCCGGATTGAAGGTGTTGGGGTTCTCGCCGTCGAGGTAGCGCTGATAGCGTGAAGAGTACTGGCAGTAGTTGATAAAGGCTTTATGCAGGCGGCCAATTTTGCTCAGCGACTGCTGCAGCAGCTGGAAGTTGGGCAGGCTGGCGGTTTTAAAGGCTTCGAACAGCACCACCTGGTTTTCCTTCGCGGCGGCGATAGCGGCTTCGGCTTCGCGGATATTGGAGGCCAGCGGCTTTTCGCAAATCACGTGCTTTTTATGCGTCAAAAACAGATGCGTTTGCGGGAAGTGCAGGGAGTTCGGGCTGGCGATATACACCGCGTCAACGGCATCGCTCTGCGCCAGATCGTCCAGCGAGGTGAACAGGTGTTCAACCGGATAATCCTTAGCGAAAGCCTGCGCTTGTTCAAGGCTGCGGGAGTAGATGGCGGTGAGCTTATACTTGCCGGTTTCATGGGCGGCATCGACAAACTGGCGGGTTATCCAGTTTGTGCCAACAACTGCGAAACGAATCATAAAGGTTGACGAACTCCGTGAAAGGGAACCTTTTGCCACTCTAGCATGCCATCATGACAAAACCAGTGCGCTACTGCGCAGAACGATTTAGCGAAAGGTGCGTTAGCCACAGGCGGGTATCGAACTCCAGCTGGTGGTACTGCGGCTCCATATAGCAGCAGAGCTGATAGAAGGCTTTGTTGTGGTCCTTTTCTTTCAGATGCGCCAGCTCATGAACCACAATCATCCGCAGAAAGGCTTCCGGCGCGTCGCGGAACACAGTCGCGACCCGAATTTCGGCCTTCGCCTTCAGCTTGCCGCCCTGCACGCGCGAAATGGCGGTATGCAGGCCGAGCGCGTTGTTCAGCACGTGGATCTTGCTGTCATACATCACTTTATTCACCGGCGCCGCGCCGCGCAAAAAGCGGGTTTTCAGATCCTGGGTATATTGATACAACGCCTTATCGCTGTTGACGTCGTGGCTCTGTGGATAGCGTTTTTCCAGCACCGCGCCAAGGCGCTGCTCGGCAATTAATGTGCGCACCTGAGAGAGTAAACTCTCCGGATAGCCCTGCAGGTAAGTTAGTTGACTCATCAAAGCCCCAAATAAAAAATAAAAAGGGTATACTCACGCACCCTTTTCAGGGATAACGCCAAAATTTTACCACTCAGGAGGGCCGATGAGCCACTTAGACAACGGTTTCCGTTCACTGACACTGAAACGTTTCCCGGAAACGGACGACGTTAACCCGCTGCTGGCGTGGGAAGCGGCGGATGAATACCTGCTGCAGCAGTTGGACGATACGGAGATTAACGGCCCGGTCCTGATTCTGAACGACACCTTTGGCGCCTTGAGCTGCGCGCTGGCCGAACATACGCCTTACAGCATCGGCGACTCGTACCTCACCGAGCTCGCCACTCGTGAGAACCTGCGCCATAACGATATTGCTGAATCCAGCGTCAAGTTTCTCGACAGCACCGCCGAATACCCGCAGGCGCCGGGCGTGGTGCTGATAAAAGTGCCGAAAACGATGGCGCTGCTGGAGCAGCAGCTGCGCGCGCTGCGCCTGGTGGTGACGCCGCAAACCCGAATTATCGCGGGAGCCAAGGCGCGGGATATTCATACCTCCACGCTGGAGCTGTTTGAAAAGGTGCTGGGCCCGACCACCACGACCCTGGCCTGGAAGAAAGCGCGCCTGATCAACTGCACCTTCAGCGCACCGGCGCTGGCCGATGCCCCGGAAACCCTCAGCTGGAAGCTGGACGGCACCGACTGGACTATCCACAACCATGCGAACGTCTTCTCCCGCACCGGGCTGGATATTGGCGCACGCTTCTTTATCGAGCATCTTCCTTCCAACCTCGAAGGTGAGATTGTCGATCTCGGCTGCGGCAACGGCGTGGTTGGCCTGACGCTGCTGGAGAAAAACCCGCTGACCAGCGTGGTGTTTGTTGATGAATCGCCGATGGCCGTGGCCTCCAGCCGCCTGAACGTTGAAACCAACATGCCGGAAGCGCTGGACCGCTGCGAATTTATGATTAACAACGCGCTGTCGGGCGTGGAGCCTTTCCGCTTTAACGCCGTGCTGTGCAACCCGCCGTTCCATCAGAAGCATGCGCTGACGGATAATATCGCCTGGGAGATGTTCCACCATGCGCGCCGCTGCCTGAAGGTCAACGGCGAGCTGTACATCGTGGCGAACCGTCACCTGGACTATTTCCATAAGCTGAAGAAAATCTTCGGCAACTGCACCACCGTCGCCACCAACAATAAATTCGTGGTATTGAAAGCGGTGAAGGCGCGCAGGCTGCGCTGATTCACTGACCTGCCGGCGGCGGTTGCCCACAAAGGCGCTGCGCCGCCGGGCGATTGGCGCTAAATCTCCAGCGCCAATCGGGTTCCCTGGGCAATCGCGCGGCGGGCATCGAGCTCCGTCGCCACGTCGCAGCCGCCTATCAGATGCACCGTTTTCCCCGCCGCCCGCAGCGGATCCGCCAGCTCGCGCTTCGGCTCCTGGCCGGCGCAGATAATCACCCGATCGACGCTGAACAGCTGGGTTTCGCCGTCGATCGTCACGTGCAGCCCCTCATCGTCGATCTTCTGATAGCTTACCGACGGGATCATTTTCACGCCGCGAGCCAGCAGGGTGGCGCGGTGGATCCAGCCGGTGGTTTTGCCTAAGCCGTCGCCGGGCTTACCGGCTTTACGCTGAAGCATGACGATCCTGCGCGGGCTTTTCGGCAGCCGGGCGCCTTCCGCCCGCAATCCGCCCGCGCTCTGCAGGCTGGTATCAATTCCCCACTCCTCGCAGAACCCGGCAATATCCTGGCTGGTGGCGGGCCCCGGCTGGCTGAGGTACATCGCGGTATCAAAGCCGATGCCGCCGCAGCCGATAATCGCCACGCTGTCGCCCACCGGCGCCTTATCGCGCAGCACGTCGAGATAGCTCAGCACCTTCGGATGCATAATGCCGTCGATATCCGGCATCCGCGGCGCGATACCGGTGGCGAGGATCGTCTCATCAAACGCCATCAGCCGATCGGCGTCGATCGGCGTATTAAGCTGCAGATCGACGCCGGTCAGTTCCAGCATCCGCCGGTAGTAGCGCAGGGTTTCATAGAACTCCTCTTTGCCGGGGATCTGTTTGGCGATATTAAACTGGCCGCCGATCTCTTTTTGCGCGTCGAATAGCGTCACGCGGTGCCCGCGCGAGGCGGCGTTGACGGCAAAGGCCAGTCCTGCGGGGCCGGCGCCGACTACCGCCAGCCGTTTCGGCGCGGCGGCAGGGGTGACCGGCATCAGGGTTTCGTGGCAGGCGCGAGGGTTAACCAGGCAGGAGGTCACTTTACCGACGAAGATCCGATCGAGGCAGGCCTGGTTGCAGCCGATGCAGGTATTGATTTCATCCGCCCGGCCGCTTTGCGCCTTCGTCAGGAATTCACCGTCGGCGAGGAAAGGGCGGGCCATCGACACCATATCGGCGTCGCCGCGGGCGAGGATCGCCTCCGCCACCTGCGGATCGTTAATTCGGTTGGTGGTGATGAGCGGAATCGACACCGCGCCTTTCAGCTTGCGGGTCACCCAGCTAAAGGCGCCGCGCGGCACCGGCGTGGCGATGGTCGGAATGCGCGCCTCGTGCCAGCCGATGCCGGTGTTGATAATCGTCGCGCCCGCCGCCTCAATGGCTTTTGCCAGCATAATCACTTCCGGCAGGGTGCTGCCGTCGTGCACCAGATCGAGCATCGACAGGCGATAAATAATAATAAAGTCGGCGCCCGCGCGCTGGCGCACGGCCCGTACGACCTCGACGGCAAAGCGCATGCGCTGAGCGTAGTCGCCGCCCCAGTCGTCGTCGCGGTGGTTGGTGCGCGCGGCGAGGAATTCGTTGATCAGGTAGCCTTCCGAGCCCATTACTTCGACGCCGTCGTAGCCCGCTTCCCTCGCCAGCTGGGCGCAGAGGGCAAAATCGTCGATCAGCTGCAGAATCTCATCGTGGCTCAGGGCGTGCGGGGTAAAGCGGTTAATCGGGGCCTGCAGCGGCGAAGGGGCGACCAGCTGCGGCTGGTAGCTGTAGCGGCCGGTATGCAGGATCTGCAGGGCAATTTTGCCGCCTTCGCGGTGCACCGCGTCGGTAATGTGCCGGTGATGCGCAAGGTGGCTGGCGTCGTTAAGCACCGCGCCGCCGGCCATCGTAACGCCGGAGGCGGCAGGCGCCACGCCGCCGGTCACAATCAGCGCAACCCCGTGACGCGCGCGCTCGGCGTAAAAGGCCGCCAGCCGCTCCGCGCCGTCGGCGTGTTCCTCCAGCCCGGTATGCATGGAGCCCATCAGCACGCGGTTTTTAAGCTGGGTAAAGCCCAGGTCGAGCGGAGCGAATAACGACGGATAGTGGCTCATAATGGCTTCCAGGGTCGAATATGTAACATTATTGTTATGTGGTCGGATGAGTTACTAATTTAGCCGTCGCCGGCGAAAAGGGAAAAGGGGAGTGCGGCGATTGTGATGGGATTCAAAGAATGATGCGTGGCCGGGCGCCATCGGCTCTCTGCGATGGCGCGGCGGCCGGTGGGCTAGACCCGGTGGCGGCGCGCAGCCGGCTCAAGCCCCGGCGCCTGCCACATGGAGGTGGTCAGCCCGCTGTCCACCAGCCCGAGCTGGTCGGCGTAGACCGACTGCCATTTGCTCATCATCTCCTGATAGAGCTCGCGATGCGCCGGGTCAGGCGTAAACTCCCGATGCCAGCCCACCAGCTTTTCACCCGTTGCTGCCATATCGGCGTACAGCCCGGCGCCGGTGCCGGCGGCGATGGCGCAGCCGAGGGCGGTGGCCTCGCGCACCACCGGGACGCGCACCGGCAGGCCGGTGACGTCGCTGAGGATCTGGCTCCACAGCGCGCCCTTCGACCCGCCGCCGGCGAAGACCAGGCTATCGAAGGTGACCCCCGAGAAGCGGGAGATCTGCGCGAGATTACAGGCCGAGACAATCGCCGCATTCTCTTCCAGCGCGCGGAACAGGGTCGCCTTATTGCACTTTTCCGGGTCGATGGAGAGGTTAATAAACGACGGCGCGGCGTGGTACCACTGCTTAAAATGCATCGCATCGGAGAAGATCGGCATCACCCCGTGGGAGCCGGCGGGCACCCGGCTGGCCATCTCCTCCAGCAGAGAGTAGGCGTCCACGCCGAGGCGCTCGGCCACCAGCTTCTCTTCGGCGCAGAAGGCGTCGCGGAACCAGCGCATGGTGAGGCCGGTAAAGAAGCTAATCGACTCCGCCTGGGCCATGCCGGGAATGACGTGGGGATTGACGCGAATATTCATCTCCGGGTCGGTGCGCGGCTGCGGCAGGTTGACCACCTGCTGCCAGAAGGTGCCCCCCAGCACGGCGGTCTGCCCCGCGCGCACCACCCCGAGGCCGAGGCAGCCCAGCTGCACGTCGCCGCCGCCCATCACCACCGGCGTGCCCGCCCGCAGCCCGCACTGCTGCGCCGCGGCGTCGGTGACCGCCCCCAGCAGCGTGCCGGTCTCTTTCACCGGCGAGAGCATATCGGCGCGCAGCCCGGCCATATCCAGCAGCGCCGGACGCCAGTCGCGGCTGAACAGATCGAGCATCCCGGTGGTGCCGGCGTTGGACGGGTCGACGGCCAGTTCGCCGGAGAGTTTTGCCGCCAGCCAGTCGCTGATCATGGTGACGGTGGCCGCCTGGCGATAGATATCCGGGCGATGGTGGGCCAGCCACAGCAGGCGCGGCATGGCGCTGAGCGCCAGGGTTTGGCCGGAGACCTCATACACTTCGGACTCAAAGCGGAAATCGTGGATCTCTTTGAGCTCCGCCACCTCGCGGCTGGCGCGCGCGTCGACGTTGGCGCAGGCCCAGATGGCCTCGCCGTTGCGGTCATATAAAACGATCCCTTCGCGCATCGAGCAGCAGGCGACGGACTGAATATCCGCCGCGCTGAGGTGAGCGGCGGCGAGCGCCTGGCGGATGCACTGGCAGGCCAGCTGCCAGTTGGTGATCAGGTCGAACTCCATCGAGCCGGGGACATTTTCCACGCTCAGGTGCTTCCATTCGGCCTGGCCGACCGCCACCTGGCGCCCCGCAAGATCGAAAACCACCGCCCGAATGCTGCCGGTCCCGGCATCTAACGCTAACAGGTAACTCATGACATGCGCCTCGCTGGTGTTGCGCGGCGCAGGGCCGTCAGGAGGCCAGCGTGAGCACCGCGCGTGCTGTTGTCTCTTCCGTTACCAGGCCATTAATCCGCTTGCCGATCAGAGCCGCGTAAATCGCCTGCGCTTTTTCCGTTCCTCCGGCAACGCCGACGATGGTTGGCAGCTGCGCCAGCTCGTCGAGGGTCACGCCAAGCAGTTCCCGGTGAATTTCCAGTCCCTCAACCCGCCTGCCGTCGGCCTGCAGGAAATAACCCAAAATGTCGCCTATCGCTCCTTTGCGGGCGTACATCAGCTGTTCGCCTTCGCTGATATAGCCGGAGCGCAGGATAGTGGCGTCGCGGCGCTGGTCGATAGCCCCGATGCCCACTACCGCCGCATCCGCCGCGGTGGCGGCGAGGATCACGTCGCGCACGCTCGACTCCCGACGGAGGATCTCGGCGACGTCGGCGGAGGAGACCCGCAGCGGCGCCGGGATAATGCTGACGCTACAGGCGGCGTCCAGCTGGCCGATCCCGGTCATGTAAGGGCCCACGCCGCCGGAAAGGGTCACCAGCCGCACTTGCTGAGAGCTGATAAAGCCGCTCAGATGCTGCAGGCAGCTCATGGTCGCCTCGCCGAAACCGACCGCCAGCAGCTGCCCCGGCGCCAGGACGCCCATCAGCGACTGCGCCGCGCCGATCCCCAGGCGGGTGTTCATCGGCGGGGTGTTCAGCGCCGGAAGCACGCGCGCAATCTTCAGATCGAAACGCCGCTGCAGCTCGGTCTCCAGCGCCAGGCACCCTTCGTAGCGGGAGTTGATCTGCACGCGGATCACCCCGGACTGGCGGCCTTTCTCCAGCAGCCGGGAGATCTTCAGCCGCGGCAGCCCCAGACGTTCACCAATGTCGTTTTGCGTCAGGCCGTCGTGGTAGTAGCACCAGGCCACCCGCGCCACCAGCTCTTCCTCGGCTAACGCCAGCCCGGCGTAGCGGCTCTCTTCCGTAATGCGTTTTTCGCTCATAAAGTGAACTCTTATAAAAATTTAGATCATATGTTCGCTATTGCACGGTCGGAAAATGTGAGCCGGCCGGCAAAACCGATCTTTGGCTGTTCGCTGGTTTTATTCAAACGATCGAAAGCATAAAACTGTGATCCTCGCACGGTTGTAAATATAGTTCAGGGTCTACGCTTTTGAACATTATTAAATTAAAAAATCATTTGTTCAAATTGAGGCGTGATAATGAAGCCACTGCTTGAAGCCCGCCAAATCTGCAAACAGTTCTCCGGCATTAGCGTGCTGAAGGCGATTGATTTCACGTTATTTTCCGGCCAGGTGCACGCCCTGATGGGCGGTAACGGCGCCGGGAAATCGACGCTGATGAAGATTGTCGCCGGCGTAGAAACCCCCGACAGCGGCGAGCTGGCCCTCGGCGGGAACACCTTTACGCGCCTGACCCCCGCGCTGGCCCATCAGCAGGGCGTCTATCTGGTGCCGCAGGAGCCGATGCTGTTCCCTAACCTGACGGTGCGGGAAAACATTCTGTTTCGCCTGCCGAAGCGCGCCGATAGCGCCGCGCAGCTGCAGGAAAAGCTGCAGCAGCTCAGCTGCCAGCTGAATCTCGACGCGGCGGCCAGCACCCTCGAGGTAGCGGATCAGCAAATGGTCGAGATCCTGCGCGGCCTGATGCGCAAAGCGCAGATCCTGATCCTCGATGAGCCCACCGCCTCCTTAACGCCGGGCGAAACGGCGCGTCTGTTTTGCCAGATCCGCGCGCTGCAGGATCTCGGCGTCGGCATCGTCTTTATCTCCCACAAGCTGCCGGAGATCCGCCAGATCGCCAGCCACGTCTCGGTCATGCGCGACGGCGCGGTGGTGCTGAGCGGGCACACCGCCGACTACAGCGACAATCAGCTGGTGAGCGCCATGACGCCCGCCGACCGGGAACACGCCCTCAGCGATACGCAGAAGCTGTGGCTGGCGCTGCCGGGCAACCGACGCACCCAGCCGCAGGACTTCCCGGTGCTGCGGGTGGAGGATCTCACCGGCGAGGGCTTTATCGATCTAAGCCTTGAGATCTACGCCGGGGAGATCGTCGGCCTCGCCGGTCTGGTGGGATCCGGGCGCACCGAATTTGCCGAAACCCTTTATGGCCTGCGGCCGCCGCGCGCGGGGCGGGTCTGGCTGGAGAACCGCGACATCAGCGTCGCCAGCACCCGCGCCCGGCTGGCCAGCGGGCTGGTCTATCTGCCGGAAGATCGCCAGGTCTCAGGACTGTTTCTCGATGCGCCGGTGCGCTGGAACACGGTGATGTTTAACCAGCCGTCGCTGTGGCAGCAGGATAAACGCGAGGCTGCGGTGGTGGAGCGCTATCACCGGGCGCTGGGGATCAAATTTGCCGATAGCGACCAGCCGGTGCGCACCCTCTCCGGTGGTAACCAGCAGAAGGTGCTGCTGGCGCGCTGCCTTGAAGCCAATCCGCTGCTGCTGATCGTCGACGAGCCGACGCGCGGCGTGGACGTCTCCGCCCGCGCCGATATCTACCAGTTGCTGAAAAGCGTCGCCGCGCAGAACGTGGCGGTGCTGATGATCTCCAGCGATCTGGATGAGTTTGTTGGCCTGGCCGACCGGGTGCTGGTGATGCATCAGGGCCGACAGAGCGGCGAGCTGGCGCGCCGGGCGGTGACCGTTGAACGCATGATGACGCTGGCATTTGGAGGCGCGGCATGAAAACGTTATTGAAAAATCGCGAACTGAGCGCTTTTCTCGCCATCGTGGTGCTGTTTGCCGGGCTGGTGGCGCTCAACCCGGCCTACTTCAGCCTGCAGACCCTGGGCATGATCTTCGCCAGCTCGCAGATCCTCTGCCTGCTGGCGCTGGGGGCGACGCTGGTGATGCTGACCCGCAATATCGACGTTTCCGTCGGCTCCACCGTTGGCCTGTGCGCCATTGCGGTGGGCGTGGCGCTCAACGGCGGCTACGGCCTGACGGCGGCCATTGCGTTTGCGCTGGCGATTGGCGCCCTGGCGGGGGCCTTTAACGGCCTGCTGGTGGTGGGTCTGCGCATTCCGGCGATTGTCGCCACCCTTGGCACCCTCGGGCTGTATCGCGGGGTGATGCTGCTGTGGACCGGCGGTAAATGGATTGAAGGCCTGCCGGATAGCCTCAAGTCGCTCTCGGAGCCGGCGTTTATCGGCATCTCGCCGCTGGGCTGGCTGGTGCTGGTTCTGCTGCTGGCCGGCGCCTGGATGCTGTCGCGCACCGCTGCCGGCCGCGATTTCTACGCCGTCGGCGACAACCTGACCGCCGCGCGCCAGCTGGGCGTCGCGGTGAACCGCACGCGGATGCTCGCCTTTACCCTTAACGGCATGCTGGCCGCCTGCGCCGGCGTCGTTTTTGCCGCCCAGATTGGCTTTGTGCCCAACCAGACCGGCAGCGGGCTGGAGATGAAAGCCATCGCCGCCTGCGTGCTCGGCGGTATTTCCCTGCTCGGCGGCACCGGGACGCTCATCGGCGCGTTCCTCGGCGCCTTCTTCCTTACTCAGATTGATACCGTGCTGGTGCTGCTCAGGCTCCCGGCGTGGTGGAACGACTTTATTGCCGGCCTGGTGCTGCTCGGCGTGCTGGTGCTCGACGGGCGGCTGCGCCAGGCGCTGAGCCGCCACCAGCGAGCGCTGAAATATGCCCGCTTTCAGCCCGGTAATAAGGGGGGAAAAGGCGTGGCCCCGTTCACAAAGCGTAAAAACAAAGAGGTGGCGTGATGAAGCTCAGCTGGGAAAGCGCGCTGCTGGCGCTGCTGGTGGTGGAAATTCTGCTGTTTGGGGCCATTAACCCGCGGATGCTGGATATCAATATGCTGCTGTTCAGCACCAGCGATTTTATCTGTATCGGCATCGTGGCCCTGCCGCTGACGCTGGTGATCGTTAGCGGCGGCATCGATATTTCGCTTGGCTCGACCATCGGCCTGTGCGCCATCGCGCTGGGGGTGATGATGCAGGCGGGCTGGCCGATGGGGCTGGCCATCCCGCTAACCCTGCTGCTTGGCCTGCTGTGCGGGCTGATTAACGCGGCGCTGATCCACTACACCGGCATCAGCCCGCTGGTGATCACCCTCGGCACCCTCTACCTCTACGGCGGCGGGGCGCTGCTGCTCTCCGGCATGGCGGGCGCGACCGGCTATGAAGGGATTGGCGGCTTCCCCGACGCCTTCACCGCCTTCGCCAACCTGACCCTGTTCGGCCTGCCGCTGCCGCTGGTGCTGTTTATCGTCATCACCTTCTTCTTCTGGCTGCTGGCCCATCGCGGGCGCTTTGGCCGCCTCCTGTTTCTGCTCGGGCAAAACCCGCGCGCCGCGCGCTATGCCGCGCTGTCGGTGAACGGCATGCCGTACGTGCTGTATGGCCTGGTGGGCGTGGCCTCGGCCATCGCCGCGCTGGTGATGGTCTCCTATTTTGGCTCGGCGCGATCGGATCTCGGCCGCGATCTGCTGATGCCGGCGCTGACCGCCGCGGTGCTTGGCGGGGCGAATATCTACGGCGGTTCAGGTTCCATTATCGGCACGGCGCTGGCGGCGCTGCTGGTGGGATATTTACAACAAGGTTTACAGATGGTCGGCATCCCCAACCAGGTGTCGAGCGCGCTGTCAGGGGCGCTGTTGGTTGTGGTGGTGATGGGGCGCTCGCTGAGCCTGCACCGTGAATGGGTGCGAATGACCTGGCGACGCCTTTCTCGCGCATAAAACAATCGGAGCATAAACATACGATGAAAACCAAACGAATCCTGCAAACGAGCGCCCTGGCGCTGGCGCTGAGCGTGGCGACCGCCCAGGCCGCAGACCGCATTGCCTTTATTCCTAAACTCGTCGGCGTGGGCTTCTTTACCAGCGGCGGCAACGGCGCCAAAGAGGCGGGCAAGGCGCTGGGGGTTGACGTCACCTACGACGGCCCGACCGAACCGAGCGTCTCCGGCCAGGTGCAGCTGATCAACAACTTCGTCAACCAGGGCTACAACGCGATTATCGTCTCCGCGGTATCGCCGGACGGCCTGTGCCCGGCGCTCAAACGCGCGATGCAGCGCGGCGTGAAGGTGCTGACCTGGGACTCCGATACCAAACCCGAATGCCGCAGTATCTATATCAACCAGGGCACCCCGCAGCAGCTCGGCGGACTGCTGGTGGATATGACCTCGAAGCAGGTAACCAAACCGGCCGCTAAGGTGGCGTTCTTCTACTCCAGCCCGACGGTGACCGATCAGAACCAGTGGGTCAAAGAGGCCAAAGCGAAGATCGCCAAAGAGCACCCGCAGTGGGAAGTGGTGACCACCCAGTTCGGCTATAACGACGCCACCAAATCGCTGCAAACCGCCGAGGGCATACTAAAAGCCTACCCGGATCTCGACGCCATTATCGCCCCGGACGCCAACGCGCTCCCGGCGGCGGCGCAGGCGGCGGAGAACCTTAAGCGTCAGGGGGTGGCGATTGTCGGCTTTAGCACTCCGAACGTTATGCGCCCGTACGTTGAGCGCGGCACGGTGAAAGCCTTCGGCCTGTGGGATGTGGTCCAGCAGGGAAAAATTGCGGTTAACGTCGCCGATCGTCTGCTGAAAAAAGGCGATCTTAACGTCGGTGACAGCGTGGAGGTAAAAGATATCGGAACGCTGAAGGTCGAGCCAAACAGCGTCCAGGGCTATCAGTATGAGGCGAAAGGTAACGGCATCGTGCTGCTGCCGGAGCGCGTGGTGTTCACCAAAGAGAACATCAACAACTACGACTTCTGACGGGGGATGAAATGGCAGATTTAGACGATATCAAAGAGGGGAAAGATTTTGGCCTGGACCGACCGCAGCAGAACGTGCTCTACGGGCTGAAGGGCTGCGGATCGCTGGAGTGGGGGATGCAGTCCCGGCTGGCGCGCATCTTTAACCCGCAGAGCAACCGCACGGTGATGCTGGCCTTCGACCACGGCTATTTTCAGGGGCCGACCACCGGGCTTGAGCGGATCGATCTCTCCATCGCCCCGCTGTTTGCTGAGACCGACGTGCTGATGTGCACCCGCGGAATCCTAAGAAGCACGGTACCGGCGGCCACCAACAAGCCGGTGGTGCTGCGCGCCTCCGGCGGCAACTCGATCCTCAGTGAGCTTTCCAACGAGTGCGTGGCGGTAACGATGGAAGACGCGCTGCGCCTCAACGTCTGCGCGGTCGCGGCGCAGGTCTATATCGGCAGCGAATACGAGCATCAGTCGATCGGCAATATTATTAAGCTGGTGGATGCCGGGAACCGTTACGGCATGCCGGTGCTGGCGGTTACCGGGGTCGGTAAAGAGATGACCCGCGACGCGCGCTATTTCTCGCTGGCCAGCCGCATCGCCGCCGAGATGGGGGCGCAGTTCGTCAAAACCTATTTTGTTGAAGAGGGCTTTGAAAAAGTGACCGCCAGCTGCCCGGTGCCGATAGTGATCGCCGGCGGCAAAAAGCTGCCGGAGCAGGAGGCGCTGGAGATGTGCTGGCGGGCGATTGACCAGGGCGCGTCCGGCGTCGATATGGGGCGCAATATTTTCCAGTCCAGCGCGCCGCGCGCGATGCTGAAGGCGGTGAAGAAAGTGGTGCATGAGAATATGAGCGCCCGCGAGGCGTATCAGTTCTGGCTGGAGGAGAAGCAGGGGGAGCTGAAATGAACGTGACGCTGGTAGAAATTAATATCAAACCGGAGCGGGTTAACGAGTTTCTCGACGTCTTTCGCGCGAACCATGAAGGGGCCCTGCAGGAGCCGGGCAACCTGCGCTTCGACGTCCTGCAGGACCCGGAGGTGAAGACGCGGTTTTTTATCTATGAGGCCTATAAAGATGAGGACGCGGTGCTGGCGCATAAAAAAACGCCGCACTACCTGGCCTGCGTCGAGAAGCTGGATGAGATGATGTCGCAGCCGCGGCAGAAGCGCAGCTTTGTGGGCCTGCTGCCGGAATAGCATCGGAAACTGGCCTGCGGAAACATCCGGCGAACGGATTACCGCAGGCCACGTCCCGGCTGGAGGGGCGTGCTTAGAACTTTCTTTTGTGCCGTGTGCACTGTTTATCTCAATGGCGAGCCGGACCGTGAGTGAATTTATTTTGCGATATATTCAACGCATTAATATATTCTACAATGACCTGGGTGTATAAAATATGAATTAGCATTCAGCGACTGATATTTACGGGGTTGATAAAAAATATTTTGTTTTTTATTTGAGTTGTTTATTTTATCAGCGTATGTTTGGCATTAACTGTACTGATGGCAGAGATGCTTTATAAAGGCCATCAGTTATTTAAATGATAATACTATAAAGAGTAAGTGTCATGTTTAAGACTCTCCTGTCACTTATTTTTAATGAAGGACTTCTTCTGGTTTGCCTTATCGGGTTTGGTTTTTTTTACCTTGAGTTCTTCCCAGCGTATTGGCTGGCGTTAACCGCCGTTTCCATGATAGCGCTAATTATTATATTGCCAAATTTTACGGGACGATTTGATAAGTACGATAAATAACTCATACAAAAAATCCTTATGTTAAATTCAGCCTGTTTAAAGACTGCGATCAATTTTATGATTGCCTGAAGAGCCCCTGCTATGTTTAATAGTCTGCTGTCAATACTCTTTACGGAAATACTTTTTGTGGCCTGGTTCTTTGCAAGCGGAATCCTTTTTATGTATTTAGTCCCTGACTATTGGTTTGTATTGACGGTAGTTTCTGTCGTCTTATTAATCATTGTCCATCCAATTTTATTCGGACGATTTGATAAGTACGATAAATAGCTTCTGCGAATAGAATTGTTGATGTCAAACCCAGACTGCTTATGGTTAACGGATGAAAATAGTTTACCCATAGCGTCAACATTTCGGCTGACGGCAACACTGGAAAGCTGACCGGCAGGCGTAAAAAAGCCCGGTGAATATCGCTTCCACCGGGCTTTTTGTTGGCTATCGTCAGGCTTCTTCCACCGACACCCGCAGCTCGGCCAGCGCGTTCCGCGCCGCCTTCAGCACCAGCTCACACTGCTCAAGGGTCAGCGTCAGCGGCGGTTCGATGCGGATCGTCCTCGCGTTGTTCAGGGTGCCGGCCACCAGCACCCGCTGGCGGAACATCAGGCTGGCAAAGTCATAGCCGATTTCGTTATCCACGAACTCAATGGCCATCAGCATCCCTTTACCACGGACTTCGTTCACCAGCTCCGGATACTCGCGAGCCAGCAGGCGGAAGCCGTCCAGCAGCAGGTCGCCTTTCTGCTCGGCCTGCGCCGGCAGATTCTCCGTCAGCAGAACGTTGATCGTCGCCAGCGCCGCGGCGCAGGCCAGCGGGTTACCGCCGAAGGTGGTAGTGTGCAGGAACGGATTGTCGAACAGCACCGAGAACACCTCTTCGGTAGCAACCGTCGCGCCAATCGGCATCACGCCGCCGCCGAGCGCCTTGGCAAGGCACAGAATATCCGGATGAACGTTTTCATGCTCGCAGGCAAACATTTTGCCGGTGCGGCCCATGCCGGTCTGCACTTCGTCGAAGATCAGCAGCGCGCCAAACTCGTCGCACAGCTTACGAACCGCGGGGAGATAGCCCGGCGGCGGCAGAATCACTCCGCCTTCGCCCTGAATTGGCTCAAGGATCACCGCCGCGACGTCATCGCCGGTTTTCTTACACTCGCTGAGCAGCGTGCGCATGGCGTTGATGTCGCCAAACGGCACGTGACGGAATCCCGGCAGCAGCGGCATAAACGGCTTACGGAACGTCGATTTGGCGGTAGCGGAGAGCGCGCCCAGCGATTTGCCGTGGAAAGCGCCGCTGGTGGCCACAAAGGTAAATTTGCCGCGCGGGGACTGGTAGGCTTTAGCGAGCTTCAGCGCCGCTTCGACCGACTCGGTGCCGCTATTGGAAAAGAAGCTGTACTTCAGCTTGCCCGGCGTCAGGGCCGCCAGCGTTTTGGCCAGCATGGCCCGCAGCGGATCGAGCAGTTCCTGACTATGAAGAGGTTGCTTAGCGAGCTGGTGCTCTACGGCGGAAACAACGACTGGATTACGGTGCCCTACATTAAAAATTCCAAAGCCACCCAGGCAATCAATAAACTCCTGTCCCTGAGTGTCGACAAGCGTATTCAAACTTCCCGCCTGCCACTCTACGGCTCCGTAATCCCCGCCAGCGGTAACAGATTTTCGATACGCTAAAAACCCCGGATTCACGTGCTCTTTAAAGTACTCTCTGACCTCCTGGTTAAGTGCTTTCATCTCCTCATGATCGAGCGTTTGCTTCTCAATGAGATTCAGTGCGTGTGCGCTGCAGGCCAGAGCCGATGCGCTGGAAGGTAACCTGTTCAAAGTGGGCTCCTGGGATGGGCGTATCACATGATACTGAGTTAAGTATTGCAGGGATTACGCCACTTCGGTGCAGCAGCTGAAAATCGGGATAAACGCAGCGTGAAAGCGCAATTGCGCAATATTTAATCTTATGGCGATATTATTGGCATGCTTTACTCCTGAGCGCACGCAGCATGCGCTCTGCGGGCTTAGCGCCGCGTGCTTCGCCGCGGTGCGCTTTGCCCAACGCTGGGGCAGAAAAGGGCCGGCTGGCGGGCGGCGGCGGCCTAATCGAGCTGGGAGATCTCCATAGCCGCGCGGTCGATGACGGCAATAATCTGCTTTAGCTGCGCTTCGCTGATGGCCTGCTGATTCACTTTTAAATCCAGCACGGCTTTAAAATTTTCCAGCGCCCGCTTCATCTGCGGATTTTTACGCAGCTCGCAGCCGACCATCCGCGCCTGAAGACGCTCCCGAATGTCGGCCAGGGACTGCTGGTTTTCCGCGTGCAGGCGGCGACCCTCTTCGCTAATCGAGATTTTTTTACGCCCGTTTTCCTCTGCAACGCCGATCAGCCCCTGATCCTGCAGCAGGTCGAGGGTGGGGTAGATAACGCCGGGGCTCGGGCTGTAGTTGCCCTGGGTCAGGCCCTCTATCTCTTTGATCAGCTCGTAGCCGTGGCTGGCGCTGCGGCTGAGGATATCGAGGATCACCAGCCGCAGCTCGCCGTGGCCGAAGAAGCGCTGGCGCCGCCCGCCGCCTCTGCGCCCGCCGCGTTCAGCGTGGGGCTCGCGCGAGTCGTGGTCCTCATCATGATGATTTCGCATCGTTATCTCCTGTTTATTTTGATATATCTAATTTATATCTAAATGTCTTGCTGTGGCAATGATAATTATTTTATATTTTTTAATTTATTGATAGTTAATGTATTTATTCTATTTTTTGGATTTTTATGTCTTTTAGTCTGACTATATCAAAAAAACTCTTGCATTCTTTTTTAATGGCAATCATTATCATTTGCAGCAAGTTTAGATATATCTATTTAATTTCACGAAGGCCGCCGATGATGACAACAATGAAAAAAACGCAGTACCCGCAGCGCGTACAAAACGAACTCCGTTTCCGCGAGCTCACCGTGCTGCGCGTGGAGCGCGTGAGCGCTGGCTTCCAGCGCATCGTACTGGGGGGCGACGCGCTGGATGGTTTCGTTTCGCAGGGTTTTGATGACCACACCAAGCTCTTTTTCCCGCAGGAGGGCGCGACCTTTACGCCGCCGCAGGTGACGGATGAAGGCATTCACTGGGGCGAGGGCGTGCGCCCGGCGAGCCGCGACTATACGCCGCTGTACGATGCCAAACGCCACGAGCTGGCCTATGATTTCTTTATTCATGACGGCGGTATCGCCAGCCGCTGGGCGCTGGCGGCAGGCGTCGGCGATAAGCTGGTCATTGGCGGGCCGCGCGGTTCGCTGGTGGTGCCGGAAGATTATGCCTGGCAGCTGTACGTGGGCGATGAGTCCGGCATGCCTGCGTTGCTTCGTCGCCTGCGGGCATTAAGCCAGCTGCCGGTTGTGCCGCAGGTAACGGCGATCGTTACCATCGGCGATGCGGCTTATAAAGACTATCTGGCGGAGTTTGACGGCTTCAATATTGAGTGGGTGGTGGGCCATAACCCCGCCGCGGTGGCCGAGCGTCTGGCGCAGGTGCGCGTCCCGGCGGAGGATTACTTTATCTGGGTGACCGGCGAAGGCGCGGTGGTGAAATCGCTGCTTGAGCGCTTTAAAGGGGATGAGATTGACCCGCAGCTGGTGCGCTCCCAGGCCTACTGGCACAGTAAGTAGTCAATGTAGCGAAGTCCCGGGCTGCGGCGATTGCTCTGCCCGGGCTACCTGAGCAAAACTCTCTGCATTCTCTGCATTCTCTGCATTCTCTGCATTCTCTGCATTCTCTGCATTCTCTGCATTCCCGCAGGCACCGCGACGCCTGCGGGAATATCTGACTACCTCTATTTCTCCGCCAGCGCCTTAAACACCATCGCCACCGCGTGAGCGCCCGGGTCCATATTGCCCAGCAGGCTGTCGCTGTTGAGATACGACGCGCGCCCGGCGTTGGCTTTGCTGGCGTGGAGGGTGCTTTCCGCACCGGCCTCGGCCGCAGCAAACGCCGCCTGCAGATTGTCAGGCGCGGCCAGTAGCGAGGCCAGCGCCGGCTGCAGTGCGTCAATCATGGTGCGATCGCCTTCGTCCGCCCCGCCGTAAAACTTCATCTGCGCAAGGCCGGCGTTGAGCGCTTCGGCGACGCCGGCGCCCTGTTCCAGCTTCTGCCCGGCGGCGGTAAAGAAAATAGACATCAGTACGCCGCTGGAGCCGCCCATCACCACGGTCAGGCGTTCGCCGATCAGCGCAAACAGGGTGGCGAGGTTGGCGAGCGGCAGCTGCTGGCGACGCAGCAGCTCGGCCACGTCGCGCGCGCCCGCGGCGAAGGTCGACCCGGTGTCGCCGTCGCCGACTTTGGCATCCAGCGCGTTGAGGTGGGCCTCAAGGTCGGACAGCGTTGCGGTCACCGTTCCGACGTAGCCCGCCACGACGCTATGGTCTGAAGGCTGGAACTCCACGCGACTGCTGCGCAGCGAGCAGGGCATGACCCCGACGGCGCGCGGCTGTACCGGTTTCTGCCAGCTGGCGGTTTCCACCTCGGAGAGCAGCGCTTTCTCAATGCTCTCTTCCAGCACGATCGCGGTGATCGAGAAGCCTTTCATATCCAGGGCGGTGACCAGAGACGCCGGGCCAATCAGCCAGTCAATACGCTGATGGAGCGGAGTGTTCGCCAGCTCGCGGGTGAGGATCGCCATTTCCGCGACCGATACGCCGCCGAGATTATTGAGCATCACCGCCAGGCGGCCGGTTTCCGGCAGGGCCGCGGTCAGCTTCTCCACCATCAGCTGCATAATCTGCGCGCTGTTCTGGGTGGCGATAACCGAAGCGCCGGGCTCGCCGTGAATGCCCATCCCCAGCTCCGCCTGTTCGGGATGGTGGCGCGGGGCCGTCTCGGCATCCTGCGGCAGGTGGCAGCTGGAGAGCGCGAGGCCGAGGCTGCGGGTGTTGTTCGCCGCGTACTGCGCTTCACGCAGCACGGTCGCCAGGTTGTAGCCGCGCTCGGCGAAGTAGCCCGCCACTTTATGCACCAGGATGGTCCCGGCAATGCCGCGCGGATGCTTGTTATCCGGCAGCGAAATATCATCGCCGACGATCAGCATCTCGACGCTATAGCCCAGGCGACGCGCTTTCTCCGCCGCAAGGCCAAAGTTCAGGCGATCGCCGGTGTAGTTCTTAACGATCAGCAGGCAGCCCGCTTCGCCGGTGACGGCCTGGATCGCCGTCAGTACCGCATCGACGCTCGGTGAGGCAAAAATATCGCCGCAGACGGCGGCGGTGAGCATGCCTTTACCAATAAAGCCCACGTGGGCCGGCTCGTGGCCGGAGCCGCCGCCGGAGATCACCGCGACGTTGCTCTTATTCAGATCGCTGCGCACGACCACGCGGATCGCCGGATCGCTCTCCAGCCGCGCCAGGTTATTCCACGGGCTGGCGATAATCGCCCCTTCAATAACGTCGCTGACGAGGCTGGTGCGCTGATTAAAAAAGAATTGAGACATAACGGTTCCTGGAGGTTGAGCGAAAACAAAATCCCCGGAGGCAGCGCCTCCGGCGTGAGGTCAATGGGGCCGACAGCGCGGGCTACCCGCGGATAATGCGCCTTTCGGCGACATCAAGGGTGATGGCATCGCCGCTGCGCAGCGTTTTCAGCGTCTCACCCTGCTGGCACAGACAGGCGATCCCGGCCTGGCGCGCGATGATCGCGCCGTGGGAAACATCGCTGCCTTCCTGCAGACAGATCCCTTTTACCTGGCGGGGATCGAGCTGCACCACGGTAGAGGGGAAGATATCATCGGCGATAACGATCACCGGTTCATTCACCGCCAGCGGCACCTCGCTGCGGCCCTGAAGATGGCGCAGCGTGCGGTGGAGCAGATCTTCGATATCAATATAGCGCGCCTGCAGATAGGTATCGCTCAGCTGGCGATACTGCTGGCTGAGATCGACCAGCACCTGGTACCACGCCCACTCGGCGCAGCACTGCTCCTTGCTCAGGATGGCGCAGGCGGCGTCATAGAGATCCGGGTCGTCGAGCAGGGTATGGTGGCCGGAGAAAATGGCCGCGATATCGGCGGAGTAGCGCTCCTCCGCCAGGCGGGTCAGGGCGTTGAGATCCGCCAGCGTCTGCTCAATGGCCTGCTTCAGGCGCCGCTGCTCTTTGGCGCTATTGGCGCTGTTTCGCCGCCGCGGCTCGGCATGCGGCAGGGGATAGAGCAGCGCCTTCCCCTGGACGCGCGCGGTGGAGGGAACGGCCGCCGCCGGGGCCGCGCCCGGCTGCTCGCCAAAGTTCTCCGCCGCCAGCGCCTGGAATGCGGCCAGCGCCGCCTCGGCATCCGGCCCGCGGGCCAGCAGCCGAAGCCTGTCGTCGCGGCGCACCTGCAGCAGCGCGATTTTATTGATGCTGTCCGGCGCCACGCACTTGCCGCCTTTCTCCAGCAGCAGATCGGCGTTGAAGCCGGCCAGCGCTGCCACCAGGCGCGAGGCCGGGCGAACGTGCAGGCCGTTGTGGTTGCTAATCACCACCGAAACCGACCGCGCGTCGTCATCTCCGGCAAAGGGGATCGCCTCAGGGGCGGCCTGGGCGGGCGACGGTAACCCCAGCTGAACGCGCTTAGCCTCCAGCGCGTTCATGGCGTCCTCGATAACCTTGTCGATCGTTGATCCGGTTGCCGCGCTGACCGTTGCCGCCAGCGTACCTTCGACCAGCGGGGCCGCGCAGAGGCGAACCTTCGCGGCGATAGCCGGATCGAGAAGATCCAGCGCCGTCTCGGCGCTCAGCAGGGCGCTGCCGATATCCATCATCACCAGCACGTGATCGGCGTCGGCCACGGATTCAATGGCCTCCATCACCTTAATGGGATCGGTGCCTATCGGGCTCTCGGGATCGTCAATCCCGGCGGCGATCGCCAGCCGGCAGCCGTCGCCGATTAACATCTGCCGGGCCAGCTCTCCGACGCCTTCGCCCAGCCGGGCGCTATGAGACACAATCACCAGGTTTACCATCGCTTTTTCCTTACTCTTTGGCTGCGGCAGCCAGCTCCTGAATCATAAACATCACCGAGGTTGCGCCCGGATCCTGATGCCCGATACTGCGCTCGCCGAGGTAGCTGGCGCGGCCTTTGCGGGCCTGCATGGTGATGGTGGAGCGGGTGGCGATCTCCGCCTGCTTGCAGGCGGCGTCCAGCGCGGCCTGCATCGGCAGATGCTGCTCGCTGGAATGGCGCAATGATTCAACGACCGGTAGCCAGACGTCGCACATCGTTTTATCCCCCGGCTCCGCCTTGCCGCGGTTGACCACGCCGTCCGCGCCTTCGCGCATCATCTGGTACAGCTCGTCGAGGCTGAGGCTCTGGTGCGCCTGGGTTACCTGCGCCGCGCGGATAAAGAAGGTGCCGAACAGCGGGCCGCTGGCGCCGCCGACGTTGGAAAGCAGCGTCATCCCGGTATTTTTAAGGATAAAACCGATGTCCTTATCGGCAATAGAAGGTAGCTTTTCCACCACCTTGCTGAAGCCGCGATGCATGTTCAGGCCGTGGTCAGCGTCGCCGATCTCTTTATCCAGCCCGGTAAGAAAATCCCGCTCTTTGGTAAAGATCTCGCCGCAGCGATAGAGCCAGTTAACGATCTGCGTTCTGTTCAGTGACATGTTGTGCTCCTTAATGGCCCCAGTTCAGCGCCGGGGTATGGACGGGGGCATCCCACAGGGCCAGCGTCTCGTCGTCGGCCTTCAGCAGGGTGATGGAAAAGCCCACCATATCCAGAGATGTGCAGTAGCTGCCGATAAGGCTGCGGGCGATAGCGATCCCGCTCTCCTCGCAGCGTTCGGCGAGGCGGTTGTAGACGCCGTACAGCTCCGACAGCGGCGTGGCGCCGAGGTTGTTGACCAGCGCGATGACGCGGTCGCCGCTCTGTAGCGCTTTTTTCCCCTGCTGGACGTCCTGCCAGCTGCCTTTGGCCGGATCCCACTGGCGCAGGGTGCGGCTGTAGGTGCCGTTCTCCAGCAGGGTGGCGAACATTTCGTCCACGGTCTGGTCGAGCGAGCTGAAGGCGCGGCGGTCAATCCCCGGCTCGCCGTGGATGCCGACGCCGAACTCCATTTCATTATCCTGGAGCTCAAAAGAGGGCTGTCCGGCGGCCGGCACGGTGCAGGCCGCGAGGGCGACGCCGATGGAGTGGCCGAGGTTGTTGAGCCTGCGGCCCAGCTCGGCGCAGGCTTCCAGCGAATCGCCGCGTTCGGCGGCGGCACCCACCAGCTTTTCAATCAGCACGGTGTTGGCCACGCCCCGACGGCCGGCGGTATAGAGGCTGTCCTTCACCGCCACGTCATCGTCGATGACCACGGTGGTGACCTTGACGCCGCTCTCATGCAGCAGCTCGGCGGCGGTTTCGAAATTCAAAATATCGCCGGTGTAGTTTTTGATAATCAGCAGCACGCCTTCGCCGCCGTCGATATTCATCGCGCACTCGAACATTTTATCCGGCGTCGGCGAGGTGAAGATCTCCCCGGGACAGGCGCCGGAGAGCATGCCCTGGCCAATGTAGCCGCAGTGCATTGGCTCATGTCCGCTGCCGCCGCCGGAGAGCAGCGCCACCTTGCCGGCAACCGGCGCATCGGCGCGGGTGACGTACACCGGGTCCTGATGCAGCGTTAATTGGGGATGGGCCTTCGCCAGGCCCGCCAGCTGTTCGCTCAGGACATCTTCGACACGGTTAATCAGTTTTTTCATCTTTATGCTCCGTCGCAGTGGTTCGATGCCGCCTCTCTGCTGGCGGAGGCGGTCATCGTGTAGGGGTTCGCCAGCCGATAGGCGCTGTCCGGCGATGTAGTGATTCTGGCTGAGTTAGCGAAAAATAAAATCTGCCCGAAGAGGGTTTCATTCCGGAACGTGATTGCTGATAAATGTTCCGTAATGAAACGTTTATTGCGAAGAAAAAAGCAAAATGCGACCCAGAGCGGTTTTTTTCATACCGCCGCGAGGCGGATAAGCGGCGATGGCGAAGCGGGTTTTTAGTTTTTTTTCGCCGCCAGGGGCCGATTTCCCGGTGCGCTATGCTGCCTGCTGCGCAAATTTTCTCTGAACGGGCGGATCGGGATCGCAATCCCGGCGTTTCACCGCGATTAATGTTTCAATGTGAAACGCAAAAATATTTTTGCTGTTCCATATCAGAACAAAAAGGCGAAATATTTTTTTGTTCTCCGCTCGCCCTACAGTGATTGCATCGCTCCGGCAGCGCTCCCGTTCCCCTCATTACCAGAAGGCAGAACGCAGCGGCGCCAGAGCTCATCATGTAAAAACATGCACTTATTTGAGGATGAAAGGAATGCTAAAAGTTATTCAATCTCCAGCCAAATATCTCCAGGGACCTGATGCATCCACGCTGTTCGGCGAGTACGCCAAAAATCTCGCGGACAGCTTTTTCGTGATTGCCGACGACTTCGTCATGAAGCTGGCGGGAGATAAGGTGCTGAACGGCCTGCACAGCCACAACATCAGCTGCCACGCCGCGCGCTTTAACGGTGAATGCAGCCATGCGGAAATTAACCGCCTGAGCGCGATTCTGCAGCAGCACGGCTGCCGCGGCGTGGTGGGGATTGGCGGCGGCAAGACGCTTGATACGGCGAAAGCCATCGGCTTTTACCAGAAGCTGCCGGTGGTGGTTATCCCCACCATCGCCTCTACCGATGCGCCAACCAGCGCGCTGTCGGTTATCTACAGCGAAGCGGGCGAGTTTGAAGAGTATCTGATCTATCCGAAAAACCCGGATATGGTGGTAATGGATACGGCGATTATCGCCAAAGCGCCGGTGCGCCTGCTGGTAGCCGGGATGGGCGACGCGCTCTCGACCTGGTTTGAAGCGAAGGCCTGTTTTGACGCCAGAGCAACCAGCATGGCGGGCGGCCAGTCCACGGCGGCGGCCTTAAGCCTGGCACGCCTGTGCTATGATACGCTGCTGGCCGAGGGCGAAAAGGCGCGCCTCGCCGCCCAGGCGGGGGTCGTGACCGATGCCCTGGAGCGCATCGTGGAGGCCAATACCTACCTCAGCGGTATCGGCTTTGAAAGCAGCGGCCTTGCCGGGGCTCATGCTATCCATAACGGCTTTACCATTCTGGAAGAGTGCCACCATCTGTACCACGGCGAAAAAGTGGCGTTTGGTACCCTGACCCAGCTGGTGCTGCAAAACAGCCCGCTGGAAGAGATCGAAACGGTGCTGAACTTCTGCCAGAAGGTGGGCCTGCCGGTGACCCTTGCGCAAATGGGCGTCAAGGAGGGCATTGAAGGGAAAATTGAAGCCGTGGCGCAGGCAACCTGCGCGCCGGGCGAAACCATCCACAATATGCCGTTCCCGGTGACCGCCAGCAGCGTCTACGCCGCGATCCTCACCGCCGACCTGCTGGGGCAGCAGTGGCTGGCGCGGTGATAGCATGGCGGTAAGTCTCTTCTCTGGAGAGTAAAGAGGCCTTTTCTCCCCTTCGGCAGCGTCTGCCGGAGGGGTTGTCGTTTTTAATACGGTCGTTTTTAACACAGCGGAAACGGATATGACTGCGCAGACTCAGAGCTTTTCTTCGGTGATAACCCAGTCATGGCATCGCTGCAGCAAGTTTATGCAGCGTGAGACCTGGCAGGCGCCGCACCAGGCGCAGGGGCTGACGTTTGAATCGATCTGTCGGCGCAAAACCGCGCTGCTGACGATTGGTCAGGCGGCGCTCGAGGACGCCTGGGAGTTTATGGATAGCCGTCCCTGCGGGCTGTTTATCCTCGATGAGTCCGCCTGTATTCTCAGCCGCTGCGGCGATCCGCAGACCCTTGACCAGCTTGCCGGGTTGGGCTTTCGCGACGGCAGCTACTGCGCGGAAAGCATTATCGGCAGCTGTGCGCTCTCCCTGGCCTCGATGCTCGGGCAGCCGGTGAAAACCGCCGGCGACAGCCACTTCAAGCAGGCGCTGCGCCCGTGGTCGTTCAGCTCGACGCCGGTATTTGATAACCACGGCCGGCTGTTTGGCTCGATCTCGCTGTGCTGCCTCACGGAGCAGCAGGCAACGTCGGACCTCTCGCTGACCCTCGCCATCGCCCGCGAGGTGGGCAACTCCCTGCTCACCGACAGCCTGCTGGCGGAGTCCAACCGCCATCTGAATCAGATGTACGGCCTGCTGGAAAGCATGGATGACGGGGTGATGGCGTGGAACGAGCAGGGGGTACTGCAGTTTCTCAACGCGCGGGCCGCGACGCTGCTGCATCTCGACGTGCAGGCCAGCCAGGGGCGCAATATCAATGAGCTGGTGACGCTGCCGGCGCTGCTGCGTCGGGCGATTAAGCACGCGCGCGGGCTGAATCATGCGGAGGTGACCTTCGAAAGCCAGCACCAGTTTGTCGATGCGGTGATCACGCTGAAGCCGATTGTCGAAGAGCAGGGCAACAGCTTTATTCTGCTGCTGCACCCGGTGGAGCAGATGCGCCAGCTGATGACCAGCCAGTTGGGCAAGGTGAGCCACACCTTCGAGCAGATGTCGGCGGACGATCCGGAGACCCGGCGCCTGATTCATTTTGGTCGCCAGGCGGCTAGGGGCGCCTTTCCGGTGCTGCTGTGCGGGGAGGAGGGCGTCGGCAAGGAGCTGCTTGGCCAGGCGATTCATAATGAAAGCGAGCGGGCGGGCGGGCCCTATATTGCGGTGAACTGCCAGCTGTACGCCGACGGCGCGCTCGGGCAGGACTTTATGGGCAGCGCGCCGACCGACGACGAAAACGGCCGCCTGAGCCGGCTGGAGCTGGCCAACGGCGGCACCCTGTTTCTGGAAAAAATCGAGTACCTGGCGCCGGAGCTGCAGTCGGCGCTGCTGCAGGTCATTAAGCAGGGCGTACTAACCCGCCTCGACGCCCGCCGCCTGATCCCGGTGGACGTCAAGGTGATCGCCACCACCACCGTCGACCTCGCCAACCTGGTGGAGCAGAACCGCTTTAGCCGCCAGCTGTACTACGCGCTGCACTCGTTTGAGATCGTTATTCCCCCGCTGCGAGCGCGGCGCAACAGCATCACCTCGCTGGTGCATAACCGCCTGCGGAGCCTGGAAAAGCGCTTCTCGTCGCGCCTGAAGGTGGACGACGACGCCCTGGCGCAGCTGGTGAACTACTCGTGGCCCGGGAATGATTTTGAACTGAACAGCATTATTGAAAACGTCGCGATCAGCAGCGATAACGGGCACGTGCGCCTGAGCAACCTGCCGGAGTACCTGTTCACCGAGCGTACCGGCAGCGATACCTCCTCCTCGCTGCTCCCCGCCAGCCTGACGTTTAGCGCCATTGAAAAAGAGGCGATTATCCACGCCGCGAGGGTAACCAGCGGCCGCATCCAGGAGATGTCACAGCTGCTGAATATCGGGCGCACCACGCTGTGGCGAAAAATGAAGCAATATGATATCGACGCCGGCCAGTTTAAGCGTAAACATCTGGAATAAGCGGAAATAGCGGAAGACGACTCTATTTTATTTTTCTTTTTCCGCAATTCGGCGGCGGCGTTACGGCGCCGCGTTAATGTACCGGTGTAATACTTATGTATTACTTTCCGGTTGTATTCTGCGTCGAATAGATTAAATCCGGCTGTAAAAACAAACGCTAAATTTTATGCACCTCTCAGCTTTCCTCAGTCCGTTAAGGGACTGTGCTATGGTTCTTTTAAAAACATCATCTTAGACTGTTCTCACCGTATGGCCCTGCATGACTCGGAATTACCGAAGTGATTAAAACGGCTGCGTTTAGCGCCGGCCTTACCGCTCTGTTTGTTGTGTGAAAATGGCAAAAATAAAGCCCGCGATACTGGATTTTTATAGGCTTATAAACTTCACTTAAACGGCATCTTCTTCGTTACGGTAATAAGCTTTATTCATCTATCTCATTTTTGATGCAAAGATTTAAATTATTCTCTCGAATTCACCCGGTATTATTCAAATATTGAGATAAATCAGACCCATTCTGAGTCATGAGGTTTAGCAATGAAACGAAAGTACAAGGGCATTGGCGTGCTGGCCTTCGCCGCGGGTTCTTTTTTACCGGGCGCCACCGCCCAGGCCGCTGACCAGAATGCGGCAGTGTCAAATGAAGGGACGGCCAGGAAGCCGAATATCATTTTGATTGTTTCTGATGACACCGGTTATGGCGACCTTGGGGTTTACGGCGGAGGGGAAGGGCGCGGTATGCCAACGCCAAACCTCGATCGTATGGCCGATGAGGGGATGACTTTCTTTGATTTCTACGGCCAGCCGAGCAGCACGCCGGGCCGGGCCGCGATGCAAACCGGACGTATCCCCAACCGCAGCGGTATGACCACCGTGGCCTTCCAGGGCCAGGGCGGCGGCCTGCCGAAAGAGGAGTGGACGCTGGCCTCCGTGCTTAAAACCGGGGGATACAAAACGTTCTTTACCGGTAAGTGGCACCTCGGCGAGGCGGATTATGCGCTGCCAAACGCCCAGGGCTATGACGAAATGAAGTATGCCGGCCTGTATCACCTGAATGCCTATACCTACGCCGACCCAACCTGGTTCCCGGATATGGATCCAAAACTTCGCGAGATGTTTGTTCGCGTGACCCGCGGTGCCCTGTCGGGTAATGCCGGTGAGGCGGCGAAGGAAGAGTTCAAAATCAACGGTCAGTACGTGAATACGCCGGTGGTTGACGGCAAAGAGGGCGTGGTGGGCATCCCGTTCTTTGACCGCTACGTTGAAAAGGCCTCCCTCGATTATCTCGACGCCAACGCTAAATCCTCTGAACCGTTCTTTATGAGCATCAACTTCATGAAGAACCACCAGCCGAATATGCCTGACCCGGACTTTATCGGTAAGTCCATGTCGAAGAGCAAATATGCCGACTCGATGGTGGAAATGGATGCGCGCGTTGGCCATATCATGGATAAGCTGCGCCAGCTTGGCCTCGATAAAAACACCCTGGTAGTCTGGACCACCGACAACGGTGCCTGGCAGGACGTCTATCCGGACGCCGGCTATACCCCGTTCCGCGGCACCAAGGGCACCGACCGTGAAGGCGGTAGCCGGGTTCCTGCCATCGCCTGGTGGCCGGGCAAAATTAAAGAGCACAGCCGCAACCATGATATCGTGGGCGGCCTGGACCTGATGGCAACCTTCGCTTCGGTGGCCGGCATTCAGCTACCGACGAAAGACCGCGCCGGCCAGCCTATCATCTTCGATAGCTATGATATCTCTCCGGTGCTGTTCGGGACCGGTAAAGATCCGCGCACCTCGTGGTTCTACTTTACCGAAAATGAGCTCACCCCAGGCGCCGCCCGCGTTGGCAACTACAAGGCGGTATTTAACCTGCGCGGAGATAACGGCGCGAAGACCGGCGGCCTGGCCGTCGATTCTAACCTCGGCTGGAAGGGGCCTGAATCCTACGTCGCGACCGTCCCGCAGATTTTTGACCTCTGGCAGGATCCGCAGGAGCGCTACGATATCTTCATGAACAACTACACCGAGCGGACCTGGACGCTGGTGACCTTCAACGAGGCGATTAACGGGTTGATGAAGACCTATATTCAGTATCCGCCGCGTAAGCCGCAGAGTGAAGCCTACAGCGGCCCCATCACCCTGTCGCAATACCAGCGTTTTAGCAGCGTTCGTGAACAATTACAGAAAGAAGGTTTCCAGCTGGCGATGCCAAACGGGAACTAAACTCTCTCCAGCCCGGTGCGACTCTGCCGGGCTTTTTATTTTTGTGAGCCCCATTACGCAGGTCCTGGTTGATGAAAAAAAGTACCACGATCCCCCTGACGCCGCTGCAGAACCACGGGCGATACCTGCCCGCCTACAAACGCCGCTATCACATGATGGCCAAACCCAGCGGTTCAACCTGCAACCTCGACTGTAACTACTGCTTTTATCTGCATAAAGAGCAGCTTTTGCAGCAGCAGCACGACAAAGGAATGAGCGATGAGGTGCTGGAAAACTTTATTCGCCAGTATATTCAGAGCCAGGACGGCGAAGAGATCATTTTCTCCTGGCAGGGCGGCGAGCCGACCCTGATGGGGCTGGAATTTTTTGAAAAAGTGGTGGCCTTGCAAAAGAAGTATCAGCCGAAGCACCAGCGTATTGAAAACGATCTACAGACCAACGGCGTGCTGATAAACGACAGGTGGGCCGCTTTCCTTAAGGCGCACCGCTTTCTTGTCGGCGTCTCGATTGACGGGCCTCGCGAGATCCATGACCGCTTTCGCGTCACGCGCAGCGGTAAGCCCACCTTCGATAAGGTCATGGCGGGGATCGATGCCCTGAAGCGGCATCAGGTGCCCTTTAACGCGCTGGCGGTCGTCAATCGGGTCAACGCCCGCTTTCCCCGCGAGGTGTACCGCTTTCTGACCCGCGAGCTGGGGGCGACCTATATTCAGTTCACTCCGTGCGTCGAGGCGAGCGATTTTAAAACCACCGCCCCTCAGTTCTGGCGGGAAGAGACCATCCCGCTCACCGGCTCCCGCCGCGCCAGGCCGGGAGATCTCGACTCTATCGTCACCGACTGGTCGGTTGACCCCGACGACTGGGGGCATTTCCTGACCGAAGCCTTCGATGAGTGGGTGACCTACGATTTGGGTCGGGTGCAGGTCAACTTGTTTGAAACCGCCGTGGTGCAAACCATGGGGCTGCCCTCCCAGCTGTGCATCACCGCGCCATTTTGCGGCAAGGCACTGGCCATTGAGAAAAATGGCGACGTCTATTCCTGCGATCACTACGTTTACCCTGAATATAAATTAGGCAACATTCGCGGCCACAAGCTGACGGATATGGTGTTCTCTGAACGACAGAAAGTATTTGGTATGGGCAAGAAAGAGACGCTGCCCGCCTACTGTAAAAGCTGCCCGCATCTGAACCTATGCTGGGGAGAGTGTCCGAAAAATCGCATCGTGCGCGCGCCGGACGGTGAAGAGGGGCTGAACTATCTGTGCCCTGGCTTCCGGCATTTTTACTCTACGGTGAAGCCCACTCTGGAGAAAATTGCCGCGATGCTGAAGTAGCCACGCGGCTATCGCTTCGGTTTGCTGCGCGTAAATGACAAAGGAACAAAATGAAAAAAACAATCTTAATCAGCCTGCTGCTGGCGAGCTTTGGTAGCGCCGCAAGTACCGACATGCTCTCGGCGTGGAAAGACACGTCGGCGAAGCGGGCAATTGAACAGTGGGTGCAAAACTCGACGCGCGAAGGGAGCCCGGACTTTATTCCGCTGAATAAACGCTACGTGGTGTTCGATAACGATGGCACCCTCTGGCCGGAAGCGCCGCTGACCTTCCAGCTCCAGTTCGCGGTGGACGAAGTCAAACGCCTGGAGCCGCAGCATCCGGAGTGGAAAAACGATCCGCTCGTCGCCGCGGTCATGAAGAATGATCTGAAGACGCTGGCGGCATCCGGCGAAAAGGGGCTGCTGCAGCTTCTTGCCCTAACCCACAGCGGGATGACGACGGAGGAGTTTAGCCAGCGCGTCAGCGACTGGTTCGATCATCATCAGGATAAGCGTAGCGGATGCCGCTACGATCAGCTCGGCTATCAGCCGATGCGTCAGCTGCTGGATTATCTGCGCGCCAACGGCTTTAAGACCTGGATAGTTTCCGGCGGCGGCATCGATTTTATGCGCGTGGTCTCGGAAAAAATGTACGCGATCCCGCCGGAGCAGGTGATTGGCTCCTTCGCATTAAGCGAATTTAGCCTCACGGATAATGGCACCCAGCTGCGCAAGACGATGAAAGGGGCCTTCAATGATGATGCCGCGGCGAAGCCGGTCGCTATTCATCTATTCATGGGCCAGCGCCCGGTTGCCGCCTTCGGCAATAGCGACGGCGATCTGGCGATGCTGCAGTACACCGCGGCGAATCCGCACTACAAAACCTTTGAGCTGCTGGTCCACCATACCGATGCGGCGCGGGAATACGCCTACGACAGCCATCCGCCCGCCAGCGGAAAGCTGGTGGAAGGGCTAAAGCAGGCGACGCAAAAAGGCTGGACGGTTGTTGATATGAAGCAGGACTGGAACACCGTGTTTGACCCGGCGCTGTGTAAAGCGCAATAGCCGAACAGGGGCAAAAAGCAGGGGCGCCGATGCGCCCCTTGTTGTCTCGATTAGCGCGGCTTTCTCCCGCTCGGCGTCAGCGGCGGTAGAGGCTGCGGTTGCCAGAAGTTTTGCCACCGCCCGTACAGCCGGCGAAGGCTCCGCTCAAGCCCACTGCGGGTAAACCACATGCCGCCAATGAAAAGTACGGCCAGCGATCCCCACAGCAGATCCCACCATCTTTCCCCTGCCGTCGTGCCGCGCAGCGACGCTTCGGCGCCGGCCGCACGAGCCGGTGCGACCCTGAGTGTTTCTCCGGCGAGCTCGGCGACCTGCCACTGCTGGCTCGCGGTGTTCCACCAGCGCAGCTTAACCGGCGGCAGCACGAGGGTTCCGCTCTGGGTGGGAAGATAGCGCAGCCGCTCCACCCGACGCGTACCGGTAACGTCGCCGCGATCGCCCCGCAGCGGCGTGTTAATTGGCGTGAGGCGCTGGGTTTCTCTGCCCGCAATCGCGTAGAGCAGCGGCGGTATCTGCGCGGGCAGGGCATCCAGGGCATCGACGGTAACAATACGATCGACGACATCCCCGACGCGCAGCGCCGACGCCTTACCGGCGTGGTACTGGCGAATATCCTGCGTCATCGTCAGCCGACTGGCGGGTAAAAAATGGTCTGCCTGGGTGATGCCCGCCGGCCATTTTACGCGCCTTTCCAGCGCCGGAAGGTGCACGGTTACCGGCCCCTGGCTGGCGGACGCCACGGTGACATCAACCGCCGGCAGGCGCAGCGTTCCCTGCTCCCAGGCCGCGGCCTGGCGTTCGAGACGGATCCCGCTCCAGGTAATACCGTTCTTTTTACGCGTGACCAGCTGAGAAGGGAGCGGGGTGCTCAGCAGCTCGCCGTTTTTCACCGCGAAATCCGGCCATTCCGGCGGAGGGTTAAACCAGCTGTCGGTCCAGTAGGTCACCGCCACGCGCACCGGCTGGCCGGGTACCAGCAGCGCCGGGGCGTCGAGCTCGCGGGTGATATCCATCGCCGCATGGGCCGGGAGCGTGGCGATCAGTAGCCACAGAAGCGCTTTTTTCATGGGGCCTTCTCCTCTGCGCCGTTGCGATACAGGCTCTGTAAAAGCCCCGTCGGCGAGACGTCCAGAGCCTCGAACCACTGGTTGACCTGCGGAGTGCTGCCGGCGACGGCGCCCATCTGTTTCTGATCGACCCCCTGATGCTTCTGCAGATCGTGGACGATCTTATCCGGACCATCGTCCATCGCATCGCCCTGCGCCTGCTGGCGTTCACGTTCCTGCTGGCGAATGCGCATCACAATTTGTGCGACTTGCTCGCGATTTTGCAGGGCCAGCGTCCAGTCCGGACGCAGGCTAAGGGCGCGATCGTAGCTGTCGAGCGCCTGCTGCCACTGCTTTTGCTGAGCCTGGCTATTGCCGGTCCATAGCAGGGCTTCCGCCGTTTGCGGGGCCTCGCGAAATGAGCGCGCGGCGAGGGTGAAGCGGCCGGCCCGATACCAGGCGATACCCTGCCACATCGGGTCGTGAAAATGTGCCGCCGCTTCGGCGTAATCGCCCTGTGCAAAAGCGTGCTGCCCCTGGACGTCCGGCGGTATCCACGGGTCCAGCCAGGCCGCTTCCCCGTGCGGCGACCAGAGCAGGGTCGGCAGCAGAAGGGTGATGTAGATGAGCTGGCGTCGCCAGAACAGCAGCAGGATCAGCATCGGGATGACCAACAGGTAGCCGCTATTCTGCCAGCGCAAATCCTGACGGGCGTTATTTTGCTGCGTCACCGATTGCTGGATATGGCTGAGGATCGCCTGCATATCGTCGTTATCGTCGGTGACCAGGGTGACGGGAATGCCGCCGTCGCGTACCTGGCTAAACCGTTCGACGTTGAGCCGGGTATCCACGCCGCGGCTGGCATAACGCTCAGGCAGCGCGCCGCCCGCCGCGGTGCCGGGTACCCAAATTTGCAGCGGCAGGCGCTGGCCTTTCAGCCAGACAGCGTCCGCCGGCGACAGGGTATCGGCCACGAGGATCAGGCTGCGCGGTGCGTCCCGCCCGGCGGGAAGGTTCTTCAGCGCCAGCGCCACCGCCTGCGGCAGCGATGAGCCCTCGCCTTGCGGCAGGAGCGACGGCGTTTGCGCGTTGAGGAAAAGGCTATAAAACTGCGGGTCCTGGGTAAGCGGCGTGGTCAGAAATGCCTGCGAGCTGTAGACCACGAGGCCAAAATGCGCGCCGGGCAGGCGCTGCATCAGGGCGGCGATTTTGCTTTGCATCCGCTGGTGGCGAGAAGGCGCCAGATCCCCGGCGTACATGGCCGGATCCTGTTGCAGGATAACCATCACATTGCTTTGCGGCGTCAGCGCCGCCGGCAGCTCGCGTTGCCAGGTGGGGCCCGCGAGCGCGATAACGCCAAGGGCGAGCAGCCAGGGCAGCAGGTTGGCGAGGCGCCTGCGGCGATGGATAATTAACGAGCGAAAGGGTTTATCCAGCAGCCTATGCCAGGCGGAGCGTCCGCTATGCGGGAGCCACGCCAGCGCCGCGCAGAGCAGCAGGGCCGTTAAGCGCCAGGGGTAGATAAAGTGAACGTTGCTCATGCCAATTTCTCCCGGACATAGCGGCCCACAGCGAGCGTCAATAGCAGCAATAGCGCCGTGGAAAGCGGCCACGGATAGAGCGCTTTGTGCCACGACCAGCCGAGGCTTTTTACCTGCACCGGAGTGATGGCATCGATTTTTTGCCACACCTCGTCCAGCGCGCTGCCGGAGCGCGCGGCGGTCCAGGCGTGGCCGCCGGTGGTTTTGGCGATGCGCTGCAGTAGGGCCAGGTCGACCTTGTCGTTGTCGCGGCTGTTAGGATCGCCGAAGGCGATGGTATGCACCTGTACGTGGTGCTCTGCGGCGAGCTTCGCCGCCAGCATAGGGGGAAGCTGCGAGGCGGTGTCGTTGCCGTCGGTCAGAAGAATCGCCAGCTTATCGGCCCGGCTATCGGGGCCTGCATCCAGCACTTTTACCGCCACGCCAAGGGCATCGCCAATGGCGGTCTGTTGGCCAATCATTCCCGGCGCCAGCTGATTAATCCGCGTTTGCAGCGCCTGTTTATCCTCGCTGATGGGGGCAAACGGCCACGCCTTAGTGGCAAAAATAACCATGCCAATACGGTCCGAACGGCGGCTAGCGACGAACTTGCGCAGGGAGTCCTGTACCGCCTGCTGGCGCGTGATGCCGCCTTCGACGTCGGTTTTGCCCATTGAGCCAGAGACGTCGATGATGAGCACGATGTCGCGCATTGGCCTGGTGATGTACTGCGGCGGCGTCAGGTATTCCGGGCGCGCCAGCGCGCAGATAAGCAGCGACCAGATTAACCAGAACAGGAGCGCTCCGCGCCTGCTGCCGCGCTCGGGACGGGCATCGAGCTTAAGCGCATCGATAAGCGAGGGTAGAAAGGGGACCCGCACCTGCTCCGGCACCGTTTTACCCGGCTGCGGCAGATAACGGGTGACCAGAGGCAGGAGGAGCAGAAGCCCGGCCCAGGGCCAGGCAAAATCAATCCGCGTGAGCCATTCAGACATTCGGTAGCTCCTTTAGCCAGCGGGCAAGCTGGCGGCGAAGGCGCGCCGACTGTTCATCGCTCAGCGCGTTATCGGCCCGGCAGTAGCGGGCAATCATTTGCCGACGCAGGTCATCGTCGATGGCTATTGGCGCCAGGACTGCTTTCGGTGCCAGGGCCCGGCTCATCTCCTGACGAGGCCGGTGAACCAGTTGGACCCGCTTAATCAGCTGTAGCCAGCTATCGACGGTCTGCGGCTGGGCTAGCGCGCCCAGGGCTTCTCGCCGCCAGCGGTTGCGGCGCCAGCGGGCGTAGCGGGTGATACACAGCGCGATGGCGAGCAGCAGCAGGCCGCAGATCAGCAGATCCCAGCCGAGAGGGAGTGGGAACCATGACGCCGCCGGAGGGAGCACGGGGTCCCGCAGGGCAGGAACCACATAGCCTTTCTCAAACATTTAAATACCCTTTTGTAACTGGCGCAGCAGATCCTGAGCAACCGTCAGGTGATTCACCTTGATACCCAATCGGCTCAGGTCACGCTGCTGTTGCGCCAGCCTGACGGTAATCTGCTGTCGTATTTCGTGGCTGAGCGCGGGTGAAAGGGAGACGTTGGCCTCGCGTCCGGCGTAGCGGGCAGCCAGGGATCCGCTACGCGGCAGGCGCAGATGGAGATCGTCAAAAATAATAAAGGCGCTGATTTCACAGCGGCGACGAAGGTGGGCCAGCAGGGCCTGCGCGCGGGCGTCGAGATCGTGAAAGTCGCTCACAATCGCCACCCATGCGCCATGCGGAACGGCGTGGGCGGCGCGCTGCAGGATGTGCGCCAGCGATAGCGAGCCGTCAGGCTCCGCGGGATACTGTGCGGGCAGCAGCCGGTTGTAGCGCTGCAGATCGTCAAGGATGGCGGGCAGACCGCTGCGCGGGGAGCGGCATTTTTGCAGCGCCAGCGTCGTATCGTTAAAGATGAGGCTTCCTACCCGATCGCCGTCGTGATGACAGCGCCAGGCCAGCAGCGCGGCGGCTTTCGCGGCGGCGACCGATTTAGTTTGCCCGCGCGTCGCAAAATACATATCCAGGCGCTGATCGACCAGCAAAAAGACCGGGCGCTCGCGCTCTTCGTTATAGAGCCGTATCCACGGCGAACGCAGGCGCGCCGTGGCCTGCCAGTCAATCATGCGCACATCGTCGCCGGGCTGATAGCGGCGCAGGCTGTCGAAGTTAAGGCCGCGTCCCCGCTGGCGAGAAACGCGTTCGCCTGACAGCGCGCCCGGCGGGATCTGCCCGGGCGGGTTGGCTATCAACCGCGCCAGCGGGGCGAGGTCGAGTAGCGCCTGGCGATCGATGCTCAGCTCGGCGGCCATCAAACCACCACGGCGTTAAGCAGCATGGCGACAACATCGTCGGCGCTGCAGCCGTCGGCATTGGCCTGATAGCTGAGCATCAGGCGATGGCGCATCACCGGCGGGGCAATATACTGCACATCGTCGGGGAGCACGGCGTCGCGGCCTTCAAGCCAGGCCTGCGCGCGGGCGCAGCGCTCCAGGGCCAGGGTGCCGCGCGGGCTAAGGCCAAAGGTGAGATAGCTCGCCAGCTGCTCGCTTACGCTTTGCGGCGCGCGGGAAGCGTTGACCAGATCGACAATATAGGTTTCGATGATCGATGAGACGTGGATATCCGCAATCTCCCGCCAGCAGGAGGCAATCTCCTGTTGCGAAAGCATCAGCGCTTCCGGCTGGGGCGGCGTTTTTTCAGGCGTCAGGCCGCGATATTTCTCCTGCTGCTCCGCGCGCACGAGCTGCATGACGCGCTGTTCGTGCTCTTTAGACGGATAGCCGACCTGCACTTTCATCAGGAAGCGGTCAAGCTGAGCTTCCGGTAGCGGCCAGGTTCCCTCCTGATCGACGGGGTTTTGCGTGGCCAGCACCATAAAGACGCCGGGCAGCGGCCAGCTTTTACCGGCGACGGTGACGTGCCGCTCTTCCATTGCTTCCAGCAGCGCGGACTGCACGCGGGCAGAGGCGCGGTTAATTTCATCTGCCAGGATGATGTTGCCAAAAACGGGCCCCGGGCGGAAACGGAACTGATCCTCTTCACGAGTCGCGTTTTGCTGATAGATCTCGCTGCCGGTGATGTCGGAGGGCAGCAGGTCCGGCGTAAACTGAATGCGGCGGAATTCGCCGCTAATGTGGCCCGCCAGTTCGCGCACGGCGCGCGTTTTCGCGAGGCCCGGCAGGCCTTCGAGAAGAATGTGGCCGTCGCAGAGCAGGGCGATGATCAGCATGCGTACCAGCGTCTCCTGGCCGAGAACCTGAGCGTTCATGCGCTGCTCCAGCTGGAGGATGTTATCGCGGATATTCATCGTGCTACTCCGTTAAAATCACGCGTCGCCAGGGTGACGATGCCCGCCAGAATGGGTTCGGCGTAGTTGAAGAAGGCTTTAATACCCGGGCAGAGATAGTTCAGGCCGAGCTCGCCGTCCGCCGCGCGAACCAGGCGATTTTTCGGGCATTCGCCGTGACACAGCTTCAGGTACGGGCACTCTTTACACTGTTTTGGCAAGGTAGCGCATTTACCCATACCGAACGCCTGCTGGCGCTCGGAAAAAGCCATGCGGGCCAGAGTGTTATCGGCGATATTGCCCATCTGATACTGGGGGTAGACGTAGTGGTCGCAGGAAAAAACGTCGCCGTTTTTTTCGATGGCGAGTCCTTTCCCGCAGAATTCAGAGGTGGTGCAGATTTGCGCCGGCATGCCCATCATCTGGGCGACGGCGGTTTCGAATAAATTGACCTGTACGCGCCCGAGGTCGTTGTTAACCCACTCTTCGAAGGTCGCGGTCAGGAAGCTTCCCCACTCCTCAGGGTCAACCGACCAGTCGGTGACGATGGCGTCGAGATCTCCCGGGCGAGCCCGGCGGCTGCCGACGACGGGAATGGTATCGTCGTGCCAGAAGTGGGGGGCGGTACGGGTGAAGTCCACCGGTTCAACGCAGGGGTTATACTGCACGTAGGTCGCGCCCAGCTCGCGAGTGACAAAGCGATACACCTCTAGCGGAAAGCGGGCGTTGGTGCGGTTTACGGTGACCAGAGCGTTAAAGGGGACGCCGTGGCGTTTCAGGGCATCGGCTCCGGCCATCACCTTGTCGAAGGTGGGCTTGCCGCTGCGGGTCAGGCGGTAGCGGTCGTGGAGCTCGCGGGGGCCGTCAATCGACAGTCCCACCAGGAAGCGGTGCTCTTTGAGAAATTCAGCCCACCTGTCGTTGAGCAAAATCCCGTTGGTTTGCAGGTCATTTTCAATTTTCTGGCCGGGCTTTTGATACATTTTTTGGAATTTCACCACTTTGTGGAAAAACTCCAGCCCCATCAGCGTGGGTTCGCCACCCTGCCAGGAGAAGACTATCTGTTCGCCATCCTGACCGTCGATATACTGGCGAATAAAATTCTCCAGTACCTCATCGCTCATGTTGCAGTGGGCCTCCTGCTGCAGCAGTTCTTCTTTGTGCAGGTAGAAGCAGTAGGTGCAGTCGAGGTTGCATGCTGAGCCGGTAGGTTTGGCCATCACGTGAAAGCGGCGTTGATATTGTGGTCCGTTACCCGCGTACTTTTCTGCCGAGGGTAGCGCTTTAACGGGCACAGTAGTGCTGTGTTTCATCAATAACTCCTGGATCGATAGGTCGAGGGTAAAGCGGAGAGGGGAAGCGGCAACGGGGGCGGCGAACCGCCCCTGAAGTAGAGGTGCCGTTATTTGTTGGCGTTAGCGCCCTGCTCGAGCATCGCGCCGACATCGGAAACGGTGAATGAGCCTGGTTTCTGACGCGGGGGGAACTCTTTGAAGGTTGCCAGCATATCTTTCGCTGACTTCTGCGCGCCGCCCAGCAGGAACAGACGGTCGTAGAACCAGCTGTCGTAACCCATACCGTCAGTACCTTTTTCTAACGGATCGGCTTCAAGATCGAAGATCAGCGGCGTGCGCAGCTTGGTGAACGGATAGCGCCACAGATCAAGACCGGTATGTTCCTGAATCATAAAGTGGATTTTCCAGCGTCCCTGGCGCATAGCCAGCAGATCGCCGTCATCGCTCCAGTAGAAGAACTCGTTACGCTGGTCCTTCGCTTTACCCTGCAGGAAGTCGAGCTGGTTGTAGCCGTCCAGGTGAACTTTGTAGGTGATCGACGGCGTCTTATAGCCTTTCAGCAGCTCCTGCTTGATACCGGCGTCGCCCGCGGCGGCAGCCAGCGTCGGGAACCAGTCGTAGCTGGCGAACATATCGTTAATAACGGTGCCCGGCTTGATGTGGTTCGGCCATTTGATCATTGCCGGTACGCGGAAGCCGCCTTCCCAGCCGGTGTTTTTCTCGCCGCGGAACGGCGTTTCGCCGCCGTCTGGCCAGGTTGCGGTCATCGGGCCGTTATCGGTGGTGTAGATAACGATCGTATTATCTTCGATGCCCAGATCTTTGATTTTCTTAAGCACTTCACCAACGGTCTTATCGTGCTCAACCATACCGTCGGCATAGGTTCCGAGGCCGGTTGCACCAATGCTGGCGTCTTTGAGGTGCGTTTTGTTGTGCATACGGGTGGTGTTATACCAGGTGAAGAACGGCTTCCCGGCTTTTACCTGGCGTTCCATAAAGTCGTTATTCGCCGCCAGGGTTTCATCATCCACGGTACCCATGCGCTTCACGGTTAACGGACCGGTATCTTCAATTTTGCCGTCAGCGCTGCTCTTGATGACGCCGCGTGGGCCAAACTGCTTGCGGAATGCCGGATCTTTCGGATAGTCCGGGTTTTCCGGCTCTTCTTCAGCGTTCAGGTGGTACAGGTTGCCGAGGAACTCGTCGAAGCCGTGCGCGGTCGGCAGGAACTCATCGCGGTCGCCGAGATGGTTTTTACCAAACTGACCGGTGGCATAGCCAAGCTGCTTGAGGATATTGGCGATAGTCGGGTCTTCTTTCTGCAGACCCTGCGGAGCGCCCGGCATACCGACTTTACTCATCCCGGTACGGAACGGCATCTGGCCGGTAATGAAAGCCGAACGACCGGCCGTCGAGCTTTGCTCGGCGTAATAGGAGGTAAACTTCGCCCCCTGCGCGGCGATGCTATCGATGTTCGGCGTTTTATAGCCCATCATGCCCTGGTTATAGGTACTCAGGTTCCAGTAACCGATATCATCACCGAAAATAACGACGATGTTCGGCTTAGATGCATTTTGCTTTGTGGGGGCGGCATTCGTCGCGGCATGTGCCACGGTGGCGGCGCCTGAGACTAACGTCAGCATACTGGCTAACATTGTTCTCTTGAACGGAATATGTTTAAACATTATCGAGTTCCTTTTATTTTACTTTGCGCAGGGTTACACGGCGTAAAATAGGTTGTTGGTGAAGTGCTTTGTTTATTTTTAAAATATCAAGGTGAGATTTATTTAAAAATAAATCAGCTGCTTCAGCGATCGTGAAAACCAGGTGTTCATGTTTTCGTCGGTTTTCGCATTCTACGAAGATAGATGGTGGTATACGAGAGGGGAGTCTCTTAAGGGACTCAAAATTTTAGGCGGTCACTATTTCGCGGCGCAACAATATGAACAAAAGATGCTATAGTTAATTGACGAATTTAATCTTAGATGCGTATTTTTAACTGTTTTTAAAAGGAATTGTGAGGTGATATGAAAACTGCCTATTCCGGGTTCATTGATAACTATAATGATACGGTGGTCAACGATATCGAAATTATCCAACCGTTAATTTCTGCCCGGCAGCCGAGAATCATCAGAGATAACGGCGTTTTCAAAGTGAATCAAGGTGAAATCGTTATTGTGGTTGACGGCATTGTCTCCGTGGAGATTGAGTACAACGTTGGCTTTGGCGCCGAAGACAGGGGCGGGCAGGGGCGTAAAAAAAAGGAGATGCTGCAGATCGGAAAAGGACTGCGGGGGATGATCTTTGGAATTATTGAAAATTACGGTCCAGCAATCGCCCTAAAATATACTGCCAAAAAAAATGTTAAGATCGTGATCTGCGATAAGGAGCTGTTCGAGCGTTATTTTATTCAGCGCGACCGCTTTGCCTATCTGATGGAGATCATGGCATTTCAGCTGGCATTAATTATCGATGCCCATCATGAAAAAAATCTTCCCTCGCGATATGACACGATAAAGTCGATGATTTATCGCTATAAAAAGCAAAAGGATGAAGGGGTTTTACATGATAAAAGCCTGGCGAGCTTTATCCTTAAACGTACTAAAATGTCCCGTAGCCATCTTTTTAGAGTGCTGGCTGAATTAAAAACCGGGGGGTATATAAAAATCGAGAATGGCGTACTGGTCGAGATTGTTAACGAGCTTCCCGATAAATATTAGGGTGCGCTGCTTAATAAGCATGAGGCTATTCGGCCGGCGCCAAAGTTTAAATATGGCCGGCGGCTGGACTTGATGCGGCGGTGCGGAGATGTTAGCCGGGGCAACAATGGGGATGGCGCATGGCATCAAAGGCAGCGGTGTGGCTCCGCGGGTATCGTACGAGCTCTCTGCCGGCCTGATGTGGGCGCGTTCTGAAAAGAGTAAGGGCCGACGATTGCTCGCCAGCCCTTGCTGTGTTTGGTGGCCCCTGCTGGACTTGAACCAGCGACCAAGCGATTATGAGTCGCCTGCTCTAACCACTGAGCTAAGGGGCCGTGGCGAGGGATTATAAAGTAACTGGCAGATGCAATCCAGCCTAAAACGCGCGGCTGCTGTTTTTATAAACAACGCATTTTCAATCCTTTATAATTAGCTTTTAGCTATTGAGCAGGGGACAAGATGATTAACGATATTCTGGCACCGAACCTGCGGGTGGTCTTCTGCGGGATCAATCCGGGAAAATCCTCCGCCCATACCGGCTTTCACTTCGCGCATGCGGGAAACCGCTTCTGGAAGGTGATTCACCAGGCCGGCTTTACCGACCGGCTGCTGAAGCCGGAAGAGGAGCTCCAGCTGCTCGACACCCGATGCGGGATCACCATGCTGGTGGAGCGTCCGACGGTGCAGGCCAGCGAAGTGGCGCTGCAGGAGCTGCGCAGCGGCGGGCGAGAGCTGGTGCGCAAAATAGAGGAGTATCAGCCGCGGGCGCTGGCGGTTCTCGGCAAGCAGGCCTTCGAGAAGGCGTTTCAGGCGCGCAGCGTGAAGTGGGGCAGGCAGCAGGCGACCATCGGGGCGACCGAGCTGTGGGTGCTGCCGAATCCCAGCGGACTGAACCGGGCGACGCTCGATAAGCTGGTGGAGGCGTATCGCGAGCTTGACGATGCGCTGGCGACGCGCGGGCTATAGCCTTCGCGCCTGGGGGGAAACGCCGGGCAAAAAAAAGCTCCCCGTGGGGAGCTTTTTGCATTTATTGCCTGACGATTAATCGTCGAGGAAGCTACGCAGAACCTCAGAGCGGCTCGGGTGGCGCAGCTTGCGCAGCGCTTTCGCTTCGATCTGACGAATACGTTCGCGGGTGACGTCGAACTGTTTACCCACTTCTTCCAGCGTGTGGTCGGTATTCATGTCGATACCGAAACGCATACGCAGGACCTTCGCTTCACGGGCGGTCAGGCCGGCCAGAACGTCGTGAGTGGCAGCGCGCAGGCTTTCCGTGGTGGCGGAATCCAGCGGCAGCTCGAGGGTGGTATCCTCGATGAAATCACCCAGATGCGAATCTTCATCGTCGCCGATCGGCGTTTCCATGGAGATCGGCTCTTTGGCGATTTTCAGCACCTTACGAATTTTATCTTCCGGCATCAGCATGCGCTCGGCCAGCTCTTCCGGCGTCGGCTCGCGGCCCATTTCCTGCAGCATCTGGCGAGAGATACGGTTGAGCTTGTTGATCGTCTCAATCATATGCACCGGAATACGGATGGTGCGCGCCTGATCCGCGATGGAGCGGGTGATCGCCTGACGGATCCACCAGGTTGCATAGGTGGAGAACTTGTAGCCGCGACGGTATTCGAACTTATCTACCGCCTTCATCAGGCCGATGTTACCTTCCTGAATCAGGTCGAGGAACTGCAGGCCGCGGTTGGTGTATTTCTTGGCGATAGAAATAACCAGACGCAAGTTTGCTTCAACCATCTCTTTCTTCGCACGGCGGGCTTTCGCTTCACCGATGGACATACGACGGTTGATATCCTTAACCTGCTCGATGGTCAGGCCGGTTTCTTCTTCAATCTGCTGCAGCTTCATCAGGCCGCGCTGAACGTCTTCTTTGACGTCGTGCAGCTTTTCAGACCACGGTTTGTTCATGGCCACGGCCGCGTTGAACCAGGTTTCGCTGGTTTCGTTGCCGGTGAACAGAGTGATGAAGTTTTTCTTCGGCATTTTGCACTGTTCGACGCACAGCTTCATGATGATGCGTTCCTGAGTACGCACTCGGTCCATCATGCTACGCATGCTGCCGACCAGGTAATCGAACTGTTTCGGTACCAGGCGGAACTGTTTAAAGACTTCAGACAGCTTGAGAATTTCTTCCTGTGCTGCAGCGTGGCTACGGCCTTTTGCTTTGATGGTGTCGCGGGTCAGTTCGTACTGCGTACGCAGCTCACCGAATTTCTCGCGCGCCAGCTCAGGGTCGATGCTGTTGTCGTCATCGCTGCTGTCGTCGTCTTCTTCTTCTTCATCTTCTTCGTCGTCATCCATCTCTTCCTGAGACAGTTCGGAGCCGACGTGCGTGGCGGTTGGCGCCATGTCTTCTTCGGCGTTCGGATCGACGAATCCGGTGATCAGGTCTGACAGACGCGCTTCTTCAGCTTCAACGCGATCGTACTGTTCCAGCAGGTAGGTAATGGCTTCCGGATATTCGGCAACGGAGCACTGGACCTGATTGATCCCGTCTTCGATGCGCTTAGCGATGTCAATTTCGCCTTCGCGGGTCAGCAGTTCCACGGTACCCATTTCGCGCATGTACATGCGCACCGGGTCGGTCGTGCGTCCGATCTCTGATTCAACACTGGACAGAACCTGTGCAGCAGCTTCTTCTGCATCTTCGTCGGTGTTGTTGCTGTTTTCAGCCAGCAGCAGATCGTCGGCATCCGGTGCTTCTTCCATCACCTGAATGCCCATATCATTGATCATTTGGATGATGTCTTCGATCTGATCGGAGTCGACGATATCTTCCGGCAGATGGTCATTGACCTCGGCATAGGTCAGATAGCCTTGCTCCTTACCACGTTGGACAAGAAGCTTCAGCTGTGACTGCGGGTTTTGCTCCATAAGACGGTATCCACACTTAATTCGTTTGATTGGTGTTGGCAGACAAACTGCCAGCATTTAAAGCGAGGGCGTACTTATATTATTGCCGCTGCGCCTCAGCGCGGCTGTCGGGGGCTTCCCGAACGATATTCGGCACTTAAGCCGTGCAATTCATTTTTTTGCCAGCTCCTGGCTGATAGTCCAGAGCTCCCGGCGTTCCTCACTGCTTAAGCCGTGCGTGCGATCGCGAGCTATCAACTCTTCCTGTCGCAGTTCAAGCAGTGAATCAAACATATGGTTGAGCGAGTCGGTGAAGGTTTTTTCCGCGATATCTTTATCTGCTATATCGTCCCACATCGACAGTTTTTCAAGGGTGGCGGCCTCATTTGTGCCGCGATACTGCTCTAAAAGTTGTCCGGTGGTCAGACCTGGCTGAGACAGACAGGTGTTAACCAGTTCGCTGAATAAGCCCAGTCCCGGCATTCTACGCTGATCCAGGCCCGCTAAAGGCGGTACCAGCGGTGCCAGATCCGGATTTTGCACCAGCAGTCCTATCAGTATACGCATGGTCGTGCGTTTTAGCTGTGGAGCAGGGCGCGGTGCGCCATTTTCTGTCAGCTTTGGCATTAAACGTTCAAGCTGGGCGTCATCTAAAATCCCCAGCTTGTTGCCCAACTCCTGGCGCAGATAGATGCGCAGCGTCTCGCCCGGAACTTGCGTTATCAGCGGCAGCGCCAGCGTGCTGAGCTGCGCGCGCCCGTCCGGGGTGCTCAAATCAACCTGCGGCAGCAGGCTGTTAAACAAAAACGTGGAGAGCGGCTGAGCCTGCTCCATCCGCGCTTCAAACGCGGCCTTACCCTCTTTACGCACCAGCGTATCCGGGTCTTCACCGTCGGGTAGAAACATAAAGCGCAGCTGGCGGCCGTCGGTCATATACGGCAGCGCGGTCTCCAGCGCTCGCCAGGCTGCCTCGCGGCCCGCCCGGTCGCCGTCGTAACAGCAGATGACCTGATTGGTCGCCCGGAACAGCAGCTGAATATGGTCGGCTGTCGTCGAGGTGCCAAGGGACGCGACGGCATAGTTAATGTCGTACTGCGCCAGCGCTACGACGTCCATATAGCCTTCGACAACTAACAGGCGCGGCGGTTCGGCGTTGTTCTGCTGCGCTTCATACAGGCCGTACAGCTGACGACCTTTATGGAAAATATCGGTTTCCGGGGAGTTAAGGTACTTCGGCAGGGCATCACCCAGCACGCGACCACCAAAACCAATTACCCGGCCTCGCTTATCGCGGATCGGGAACATCACCCGTTCGCGGAAGCGGTCGTAACTGCGTCCCTTATCGTTAGTCACCAGCATGCCGGCGTCGATAAGCGACTGGCGGTTTTCTTGATTGCCGCCAAAACGTTTTAAAACGTTATCCCAACCGGGTGGCGCGTAGCCAATCGCAAAGCGCGCAATGACCTCGCTGCTTAAACCACGCTTGTCCAGATACTGGCGCGCAGGGTCGGCGGCGGGTTGCTGCAAAGACTGCTGATAAAACGCATTCAGACCATCCATCAGCTGATAGAGACTTTGCCGTTGATGGCGCTCTATCTGACTGGGTCCGTTGCCCGCTTCGTACGGCACTTCAAGGTTGTGCATGGCGGCCAGCTCTTCGACCGTCTCCACGAACTCGAGCTTGTCGTAGTTCATCAGGAAGTCGACGGCGTTGCCGTGCGCACCGCAGCCGAAGCAGTGGTAAAACTGTTTTTCACCGTTGACGGTAAAAGAGGGGGTTTTTTCGTTATGAAATGGACAGCACGCGTGGTAGTTCTTGCCCTGCTTTTTGAGCTTTACCCGCGCGTCGATAAGATCGACGATGTCGGTTCGCGCCAGCAGGTCATTGATAAATACGCGTGGGATTCGTCCAGCCATAGGCCCCGTAATTATACACCTTATCCAACAAGCTGCTTCAGCGCCGATGCGCCCCTGCCGCCGACGTCAGTCAGCTCCCGGGATTCGCTCTTATGCTGCTTTGATGCATCCTGAAGGGGTGAGTGTATATGCTAATGCATAAACGAAAATAAGCCGCGCATTCCTTCCGGAAGCACGGCCTTACAACTTACAACTCAGCCTGAATTGAGGGCTTTAGCCCTCAACAGATTAGTACAGACGAGTGCGGCGTGCGTTTTCGCGAGCCAGTTTCTTCGCGTGACGTTTCACTGCAGAAGCTTTAGCGCGCTTACGTTCGGTAGTCGGTTTTTCATAGAACTCACGACGACGAACTTCCGCCAGAACACCTGCTTTTTCACAGGAACGCTTGAAGCGACGCAGAGCTACGTCGAACGGCTCGTTTTCACGTACTTTAATTACCGGCATGTGCCTCTCACCTTTGATTAATTCGGTTTGCTGCTGGCATCAGCGCCAGCTTATTTCAAAATGGTGCGGAATTTTACTGCAACTACTGCTGCTTTGTAAAGCACCTGCGCCCTTTTTGAAAGGACTTTTATAAGGGTGAGGAGTATACACGAGGGTTCTTGCTGGGGCGAACAAAGTTTTATGTCCGCCGCGCCGGCGAGCATCCTGCGCCAGGCTTTTACCGCCCGCCCTGGCCGCGTATCCCTTGTGGGCTCCGGCCCCCGTCGCGCTGCTGCCTGCAATTCTTAGGGTATACATCAACCCGCATTGGTCCTAAACTGCGCGGTATTAGAGCGAGGTAAAACAAGACATGCGTGTACTGGGTATTGAAACATCCTGCGATGAAACCGGCATCGCCATTTACGACGATAAGCAAGGCCTGCTGGCCAACCAATTGTATAGTCAGGTGAAACTTCACGCTGACTACGGCGGCGTGGTGCCTGAGCTGGCTTCGCGCGATCACGTGCGTAAAACGGTACCGCTGATCCAGGCGGCGCTGAAAGAGGCCGGACTGACGGCGAAAGATATCGATGCGGTTGCCTACACCGCCGGGCCGGGGCTGGTCGGCGCGCTGCTGGTTGGCGCCACGGTGGGCCGTTCGCTGGCGTTCGCCTGGAACGTCCCGGCGATCCCGGTACACCATATGGAAGGGCATCTGCTGGCGCCGATGCTGGAAGATAATCCGCCGGACTATCCTTTTGTGGCGCTGCTGGTTTCCGGCGGCCATACCCAGCTGATTAGCGTGACCGGCATTGGCCAGTATGAGCTGCTGGGCGAATCGATAGACGATGCGGCAGGGGAAGCGTTTGATAAGACCGCCAAGCTGCTGGGTCTCGATTATCCCGGCGGCCCGATGCTCTCTAAAATGGCCGCCCAGGGCAGCGAAGGCCGTTTTGTCTTCCCGCGGCCGATGACCGATCGCCCGGGGCTGGATTTTAGCTTCTCTGGCCTGAAGACCTTTGCCGCCAACACCATTCGTAATAATGAGAATGACGACCAGACCCGGGCGGACATTGCGCGGGCGTTTGAAGATGCGGTGGTGGATACGCTGATGATTAAGTGCCGTCGGGCGCTGGATCAGACCGGCTTTAAGCGGCTGGTGATGGCGGGCGGCGTGAGCGCCAACCGCACGCTGCGCGCGAAGCTGGCCGAGATGATGCAAAAGCGCGGCGGGGAAGTGTTTTACGCCCGCCCCGAGTTCTGTACCGACAACGGCGCGATGATCGCCTATGCCGGAATGGTGCGCCTGCGGACCGGCGCGAAGCCCGACCTCGGCGTCACCGTGCGCCCGCGCTGGCCGCTCGCCGAGCTGCCGACGGCCTGATCCTGCTCACAGGCCGACCTCGCGTCGGCCTGACTTTTTGCACTCTACTGTTCTTCGCTATTCCATACTCTTACACAGCGAGCAAATGGCCCCCTGATGTTTTGCCGAGTGCATCACGTCCGGACGCTCGTACTCTTCCCGGCAGGTCACGCAGCGATACACGGTGGTGGAGGCGTTCCCCTGCGCGTCATAGCGCGGTTCGGCAATGCCATCATCGTGCTGTTTGATGTAGTAGCGCCCGCGTGTCAGAATGCCCATCAGCGGCGTCATCACCAGCGCTATAACCAGCGCAATCAGCGGCGAGAACGGGGCGAGGGTGGCGCCGAGCAGGCCGAAGAACGCGCAGATAGAGAGCCCGGCGGCGAGAGCAAAGGAAACCACCCCCACCGGGTTAACGTTATAGATCATTCCCCGACGATACTCCGGCTGGGCCGGTGCCAGCTTCAGCAGGCCTTTATTGACGGTAATATCGGTCGCCACCACCACGACCCAGGCAATGGCGAAGTTGGAGTAAAAGCCGAGGATCCACGACAGGGCGCTGAACATATCGCCCTCCATCAGCGCCAGCGCAATGGCGAGGTTGACGACAACAAAGACGATCCGCCCCGGATAGCTGCGGGTGGTGCGCGTCCAGGCGCTGGTCCAGGCCAGCGAGCCGGAGTAGGCGTTGGTGACGTTAATTTTAATCTGCGAGATAACCACCAGCACCACGGCCAGGGTCAGCGCCAGCCAGCCGGGCACCATGTTATCAAAGACGCTGACGAACTGCTGAACCGGCTCGGTGTTATGTACCGCCGGGAAGCGGGTCAGCAGGTAGAAGCCGAGGAAGGCGCCAATAATCTGCTTGATCGCCCCCAGCACCACCCAGCCCGGACCGGCGGAAAAGACCGCCAGCCACCAGCTCCTGCTGTTCTCCGCCGTTTTCGGCGGCATAAAGCGCAGATAGTCAATCTGCTCGCCGATCTGCATGATCAGCGACAGGCACACCCCGGCGCCCAGCATGATGGCGGTTAAATCCACGCGCGAGGCGTCGTTCTTGCCGGCAAAGTTCATAAAGCCATCCACCAGCTGCGGGTCTTTGGCGATAAGCCAGGCCACCGGCACGACCATCAGCACCAGCCACAGCGGCGTGGTCCAGACCTGCAGACGGGTCAGGGCCTTCATGCCGTAAACGACCAGCGGCAGCACCATCAGGGTGGCGATGAGGTAGCCCATCCACAGCGGGATCCCGAGGCCAACCAGCAGCCCCTGCGCCATAATCGAGCCCTCAAGGGCGAAGAAGATAAAGGTAAATCCGGCAAAAATGATGCTGGTAATGACCGAACCAAAATAGCCGAATCCGGCGCTGCGGGTGATTAAATCGAGGTCGATGTTATAGCGGGCGGCGGTGATCGCCAGCGGAATACCGGTCAGGAAAATCACCAGCGCGGCCAGCAGAATCGAGTAAATGGCGTTGGTGGTGCCCCACGCCATGCCGATGCTGGCGCCGATAGAAAAGTCGGCCAGGTAGGCGATGCCGCCCAGCGCGGTGACGGCGACGACGCCTGGCCCCCAGCGGCGAAAGCTCAGTGGAGCGTAGCGCAGGGTGTAATCTTCTAATGTTTCACGGGAGCCGGCGGTGCCGGTTTGCGCAGGTAGCTCAGTTTTTATATCCAGTGACGACATAGTCATTCCTTAATGGTCAGGTATGACTGTAATTAGCAAACCTTATGCCACTTCGTAGAGCAGGCGCCGCAGGGGCCGCGGGGGAAGGGAGGATAAAAAGAGGGCGTCGAATGCACCATCCGGGCGCGGGCGCGTCCGGATGGTGCACGGCCTAGCGGCGCAGCATGCCTTTGTCTTCGAGGAAGTCAATGATGCTCTGCAGGCCGTCGCCGCTTTTCAGGTTAGTAAAGGCCCACGGACGCTCGCCGCGCATCCGCATGGTGTCGCGCTCCATCACTTCCAACGAGGCGCCCACATACGGTGCAAGGTCGGTTTTGTTGATCACCAGGAAGTCCGATTTGGTGATCCCCGGGCCGCCTTTACGCGGGATTTTCTCCCCTTCCGCCACATCGATAACGTAGATGGTCAGATCCGCCAGCTCAGGGCTAAAGGTTGCGCTAAGGTTATCGCCGCCGCTTTCGACGAAGATAAGCTCGAGGTTACCGAACTTTTCGCTCAGCGCTTCCACCGCCGCCAGGTTCATCGACGCGTCTTCGCGGATGGCGGTGTGCGGGCAGCCGCCGGTTTCGACGCCGACGATCCGTTCCGGCTCCAGCGCGCCGGCTTCGGTGAGGATGCGCTGATCTTCTTTGGTGTAGATATCGTTGGTGACGACGGCCAGCTGATACGTATTACGCATGGCTTTACACAGCGCTTCCAGCAGCGCGGTTTTCCCGGAACCGACCGGGCCGCCGACGCCCACGCGCAGCGGATGTTTGTAGTTGTTCATGCTTTCTCCTAAGAACGGAATAGTCGGGAATACTGCGTTTCATGTCGGGCGGAGGCGATGGCGGTCAGCGGCGTGGAGGAGCCGATCGCCTCGTCAGGGGCGGCAAGCGCGCTGGCCATATCCGCTGCATAGCGATCGCACAGGCGGATGATCAGCTGCTGCGCCGCCTGTTGCCCAAAGGGCACCAGCTTAACGCCGGCCATCACCGCGCCCTCAATCCAGCTGTAGCCGAGGCTTAGCGCCATGTCGGGGAGGCTAATTTGCCAGCGCACGCCAAGCCAGGCCATGCCGGCCAGCTGGCTTTGCTGGCACAGCGTCCGCCACTCTTTGGGACACTCCGGCTGCCAGTCGGCAAGCAGTCGGGTGAACGCCGCCCCGCGATTACGCTCCTCTTCGCGCAGCTCGCGGGTTTCTCTGCAGGCGAGCAGGTACGCCGCCCAGCGCTGAGCCTCGGCCAGGTTGTTATCTTCGCAGGCGCGATAGAGGCGGGCGAACAGCGGCAGGTCGACGGTAAAAAAGCTCTGCTCCATCTGCTGCAGCTGCCAGCGCTCGAAGGCCGGAGTATCGGCCACCCAGCCCGCTTCTACCGCCCACTCCAACCCCTGCGACCAGCTATAGCCGCCGACCGGCAGGTTGCTGCTGGCCAGCTGCATCAGCCGCAGGCGTTTTTCCGGCGACGGCATTTAGTGACCGTGCCCGTGATGGTGGTCGTGGCCGCTATCGTGATGATGACCGTGGGCGTGCCCGTGGCTCTCGCTGGCGTAGGCGCCGGCTTCCGGTTCGAACGGCAGGTGGGCGAAGCTCACCTGCAGGCCGAACTGGCGCAGCATATCGTCCAGCACGTGGTCGTGGTGGTAGCGCAGCTCGCCGGGCATAATCTGCAGCGGAACGTGGCGGTTGCCGAGGTGATAGCAGGCTTTCGCCAGCGTAAACGGATCCTCGCAGCGCACGACGGAGACGCCCTCATCGGCGGCAACGACCGCGACGAACTCGCTGCCCTCTTCATTGCTCAGCACGTCACCGCCCCGCAGCAGCAGGCCGCGCGGCAGCAGCAGGCCCGCTTCGCGCCCGTCGTTAAGGGTGACTTTGATTCGGCTTTTTACCCGCACATCAATCGGCAGCGTGACGCTGGCCGTTGCCTGCACCGGCGCATCCACGCGTTGGGTCAGATACAGCATCCGGACTCCTTAAAACAGAAAGTAACGTTGCGCCATCGGCAGCACTTCTGCCGGTTCGCTGGTGATTAGCTCCCCGTCAATACGCACCTCATAGGTTTGCGCATCAACGGTAATATTGGGCTGCAGGCCGTTATGGATCATGTCGGCCTTCTGCAGCGTTCGGCAGCCCTTCACCGTGGCCGTGGCGCTGTGCAGATTGAGGCGCTGCGCCACGCCGCTCTCTACCGCCGCCTGCGACAGGAAGGTCAGTCGGCAGTGATGGCGGGCGCTGCCCAGCGCCCCGAACATCGGCCGATAGTGCACCGGCTGCGGGGTGGGAATCGAAGCGTTAATATCGCCCATTGGCGCGATGGCAATCATCCCGCCCTTCACCACGCACGCCGGCTTCACGCCGAAGAACGCCGGGGACCACAGCACCAGGTCCGCCATCTTGCCGGCCTCAATCGAGCCGACCTCGTGGGCGATACCGTGGGTCAGCGCCGGGTTTATGGTGTATTTCGCGATATAGCGCTTAACGCGAAAGTTGTCGTTGTCGCCGCGCTCTTCCGCCAGCGGACCGCGCTGGACCTTCATGCGGTGGGCGACCTGCCAGGTGCGCAGCACCACCTCGCCGACGCGGCCCATGGCCTGCGAATCGGAAGAGGTCAGCGAGAAGGCGCCGATATCGTGCAGGACGTCCTCGGCGGCGATGGTTTCGCGGCGAATGCGCGATTCGGCAAACGCCACGTCCTCCGCGATGTCCGGGTCGAGGTGATGGCAAACCATCAGCATATCGAGATGCTCATCGATGGTATTGACGGTGTAGGGCAGCGTCGGGTTAGTCGAAGAGGGCAGAATATTGGGGTGCGCGCAGGCGGTAATAATATCCGGCGCGTGGCCGCCGCCGGCGCCTTCGGTATGGAAGGTGTGGATGGTACGACCGCCAATCGCCGCCAGGGTATCTTCGACAAAGCCGGACTCGTTGAGGGTATCGCTGTGCAGCGCGACCTGAACGTCCATCTCATCGGCGACGGTCAGCGCGCAGTTGATAGCCGCGGGCGTCGCGCCCCAGTCTTCGTGGATTTTCAGGCCAATCACGCCAGCCGCCACCTGCTCGCGCAGCGCGTCAGGGTTGGAGCCGTTGCCTTTACCCAGCAGGCCGATGTTGACCGGCAGGCTATCCGCCGCCTGCAGCATCCGCGAGATATACCACGGCCCGGGCGTGCAGGTGGTGGCGTGGGTGCCCGCCGCCGGCCCGGTGCCGCCGCCGACCATGGTGGTGACGCCGGAGACCAGCGCCTCTTCCGCCTGCTGCGGGCAGATCCAGTGGATATGCGTATCGACGCCGCCGGCGGTGACTATCTTACCTTCGGCGGCAATGATTTCCGTCGCCGCGCCGATAGGGATGGTGACGTCAGGCTGGATATCCGGGTTGCCCGCTTTGCCAACGGCGAAGATGCGCCCCTCTTTGACGCCGATATCCGCTTTCACTATCCCCCAGTGATCGACGATCAGCGCGTTGGTCAGCACCAGATCGACGCACTCCGCTGAGAGCATTTGCCCCTGGCCCATGCCGTCGCGAATCACCTTTCCGCCGCCGAACTTCACCTCTTCGCCGTAGGTGGTGAGATCGTCCTCGACCTCTATCCACAGCTCGGTATCCGCGAGGCGAACCTTATCGCCGGTGGTGGGGCCAAACATATCGGCATAGGCCTGGCGTGAAATATTACTCATCGGTTGCCTCCAGTTTTCCCATCACCGCCCCGCGAAAGCCGTACACCGCGCGGGAGCCGGCAACGGCAACCAGCTCCACTTCACGCTTTTGCCCGGGTTCAAAACGGACCGCGGTACCGGCGGCGATATTCAGGCGATAGCCCGTCGCCTGCTCGCGGTCGAACTTCAGCGCCGGATTCACTTCGGCGAAGTGATAGTGCGATCCCACCTGAATAGGCCGGTCGCCGTGGTTTTCAACGATTATGCTGCGGGTCATGCGGCCAACGTTAAGGGCTATCTGGCCGGGCTTCACTTGGTACTCACCTGGGATCATCGCGAAACCTCAGATTATCGGATTGTGGACGGTGACCAGCTTCGAGCCGTCCGGGAAGGTGGCTTCGACCTGGATATCGGGGATCATTTCGGGCACGCCCTCCATCACCTGACTGCGGCTCAGGACGTGGCGGCCCTCTTCCATCAGCGCCGCCACGCTATTGCCGTCGCGGGCGCCCTCCATAATAAAGGCGCTAATTAACGCCACCGCTTCCGGGTAGTTCAGCTTCAGCCCGCGGGCCAGGCGGCGCTCCGCCACCAGCGCGGCGGTAAACAGCAGCAGCTTATCTTTCTCTCTGGGGGTCAGTTCCATAGCGTTCTCTTAGGTCAGCCAGATTCGGGGAGGAACCGGGAGTTTCCCGGTCAGATGCGGGCGCATAAACTGCCAGATATCGCGCATCGCCCGCTGGCACAGCAAATTATCATCACTTAAAAATCGGACCGTCAGCAGGCCGTCGGTCAGGCTGGCGCCGGCGTAGGTAGCAAGCGCGGTGAGCCGTTCGCGCACGCCGTCGAGCAGGGTCTCGTTGGCCGGATAGAACAGCAGCGTTCCTATCCACGGCCGCTGGGCAATGCAGGCCAGCTGGCCGTCGGCGAGACGCAGGCGTTCTACCAGCAGCGGCGTCTCATCAACCCACACCTCCAGCCGATTCGCGAGGGTGCCGTGGCTAAAGGTTTCGCCCATCACCGGGCGGCCGAGGCACAGCAGATCCCAGGCTAAAAGCGTGCTGGTGGCGCGAAGATGGAAGGTGGTCTGCAGATTAGCCCGCGCGCCGGGGAAAAAAATGGCGTCCTGCGGCAGCCATTCAAGAATAGCGTGCGGCGCGACGGTGAAGCGCTGGTGCAGATGCGCCTGCGCGCCGCTGCTGCGGTAAAACTTGCTGGCGCCGGGCATGGTCATCAGCGCGTGGCTGCCGTCGTCGAGGGCGGCGGTAATCGTCAGCTCGTCGCCGCCAACGATGCCGCCCGGCGGATGCAATAAATAGAGGTGGCAGGTTTCTTCTTCGGGATAAAAAGGGCGCTGGACGGTTAACGGGCCAACGTGACGGGAAGAGGTCAGGACCGTTTTATCGCCGATAGATTGAAAGCGGAGATCCAGCGTAGCCTGCCAGCCTTTTTTTGTCTGTGGTAACACGGTGCTGTGCAATGTTGCGCCCCTGCAAACTCAAGAAAAAACAGCAGCGATGAGTATTGATCGGCCGCAAAGCATCCCGATCATATGAAAAGCTTATGCTTATTATCCCCATAAACCGCCGCCGGCTGCGGATAGGGTCCATCCCTGGACCTTCCCCCGCAGGCGGGATCGCTACATGTTGAACGGTTGAGGGGCGGTGGGTAAAAGGCGCTCAGCGCGAGCGCCCGGAGGTAACGCTATTTATCCTGATAATCCTCGGCGTCGATATCGTAGCCCGACGGTTCCCAGCGGATGGCCAGCAGCGACAGCAGGCCAATGAGCGGCGCCGCGGCGATAACCCAAAAGACGCGCGTATCCAGCGCCGCGACCAGCAGCGGGAAGAGGAACAGCGACAGCGTTGAGCTGCTGCGCATCAGGGTTTGGTTGAGGCCGACGCCAACGCCGCGCAGCGACGTTGGGTAGCTCAGCGAGGCAAAGGTCATGGTATGCGCGCCGGGGCCAAAGCCCTGGCCGAAGAGGAACAGCGCCAGCATGGCGACCGCGGCGATCCCTTCGGCGGCCCCTTCCGGGCGGCCAATCAGCGCCAGCCCCAGCAGTGCCGCCAGCTGGCAGCCGTATCCCGCCAGCGACATTTTCCACGCCCCAAGGCGCGGCACCAGCCGTACCGCCAGCAGCCCGCCGACGAAGGCGAAGAGCAGGTTCAGCGCCAGCGAGATCAGGATTGTGGTTAGCATCGACTGCACGAAGAAGCTGGAGATAATCACCGGCAGGCCGAAGGCGACGGCGTTATAGGCGAATGACGAGACCACCGAGAGCAGCGTCGCCAGGGTCGTACGCCGCAGGTAAACTCCCTGGAACAGGCGTAAATAGTTGCTCCACTGCGCTTTTTTCACCATCGGCGCCGGTTTATCCAGCGCGTCCTGCGCCACGTGGGCGTTGATGTTGTACGCCTGGCGCAGAATCGAGGCCGCTTCACGCAGGTTGCCCTGATTGGCGGCCCAAACCGGCGACTCGCTCATATAGCGGCTGCGAATGGCGATAATCACCAGCGCGGGGATTGCGCCGAAGCCGAGGATCAGCCGCCACAGCCAGTCGCTATGGCTTTCCGGCAGCGCGGCGTAGAAAAACAGCACCAGCAGGTACGAAACGCTGATGGCGGCGTACCAGGTCGGGCACCACATGGCGACGCTGGCGGCTTTGTTGCCCGGCCCTTTGAGTTTAGAAAATTCGCTCAGGAAGGCCATCGCCACCGGCAGGTCGATGCCCACCCCGAGCCCCATAACAAACCGGGCGCCGGTGAGGACGTATTCGTTGGGCGCCAGCGCGCAGGCGATTGCGGCAACCACGAAGAACAGCATATCCGCCATAAAGACGCGGTAGCGGCCGATTTTATCCGTCAGATAGCCGCCCAGCAGCGCGCCGACGATGGCGCCGAAGGTGATGGCCGAGGCCACCATGCCGGTGCCGGCGGGCGTCAGGTTGAATTCACGGGTAATGTCCTTCAGGCCAAAGGCCAGGGAGCCGAGATCGTAGGCATCGAGAAAAATGCCGCCCAGCGCGATGCCCATGACGATGCGCGCGTTGTTGCGCCCGCTGCTGCCCTCGTTAATCAGGCGCGAAACGTCCGCCGCGCCGCGTATCCATTTAACTTCCCCGTCGGGTGACCCTGCCGCTGCAATCGGCGCCGAATTGATTACGTCTGTCATATTATTGTTCTGTTGTGTCTTATCAGGAGATTCAGAGTAAACATCGCCGGGCGGGCGAATAAATCATTTTTGGTTATAAGACATAACTAAGTGATTGTTGCAAAAGGTTTATCTTTGAAGCGGTAGCGCGGTGGAATGATTGGCTGTCAGGGCGGGAAATCAAAAGATATTGTCGGGGAAAATCGTGCCCGGCGGCGCCGGGCGCGGCGGTTATTTCTGCTGCGGTTTTTTCCTGTTCTTCTTCAGCCGGGCCCAGATTTTGGTCTCCTGGCGACGCCACAGGCGCTGGATGTTGTCGTGATGGCGCAGGAGGATCAGGCAGGAGAGCATCGATACCGGAAAGGTGTACTGCGGCTTGAACCACCAGACGTAGAACGGCGCAATAAGCGCGCTGACGATGGCGCCGAGCGAAGAGTAGCCGCTGAGCAGAATGGTCAGGAGCCAGGTTCCGGCCATGACGCCGGTGAGATCCCAGCCGATGGGGGCAATGGCGCCGAAGGCGGTCGCAACGCCCTTGCCGCCGCGAAAATTAAAGAACACCGGCCAGATATGACCAATGCAGGCGGCGATCGCCACCAGGCCCAGCCAGAAAGGAGTCAGACCGAGTGCCCACGCGCCCCAGACCGGCAGCATGCCTTTGAGCACGTCGAAAATAAGCACCGTTACGGCCGCTCCCTTGCCGCCAATTCGCAGGACGTTGGTCGCCCCGGGGTTGCCCGAGCCGCTATCGCGAGGGTCGGGCAGGCCGGCGAGGCGGCAAACCAGAATGGCGCTGGAAATTGAGCCGCAGAGGTAGGCAAGGATAACGAGTCCAGGCGCGATTGCACTCATCAGCTGTTCCATTTTGAAAGTGTCGTTTTATCCCCGTCATCCTTGGCGCGGCCGGTGCGTTGGCTCTCCTCGCGCGTCCGGATACATAGTGACGCTATGCTCCCGGAAGCTCGCTGCGCCGCCGCCTTCCTGCAACGCAAATTATTTAGGGGATGTCTTGGCATCTGTGGATAATACGCATAATTCGCCGGAAGTGGTATCCGGTTTAGCCAAAAAGCAGGCAGGTCGTGATGGATATTGTATTTATAGAGCAACTTTCGGTAATCACCACTATCGGTGTTTATGACTGGGAACAAACCATTGAACAGAAGCTGGTGTTCGATATCGAAATGGCGTGGGATAACCGCAAGGCGGCGTCCAGCGATGATGTGAGCGATTGCCTTAGCTATGCCGATATTAGCGAACTGGTTATCAACCACGTTGAAGGGGGCCGCTTTGCGCTGGTGGAGCGCGTCGCCGAAGAGATTGCCGATCTGCTGCTGGCAAAATTTTCCTCGCCGTGGGTGCGGATTAAAGTCAGCAAGCCGGGAGCGGTTGCCCGCGCGGCCAACGTCGGCGTCATCATTGAGCGTGGCCTTAATCTGAAACAAAACTTTTCAGGTCATATTGATTAAACAATTTGGGCTTATACAGGTCTTAGTGCCGGTCATCAGGTTATTTTATTTGCCATCTTCTCCTTGAACGGGGCTCGAATTCCTCGCGTACTCCGTGTACGCTCCGGAATTGACGCGCCGTCCGAGGCCTAGCTGGCTGCCCCAATGACGCCTGATGGCATGGCTCGTAGTGCCTGGTTTTTTCATTTTACTTTTAAAGGGTTTATTGGATGAGCGATATACACTCGCTGCTGGTGGCGGCAATATTGGGTGTGGTTGAGGGTTTGACAGAGTTTTTACCTGTTTCCAGTACTGGTCATATGATTATTGTTGGTCATCTGCTGGGGTTTGAAGGTGATACTGCAAATACATTTGAGGTGGTCATTCAGTTAGGTTCTATTCTTGCCGTTGTCGTGATGTTCTGGCGTCGTTTGTTTGGCCTGATCGGTATTCATTTCGGTAAACCACCTGCGCATGAAGGGCAGGGCAGTGGTCGCTTATCGCTTATCCATATTCTGCTGGGGATGATCCCGGCGGTGGTGCTGGGCCTGATATTCCACGACACCATTAAGTCGCTGTTCAATCCGATAAACGTGATGTACGCGCTGATTGTCGGCGGCGTGCTGCTGATTGCCGCTGAGGTGCTGAAGCCGAAGGAGCCGCGCGCGGTAGGCGTTGACGATATGACCTATCGTCAGGCGTTCGTGATTGGCTGCTTCCAGTGCCTGGCGCTGTGGCCGGGCTTTTCTCGCTCCGGCGCGACCATTTCCGGCGGTATGCTAATGGGCGTGAGCCGCTATGCGGCCTCTGAGTTCTCGTTCCTGCTGGCAGTACCGATGATGATGGGCGCCACCGTGCTGGACGTTTATAAAAGCATCGGCTTCCTGAACGCCAGCGATATTCCGATGTTTGCCGTCGGCTTTATTATGGCGTTTATCGTGGCGCTGATTGCGATTAAAACCTTCCTGCAGCTGATTAAACGTATTTCGTTTATCCCGTTCGCAATCTACCGCTTTATCGTGGCGGCAGTTGTTTACGTGGTCTTCTTCTAAGACCCTGGCCCTCAGTCTTTTGGCTGAGGGCAGCGTTCTTCCTTCCACTGCGCGATCGCCACAATACGCCGACGCGTCAGCTCCTCGCGAATCTCCGGCCCTTTAAACCCTTGTGCTACCACCTCTTTCGTCGATACCGACTGAGCGACATGCCACGCTTCAAGCAGCAGGCGCCCCTGCGGATAGTCGCAGGCCTCGAAGCCGGTTCGGCCGCGGACGTCGGCTTCGCTGGTGAGGGCAATTTTCTCCACCCGCTGCGGCTTGCGCCAGGCGTCGATGCTGTCGAACAGCTTGACCAGGGTTTTGGGCTGCAGAATCGGCAGGGTATGAATCAGATCGTGAAATTCGGCGACCAGCTTCGCCAGGTCGCGGATCTCATTCGGGACGCGCAGGCGGGCGCAAAGCTGCTCGACCAGCTTGACGCCGGCCAGCCCGTGGCCGTGATGACGTGGCCAGAGCTCTTTCGGCGTCAGCCCCTTGCCCAGATCGTGACACAGGGTCGCGAAACGCACGTCGATTTCCGGCGACAGCATGGCCGCCATGCTCAGGGTCATCAGGGTATGCAGGCCGGTGTCGATTTCCGGATGCCATTTGGCCGGCGCGGGTACGCCGTACAGCGCCTCGATTTCCGGGAACAGCACGCCGAGCGCGCGGCAGTCGCGCAGGGTCTGGAAAAAGACCTGCGGATTGCGGGTGCCCAGCGCGCTCTCGGTCTCTTTCCATACCCGCTCCGGGGTCAGGTGCGCCAGCTCGCCGGCGTCGGCCATCGCGCGCATCAGTGCCATGGTGTCGTCCGCAATGCGAAAGCCGAGATGGGCGTAGCGGGCGGCAAAGCGCGCTACGCGCAAAACGCGCAGCGGATCTTCGCTAAAGGCCGGGGAAACGTGGCGCAGCAGGCGCTGGCGCAGATCGGACTGGCCGCCGTAGGGGTCGATAATCTGGCCGTCTGAGTCCTGGGCCAGGGCGTTAACCGTCAGGTCGCGACGGAGCAAATCCTGTTCGAGGGTGACGTCGGGCGCGGCGTAGCAGGTGAAGCCGGTGTAGCCGGCGCCTGACTTACGCTCGGTTCGCGCCAGGGCGTACTCCTCCCGGCTTTGCGGGTGCAGGAACACGGGAAAATCGCGGCCTACCTGCTGGTAGCCCGCGTCAAGCAGCTCTGAGGGCGCGGCACCCACCACCACCCAATCTCTGTCTTTGACCGGTAGTCCGAGTAATGCATCCCGGACGGCACCGCCGACCAAATAAATCTTCACGCCTGCTTCTCCCGTATCCACTTTGCGCTGGATGATACGTAAGTCTGGCAGAGAAGACGAATTAGTTCATCCACCGATCTTTACGCTTGCGGCTCGGGATCAGGTGCGGCAGCACCAGACCAAGCAGCAGGCCGACGCCCAGCACGCCGCCGCCGTACATAAACCACTGCATAATGATGGTGCGCTGCTTATCATCAAGCTGCAGATTGGCGGCATTGACCTTTTTCTGCGCGACGACCAGCTCATTTTTCAGCTTCTGGTTCTCATCTTTCAGGGCGTTAATGGCGTTATCGCTCCCGGCGACCTTTTTCTGCATGTCTGCAGTGCGCTGGTTCCAGGTGGTGTCGATGTTATTAAGCTTATCGGTCAGGGTCTTAACCTGATTTTCGAGATCCGGTACGCGGGTGCGCAGGCTGGGCTCGTTGCTCAGCTCTTTCAGCGGGATCCAGGCGGTACGGCCGTTGCCGTCGCGGATCTGGGCGTAGTTGGTGCTGTCGTTGGTCTGCAGCAGAGAGACCTGCTCCCCGGCATTAATGGTTCCCTGGAGGCGATAATTATCGCCAGGACCGGTGCGGACCCAGGTGTTCAGTTCATCAGAAACATAGCGTTTTTCTTCTGCATGAACCGCCGTAGCGGCGCTAAGCGCCAGCAAAGTTATCGTAATCAGGCGTAATTTAGGCATCAGGTCATCGTTTGGTCATAAAAAGTTGAACGATAGTAGTGGCATCACCATAGCGACGCAAAGTTTTCCGCCACAATCGGAAACATCCAGGAGGTGGCCCGGCAAATTGCGCATTGCATGGCGATTCGCCGCAAAATATTATCTACTGACAAGAAATATCGGCGTTAGTTCGCCGTATTTTCCCTGCAGAGCACAGAAGCGGAAGAATTCAGTTATGGCGCAAGAAATCGAATTAAAATTTATCGTCTCCGACAGCGGTGTGGAAACACTGCGTCAGCACCTTAATATGCTCAATGCGCAGCATACGCCCGCAGGACAGCTGCTCAATATTTACTATGAAACGGCGGATAACTGGCTGCGCCGTCACGATATGGGGCTGCGTATTCGCGGCGATCGCGGTCGTTACGAAATGACCCTGAAAATTGCCGGATGGGTGGTGGGTGGGCTGCATCAGCGCCCGGAGTACAACATCCCGCTGGAGAAACCGGAGCTGGCCCTGAGCCTGCTGCCGGCGGAAGTCTGGCCGCAGGGCGAGCTGCCTGCCGAGCTGGAGAACAGCGTACAGCCGCTCTTCAGCACTGATTTTGAACGTGAAAAATGGGTGGTCAGCGAAGGCGATAGCCAGATTGAGATCGCCCTCGATCGCGGCGAGGTAAAGGCCGGTGAGCATCAGGAAGCGATTTGTGAACTGGAGCTGGAGCTGTTGTCCGGCAATACCGCCGATCTCCTGACCCTCGCCCGAGGTCTGCTGGATACCGGCGCGCTGCGTCAGGGAAGCCTGAGCAAGGCGGCGCGAGGCTATCATCTGGCCCAGGGCAACGGCGAACGGCCGCCGATCGCGCTGGATATCCTGCCGGCCATCGCGAAGGCCAGCGTCGAGCAGGGAATGGAGGCGGCGCTGGAAAATGCCCTGGCCCACTGGCTCTATCATGATGAAGTCTTGAGCCGCGGCAACCCGGCGGCAAAAGGCGAAATTCTGCGCGCGATTGCCCGCCTGCGCCATACGCTGGCGCTGTTTGGCGGCATCGTGCCGCGTAAAGCCAGCGCGGCGCTGCGCGAGCAGCTGAGCGCAGCGGAAGCGGCGCTGTCAGAGGCCGAAAATGCGCAGGCGGCGCTGTTCAGCATCGCCGCAGTAAGCGCGAAGCTGATGCTGACGGAATGGCTGGTAAGCCGCGGCTGGCGCGAGTTCCTCAACGAGAATGGGCAGAAGAAAATTGCCGGTTCTTTTAAACGCTTTGCCGATATTCAGCTTTCGCGGGCGGCGGCAGAATTAAAAAATGCCTTCCTGCAGTCGCTGGGCGACGAATATGAAGGTCAGCTCCCGCGGCTGGCGCGCGAAATCGACACTGTTCAGCTGTTAGCCGGCGCTTACGCCGAGGCCGCATCGCCGTGGCTGGAAAACTGGAAAGAGCTTCGCCGGGCCGTTGAGCATCGAGACAGCAGCGTCATTGAATATTTCCGTCGCCAGGCGCTGGCCGCGGAACCGTTCTGGCTGCATAGTGGAAAACGATAATTTCAGGCCAGGGAGACCCCTATAATGCCGCTTTCTTCGCAGTTACAGCAGCACTGGCAGACGGTTGTAGACCGACTACCAGCGGATTTTCCATTATCCACGTTAAGTCCGCAGGCGCAGTCGGTTATGGCGTTCAGCGATTTCGTCGAACAGAGCCTGATCGCCCAGCCGCAGTGGCTGGCTGAGCTGGAGAGCTCGCCGCCGGAAGCGGATGAGTGGCGTCACTATGCCGACTGGCTGCAGGCGGCGCTGGCGGAGGTGAATGACGAAGCGGCGCTGATGCGCGAGCTGCGCCTGTTCCGCCGCCGGATTATGGTGCGCATCGCCTGGGCGCAGGCGCTGTCGCTGGTCAGCGAAGAGAGTAGTTTGCAGCAGCTTAGCGCGCTGGCGGAGACGCTGATTGTCGCCGCCAGGGACTGGCTATACGCCGCCTGCTGCCGGGAGTGGGGAACGCCCTGCAGCGCCGAGGGTAAGCCGCAGCCGCTGCTGATCCTCGGGATGGGTAAACTCGGCGGAGGAGAGCTTAACTTCTCTTCCGATATCGACCTGATTTTTGCCTGGCCCGAGCACGGCGCAACCCGCGGCGGGCGCCGCGAGCTGGATAACGCCCAGTTCTTTACCCGCCTCGGCCAGCGTTTAATTAAGGCCCTCGATCAGGCCACCCAGGACGGCTTTGTCTACCGCGTGGATATGCGCCTGCGCCCGTTTGGCGACAGTGGCCCGCTGGTGCTGAGCTTCGCCGCGCTGGAGGATTACTACCAGGAGCAGGGGCGAGACTGGGAGCGCTATGCGATGGTTAAGGCGCGGATTATGGGCGATAACGAAGGCATCTATGCCAGCGAGCTGCGCGCCATGCTGCGGCCGTTCGTCTTCCGCCGCTACATTGACTTCAGCGTGATCCAGTCGCTGCGTAATATGAAAGGGATGATTGCCCGCGAGGTTCGCCGCCGCGGGCTGAAGGACAATATCAAGCTCGGCGCCGGCGGGATCCGCGAAATTGAATTTATCGTCCAGGTCTTTCAGCTGATCCGTGGCGGCCGCGAGCCTGCGCTGCAGCTGCGGGCGCTGCTGCCAACCCTGGCGGCTATCGAGGAGCTGCATCTGCTGCCGGAAGGCGATGCTTCCCGGCTGCGCGAGGCCTACCTGTTTTTACGTCGTCTCGAAAACCTGCTGCAAAGCATCAACGATGAGCAGACGCAAACCCTGCCACAGGATGAGCTTAACCGCGCTCGCCTGGCGTGGGGAATGCACGTTGCCGACTGGGCGACGCTCAGCGCGCAGCTGGAAGAGAAAATGGCCAGCGTCAGGCGGGTATTCAATGATCTGATTGGCGATGACGAGGCGCAGTCGCCGGATGAACAGCTTGCCGAGTACTGGCGCGAGCTGTGGCAGGACGCGCTGGAGGAGGATGACACCAGCCCGGCGCTGGCGCACCTCGATGATACCGACCGGCGCAGCGTGCTGGCGCTGATCGCCGATTTCCGCAAAGAGCTCGACAGGCGCACCATTGGCCCGCGCGGGCGGCAGGTGCTGGATCAGCTGATGCCGCATCTGCTCAGCGAAGTGTGCGCGCGCGCGGACGCGCCGGTGCCGCTGGCGCGCATTACGCCGCTGCTGACCGGCATTGTGACCCGCACGACCTATCTTGAGCTACTCAGCGAGTACCCCGGCGCGCTCAAGCACCTGATCTCCCTGTGTGCCGCCTCGCCGATGGTCGCCAGCCAGCTGGCGCGCCACCCGCTGCTGCTGGACGAGCTGCTGGACCCGAATACGCTCTATCAGCCGACGGCGACCGACGCCTATCGCGATGAGCTGCGCCAGTATTTACTGCGCGTACCGGAAGAGGACGAAGAGCAGCAGCTGGAGGCGCTGCGTCAGTTTAAGCAGGCGCAGCTGCTGCACATTGCCGCCGCGGATATCGCCGGCACGCTGCCGGTGATGAGAGTGAGCGATCACTTAACCTGGCTGGCCGAGGCGATGATCGATGCGGTGGTCCAGCAGGCGTGGATGCAGATGGTGGCGCGCTATGGCCAGCCGACGCACCTGCGCGATCGTCAGGGGCGCGGCTTTGCCGTCGTCGGCTACGGCAAGCTGGGCGGCTGGGAGCTGGGCTACAGCTCCGATTTGGATCTGGTATTCCTCCACGACTGCCCGCCGGAGGCCATGACCGACGGCGAACGCGAGATTGACGGCCGCCAGTTCTATCTGCGGTTGGCGCAGCGCATTATGCATCTCTTCAGCACCCGCACCTCTTCAGGGATCCTCTATGAAGTGGATGCCCGTCTGCGTCCGTCGGGCGCTGCGGGCATGCTGGTCACCACCACCGATTCCTTCGCCGACTATCAGCAAAATGAAGCCTGGACCTGGGAACATCAGGCGCTGGTCCGCGCGCGGGTGGTCTACGGCGATCCCGAGCTGCAGACCCGGTTTGATGAGATCCGTCGCGCTATCCTCACCCGCCAGCGCGAGGGGGCGACTTTGCAGACCGAGGTGCGGGAAATGCGTGAAAAAATGCGCGCCCATCTTGGCAATAAGCAGCGCGATCGCTTTGATATCAAAGCCGATGCCGGCGGGATCACCGATATTGAATTTATCACCCAGTATCTGGTCTTACGCTATGCCCACGACAAGCCGAAGCTGACGCGCTGGTCCGATAACGTGCGCATTCTGGAGCTGCTGGCGCAGAATGACATTATGGACGAAGAAGAGGCCCGGGCGCTGACCCACGCTTACACCACGCTGCGCGATGCGCTGCACCATCTGGCGCTGCAGGAGCAGCCGGGCAACGTCGCGCCGGAGGCCTTTGCTCATGAACGTGAGCAGGTTAGCGCCAGCTGGCAGAAGTGGTTGATAGCTTAACTAAAAAACCGGGTGTGCTATTATCGCGCGCAAAGTTTGCATCTCGCAGGAGTGAGTAATGAAAGTAACGCTGCCGGAGTTTGAACGAGCAGGAGTGTTGGTGGTTGGCGATGTGATGCTGGACCGCTACTGGTATGGTCCCACCAGCCGTATTTCCCCTGAAGCCCCGGTGCCGGTGGTGAAAGTGGAAAATATCGAAGAGCGTCCCGGCGGCGCGGCAAACGTCGCGATGAACATCGCGTCGCTCGGTGCAACCTCGCGGCTGGTGGGCCTGACCGGGATTGACGATGCCGCCCGCGCGCTGAGTAAAGCGCTGGCCGACGTCAACGTGAAGTGCGACTTCGTTTCGGTGCCGACCCACCCGACCATCACCAAGCTGCGCGTGCTGTCGCGCAACCAGCAGCTGATCCGCCTCGATTTTGAAGAGGGCTTTTCTGGCGTCGATCCGCAGCCGATGCACGAGCGCATTCAGCAGGCGCTGGGCTCTATCGGGGCGCTGGTTCTGTCTGACTATGCGAAAGGCGCGCTGGCCAGCGTGCAGACGATGATTAAGCTGGCGCGGGATGCGGGCGTACCGGTGCTGATCGATCCGAAAGGCACCGAATTCGAGCGCTATCGCGGCGCCACCCTGCTGACCCCGAATCTCTCTGAGTTTGAAGCGGTGGCGGGGAAATGTAAGGACGAAGCGGAAATCGTTGAGCGCGGCCTGAAGATTATTGCTGATTTTGAACTCTCTGCGCTGCTGGTGACCCGCTCCGAGCAGGGCATGACGCTGCTGCAGCCGGGCAAACCGCCGCTGCATATGCCAACCCAGGCGCAGGAAGTGTATGACGTCACCGGCGCCGGCGATACGGTGATTGGCGTACTGGCGGCGACCCTCGCCTCAGGCAATACGCTGGAAGAGGCGTGCTATTTCGCCAACGCGGCGGCCGGCGTGGTCGTCGGCAAGCTGGGGACCTCAACCGTTTCGCCGATTGAGCTGGAAAACGCGGTGCGCGGGCGCGCTGAGACCGGTTTTGGCGTGATGAATGAAGAAGAGCTCAAGCAGGCGGTGGCCGCGGCGCGCAAGCGCGGTGAGAAAGTGGTGATGACCAACGGCGTGTTTGACATCCTGCATGCGGGCCACGTTTCGTATCTGGCAAACGCGCGCAAGCTGGGCGATCGCCTGATTGTGGCGGTTAATAGCGATGCGTCGACAAAACGTCTGAAAGGGGAGTCCCGTCCGGTGAACCCGCTGGAGCAGCGGATGATTGTCCTGGGCGCGCTGGAGGCCGTTGACTGGGTGGTCTCTTTCGAAGAGGACACCCCGCAGCGCCTGATCGCCGGGATCCTGCCGGATCTGCTGGTGAAGGGCGGGGACTATAAGCCGGAGCAGATCGCCGGGAGCGAAGAGGTCTGGGCAAACGGCGGCGAAGTGCTGGTGCTCAATTTTGAAGATGGCTGTTCGACCACCAACATTATCAAAAAGATCCAGAAAGATAGCGGGAAGTAATATTTGCCCACCGAGCGGCGGCTCGACCATCGTCCCGGTAAGCATCGTGCGGCCGGAAAGGTAGCGAGAAAGCCGTACTTAAAGAGGCCTGCGATCGTCCAATCGCGGGCCTTTTTTATTTAATTGATGGCGGAAATGATTCAGCGCAATAATTGTTCTTGTTTTGCGCATTTTTCGCGCAAAAAAAGTTAACGTAAGGATAAATACTGAAGTCAGTAAAGCATATGACCACTCAGAACACCCACAGCTGAAGGAGTATGCGGATGAACCATAACGAACTGTATTCAATGAAGAATTTTGACTTTCTGGCGCTGAGCTTTGCCAGGATGCACGCGCAGGGCCACGTCGTCGATCTCGAGGCCATTGTCGGCAATATGGATGAGGATCATCGTGAATGGTTTTGCCAGCGCTATGCGCTCTACTGTCGTCAGGTTAGCCAGCCAGAGACGCCGGCGACAGAGCTGGAACACTGATACAACAACGGGCCTGATGGCCCGTTTTTTTACTGCTTCTCTTCGACGCTCGGCGCGGCCGTTCGGCTTTCCAGATCGCTAATGCGCTGTTCGAGTAACGCCAGCTTTTCGCGCGTGCGCAGCAGCACCTGAGTCTGCACGTCAAATTCTTCACGGCTGACCAGATCGAGGCGGGTCAGCTGCGACTGGAGCACCTGACGGATCTTTTTCTCGACGTCTTCCCCAAGGTCACGAAGGCCTTTCGGCATCGATTCATGGACCTGGCGGGCGATTTGTTCAATTTTTTTCGGGTCAATCATGGTGGTTTCCTGCTCTGGTCGATTTACCGTCCATTGTAGTGCGATCGGCGCCGCCTATAAACCAGAAATGTTTGAAGCTTATGCATTGCCGAGGATAATCAATAGCGTTATAGTTACTTTGCTTATTCTCAGGGCGGGGCGAAATTCCCCACCGGCGGTAAATCAACCCTAGCGTTGAAAGCCCGCGAGCGCTTTTTGCGAAAGCAAAAAGGTCAGCAGATCCGGTGTAATTCCGGGGCCGACGGTTAGAGTCCGGATGGGAGAGAGTAACGGCTCAGTCGGATTGCGATCCGCTTGCGTTGACTTTTTTGCCGCTTAACCGGCACTCCTAAGACTGCCCTGATTCTGGTAACCATAATTTTAATGAGGTTTTTTTACCATGAATCAGACGCTCCTTTCCTCTTTTGGTACCGCTTTTGAACGTGTAGAACACGCGTTAAATGCACTGCGCGAAGGCCGCGGTGTGATGGTACTTGACGATGAAGACCGTGAAAATGAAGGCGATATGATTTTCGCCGCCGAAACCATGACCGTTGAGCAGATGGCGCTAACCATTCGCCACGGCAGCGGTATTGTTTGCCTGTGCCTGACCGATGAACGCCGTAAGCAGCTCGACCTGCCGATGATGGTGGAAAATAACACCAGCGCCTACGGTACCGGCTTCACCGTGACCATCGAAGCCGCAGAAGGCGTCACGACCGGCGTATCCGCGGCCGACCGCGTCACCACCGTGCGCGCCGCGATTGCCGATGGCGCAAAACCTTCTGACCTGAATCGCCCTGGCCACGTATTCCCGCTGCGCGCCCAGGCGGGCGGCGTGCTGACCCGCGGCGGCCACACCGAAGCCACTATCGATCTGGTGACTCTCGCAGGCTTCAAGCCGGCGGGGGTTCTGTGTGAGCTGACTAACGACGATGGCTCGATGGCCCGCGCGCCGCAGTGCATCGAATTTGCTCAGCAGCACAATATGGCCGTGGTCACTATTGAAGATCTGGTGGCGTATCGCCGCGAGCACGAGCGTAAAGCCAGCTAAGCCGGCTTCGCTGTACTCTAAAGCCCACTTAACCGTGGGCTTTGTTGTTTTTGGCGCTAGCCAATGCCCATCGCCTGCAGGGCCACGAGGCTAAATCCCATCACCGACATACCGCACAGCACGCCATAGCTTGGGTTGCTTTGCGGATCGATCTCTTTTGCCAGCGGCATGAGCTCATCCACCGACAGCGCCACCATAATCCCGGCGACGGCGGCCATAATGGCGCCCATCACCACCGGCGACACCAGACTGCCGAGGATCAGCCAGGCCAGCAGGCCGCCGAGGATCTCGGCCATTCCGGAGAGTCCGGCCCAGAAAACCGCCTTGCGGCGCGAACCCGTTGCGGCATACACCGGGCCGGCAACCGCCAGCCCTTCCGGAATGTTATGCAGGGCGACCGCCAGCGCGACGCCCATACCCAGCTCCAGGTTATTGCTGGCCGTCACAAAGGTGGCGATGCCCTCCGGGAAGTTATGCAGGCTGATACCGAGGGTTAGCAGAATGGCGGCGCGGCGCAGATTGCGCGGGCGCGGGACGCCGGGCGACATCAGATCCTGCGGATGAGCGTGCGGCAGCATACGGTCCAGCGCAAAGTAGCCCAGCAGGCCGATAACAAACATGCCGTAACCGAGCAGCGCCGACATCCCCTCGGCGTTCAGCGCGGCGGGCAGCATCTCCATCAGCGAAATAAGCAGCATGATCCCGGCGGCGAAACCGAGAGAAAAACCCAGCAGACGGTTGGACGGTTTCTGGCCCAGTACGCCGAAAATCGCGCCGATAAAGGTGGCGCTACCGGCCAGCAGGGTCAATATGAGAGGGGATGACATCACTCAGCTCCTTTGATAATGATTATCATTCATAATATCCATCTTACCCGATGGCAGCGAGAGGGAAATGACGCCTTTACCGCGGCTTACATTCAAATTTTCTGATGATGATCATCATGCTTATCTGAGTTTATCCTGATGCAAAAACGCGTAATGTGAAGGCATTAAATCTCCTCTACTCAAGGATATCATCATGTCCCTTACCCGAATGCCAGCGTTGTTTTTAGGCCACGGCAGCCCGATGAACGTGCTGGAAGATAACATCTATACCCGCGCCTGGCGGCATCTGGGCGAAACGCTACCGCGTCCGCGGGCGATTGTGGTGGTCTCCGCCCACTGGTTTACGCGCGGTACCGGCGTCACGGCGATGGAAGCACCAAAAACGATCCACGATTTTGGCGGCTTCCCGCAGGCGCTGTACGATACGCACTATCCGGCTCCGGGCTCTCCTGAGCTGGCGCAGCGCCTGGTTGAGCTGCTGGCACCCGTGCCGGTGACGCTGGATAAAGAAGCCTGGGGCTTCGACCACGGCTCGTGGGGCGTGCTTATCAAAATGTATCCGGATGCCGATATTCCGATGGTGCAGCTGAGCATCGACAGCAGCAAGCCGGCGGCCTGGCACCTCGAGATGGGGCGCAGGCTGGCGGCGCTGCGCGATGAAGGCATTATGCTGATTGCGAGCGGTAACGTGGTGCATAACCTGCGCACGGCGCGCTGGCATGGCGAAAGCACGCCGTATCCCTGGGCGGAATCGTTTAACGAGTATGTGAAAACGAACCTGGGCTGGAAAGGGCCGACGGAGGAACACCCGCTGGTGAACTATCTGGCGCACGAGGGCGGATCGCTCTCAAACCCGACGGCGGAACACTTCCTGCCGCTGCTGTACGTGCTGGGTGCCTGGGACGGTGAAGAGCCGATTTCCGTGCCGGTAGAAGGAATGGAAATGGGTTCGCTAAGCATGCTGTCAGTGCTGGTCGGCGCGTAGCGGGAAAGTGCAGATGCCCCGGCAGGCGTAATGCCGCCGGGGCAGGAGACTACTCGACAAAAATATGCGGATAGAAGCGTGAAAGATCCTGGGTGATCAGCGCCCGGTCTTCGCGAACGCCGATCCCGGCTGGCTTATCGTTGATCAGCCAGCTGCCGATCAGCGTATAGCTATCGCCAAACTTCGGCAGCGGATAGAACTCCTGCACGATGGTACCTTCTTCACCGTACGGGCCTTCGACCGCTTCCACCACCTTGCCGTTTTCAACGATCGACACGTTTGCGCCTTCGCGGGAGAAAATCGGCTTGATGACGTACTTCTCCATTTCGGGATGCGCGTCTTCGCTGAACCAGGATGCCAGCAGGTTAGGGTGATTCGGGAACATCTTCCACAGCAGCGGCAGCAGCGCTTTGTTGGAGATAATGCTCTTCCATGCCGGCTCAAGCCAGCGTACGCCGGCGTCTTCCAGCTTGGTGGAGAAGACCTCGCGCAGCATATACTCCCACGGATAAAGCTTGAACAGATTGCCGATGACCTGATCCTGAACGTCGGTAAACTGGCCCTTTTCGCCGAGGCCGATATCTTCGATATAGAGGAATTCGGTGGCGACGCCGGCTTCGGCCGCGCAGTCCTGCAGATACTGTACGGTACCGCGATCCTCTTCGGTATCGCGGCAGCACGCCATATGCAGCAGCTGGAAGCCAAACTGTTCCCGGAGCTCGGTAAAGCGCTCAATCAGCTTTTCCTGCAGGCTGTTGAACTGGTCGCTGCCTGCCGGCAGCAGGCCGGCATTGAGCTGATCTTCCAGCCAAATCCACTGAAAGAACGCCGCCTCATACAGCGAGGTTGGCGTATCGGCGTTGTTCTCCAGCAGCTTGGGCTCGCCAACGCCGTCCCACGCCAGGTCGAGGCGCGAATAGAGCGACGGCTGGTTGGTTTTCCACGACTGACGCACGAAGCCCCAGGTGTGTTTGGGGATGCGGAATTTAGCCATCAGCTCATCGCTGCCGATCACGGTTTCTACCGCCTGCAGGCACATCTGATGCAGCTCGGCGGTAACGTCTTCCAGTTTCTCAACCTGCGCCAGGGTCAGCTTATAATAGGCCTCTTCGCTCCAGTACGGCTCGCCGTACATGGTATGAAAGCTAAAGCCATATTCGCTCGCTTTTTCGCGCCAGTCCGGGCGCTCCGTGATGCTGATTCTTTCCATGAGTTTTAGCCGCCCATTGAGCGTTTGGATGAGGTGGTCCCTGCGGCGCTACGCTGCATGGTGGACTGTTTCGCCACCGACTCGCCGAAGCCGCCGCGGGTAACGGTGCTGGTGGTCGCAGGTTTTGGCGCCATCGCCGTCTTAGGTACGTTCATAGAACGACCCGGCTGCGCTGCGCCGTAGCTCTTGCCACCGGCATCGGTGTACTGACCATAGGCCGGGCTGGCCGGGTTTTTCGAGCTGAACAGCGGCTGCTGTGCGCCCATGCCGCCGCCCATCATGCGGCCCATCATGTAGCCGGCCATCAGCGGCATCCAGAAGCTGCCGCTGCTTTGTGCCTGAGCCTGGTTTTCCGGCGCTACGCCTGCCTGAGCCGGCGTTTGCTGGCACTGGCCTTCACCGAACTCCGCCACGCAATCTTCACGGGTGGCGTATTTTGGCGCGGTACGTTCAGCTTCTTTGGTCGCGTTATTAAAGGCGGTGGTGCACTCTGCGCCTTTGCCAGGGTTGGCCGCAGAGCAGTCATCGGCATTTTGATACAGAGAAACCGTCTCGTCGGTTTTTTCGCAGCCGGCGAGCATAAAGACGGCCGTCACGGCGAGCGCGACCGGCGTCAGATGGCGAGCGCTCCAGCTTTTGCGGAACGAGGCATGATTAATATTTTTTGTCCGTTTCATGTTTGTCTTCCTGGACCCAGTGGTATGGCGGTTTGTTAACGCTCAGGATAGAGGATGAGTGGTGGAAAATGAAGCGACCAGGGGCGGAAAGGAGCGGAAAGGAGGAGATCTTTACGTTGCCTTACGTTTAGCGCTCCGCTTAGCGGAGCGCTATGATGCAACGAAGGTTATTGGCGGAAAGGATTCGCGCCGCTGGTTTTCGTGGTGTGAACGGCTGCCGGTTTAGCCGCTGGCGCCGCGCTGCTGGCGTAGCCGTCTGCGCTGGCGTCCTGCTGCGGGGTTTCCGGCGCAACGCTATCCGGTGAGGTCGCGACAGGTTTGCCCAGTGTATTGTTCAACGCAACCAGATCCTGCTCGTTCAGCGTACCGAGTGCGGACTTGATGTTCAGCTGGTTAATCAGATAGTTATAACGCGCGCTTGAGAGCTGCTGCTTGGCGTTGTACAGCGTAGTTGTCGCATCCAGCACGTCAACGATGGTACGTGTACCAACGGAATAGCCGGCTTCCATCGCATCAAGGGAGCTCTGGGCAGAGACCACGGCCTGTTTGTAGGCATTGATGCTGCTGATAGAGGCGTTGATGTTATTAAAGGATGAGCGAACGGTCTGCACCACGGTGCGGTGCGAGCTTTCCAGCTGCTCGCTGGCGCCGACGAAGTTGTACTGCGCCTGTTTCACCTGCGAGTTAACCATCCCGCCCTGATACAGCGGCAGCGAGAAGCTCAGGCCGATTTTGTTCTGGCCGGCATCGTTGTCTGGCGTCGAATTATTGGAACCGCTATATCTGGAGTTGGATACGCCGGTAGAGGCGTTTAAATCCAGCGTCGGCATGTGGCCATCCTGCGCCTGGCGAATCTGTTCACGCGCCAGGTCCTGGTTCAGGCGAGCCTGCAGCAGAGAGAGGTTGCGGTTTTCCGCTTCCTTCAGCAGCGCGTTCACCGTTTCCGGCTTGTTGGTTTTGAAGCCGTCAACGTTCAGTGACGACAGCTGCGGGTAGTAGTTGCCGGTCACCTGACGCAGCGATTCAACCGCGTTGTCGAGGTCGTTACGCGCGGTGACTTCGTTGGCCAGCACGGAGTCGTACTGGGAACGGGCGTTTTGCACGTCGGTAATGGCAACCAGGCCCACGTTAAAACGCTGGGTGGTCTGATCCAACTGACGATAGATCGCCTGTTTCTGCGCTTCGGTATAGGAGAGCGTATCGATGGCGCTCAGCACGTTAAAGTAGGCCGTGGCGGTGTTCAGAATCAGCGTCTGCTGATCGGTCTGATAGGTGACGTCCTGAATACCGGCCTGTTTTTCCTGCAGCGTCAGGGCGCGCCATTTTGACATATCGAACAGCGTTTGCGTGAGCTGCAGCGCTCCGCTGGTGACGTTGGAGTCCTGGCCATTGGCATCGCGATAGCCGTTAGTATAAGTATAATCTGCACCCAGACCGAGCTGAGGCAGTAACGGGCTACGTGCTTCGTTGATCTTTTCGAATGCAGCATCACGATCGGCTGCTGATTTACGCAGGTCAGGGTTGCTGACGCGCGCCTGCTGATAAACCTGCATCAGGTTTTCTGCCTGGCTTATGGCGCTGAAGCCAGTCAGGCCCAGGCCGATAAGGATGGGGAAAAATTTCTTCATTTGCATTCCTTGTTGTGAAGCATAAAGCGCTGCCCAAAAGCTAAATATATCTGCTGATTGTATAGAGTCTGTCGCCGTAAAAAGTTGGCGTTACGTGCCATCCGGCGGTAATTTGCACCAATCTAACATACGGACTGTAAAACGGTAGCCAAACGGCTTATAAATCCCTACTTTCGAATTCGCAGGACACCGACAATGAGCAAACCCAACAAGCAGGGAATTACCTTCGCTAAAAACGATGTAGAAATTATTGCACGCGAAACGCTTTATCGTGGTTTTTTTTCGCTGGATTTATACCGCTTTCGCCACCGTCTGTTCAACGGCGGGATGAGCGGCGAAGTGACGCGCGAAATTTTTGAGCGCGGGCATGCCGCCGTCTTGCTACCCTTTGACCCGATACGGGATGAAGTTGTGCTGGTCGAGCAGATTCGCATTGCCGCCTATGATACCAGCGAGAGCCCGTGGCTGCTCGAAATGGTTGCCGGCATGATTGAAGAAGGCGAAACGCCCGAGGAGGTCGCCCGCCGTGAAGCTGTGGAAGAGGCGGGCCTTGAAGTCGGCAGGACAAAACCCGTTCTGAGCTATCTGGCCAGCCCCGGCGGCACCAGCGAGAGGCTGTCGATTCTGGTGGGGGAAGTCGATGCGACGACGGCAAAAGGCATCCACGGCCTGGCGGATGAAAATGAGGATATTCGGGTTCATGTGGTCAGCAGGGAGCAGGCCTATCAGTGGGTAGAAGAAGGGAAAATCGACAACGCAGCTTCTGTCATCGCGCTGCAATGGCTGCAGCTGCACTATCACAATTTACGTAATGAGTGGTCAAAATGAAGCGTTATACGCCTGACTTCCCTGAAATGATGCGCCTGTGTGAAACCAATTTTGCCCAGTTGCGCCGCCTGCTGCCTCGAACCGACGCAGTGGGCGATATGGCGGGCTACCAGGTGGGCAGTGCGCAGTACCGGCTAACTATCGTTGAGTCGACCCGCTACACTACACTGGTGTCGATTGAGCAAACGGCGCCGGCGGTGAGCTACTGGAGCTTACCGTCCATGACGGTACGCCTGTATCATGACGCGATGGTGGCCGAAGTGTGTTCGAGTCAGCAGATTTTTCGCTTCAAAGCGCGGTATGATTATCCTAATAAAAAGTTGCATCAACGCGACGAAAAGCATCAAATTAACCAGTTCTTAGCCGACTGGCTGAGATACTGTTTAGCACATGGAGCGATGGCGATTCCGGTTTGTTAGCGTCGTGAAACCTAAGGACACCATTTGGAAAGCCTGTTAAACCTTCCTTTGGCTGGTGAGGCCAGAGTCAGGATATTACAAATTACTGATACTCACCTGTTTGCTGAAAAACATGAAACGCTGTTAGGCATCAATACCTGGGAAAGCTATCAGGCCGTGCTGGAAGCCATCCACGCCTCGCAGCGCCAGTGCGATCTGATTGTCGCGACAGGCGATCTGGCACAGGACCACTCGGCCGCGGCCTATCAGCACTTCGCTGAGGGTATCGCGAGTTTTGCTGCGCCCTGCGTCTGGCTGCCGGGCAATCATGACTTTCAGCCGGCAATGTACAGCACGCTGCAGGAATCAGGCATTTCCCCCGCCAAGCGCGTTCTGCTCGGCGATCGCTGGCAAATACTGCTGCTGGACAGCCAGGTATTCGGCGTTCCCCACGGTGAATTAAGCGATTTTCAGCTGGAGTGGCTTGAGCACAAGCTCGCGGCAGAACCGGAACGCTATACGCTGCTGCTGCTGCATCATCATCCTCTCGCCTCGGGCTGCAGCTGGCTGGATCAGCATAGCCTGCGCAACGCCGCGGCGCTCGATCGCGCGCTGGCCGCCTTTCCTCGCGTCAGGCATCTGCTGTGCGGTCATATTCATCAGGAGCTGGATCTCAACTGGGGCGGGCGACGCATGATGGCCACGCCGTCAACCTGCGTGCAGTTTAAGCCGCACTGCGACAACTTCACGCTGGATACCGTTTCTCCCGGCTGGCGCTGGCTGGATCTGCATCCCGACGGCACACTGACGACCGAAGTTTGCCGCCTTAGCGGCGTGAAATTTCACCCGGATATTGCTTCAGAAGGATACTGATGGCTACGCTCCTCTATCTGCACGGATTTAACAGCTCGCCGCGCTCGGCTAAAGCGACGGCGCTGAAGGCGTGGCTGGCGCAAAATTATCCTGAAATTAACATGGTGGTACCGGAGCTGCCGGTCTACCCCGCTGAAGCGGCGGAGCTGCTGGAAGCGATCGTTCTCGAGCACGGCGGGGAACCGCTGGGCGTTGTCGGCTCTTCGCTGGGAGGCTACTACGCAACCTGGCTATCGCAGTGTTTTATGCTGCCGACTGTGGTTGTAAACCCGGCCGTACGCCCGTTTGAGCTGCTGAACAATTTCCTCGGCCTCAATGAGAATCCGTACACGGGGCAGCAATATGTGCTAGAGTCTCGCCATATTTACGATCTCAAAGTCATGCAAATCGACCCGCTGGAATCGCCTGATTTACTCTGGCTGTTACAGCAAACGGGCGATGAAGTGCTGGATTATCGCCAGGCCGTTGGCTACTACGCCTCATGTCGGCAGACGGTAGAGGAGGGCGGCAATCATGCATTTGTCGGCTTTGAAGATCATTTCACTCAGATTATCGATTTTCTGGGCCTGCGCTAAGCATTCCTGGACTACCTACGAATACACACCATGACGCAATCTTCATACAACGCTGATGCCATTGAGGTACTCACCGGGCTAGAGCCGGTTCGCCGCCGCCCGGGAATGTACACCGACACGACACGTCCTAACCATCTTGGTCAGGAAGTTATTGATAACAGTGTGGATGAAGCACTGGGCGGCCACGCCAAACGCGTGGAAGTCATTCTTCATGCCGATCAATCGCTGGAAGTTATCGACGACGGACGAGGAATGCCGGTTGATATCCATCCTGAAGAAGGGGTTCCGGCGGTTGAGCTGATCATGTGTCGGCTGCACGCCGGCGGCAAGTTTTCCGGCAAGAACTACCAGTTCTCCGGCGGCCTGCACGGGGTGGGTATTTCGGTGGTCAACGCCCTGTCGAAGCGCGTTGAGGTTAACGTACGCCGCGACGGCCAGGTCTACAGCATTGCGTTTGAGAACGGCGATAAGGTTGAAGAACTGCACGTCACCGGCACCTGCGGCAAGCGTAATACCGGTACCAGCGTCCACTTCTGGCCGGATGAAAGCTTCTTCGACAGCCCGCGCTTCTCCGTATCGCGCCTGACCCATTTGCTCAAAGCCAAAGCCGTACTGTGCCCCGGCGTGGAGATCGTCTTCCGTGACCTGGTGAACAACAGCGAGCAGCGCTGGTGCTATGAAGATGGCCTGACGGACTATCTGCGCGAAGCGGTGAACGGCCTGCCGCTGCTGCCGGAACAGCCGTTTGTCGGCAACTTCTCCGGTGAAACCGAAGCGGTCGACTGGGCGCTGCTGTGGCTGCCGGAAGGCGGCGAGCTGTTAACCGAAAGCTACGTCAACCTGATCCCGACCATGCAGGGCGGGACGCACGTTAACGGCCTGCGTCAGGGCCTGCTGGAGGCGATGCGCGAGTTCTGCGAATATCGCAATATTCTGCCGCGCGGCGTCAAGCTCTCGGCGGAGGATATCTGGGATCGCTGCGCCTACGTGCTGTCGGTAAAAATGCAGGATCCGCAGTTCGCCGGCCAGACTAAAGAGCGCCTCTCCTCGCGCCAGTGCGCGGCCTTCGTCTCCGGCGTGGTAAAAGACGCCTTTAGCCTGTGGCTGAACCAGAACGTTCAGGCCGCGGAGCTGCTGGCCGAAATGGCGATTTCCAGCGCCCAGCGCCGGATGCGCGCGGCCAAGAAAGTGGTGCGTAAAAAGCTGACCAGCGGCCCTGCGCTGCCGGGCAAGCTGGCGGACTGTACCGCCCAGGATCTCAACCGTACCGAGCTGTTCCTCGTGGAAGGGGACTCGGCGGGCGGTTCTGCCAAGCAGGCGCGCGATCGTGAGTATCAGGCGATCATGCCGCTGAAGGGCAAGATCCTCAATACCTGGGAGGTCTCCTCCGATGAAGTGCTGGCCTCGCAGGAGGTGCACGATATTTCGGTGGCGATCGGTATCGATCCGGATAGCGATGATTTGAGCCAGCTGCGCTACGGCAAGATCTGTATCCTTGCGGATGCGGACTCCGACGGCCTGCACATCGCCACGCTGCTCTGCGCGCTGTTCGTTAAGCACTTCCGCACGCTGGTCAAGCACGGACACGTCCACGTGGCGCTGCCGCCGCTGTACCGCATCGACCTCGGCAAAGAGGTTTACTACGCGCTGACGGAAGAAGAGAAAGCCGGGGTGCTTGAGCAGCTCAAGCGCAAGAAGGGTAAGCCGAACGTTCAGCGCTTTAAAGGGCTGGGCGAAATGAACCCGATGCAGCTGCGTGAAACAACGCTTGACCCCAATACCCGCCGCCTGGTTCAGCTGATTATCAGCGATGAGGACGAACAGCAGACCAACGCGATGATGGATATGCTGTTAGCCAAGAAGCGCTCGGAAGATCGCCGAAACTGGCTGCAGGAAAAAGGCGATATGGCGGATATTGAAGCCTGATCCGGCCGGCAGCGGTAATCATACAAAAAAGGGAGCCAGTGGCTCCCTTTTTGCTGGCCGGCATAGCGCAGGCCAGCGGGTCTACTTATTGACTTAAACGCCCGGCTGCAGGATGCGAATGCTGGTTTCCAGCACGTCGCCCTTCACCGCTTCGCCGTACGCTTTCATATGCGGGGTTTGCAGGTGCGCTTCGAGATGCGCCACGCTTTCCCACTGCTCAACCATGACGATAGAGTCAGGCGAGGTGGTCTGAAAACTAACGCCAGCGGCGTGGTCAACCAGCGGCGCATAGCCGTGGCAGCCCTCTTCCTGCAAAACCGCAGGAATAATTTTTGCGAACTGATCGAGCACCGCCTGGCGATGGTGCTGGCCAGGGCGGGTGCGAATTTCTGCAATCACTGTCAACATGATGTACTCAACTCCTTCTGTATGTAGATCTTTAGTTAACCAAAAATCTGCGCCAGATGCTTGCGATATTCTGCTATGTAATGCGGAACATCAGGCATTTTAATCACGTCGTTGGCGATAAACGTCGGCAGGGCGGTCATGCCGAGGAACTGATTGGCTTTGTGGAACGGCAGGTAAACGCCATCAACGCCGACGCCGTGGAAGAACTGCTCTTCATCGGTAAAGGCGTCCATCGGGGCGTTCCAGGTCAGGGAGAGCATGTAGCGCTTGCCCTGAATTAACCCGCCTGAGCCATATTTTTTGCTGGCATCGGAGCGGGTGCGACCGTCGCTGGCGTACAGCGAGCCGTGGCCTTCGGTGAAGACATCATCGATATACTTTTTCACGGTCCAGGGCGCGCCCATCCACCAGCCCGGCATTTGCCAGATGATGACGTCGGCCCAGAGGAAATTTTGTACTTCTGCTTTAACGTCGTATTCGCTTTCGGCGCGGACGATTTTAACATCATGCCCGGCGTCGCGCAGATACCCATCCGCGACCTCGGTCAGGGTGTCGTTCAGCTGGCCGTTAGAGTGAGCGAATTTTTTCGCTCCGTTGATAATCAGAATGTTGCTCATTTTTTACCCCTGGCGTTTCAATTTTGTCGACTATTTTACCCCGCAGGGCGGGGCGGTAAAATGAGCAAAATGTGCAAAGTCTTTTGCTTTTTTCGCAATAATCACGCTACCAGCCGACCCGCGCTTCAAAGCCGCCGTCGGGAGCATTACCGAAGGTGACGGTCATGCCGTGCAGGGCGGCAATACGCCGGACGATAGACAGCCCCAGCCCGCTGCCCGGCGCATCCTGGCCGGGAGGGCGATAAAAGCGCTCGCCGAGACGCGCCAGCGCTTCGGCGCTGATACCCGGGCCGTTATCGCAAACGCGAAATCCGCGGGCGTCGAGGGTAATATCCACCCGGCTTCCGCGCGGGCTGTAGCGCACGGCGTTATCCAGCAGGTTACGCACCAGCAGGCCAAGCAGCAGCGGCTGACCCACGCGCGTCACCCGCGCGGCATGCGGATGCAGGCGCAGCTCGATGCCCGCCTGCTGCGCCGGATGGTACATCTCCATCACCGCCGACTGCAGCAGCTCGTCGATGGCGACGCTATCCACGTCCTCGAGCGCGGCCAGGGAGTCGAGGCGCGACAGCGTCAGGAGCTGATCGACCAGCCGGGTTGCGCGATCGATCCCGACGTGCAGCTGCGCCAGCGCCTTTTCACGCCCCTGAGGGTCGTCCATCGACAGCTGGGCGACCTCGGTTTGCACCTTCAGCGCCGCCAGCGGGCTGCGCAGCTCGTGGGCGGCGTCGGAGGTAAAGCGGCGCTCGCGGATCATGGTGTCGTGAGTTCGGGCAAACAGCTGATTGAGCGCATCGACCAGCGGGCGGACTTCGCTGGGGATACTATCGACGTTAAGCGATTCTGCCGAGTCCGGCGCGCGCAGGCGCAGGGTGCGGGCGAGCCGCTTCAGCGGCGCCAGCTCCCGGCTGAGCAGGACGATCAGCAGCAGGAACATCAGCGGCAGCGCCACCAGCCAGGGGGTGAGCTGGGAGGTGACGATATCCAGCGCCATCTCCCGGCGATAGTCCCACTCCTGGCCGACGACAATGCGGTAGCGGCCGTCGGCGGTGGTGAGCTGCAGGAAGCGCCACTCATCATCATCGTTACGCAGGTAGCCGTCGCTGAAGCCTTCCCGCAGCCTATCCCACGGAATATCCTCGCCGTTTTCACCATCGTGCAGCACCCTGTTGCCGTCGGTGGTGAAGATGGCGAAGGCCAGCGCGTCGTCGTCAAGGTGGCCATGCCTGACCTTCTTTTTCACCCGTACCTGCGGGGGAGCGGTATGCAGCTCAGCGAAATTCATCGCGCTCAGACGGCGGGCAAACAGCAGCTGCTGGGTATCAAATAGTTTATCCAGCTTGTGGGCGGTCTGCTGCCAGGCAATAAACGAGGCTATTCCCCATGCCAGGCTGGTGAGCAGGAAGAAAAGTAGCGTCAGGCGAACGCGCAGGCTTAGCCGACCCAGCCGCTTCATGCGTCCCCCAGGGTGTAGCCAATGCCGTGAACGGTGCGAATAAACTCGCTCCCGAGCTTGCGGCGCAGATGGTGCACGTGAACCTCCACGGCGTTGCTTGAGACATCGTCATCCCAGCTATAGAGCTTTTCTTCAATGAGCTTGCGCGGCAGCACGCGCCCGGCGTTGCGCATCAGCAGCTCGAGCAGGGCGAACTCTTTGGGCTTCAGCACCAGCGGCTCCCCGGCGAGGGTGACCGTCAGGCGTCCGGGGTCGAGGGTGACGTTTCCGTGGCGCAGCTCGCTGCTGCTCTGGCCGTGGGCACGACGGATCAGCGCCTCGAGGCGGGCGGCAACCTCAATAAGGGCGAAAGGCTTACACAGATAGTCATCGGCGCCGAGCCGAAGCCCTTCGACCCGCTGGCTGAGCGCATCGCGCGCGGTGAGGATCAACACCGGCTCGTGGTGACCTTTATCGCGCCATTCGCGCAGGATATCGAGACCGTCGATGCCGGGCAGCGTCAAATCAAGGATGACCGCGTCATAGGGAGCGGCGTAGAGCGCGGCTTTTCCCTCTTCACCGCGCGTGAACCAGTCGATGCTGAAGCCCATTTTGCTCAGCCCGGCCTTGATGCCGTCGCCGATGAGTTTGTCGTCTTCCACCACTAAAATACGCATTGGCCTGCTCCTGTGGCTCGCGGATGTATGCGCAGTAAAACGCGTTGCGGCGCGTTCTGTACAGCAATAAAATTTCTTTTTTCCGCTTAAGAAGTTGTTAAGTTCTGCCAGGCTTAATAGTGACGATATCAACATAAAGGGAGAACACATCATGAAGAAAATCGCCGCAATTACCGCAATCGTTGCTTTAGTTTCTATGCCGGTGCTGGCCGCCGAGCAGGGTGGTTTTTCCGGCCCTGGCGCCGCGCAAACCAGCCAGACAACCGCGCAAAAAGGCGGCTTTGTGGGCCCGAACGGCAGCGTGACGACGGTGGAGAATGCCAAATCCCTGCGTGACGACACCTGGGTGACCCTGCGCGGTAAAATCGTTGAGCGCATTTCCGACGATCTTTACAAATTCCAGGATGCCTCCGGAACGGTGAATGTCGATATTGACCACAAGCGCTGGAATGGCGTCACCGTGACCCCGAAGGATACGGTTGAAATTCAGGGTGAGGTCGATAAGGACTGGAACTCGGTGGAAATCGACGTGAAGCAGATAAGCAAAGTCGCCCCGTAAAGCCTCTGAGCGGGGCGCCGCTGCCGCTCCGCGTAGCAGAATCCTCAACCGGTCTAACGCCCTGTGACTCAGGGCGTTAGATAGGGTATTATCGCGGGTAGTTTTGCCGTCCGAACGGTCGGTACCCAGATTGAGGATTCACGATTAATGAGCGATATGGCAGAGCGCCTTGCGCTGCATGAATTTACGGAAAACGCCTACCTGAATTATTCCATGTACGTCATCATGGACAGGGCGTTGCCGTTCATTGGCGATGGCCTGAAACCGGTCCAGCGGCGCATCGTTTATGCGATGTCTGAACTGGGTCTGAACGCCACCGCTAAATTCAAAAAATCCGCGCGCACCGTCGGCGACGTGCTGGGTAAATATCACCCGCACGGCGATAGCGCCTGCTATGAGGCGATGGTGCTGATGGCGCAGCCGTTCTCTTACCGCTACCCGCTGGTGGACGGTCAGGGCAACTGGGGCGCCCCGGACGATCCCAAATCCTTCGCCGCGATGCGTTATACCGAATCCCGCCTGTCAAAGTATGCGGAGCTGCTGCTGGGCGAGCTGGGTCAGGGAACCGTTGACTGGGTACCTAACTTTGACGGTACGATGCAGGAGCCGAAAATGCTGCCTGCGCGTTTGCCGAATATTCTGCTCAACGGCACCACCGGTATCGCCGTGGGGATGGCCACCGATATTCCGCCGCACAACCTGCGCGAAGTGGCCAAAGCGGCCATCACCCTGATTGAAAAGCCGCAGACCTCGCTCGACGAACTGCTGGATATCGTTCACGGGCCGGACTACCCCACCGAAGCTGAAATCATCACCCCGCGCGCCGAGATCCGCAAAATCTATCAGAACGGTCGCGGCTCGGTTCGCATGCGTGCGGTGTGGAAAAAAGAGGACGGCGCGGTGGTGATTAGCGCCCTGCCGCATCAGGTTTCCGGCGCCCGCGTGCTGGAGCAAATCGCCGCCCAGATGCGCAATAAAAAGCTGCCGATGGTTGACGATCTGCGCGACGAGTCGGATCACGAAAACCCGACCCGCCTGGTTATCGTCCCGCGCTCTAATCGCGTGGATATGGATCAGGTCATGAACCATCTGTTCGCGACCACCGATCTCGAAAAAAGCTACCGCATCAACCTGAATATGATTGGCCTGGACAACCGTCCGGCGGTCAAAAACCTGCTGGAGATCCTGACGGAGTGGCTCACTTTCCGTCGCGATACCGTCCGTCGCCGCCTGAACTATCGTCTTGAGAAGGTGCTCAAGCGCCTGCACATCCTCGAAGGTTTACTGGTTGCGTTCCTCAACATCGATGAAGTTATCGAAATCATCCGCCACGAAGATGAGCCCAAGCCGGCCCTGATGTCGCGCTTTGGCATCAGCGAAACGCAGGCGGAAGCAATCCTCGAACTGAAGCTGCGCCATCTCGCCAAACTGGAAGAGATGAAAATTCGCGGCGAGCAGGGCGAGCTGGAAAAAGAGCGCGATAGTCTGCAGGCTATTCTGGCCTCCGAGCGCAAGATGAATAACCTGCTGAAGAAAGAGCTGCAGGCTGACGCCGACGCGTTTGGCGACGACCGCCGTTCGCCGCTGCGCGAGCGTGAAGAAGCGAAGGCGATGAGCGAGCACGATATGCTGCCGTCCGAACCGGTGACCATCGTGCTGTCGCAAATGGGCTGGGTGCGCAGCGCCAAAGGCCACGACATTGACGCTCAGGGGCTAAGCTACAAGGCGGGAGACAGCTGGAAGGCGTCGTCGAAGGGCAAGAGCAACCAGCCGGTGGTATTTATCGATACAACCGGGCGCAGCTACGCCATCGATCCGATTACCCTGCCGTCGGCCCGCGGCCAGGGCGAGCCGATTACCGGCAAGCTCACGCTGCCGCCGGGCGCCAGCGTCGAACATATGCTGATGGAAGGTGACGACCAGAAGCTGCTGATGGCCTCTGACGCCGGCTACGGCTTTGTCTGTACCTTCAACGACCTCGTCGCGCGCAACCGCGCGGGTAAAGCGCTGATCTCGCTGCCGGAAAATGCGCGGGTGATGCCGCCGCTGGTGATTGAAAACGAGTCCGACATGCTGCTGGCCATCACCTCTGCCGGACGCATGCTGATGTTCCCGGTCAGCGATCTGCCGCAGCTGTCGAAAGGCAAAGGCAATAAAATCATCAATATTCCGTCTGCGGATGCCGCTTCCGGTCAGGATGGCCTGGCGCACCTGTTCGTGCTGCCGCCGCAGAGTACGCTGACGATCCACGTCGGTAAACGGAAGATCAAGCTGCGCCCGGAAGAGCTGCAAAAAGTCACCGGCGAGCGCGGTCGCCGCGGTTCGCTGATGCGCGGGCTGCAGAAAATCGATCGCGTGGACGTTGATTCGCCTCATCGCGCCTCGGCGGGCGATAGCGAAGAGTAATACGGGCACCCGCCTCCACAGGGAGGCGGGTGTTAACATTTGCCGCCAAATCGTTGTTTATTCGGCCGTTGCGATTAACAATAGACGCAAAATCATTCAAGATATGCCGGGGTAGTCAGTCGCTCCCGGCGTCTTCAACGGGCGAATAACGAATCTGTATCCTGATTAATACCAGCGGCGGTCCGCAAGGGCCGGACAGGGCAGCCTGCGCGCAAGCAGCCTGCGGTATAACGGGTATTATTCTCGGCGGTTTGGGTTTTAGAGGTAGCTATGCTATTTATTTTTCGACTAATTATCGTTGTTATTTACTGTATCTTTGTGTGCATATTTGGCTGTATTTACTGCTTGTTCAGCCCGCGTAACCCGAAACACGTGGCGACCTTTGGTCATCTTTTTGGTCGACTCTCTCCGGTATTCGGCCTGAAGGTGGAAACGCGCAAGCCCGCCGGAGCGGAAAGCTACGGCAACGCGATATACATCGCTAATCACCAGAACAACTATGATATGGTGACGGCAGCAAACATCGTGCAGCCGCCTACCGTCACCGTGGGTAAAAAGAGCCTGCTGTGGGTGCCGTTCTTTGGCTTGCTGTACTGGCTGACGGGAAACCTGCTGATCGACCGTAATAACCGGACCAAGGCGCACGGAACCATCGCCCAGGTGGTGGATACGTTTAAAAAACGCAAAATATCTTTTTGGATGTTCCCGGAAGGTACGCGCAGCCGCGGCCGCGGCCTGCTGCCGTTTAAAACCGGCGCTTTTCACGCGGCTATCGCCGCTGGCGTGCCGATTATTCCGGTATGCGTTTCCAATACATCGAATAAAATTAAGCTCAATCGCCTGAATAACGGCCTGGTGATTGTTGAAATGCTGCCGCCGGTTGATACCAGCGGGTTTGGTAAAGACGGCGTGCGCGCGCTGGCGAAACACTGCCGCGAGCTGATGGCCGCGAAGATTGAAGAGCTGGATCGCGAAGTGGCTGAACGTGAAGCCGCGGGTAAGCAATAAACAGGAAACGCCGCGGTAACGCGAGCCGGTGCTAGCGGGAAATGAATTCCCTTTCTGATTTGTCAGTATTTCATGGAGTTAATATGTCACTCAGTCGGCGTCAGTTTATTAAGGTTTCAGGCGTAGCGCTGTGCGCGGGCGCCGCGCCGCTGAACGCACATGCCGCCGGCCAACAGCCAGCACTGCCGGTTCCTCCGCTGCTCGAGTCCCGCCGCGGCCAGCCGCTGTTTTTAACCCTGCAGCGCGCGCACTGGTCATTTACGCCGGGCACCCGCGCGTCGGTGTGGGGCGTGAACGGCCGCTATCTTGGGCCGACCATTCGCGTCTGGAACGGCGATGACGTTAAGCTGATTTACAGCAACCGGCTGACTGAAAACGTCGCCATGACCATCCGCGGTCTGCAGGTTCCCGGCCCGCTGATTGGCGGCGCGGCGCGCATGATGTCGCCGAACGCCGACTGGGCGCCGGTGTTGCCTATCCGCCAGAGCGCCTCCACCCTGTGGTACCAGGCGAATACGCCAAACCATATGGCCCAGCAGGTCTACAACGGCCTGGCGGGGATGTGGCTGGTGGAGGACGAGATCAGCAAAAATCTTCCCATTCCTAACCACTACGGCGTGGATGATTTTCCGGTCATCATCCAGGACAAGCGGCTGGATAACTTCGGCACGCCTGAATACAGCGAGCCGGGCAGCGGCGGCTTCGTCGGCGATACGCTGCTGGTGAATGGCGTACAGGGCCCGTACGTGGAGGTTTCGCGCGGCTGGGTGCGTCTGCGCCTGCTGAACGCCTCTAACTCCCGCCGCTACCAGCTGCAGATGAGCGACGGTCGACTGCTGCACGTTATCTCCGGCGATCAGGGATTTCTGCCGGCGCCGGTCTCGCTGAAGCAGCTCTCTCTGGCTCCCGGCGAACGGCGTGAGATCCTGGTGGATATGACCAACGGTGATGAGGTGTCGATTACCTGCGGCGAGGCGGCGAGCATCGTCGATCGCATTCGCGGTTTCTTCGAGCCCTCAAGCATCCTGATTTCGACGCTGCTTTTAACCCTGCGCCCAACGGGCCTGCTGCCGCTGGTTACCGACAGCCTGCCGGTGCGCCTGCTGCCGACGGAAATTTTAACCGGGACGCCGATCCGCAGCCGCGATATCTCGCTTGGCGACGATCCGGGAATTAACGGCCAGCTATGGGATCCGCAGCGCATTGATATTACCGCCCAGCAGGGCACCTGGGAGCGCTGGACGGTACGTGCCGACCGGCCGCAGTCGTTCCACATCGAAGGGGTGATGTTCCAGGTGCGCAACGTCAACGGCTCGACGCCGTTCCCGGAGGACCGCGGCTGGAAAGATACCGTCTGGATCGACGGACAGGTGGAGCTGCTGGTGTACTACACGCAGCCGTCGTGGTCGCATTTCCCGTTCCAGTTCCTTAGCCAGACCCTGGAGCTCGCCGACCGCGGCTCGATTGGCCAGATCCTGGTTAACCCGGCGCCGTAACGCCCGCAACCCTAACCGGACAACGGTTAGGGTATGAGAAAATCCTCCTTCATTTCCTGCGTCAATCCGGCTTATAATCGCCGCCCTTTGGTTATTTTTTTATCATTTTTTTTCCCGGAAGCAATATGAGCGCAATATCCCTGATCCAACCGGATCGTGACCTATTTTCCTGGCCGCAGTACTGGGCCGCCTGTTTTGGCCCCGCGCCGTTTTTACCCATGTCACGCGAAGAGATGGATCAACTTGGCTGGGATAGCTGCGACATCATCCTGGTAACCGGCGATGCGTACGTCGATCACCCAAGCTTCGGCATGGCTATCTGCGGCCGCATGCTGGAGGCGCAGGGGTTCCGCGTCGGAATTATTTCCCAACCGGACTGGAACAATAAAGATGACTTTATGCGCCTCGGTAAACCGAACCTGTTCTTCGGCGTCACCGCCGGCAACATGGACTCGATGATCAACCGCTACACCGCCGACCGCAAGCTGCGCCATGACGACGCCTATACCGCAGGCAACGTTGCCGGCAAGCGTCCGGATCGCGCCACCCTGGTCTATACCCAGCGCTGCAAAGAGGCGTGGAAAGACGTCCCGGTTATTCTCGGCGGCATTGAGGCCAGCCTGCGTCGTACCGCGCACTATGACTACTGGTCCGATACCGTGCGCCGTTCGGTGCTGGTTGATTCCAAGGCCGATATGCTGATGTTCGGCAACGGCGAGCGTCCGCTGGTAGAAGTGGCGCACCGTCTGGCCGCCGGCGAGCCGATCGCCCAGATCCGCGACGTGCGCAATACCGCCATCATGGTGAAAGAAGCGCTGCCGGGCTGGAGCGGCGTCGACTCTACCCGCCTTGATACGCCGGGTAAAATTGATCCGATCCCGCATCCGTACGGCGAAGATCTGCCGTGCGCGGATAACAAAACCGTTGAGCCGGCAAAGCAGGAGGTGAAACAGGTCACCGTTCAGCCGCCGCGCCCGAAGCCGTGGGAAAAAACCTACGTTCTGCTGCCGTCCTTTGAGAAGGTCAAAGGGGATAAGGTGCTGTACGCCCACGCGTCGCGCATTCTCCACCATGAAACCAACCCGGGCTGCGCGCGCGCGCTGATGCAAAAGCACGGCGAACGCTATATTTGGGTTAACCCGCCGGCTATTCCGCTGTCGACGGAGGAGATGGACAGCGTGTTTGCGCTGCCGTACAAGCGCGTTCCGCACCCGGCGTACGGCGATAGCCGCATCCCGGCATATGAGATGATCCGCTTCTCTATCAACATTATGCGCGGCTGCTTTGGCGGCTGTTCCTTCTGTTCGATAACCGAGCATGAAGGGCGCATTATTCAGAGCCGTTCCGAAGACTCGATCATTAACGAAATCGAAGCGATTCGCGACACGGTCCCGGGCTTCACCGGGGTCATCTCCGACCTCGGCGGCCCGACGGCCAATATGTATATGCTGCGCTGCAAGTCGCCGCGTGCGGAGCAGACCTGCCGTCGCCTGTCGTGCGTTTATCCGGATATCTGCCCGCATATGGATACCAACCACGAGCCGACGATTAATCTCTACCGCCGCGCCCGCGATCTGAAAGGTATCAAGAAAATCCTCATTGCCTCCGGCGTGCGCTACGACATTGCCGTGGAGGATCCGCGCTACATTAAAGAGCTGGCGACCCACCACGTGGGCGGCTACCTGAAGATTGCCCCTGAGCATACCGAGGAAGGCCCGCTGTCGAAGATGATGAAGCCGGGTATGGGCAGCTACGATCGCTTCAAAGAGCTGTTTGATAGCTACTCAAAACAGGCGGGTAAAGAGCAATATCTGATCCCGTACTTTATCTCCGCGCATCCGGGCACCCGCGATGAAGATATGGTGAACCTGGCGCTGTGGCTGAAGAAAAACCGTTTCCGTCTGGATCAGGTGCAGAACTTCTATCCGTCGCCGCTGGCGAACTCAACCACCATGTATTACACCGGCAAGAACCCGCTGGGCAAGATTGGCTATAAAAGCGAAGACGTGGTGGTACCGAAAGGGGATAAGCAGCGCCGCCTGCATAAAGCGCTGCTGCGCTACCACGATCCGGCAAACTGGGCCCTGATCCGCCAGGCGCTGGAGGCGATGGGTAAAAAGCACCTGATCGGCTCACGCCGCGACTGCCTGGTGCCGGCGCCAACGCTGGACGAGATGCGTGAAGCGCGTCGCCAGAATCGCCATACCCGCCCGGCCTTGACCAAGCATACGCCGGTTGAGCATCAGCGGCAGACGCCGGCCAGCGGAGCGAAAAAACGCGTTCGCTCTGCGTCCCGCTAAAATGAAGTGCCCCGGCAGCGCAAGGCTGGCCGGGGAGATGGAATAAGGGATGAGGTCGCCCGGAGCGGGCGGCCGCTGCGCCACCGTCCGGGATAACCGAAAACCGCTCTGCGGTCAGGAAGAAAGGTTAGCCGCCAAACTGGTCAGGATCTGGCCCGAGGCGCTTGTTGATATCGAGTTTCGCCATTGCTCCCAGTTCGTCTTTATCAAGACGGAAGTCCCAGACGTTAAAGTTCTCCACGATACGCGAAGGGGTCACCGATTTAGGGATCACCACCAGGCCGTTATCGAGATGCCAGCGGATGACAATCTGCGCCGGCGTTTTGCCGTACTTATCGGCCAGCTCGCGGACGATTTTCTGATCGAATACGCCTTCGCCCCCCTGAGCCAGCGGGCTCCAGGATTCGGTCTGGATTTTATGCGTCGCGTTCCAGGCGTGCAGCTGACGCTGCTGGAGCAGGGGATGGAGCTCTACCTGATTAATCACCGGCACGACGCCGGTTTCATCAAGCAGCCGCTGCAGGTGGTGGACCTGGAAATTACAGACGCCGATGCTTTTGGCCAGCCCCTGTTTTTGGAGCTCAATCATACCCTTCCAGGCTTCAACAAAATGGTCGATCGCCGGAACCGGCCAGTGCATTAAATACAGATCGACGTAGTCGAGCTGCAGCTTGCTCAGGCTCTCCTGCAGGGCTTCATGCGGACGTTTTTGATCGTCGTTCCAGAGCTTGGTGGTGATAAACAGCTCATCGCGAGGGACGCCAGCCTGGCTCAGCGCGCTGCCGACGCCGGCTTCGTTTTGGTACGCGGCGGCGGTGTCAAAAGAGCGATAACCGACTTCCAGCGCCTTGTGAATGGCGGAGACGACCTCCTCGTTGCCTGCTTTCCACACGCCGAGACCCAGCTGTGGCATCAGGTTGCCGTCGTGCAGTTTTATCACGGTTGGATGTGTCATGCCTTCCTCCTGTTAATGAAACTTAGCGGGGTACATTTCGCTAAGGGGTAGCATTAAGTCTGGACGAAATAGCTAAAAACGGTAGTTAAACTCCTCTCCTTCGCATTCGATGACGCGAAGGAGAGGGCGTATCAGCAGGGGAAAATCAGCGTGCAGCCTCGTAAATACGGCGGCTGACGTCGAGAGTGATATCCTGGTTTTCACCGAGCTGAGTCATGCCGTGCTCTTCCAGTTTAGCCAACAGCGCCGGGATAGAGCTACCGTCAAGACCGTAGCCGCTCAGGCGAGTCGGCACGCCGAGCTGCTCGAAGAAATTGCGCGTTGCGGCGATGGCCGCGTCGATGCGCTCATCTTCAGAACCTTCGCTAATATTCCACACGCGGGCGGCGTACTGCAGCAGCTTAGCGCGTTTGGTGTCGCGTTTTTCATTCCACAGCACCGGCAGAACGATGGCCAGGGTCTGGGCATGGTCAAGGCCGTGCATGGCGGTCAGCTCATGTCCCAGCATATGTGTTGCCCAGTCCTGCGGCACGCCGGCGCCGATCAGGCCGTTTAACGCCTGGGTCGCCGCCCACATAATGTTGGCGCGAACGTCGTAGTTTTCTGGCTCTTGCAGCGCTTTCGGGCCATCTTCAATCAGGGTCAGCAGAATGCCTTCGGCAAAGCGGTCCTGGATCTTGCCATCAACCGGGTAGGTTACGTACTGCTCCACGGTATGGACAAATGCGTCAACCACGCCGTTAGCAACCTGACGCGGCGGCAGGGTGTAGGTGTAAACCGGATCGAGGATCGCAAACACCGGCTGCACGTGGGAGGACATAAAGGCGCGCTTGTCGCCGGTGGTTTTACGCGACACGACGGCGCCTTTATTGGACTCGGAGCCGGTCGCCGGCAGCGTCAGCACGGAGCCCATTGGGATGGCGCTTTTGACGTTTTGACCGTAGGTTTCAAGGATTTCCCACGGATCGACGCTTTCATCATAGTGCGCGGCTGCGGCGATAAACTTCGTCCCGTCGAGCACCGAACCGCCGCCGACGGCCAGCAGGAAGGTGATCTGCTGTTCACGGGCAATTTTGACCGCGTTCATCAGCGTTTCGTAGGATGGGTTCGGTTCAATACCGCCGAATTCCAGCACTTCAAAATCGCTCAGCGCGCTCAGGGCCTGATCCAGGACGCCGGTTTTTTTCACGCTGCCGCCGCCGTAGGTGACCAGAATGCGGGCTCCTGCCGGGATTTGATCGCGCAGGTTTTCGATGGCGCCTTTACCAAACAGGATACGGGTTGGGGTATACAGATCGAAATTATTCATTGCTCATGACCTCAATAAGAGAAAACTGCCGGCGGAGAAGATATCCCGGCCAGATGACGAACATTGTGGTCCTGTCATCCGTTCCCCTCAATGCACATTCCTGCCGATGTCTTGCCCATTTCTCCGTGGGGCTGGAGAAAAGGCAGCGGAGTGCGCACAATAGAGACGTGGAAAAACGACTGGAGAGTCACCGTAAATGAAGCGTGCCCAGATATGTCAGCTGCTAACGGAAAAGGTTAACAAGCTGAAAGATAACGAAGAAAACCTCAGCGAGCTGCTGCCTGATATTCGGTTATTGTACGGCACGCAGCCGGGGACGCGCACGCCGGTGATGTACCAGCCCGGCATCGTTTTTCTCTTTTCCGGTCATAAAATTGGTTACATTAATGAACGGACTTTTCGTTACGACACCAACGAATATCTGCTGCTGACGGTACCCCTGCCGTTTGAGTGTGAGACCTTCGCGACGCCGGAGGTTCCGCTGGCGGGGCTGCGTCTGAACGTTGATATTCTGCAGCTGCAGGAGCTGCTGATGGATATTGGCGAGGATGAGCGCTTCCAGCCGGCGGTGGCGTCGAGCGGGATTAACTCGGCGGCGCTCTCTGAGGAGATTTTGTGCGCCGCTGAACGGCTGCTGGACGTGATGGAGCGGCCGCTGGATGCGCGCATCCTGGGCAAGCAGATTATTCGCGAGATGCTCTACTACGTGCTGACCGGGCCGTGCGGCGGGGCGCTGCTGGCGCTGGTCAGCCGGCAAACGCACTTCAGCCTGATTAGCCGCGTTCTCAAGCGCATTGAAAGCCAGTACACCGAGAACCTGAGCGTCGATCAGCTGGCGGCGGAGGCCAACATGAGCGTCTCGGCGTTTCATCACAATTTTAAATCGGTCACCAGCACCTCGCCGCTGCAGTATCTGAAAAGCTATCGCCTGCATAAGGCGCGGATGCTGATGATCCACGACGGGATGAAGGCCAGCGCGGCGGCGATGCGCGTGGGCTACGAAAGTGCGTCGCAGTTCAGCCGGGAGTTTAAGCGCTATTTTGGCATGACGCCGGGCGAAGACGCGGCGCGGATCAGAACGATTCAGGGGATCTAACGGGAAATGCACGCTTCGGGAAGGCGCGCTGGCGCCCTCCCGGGAAGGTCAATCAGGCGCTGCAGAACTTTTTCTTAATGACCACCACCAGCGTACCGAGCAGCCCGGCAACCAGCAGAGCGATAGGCAGGATCATCAGGCAGGTCATCACCTGATCTTCGTGGCGCTTGACGAAAGGGATCATGCTGAGCGCATATCCGAGCCCGGTGACCACGCCGACCCACAGCAGCGCGCTGAGCCAGTTGAAGAACTGGAAGCGGCGGTTGGAGAGCCCGGAAATACCGGCCATTGTTGGCAGCAGGGTGCGAACGAAGGCCAGGAAGCGCCCGGCCAGCAGGGCCAGCAGCCCGTGCTTATCGAACATGCAGGTCGCGCGCTGATGATATTTCTGCGGCAGATGGGCAAGCCAGCCCTTAACGGTCTCGGTATTGCCGAGCCAGCGCCCCTGAATATAGCTCAGCCAGCAGCCGAGGCTGGCCGCCGCGGTCAGAATGGCGAGGGTGGGCACAAAGTCCATGACGCCTTTCGCAATCAGCGCGCCGGCGAGCAGCAGCAGGCTGTCCCCGGGTAAAAACGAGGCCGGCAGCAGACCGTTCTCGAGAAACAGGGTCGCGAACATGACCAGATATACAACGCCCACAACGTGAGGGTTCGCCAATGCGGCAAAATCATGTTGCCAGAGCGCGGCGACAATCTCTTGAATAACAACCATGGACTTTCCTAAGTGGTACCGTATTTTTGACTAGTGTACTCCTGAAGAGCCCCGAACACCTTGATCCCGGGCGCAACAAAAGCGGCCGCCTCTAACAGAACGTCCGCAATTATTGCCACTGGCCGTCACTTTACACGATACGCGCGAAGCCCGCCGCTAAATCCGCCAGCAGATCGTCAACATTTTCTAAACCGATATGGACGCGAATCAGCGTGCCGCTGAAATCGACTTCCGCCTCGGGGCGGATGGCGGCGATGTGCTCCGGCTGGTTAGCCAGGATCAGTGATTCGAAACCGCCCCAGGAGTAGGCCATGCTGAACAGGCTGAAGTTGTCCAGATAAGTGGACAGCTCGGCGTCGTTCAGCCGCTTATTGAGAATAAACGAGAACAGGCCGCTGCTGCCGGTAAAGTCGCGCTTCCAGAACTCATGCCCTTTGCTGCCCGGCAGCGCAGGATGGTTGACCCGCGCCACCTGCGGATGCTGCGACAGCCATTCGGCGATGCGCAGGCTGCTCTCGTGGTGCTGACGCAGGCGCACGCCGAGGGTGCGCAGGCCGCGGCTGGTCATATAGGCGGTATCCGCGTCGAGCATCTGCCCCATCAGATAGGCGTTCTCACGCAGCTGGTCCCAGCAGCGCGCGTTGGCAACCGCGGTGCCGACCATCGCATCGGAGTGGCCAATCAGGTATTTGGTCCCGGCCTGAATCGAGATATCGACGCCAAAATCCAGCGCCCTGAACAGCACGCCGGCCGCCCAGGTGTTGTCGATCATGATGATTGCCTCCGGGGCAACGCTGCGCACGGCCGCGACGATCGCCGGAACGTCGTGGACCTCCATAGTGATTGAACCCGGAGACTCGAGAAACACCACGCGGGTATTCGGCTGGACCAGACGGGCGATATCGGCGCCAATCAGCGGATCGAACCAGCCGGTGCTCACGCCGAGCCTGGCAAGCACCTTGGTACTGAAGTCCTGGCTCGGCTCATAGGCGGTGTTGGTCATCAGAACGTGGTCGCCCTGCTCAACAAACGCCAGAATCGTATTGGCCACCGCCGCCGCACCGCAGGGGAACAGGGCGCAGCCGGCGCCGCCTTCCAGCTCGCACATGGCTTCCTGCAGCGAGAAGTGGGTCAGCGTGCCGCGGCGGCCGTAAAACAGCTCGCCCTTCGCCCGGTTGCGGGTGGCATGTTTCTTATCTTCGACGGTGTCGAACACCAGCGACGAAGCGCGCTGTATCACGCTGTTTACCGATCCTAGGGTATATTTTTTACTGCGTCCGGCGTGGACCAGAGCGGTATCAAGATGTTTGTCAGCCATGTTTTTTGCCTGTTTTTATACGTCTGGACGTCTAAACTAGCATGAATACCCGGAGCTGTACCGGCTAACGACGGATACAGGCAAAAATTTTACCAAATCCCCCGGCGGCCGCTTTTTTACTGCGTAAGCGCAAGGAAAATAAACGTGATTTGCTGCACAGTGTAAATACTAATGAGAACCACTATCAATTCGATGCCGTTTTGATATTATTATGCTCAGATTTTGTGATTTACGTCCTGGAGACTCAGAGTGGGTAATAATTTGATGCAGGCGGATCTTTCCGTTTGGGGTATGTATCATCATGCCGATATTGTCGTTAAGGTCGTGATGATCGGCCTGATTCTGGCGTCGATAGTCACATGGGCTATCTTCTTCGGCAAGGGTGCGGAAATCCTCTCCAGCAAGCGCCGCCTCAAGCGCGAACAGCAGCTTCTCGGCGAAGCGCGCTCCCTCGACCAGGCCAGCGATATCGCCAACGCTTTCCATCCTAAAAGCCTGAGCACGCAGCTTATCAACGAAGCGCAGAACGAGCTCGAGCTGTCGGCTGGCGTCGAAGATAACGAAGGCATTAAAGAGCGTACCGGTTTCCGCCTTGAGCGCCGCGTGGCGTTTGTAGGTCGTTATATGGGCCGCGGAAACGGCTACCTGGCGACCATCGGCGCCATCTCCCCGTTCGTCGGCCTGTTTGGTACCGTCTGGGGAATCATGAACAGCTTTATCGGCATCGCCCAGACTCAGACCACCAACCTCGCGGTTGTCGCACCGGGCATCGCGGAAGCGCTGCTGGCAACGGCAATCGGCCTGTTTGCCGCTATCCCGGCGGTGGTTATCTATAACATCTTCGCCCGTATGATCGGCAGCTACAAAGCCACTCTCGGCGACGTCGCCGCCCAGGTATTGCTGCTGCAAAGCCGCGATCTGGACCTCAGCGCCAGCGGCTCTTCGCCGGTACGTACCGCGCAGAAATTACGAGTAGGTTGATGCTTTATGGCGATGCATTTTAACGAAAACCTCGATGATAACGGCGAAATGCACGATATTAACGTGACGCCGTTTATCGACGTCATGCTCGTGCTGCTGATTATCTTTATGGTGGCCGCTCCGCTGGCGACGGTTGATGTGAAGGTCAACCTGCCCGCCTCCTCCAGCCAGCCGCAGCCGCGTCCGGAAAAGCCGATCTATCTGTCGGTGAAGGCGGATAAAACGATGTTCCTCGGCAACGATCCGGTGACCGAAGAGAGCATGATTAACGCGCTGAATACCCTGACTGAAGGTAAGAAAGACACCACCGTCTTCTTCCGCGCCGATAAAACCGTGGACTACGAGACGATGATGAAAGTCATGGATACCCTGCACCAGGCGGGCTATCTGAAGATTGGTCTGGTGGGCGAAGAGACTGTTAAAGCGCAGTAGCCCTCACCAACATCTCCCCAGGAGGCTGGCCTTGTGCCGGCCTTTTTTATCTCTGTCGATCCGCGGCGCTGAGCGGATGTTGCAATCACGCTGGCGGGTTGCGATATAATGCCGATCGTTTTTTTTAACTTACAGGGTCTTATGGAACGCTTTCTGGAAAATGCCATGTACGCCTCACGCTGGCTGCTGGCACCGGTTTATTTTGGTCTCTCTCTGGGACTGGTGGCGCTGTCGATCAAATTTTTTCAGGAGATCCTCCACATCCTGCCGCATATCTTCAGCGTAGGGGAGTCGGACCTGATCCTGACCCTGCTGTCGCTGGTGGATATGACGCTGGTCGGCGGCCTGCTGGTGATGGTGATGTTCTCGGGCTATGAAAACTTTGTCTCTCAGCTGGATATCAACGAGGGCAAAGAGAAGCTCAGTTGGCTGGGAAAAATGGACGCCACTTCGCTGAAAAACAAAGTTGCGGCCTCCATCGTTGCGATCTCCTCGATCCACCTGCTGCGGGTGTTTATGGATGCCAAAAACGTCCCGGACAATAAGCTGATGTGGTACGTCATTATTCACCTGACCTTCGTGCTGTCGGCTTTTGTGATGGGCTATCTCGATCGCCTGACCAAAGTTAAGCACTAGTTCCTGCCTGCCCGGCAGCGTTTAGCTACCGGGCGAGCGGTTTGCCTCTCTAACAAAGTCTGCCACATATTCAGCTGACCATCCGCCGCGTGCTGGTCGCTCTGCGTCAGCTCTCCCAGCGCCCTTTGCGTCAGGCCACGATCCCGCTTCTTTTCATAGAACGTTCCCGACCCTCGCGAGATTTCTGGCGTCCCGGCGAGCTTATGCTTTGCTTAAAGGGCCTTCACCTACGGAGAACACGCGATGACGAGACTGACCGCCAAAGATTTCCCGCAGCAGCTGCTCGAGTACTACGACTACTATGCCCACGGTAAAATCAGCAAACGTGAGTTTCTCCAGCTGGCGGGGAAATATGCCGTCGGCGGAATGACCGCGCTGGCGCTGTTTAACCTGCTGAAACCCAACTATGCCCTGGCGGAGCAGGTGGTGTTTACCGACCCGGATATCCGCCCGGAGTATATTCACTATCCCTCTCCCGACGGCCATGGCGAAGTGCGCGCATACCTGGTGACGCCGACGAAGCTAGCCGACAAAGCCGCGGCGGTGGTGGTGGTGCATGAGAACCGCGGCCTTAATCCCTATATTGAAGACGTTGCCCGGCGGGTAGCGAAGGCGGGCTATATCGCCCTGGCGCCGGACGGCCTGAGCTCCGTCGGCGGCTATCCCGGCAATGATGATGAAGGGAGAGTGCTGCAGCAGAAAGTCGATCCCGTGAAGCTGATGAACGACTTTTTTGCCGCAGTGGCGTTTATGGCGAAGCATCCGCAGGCGACGGGAAAAGTCGGCATTACCGGCTTTTGCTACGGCGGAGGCGTCAGCAACGCCGCCGCAGTGGCTACCCCGGAGCTGGCCTGCGCGGTGCCGTTCTACGGCCGGCAGCCGCCGCTCAACGAAGTCGCCAGGATTCAGGCGCCGCTGCTGCTGCACTACGCCGGCCTCGATAGCAGCATCAATCAGGGCTGGCCGGCCTATGAAGAGGCGCTGAAAGCGCAGCATAAGGTCTATGAGGCCTATATTTATCAGGGGGTTAATCACGGGTTTCATAACGACTCCACGCCGCGCTATGACCGGGAAGCGGCGGAGCTGGCGTGGCAGAGAACCCTGGCCTGGTTTGAGAAGTATTTACGCTAGCGCGATCGGTTGAAATAGCGCTACCCTTTGCTTAAAAAATCGCTATATAATTTTGTATATAACGATTGAGGGGGAAGCGATGGATAACCATTTTGGTAAAGGTTTAATGGCCGGACTGCAGGCGGCTCAGGCCGACAGCGCCAGCGGCGCCGCAAATTTTTGTACCGACTATAAGCGCGGGTTTGTGCTCGGCTATTCTCAGCGGATGTTTGAAAAAACCGGTGACCGCCAGCTTAGCGCGTGGGAGGCCGGGATCCTGACCCGTCGCTATGGCCTCGACCGCTACATGATTATGGATTTCTTTAAAGAAGGGAGTTCCTGCACCGCGATGCGCTACTTTATGGCGGGATACCGCCTCGAGCGCTAATAGCCGAAGGCCGAAGCCTCCGGCTGGGGGCTTATGCCTGGCGCTTGTCTTCGGTTTGGCTATCGAAGTCGCTGGCGCTATGGCGCTCGTGGAGCTGCTCGTTTAGCGGGCCGTTGGTGCGGTTAACGATCCGTCCGCGCTGAACCGCCGGACGGCTGCCGACCTCCTGCGCCCAGCGCAGAACGTTTTTATAGCTGCTGGCGTCAAGGAATTCGGCGGCGTTGTAGACGCCACCGAGCACCACGTTGCCGTACCACGGCCAGATAGCCATATCGGCGATGGTGTACTCTTCTCCGGCGACGTAGCGGTTATCGGCGAGCCGCTTATCCAGCACGTCGAGCTGACGCTTGGCTTCCATGGTGAAGCGGTCGATGGCGTACTCGATTTTCACCGGCGCGTAGTTGAAGAAGTGGCCAAAGCCGCCGCCGAGGAACGGCGCGGCGCCCTGCAGCCAGAACAGCCAGTTCAGCGTCTCGGTGCGCCCGGCCGGATCTTTTGGCAGGAAGAAACCGAACTTCTCCGCGAGATAAAGCAGAATGCTGCCGGACTCAAACACGCGCGTTGGCGGGGTGGTTGAGCGATCGCTCAGCGCCGGGATTTTTGAGTTCGGGTTCACCGCAACAAAGCCGCTTGAGAACTGATCGCCTTCGCCGATCCGAATCAGCCAGGCGTCATACTCCGCATCGCTCACGCCCAGCGCCAGAAGCTCTTCCAGCAGGATCGTCACCTTCTGGCCGTTAGGCGTTCCCAGGGAGTAAAGCTGAAGGGGATGCGAGCCGACCGGCAGCGCTTGCTCATGCGTTGCGCCGGAGACAGGACGGTTGATGTTGGCGAACGCGCCGCCGTTGTTCTGCTTCCATTCCCACACTTTCGGGGGTTGGTAGTTATTCTCTGACATGCTGGTCTGCCTTTGTAGTGAGGTGTTCAGGGAGTGTAGCAGGTGGCGTATTAAGGATTTAACAGTGTGAGGCTTATTCACCCGCTGGCGATATTCCCGGACGGCTTCCCCGGCCGCGTTACGCTCACCGGGGCGGCGCCCTAACTCAGGCCATTATCCGCGCGGCCCAGACGCTGATATCGTCGCCGCTGCCGAGATCCGCCTGCACCAGCCCGTTGACCATAAAGGTCGGCGACACGTGGATGCCGTTCTGGCGCGCATATTTGCTGTGCCATTTGATCTCCGCCTGCAGCTCCGGGCGGGCGAACGCTGCGGAAAGCAGAACGTGGCTGTAGCGCTCGATACGCTCAACGATTTGCTGCGGAGTGGCGTTCATATTTGGCCCGCTGCAGTGATCGGTAAATTCGAACTCTTCGCGATGGTCGGCCACGGCTTGTAGCACCTTATGCGCCTGCTCTCTGCCGTGCGGCAGGGTGGAGGCCGCCAGAATACAGCGCACGATGACCCCCGAGAACATGTGCCACGGCTGGGACTGCAGGCGAATTTTAATGGTCACGTTATCCGCGCCGACCTCGTCGAGCAGGTCGTCGAGCTTATTGAATGCGCGTACCGAATAGGGGCAGGTTGGCTCCAGGAAAACCTCGAAGGTGCGCGGACCATGTCCCCAGACCAGCGGTTGCGCTTGCAGATGCGGTTGTGTGCTCATAATCAACTCCTGACGTTAATTCGCTATTTGTTGTTATATCTCAGATAAACGATATCACTTTTGCCCTGCGGCGCAGGGTTATTTTCCGTAAGGGCACAATTAGCGAATCGAATGAGTGGTATCATTATTCCACCTCTGTCTGGTAAGTGCCTGCGGCAGGATAAGAAGAGGGAGTTTTGTTCCGCCAACTGCCCGGGCTGCATTAATTTGAGGTCAGGCTAATGAGCAAAGGATCGACAAGCAGTGATGCCCCTTTTGGTACATTGTTAGGCTACGCGCCGGGCGGCGTGGCAATTTATTCATCGAACTACAGCAGCTTAAATCCGCAAGACTATCCGGATGACGCCACGTTCCGCAGCTATATCAATAACGAGTATATGGGGCACAAATGGCAGTGCGTCGAGTTTGCGCGCCGCTTCCTGTTTCTCACCTACGGTTTCGTCTTCACCGACGTCGGCATGGCGTATGAAATCTTCTCCCTGCGCTTTCTGCGCGAAGTGGTTAACGACAATATTCTGCCGCTGCAGGCCTTTGCCAACGGCTCGCGCCGTCCGCCGATGGCCGGCTCCCTGCTGATCTGGCAGAAGGGCGGCGAGTTCAAGCATACCGGCCACGTGGCGGTGATTACGCAGCTGGTAGGCAATAAGGTCAGGATCGCCGAGCAAAACGTTATCCACACGCCGCTGCCGCAGGGCCAGCAGTGGACGCGCGAATTAACCCTCGAGGTGCATAACGGCATCTACACCCTCAAAGATACCTTCGCCGATACCGAGATCCTTGGCTGGATGATCCAGACCGCTGATACCGAGCACAGCCTGGCGCAGCCGGTGCTGCCGGGCGAAGCGATGGCCATTCGCGGCGCCCGCCTGCCGAACAACGGGCAGTTTCGCGGCAAGTGGCTGAACGAGAAAGATACGCTGCAGAAAGCCTACGTTGACGCCAACGGCCACTTTATTAACGCCGACCCTTACCAGTATTTCACCATTACCGAAAGCGCCGAGCAGGAGCTGATCAAAGCAACCAACGAGCTGCATTTGATGTACCTGCACGCCACCGATAAGGTGATGAAAGACGACGGCCTGCTGGCGCTGTTCGATATCCCCAAAATTCTCTGGCCGCGTCTGCGCCTCTCATGGCAGCGACGTCGCCACCATATGATCACCGGCCGCATGGATTTCTGCATGGACGAGCGCGGGCTGAAGGTCTATGAATACAACGCCGACTCCGCCTCCTGCCATACCGAAGGCGGGCTGATCCTCGAGCAGTGGCTGAAGCAGGGCTACTACGGCAGCGGTCATAATCCGGCGGAAGATCTGCTGGATGAGCTGGCGGGCGCGTGGAAGCACAGCCGGGCGCGGCCTTTTGTGCACATCATGCAGGATAAGGATCTGGAGGAGAACTACCACGCGCTGTTTATCCAGCGTTCGCTCACCCAGGCCGGCTTCGAGAGCAAAATCCTCTTTGGCCTTGATGAGCTGCGCTGGGATGCCGCCGGGCAGCTGATCGACGGCGACGGGCGGCTGGTTAACTGCGTCTGGAAAACCTGGGCATGGGAAACCGCCATCGAGCAGGTGCGCGAGGTTAGCGCCGACGAGTACGCCGCCGTGCCGATCCGCACCGGCCATCCGCAAAACGAGGTGCGGCTGATTGACGTCCTGCTGCGCCCCGAGGTGCTGGTATTCGAACCGCTGTGGACGGTGATCCCCGGCAACAAGGCGATTCTGCCGGTGCTGTGGTCGCTGTTCCCGAACCATCGCTATCTTCTGGACACCGATTTTGTCGTCAACGACGATCTGGCGAAAACCGGCTACGCGATTAAGCCCATCTCCGGGCGCTGCGGCAACAATATCGATCTGATAAGTCCCGACGACGAGGTGCTGGATAAGACCAGCGGGCAGTTTGTCGATCGCAAAAATATTTACCAGCAGCTGTGGTGCCTGCCGAAAGTGGATGGTAAATACATTCAGGTGTGCACCTTTACCGTTGGCGGCAACTACGGCGGCACCTGCCTGCGCGGCGATGATTCGCTGGTGGTCAAAAAAGAGAGCGATATTGAACCGCTAATTGTGCTGAAAGACAGCGATAGACGATAGTTCCGCCGGCGCCGAATCGCAGGGGCCGCAAAATCCCCGGTAGGCGTAGCGCTGCCGGGGATTTTGGGTAAAAATTGCTACTAAATAGTTAACAAACCACAACAACAAGACAGACAAAAAAGGAAAATAATATGCACGATCGGCGACTCGCCGCCCGCGCGGGTGAACTCAAGCCCTCCGCCGTCCGCGAACTTCTCAAGCACAGTAAACTCCCCGGCGTTATCTCACTGGGTGGTGGGATCCCGGCTCCGGAGCTGTTTGATACCGAAGGCCTGAATCTGGCGGTGCAGCAGGCGATGGGCGGGCGTTTCAACGATGCGTTCCAGTACGGATTGACCGAAGGCTATCCGCCGCTGCGTCAGGCCGTCAGCGAACTGTGTCAGGCGCGCGGCGTTGCCTGTCCGGCAAGCCATGTCTATATCACCTCCGGTTCGCAGCAGTCTTTGGATATCGTCGCGCGTACGCTGCTCGATCCGGGCGATGCGATCGTCGTCGAGCGCCCGACCTATCTGGCCGCGCTGCAGGTGTTCCAGCTGGCTCAGGCGAATATCCTCAGCGTCGATACCGATGATGACGGCATGCTGGTGGAACAGCTGGCGGATCTGCTGGCGACGACTAAGGTCAAGGCCGTGTACCTGGTGCCCACCTTCGGCAACCCGGGCGGTAAAACCCTCAGCGCCGATCGCCGCCGTCGGGTGGTTGAGCTGGCGAAGCAGCATGATTTCGTGATTATCGAAGACGATCCCTACGGTGAAATCAGCTTTACCGACGAAGTCCGCCGTCCGCTGTATCAGTACGCGCAGGAGCTCGGCTGTGAAGACCAGGTGGTCTACACCTCGACGTTCTCCAAGATCCTCGCCCCGGGCATGCGCATCGGCTGGATTGTGATGCCGGACTGGCTGGCGCAGCAGACGGTGATCGTCAAGCAGGCGGCGGATCTCCACACCAACATGTTGTCGCAGGTGATCACCGCGGAATACCTGGCGATGAACCGCCTGGAGAACCAGATAGCCCTGATCCGCGAAGATTATCGCAAGAAGTGCGTCGCCCTGGCTGATGCCCTGGAGAGCCAGCTTGGCGAGCATCTGGAGTTCAGCCGGCCCAAAGGCGGTATGTTCCTGTGGGCTCGCTTCCGCTATCCGTTCGATACCATGCAATGGATGAAAAAGACCCTCGAAAACGGCGTGGTCTACGTGCCGGGCGAAGCGTTCTATAACGACAATCCGGATACCCGCACGCTGCGCCTCTCCTACTCAACGGTGTCGGAAGCGGGTCTGCTGACCGCCGTCGAACGCCTGGCAAAGTCGCTGTAATTACCGCGCTTTCACTCCGCGTCGCGAGACGGCGCGGAGCCTTCACGCTTTCCCGCACAGCGGCGAGTGAGCAGATTGGCTGAAGTGGCGTAACGGGTGCTGCAGGAACAGCCCGTAGCGCTTCACGATGAGCGCACACGGGCATGTAGAATAAAAGAGGGGGGAGCTGCGCGCCGGAGGTTAATCCTGCTCGCTGATGCGATCGTCAAGCCAGATCAGCATTAATGAAGAGAGAAAAGCAACTGCTGCTGTGCCAATAAATAGCAACATAAGAAATACCTCAGAGGTTTTTAATTATTTTTCTAATTTTACCGGTGAGTGGGTGTTTTTGTCGGAGATGGTGATTTTGGTGGCGTGCTGGGATGTCGCGAGGGTGAAAAAATCATCGGCATCAATATCAAAGTTAAGAACTATTTCCTTATATTTCCCGCAGTTAATTAATTCTTTGGCTTCTTTCATACTACCGGCTGTAATAGTAGGCATCGTTTTATCTCGTTTGAAAAACTGACAAGCAAAATAAAAGCTTGTGCGTATCAGATCAACTACTTTTTTATGACCGCGAGCAATATATGGTTTCTTTATAATTTAAAGAAGAAACCACTGGCGAAACGGGAATAGAAGGCAGGTCGCCAGCAACCACGACCTGCCCTGCGGGCTAAAAGACGTACGCCATAGTCAGCTTGCGGCTGGCTTAATCCTGCTTCTTCTCGCCCATCAGCTGATAGCAGCGCTGCCGGTCTTCGCGGCTCGCGCGTTGCTCATCCGGGCTAAGCTGCTGCCACGTTTGCCGCATTTTTTCACCCAGAGCCGGAATGTAGCGGATCTTGTGCAGGGCATAATCCGAATTACCGCCTTCGACAACACTTTCCATATCGCGAAGGAATGCGCGGCTGTCGTGATGATCGATGAGGCAGAAAACCGAGCGATAGTAGGCTTCGTCTTCTTCAGAGTAGCGTGGCGTAAACCACCAGACGACCAGGGCTGCCAGCGCCAGGAGTGGAACAATAAAGCGTAGTTTCTTCAGCATGGGTGACTTGAGAGGGAGTACTGGAGGCGTAGTGTACCCGCTAAAGAAGCGGGATGTCATCCCGAAGGCGCCTTCCGCCTCCGGCTGATGGATATCAGAGCTGGTATTGCCAGGCCAGCAGGATGCGCTTATCGGCCTCATCAAGGTAGGTGTTGTTATCCTGGACGTACGTCAGTACCTTCACCGCGTTATGCTCGGTGAGGTTATAGCCGAGGCCGAGACCGCCGAAGTAGCCTTTATAGTTGTCGCCCGCGTCGCTTTTCGAACCATAAGAGCCGCCCAGGAAGCCGATCATCCGCAGATTCTGCGTCAGCGGTTTGAGGACAAAGGCGCCGAGATAGCCGCTGCTGCCGGAGATATTGGTTGATTCAAAACCATTTTCCGGCGACGGCATGCCGCTAAAATCGGACTGCGAGCAGGCCTTATGCTTATCGGCATTGCAGGCCATGCGATCGCCGGTGTTGTAGCTATAGCCCGCCATCGGGAATATCTGGAAGCCAGCGGGCTCAATACCAAAGAAGCTCAGCGGCACGAAGGTGCCGATGGAGTAGTTGGTCTGCGACGCGTCGCCGGGGTACTCATTTTTGCCGAAATTGAAGTTAAAGATCCCAATCGGAAACAGCCACGAGCCGCCAACGCGCCATTCGGAAGCATCGCTGTTGATCCGCACGTTGATTTTCCGGGCCTGGTCTAAGGCCAGCGAACCGGAGAAGGCGAGGTTGCTGTCATCCATTGCATAGTTATCGGACCAGGCGATGCCGACCCTGGTAGTGACCCGGGTTGGGTCATCAGCCGATTTTTCGGCATTGGTTTTGACTTGTCCCGTTTGCGCCAGCAGCGCGCCGGGAAGCAGGCCGATGCAGAGCGTCAAAAGGGGCAGGAGGGGTATGCGCATTCAGGGTATCCAGGGTAACGATTGTCATGTGAAAATAAAAATAACGCGCCACTGTACAGGCCGCCGCTCCTCGCCAGGAGGCGCTTTTTATTTATTTTTGTATTTCATCTGCGCCGCGATTTTTATTTGGCGGGATGCTTCACGGGTTTTGAAAATAGCAGCACCAGCGGCACTAAAATAAAGCACAGGAACATCATCAGGCGGAAGTCCTGATAATAGGCCAGCACCATCGCCTGGCGCGTGACCTCGCCGTTAATGGCCACGAGTCCGGGCAGGTGATGAATATTGTAAGCGCCCGCTTGCATATCGTGCTGCAGAGCCTTATTGAACGGATTAATAAAGCCGGAAAATAGCATGTGGTTACGCTGGGACTGCTGCGCCAGATAGGTCGTCACCACCGAAATACCGATGCTGCTGCCGATATTGCGAATCAGCGAATAGAGCGCGGTGCCCTCGGTGCGATACTGCGGCTGCAGCGTGGAGAAGGTCAGCGTCGAAAGCGGCACGAAGGTTAATCCCATCCCCACGCCCTGCACCACGCCGGAGCTGACGATATCCCACGGGCTCATCCACATGGCGTAGCGCGTCATCATCCACAGCGAAGCCGCCATAATGACGATCCCCACGGTAATGACGTGGCGCATATCGACTTTGCCCGCCATTCGCCCGACCAGCATCATGCTGAACATGGTGCCAAAACCGCGCGGCGTCATCAGCAGGCCGACGTCAATGACCGGATATCCCATCAGCCCCTGCAGCAGCGGCGGCATCAGCGCCATGGTCGCCAGCAGGATCGTCCCGACCACAAAACTGAACAGCAGGCCGACGACAAAGTTCTTATCGCGGAAAATCGCCGGGTCGATAAAGGGTTTTTTAATCGTAAAAATATGCACCACAAACAGATACAGCGTCAGCGCCGCCAGCACCGCTTCAGTGATTATCTCGCCGCTGGCAAACCACGCCTTTGACTCGCCGCGATCGAGGAAGAGCTGCAGGCTGCCGATGGCAACGCTGAGGAAAAAGAATCCCAGCAGATCGAACCGGCGGGTGCTATCGATCGGCGTTTCGGTGACGAAGGTGCTAATGCCCAGCCACGCGAGGACGCCGAAGGGAATATTGATATAGAACACCCAGCGCCAGCTGTAGTATTCGGTCAGCCAGCCGCCGAGGGCCGGGCCGAGGATCGGGCCAACCATAACCCCCATCCCCCACATTGCCATCGCGGAGCCCTGTTTCTCCGGCGGCCAGCTGTCTAACATGACCGATTGCGAGAGCGGTACCAGGCTGGCGCCAAAAATCCCCTGCAGCAGGCGAAAGAGCACAATCTGATTCAGCGACTGGGCAGCGCCGCACAGCATCGAGGCGACGGTGAAGCCGATGACCGAAATAACGAACAGACGTTTGCGGCCGATGCGGGCGGAGATAAAACCGGTCAGCGGCATGGCGATGGCCGCGGCGACGATATAGGAGGTGAGCACCCACGAGGTTTGATCCTGAGTGGCTCCCATCGCGCCCTGCATATGCGGCAGGGCAACGTTGGCAATCGTGGTATCCAGCGCCTGCATGATGGTCGCCAGCATCACCGAGAAGGTGATGAGCAGGCGGCGATCGACGGCGCTACTTTTACGTGGTGGGGCGAGGGTGGTATCAGACATAGTCACCTCGTTACGACGCACGGCCGGCATCAGACCGGGTGTCAATTTTAATGGTGGCGCTCAGGCCCGCCCGCAGCTGCGGCTGCCGGGCATCGGTCTGCAGATGAATACGTACCGGAATACGCTGGGTCACCTTCACCCAGTTACCGGTGGCATTTTCGGCGGGAATTACCGCATACTCCGCGCCGGTGGCCGGGCTGATGCTGCTGACCTTGCCGTGCCAGGTCACGCCCGGAGCATAATCAACGCTGATCTCCGCCTGCTGGTTATTGCGAATATGGGTCAGATCTTTCTCGGTAAAATTGGCCTCGATATAGAGGTTGGCATCGGAGACTAAAAGCATCGCCGTGGTACCGTCCTGCACGTATTCCCCGGTTTGTAATACCCGGGTTATGGTGCCGGAGGCGGGAGCGTATTCATTTACGTGGCGCAGATTATTTTTGGCCGTATTGAGCTCAGCCAGCGCTTTCTTATAACGCGGGTGCTGCTGTAGCGGCATATTAATATCCCCGCCAAAGCTGTCGGCCACTTCCTGGAGCTGCTTCTTCAACATGTTGACCTCAAGGGCCATAAGCAGCGTTTTCTGATGCGCACCGTCCAGATCGGAGGCCGAGACGTAGCCTGGCCCGTTCAGACGATGCAGACGCGCCTCTTCACGGCGAGCGTACTCGTGCTGGCTTTGGGAAACCTGAATATTGGCCTGCTTGCTTTGATACTGCGACTTAATGGTTTTCAAATCGATGATCGTACTATTGAGATCCGATTCCGCTTCGGCAACGGCGAGCTGATAGGGCCTGGCATCGACGCTGAACAGAAGGTTGCCTTTATTCACGTGCTGGTTTTCTTTCACCAGCACCTTTACCACCCGACCCGCGACTTCGGCGCTGATATCGGTTTTATCGGCCTTCACGTAGGCATTATCCGTTTCAACGTAGTGACCGTTGGCAAAATAGCACCAGCCGCCCGCCGCCAGCCCCAGAGCGGGTACGACGAGCAGCAGCATTAAACGCAGCTTTTTAATATTCATATTGCGGGTCTCTTTATTATGGCGATATCGATAGCCGGGTCCGGTCGTCGCGCTTTGGGCGCCGGGCGGGGATGCGATATTTCATGGCACAGCATAAATAGCGGTACGTACCGCTATATCTTGCAGAGAAGATCGATCGGCAATGAGTGAATGTCGCCAGAGGTGGTTGATGGAGTGAAATAATAGTTAGCAAGCTTATTATAAACTAAGCAGCACGTGCTATTTGCAGTTTAAAAATAAACCGCAGACGGGGCGTTGGTTTGTGCGGAAATTAGCGGGAGCGCGTTTTTGCGGGTTAATCGCTTTATTTATCGAGAGAAGGGCAGGCCCCCGGCGCCTGTGGCGGCGCGGGGGGAAGGGGATGATTTACAGCAGGCCGGCTTCCTTCGCCGTACGGTCGATAGCGCGTTTGGTCTTCTCGACCAGCTCGTCCAGCTCGCTACGTCCGGCGATCAGCGCCGGCGCCATGATCATCCGCCCCAGGGTCGAGCGAATAATGACTCCCTCTTCAAAACCGATGGTTCGGCAGCGCCAGGCCAGCTCGTTCTCGTTGGCGAAGCGGCGGCGGGTGCTTTTATCTTCCGCGAACTGCAGGGCCGCGACGAGGCCGGTACCCTGAACTTCGCCGATCAGCGGGTGATTGTCGAATACCTCCCGCAGCGTTTTCTGCAGATACGGGCCGGTGTTGTCGCGCACGTTGGTGACGTGGTTTTCGTCACGCAGCGCTTTGAGGTTGGCGATCGCCACCGCGGCGGCAACGGGGTGGCCGGAGTAGGTCAGACCGTGGGCGAAGACGCCGCCTTTCTCAACCAGCACTTCCGCCATGCGCTTGCTCAGCACCAGGCCGCCCATCGGCACGTACCCGGAGGTCAGCCCTTTGGCGATGGACAGCGTATCCGGCTCGAAGCCGAAGTACTGATGCGCGAACCACTCGCCGGTGCGGCCAAAGCCGCCAATGACCTCATCGGCGCACAGCAGGACGTCGTACTTCCGGCAAATGCGCTGGATCTCAGGCCAGTAGCTTTCCGGCGGGAAAATCATCCCGCCCGCGCCCTGGAACGGCTCGGCGATAAAACCGGCCACGTTTTCCGCGCCCAGCTCGAGTATTTTCTCCTCGAGCTGGCCGGCGCAGCGCAGGCCAAACTCGTGCGGCGTCAGGCTGCCGCCGTGCATGTACCAGTAGGGCTCGTCGATATGGGCCACGTCGGGGATCATGCCGCCCATGGTGTGCATCGCCTTCATCCCGCCCAGCGCGGTGGCGGCGAGGGTTGAGCCGTGATAGCCGTTCCAGCGGCCAATCATCACCTTCTTCTGCGGCTTGTCGAGGATCTGCCAGTAGCGGCGAACGGTGCGGATCAGCACTTCGTTCGATTCAGAACCCGAGTTGGTGTAAATCGCGTGGCTGTAGTGCGGCGGCAGCAGGCTGAACAGCAGCTCGGAGAGCTCGATCACCGTCGGGTGAGTAGTGTGGAAGAACATATTGTAATACGGCAGCTTAGCGAACTGCGCCGCCGCCGCATCCGCCAGATCCTGGCGGCTGTAGCCGAGCTGGGTGCACCACAGGCCGGACATGCCGTCGAGGTACTTGTTGCCGTCGTTATCCCAAAGGTACAGACCCTCCCCGCGGACCATCACGCGAGGCCCCTCGGCGTTCAGCGCCTTCTGGTCGAGAAAGGCGTGGATATGGTGCGCGGCATCGGCGCTCTGGTAGTCCGGGGTGCTGCGCTGCGGGTTATTCGGGGTAGTCATCTTCTCTCTCCTGTAAGCGGAATCTAAAAATGCGAAAGCTGCCGGGTGCTAGCGAAACTGGAACCAGGTCGTTTTGAGGCTGGTGAATTTGTCAAAGGCGTGCAGCGACAGGTCGCGGCCAAAGCCAGACTGCTTATTGCCGCCAAACGGCACGCTAACGTCCAGCGCATCGACGGTATTCACCGAAACTGTCCCGGCGTTAAGCATTCCGGCAACGCGATGGGCGCGATGGAGATCGTCGGTCCACACCGAGGCGGCAAGGGCGTACATGTGCTGATTGGCCAGAGTGACGGCCTGCTGCTCGTCGTCAAAAGGCATAACGGCAAGCACCGGGCCGAAAATCTCCTCCTGCCACAGGGAGGAGGCGGTATCCGCGGCTTCAATCAGCGTCGGTTCCACGTAGTTGGCGACGCCGTCGATCTCAATCTCGCGACCGCCGATGAGGACGCGGGCACCGGCGCGCTCGGCGGCGCGGATGGCGCTCATCACCTTTTGCGCATGCGCCGCGCTGACCATGGCGCCCATTTTGGCTGCAGGCTCGAAGGGGTGAGAGGGCGCCCACGCCTGCATTTTCTCCTGCAGCTTAGCGATAAATTCGGCGTAAATCGTCCGCTCGACCAGCAGGCGAGAGTTAGCCGAGCAGACCTCGCCCTGGTTGAAGCAGATGCCGAAAGCCGCTTTTTCGGCGGCCAAATCGAGATCCTTGCAGTCGGCGAAGATGATATTAGCGCTTTTGCCGCCGCACTCCAGCCAGACCTGCTTGAGGTTGGACTGTGCGGAGTAGGCCATAAAGGCTTTGCCGACGGCGGTAGAGCCGGTGAAGGTGATGGTATCGACGTCGTTATGCAGACCTAAGGCGCTGCCGGCTTCGGTCCCCAGGCCGGTGACGACGTTCAGCACGCCCGCCGGGAGGCCCGCCTCAAGCGCCAGCTCCGCCAGACGCAGCGCCGAAAACGGCGAGTTCTCCGAAGGCTTAAGGATCACGCTATTGCCGGCCGCCAGCGCCGGGCCGAGCTTCCACGAGGCGAGGTCGAGCGGGAAGTTCCACGGCACGATGGCCGCCACGACGCCAATCGCTTCGCGGGTGATGGTGGCGAGAGAGCCTTTCCTGGCGGGGGCCACCTCGTCGTAAATCTTATCCACGCTTTCGGCGTACCACGAGAAAACGTGCGCCGCGCCGGGAACGTCGACGATTAGCGCATCGTTGACCGGTTTGCCCATGCTGACGCTCTCCAGCAGCGCCAGCTCTTCACGATGTTCGAGGATCAGCCCCGAAAGCCGCAGCAGAACGGCCTTGCGCTCCTGCGCGGGGAGCCCTGACCAGATGCCTGAGTCAAAGGCCTTGCGGGAGGACCGGACGGCGACAGCAATATCTTCTGCCTGAAGCGCCGTGACCTCGGCGAGCAGCGCGTTGGAGGCGGGATTGATAACCGGGAAAACGCGGCGGCTTTGGGCGACGTAGGGCTGGCCATCGACGATGGCATGGCTGATAAAGCGCTGCTCCTGCAGCCTGCTGTGCCAAAAGTTTCTGTCGGTCATAAGCCTCTCCGTTATCGTGTTGCGTAATTGTTATTTATTTGTTGCCGTTAATTCATGATGCCGGAGGGGGGAGAAGTGAGAAAGGACTAAAAATCTAGGTAACCTCTATAAAAAACTTTGTTAGCCTGGTCGGGGGCCGCCGGCGCGCGGATCCTGCCGATGACGCTTTGTGTGATGTGGCTCAAAGGAATTCGCCATCCGAGATTTTAATGATCTGTAATTAAATGGATTTTATTTTCTCTGTGGGATTTTAGCGCCGGATGGTGATGGCGTTTCTGACAAGCTTTAATGTTGTCAGATGGATTGGTAAGGAACTAAAAAAATATAACCGGACTTTTTTAGCCGCCGCCATCAAGCTGCTGCCCCGTGACGGCGTCGCCGTTTTCTTTACGCCTTCATGTTAATTTTCTGTAAAAATCTGACCGATGTCGGATTGTTGATCTTTACTTGTCGGCGGGGTTGCGCCCGAGGGGGAGCATCGTTTAATCCTATTCAGCTTATCTCTTTGCCTACAAAAAATAAGGTATCGCATGCCCCATTTCACCCTGAAACAGCTCAAATACTTTGTTGCCGTTGTCGAAGCGGAGAGCATTGCCGAAGCCTCCCGACAGCTCCATATCGCGCAGCCCTCTATCTCCATCGCGGTGAAAACCCTGGAAGATATGTTTGAGCAGCAGTTTTTTATTCGCCACCATGCGCAGGGGGTTTCCATGACCTCCAGCGGGCAGCGCTTCTATGAGAAAGCGAAGGAGTTGCTCCGGCTCTCGTACCAGTTCGAGCAAAACTCGAGGGCGGATAATGAGCTGGTGTCGGGGATTGTTTCTATCGGCTGTTTCGAGACCGCGGCGCCGCTCTACCTGCCGTCGCTGATCGCCGGGTTTAAGACTATTTATCCGGATATCACCATTAAAATTTATGATGGCGAGCAGCATGAAATAGCCCACGGCCTGCACCGCGGTCGCTTTGACCTGGCGTTTATGTACGATCTCGAGCTGGACGTCTCGATTCAGACCGAGAGCCTGAACGCGCCGCAAAAGCCCTACGCGCTGCTGCCGGCAAATCATCCGCTGGCGCAGCGGGCGTCGGTCAAGCTGTCGGAGCTGAGCCACCTGCCGATGGTGCTGCTGGACGTTGTCCCCAGCCGTAACTATTTCATCAGTATTTTCAAAGATAAAGGCTATAACCCTCAGGTGGCCTACAGCTCGCCGTCGATTGAGATGGTGCGCTGCATGGTCGGCCAGGGGCTGGGCTTTTCGGTTCTGGTGACCCGCCCGGTTTCTGATATCACCTACGACGGGCAGCAGGTGCGCTGCGTCGAGATTCAGGATGAGATGGCCAACTCGACGCTGGTGATGGCCCATCTGCGCAGCAGCGAGCCCACCAACCCCGCCAAACTGTTTATGGAATATTGCCGCAACGCGGTGCTCAGCCCGCCGGAGCAGGCGGCACGGGTAGCCTGACCGGGGTTTTATTCCGCTCAGCGGCCCGCGCCCGCGCGGGTCTTTTTATATTTGGCGGCATATTTTCTGAATATAAAAAAACGATACTCTGCATATATTTTTTATATCCTCTCGGGCTGCCTCCCGCCGCGTTGCTAAATAAGCGCTAAGCACAAAATTATCCGGCGAATATTTTCCGCTAAAACCCGCTTTACCTTGTAGATTCAAGGTGCTGCACTCTGCATCACTATTTTATTCTCAGGTTCTAAATTTATAATAATTTACCTGTTTGTTACTGTTTATTAACCTCGGTCCTGCGCAGTGGTTTATTCCTGGCGATTGAACTCCATTCGAAGGACACATTTATGACCGTAGAAAAAGCACAAATTGATACGCTGATTGTTGGCGGGGGTCAGGCCGGTATTGCCATGAGTGAGCATCTGACCCAGCTGGGGATCTCGCATCTGGTTATCGAGAAAAACCGTATTGCTGAGGCCTGGCGTACCGGGCGCTGGGATTCGCTGGTGGCGAACGGCCCGGCGTGGCACGACCGCTTCCCGGGAATGGAGTTTAAAGGCGGCCAGCCGGATAGCTTTATTCCCAAGGACGATGTGGCGCAGTACTTTGAAGATTACGTCAGGAAATTCTCCCTGCCGGTGCGTACCGGCGTGGAGGTAAAAAGCGCGGTTCGCAACAGCGGACGTCCCGGATTTACCGTTGAAACCACGGATGGGGTGATCGAAGCGCAGCGCATCGTTGCCGCGACCGGGCCGTTCCAGAAGCCGGTTATTCCGCCGATTGCGCCGAAAGAGGGCGACATTCATCAGATCCATTCCGCCAAATACTACAACCCTGAGCAGCTGCCCGCCGGCGCGGTGCTGGTGGTTGGCGCCGGCTCCTCCGGCGTGCAGATTGCCGATGAGCTCCAGCGCGCGGGTCGCCAGGTCTATCTCTCCGTTGGCGCCCACGACCGGCCGCCGCGCGCCTACCGCAACCGGGATTTCTGCTGGTGGCTGGGGGTGCTGGGCCTGTGGGATGCTCCCGCCAGCGAGCCGGGGAAAGAGCACGTCACCATCGCGGTGAGCGGCGCCCACGGCGGGCGGACGGTGGATTTTCGCGAGCTGGCGCAGCGCGGCATCACCCTGGTCGGGCTGACGAAGGCGTTTGAATCCGGCGTCGCGACCTTCCAGCCGGATCTGTGCGACAACATCCGCCGCGGCGATGAAAACTACCTCTCGCTGCTGGACGCCGCTGACGCCTACGTTGCGGCCAACGGCCTCGATTTGCCGCCGGAGCCCGCGGCGCGTGAATTCTTAGCCGACCCGGCGTGCATGACGTCGCCGATCCTCTCTCTGGACCTGGCGCAGGCCGGCGTGACGAGCATCATCTGGGCGACCGGCTACGCCGTGGACTATGGCTGGCTCAACGTTAACGCCTTTAACGCGCAGAATCGCCCTCAGCACCAGCGCGGCGTCTCCAGCGAGCCGGGGGTCTATTTCCTCGGCCTGCCGTGGCTGTCACGCCGGGGTTCGACCTTTATCTGGGGCGTTTGGCACGACGCGAAGCACATCGCCGACCATATCGCGACCCAGCGGAAATACAGCCAGTACCGGGATGCCGGTCAGCGCTGAACTGTAGCTCTTAATCAGGATAACAATGATGCCGACACATACCCGTATTCGCATGTTTAACACCAAAGAGACCTATCCCAATCAGACCCTGGACAACGATTTATGCCAGGCCGTACGCGCCGGTAATACCGTCTACGTCCGCGGCCAGGTGGGCACGGATTTTGAAGGCAATCTGGTGGGGCTGGGCGACCCGCAGGCTCAGGCCGAGCAGGCGATGAAAAACGTCAAGCAGCTGCTGGAAGAGGCCGGAAGCGACCTTTCGCATATTGTGAAAACCACCACCTATATTATCGACCCGCGCTATCGCGAGCCGGTCTATCAGGAAGTGGGCAAGTGGCTGAAGGGCGTGTTTCCCATCTCCACCGGGCTGGTTATCTCAGGCCTGGCGCAGCCGCAGTGGCTGATGGAAATTGACGTGATCGCCGTGATCCCCGATGGCTATGTGAAATAAGGAGCCGCCATGACGTTTTCTATCGCGGCATTCTGCCCGGAAACCGGGCAGTTTGGCATCGCCATAAGCTCCTCCAGCATTGCCGTCGGCGCCCGCTGCCCGTGGCTGCAGGCGGGAGTCGGCGCGGTCTCCAGCCAGAATATTACCCTGCCTGCCCTCGGCCAGCTGACGCTCTCGCAGCTGGAGCAGGGGCTGGCGCCGGAAAAGGCGCTGCGTAAGGCGCTGGCGGAGGATGATTTCAGCCGCTATCGGCAGATTATCGCCATCAACGCCAGCGGGGAAACGGCCTCGTTTAGCGGCGATAAAACCCTCGGCATCTATCACGTTGCCGAAGGGGTAAACTGTATCGCCGGCGGCAATATGCTCGCCAGCACCGCGGTGGTTGAGGCGATGGTTGCCGAATTCCAGCAGGCCGAAGGGGAGATGGCGATGCGCCTGCTGGCCGCTCTCCAGGCGGGGCTGGCCCTCGGCGGCGAGGCCGGGCCGGTGCACTCTGCGGCGGTAAAAGTCGTGGATGATTACTCCTGGCCGCTGGTTGACCTGCGGGTTGACTGGCACGAACAGGATCCGATTGGCGAGCTTACCGCGCTGTGGCTGGCGTATGAGCCGCAGATGCAGGCCTATATTACGCGCGCGCTCGACCCGCGGGAGGCCCCCAGTTACGGAGTACCGGGTGATGAATAGTGACCTGAAACGGATCCTTGCGACGCTGCTGGCATTCGACACCACCAGCCGCGAATCTAATCTGCAGCTGATTAACTATATCGATGAGTATCTCCGCGGTTTTGGCATTGCCACGCGGCTTTTCTTTGATGAGGAAGGCAAAAAAGCCAACCTCTACGCCCGCTTTGGCCCGCAGGGGCCGGGGGGCGTGATGCTCTCGGGCCACACCGACGTAGTCCCGGTTGACGGGCAGCGCTGGACGGTGCCCCCGTTTGAACTCACCCTGCGCGACGACCTCTGCTACGGCCGCGGCAGCACCGATATGAAAGGCTTTATCGCCTGCGTGCTGGCCGCCGTTCCCGACTTTCTCTCCCAACCTTTACGCATGCCGCTGCATCTGGCCTTTTCCTACGATGAGGAGGTCGGCTGCCTTGGCGTACGCAGCCTGGTGGACCATCTTAAAGCCTCCAGGGACAAGCCGGCGCTGTGCATCATCGGCGAGCCTACGGAGATGCGTCCGGTCTACGGCCATAAGGGCAAGCTGGCCATGCGCTGTACGGTGCAGGGCAAGGCCTGCCACTCGGCCTACGCGCCCCACGGCGTCAACGCCATCGAGTATGCGGCAAAGCTGATTACCCGTTTAGGTACGCTCGGTGAAACGCTGGCACAGACCCGGGATAGCCGCTTTGACCCGCCTTACAGCACGCTGCAGGTTGGGGTGATTCACGGCGGGGCGGCGCTCAATATCGTGCCGGAAAGCTGCCAGTTTGATTTTGAAATTCGCCATCTGCCGGAGGTCTCGCTCGAGCCGACCCTCGCCGAGCTGCACGGCTACGCTGCAGGCGAGCTGCTGACGTCGATGCGGGCGGTGGCGCCGCAGGCGGATATTACCTTTAGCCCGCTCAGCCGCTATCCTGGCCTGCTCAGCGACCCGCAGTCGGAGTTTGCCGGCTGGCTGGCGCAGTGGGCGCAAAGCGAGGCGTTTTCCACCGTGGCCTTTGGTACCGAGGGTGGCCTGTTCGATGAAGCCGGCGTAGCCACGCTGATCTGCGGGCCAGGTAGTATGGATCAAGGGCATAAGGCGGATGAGTTTATTGCCCTCGCTCAGCTGGAGAAGTGCCTGACGATGCTGGGTAATCTGCGCCGCTGGATGGCGCTGGCTTAACCTTTTACGCGCCGGCATTAAGGCGCGTTTTTTTTATCTCTCCCCCCGACCTGCTCCTTTGCCACCTTCTTCCTGTTCCTGCGCTGCACCGCGCCCTGCTTCGTCGCCGTCCAGAGATAAAAAAAACTCCGGATAGTTTATCCGGAGTCAGCAATGCGTACTGATATTCCCGTCATCCCTCAAGCCGCATGGCCGGCGCCTTCACCTGGCGCCTGCCTGCAGCTCGACTTATTTAGGGGAAAGAAAGCGAAGCGCTAAACTTTCTCTTTCACCAGGGCGATACTCTTCACCGCCTTGGCTTTAGAGAGGGTGTAATAGACCGGTGAGACCACCAGCAGACCAACAATCCATGATAAATCAGCCCCGCCAAATGCGGTTGCAATCGGGCCGGTATAAATCGCCGTCGACATAAACGGCACCTCAACTAATATCCCCAACAAATAGCAGAAGATGGCGGTAGCATTAAAGTAGCCATATATTCCGCCGTCGCGCTTAAAGAAGGAGTCGACATCATATTCGCCGTGCGCAACCAGGTAATAATCCACCAGGTTAATTGCCGTCCACGGCACCAGGACATACAGCAGGACGGTAATAAAGTTGGTATAGATTAACAGGAAGTTTTCCTGACCATAGATCGCCAGCGCTATTTCAAGGAGCATGGTGAGGATAGCGGTAATTATCCTTGCGCGGGCCATCGGCGACCAGCCGTCAATAAAGGTCTGGCCCAGGGTCAGCGTACAGAGGACGCCGCAGTACAGCATCATCGAGTTTGTGGCGGCAATCCCCAGCGCCAGCACCACGATAACCACCGCGCCGAAGCCGCCGGTGAGGTCAATAATGCCCTGAATAATATCATCATTGCCAATGCTGGTTGCCACCAGCACCCCGAGAACCATCGGCAGATAAGAGCCTAATATGCAGCCAAAGTAGCTGGCGTAAAAGACGCTTTTATCGTTGGTGCTGTAAGGCATATAGCGTGAGTAGTCAGAGACATAGGGCGCGTAGGCCAGCTGCCACAGTGCGGCAATCGAGACCGCGCCGAGGAACCCAACCTTGTTGAAACCGCCGCGATCGAGAAAATCGACCGGCAGCCCGTGGACAAAGACGATCCACACAAAGGTTGCGGCCAGCACAATCCCGGATATCCACGACATAATTCTGGCGTAGGAGTGGATGATCTTATAGCCAAAAATAGTGGCAAACAGACTCAGGGCGCCGACGATAATAATCCCTACGTCGGAGTTCATCGGCTTATAGATGGCGTGCATGGACTGCCCGCCTAATACCAGACTGGAGGCGGTAAAGCCGATATACATTAATACGACAATGGACACCACCAGCACCGAACCATAGGAGCCAAACTGGCCCTTGGTTTGCACCATTTGCGGCACGCCGAGCTTTGGACCCTGTGCAGAATGTAGGGCCATGAACAGCCCGCCGACCAGACTACCGATAAACAGCGCAACGACAGACCAGAAAAAAGAGAGATGAAAAATAGTGACCGACATCGCTCCGGTGATAACGGTTAATAGCATGATGTTAGAACCAAACCAGATGGTAAACAGATCGCCCGGTTTGCCGTGTCGCATATTAAGAGGGATAGGTCTGATGGTATTGCTTTCGAGATTTTCAACGTTGACAGGTTGATGTTTAGTCATGGTGCTCTCTCATCACTGTGGGTCTATACCGTGAATAATTCAGGCAACAGCAGGCCGCTAGCTGAGCGAACGCAGCCAACAGCGAAGTCGCCTGAAGCATCATGGGTATAAATCAGCGTTAGATTGATATTCCAATGAGGAGTACAGCTAATCTACTCATCATAACATTTCGTTTACTATTCTCACAATCTCGTATCATTTTGGAAATTATTAAAAATGTCGAACGTCGATATAAAAAAAGTGCTTTACCCGGGACCCTGGGCCTGATTGTGGTTAACGGTTGGCCATCTCCCGCTTGTTTTTAGACGTTTATGCTGCGGCCCTGCTTTTTTTATATTTAACAATCTGGGCGGCTAATTTAAGCCAGATAATTCTGCGAGCAGGCGGATGCGGCGTGGAATGATTGAGGGTCTGCAATAAAAGCAAAGGCGTATTTATTGTAGGGAATATAAAAGCAGCTTTAATTCGCCAAATAATGACGATAGCTCCGAAAGATATTTGATCTAATCTGAGATAAATCATGGGATTGACCGTCGCTGCTGGCCGCGGTCGTCTGCGGTGCGTAAATTAAATATGCGAGGTTGTTCACAATAAAATTCATTTATTAAGAGTGTGCGATGGATCAATATTTAAAACACGTGGCGCTGGCGCTGAGCAGATGAATGGCGAAGAAATAGCCTTTGCAGAGATAAATAATAACCCGCCAGCGTGGCGGGTTATTAGCGACGGACGAATTATCAGTAGCCGACGGTGTATATCCGACCGCTCTGGACGCCCTCCACGCTGCGGCGGTACGCCTGGGCCACCGTGGCGGCCGGGACGCTGATAAAGCCCGGGAAGAACCCGTCATAGGCGGCGGCTGATTCGGTCAGCACCGTGGGGCTGATCAGGTTGATGCGGATCCCGCGCGGCAGCTCGCAGGCAGCGGCGCGGACGAAGCCCTCGAGGCCGGCGTTAACCGTCGTGGCGTTAACGCCCTGGGCAATCGGCTCATGCGCCACGATGCCGCTGATAAGGGTGATGGAGCCGCCGTCGTTCAAATAGTGCTGGCCGGTGAGCGCCAGGCGGATTTGCCCCAGCAGCTTGTCCTGAAGGCCCTGGTTGAAATTGTCGTCGGTCATGGTGGCCAGCGGGCCAAAGAACAGGCTTCCGCTCGCCGAGACAATCGCATCAACCCGGCCAATTTTTTCAAACAGCGCCTGGACGCTTTGCTGAGAGGTGATATCAACCTGATGGTCGCCCTGAGACCGACCGACGTGAATGACTTCATGCTGACGACTGAGCTCTGCGGTGACCGCGCGGCCCACGGTACCGCTGGCACCAATAACGACGATTTTCATGGCTGACTCCTGATAAGTTGTGAGCCTCTATTCTTTAATGAAATGGATATCGGATAAACTGGCAAAAAGTTAGATGATTACTAACCAGAGGTTCGCAATATGGATAAGCTGCGCGGAATGGAAACGTTCATCGCCGTGGTGGAGCACGGCAGTTTTACCGAGGCGGCATCGCACCTGGAGATGTCGGCGGTGATGGTGGGCAAATATATCGCCCTCATCGAACGCCGGCTGGCGACGCGCCTGCTTGAGCGCAACACCCGCCGCCAGAGCCTCACCGACGCCGGGCGAGTCTACTATGAAGAGGCGAAACGCGTTCTGGAGCAGGTCTCAATCGCCGAAAGCTCGGTGGAGCGACTGCGGCTGGCGCCCGCAGGGACGCTGCGCATCAGCGCGCCGACCTCATTTGGCGCCTGCGTTATGGCGCCGCTGACCGCCACCTTCTTACAGCAGTGGCCGGACGTGCGCGTGGAGCTCGACCTGACCAACCGGCTGGTCGATCTGGTGGATGAAGGGTTCGATCTGGCTGTCCGCATTGGCGATATTCACCAAACCGACCTGGTGGCGAAATATCTCTGCGCCTACCGGATGGTGATTTGCGCCGCCCCTGCTTATCTTAGCCGCCACGGCATGCCGCTCACGCCGGCCGACCTTGCCGGCCATCTCTGCCTCTCCCATACGGTGTGGACCGCGCGCAACGAGTGGAAGCTGCCGGGCGTCACGCAAGAGGTGCGCTGGCGGCGCGATGCTGTCCTCCGCTGCAACGACGGCTACGGCCTGAGGATGGCGGCCATCGCCGGAGCCGGCCTGCTGCTGCAGCCGGAAGTGCTGCTGGGGGAGGATCTTGCCAGCGGAAAACTGGTCCGCGTGCTTGAGACCTATACCCCCGAACCGCGCCCGGTGCATCTGCTCTGGCGTCAGGATCTTCGCCCGTTGCCGAAGCTGACCCGGTTTGTCGAGCACGCGCTGACCGAGGTCGGGCGCCATTTATGAACTATTATTATCTGGTCTGGTCTGATGAACGTTCTTCATAGATCACTTCTGCTAAAAGGAGATTGGTATGAGTTTATTGAGTTTTGTGAAAGAAGCGGGCGAGAAAATCTGGGATGCCGTTTCGGGCGGGGACAAAGAGAGCCAGGCCGATAAGCTGAAAAAGCATATCGATGGGCTTAATCTCCCCGGCGCGGATAAGGTCAGCATCACCGTGGCCGAAGACGGCACCGCGACGGTCACCGGCGACGTCGGCTCGCAGGAAGATAAGGAAAAAATTATGGTGGCGGTGGGTAACGTCACCGGCATTGCCCAGGTCAGCGACAACGTGAGCGTCACGCAGAGCGGCGCCGAGAGCCGCTACTACACCGTGAAATCCGGCGACACGCTGAGTGCTATTTCTAAAACCGTGTACGGATCGGCGAATGACTATCAGCGGATCTTTGAAGCCAACAAGCCGATGTTAAAGCATCCCGACAAGATCTATCCGGGACAGGTGCTGATTATCCCGAATAAGTAAGGCGGGAAAATCGGCGTTATGCACGCTCTATTGTTACGGAGTCGGTAATGGGACTACTTGATCAAATTGGCGGTATGCTCGGCGGCCAGGCCGGTAAAGCCGAGCAGCTGCAGGCCATCATGGCCTGGATCCAGCAGCAGGGGGGCGTTCAGGGGATCCTCGAAAAATTCCGCAGCGGCGGCCTGGGTGAGATCGTTGAATCCTGGATCGGCCAGCAGGGCAATATTCCGGTCTCCAGTGACCAGGTCACCTCGGTGTTCGGATCGTCCGCGCTGCAGGATCTCGGGGCCAGGCTCGGGATCGACCCGCAGACCGCCTCGGCGCTTATCACCGAGTATCTGCCGAAAATTGTCGATGGCTTATCTCCGCAGGGCGAAGCGCCTGCGCAGCAGGATCTGCTGTCTGAAGGCATGAACCTGCTTAAGGGCAAGCTGTTTAGCTAAGCGCGATGGCGTGCGGCCGGCGTGCCAAAAGTCAAACCCGCCGACAGGCGGGTTTTTTGTTTATGCCCGCAGCGCCTGCTGCCAGTCGGCAATCAGATCCTGCGCGTCCTCAATGCCAACGGAGAGGCGAATGAGCTGGGGCGTAATGCCGTTTGCCAGCCGCTGCTCGAGCGGAATGGAAGCGTGGGTCATGCTAAACGGCTGGCTGACCAGGCTCTCCACGCCGCCGAGGCTCTCCGCCAGCGTAAACAGGCGCAGCCTGCCGATAACCTGCTCTGCGTAGCCATCGTCGCCTTTCACCACCAGCGAAATCATCCCGCCGGGCAGCGCCATCTGCCTGCGTGCCAGCTGATGATGCGGGTGCGACGCCAGCCACGGGAACCACACCTTTTCCACCTGCGGCTGCTGCTCCAGCCACTCGGCGAGCGCCAGCGCGTTGCTGCTGTGGCGTTCCATGCGCAGCGCGAGGGTGCGAATGCCGCGCAGCGTCAAAAAGCTGCTGAAGGGGTCGAGCACGCCGCCTACCGCGTTTTGCAGATACCCCAGCCGCTCCGCCAGTTCGCGGTTGTCGCCGACTACCGCGAGGCCCGCCACCACGTCGGAATGGCCGTTGAGATATTTTGTCGCCGAGTGCACGACGATATCAAAGCCCAGCTCGAGGGGACGATGAATGGCCGGCGAGGCGAAGGTGTTATCGGTGACGCTGATGAGATTGTGCCGCCGGGCGATCGCCGCGATGGCGCTGAGGTCCGCCAGCTTGAGCAGCGGATTCGTCGGCGTTTCAACCCAAATCATCCGCGTATCCGGCCTGATGGCCGCCTCAATCGCCGCCAGGTCGTCTGGTTTGACCCAGCTGACCTGCAGGCCGGCGCTGCGGCGGCGGACGTTTTCGATCAGCCGCCAGGTGCCGCCGTACACGTCGTCGACGGCCACCAGGTGGCTGTCTTTATCCAGCAGCTCAAGCACCGTGGAAATCGCCGCCAGCCCGGAAGCAAAGGCGTAGCCGCGGGAGCCGCTCTCCAGTTCGGCAATCGCCGTTTCCAGCGCGTGGCGGGTAGGGTTACCGCTGCGCGAATATTCATAGCCGGTATGCTGCCCGGGGGCCGGCTGTGCGAAGGTGGAGGTGGCATAAATGGGCGGCATCACGGCGCCGTGCGCATCGTTAAAGGTGCCGCCGTGTACGCTTAATGTATTTAAATTTTTCATGGACGATCCTTAGTGTTCGAGTCGGTTACGCCAGGTGGTCAGCACGTCGCTGCGGGTGATCAGGCCGAGAAAACGATCGTTATCGGCGATGACGGCTACCAGGCCGCGATCGAAAATGGCTTTTAGCGCGCTTTCCGGCGCGCGTTTATCGAGGGTTTCGACGTTGCGGGTCATGGCCTCTCTGACCGGCAGCGCAAAGCGCTGGCTGTCGCCCTCGACGTGGCTAATCAAATCCCACTCATCGACGATGCCAACGACGCGGCCGTTTTCCAGCACCGGCAGCTGGGAGATGTCATACAGGCGCATGCGCGCCAGGATGGCGGCCAGCGTGTCGTCCGGCGCGGCGGTGACGGTGGCGTCTTCGTCATGACGCAGGGCGATAAAATCGGTTAAATCGCCGCGTGAGGGGCGGGTCAGCAGCCCCTGCTGGCGCATCCAGTCGTCGTTGAACATTTTCGACAGGTACTTGTTGCCGCTGTCGCAGGCGAAAGTCACCACGCGTTTGGCGGTCGTCTGCGCCTGACAGTAGCGCAGGGCGGCGTGCAGCAGCGTGCCCGTTGAAGAGCCGGCAAGAATACCCTCGGTCTGCAGCAGCGTCCGCGCGGTGGCAAACGCCTCCCCGTCGGTGACGCGATAGGCGGTATGAACGCCGTCGAGATGGGCCAGAGGCGGGACAAAATCTTCGCCAATCCCCTCGACCAGCCACGATCCCGCCTCGCCGGAGCGGCCGGTTTCTACCCGATCGGCGAGGATCGATCCCGCCGGATCGGCAAGAATAAACTCCGTTTTCGGCGAGTGTTCGGCAAACCACGCCTGCAGCCCGCCGAGGGTTCCGCCGGAGCCGACGCCAACGACGATAGCGTCGATATCGCCGTCGAGCTGGGCGAAGATTTCTGGCGCGGTGGTGCTGATATGCGCCAGCGGATTGGCCTCGTTATTAAACTGATCGATATAGAATGCTCCCGGCGTCTCCTCCGCCAGGCGACGGGCGTAATCCTGATAGTAGGCCGGGTGGCCTTTATTCACGTCGGAGCGGGTGAGCAGCACCGTTGCCCCCAGCGCCCGCAGATGAAATATCTTCTCGCGGCTCATTTTGTCGGGGACGACGAGGATCAGGCGGTAGTTCTTTTGCGCCGCAATGAGCGCCAGGCCGAGCCCGGTATTGCCGGCGGTGGCTTCAATAATCGTGCCGCCGGGCTGCAGCTTGCCGAGGCGCTCGGCCTCGTTAATCATCGACAGCGCGACGCGATCCTTAATAGAACCGCCGGGGTTTTGGTTTTCCAGCTTGAGGAACAGGCTACAGGGGCCGGTTTCCAGCTTGTGCAGCTGGAGCAGGGGCGTGTGGCCGATAAGATCGCTAACAGAATGAAAGAGTGACATGACTATTTACCCATTCGTATCGAGATGACGAATGGTAGGTCTGTGAATTTGGCAAATTAAAGAATATTTAACCGCTCATAAGAGCAAAATGGAATATAAGATGCTATTTAGCCATCCGGAGGGAAAGGTTGTTAGCCGCCTGGGTGTATTGATATCTGAAAAAGAGAGTTTTTGGCGTAATTTTCAGCAATTAATACCTTTTTACGCCGACGCAAATGCGTTTTTCAGCAAAGAATGGTTAAAAAAAACATAGCCGAAAATATCAGGATGGCGTGCGCGATATACTCTGCCGATGCATAGCTGTTGGCCGAAAACAAATAACAAAGCCGGCTATTCAATGCCGTTTTTGATAGATACGTCTGGGCTCGGGCGCATGATAACCTTTTATTCAATTAGAGTGATTTGCAATTACGTCCGGGCTTATTAATGAGGCGCTGGAAGAAAAGGTGAGATGTGCCTGAATTTATATCACTAGCGATAAGTTCATTCTGGCCGATGCTGTATGCCGGGCTGGTTTTTACTATCCCCATTACGTTAATTTCGTTTGCCCTCGGCCTCGGGCTGGGGTTTATCGTGGCGCTTATCAGGCTGTACGGGCCGCGACCGCTGCGGTTGCTGGTGCGTTTCTACGTCTGGGTTATCCGCGGCACGCCGCTGCTGGTGCAGCTGTTTCTGATTTTTTACGCGCTGCCGGGAGTCGGCATTACCCTCGACGCTTTTCCCGCGGCGGTGATCGGCTTTACGCTGAACGTCGGGGCCTTCACTTCCGAGGTTATCCGGGCAACGCTGCTTTCCGTGGCTAAGGGGCAGTGGGAGGCCGCGCACTCGATCGGCATGAACTGGTGGCAGTCGCTGCGCCATATTATTTTGCCGCAGGCCGCGCGGGTGGCCGTGCCGCCGTTATCGAATACTTTTATTTCGCTGGTGAAAGATACCTCGCTGGCGTCGGTTATTACCGTACCGGAGCTATTTTTAGCGGCCCAGAGAATTGCCGCCGTGACCTATCAACCCTTAATACTCTATACCGAAGCCGCCCTTATCTATTTATTAATCAGCTCGGTGCTGTCGTATCTGCAATCGAGGCTCGAGGCCCGGTTAGAAAAAAACACCTCAGGCAAGGAGCATAATAATGATAACCCTGTCCGGGCTTGAGAAAAGTTTTGCCGGGCAACAGGTCCTGCAGGATATTTCTTTAAATATTACCGAAGGGAGCGTTACCGCGCTTATTGGGCCATCGGGAAGCGGCAAAAGCACGCTATTACGCTGTATTAACCTGCTTGAGCTGCCCCAGGCCGGGAAATTAACCATTGGTCAGGAGAATATTACCTTCTCGGCGGATGCCGCGCCGAAAAGAAAGGATATCCGCCGTATGTGCCAGCAGACCGGAATGGTTTTCCAGAGTTTTCAGCTGTTCCCCCACCTGTCGGTACTCGAAAACATTATGACGGGGCTGATTGTGGTGCAGAAATGGCCCGTTGAACGGGCGAGGGCCCGCGCCGAGGCGCTGCTGGCGAAGGTGGGGCTGCTGCATAAGCGTCATGCCTGGCCGGCGATGCTGTCCGGCGGCCAGCAGCAGCGGGTGGCGATTGCCCGGGCGCTGGCGCCTTCACCCAAGGTTCTGCTCTGCGATGAGCCAACTTCGGCGCTGGATCCCGAGCTGTCGCTGGAGGTGATTGCGGTTTTGCGTCAGCTGGCACAGGAGGGGACCACCATGCTGATGGCCACGCACGATCTGCGCCTGGCCGCCAGTATCGCCAGCCAGGTGGTGTTTCTTGAGTCCGGGCAGATTATTGAGTGCGGCAGCTCGCGGGATATTTTTACCCGCGCGAGAAAGACGCGGACCCAGCTTTTTATTTCCACCTTAACCGAAACGTTTCCCGATTCCTGGGAAATTTAAAACAACAACACGGCATAGCAGATTAAGGAGTTAATGATGAAAGTATTGATGACGGCACTACTGGCTACTGCTATTCAGCTGGGCGTGGCGCATGCGGCGGCCGCGCAGGACGACCTCGCAAAGATTAAAACGGCCGGCGTGTTTAAGGTCGGCACCGAAGGAACCTTCCCCCCGTTTACCTACCACAATAGCGCGGGGAAGCTGGTGGGTTTTGACGTTGATATCGCGCGTGAAATTGCCAAACGGATTGGCGTAAAGGCCGAGTTCGTTGAAGGTAAGTGGGATGGCCTGGTGGCCGGCCTGGACGCTAAGCGCTACGACGCGGTGATAAACCAGGTGTCCATCACGCCCGAGAGGGAGGCGAAGTATGACTTCTCCGATCCCTACATTTCCCCGAAAGCCGTGCTGATCGTCAATGATAAAAACACCGATATTCATACCTTTGCCGATTTAAAAGGCAAGAAATCGGCGCATACCCTGACCAGTAACTATGCGCAGATTGCCCGTGAAAATGGCGCGGAGGTGGTGGGCACCGACGGCTTTGACCAGTCCATTGCGCTGGTGTCGCAGGGACGGGCGGATGCGACCATCAACAGCAACCTCTCATTCCTCGATTTCAAAAAGCATAAACCCGACGCCCCGGTAAAAATTGTCGCCGAACGGGCCGATACCGAACAGGAGGCGGTATTGATCCGCAAGGGGAATCCGGATCTGCGTCAGGCGATCAATACGGCGCTGGCGGGCATTAAATCCGACGGTACCTGGCAGCAGATCTCCAACGAGTATTTCGCCGCCGACGTGTCGAAATAAGAGGACGCGGCGGCGTTACTGATAGGAAAAGGTAATGCTCGCGAGGGCGTTGGCGCTGCCCGGCACCAGCTCACCGGTGCGGACGTACTGCGCCTGGAACGGCAGCGACAGGATTTGGGTCGCCGTGGTGGTCTGGATAAAGAACTGGTTTGCGGTGCCCGCTGCGGAGCTGTCCGGCCCCATCATCAGCGGGCCGCTGCCGTTATAAAAGAACTGTACGCCGATGCCGGAGGCGGTGGAGTCGCTGGTCAGGGTTACCACGGAGGAGTCGTTCGTTGGCGTGGTCTGATCGGTCATTACCGCATACAGCGCTACCTGCTCGTCGCAGGTCAGGCTGACGTTAAACGAGCCCGACGGGGAGGTGCTGCCGACGGTGGGCAGCGTACGCATATCCGGCGCGCCGAGATCGATGCTGGCGCTTTTGGTGCTCACCGTACAGCCGCTGGCCGTCACCGTGACGGTCGTCGGGTTGATGATCACCTGTGCCGTTTTGGTCTCATTATTATAGGCGGTCAGGATCGCGGCGCTGATGGCAGGGAGGTGGTATACGCCCGACTTCAGCGCGTTATCCGTTTTAACGTACGTCAATTTTGCCGACCAGCCTAAATCAAAAGCCATGCCGTTGGTGCCATCGGCGGGGTAGCTTTGGGTCACGCCGGTTTGCAGCGGCACGTAGGTTGTGCCGTTAAAATCCTTCAGGCCGAGGATATAGCCGATGCCGGGGATGCCGGTTTCAAAAACGCTATAGTTTACGCCATCAACGTTGACGGATACTCCTGCCGACACGGCGCTGCTGCCGGGTTCGAGGGTTCCTTTGGTGCAGACGAATATGTATCCGCACCAGAACACCTGCTGCACGCTGGCCGTGGCGCTCCACGCTGAGCCGATAATATTTCCCGGCATAACGGAGTCCGCGGGGCCGGTGTAGTCCATCGCCTGGGGTGAGAGCGTAATGTCGGATATCCAGTCGAGGGCCAAAACCTTCGCGCTGACGCACAGCCAGCAGGCAAGCAGTAAGAAACGCATTATTGATACTCCGTAGTCCAGGTGGCAATGGCGGAAACGTCTCCGGCGCTGACGGCGGCGCCGTTGGCCGCCAGCCGGGCATAAAATGTCATCTGCACGCGTTCATCTCCCGAGGTGCCGTAGGCCGTCGTTTGGGCCTCCAGCGGAATCAGCTCCCCGTCTTTATCGAGGATTTGCACCGCCACGCCGCTCGCTCCGCCGTCGTCCGTCTTAATCAGCTGCGGGTTGCGTTCATCCGGCGTGCCGCTAAAGCGGATCTTCACGCCGACAAAGGTCGGGCCGCACTCTTCCAGCGTTAGGGTGAAGGCCCGTTTGATATTGCTGACCGCCCCCGGCGCGCGAAACTGCTTTATGCCGATGGCGCCCAGCGGGACGGTTTGCTCTACTGAATCGGCGGCAACCACGCAGGTATTGCCGATCAGGTTGCCGGTAACGGAGACCAGCACGTCATAGCCGAGGGCCGGGGTGACGAGGGCCGTAAGCAGGGCGATGCCGGATAGGCGGACGGCTACTGACATTGTGCCTCCTGTGAATAAAGGCCCGTGCGGGCGCTGTAATCCTGCGGGTTGAGGCGATATTTAATGACGCACTTTTTGTCGCTGCCCTGTCCCCAGACGGCGCTGAGCGTGCCTTCCGCCGGCAGGCCGGCGAGATAAAGGCTGCCACCGTCCCCCACGATGCCGCTGGCCTGCTCATCGGCGAGCGTGACGACGGTGCCAAACGGCAGCGCCTCGTTGCGGTAGCCGATGGTGAACAGGGCCTTCGCGCCGCGGCGGGTGACGATGGTTGCGCGCACCAGCGCGCCATCGGTCGGCGTTTTACTGACGATAGCGTTCTCCAGCTCAACGTCGTTTCCGGCGGTAGTGACGTCCAGCGCGACCTGGTTGACGCGATACGGCGTGGCGTACGGAATGACGGCATAGCCGCGGCTATCGGTTTTGATGCCTTTGTGATTAAGCACCGCCACGCTACCGGCCCCCGGCGCTTTGACCAGGATATTGGTGTTCCCCAGCGGCTGGCTGAGGGTCAGGCCATCTTCATGCAGCACCGCGCCGCCGCTCATGCCGTAGCTGAGGTTGCGGGAGTCGCTGGAGTAGCTGTAGCCGAGGCTGTAATCGCCCCGCTGGCCCGCATACTGCAGCGCGGCATCGCCGCCGTAGCGCTGCTGCGCGCCGTAGCGCTGATTGACGCTATAGAACAGGCTCTCCTGTCCGGGGACGTAGCCGCTGACGCCCGCGCTGCCGGTGGCGCCCGTTGAGTCCGCACGGGTGGTGGTAAAACGCGCCCGGGTAGCCTGCTGCGGGTTGCCGAACGGCACGGAAAGCGACATCGCCACGATGTTATCTTTATGGCTATCGTACAGGCTGGTGCTGCGCTGAACGCTCACGCCGACGGAGACGTTGCGGACCATCGCGTTCCACGCAAACTGCATGCTCTGCGTTCTGTTAGCGGTGCGCCAGTAGGTTTGCCGATCCCACGACAGCGAAAGCGAGCCAAATCTGCCCATTGGCTGCGACAGCAGCAGCTGATTTTTGGCCTTGCGCGACATATGCAGGTTATACAGGTTTTCATAGCTGGTGGTGACGGCGCCGTCTGCCCCGGTGACCTGCTTTGCCGTGCCGCCCGTCATCCCCTTATAGGCGGTATCGCTGAGGGTATAGAACCCCTGCGTCGAGTAGCGCAGGGAGTAGAAGTTAAAGCGCGTGCCGATATCGTTCAGCCGCTTGCTGTATCGCAGGCGCACGGAGTCTCCGGAGTGGGGCCGATCGTCGGCCAGCACGCTGCGCGCGTGGGTCACATCGACGGAGTAGGCGCCAAAGCGCCCGAGATTTTGTCCTACGCCCAGCGCGAGCCCGCTGTAGCGCTCTGCAAGCTGCGCGCCGCCATAAAAGGTGAGGCCGTATTCCCAGCCGAAAAACAGCTCTCCCTGGGCAAACGTCGGGGTGTTCTGGCTGCCGACGGCGCGAAGCTTCCCGGCGCCGAGGGCGTATTTTATCTGCCCGCTGCGCACCAGGTTCGGCACGCTGGCAAACGGCACGGTATATTGCGTTTTGCTGCCGTCGCTCTCCTCAATCGTCACCTGCAAATCGCCGCCGGAGGAGGTGGGGTAGAGATCTTTCAGCATGAACTCCCCGGCGGGGACGCTGGTTTGATAAATGGTGTTGCCGTTCTGCTGGACGGTAACGGTCGCGCTGCTGCGGGCGATACCGCGAACCTCCGGCGCATAGCCGTTCAGGCTGGCAGGCAGCATATTATCATCGGTTTTCAGCGCGAGGCCGCGCAGGCCAACGGAGTCAAAAACCTGAGCGGAGGTGTAGGTTTCCCCGGCGTACGCCTGCGCTCCCAGGGCGGGGATATCCCGCTGCAGCCAGGTCTGGACGTGGCTAAGCGTATTCGCATCTTTGGTCCAGGTCGTGTAATCGCGCAGGCGCCAGGCGCCCAGGTTCACGCCGCTGTTCAGGCTAACGAATAGCTGCCGGGCTCGGGTGCGCTTGTCGCCCCGGTACTCATTGTTGGCGCCGTTAACGACATAGTTCAGCCACGCGGCAGGGATCCCGGCCTCCCAGCTCTCAGGGCTGACGTAGCCACGCGGAAGATTCCGCATATAGCTCTGCGGCAGGCTGAGATTGAGCGTCAGCGTCTTCTGGTCGAAGTCAAAGCTGGCGCCGGGGAACGCGTGATTCAAAAAATAGCATTGCCGGGTCAGCGGCAGCAGCTCTTCCGCGGCGAGGCGGCTATCAATGCCGAGGGCGGCAATTTGCTGCGGCGTGACGCAGGGCTGGGCGTCCTCCTGGGCCGCATTTTTATCAACGCTGAATTCGACGTTTCCGGTGAAGGCGTAATTTTTATTGATATAAACGTTAATGTTGTATTCGCCCGGCGGTAAGGCGCTCCCGGCATTGACCCATGAGAGGTCGGCAATATTTCCACTTTCGCCGTTGAGGAACGCAGGGTTAAATTGCAAATCGTTCTCTGCGGCAGAGACATACCGAACGGCATGGCAGATCATCAGGGCACAGACGATTCTTGCTTTCACGCGATCGCACCTTTCTTATTTTATTTCCGGTTCAACGACAGGCTGACGGCAGGGGTCCATGCGCCGTAATCATTGATGGTCTGATAGCTAAAAGTGCCTGCCTGACTGAACGATCCGCCCAGGGTGACGCTTGCTTTTGGCGGGACCATCGTCGGCTGCACCGGCTTGCCATCGACTTTTAAATTGATGGTGGTGAGGTAATAGGGCGTTGGGTTATTGAGCGTAATTTTGCCCGCACGGTAGTCGGCGGTTATTTTTTTCCAGCCCTCGCTGGCGCCGCTTTGCAGCCCCTCCGGGCGATAAAAAACTTTAATGCGGTTGGCCGAGGCAAACTGCAGCGAATTGCTGGCGGCGCTTTTGGACTGCTGCGGAATAGCTTTGACCGTAATCCAGTACAGCGTTTCCCGGTCCTGCGGCAGGGATTTACCGCTAAACATAATTTTCACTACGCTTTCGGTGGCCGGTTTTAAAACATACAGCGGCGGCGTAATGACGAAATCGTTGGAGCGCCGATCGTTCTCATCCTCGACCCATGACTGAATGAGGAATGAGGCGTCGGGATGCGTATTTCTGACCTGCAGCATCGACTGGTTGGCGCTGCCGAGGTAGACCATTCGCGTTGCGCCCAGCCCCACGCCGCCGGCGCAGGCTACGGATGACCACAGCGAGCCGAGCAGACAAATCCATGTAAATGAGCGCATAGCGTCTCTCTCCTGAAGGTTGGGCCTGGCCCGGCAACGCGGCCGGGCCAGAGGATTACGAATAGGTGACGGTGTAGGTGGCGACAGCGCTGGCATCGCCAGCCGTGGCGTTGCCCTGCGGGGAGTAGTATTTGGCGCTGAAGTTCAGGGTGTTCGAGCCGCTGCGCAGCTCGACGGGTGCGGCGGACTCGCCCAGTCTTACGACGTTGCCCTGTTCGTCATACAGGCGAATTGCGACGTTTTGCGCCGAGGCGCTGCTGCCGTTTGAGCCAACGGCCAGGCCATCGGCATCGGTGCTATCCGGGGTGCCGGTGAAGGTGACGGCAACCGTTGTCGCCGGGATCGGATCTTCTTCGGTGCCGGCGGAGGTATCGGCGATTTCGCAATCTTCAAGGGTGATGGTGAAGGCTTTTGCCGTGTTGGCTTCGCTGCCTGCCGCAGCCAGCGTGGCGGTACGAACTTCACCCAGGTCGACGTCAATATTGCTGCTGTTGGCGCTGATGGCGCAGGCCGAGGTTACGACGCTACCGCTGAAGTTTACGGTGCCGCCGCTGGCGGTGGCGGCCAGAGAGGAGCCCGCAGGCAGCAGCGCCGCAATGCCCAGCGCCAGCAGAGTTTTGTTGTTTAAGTAAGCTTTCATTTTTCTGATTCCATAGTTTTATTATGACGAGATTGACCCTGAAGGCAGCAGTTCTAGCTGGTTAAAAACACCAGTAAATCTGTTTTATTCCTGAGCCCGAGTTTTCTTATTGCTGAGCTTTTTAACGCGCTGACACGGCGGTATGAAAGCTTCTCTATTTCTGCGATATAACGTATATCCAGTCCATTTCTCAGTTTCTTCAATACCCTCCATTCCCCTGGTGTTAGCGAAAGTGCCATTGATTTCTTTTTCGGCTGAGCGCGGTTTTCCGCTATTTTAAATAAACAGTTGCGCCAGCGATAAAGTGGGTCCTGTAGTGAAATATAGACATCAATATCGCCGTGGACCCACAGTGATGAATTCACCGCTGCGGAATACATGTATATAAGCACCTGCGGGTAGCTGGCTTTAATCGTTTTTATATACGCCAGACAATCCATGCCAGTATGGTGTTTCTCTATCCCGGAGATAAAAATAACGTCAATTTGGGTCATTGCTAAAAGATCGTCAAGGTGCTGGTAATCATTTATCGATGTTGTGATTTGAATATCAGCATACATTCCTTGCAATAAGGCGGTGATGCCGCCGCGTGCGAAACGATCTCCGCCGATTAACGCAACATTCAAATGTTGCTGTAGTTCAAGCTTATTCGCCATGTTATTCCCTCGATTTATAATAGTAAGGAGGTCAGCCTGTATGCGTATGACAGGTATCAACCTGTATTCCTGTATTTTCGAAGCAATTAAGCCTTTCACTTTGTAGAACTACTATACCTCGGGAGATGAGAAGGTAATCTCAATTAATCTTAAGTTATATTAATTGCAGAACGCGCGGCCGTCCGGTGAGGCCGTTCGCCAATCGATATTGGCTTAACTGCGGACGAACTGTCCTCAATTCCCGGAGACGGCCGGTTTTTTGTACTGCTTATTATCGCTTTTTTTTAAGGCTTCAGGCGCGTATTGAGCCATGTGATATCTTCTTTTTTTCTTTTCACATCAGCCTGTTGTTGGCATTTTTCTACGCCAGGCAAGGCGCAGGAGCGAACGGTCAGGGCGTGAGGAGAGGCCTGCAGGCAGGTATTTGTTCGCCGGTTGAGTGAAGATAAGAAGGACTTAAGAAAAGATAAGATAAGGACGTTCGCGCCCGTCGGGCGGCGGCTGAGAAAAGGATGAATAGCGGGTTAGCGTTTATTGTACTTCAGTTAACCTGCAGAGAAATGACAGGAAAATAAGATGTTTCGCCAGCGGTTGTGATATACAGCACCAAATTTATCGGCCATATTACCCCCTCAGAAAGGAGATGGATCCCTCTCTTCTCATCCATATGGTGATAAGACTTGGGCACTTCCGACATGCTTTCACCGGAGATTTTTCGCCGATTGTATGCACAAGCATTATATTATCAATGAAATAGTTGAGTTTCATCCCGTGGACGGCACGCTGCGCGATCTCAGCAATCCGGATCGTGTGGTGGTACTCAATTCACCGGCGGGGCGCTGCTTATTATTATTAATAGAGCGGGCCGGCACTATTGTGACTCAGCAGGAGTGTATGGATATCGTCTGGCAAAGGCGAGGGATGCTGGTTTCGCCTAATACCTATTACCAGAATATTTCGGTTTTACGCAAAGGGTTGAGAAAAATAGGCTTCCAGAACGATCCGATCGTTACAATTCCGCGTATTGGATTAACGCTGGCCAGCGAAACGACGATAACGATTAAAGAGGTTCCGCGGCAAGCGTCAGAGGACCATGAATATGATACTGCGCGTTCGGATGAAGCGAGCGTTTCGCAGGCTGAACCTACCGCGCAGCCTACAATAGCGGTTTATTCACCACGGCGTATGCGCTGGTGGACGAAAGCGTTATTGGTGGTTTTGTTATTCAGCGGTGCAGGCGTGATTAATCACAGCTTTTCCCGGAGCAATCTTTTTATTGATGATTATTACTTTGCGAGCACGGTGGGAGCGTGCCGGGTTTATTTGGCAAATAGCATCCAGGCGCAGGATGAGCGGGCGATGGCGTTGGCCTACGTTGGGCAATTTAAAGATGGCTGCGTCAACTATCCGTGGGTGTATATCGGCAGATACGCCCGGCTGCCTCGCGCCTCCGTCATTCGGTGCGATCGGTCAATGAAGGAGCCAAACCGCTGCATTTCTGACTATTTTATTGAGGATCGCTAGCATGGCCCATCATCGTCAGGTGCTTTACCTGTCCTGCTTTTGCCTGCTGCTCGGCAGCGTGCTGGCGGGGTATTTTTTGTGGCGCCGCTATTATGTTGCGCCGTTTTCCTGTCGGGTGAGTTTTGTCCAGCATCATCAGGATACGACCCTCGTTCTGTGGATGAACTACATCCTGGACGGGAAGAGCGGTACGCTCAGCATCAACGGCCACGTGCAGGGGGAGCCTGGCAGAATCATTAACCGCAAAATATCGTTTATGGTGACGCGAAGGGGCAGCGCTTACTATCTGATATCAGAGCACAATATTAAATTTCCGGACGATAGCGTGCCGGATAGCTGGCTGGAAAAATATGAGCCCCTGTTTTTCGTCTATCCGGCAAAAAACATCTATATGCGCATTCATGAACTGCAGAACGGTAGCTATCTCTTTATTTTGGGCACGCTGCCGACCTATGTGTGCAGTAGCGCCGCGAGCCCGGCCGCGCAGCGGTAAGCAGCCAACCACAGGCCGGCCCTCTGTTTAGCGCGCCAGCGCGTCCGCCCACGAACTCTTCGTGGAACACGCGCTGTTATCCAAATTGCCGCGTTATCGCCGGTCCGATAGCGGCGCCGTTTGGAACTAACGTCTGAAAAAGAGATGCTCAGCAGAGGGGACGAAAGGCAGTACGGCGAAATCATCCGACCTCAGCGGCCGTTGAAATAAAAGATGAGCTATATTGTTGGCACGCTCTTTACGCCACCGATACGTGCCCCCTTATATCGGAGATATCGTTATGAAACTCTTACAACTCATCGCCCTGGCTCCTCTATTACTGCTGCCGGCGGGCGCATTCGCCTCCTCAGAGGCGGCGTGGAAAGAATTTGATAAGGCCATCCAGCGCGCCTGCCTGGCGCAGAGCGACCTGCCGCATAAAAAGGTGGCCGGGCAGCGGATCGATTTTAGTGATGACGTCGGCTACTCGGCGCTTATTATTTCCGGTAAAAGAGTCGATAAAGGCAAGGTGCAAACGGTGAAATCTCTCTGTCTGTATAACCGGCAAAAACAAACTGCCGCTCTTGCGGATATGCCATGAATTGATGCTCCCTCCTGAGGGACATCCTCTCCGGCGGCATTCAGGTCGACGCTCTGCCGGTTTCGATCTCTGCGGCCGGCGAACGCCAGTTCGCCCTCCGGGGCAAGATCTTTGTCGGCTGAGAATCGGCGGTCGTCGGGAGAAGTGATATTTTTTATCGCTGGATTCTTACGCTGCGCTTTCGACCGCAGGACAAAATTTATACCCTCTTCCCCAGACGGTTAGCAGGCGCTCCGGCTCCGCCGGATTACGTTCTATCTTGATCCGCAGGCGGTTAATGTGCGTATTGACCGTATGCTCGTAGCCTTCATGCTGATAGCCCCAGACCTGATTGAGCAGGCTCATGCGCGAGAAGACTTTGCCGGGGTTTTTAGCGAAAAAATAGAGCAGATCGAATTCGCGCGGCGTAAGTTCCATCGGTTTGCGGTCCAGATGCACTTCACGCGCGATCGGATCGATGACCAGGCCGGCAAAGCGCAGCACCCCGGCATCCATTCTTATGGCGGAGATCATCGCTTCCTGACGGCGAAACAGGGCCTTGATACGGGCGACCAGCTCCAGCATCGAAAACGGTTTTGCCAGATAGTCATCGGCTCCCAGCTCCAGGCCAAGCACGCGGTGTATTTCGCTGGCGCGGGCGCTGATAATAATGACTGGCGTGTAGCGGGCCATATTACGCGCCCGACGGCAGATCTCCAGGCCATCGATACCGGGGAGCATCAGGTCGAGGATCAGCACATCCCAGCCGCCGTTTTCCAGCAGGGCGACGCCCTTATTGCCGTCGCCAGCATGGGTAACGTCATAGCCCTCATCACGCAGGTGAAGAGCGAGAAGGTCGGCAATATCGGCATCATCTTCGACGATCAGGACTTTTTTTGCGCTTACGCCTGCCATATTTAACTCCCGTTTACTCGTCTACTCCTGCAGCTTACACAACTCCCTCTGCTGGGATTGAACTATCACATTTTATTTAAACTTACGTGAGGCTTTGGGGAACAGATGGGGCGGATAGTCGGTGATGGTATCACGGGTATATCGACAATAACTGAGGAAAACAGGATGAAAAAATTAGCTATTCTCGCACTGTCAGCCGTCTGGTCTATGGGTTCCGTGGCGGTGAGCTATGCGGCAGATTCAACGAGCGAAACGTCATCGACCACCATGATGAAAGCCGACCCTCATTCCGGCTCGATGATGAAGGCGGATAAACATCCAGGCACCATGATGAAGAAGGAGAAAAAGCACGGAGATGCGATGGCAATGAAAAAAAAGGATGAAGTAAAAAAATCCATGTAGCCAGCAGCGCCGGGGCGGCGTTGTGGTGAAAAGCTCCCCGGCAGCGTTTTTTTGCGGAAACGTCGCTCTGCAGCGCAGCCCAATTGCCTTGATGCGCAGCGCAATCAGTACAATAATCGCGCATATGGATGTTTCCTCCTCGAATACAGGCTGCCATGATCGTAAAAATCGTTTGTCTGAGTCTTCTTTGCATCATCCTGCTCTCCCTTGGTGCCAGCCTGGCCCAGGCGATGCATCAGCGGGAGCAGCGACCGCAGGAAGGCTGGTGGTCCGCTCGTCGTGACTCTGCGGGGCTGGCGCCCGATCCGCAGCAAAACGCCAGGCTGGCCATTGTGCAGGTCTACGCTGCGCCGACCTGGGGATGGAAAGGCGTGGTGGCGGTACATCCATGGATCATCTATAAACGCGCCGGGGAGACGGAATATAGCCGTTATGAAGTGATTAGCTGGGGAGGAGGGGAAAAGGTGCGTCGCAATCGCAACCCACCGGATGGCTACTGGTTCGGTGCGAAGCCCCGTTTGCTGGTGGAACACCGGGGGCAAGAGGCCGAAGCCATGATTCCGCAGATTGTCGCGGCCATTGCCTCTTATCCCTGGCCGAATACCTACCACGCCTGGCCGGGGCCCAACAGCAACACCTTTATTGCCCATATTGGGCGCGAGGTGCCTGCACTCAAGCTGGATATGCCCGCCAACGCGGTGGGGAAAGATTTTCGCTCGCTGCTGGATCCTATCGGCCTGCCGCCATCCGGACGCGGGATACAGGTGTCGGTGCTGGGGATTGCTGGTGTTACGCTGGGGGCTGAAGAGGGATTTGAACTCAACCTGCTGGGGCTGAACGTGGGGCTGGATTTCACGCCGTTACGTATACGTCTGCCGTTTATTGGCGGCCTTGGCGATGACAATTTGCGCAATGATTCTGCTAAATAACGCTAATCTCCGCCATTGTTTATTTCACCTCTTGCCGGCAAGAAAGAGCAGTATTGGCATTTTTATTGTTATGTCATGACGTAAACATAATCGAACGTAGTTCGATGGAGAGTCCGGCTGCAGAAATGCAAAAACCCAGCCATAGGCTGGGTTCTCTAATTAGTGGTGCCCGGACTCGGACTAACGCCGGAGGCGTTGAACGGCGCGCCTGTCGCGCCGGCCCCGAAGGGGTGAGCCGCTGGCGGCGAATAATCGAACGCAGTTCGATGGAGAGTCCGGCGGCAGAAAAGCAAAAACCCAGCCATAGGCTGGGTTCTCTAATTAGTGGTGCCCGGACTCGGACTAACGCCGGAGGCGTTGAACGGCACGCCTGTCGCGCCGGCCCCGAAGGGGTGAGCCGCTGGCGGCGAATAATCGAACGCAGTTCGATGGAGAGTCCGGCGGCAGAAAAGCAAAAACCCA
>NZ_JANUDW010000006.1:0-340530 GCF_024810075.1 Klebsiella sp. BIGb0132 | reverse complement strand
TCGTGCTTTGCGCATGGCGATCTCCTCCGGGGACATAATCAGTATGCCGGAAGATCTCTAAAAGTGAATGGTCCGGATTACCGGGATGCTTACAAAGTCGCCTAACGGCTCCGCTCGTTGTCTTACCACCAACGGGCAATAAGGCTTCTATTGTCTAAAAAAATCAGAGGTTTCCTGGGAAGAAAACCTTCCTGTGTCCGATTGCTTAGGAGTACGATAGGTAAGCAAACCAATAGAAACTATAGGGTTACTGATGGATACAGTTGAACAGCTAAATGGAACGTACTTCTACAAAGGGATCGATAACATTTCAGCGGGTGAATTGTTCTTTTGGCTCTTTCTGGACAAGACAAACGAGCAGTTTGGAGGGGTTACAGACCTTCTGGCATTGAGTTGCATCATACTGGGGTTACCACTGTTAAAGACAAGGGGCAAACCTTATGGGGCGACTCAAGGAACCTCCATAGCCTCTAAATACTTACGCCAGTATCTTAACGTTGAATTACCGATCAGACTTCCCACATTGACAGAAGCCAGCATAGCAACGCTTAAACCAAAGTACGTAACTAATTTAGGAGCTTTCGTAGGTCGTGGCTTACCTGTAATCGGTTGGGTGATTCTTGCAAGTGATGTTAGTCAGATCGTTTATAAAACTGTTCGAGACTATAACACCATTGCTCATGAGAAAGATCGCATATGGTAACGGATCAGGAAGTATTAGAGTTTTTCCGTAATGAGCTGCCTGTGTTGGGTACTTTCTCAGGAAAACTAATACCGTTGGAACTGGACGATGTATTGCAAGATTATGCTGATGATGATGATTTAATTTACTGTATTGATAAATACGATGAAGTATTTCATGTTGATGTATCAGTAATGAATTACGAAAAATATTATCCGTGGTTTCATACGTGGTTCTTTAGAAAATGGTTCACTGATAAACCAGTAAAACAAATATCAAAACCTCTTACTGTAAGAATGTTTGCAGAATCAGCTAAAGCCGGGAAATGGTTGTACGACTAATTACAAGGAGCTTAATAAATGGCTGTACCTGTTCACCTAATTTTAAAAGATGATGGCGGATCGCAGATTATGGGATCTTGTGATGTTCACGGAAGGGATGGAAGTATAGAGCTACGCAGCTTGCAACATGGCGTGGTTATTCCTACAGATCCTCTTACTGGTAAAATTACTGGCTCCCGTCAACACTGCTCTTTTAATTTCACCAAAGAGATCGATAGTTCATCACCTTACCTGTTTAAAGCCGTTGCAACAGGCCAGACGCTTAAAAGTGCTGAATTTCAGTTCTACAGAATAAACTACAATGGACAGGAGGAAATTTACTACACGATCGCTTTGGAAAATGTGAAAGTGGTTAGCCATAGCCCGCTGATGCACGACACCCGCAACGTAACAGGTACAGGACACATGGAAGATGTTTCTCTGAGTTATGAGAAAATCACTCATCTCTATAAAGACGGTAATATTCTTCACTCTGACGCGTGGAACGAGAAGAAACAAGCCTAACCACGCGTGTACTTAATCGACAATGGCGAATAAACGAGCGGATGTCCGCGACGGCTCAAAATTTGGCGACGCTCAAAATGTCTGGCGAAGACGATAACCTACGATTGTACCCGCAGCCCGTCTACGCTTTCCGGCGGCAGGTTTATCACTGTTTTCAAGCTGGTTTCAATGCTATGAATGATCTCTTCGCGTGGGCCGTTGCGCCAGTCAGCGCTGGCGTAAAAAGAATCGAGAACCGTAGCCATGCTTTCAGGATTATCAAAGGCGCGCATCAGGTAGTAGCAATCCGGGTCATGTAGCGAGTTGCCAAATGACACGACATCGATCCCGTGTCGTTGGTGTAGGGGAATGCTGATGTCCTGCATGATGGCGTGAAAAGTGGCTCCGGTGCCTTTGCGTAGAATGTACTGCAGTATCTCGACGGTTTTCAAAGCGTTATCTCCGTGTCGCCTCTGAACTTCTCCTGGTTGATAGCAATAAAGTAAACCGGACTGGGCCACGAAGCTACTACTAATCAGACAGTTCAGTCATCCGTAAGCAGAAGCAGCAAGACCCCTCAGACGCACTGGGAAGCTCTCTGGCGAGCTTTCACTTTATCACGCAGTTAAAACTTTGGAGGCTGTTTACCTCTATGAGGAGAAGCCTACCACCGCTGAAGTTTTTGAACGCAATGCCTGAAAGGGGGGATGGCACTTTCGGCGCGACAATTTTTCCAGTAGTTTTTGTCGTGTAGATTGGGGATTCTGGTGGTGCTAAGTTGAAACCTCAAGACAACAAGAACTTGGTTCTTGAGTTGTCTTCTTTTCTTAACTTATTGTTTTATAATTCTCTTTAACACCATGGACAGAAAAGTAGATCGCGTATGGTGACAGATAGTGAAGTATTAGCGTTTTTCCGAGGAGAGTTATCTCTTGCAGTAACCTTTACTTTTAAGCCAATCCCAATTGAGTTTGATACGCCGTTACAAGGCTACGCCGAATGGGATGAATTGCCTTATGCAATCGAGGATTTCGGGGAAAAATTTAACGTCGATGTATCGGCGATCAATTTTGATGCCTACTACCCGTGGGAAAGAGAATCTGTATACCGCAAATGGTTTAACAAAGAGCCGATCGGGCAAGTATCAAAGCCGCTAACTGTACGAATGTTCGCAGAGTCAGCTAAAGCCGGACGCTGGTTATACGATTGATTACAAAAATTTTTAAGAATGGCTGTACCTGTGCACTTATTTTTGAAAGATGATGGCGGCGCGGTAATCCGTGGTGGTTCCGATGTTCAGTATCGTGAGGGGAGTGTCGAACTTCGCGGTTTAAGACGCCTGGAACGAACGCCCAACGGCATAAAGAAAGAGTGCGTTGCGCTCCCCTCGTATAACCCTGTAAATAATTCTGTGTAACTGCCACCGTATTAAAGACGATCGCTCAGGCGGTCACCGAACTCGATAATAAAACGGCTCATTGCCAACCGTCTGTTCTGGATCGACATACTCCATTTTTTGACGCATCCCGGCGCCATCATTGATGACGCCGCTCAGTAAGGGCCTGTGTCTGCGGCAGCTAAGGCCGCACCTTGAGACGGGTTTCTTTTGCGGTTTTGTTATTTTGCGCAAGATCGGTCAGGCAAATCAAATCGCCTTTGCGCATATTAAGAGGCACGGAGGAAGCCATGTGCGATAACAAAACCGATAGTTACGCCAGACGTTTTAAACGGGTCTTTGATTATATTGACCGCCATCTCGACGACGCGCTGTTGCTGGAAAAACTCAGTGAAGTGGCTCACTTCTCGCCATTTCATTTCCATCGTCAGTTTTGCAGCTATTGTGGGATGCCCCCTGGTCGTTACATCCAGATGATGCGCTTAAAACGCGCCTCTTATCGGCTGGCTTTTAATCCGTTAGAGAAAATCACCGATATCGCGTTCGACGCCGGTTTTCAGCACGCTGAATCATTTAGTCGCGCTTTCAGACAAATGTTCGGTCTCTCACCGACGCAATTTCGCCAGCAGCCTCCTTGGGTCGATTGGCATAAGCGCATATCTGAACCCTATAAAGCCAGGAGACAAACGATGCAAGGCCAGGTCAAGATCGTCAATTTTCCCGCGACATCAGTCGCTATGCTGACTCACTATGGGCAGCCGGAGCTCATAAACGAAACTGCGGCCCGCTTTATTGAGTGGCGAAAAACCACGGGCTATTCTCCCGTTGCCAGCAGCCAGACGTACGGTGTTGCTCCGGACGATCCGGCTACAACGCCGTCGGATGAATTTGCGTTCCATATTTGCGGAACGGTAACCTCACCGATTGACGAAGACAATCGCTTCGGGGTGGTTAATAGCGACATCCCCGCGGGCCGATGCGCGGTGCTGCGCCATCAGGGATCGCACGAGGCGTTAACCGGGCTGGCGCAGGCCCTGTACCGCGACTGGCTGCCCGGCAGCGGAGAAGAGCTGCGCGATTTCCCGCTCTTCTTTCACTACCACAACTTTGTCCATGAGGTGGCGGAACATGAATTGCTCACGGATATCTATTTACCGCTGAAATAAGCCGATCCTGCTTACCGTCGCCGCAGGCGTGAGACTTTCCCGAGCAGCTCTCCCATCTTTCTTTTGACCGGGAGAGCTTCTTATCAGTTGCCTTCCTCTTATCCCCGATTAAAGCGCGTTTTCGCCGCTTCCGTTACCGGAGTATAAAGTGAGATCAACGTGCCTTCAGGATCGCGAAACTGTGCTGTCCTGTTTCCCCAGGGTAAATCTTTCGGGGGATGAACCACTTCGATGTGCTCTTTTAAGCGATTAAATTCGGCATCGACATCTTCTACCCTGAACTCCAAAATTACCGAACGATTAAGTGCGGGCTGGGCGCTGCCCTCTTTAAACAGCGCTACCGTCTCAACGCTACCTATGGCGATAACGGCGACCGGCGTGACGATTTCGGCAAAAACCGGGGCTAACCAGTCGGCCTTGCTGCGGGTAACTAACTCATAAAACTGCACAACGTCTTTGATGTTTTGCGCAATCAGGCGGACAGAGACAAATTTCATAGCGATGCTCCATTATGGCGGCGAATAGCGCGGCCTCTGAAAAATATCTTCACTCAGGTATGCTGACAGCGTGGTGGCAACAGGATGAAAAAATGCGGCGTGCAGACAGGTTGTTCCAGATTCTCCAGATACTCAGGCGTTCGACGCTTCCGGTCACCGCGGCGAAACTGGCCGAAGAGCTTGAGGTCTCAAAGCGAACCATTTATCGGGATATGGCGGATCTCGCCGGGCAAAGGGTGCCGGTAGAGGGGGAGGCGGGGGCGGGCTATGTTTTAAGTTCAGACTACAACATGCCTCTTTTGATGTTTACGGCCGAGGAGCTGGAAGCCATCTTTCTTGGCGCGGAACTGGTGCGGCGCTTACCGGATGCGACGCTGGCGAATAACGCCAGCGACGTGCTGGCAAAAATCGCCTCGGTAGTTCCCGCGCGGCTGCTCGGTTGTTTATCTTATTCGGCAGTAGGGATAAAGCCGGAGGAGTCAGGCAGCTTCAAACCCGATACGCGGAATATACGCATCGCCATTCGGGAAGGAAAAAAGCTGTTGCTGGATTACTGCTCCAGCTCCGGTGACATCACTCAAAGAACCGTTTGGCCGGTGGTGTTGGGCTATGACCAGAACTGCTGTCTCCTCATTAGCTGGTGCGAGCTACGCGGCGGCTTTCGTCACTTCCGGGCTGAGCGCATACGCCAGGCGACGATATTGAATGAAGATATTGGCTCCAGCAGGAGTGAACTCAGGAACCGTTGGGAACGCTGGCGGGATAATGAGATGAGACAGCTCAATGCAGAGTATGTTCGAGGGAAGGGAGGTTAACTCGCCGCCTGAAAAAATCAGGCCGACCTCCGTTCGCTAATATCTCTCATCATCCCCGCCAGGCCTGGGCGACGGCTCCGCCATGATTTTTGTGCGAGCCCTTTTCCCGGTTCAGCTAAGTCCCGACGCACGCTATCTGCAGCCCCTCCGCTAGCTGTCCGCTTCTCCTCTGCCTGCCGCAATACGGCCAACGTTCCCTGGCCCGTTCACCTTTCTCCGCTCATTGCCGGTTACATCACAAAAACAACTGATCAATAAACGATCAATATCACGTTAATATTTCATCAACACATCTACCATTGGTATTACCACTACAGACCACTGGTGAGATCACATGGAAATCAGGCGTGAAAAGACCGAAGCCGGCAGCGGCTATGACCGAGTTGTAAAATTTTTGCGGGATCAGCTCCTCAACGGCGAACTGAAAGCCGGGGACAGCCTTCTGCCGGAGCGCGAGCTTTCGGCAAAGTTAGGCGTCAGTCGGCCGGTACTGCGCGAAGCGCTGCGGGCGCTCGCCATGGTCGGGGCGGTGGAGATCCGCCACGGCGTTGGTACCGTGATAACCAAACCTGATGTCTCCATTCTCGGTGAATTCTTTACTTTCGTACTTGCCCACCAGCCCAACGTGGTAGATGACGTCATGCAGGCACGAATCGCGATTGAGCGTCAGGCCGTTCGTTTAGCCTGTCGCCGCGCAACGCAAAGTGACTACGATCGCCTGGCCGCCTGTCTCGGCGAAATCATTGAGACCATTCGCACCCCGGAGCTCGGCGCCTTAGCAGATTTCAGGTTTCACGAAAGCATCGTCACCGCATCCGGTTCGCCCACGCTTATCAATATTTACCAGTCCATCAGCATGTTGATGCGTCGTTCACACCTTGACCGCCGCGAGCAGATCATTCAGGTCGAGGGGATTGAAGAGTTCCTCATTAACCATCACCGCGCCATTTTTTCCGCCATCGTCGAACGTGATGAAAATAAAGCCGATGAGTTACTTGGCCGCCACTTCGAGATTGGCTCAGATTTTCGCCGCCGCGCCACCATCCTCAAGGCCGGCAGCGGTTCATCGACCTTCACTACGCCGTAAAAGGAAAACAGCAGATGCAGATTGTGATTGGCAGTGACCACGCAGGATTTCACCTCAAGCAGGAGCTTAAGCAGTGGCTGCATCAGGCCGGATATCAGATTGACGATGTCGGCAGCCACGACCCCGAACCGGTTGATTTTCCGGATATCGCCCTGGCGCTATGCAGCAAGGTGCGCGGCAGCGCGGATCGGCGCGGCATTCTGGTCTGCGGCACCGGCGTCGGGGCGGTTATCGCCGCGAACAAAGTCAAAGGGATCCGCGCGGCGGTCTGCCACGACGTGCACTCTGCGCACCAGTCGGTGGAGCATGACGACGTCAACGTCATGTGCGTGGGGGCGCAAATTGTCGGGCCGTGGCTTGCTCGCGATCTGATTCTTGCCTTCCTCGAAGCGAAGTTTGTGCATGACGACGACTTTGTTCGTCGCGTCGCGAAGCTCGCTCAGCTGGAACAACTTAACTAACCATCAACCTGGAGCATAACGATGAGTAACAGCACTTCCGGCATTGTCGGGTTTATTGGACTTGGCGTCATGGGCCGCGAGATGGCGCGCAATCTGGCACAGGCGGGTTTTACCGTTCGCGCGTTTGATGTTGTCGCAGCGGCAGGCGATGCGCTACGCCCGTACGGCGTGGACGTCGTCAGCGATCTTTCCAGCGCTATCATTGATGCCGATATCGTCATCTCCATGCTGCCAGACACCCCGCAGGTTGAAGAGATCGTGCGCGGCGCCGGCGGACTGCTGAGCAACCCGCCGCGTGGGAAATTGTTTGTTGATATGAGCACTATCGCACCCGCCGCGACGCGCCAGCTAAGCGAATCGCTGGCAACCATTGGCGTCACGATGCTGGATGCGCCGGTTTCCGGCGGCCCGGTTGGCGCAAAAAACGGCAATCTGACGATCATGGTGGGCGGCAGCGCCGAAGGCTTTGCCCAGGCAACGCCTTATTTGCGCGCCATGGGCACCACGCTCAATCACGTTGGCGCATCCGGCGCGGGGCAGACGGTAAAGCTATGTAACCAGCTGATTTGTGGCATCAACATCCAGGCAATTTGCGAAGCGTTAGCGCTGGCGCGCGCCTGGGATATCAATCTTCCGCAGATGCGCGAGGTGCTGATGGGCGGGTCGGCGGCATCCTGGATGCTCGACAAACTGGGTGGCGCAATGATTGAAGGTGACGTCTCCGCAGGATTTCGTATCGACCTGATGATGAAAGATCTGCGTCTTGTGCTGGAGGCCGCGCAGAAGCATCCGGTCCCGCTCCCCGCTACCGCGCTGGTCGCCTCGCAGTATCAAAACGCGCAGGCCTATGGCGAAGGTGCCAACGGCAATCAGGCGCTCTTTAAAGTTTACGACCGCATGACCGGCCAGCAAAACAGCGTAACAAAATAACCGGGGTTGACCTTATGATGCTCGATTTCACAGCAATTCTCGCGCAGTGGCAGCTTCTGTGGAGCGGCGCGCTACTCACCGCCAAACTGGCTTTGGTGACGACGTTAACCGGTTTTCTGATCGGCACGCTGTGCGCAGCGGCGCGTCGTTCGGAGTCGGTTTGGTTGGCGCGCCTGACGGGCGTTTATGTCGAGTCGATTCGCAATACGCCTTTTCTGGTGCAGATCTTCCTGGTCTATTTTGGTCTCTCCAGCCTGGGCTTCTCATTCAGCGCTTTCACGGTTTCAGTCATTGCGCTCACCATCAACGTCGGGGCGTATACGGCGGAGATTATGCGCGCCGGCTTCGAGTCGATTCACAAAGGTCAGTGGGAAGCCGCCGAAACGCTGGGGCTGAACCGCTGGCAGCAATACTGGCACGTGGCGCTGCGCCCGGCGATTGAGCGCGTTTACCCCTCGCTCACCAGCCAGTTTATTTTGCTGATGCTGGCATCGTCGGTGACATCGCAAATTTCCGCGGAAGAGCTCACGGCAACGGCCAATTTTATCCAGTCAGAAACCTATCGCCCCTTTGAAACGTTCTTCATCGTGGCCTGTATTTACATCGCGCTGTCGCTGCTGATGCGGGTGATATTCTGGCTATTTGGTCAGGTAATTTTCCCGCGCCGCCGCCGTCTTGGCACGTCGATTTAAGGAGAGCCGTTGATGAATATTTCGCTTAACTTTGCTCATCTGCAGTTTCTGCTTGATGGCGCGCTGTGGACGGTGATTTTGTCGCTCATGGCCTTCGGCGGCGGTGGTCTGGTGGGGTTTCTCATTGCGCTGGGACGTATTGCGCCAGTGAAGCCGCTGCGGCTTCTGGTCAGCGCATGGGTGCAGCTGATTCAGGGCACGCCGCTGCTGATCATCATGTTTATGGTCTACTTCGGCCTGCCGCAACTCGGCTATTCGATTGCGCCTCTGCCGGCAGCGGGCATCTCTCTCACCATTTACGCCAGCGCCTATCTCGGTGAGATCTGGCGCGGCTGCATACAATCGGTTCCGCGCGCGCAGTGGGAGGCGGCCGAATGCCTGGCGCTGTCGCGCACTCAGCGCATGTTCAAAGTGATTATGCCGCAGGCAATCAAGCTGGCAACGCCGCCTACCGTGGGATTCTCGGTGCAGATAATCAAAAACACCTCGCTGGCGTCGGTGGTGGGTTTTGTCGAGCTGGCGCGCGCTGGCCAGCTCATCAATAACTCGATTTTCCAGCCCTTCGTTATCTATCTGATCGTTGCCGGCATTTACTTCTGCCTGTGTTTTCCGGTTTCAGTGCTAAGCCGCCGGCTGGAACGCGGAGCACCGCAGAAGCAGGCAAAGCGCCTGCAGGCCATGGCGGCACGCGTTAACCGAGGATAAGGATAAAGTTATGTCAATCATTACCTTAAGCAACGTACAGAAGAGTTTTGGTCAAAATTCAGTGCTGAAAGACGTTTCGTTTTCGGTGAATCAGGGCCAGGTCGTGGCGCTGATTGGCGCCAGCGGCTCGGGCAAAAGCACGGCGCTCCGCTGTATCGATCGGCTAGAAACCATCAACGGCGGCAGCATCGAAGTGTGCGGCTATAAAGTGGAGGATCCCAAAGTCGACCTGCGTAAGCTACGCCAGGACGTTGGCATTGTCTTTCAGAGCTACAACCTGTTTCCCCATCTCACCATTGAGCAGAACATTACGCTTGGTCCGGTGGCGGTGAAAAAAATGCCGAAGGCGGAAGCCAGAAGGCTGGCGCTCTCCGTTCTGGAGCAGGTCGGGCTCGCGGATAAAGTGGACAGCTACCCTGAGCAGCTCTCCGGCGGGCAGCAGCAGCGCGCCGCTATCGCCCGCTCTCTGGCGATGAAACCAAAAGTGATGCTTTTTGATGAAGTCACGTCGGCGCTGGATCCTAAATTAACCGGCGAAGTGCTGCGCGTGATTGAGCGGCTGGCGGGCAGCGGCATGACGATGATCATGGTGACCCATGAAATGAATTTCGCCCGCAAAGTCGCCGATAAGGTGATCTTTATGCATCAGGGAAAAGTGCATGAAAGCGGGAGTGCCGCCATTTTGAAAGCGCCGGAAACCGAGGCCTTAAAGGAGTTTATTGCCAACGATCTGTAATTCACCCGATACCCTGTACCCATCCTCATCAGGAGAATAATAATGAAATACGCAAAATCGATTGCTCTACTCGCCGGCGTGGTAACCGCGCTCATCGCCCAGCCGGCCTCGGCAAATGCGCTGCAGGACATCCAACAGCGCGGCGAGCTGCGCGTTGCCACCGATATGTCACTACCGCCTTCAGGCATGCTGGACGCCTCGATGAAGCCGGTCGGCTCTGATGTCGAAACCGCTGAACTGCTGGCGAAGGATTGGGGCTTAAAGCTGAAGTTTATTGAAACCACCGGACCGACGCGTATTCCGAATCTGCAAACCGGTAAGGCAGATATCGTCATTTCAACCCTATCCGTCACGCCGCAGCGTGCGCAGGTGATTGATTTTACCCGCGCCTATGCCGGGCTGCGCTCCGTTATTGCCGCGCCTGCCGCCACTAAAGTCAGCGACTGGGCCGATTTAAAAGGGCACGCCATTACCGTTACGCGCGGCACCACTCAGGACTCAATGCTGAGTCAGGATGCGATGAAAAAGGGCTATAGCATCCAGCGCTATGATGATGACGCCACCTTAGTCACCGCCGCCGTTAGCGGCCAGGCATACGCGGTCGCCACTTCCGCCACGCTGGTTAACCAGATTAAAAAACAGAATCCTAAATTAAGCTTTGAGCCCAAATTAACCCTAACGGTATTTGATTTAGCTATCGGAGTTAAAAAAGGTGAGCCTGAGTTGAAAGAAAAATTAAATGAATGGATTGTCACCAATCTTAAAAATGGAAAACTGAATGCCATTTACGAAAAATATCACGGTGAAGCTATCCCGGCGGAAATAATAAACCGTAAATAGCTTATCGCGTCCCTGCCGGCCCTTCGTTAAACAAGCCGGCTCTCCCCATCCTCAGCGGTTATTTTTCCCCACAGCGCGTCGCCGACGGGAGGATTTTGCTGAAAATAGTCCATCAGGAAATCGATGCATACCTTCAGCTTTGCCGAACCGGAAGTGCGGTTGGAGTAAACCGCCCAGATGTTGGCGCTCTGATGCCACGGCGGGAGGATTTGCACCAGCTCGCCGCTCGCCAGATAGCGCTGAACCTCCCACAGGGAGCGAAGAATTATCCCGTGGCCGTTAAGCGCCCAGCTTAGCACCACGCTGCCGCTGTTGGAGGAGAGCTGGCTGCCGATATGCAGCTGCGTGCTGTCGCGTCCGTTGGTGAGCGGCCAGACGCCGAACTGCGCGCTACGCTCCTGGATAACCAGACACTTGTGCTGCTTGAGATCGCTTATCTGAGCTGGCGTGCCGTGCCCGGCAAGGTACTGCGGCGCGGCGCACAGCACCCGTCGATTGAGCGAGAGCCTGCGGGTAATGTAGAGATCTTTAATATCGTCGCCGACGTGGATCTCGAGATCTACCCCCTCTTCAATCAGGTCAACCACCCGGTCGGTCAGCGTGAGCTTAACGTTGAGCGCCGGGTAGCGCTCCGCCAGCGCGGAGAGCGCGTCTGCCATGTACGTTGAACCGAACCCAAACGAGCAGCTAATGTGGATATTTCCCTCGATGGCGTCGCGCCAGGCGGCAAGCCCCGCAACGAACTCGCCCATGCTGTCCAGGACGGAGATCGCGCCGCTCAGCGCCTTGTGCCCGTCGGCGGTAAGCCGGATAGCGCGGGCGCTGCGATGAAACAGGCGCATGCCGAGGCTTTTTTCAAGCAGGCCGATACGCTTGCTAACGTAGGAGGGCGATAGCCCAAGCTCGGCCGCCGCGTTGGCAAAACTCTCCTTGCGCACCACGGTCAGAAAAACGTTCAGATCTTCGATAAGCGGCCACTGCGCCCGCTGCTTGTCATGAGTGCTCATGTGCGTGCCATCCGGAGAATAAAAAAGGAGGCCCGCTATCGAGCCTCGTGGGTGGCGCGGAGCCTTCAGGAAAGGAAGGGCATGATGACCCTGAGCATCTCTTCCGGGCACTCTTCCTGAGGGCTGTGTCCGCAAGGCATCGGCACGCCGCTCACGTTCAACGCCTTTTCCTGCCACGTTGATGTTACATCATAAAGCTGGCCTACGGTGCCTTTTGCACCCCACAGGGCCAAAAGCGGGCTGCCGATGCGCAGATGCTTATCGGCCTCATCGTCCGCCAGGTCTATCGTGGCCGCCGCCCGGTAATCTTCGCAAACCGCGCGCAGCGTTTCCGGGTTCTGATAGCAGCGCAGATACTCGGCAAACACCTCCGGCTCCGTGGCGCCTGGCGTTTTCAACTGGCCGTTGATGTGCTTTTGCAGGAAGAAGGCCGGATCGGAGGCCACCAGCTTCTCCGGCAGCGGCGCGGGCTGGATCAGGAAGAACCACCAGAAATAGCGCGTGGCAAACGCCTTATCCGTACGCTCATACATGGTGGCCGTTGGCGCAATATCAATAAAGACGCTGCGCTTAACCTGCTGCGGATAGTCCAGCGCCAGGCGATGCCCGACGCGAGCGCCGCGATCGTGGCCAACGAAGGCGAATCCGTCGTTAAAGCCCAGCCGCGCCATCAGTAAAACGATGTCCTTTGCCATCTCGCGCTTGGAGTAGGTGCGGTGCTCGGGGTCGCTCGGCGGCTTGCTGCTGTCACCGTATCCCCGAATATCGGGCATGATGACGGTAAAGTGCCGGGCAAGCGTGGGGGCAATCTTGCGCCAGGTGACGTGGTTTTGCGGGTGTCCGTGCAGCATCAGCAGCGGCTCGCCCTGGCCGCCAACCGCGGCGCGCAGGCGGATGCCGTTGCCCAGCTCAACGTCCAGCAGGCGAAAGCCGGGAATAAAGGCGGACTCGCCTTTATCCTTAATGCCTTCAGCGGTATCTATCATCATCAAGCTCCTTATGTTTTCTCCGCTCATGCCGGTCTCTCAACCGCCTGACGCGCCTCGCTTACCGTATTGCTCAGACGGCCAAGCCCCTCAATCTCCACCTCAATGCGGTCCCCCTGGCGTAAGAATAGCGGGGGAACGCGCTTTTTACCCACGCCGCCAGGCGATCCGGTAATGATCACATCTCCGGGCATCAGGCGCGTAAAAGCGCTGATGTAGCAAATAAGTTGGGCGATCTTATGTACCATATTGCGGGTGTTATCGTTCTGCACCATCTGCCCGTTCAGCCAGGTGTGGATGGCCAGCGCCTGCGGATCGACAATCTCATCCTCGGTGGTTAAGTAGGGGCCAAAAGAGCCGGTCTGCGGCCAGTTTTTACCGGCGGTATACCAGGTATGCTGCCAGTCGCGCACGGAGCCATCCATGTAGCAGCTGTAGCCTCCCACGTACTCCAGCGCCCGTTCGGCGCTCGCGTGAAAGCAGCTTTTACCGATAATCACCGCCAGCTCGCCCTCATAGTCAAACTCGGCGCTGGCTCCCGGTTTGAGCAGCGTGCCGTTGTGCCCGGTCTGCGAATCGGCAAAGCGAATAAACAGCGTGGGTTCGTTGTTCTTTTCGTCAAACTCAAGGCGCTTGTCGGCGTAGTTCATACCCACGCAGATGATTTTGTTCGGATCTTCGATAACCGGAAGGTAGCTAATCTCCTCCAGCGCGTAGTCCGGCTGCTGCAGTCCGTAGGCGGCGGCCTCGGCCAGAGCTTCGCCGGCCAGCAGGGATTTGATGGTCGGGTAGCGCGCGCCTATCCGTTTCCCCAGATCGATAACGCCGTTTTCAGTCCAGATACCGTAGCTTTTATCGCGGCCATTCTTGCCGCCATGATGCATAAAACTGACCAGTTTCATAATGTTCTGCTCACTCCTCAGAGTCGTTCTTTCGTTCTACGCCACAAGCCACGGGTGGGTGGTGAAGTAGCGCTCCTCAAAATCACGTATCTCCTGCTGATACTGCAGCGTGTAGCTAATCGCATCGTGGCCTTGCAGCAGCATCTGTTTTTTCAGTTCATCCACGGCAAAGGAGAAGCCCGTTTCCCCGGCCTGAATGCGCTGCTGCTGCAAATCAACGGTGATGTGATTACCTGCCGGATCGCCTGCCGCCCGGGCCAGCAGGTCGATATCCGCTGCTGAAAGCGTCAGGGTCAGCACGCCGTTGCGCTGGCAGTTGTCGTTAAAAATACCGGCGAAGCTGGTGCCGATAAGCGCCCGAATACCGAGCTGGCGCAGTCCCCAAACCGCGTGTTCGCGGCTGGAACCGCAGCCAAAGTTGGGGCCAACGATCAGAAACGTCGCGCCGCGCCACTCGGGGCGGTTGAGAATAAAATCGGGGTTGGGCTCGCCGCTGGCTAACCATCGCTGGTCGTAAAAGGCGCCCTTATCCAGCCCGCTGCGATCGATGCCCTTAAGGAACTGCTTGGGCATGATGACGTCGGTATCAATGTTGGCCGCCATCATCGGTGCGGCAATGCCGGTAACGCTGTTGAAAGGTTCCATTGTCTATTGTTCCTGCTGCAAAAACTGGCGCACGTCGACCAGGTGACCGGCTACCGCGGCGGCGGCTACCATTGCCGGACTCATCAGATGGGTTCTTGCCCCGGCGCCCTGGCGACCGGCAAAGTTGCGGTTGGTGCTCGACGCGCAGCGATCGCCCGGCATCAGCACGTCCTCGTTCATCGCAAGGCACATTGAGCATCCGGACTGGCGCCACTCAAAGCCGGCGGCAATAAAGATTTTTGCCAGCCCTTCACGCTCGGCGCGGGCGCGTACCTGAGTTGAGCCCGGAACGATGATCCCTCTGACTCCCGGCGCGATTTTTCTATCGCGCAGCACCTGCGCGACGGCGCGTAAATCTTCTATACGCCCGTTGGTGCAGGAGCCGATAAAGGCGTGGGAGATAGGAATTCCGCTTATCGGCATGCCGGGCTCAAGACCCATGTAGGCCAGCGCCTGTTGCATGTCACGCCGCCTGGACGGGTCCTGCTCATCGGCCGGATTGGGAACGCGATCGGTAATGCAGCCGCCCTGGTCGGGGCTGGTCCCCCAGGTGACGCGCGGCGTCAGGTTCGCGCAATCAAGCGCCACTTCTTTATCAAAGACCGCGCCTTCGTCGCTGTGCAGCGTGCGCCAGTGGGCCAGCGCCTGCTGCCACATTTCGCCCTGCGGCACGCGCGGCGCGGACCTGATGTAGGCAAATACCTTCTCGTCCGGCGCCATAAACGCGCCGCGCGCCCCCGCTTCAACCGCCATATTGCAGACGGTCATGCGCCCTTCGACGCTCAGCGCATCAATCGCTTCGCCGCAAAACTCGATTGCGTAGCCCGTCGCGCCATCGGCGCCGATTTGGGCGATAAGCAGCATGACGATATCTTTTGCCGTCGCGGCAAACGGCAGCTCGCCGTCTACCCGGACGCGCAGCGTTTTCAGCTTTTTATAGGCCAGCGTCTGCGTCGCCAGCATATGCTCAATTTCAGAGGTGCCAATGCCGAAGCCGAATGCGCCAAAAGCGCCGTAGGTCGTGGTGTGGCTGTCACCGGCGGCAATCACCATGCCCGGCAGCACCATTCCCTGTTCGTGGGCGACAACGTGTTCGATACCCTGGCGCTCATCCATCACGCCAAAAAGCTCGAGGCCAAAATCCCGGCTGTTCGATTCAAAATAGCGAACCTGGAGCTCACCGCCCGGATCGGTCATCTCGGTGGTGCGTTCGGGGCGCGTCGGGTTAACGTGATCGACGTTAAGTAAAATACTTTTGGGCTGCCAGACCTGGCGCTTCGCTTCGCGTAACCCGCTGAACGCCTGCGGGCTGGTATACTCGTTCAAAATAGAGCGATCGATATAAAGTAGCACATTACCCTGTTGGTCTAATTGTCGAATAATATGTGCGTCGATTATTTTATCGTACAGCGTTTTAGGTTTCATGGTTGGATCACCTTGCTTATATACAGCAATAATAAAAGGCGTTGCTCACGTCAGCAGAATATTAGCAACCGCAGAGAAAAAGCTTAAGTAAAAGTATGAAGTACAACCATGAGGCTAAAGGATACGAAACGTGTTTTATGTAATTCAATGATATTAATAACCTTTTTATCTCTGTGTGGTTGGCTTATAGGCTATTTGCAAAAGTGTGATCGCGATAGCTTGAAAAGTGATAAAAAATAATAATGCAAGCGTTAATTTTCAGCTCGCTGCGCACAAGGTCATTGGAAATAAATAAGATGCACGATTCATAACTTAATCTATTACGGCTGGTAAGTATCGCGCGGCGATAATTAATGTATAAATTCCATGGTTATTTGAATGGACTACCTGATGGTGCGCTAACGCTTTTTAGCAGAACGCGCACAGCGCAGAAATTATCTAAAGAAATAATGTGAGGAATAAAAATGAAGCCAGCACCGAATAACATCGGACTTAGACATTATTTACCCATACTGCTCACGCTGCCGCTGGCCGGGCTGGCGGAGCTTGCCTCTCTGTACTCTATCCAGGCGCTGCTGCCCAAGCTGGCGGAGGTTTACCATATTCCGCTTAATCAGGTTGGCCTGATCCTTTCTGCTGAGGTCGGCTGTCTGGCCCTGGCGATGCTGTTTACCGGCAGCCTTTCCGATCGCTTTGGACGCAAGCAAACTATCGTCGTTTCACTGCTGTTAGGCGGCATTTTGACGCTGATGTGCACGACCGTCAGCGCCTGGCCGGAGCTGGTGCTCTATCGCGCTCTGCTTGGCCTTGCCGTCAGCGGCATCACGGCGGCGGTCACCGTTTATATTTGCGAAGAGGTCTCTCCCGCTCTGGCGGGCGTCGTTACCGGCTATTTTATTTTTGGTAACTCGCTGGGCAGCATGTCCGGCAGGGTTTTCGCCACGCTGATGATGGAACAGGTTTCGCTGAACGTTATTTTCATGCTGTTTGGCGGCCTGCTGATCTTTATGGCGCTTTACGTCCTCTATTTCCTTCCGGCGTCGAAAAACTTTACCCCGAGCACTGCGCTAAACCTGACGCAGATGTTAAAAGGCGGCATTGAGCATTTTAAAAACCGAAATATCTCCCTGGCCTACGTTATCGGCTTTATTCTCTTCGGCTCCTTTACCTCTATTTTTAACTTCGTCGCCTTCTATCTGCACCGTGAACCGTTCAATCTGTCATTTACCCATATCGGGCTGATCCCCGTTAGCTTCGCGCTAACCTTCTTCTCCGCGCCGACGACCGCCAGGCTGGCCGTGCGGTTCGGCGCCATGAATATGCTCAGCATGCTGCTGCTGGTGATGATTGCCGGCGCGGCCATAAGCATTTTTGCCACCATCGCGGCGGTCTTTATTTTCGGGGTGGTTGTCCTCTCGGTGGCCTTCTTTACCTCGCACTCAACCATTCTCTCCTGGGTGAGCGGGCACGCCTCCCACGCTAAAGGACAGGCAACGGCATTTTATCTCTTCTGCTATTACGCGGGCGGCGCTGTGCTGGGCTACCTCAACGGCTTCGTCTTTGCCAAAGCGGGATGGAACGGGCTGGCGCTCGCCGTGATTTCCCTGCTGGCGATTGGGCTGCTGCTGAGCCGGATTCTGCATCGGCTGCCGAATAAGCAAAGAGCAGTGGAGACGCGGGAGATGTTTAATATCGGGATCGACGCCGATCGTTAAGTACATCATCTGACCCGCCTCCGCGTTAAGTTCGGCGGCGGGCCGGATGTTTTAGCCGTAGAGAGCACGGCTCATCGTGACTTACGGGGCCGGGTGATTAAGCGCATCATTAAATTTTATTTCAGCTGCATCTACGACGCGTTTGAGCAGGCCAGGATCGATAAAGGCCCGCTTATCGCCCTCTTTGACCCGCTCCTCGCGCGACATAACCTGCGTCACCTCGGGGTGATTCGGCAGCACGATATCCGCGCTGAGGCCGCGCAGGCGCGCAAAGCTGCGCCGGTAGTCCGCCGCAATGCCGGGATAGGTACGGTTATTGATTAACGTATTGCCCGCCACGCTGATGCTGCAGGGGAAGACGACGTTGACCGGCTCTCCGGCAAGGGTTGAGCGCATAAGCCAGGTGGTGCAGCCTTTCGAATGACCCGCCGTCAGTACGGCCGTCAGCCTGATATTTCCGAGCGTTACCGTATCGCCATCATGGAGCACGCGATCCACCATGACGGGCGGGAAGGCGGCGTTGCCGTAGATGTTATCGCCTTCGTGCCGCCCCTTTTCCAGCGCGGACACGTCGCCTTCCATGGCGTAGAGACGCGCGCCGGTCGCTTTTTTCAGCGTGGCCAGGCCCGCGGCATGGTCAAAGTGCGCATGGCTGTTTATCAGCAGCTTGACGTTCTGCAGCGAGAACCCCAGCGCGCGGATATTTTTTCCGATCAGCGAAGCGTTCTGCTCCAGTCCTGGATCGAGAACGATTGCCTGTTGGCCTGAAACAATCAGCCATGACGTCAGGCCGTGGGTGCCGATATAAAAAATATTATCGGTCACGGGAAACGGTGCGACCGGCTGCGTCCAGTCCGCTGGCTGAGGCGGAGGAACCGCAGACCATCCGCTATAACTACAAAGCAGGGCGCTCAGCAACAAAGATTTTCTACGCATGTTATGACTCTTTCTCGGTAAGCTTCGGCAAATAAAGCCACGTAATAAAACAACATAAAATTACACCGCGCTGCCTTAGCGGCCGATTTCCAGCGTCGGCGCTTTCGCGTATCATCCTGTTTTCAGCAGGAGAAGATGATGCCGAGCCAATTTTCAAACCCATCACCCGCGCATAACTATCAGGCGATAGCGGATAGCATCGCGGCGCTGTTGTTTCCTCATGCTGAGGTCGTCCTGCACTGCCTGAAGACGCAAAGCGTGGTGTACATTGCGAACAACTTTTCCGGCAGAAGCGCCGGAGACGACGCTGGCCTTGAGATGCTCTCCGGCAACGAGGGCGATGAAACGACGATCGGCCCGTATGAAAAAACCAACTGGAACGGCCAGAAAATCCGCTCCATCAGCACCGTCCTGCGGGATGGCAAGGGGCGGGCTGAAATGATGATGTGCATCAATCTGAATCTGTCGGTGCTGGAACAGGCCCGGGATGTGCTTAATCTGTTCTTTCAGGCCGGGCGCGTTATTCCGCAGCCGGACGCGCTATTTCGCGACGACTGGCAGGAGCGAATTAACGTTTTCATCCAGTCCTGGCTGCGTGAACAGCAGCTCAGCCTCGCCACGCTTAGCAGAGGGCAGAAGCGTTTGCTGGTCTCCGCGCTGTACGACGAAGGCGCCTTCGAAGGCAAAAGCGCCGCGAACTACGTTTCCCGGGTTCTGCAGCTGGGCAGGGCTACCGTCTATAAGTATCTGAAAGAATTTAAGGAAGAGCGCGCATAAGGCTCCGCGCGATCTGCAAATCCTGAATACCCAGACCGGTTAAATCAGCCAGCGTAATATCATCCTGACCCCGCACCCATGCGGGACCGGCCAGCAGCGTTCCCAGCTCCGTCAGCCGCTCCTGTCCGATCAGACCCGCGGCAATTGCGCCGCTGATCTCACCGTACTGGCTACACTGTTTGCGGGAGTCCACCGCGATGAGCGCCGCTTTGCCGGGTAGGGTCAGCGCCAGCTCCTGCTTACCCGCTCCGTCGGCGCCTACGGCGGTAATATGGGTTCCAGGCGACACCCAGTCGTCGTTAATCAGCGGCGCCCGTGACGGCGTTGCGGTTACGATCAGGTTCGCTTCCCTTGCTACCTGTTCCGCCCGGGTGGTGGCGACAAAATGGATGTCGGCGTCGCGCATCGCTTCCCGCATCGCCGCCAGGCTTTGCGCGCTTCGCCCCCAGACCAGCACATCGCGGCAGTCCGTTATTTCCAGCAGCTGTCTGAGCTGGAGCTGGGCCTGCAGTCCGGTGCCGTAAATACCGATTGCGTGAACGCGCGCAGGCATAAGCAGGCGCGCGGCAATCCGTCCGGCAATGGCGGTACGCACGGCGGTCAGCCATCCCTCATCGTTCAGTAAAGCCACCGGCTGGCCGGTGGTTGCCGACAGCAGCAGGATAAGGCCGTGATTGCTGGCAAGCCCCCGGCGAGGGTTCTGATAAAAGCCGCTAGAGACCTTCACCGCAAAATAGTCGCTTTGCGCGGTCCATGCCGATTTGATACAGCAGTCGCCCTCATTCTCTTCAAAGATGAACTGCTGGACCGGGGGAGAATGGACTTCCCCGCGGCTATAGGCCATAAAGCCCTCTTCGATGGCTAAAATTGCATCGGCGACGGGCAGGCAGGCCTGAATTTCAGCGAGCGTCACGACTCTCATGATACCGCCCCGATAAATTTCTCCAGGGTAATGTTTCTCCCGCAGAGGATCACGCCAACGCGCTTTCCTTTCCAGGCGTCCGCCTGCTGCAGAAAAGCCGCCGCTGCGACGCCTGCGGCGCCTTCGATCATCCAGCGCTCGCAGCGCGCAACCTCGCGCATGGCGTGGCGGATCTCCTCTTCGCTGACCAGCACGCACTCGTCAATAACCTGAGCGCACAGCGGGAAGGTGATGCTGCCGGGCTCAAGGCCGCCGGCGGTGCCGTCGGAAAGGGTGTCGCTTTCTTCTATATCGACAATGCGCTGCGCCCGTAATGCGGCATACATCGCCGGAGCGGCCGCGGGCCAGCAGCCGATAATCCGGGTCTCAGGGCTGAGATTTTTCAGCACGGCGCCGATACCGGAAATCAGCCCGCCGCCGCCGACCGCGACAAATACGGCATCAAGCGGCGGCTGCTGCTCCAGCATTTCCAGGGCGATAGTGCCCTGACCCGCGATAACGTCCGGATCGTTATAGGGAGAAACAAAGGTTTTTCCCTGCCGACGGGCCGCCTCCGCTGCCGCTATTTCGACGCTGAGCGGATCGCTATCGAGGGTAATGACCTGCGCCCCCCATGCCCGAATGGCATCCAGCTTCAGCGGAGAAGCGCTTTGAGCCGCATACACGGTAACCGGAACCCGGCTCAGATGGCCGGCCAGAGCCATCCCCTGGCCGTGATTTCCCGATGAGGCGGTAATCACCCCTTCGCGACGTGCGGCATCGTCAAGCAGGCGCAGCTTATTGCTGGCGCCGCGAAACTTGAACGAGCCGGTATGCTGCAGATGTTCGCCTTTAAACCAGACTTCGCAGGCGAGCCGGCGGCTCAGCGTCGGGCTAAAAAGCATTGGCGTTACGGCTACCTGCGGGCGTATGGCCTGATGCGCATCGTAACAGCCGGCAAGAATGTCAGAGAGTGAGTTTATACGCTGCATAAAACGACCAGATGTGGACTAAAAATCCATAATAGACTTATTTTATTTTTTAAGGCAAGCGCTAATTCCTCAGACCAGAGTGAGGGTCGGGCGCATCCTACGCAGCGGCCGCGCGTGCTGAAAAGCTTATACCGCGCGGCGTACGTTAGCTCAGAGCTGCTTGTCCTGATAGGCGCCGGCCGAGTAGGTTAACTCGTAGCTGTGGCTGTAAATCTCGATGATGTTGCCGAACGGGTCTTCCATATAAACCATGCGGTAGGGTTTTTCTCCCGGATAGTATTCGCGTACCGGCATTCGCTGCTTTCCGCCAGCGGCGACGATGCGCGCCGCCAGACCTTCAAGATCCGGGTCCTGAACGCTAAAGTGGAACACGCCGGTTTTCCAGTATTCGAAATTGTTTTCGCGACGTTCGCTATTTGGGAATTCGAAAATTTCGATGCCAATTTTGTCGCCCGTCGAGAGATGCGCGATGCGGAATGAGCCCCATCCAGGACCAAAGACGTCGTTACACATTATGCCGATAGCGGAGTCATCTTCGCTGATTGTGGTTGCCGGCATGATCAGATACCAGCCCATCACATTGGTATAAAAATCGATGGCCTTATCGAGGTCGGTTACCGTGATACCAATATGCGAAAAGTTGCGTGGATAAGTCATATATCACCTTTTTGGGTTGTGCATGGATAAGAGGTGACATGATAGAAATAGCCGTCATAATAAAAAATAAGGTCATAGTGATGAGGATGATAAAAAATATTTATGATGAATCCGCTATGGCTCAACACGCTGCTGAAAGTCTACGAAACGGGAAGCTTTACCCGAGCCGCCGAGCAGCTTGACCTGACCCAGGCCGCAGTTAGTCAGCATATTCAGCGGCTTGAGGAGGAATTTGGCCGCCTGTTGCTGAGGAAAACGCGGCCTCTTGAGCTGACACCGCAGGGCGCGATTATGCTGGATTTTGCGCGACAGCAGCAGGTCGCCTATGCCCGGCTCAGGGCGAGGCTATCCGATGATGACCCGTGCCGCGGCCCCGTAAACCTCATCACTCAGGGGAGTATCGGCCTGCTGCTTTATCCGCTGCTTCTTGAGCAGCAGCAGCTTCATCCTGAGCTGACCGTCCACCATCGCTTCGCGCCGACGCCGGATATTATCCAGTCCGTTCTCGAAGGGCGCAGCGATGTTGGGCTTCTCGATCAGCCTGCGGCACATCCCCGGCTGGTCGTGGAGCCCTTTGCGCGCGATCGCCTCTGTTTAGTGGTTCCCCGCACGGACGAAAAAATAGGTTGGGAAGCGCTGTGCAAATTAGGTTTTATCGATCACCCGGATGGCCGAAATATGGCGCTACGTCTATTGGGAAGGCGTTACCCCGGCAGGCGCTTCGATGAAATAAAGATCAGCGGATTGACCAATCAGATTGGTTTAATTCTGGAACCCGTCGCCCGCGGGCTGGGATTTACCGTGCTCCCCCGGTTTGCGGTGACGGCCTACGCGCAGCAAGACAAAATTAGCGTGATTGCGGGCCCGGTCGAGGTCATTGATACCATCTGGATAGCCTACCGCACGGAATGGCCTCTGCCTGCTCGCTATAAGCGCCTGATCGAATTGCTGAAAACGGAAATCACTGGCCACGGCGACGAATAAGCCGATCTACCCCTGGCTTATGCCGTTCAGCAGCTGCTCCACGGCGCGATAGCGCATGGCGAAGCCGCGGGTTGCCTCGTTTAGCTATCGTTTTCAAGTTATTAGGTCTGATATATTGCTTTTAAGTTATGGCGTTATCACAAATCTGGGGAAAGGCGTATTGCGACGGAGTACACCCTACTACGATAGTTAAGCCTGTTCAAAAAACAGGCTTAACGTACAATATGTCCCGATCTCCAGGTGCATACCAATAAGGTTGCGTTTTTTAATTTGATGAGTCCGGTGTTGAAAGCGACGCCGAAGGGGAAGGGCGACCGCCGCCGCTGCCATTCCATGTCGGTCCCATTGGAATCTTCGGAACTGGAACGTGAACCGGCATATGCGGTGCGGCCTGAATAGCGATTTCGGTCCCAATACCCACGGCTAATGATACTGGTGTGGGTAATTTTGTTATTGTACTTAGACTACCGACAATGAGCGAGATCGGATTATAAGCGTCGTTACCGTCAGCACCGTGAATAAATGATAATTCAACTTCAGTTAAGGCTCTCATTTAAACTTCTTCTTGCGATAGATGATATACAAAATAAACGAAAAAATAAACGCCAGCGGGAGGCCATAAATTGCCGTTGTTTTGAATGCGGGCGTATCCAGTAGTAGCGCCTGGCGCTGCAGACAGTAATCTAAAAAAACGGTAAGAGGAGATGTCAAGAACAGCACGACGAAGTGGTACGTGCGTAAGCCTTTTTCCTGCGCTTTTTTATAGACCGTCCTGATAATCAGGATGAAAATGACGATAAGAATTATCTTCATGACAAAATTCAATTTGATTAGCTCCATTAATCATCATTTGCATTGGTTAGCCTGGCAACTAACATGGGTTTACAGTATTTTAGATACTGCTGGATTACATTTGTGATTCAATAGCCACGGCATGGGCACAGTTCAATAATATTAATGAAGAGATGATGTGCTATCCATACGAAAAATATCCCTATATTCACCTTGAACTGTAAGTCAAAGCCAATAAGTGAGTTTTTCATTTATACAAAGAGAATGATTTTTATTCACCCAGTGGGTTGACAGTGCCATGTCCGTCGAAGATAGTCAAGGTTAATTCAATATTAAAATTATAGTTATCATTCTTTATAATCCATATAACTAAGATTACGTGATTAAATATGTCGTCTTTTTTATATATGGAAAGAATGCATATGAATAATTAATGATTTGAGAAAGGTAAATCCGTAAAAAATGGAAAGCTATGATGATCACGGATGTAGCTCCAAAAGCTTAAATACAAACTTTATTGAATACAAGTGACCCCCACAGAGAGTCTGACGACGCCAATTCCACCTCACCTGTACTATTGCTTGTCCAAATTCAGATAGCGTCTTGTATCGGTGATGTCAGTTCAGGCTCAGCTCCCCTGAACTCAGCCTGGTTCCATCTTTAATCGATAAGTTAATCTGTTAGTCGCCAACGTTCAGCGATTCTGATTCGCCGCCCCATCCAAACTGAATTATGCCACGTAGCTACGAATAAGCCGATCTACTCCAGGCTTATGCCGTTCAGCAGCTGCTCCACGGCGGTTATCTCCACCGCCTGCATGGCGTAGCAGATGCCGACCCGGCGCAGCAGCGGATAGCCGGGCAGCTGGCGCGAGCTCAGCTCGCAGCGCGATTCAACCAGCGACCGGGGGGCGATCGCCAGCCCGAAGCCCGCCTCCACCAGATCGAGCGCCAGGGTAAAGCTTCCGGCGTTGGCGCTGGGGGCGCCGGCCGAGGCGCCGTAAAACGGCAGGAATCGCTGATGGGAGTCGTGAGCCGGGTACATCACCCACGGCTGGCTGCAGAGCTGTTCCGACGTCAGCTCCGCCAGCTGGCCCAGCGGATGAGCTGCGGGGTAGGCCAGCACGTAGCGCTCTTCGAACAGCGGCATAAAAAGCTCATCTTCGCAGCGCAGGCTTTCGCAGCCGAGGCGAATATCGCCCGTGCAGCCCGGATCGAGCGTGACCAGCGTGTCCGGCATCTCAAGGCGGATCTTCTGCAGCAGCGACTCGAGGCAGGGAGACGCGATATCCTGCTCAACGCCAATATGCAGCGGCAGCTTGTGCTGGCGCTTGCGAAAGCGGGTGCTTAGCGCGGCCATATCCTGGATCATCCGGCAGGCGTGAGGGTAGAGCGCTCTTGCGTCCTCGGTCACCTCCACCCCTCGCGGCTTGCGCACGAAAAGCCGCGTTCCCAGCTCCTCTTCCAGGGCCTTGATGGTGGCGGATAGCGCCGGCTGTGTCAGACTTAGCTGTTCGGCCGCGCGGGTAATATTTCGCTCTTCAAACACGCAGATGAAGGCGCCGAGCTGTCGTTTATCCATAGTTATTTTTTATGGCTGTGAGAAAAATAAACCATTTTTCACCATATCTATGCGGATTTAAAGTATCGCCATCAATTTTATTTATGAGGTGACTCCATGAACGCTGCAGAAAAACCTTTAGTTGTGATTACCGGCGCAAGCTCCGGCATTGGCCTGGCGACCGCTAAACTGCTCTCAGAGCGCGGGCATGCGCTGCTGCTGCTGGCCCGTCGCGTCGAGCGTATGACGGCGCTGAATCTGCCGAACGCCCTGTGCCGCGCGGTGGACGTCACCGACCGCCGGGCGGTCGCCGCGGCGATTGCCGAAGCGGAGCAGCAGTTTGGGCCGGTAGATGCGATGGTGAACAACGCGGGCGTGATGCTGCTGGGTAACATTGACCAGCAGGATCCCGATGAATGGGAGCAGATGCTGGACGTGAACGTCAAGGGCCTGCTGAACGGCGTTCACGCGGTCACCAAAGGGATGATTGAGCGCAAGGCTGGCACCATCATTAACATCAGCTCCATCGCCGGGCGTAAAACCTTCCCCAACCACGTGGTGTACGTCGGCACCAAGTTTGCCGTCCACGGCCTGTCGGAAAACCTGCGTGAAGAGCTGTCGCCGCACAACGTGCGGGTGGTGGTGATTGCGCCAGGCGCGGTCGAGACCGAGCTGCTGAGCCACACCTCCAGCGACGACATCAAGGCCGGTTACCAGGCGTGGAAGCAGGATATGGGCGGCAAAGTCCTCAGCCCGGAAGACGTCGCCCACGCCATCGAGTACGCCTACTCCCAGCCGCAGTACGTCTGCATTCGCGAAATTGTCCTCGCGGCAACCCGCCAGGGCGCATAGCGGTTCCCGCTAAAAGAAGGGGGGATGACTCCTCCCTTCACCTCTCTTGCGAACCCCACACCAGCGCCATGCCTTCGCTCTCCGGGCGCACCAGCTTAAAGCCAAATTTTTTATACAGCTCGGGGACGTCGGCGACCAGGCTTACGTAGGCGCCCGCCGGCGCATGCTGCTCAAGCCAGGCCATCAGGTGCTCCATGATTTTTCGCCCCAACCCCTTTCCCTGATGCGCCGGATCGACGGCAATATCGACGATCTCGAAGTTAAGCGCGCCATCGCCAACGATGCGCCCCATGCCGACAATCAGCCCGGAATGCTCCACGTATACGCCGTGGCAGCTGCGGGGTAGCGCGCGTTTAGCCGCCTCAAGAGGGCGGGGCGTTAAGCCGGAGATGACGCGCAGGCGACAAAAATCCTCTGCCGGAGGAACGGTTTCCACAATAGCGTAGGCTGCTGACATGTATTGATCTCGATAGTGGGCGTTCCCCTGTTTACCATCAACCACGCGTTCGCTCAACCGCTGCGCGTATCGCCGGCAAATGACCGATCCGCCGACAAAAATAGCGATGAATAAAAACGGGGCCAGGCGCGTTTACCGGTTATCGACACTGAGGATAACCCACTATGACGCGCATTGTTTCCGCTATCGCCTTCGGGCTCCTGATCGGCCCGGCGCCGCTGTACGCGATGCCGGTTAGCTACGGCATCAGTACGCCCGACACCGCCATCGGGCTCTCATGGCAGGCTTTCGGTGGCACCTCGCAGGCGCGCCTTGCCGGCGTAACGGGGGAGCTGACGCTGGATACGGCTAATGACATGGACGATCGCCTGAGCGTCACCATCCCGGTCGCTACCCTCGCGGCGTCCAATAGCCTGCTGACCTGGCAAATGAAGGGCCGTCTCTTTTTCGATGCCAATCGCTATCCGGCGATCCGCTTTACCAGCAGCCGCGTGGTGGCGCTGGGGGGCGGACGCTTTCGGGTTTTCGGCTATCTCGGCGTCAAAAATATCCTGCGTCCGGTCATTCTCGAGGCGGCTCTCGAAGATCCGCCGAACGGCTCCGTCGGCCGGGAGGTGCTGTCGCTGCATGCCACGACCGCCATCTCACGTGCGGCTTTTAATATGGACAGCCTGGCGGCGCTGGTGGGGGATACCGTCACCATTGATATCGCCATCGAGGCTAAAGTTCGGCATCGGGCCTAAACTCCCCCGCGCGCTATTCGCGCGGGAGGGCAGGGATTAACGGCCGGCGCGACCGGGCAGCATCCGGGACAGCACGCCATCGTGAAGCAGGTAGTGGTGGGCTAGCGCCGCCAGGGCGTGGGCGCAGGCGAGAATAATCAGCGCCCACGCCACGTTGTTGTGCCACTCCCCGAGGCTATGCCTGAGCGCGGGATCGATGCTTACCCAGCCGGAGAGATCGGGCCCGCCAAAAAAGCGGAACGGCTCCTGCTGCGCCCAGCGAAACAGAAAGCCCAGCGCGGCCTGGGCGAACAGCAGCAGGTACAGCGTCCCGTGGACGGCGTGCGCGGCAAGCTTCGTCGGGCGCGAAAGGGGAGCGGGAGGCAGGGCGTAGCGCGGGGAGCGCTGGCTGATAATGCGCCACAGCAGGCGCACGACGATCGTCATCGCCAGCACGATGCCGCACGAGATATGCAGGGCCTGCAGCTCTTTGCGCAACGGGGTGCCGCGCTCCAGCCACGCCCAGATATGGGCGCTGGAAAAGAGAAAGATGACGCAGGCGGCGGTGAGCCAGTGCAGCGTCAGCGTGAGGCGGTCATAGCGCTGGCGCCGGGCGGTGGGGGACTGTTGTTTCATGGCAAAGGACTCCATCAGCGGTGTTTGATGATGGGTAAACGCGGCAGGGTGAACATCTATTCGGAAAATTTTTTATCGGCCAATCGCCCGCAGCGGCCGGTTTATTGCAATTTTGTTACATTCGTTACATAACGGCGGCTGCGGCATTGCCTGCGCCGCGCTAACAGGCATCATAAAACGACCTTCCGCCAAGAGTATTGCATCATGATCAGAGTCGCCCTGGTGGATGACCATGTGGTCGTTCGCTCCGGTTTTGCCCAGCTATTAAATCTGGAAGACGATCTTATCGTGGCGGGGCAGTACAGCAGCGCCGCCGAGGCCTGGCCCGCGCTGATGCGCAGCGACATTGACGTTGCGGTGCTCGACGTCGCCATGCCCGACGAGAACGGCCTGAGTCTGCTCAAACGCCTGCGCCAGCGGCAGCCGGGGTTTCGCGCCATCATTCTCAGCATCTACGACACCCCGGCTTTTGTGCAGAGCGCCATCGACGCCGGCGCGAGCGGCTATCTGACCAAACGCTGCGGCCCGGAGGAGCTGGTGCAGGCGGTACGTTCGGTGGGGATGGGCGGCCATTACCTGTGCGTGGATGCGCTTAAGGCGCTGCGCGGCGGCGAATCCTCGCCGAAAGCGCTCGATGTCCTGACCCCGCGCGAGCGGGAGATATTCGAGCTGCTGGTGAAAGGGGAGAGCGTGAAGGCGATCGCCTTCAGCCTGGCGCTGAGCCATAAAACCGTCCACGTTCACCGGGCTAACGTGCTGGGCAAGCTGCAGTGCGGCAGCACCATCGAGCTGGTGCATTTCGCCCTCGATAATCAGCTGCTGACGGGCCATGGATGAAGCGCGCCTCCCGTCATCTGGTCCTGATGCTGTTTATCACCCTGGCCTGGGGAAGCGGCTGGCTGATGCTGTGGACGCTCAGCTTCTATTTGACCCACAACGGCCAGCAGGCGGTGCTGTTCCTGCCGCAGGGCGTCTATCTGGCGCTGCTGATCCTGCTGCCGCGCCGCTTTTGGCCGGCGGTGGTCCTGCCGCCGCTGGCGGCGATCGCCTGGCTGCGCAGCGAGCAGCTGCTGACCGGCTACGCGATCGCGATCGTTCCGCTGGTGGGCATGCTCTCGGCCGCTATGGCGCAGCGTTTCTGGTATCGTTTCCCGCTCTACTGGCAGCGGCTGTCGCTGCTGATTGCCGCGGTCAGCGCCAACGCGCTGCTGCAGACCCTGGCCCTGATCGCCTTTTTGCAAAGCCCCGCGACGCTGCTCGGGCTGGCCTCGTTTACCGGCGGCGTGCTGCTGGCGCCGTTTGTCTATCTGATGTTCGAGTTTTTACGCCAGCAGCATCGCTACCAGCTGCTGGGGCTGGATACCAGCAACCCGCCGCTGCGCGCCTCGCTGATTATCTGGTGCAGCCTGTTTTTTATCATCGGCATCGGCACCCAGATGGTGCTCTCCCCGGCGCTGGAGCGGCTGCTGCTGATCGTGGTGTTTTTGCCTAACGTGGTGATGGCGTGGAAATTTGGCTGGCAGGGCGGGGTGCTGTCCGGCCTGCTCGGCAGCATGATGATCGCCATCGCGCGTCAGGTGGGCGGCGGCTTTACGGATCTGCTGGAGCTTGAGATTTTCCTCGCCACCCAGTCGCTGCTGGGGATCGGCCTGGGTATCGCCATCAGCCGCCAGCAGCACCTGGCGCTCAATCTCGATCGCTATCGCCGCCGGCTCGAGCAGGAGCTGCAGACCCGGCGCGAGCTGACGGAAAAGCTGATCCACACGGAGGAGGATACCCGCAAGCATCTCGCCCGCGAGCTGCATGATGAAATCGGGCAGAACATCACTGCCATTCAGATCCAATCGCAGCTGGTCAAACGGGCCGGCGGCAGCGCCCTGGCGATTGAGGCCGCCGGGCAGATCAACGCCCTGGCCCAGCGCATTCACCACTCCACCCGCCAGATGCTGCGCCAGCTGCGCCCCCCGGTGCTGGACGAGCTGTCGCTCAGGGAGGCGCTGCACCATCTGGTGAAGGAGTTCGCCTTTGCCGAGCGCGGGATTAACTGCCGCTTTGACTACCGGCTGGCGGCCCCGCTGGCCAACGAAATCCTGGTCTTTACCCTCTACCGCCTGCTGCAGGAGCTGCTCAATAACGTCAGCAAGCACGCCGGCGCCAGCGAGGTGGCGATCCTGCTTTGCCAGCAGGGCGACGGCCTGTATCTCGAGGTGCGGGATAACGGCAGCGGCCTTGGCCCGCAGAACACGCCGGGCTTCGGCATGCAGGGCATCCGCGAACGCGTCCACGCCCTCGGCGGGGAGCTGACCCTGGAATCACGCGGCGGCACGCGCGTAATTGTTAACCTGCCCACATTTTCGTCACAAACACTTCGCTAACCAGGAAAAAGTCTTAGCTGCACCGGACTTTCTCTCATCCATTTTGCCGCGCGCTTTTATATCGTCAGCCTAAACGGAGAACGCCATGCCCGCACTGTCTGCTGCACAGATCGCTCAACGCTACCGGACCCAGCGCCCGAGGCTGCTGCTGTGCATGGTCATTGGCTACGCCGCATTCTACCTGACGCGTAAAAGCATCAACTACGTGCTGCCGGTTTTGCAGCTGGATATGGGGCTGAGCAAAAGCGACATCGGGCTGATCGGCTCGCTGTTCTATCTGAGCTACGGCCTGTCGAAATTTGCCGCCGGATTGTGGCATGACGGCCACGGGCAGCGGGCGTTTATGGGGATTGGCCTGCTGGCGACCGGCGTGCTGAACGTGCTGTTCGTGTTTAGCCACTCCCTGCCGGTGCTGCTGTTTATCTGGACGCTAAACGGCTTTTTCCAGGGATGGGGATGGCCGCCCTGCGCCCGGCTGCTCACCCACTGGTACTCGCGCAACGAACGCGGCTTTTGGTGGGGCTGCTGGAACACCTCCATCAATATCGGCGGGGCGATTGTGCCGCTGATTTGCGCCTTCGCCACCCACTTTTGGGGCTGGCGGGCGGCGATGCTGGCGCCGGGGATCGTCAGCATCGTGCTCGGCATCTGGCTGACCACCCAGCTGCGGGGCACGCCGCAGGAGGAGGGGCTGCCGACGGTGGGCGAGTGGCGCAACGATCCGCTGGAGCTGCGCCAGGAGCTGCAGAGCCCGCCGATGGGGCTGTGGCAGATGCTGCGCACCACCGTGCTGCAGAACCCGATGATCTGGCTGCTGGGCGCCTCATACGTGCTGGTGTATCTGATCCGCATCGCGCTCAACGACTGGGGCAACATCTGGCTGGCGGAGAGCCACGGCGTCAACCTGCTGAGCGCCAACGCCACGGTCATGCTGTTCGAGGCCGGCGGCCTGCTCGGGGCGCTGTTCGCCGGCTGGGGATCGGATCTGCTGTTCAGCGGCCAGCGCGCGCCGATGCTCCTGCTGTTCACGCTGGGGCTGATGGTTTCGGTCGCCGCGCTGTGGCTGGCGCCGGTGCATCACTACGCGCTGCTGGCGATGTGCTTTTTCAGCGTCGGTTTTTTTGTCTTTGGTCCGCAGATGCTCATTGGCCTTGCCGCCGTCGAGTGCGGGCACAAGCAGGCGGCAGGGTCGATCAGCGGCTTTCTCGGCGTGTTTGCCTATCTGGGGGCCGCGCTCGCCGGCTGGCCTCTGTCGCAGGTCATTGAACGCTACGGCTGGTCGGGGATGTTCAGCTTGCTCTCGCTGGCCGCCGTACTGATGGGTTTATTACTGATGCCCCTGCTGATGTCGGGCGTCACCGTTTCACGCAATCACACAACATCCTGAAGGGCTGAATAATGAAAACAACGCTTCTCTCTACCCTCATTGCTTCCGGGCTCGCGCTCGCCGCCCTCACCGGTGCGGCGCAGGCAAAAGGCCGTCTGGTGGTCTACTGCAGCGCCACCAACGAAATGTGCGAAGCCGAAACCAAAGCGTTCGGCGACAAGTACGACGTTAAAACCTCGTTTATCCGCAACGGCTCCGGCAGTACCCTGGCGAAGGTGGACGCGGAGAAGAAAAACCCGCAGGCCGACGTCTGGTACGGCGGCACCCTCGATCCGCAGTCGCAGGCCGGTGAAATGGGGCTGCTGCAGCCGTATAAATCTCCGAACCTCGCGCAGATCATGGAGAAATTCCGCGATCCGGCGAAGGTGAAGGGCAACCTCTCCTCGGCGGTTTACGTCGGGATCCTCGGCTTCGGCGTCAACACGCAGCGGCTGAAAGAGAAGAATCTGCCGGTGCCGAAATGCTGGAAGGATCTGACCAAAGCGGAATACAAGGGCGAGATCCAGATTGCCGATCCGCAGAGCTCGGGCACCGCCTACACCGCGCTGGCGACCTTCGTCCAGCTGTGGGGGGAAGATCAGGCGTTTGATTATCTGAAACAGCTCAACGCCAACGTCTCACAGTACACCAAATCCGGCATCGCCCCGGCGCGTAACGCCGCCCGCGGCGAAACGGCGATCGGCATCGGCTTTCTCCACGACTACTCGCTGGAAAAAGAGCAGGGCGCGCCGCTGGAGCTGATCTCCCCGTGCGAGGGCACCGGCTATGAGATTGGCGGCGTCAGCATTCTGCAGGGCGCGCGCAACGCGGATAACGCGAAGCTGTTCGTTGACTGGGTGCTGTCGAAGGATGCCCAGGAGCTGGCGTGGAAGAAGGGCAAATCCTATCAAATCCTCACCAACACCACGGCGGAGACCTCGCCAAACTCGCTGAAGCTCGATGACCTCAAGCTTATCAGCTATGACATGGATAAGTACGGCTCAACGGAAGTCCGCAAAGCGCTCATTAACAAATGGGTTGCCGACGTGAAGATGGGTAAATAAGCCCGCGACAAGTGGTTATCGCCCGGCGTTGCCGCCGGGCCAACAGCACCCGGAAAACTTATGTCACACACATTAGCTCTTCATCCCGCGAAAAAACGGGATGCGGTATTCCTGTGGGTTTTACTCGGCTGGCTGGCGTTTGCCCTGCTGCCGGGCTGGAGCCTGGATTATGGCCTGCTGGAGTCGACGCGCGACGAGATCCTCGCCGCCTACGGCTGGTCGCAGGTCAACGTTAGCTGGCTGTGGTACCTGCTGCCAAGCCTGCTGCTGGTTCGCCCGCTGAGCGAAGCGCGCCGCGAACAGCGGGCCCGCCACTATTTTGACGCCGGCTGGGCGCTGCTGTGCATGGCCTTTATCGTCATCAGCGCCACCGTCGAGGGCCGGGGTTTAGGCTACGCCGCCATCGTGCTGTTCGTAGCGCTGGGCGCCATCATGACCCTGGCGCTGACGCGTCTGGAGTGGCTGGGCGGCGACCGCTTTGTCATCGGCTCGCTGATTACCATCATCGCGCTGATCGGCATTTTTATCGTCTGGCCGAGCATCGCCATTTTTATCCCGATGTTCACCAACGCCGCCGGGGAGTTCGCGCCGCTGGCGTTCCTCAGCGTCCTCTCCCAGGCGCATATCGTGCAGGTCATCATCAACTCGATCCTGCTGTCGATTGCCGTCGGGATCGGCTGCACCTTCTTCGGTCTGGTGCTGGCGATTTACACCACCCGCATCGCGAAGCGCAGCGCCATCATCGGGCGCATCTTCTCGATTCTGCCGATCGTCACTCCGCCGTTCGTGGTGGGGCTTGGCGTTACGCTGATGATGGGGCGATCCGGCTACGTGACCGAATTTATGGTGACCTGGTTCGGGCTGACCAACACCAACTGGCTGTACGGTTTTACCGGCATCTGGCTGGCGCAGGTGCTGGCCTTTACCCCGATGGCGTTTATGATCCTCGACGGCGCCATCAAAACCATTCACCCCTCGCTGGAGGAGGCGTCGTATACCCTGCGCGCCAGCCGCTGGCAAACCTTTAACGGTGTATTCGTCCCGCTGCTCAAGCCGGCGCTGGCGAACGCCTTCCTGATCGTTATCGTGCAGTCGCTGGCCGACTTCAGCAACCCGCTGGTGCTGGGCGGCAACTTCGACGTGCTGGCGACGCAGATCTACTTCTACATTACCGGCTCGCAGCTGGATTATCAGGCCGCCAGCACCCTCGGCGCGTTCCTGCTGCTGTTCTCGCTGCTGGTGTTCTGCGTGCAGTATATGTGGATTGGCAAGCGCTCCTACGTCACCGTTTCCGGCAAGTCCTACCGCGGCGACGTGCAGCCGCTGCCGGCGATGCTGGTGCGCGGCGTGGTGGCCCTGCTGGCGATCTGGATTGCCTTTAACGCCCTGCTTTACGGCAGCATTTTCTACGGCAGCTTCACCGTCAACTGGGGCGTGGACTACACCCTGACGCTGGATAACTTTATTAAGCTCTTTGGCCAGGGGATGAGCGACGGCGCGTGGCCTTCGCTGCTCGATACCCTGCTGTACGCCGGGATTGCGGCGCCGATCACCGCCGCCTTCGGGCTGCTGATCGCCTGGGTGGTGGTGCGCCAGCAGTTCAGGGGCAAAAAGACCATCGAGTTCACCACCATGCTGTGCTTCGCGGTTCCCGGCACCGTGGCGGGGGTGTCGTACATTCTGGCCTTCAACAGCGCGCCGGTTTATCTCACCGGCACGGCGGCGATTGTGATTATGTCGATGGTGATGCGCAACGTGCCGGTCGGCATTCGCGCGGGCATTGCCGGCCTCGGCCAGATCGATAAATCGCTGGATGAAGCCTCGCTGAGCCTGCGCGCCGGGAGCCTACGCACCATTACCCATATCCTGCTGCCGCTGCTGCGCCCGGCCATTTTGTCGGCGCTGATCTACAGCTTCGTGCGCGCCATTACCACCGTCAGCGCGATTGTCTTCCTCGTCACGCCGGATACCCGGGTGGCAACGGCCTACATTCTCAACCGGGTAGAAGACGGCGAATACGGCGTGGCGATCGCCTACGGCTCCATTCTGATAGTCGTGATGCTGGCGATTATTTTCCTCTTTGACTGGCTGATCGGCGAGGCGCGAATCTCCCGCTCAAAAGCCAAAAATCAGGCGTAATTCTATGACTCAAAAACATTTCGTTGAGCTGCGCAACGTCGGCAAGCGCTTTGGCGATAACACCGTTATCGAAACCATTAACCTGGCCATTCCGCAGGGGCAGATGGTGACGCTGCTTGGCCCGTCCGGCTGCGGCAAAACCACGGTGCTGCGGCTGGTGGCCGGGCTGGAAAAGCCCACCAGCGGGCAGATTTTTATCGACGGCGAAGACGTTACCCACCGCTCCATCCAGCAGCGCGATATCTGCATGGTGTTCCAGTCCTACGCGCTGTTCCCCCATATGTCGCTGGGGGAGAACGTCGGCTACGGCCTGAAGATGCTCGGCGTATCGCGCAGCGAGACAAAAGCGCGGGTGAAGGAGGCGCTGGCGATGGTCGACCTGGAGGGCTACGAAGATCGCTTTGTCGATCAGATCTCCGGCGGCCAGCAGCAGCGCGTGGCGCTGGCCAGGGCGCTGATCCTCAAGCCGAAGGTGCTGCTGTTCGACGAGCCGCTGAGCAACCTTGACGCCAACCTGCGCCGCAGCATGCGGGATAAGATCCGCGAGCTGCAAAAGCAGTTCAATATTACCTCGCTGTACGTCACCCACGATCAGAGCGAGGCCTTTGCGGTCTCTGATACGGTGCTGGTGATGAACAAAGGCAGCATCATGCAGATTGGCTCACCGCAGGATCTGTATCGTCAGCCGGCTTCGCGCTTTATGGCCAGCTTTATGGGCGACGCGAACCTGTTCCCGGCCAGCTTCAGCGCCGAGAGCGTGGAGATCCACGGCTATCGTCTGCCGCGTCCGCCGCACTTTACCGCCAGCGGAAGCGGCACCGTCGGCGTCCGCCCGGAGGCGATTACCCTCAGCCAGCAGGGGCTTGAGAGCCAGCGCTGCGTCATCCGCCACGTGGCCTATATGGGGCCGCAGTATGAGGCGATCGTGGAGTGGCACGGCCAGCAGATTTTGCTGCAAATCAACGCCACCCGCCTGCAGCCCGATGTCGGGGAGAGCTACTACCTGCAGATTCATCCCTACGGGATGTTTATGTTACAGGATGCCGCATAGGAGTCCGCCCCCTGCTTAGCCGCAGGGGGCCACTGCCGTTTGACGACCGCGCAAAATCAAGAGCTCTGTTTATCCTCCTTTCCCACCGTAGACCCTGCCAACCCTACATTTACCCCGGTTTTAATCACGCTATCCTGCCGCCGCTGGCTATCCATTTATACTGAATGGATATTCATTAACGTTATGTTTATAAACAATAAAATTGTAAAAATTCCCGAGATGTCAATGTCAACAGTATTCACGGCTCAACCAACTTAAAATCTATAAAAGTAGACGTTTGTCGACTTTTCATCTAAAAAGTCTGGGTACGGGGCTAGACAAAACCACCATCCGGTTATCAAATGGTTAAATAATATTAAATTTTAAGTAAATGATTGGCCAAATGAAAAAATGGTCAACGCGCTTTCCGCGATTTACAAGCGCTTCGGCGCACCTTATTGGGAGAAGTTATGCATTCCTCTGTTAATAAAAACGAAAGTCGGACCTTCTTTGGTCACCCCTATCCGCTAGGGTCGCTGTTTTTTACCGAAATGTGGGAGCGATTCTCTTTTTACGGCATTCGCCCGCTTTTAATCCTGTTTATGGCCGCCACCGTCTATGACGGCGGAATGGGGCTGGCGCGCGAAAACGCGTCGGCGATCGTCGGCATCTTCGCCGGCAGCATGTACCTTGCGGCGCTGCCGGGCGGCTGGCTGGCGGACAACTGGCTGGGTCAGCAAAAGGCCGTGTGGTACGGCTCGATTCTGATTGCGCTCGGCCATCTGTCGATTGCCCTCTCTGCCTGGATGGGCGACACCCTGTTCTTTATCGGGCTGATGTTTATCGTGCTTGGTTCCGGCCTGTTTAAGACCTGTATCTCGGTGATGGTCGGCACGCTGTATAAGAAGGGAGACGCGCGCCGCGACGGTGGGTTCTCGCTGTTCTATATGGGCATCAACATGGGCTCGTTTATTGCCCCGCTGATCTCCGGCTGGCTTATCAAATCCCACGGCTGGCACTGGGGCTTTGGCATCGGCGGTATCGGGATGCTGGTAGCGCTGGTTATCTTCCGCCTGTTCGCCGTTCCGGCCATGAAGCGCTACGACAGCGAAGTGGGCCTCGACTCCACCTGGAACAGCCCGGTGGCGAAGAAAAACGGCGTCGGCGCCTGGCTGCTGGCGCTGGCGGTCGGGGTTGCGGCGGTGATTGTCCTGATTGCTCAGGGTGTTATCGTGATTAATCCCGTGGCGGTCGCCAGCACCCTGGTGTACGTCATTGCGGCGTCGGTGGCGCTGTACTTTATCTATCTGTTCGCCTTTGCCGGCCTGACCCGCAAAGAGCGCGCTCGCCTGCTGGTGTGCTTTATCCTGCTGGTCTCCGCCGCCTTCTTCTGGTCGGCCTTCGAGCAGAAGCCGACGTCGTTTAACCTGTTTGCCAACGACTACACCAACCGCACCATCGGCAGCTTCGAAATTCCGGCGGTATGGTTCCAGTCGATTAACGCCCTGTTTATCATTCTGCTGGCGCCGGTATTCAGCTGGGCATGGCCGGCGATGGCGCGTAAAAACGTCCGCCTGAGCAGCATCACCAAGTTTGTTATCGGTATTCTCTGCGCCGCCGGCGGCTTTGGTCTGATGATGCTGGCCGCTGAGAACGTGCTGAGCAGCGGCGGGGCGGGCGTATCGCCGCTGTGGCTGGTGGGCAGTATTCTGATGCTGACGCTGGGCGAGCTGTGCCTGAGCCCGATCGGCCTGGCGACCATGACCCTGCTGGCGCCGGAAAGAATGCGCGGTCAGATGATGGGGCTGTGGTTCTGCGCCAGCGCGCTGGGTAACCTGGCCGCCGGCCTGATTGGCGGTCACGTCAAGGCTGACCAGCTGGATATGCTGCCGGATCTCTTCGCCCGCTGCTCGATTGCGCTGCTGATCTGCGCCGCCGTACTCTGCGTGCTGATCGTTCCTGTGCGCCGGATGCTGGAAAATACCCAGAGCAAAACCGCTCAGGAGCCGGCGGCTAAGGCCTGACGGTAAACCCGTTGCTATCCTGTAAACCGGCGCGCGATGCGCCGGTTTTTTTTCGCCCGTACTCTGCCGACGGGCTCATGTCTACCGCCGCGTGCAGCGGTAGATGAGCGGTACGGTAAAGGCGTACAGCACCACCACCGACAGCCAGATGGCTCCGGGCCACCACGTCCTGAGGCCGAAATAGAGCGACGAAAAGGCCAGCGGCGCGACGATCGACGCCAGGCTGACGGTGGAGGCCAGCACCCCCTGCAGCTGCCCCTGCCGATCGTCGCTGACCTGGCGGGTGGCCAGCGCCTGCAGGGCGGGCGTGCCGATCCCGCCGAGGGCGATCAGCGGCATCACCGCAAAGACAATCCAACCCTGATGGGCCAGCGACAGGATAATCAGCGCCGCGCTGGCGCTGGCGATGCCGCAGAGAATGGCCCCGCGCTCGCCGAGCCTGCGGGTTGCCGGGCCTGGCAGAAAGGCCTGCGCCAGCATCTGGCACACGCCGAACGCGCCCAGCGACAGGCCGACCCACAGCCCGTTCCAGTGAAACATATCCTGTCCCCACAGCGTCCAGCAGGTGCCGTAGACCTCCCCGGTGGCGCTTAAGAAGAAGAACACCAGCGCGATGGTGAGCAGCCCTTTGACTGAGAATAGCCAGCGCATGGGCCGCAGGGGATTGAGCTCGGCGAGCGCCATTTTGCGCTTCGACGGCCGGCGTGACTCCTTCAGGGCCAGCAGCGCCAGCAGGAAATTCGCGCCGTTCAGCACCGCGGCGACGATGAACGGCAGGCGCAGGGCGTAATCGCCGAGCACGCCGCCGAGCACCGGGCCGATGATAAATCCGGCGCCGAAGGTGGCGTTGAACAGCCCGAAGCGGCCGGCGCGCTTTTCCGCCGGCGTCACGTCCGTCAGCCACGCCATCGCCACCGAAAGGTTGGCGCTGGTGAGGCCGGCGATGGCTCGCCCGAGCAGCAGCGGCCACAGATGGCTGGAAAAGGCCATCAGCAGGTAGTTGATCGCCGCCCCGGCCAGCGAAATCAGCAGTATCGGGCGGCGGCCGAAGTTATCGCTGAGCGCGCCGAGCAGGGGAGCGAAAATAAACTGCATCAGGGCGTACAGCGCCGCCAGAATGCCGATGTAGGGGGCGATATCGCCGGTATGGACCACCTCTTTAAGCAGCTGCGGCAGCAGCGGAAAAATCAGCCCGATGCCGACGGCATCGAGCCAGATGGTGATAAAAATGACGCTCAGGGTTCTGTTCATGGTCGGCTCAACGCGGGATGCTACGCATAGGGGGTATCCTGCGCGGCGGCGCGGGCGGCGTGAAAGCCGCGCTCGAGGAGGGCGAGAAAGCGCTCGCGTACGACGTCGGCGGGCTGCTCCTGCTGCAGGCGCAGCGCGTCGCCGTAGGCAATGCGCCAGCCGTTGAGCACGATGCTGGCAATCAGCTGCGCCAGCGGATCGTACGCCGGCCGCTGAAGGCGCGACGCGAGCATGGTGCCCAGCGCCCGGGTCAGAAGGGTAAACTGCTCAAGGGCGTAGGCCTGCAGCGACGGGCTGGCCTCAACGCCCTGCCAGAACGCCGCCACCCGGCGATCCATTCTCACCAGCGGATGCTGCTGGCTCATCAGCTCCTCGGCCAGCGCTTCCAGCACCGCGATCGGCGCCCGCTGGGGATGCCGATCGAACGCCTGCCGCAGCAGCTGGTGGACTTCGTCGATGCGATCGAAGTAGAGCTCCTCTTTACGCGGGAAATAGTTAAACACGGTCATTTTCGACACGCCGGCCGCGGCGGCAATATCGGCAATGGTGACGTTATCAAAACCGTGCTGAATAAACAGTTCGGTGGCGGTGTTGGAGAGCTGCTGGCGCGTAAGGCGCTTTTTCTGCTGGCGCAGCCCTTCGGCATGCTGGTGGGTATTCACGTATTCGCTCCGTGGTGCTGATGTCGATAATTTTATGTCGGGTAAAATATTATGATCGATATAAAATTAAGTCCAGTGCTATGATGCATCACCGGGGGGCGTGCGGGTGAAGTGAAGCGAATGAAGTAAAAGGTTAAGCAGAAATTCAGCGGGAAATTAAGACGGCAAAAGGCGTGCGGACTGAAGGAGAGGGTGAGCCGAACCGCGCGGTGAACGCGGCCCGGCGTCAGGATTTAGCGGTAGACGATACCGCCGTCGATGAGGATCGCCTGACCGGTAACGTAGTCAGAGTCCGGGCCGGCGAGATAGGAGACCAGGCTTGCCACGTCGTCCGGGGTTTCGGCACGGCCCAGCGCGATGCCTTCCACGTATTTCTTGTAGGTTTCACCTACCGGCGTGCCGGTGATCTCGGAGAAACGCCTGTCGATCTCGGTCCACATGCCGGTACCGACAATCCCCGGACAGTAGGCGTTTACCGTGATGCCGCGGCTGGCGTACTCTTTGGCCGCCGCCTGGGTCAGCGCGCGGACGGCAAATTTGGTGGCGGAGTAGATCCCCAGCAGGGCGAACCCATCGTGCCCGGCAATGGAGCAGGCGTTGATGATTTTACCTTTCTGCTGACGGTCGATGAATTTTTTCGCCGCGGCCTGAATGCCCCACAGGGTGCCCTGGACGTTGATGCGCATGATGCGATCGACCTCTTCCGGGGTGACGTCGGCCAGCGCCTGCACCTGAGCAATCCCGGCGTTGTTCACAATAATATCGAAGCCGCCCAGCTGCTTCTCCGCTTCGTCAATCGCGGCGTAAACCTGCTCGCGGTCGGCGATATTGGCGACGAAGGTGGCCGCCTTGCGGCCCAGGGCCTCAACCTCAGCGGCGACGGCGGCAATCCCTTCCGGGTTGACGTCGACGAGCATCAGCGATGCGCCATCTTTCGCCAGACGTAAAGCAATCCCGCGGCCAATGCCCTGACCTGCGCCGGTGACCAACGCCACTTTATTTTCGATAGCCATTCTGTACTCACCTTGAGCTAATTAATAAACGACGGCTGCCCGATGCGCTGTGGGCCCGGTGCGGGAAGGGCGCAGCGGGCCAGGGGAGCATCAGCGGCAGAGAATGACACTACTCTATAGCGGCGGATAGGCGTGGCCTACCCCCCAGCTGGGGGGGAATGGGGCGCAGTGATGAAAAGCTGGAGCGCGCTCGGATATCGCAGCGATGCCTTGGTTCAACCGCCTCTCCTTGGGTACACTCGGGGAATGGACTGGCTGAAAAGGTAACGGCACGATGGAATTTTTGCCCGCAACGGATGACCCACTGAGTGAATGTGTTCCCGAAGAGCCTTTAGGCTTTACGCGCCAGCTGCCGCTTATCGCCACCCGCTTTACGCCGCCTCGCTCACCCGGTGCGCTGCAGCTGCGCGACCGCCTGCTGCGGCGTCTGGACACCGCCACCGGCAGCGCGCTGACGCTGGTGTGCGCCCCGGCCGGGTTTGGCAAAACGACCCTGCTGGCCCAGTGGTACCACCATCGCCAGCAGCAGGGGGACGCCCTGGCCTGGCTGAGCATGGATGAAGACGACGGCCCGCCGGCGCTGTTTATGCGCTATCTTCAGGCGGCGCTGGCACCTCTGTGGCAAGGGTGGAGCCCGGCGTTTCTCCGCCAGGCGGATGACGGCCCGGCGGCCGATCTCACGCTGTTTCTGGCGGAGCTGGTGAACCAGCTGCACCGCTGCCCGCACCCGCTGTATCTCATCATTGACGACTATCAGAATATCTCCCACCCGGCGATCCACGCCGGGTTAAGCTGGCTGCTGAACCACGCCCCGGCCGCTCTGCACCTGATTATCGGCAGCCGCTGCCAGCCGACGCTGGCGCTGGGCCGGCTGCAGATGCAGGATCAGCTGGTGGAGGTGGACGATAGCGAGCTGCGTTTTAACGTCGGCGAAGCCAGCGCCTATTTTTCCGCCGCGCTGGCGCCGGGGTTCAGCCAGCAGGAGATCCCCCGGCTGCTGGCTCTGACGGAGGGCTGGGTCGCCGGGATGAAAATGGCCACCTTATCCAGCGGTCCCGTGCACTCCCACCCGGCGGCGGGCGGGCTGAACGCCGGCTCGCGCTCGATCGCCCGCTATCTTGACGAAGTCATTTTTGCCCCCTTGCCCGCCGAGGTGCTCGACTTTCTCCTGCAAACGTCGGTGCTCAACCGCCTGCATCCGGCGCTGTGCGACGCCGTCACCGGCAATGCTAACGGCGAGGCGATGCTGGCATGGATTGCGCAGCGCAACCTGTTTCTTTCCGCCCTCGACGAGGGCGGGCTGTGGTTTCGCTACCATCCGCTGATGCGCGACGCGCTGCTCTCGCGGCTGCAGCACGGCGGCGAGGGGGATATTCGCCGGCTGCACGAGCGCGCCGGCGCCTGGTTTGCCGGGCAGCAGCTGTGGGCGGAGGCGATCCGCCACGCCCTCGCCGCCGGTAAGAGCGGCGCCGGGCACGCGGAGGCCGGGGCGCAGTCGCTGGCGGAAGAGGGGGACATCGACACGATGGTGCGCTGGATCCGCTACCTGCCGGCGGATCCCGACCCTTCGCGCATCGATCTGCAGATTAACCTCGCCTGGGCGCTGGCGCACCGCTTTCGCTTTCAGGATGCCCGCCAGCTGCTGGACGCGCTCGAAACCCTGGCGGCGGCCAGCGGCGAAGCATTAGCCCACAGCTCGTGGGTCAAGCTGCGGGTGGTGCGGGCGATTTGCGAAGCCTTTGCCGAGAATATCCCGCAGAGCATTGCTATCGTCGAGCCGCTGCTGCGGGAGGTGCCCTGCGGCGACGTATGGGTCGATGGCCTGGTGTGCAACATTCTCAGCTACTGCCATCTGGCTAGCTCCCGGCCGCAGCAGGCCCTCGACGTGCAGCAGCGGGTATCGGGCACGCGCGAGGCCAGCCGCAATCTGTTCGTCGGCGTGTACCGGGCCTTCGTCATGGCCCAGGGCTACCTGCGCCAGGGCAACCTGGCGGAGGCCGAGCGTCAGGCCAGCCGGGCGCTGGAGGCTGCGGAACGGCAGACCGGCGCCCGCTCCAGCAGCGGCGCGACGCTGGCGCCGATCCTCGCCGAAATCGCCTGGGAGCAGGGGGAGACGCAGCGCATTGACGCGCTGCTGACGCTGCGTCTGGAGACGATCGATGATTTTTGCCCGCCGGACGGCTTTAGCCGCTGCTACATCGTGCTGGCGAGGCGGGCGCGGCTCGACGGCCGCCCGGAGGACGCGGAGTCCCTGCTGCTGCACGCCGAAGGCCTGGCGGTCCAGCGCGGCTGGCTGCGGGCGCAGGCGCCGCTGCTGGCCGAGCGCCTCAGCCAGTCGCTGCAGGACGGCGATATCTCCGCCGCCGAAGCGCTGCTCTCCCGGCTGCAGGCGCTGGCCGACGACGCGGACAAAAGCGACGTGGCGCACGCCTCTCTGACCCTAAGCCGCTGCCGGGTACTGATGGCGAAAGGGGAAGCGATGTCGGCGGCGCTGCGGCTCGATACGCTGGCGGCCGAGCAGGAGCGCTGCGGGGAGTGGCTGTTCGCCGTGCGCCTGCGGCTGCTGCAGGCCCAGGCCCTGTGGCAGGCGAATGCCCCGGAGCAGGCCGTGGCGGTCGGCGTTCCCGCGCTGCGGCGGGCAATGCGCCAGAAGCTGCTGCGCAGCCTGCTGGACGGCGGCCCGGCGCTGGCGTCGTTGCTGCAGCTGATCGCTAAACGCGGCGCGGCAGGGGCGGAGTTCAGCGCCGACCTGACGCAGCTACTGGCGCACTTCGCCGCCGCTGGGATCCCGTTCAGCGCCGGACGCGCCGCGCCGCCAGACGTACGCCTAACCGAGCGGGAACGGCAAACTCTGCGACTGATTGCCGAAGGCTACTCGAATAAGGGGATGGCGCGGGAGCTGGGGATTTCGGCGGAGACCGTCAAGTGGCACCTCAAGCAGCTGTACGAAAAGCTGCAGGTCAGCGGCCGCATCCAGGCGCTCAACCAGGCGCGCGAGTGGCGGCTGCTAAGCTAGGCGCGCCGTCATTTCTGCGGGGCCGCGTTCGCCGCCCCGCCTTTATTGCTGCTCGTATTACTTCTCGCTAACTTCCGCCAGCGGGCTGCGATAGTCGCCACCCAGCGCCTTGATCAGCGTAACGTCGGTGCTCAGGCGCTGGGCCTGGATATCCAACAGCATCAGCCGCTGGGCGATGGCCGGTCGACGCGCCTCCTGGGCGGCGTAATAGCTGAGCAGCCCGCGCTGATAGTGCGCGCTGGCGCTGTGGGTGGTGGCCATGGCGGCGGTTACCTTCAGCTGCTGGAGCGCCACCTGCTGGTTGAGATCGTTGAGCTGGCTGGAGCTTATCGCCACGTCGCGAACGGCGTCGAGGACGGCCTGGTTGTACTGCTTGATCAGGATATTGCTGGCGGTGCGCACCGAACGCAGGTTGGCGTTCAGGCGGCCGCCGTCGAAGATCGGCAGGTAGAGGCCGGGCAACAGGTTAATCTGCTGGAACGATGATTTAAACAGATCCCCGACGCTCAGCGCGTTATATCCCCAGAAGGCCTTGATATCGAAGTGCGGGTAGAACGCCGCCTTCGCCGCATCGACCTGGCTTAACGAGGCGGTGACGTAGCCGCGCAGCGCCTGCAGGTCCGGGCGGCGGGCCAGCAGCTCGAAGGAGAGCGAATCGGGAAGCGTCTCCTGCAGCGTCGGCAGCGGCACCGGGTGGATCTCCGGCATGCTGCGGGCGTCGGCGCCGATCAGCGCGCGCAGGGTTTCGCGATACTGGGTCAGGGTACCTTTGGCGGTAATCGTCTGCTGCTGCGCCGCCAGCAGCTCGGCCTGGGCGTTGGCGATATCGACGCTATCCTCCACGCCCCGGCGGGTGCGGTGCTCGTGCGCCTGTACCGACAGGCGGGCAATCTCTTCCAGCTGGTTGAGCAGCGCAATTTTCTGGAAGGTAGCCTGCATTGCGAAGTACAGCTGCGCCACGCTGCTGGCGAGATCCAGCTCGATACCGGCGGTTTCCGCCTGGCGCGCGTTTTTCTCGCCGATGGCCGCCGCGACGTGGGCGCGGTCGGCGCCCCAGAGATCGATATTCAGCGTAGCGCCGACGCCTACCGTATTCAGGGTGTACCAGGGGCCGTTTTTATCGACCGGCAGAGAGTAGGAGTAGGGCCAGGTGAACTGCTTGTTGGTCACCCGCAGGCGATTTTGCGCCGCCACCGCGGTGGCCTGCACGCCCATTGCCGACTGTGCCAGCTCTACCGTTGACTGCGATTGCGAAATGCGCAGCCGGGCGGCCTGCATGGTCGGGGAGTTCTGCAGGGCGCGGTTCACCAGCATGTTGAGCTGGGCATCGTCATAGCCTTCCCACCATCTGGCCGTCGGCCAGCCGCTGTTCGCCAGATGAATCACCTGCGCGAGCTCTGCCTGCTGCGGGTTGGCTATCCTGACCTGAGAAGGATCGTCCTGAATCAGCGCGCACCCGGCGAGCAGGACGAAGGCGAGGGGGGAGTAGCGCAGATAGCGTGCTGCGGTGTCTATTTTTCTCATGACTTATCTGCCTGTCGCGGAAGATCTGAAGGTGCGGACGACCACGTAGGTAACGTCGTCAGTAGCGTCGCCAGCGGCGGACCAAAGGGGTTGTGCGGATCCGGATGCACTCCGTGGGGCAGCGCCGGCGCGGCCTGCTGGCGCTCGATATCCTCGGCGTAGGCCTGGAGCTGCGCGGCGCTGCGCGGGAGAAAATCATCCCCCGGCGCGGCGTACAGCCGGTAGCCTTCGCTTAAGCGCACGATCTCCTGGGCCCGGAGCCAGGTCGCTTTGACCGGCCAGGTTTTGGCCTCCGGATGCGGATGGGCCCAGGCGTTGAGCGGCTCGGCCGCCACCCGATGCATCAGCGTTTCGGCGCCGTTAAGGGAGTGGAACAGCGGCACCAGCCTGACCTCATCATCCCCGGCGCGCAGGTAGCCGGCAATCTGCCGGTAGAGCCGTGCGAGGCGCGATTTCAGCAGCAGGGCTTCGCTATCCGGCCACAGGTAGAGGTGGACGATCGACGAGACCAGCACCCCGAGCAGGATGCCGATAACCCGATCGCGCAGCTCGGTGAGATTGGTCAGCGGCCCGAACCAGCTGAGAAACGCCAGCGAAAAGGTAAAGCCTATCTGGATCCCGGCGTAGGCGATGCGCTCCGAGCCGGCGGCAATCCACGCCGACAGCGCCATCACCGGGAGGGTCATCGCCAGCAGCCCGACGATGGATTCGGTGTGCGGCTGAACGTAGACGATCATCAGCAGCGCCAGCAGGGTGGCGAGCAGGGCGCCGCCGATGCGCAGCCAGGTCTTCTGCAGGGTCGCCCCCAGCCCCGGCTGGGCGACAATCACGCAGCTCAGCATAATGGTGTGGATACCCTGCCAGTCGGCGGCGGTATAGAAAACGTAGCACAGCAGGGTTGCCAGCAGCGTTTTGAGGGCGAAGTGCAGGTAGGCCGGATTGGTCCAGGCATCGGGCAGCAGCAGCGGGGCCTTTTCCTCTTCCCCGGCCGGTAGCGCAACCGCTTCGCCGCGGGCCAGCTTGTCCAGGGTGGCGGCCATCTCCTGGAGGATCACGCCGTTGGCGCTATCCCGGGCGACGATCTCCGGCCGCGCGGGCAGGGCGTCGGCGCGCAGGTTCTCCGCCAATGCCGAGAGCACAGCGGAGAGCTGCTGGCGCTCTGCGGGATGGTCATCCCCCGGCTGAAGCAGCGCGGCAAGGTGATAGCAGTGCAGCGCGGCGGCCATCAGCGATTGCCACCCCTGCGGGTCGGCGGCCATCTCCGGGCTGGAGCGGGTAGCCTGCTTATAGAGGGCGTTTAGCTGGGCAAAGTTTTCGGCGGTCTCTTTAAACGTCGGCTGCTTTTTCAGCGGCTCCGGCTGCACCAGCAGCTGCGCAACCTGGCGCAGCAGGACGACGATCCGCGCCTTGAGCTGGTAGCCGGGAAACGCCTGCTGAAAACAGGCGTTCACCAGCAGGGTGACCACGATGGCGGTGTTAATGACCACCCACAGCCACAGCAGCAGGCGCACCAGAATCTCGCTCTGGCTGGTCATCGACGGGAAGGTTTGCGCGTAGATCACCACCAGCGCCACCACGAAGAAGGCCAGCCCCAGCTTGCCCAGCACCCGCATCAGGTAGATCGCGCCGAAAAAGAGCAGCACCGAGGCCACCAGGCGGATCAGCGGATAATCATAGGTCCATTTGATGATCAGCAGCACGCAGCCCAGCGCCACGCTGACGGTGATAAAAAACACCACGCTCACCAGCTTGATCATCAGCACGTTCGGCTGGCTGACGTAAAACACCACGATCAGCGCGACGGCCAGGAAGGGGATCTGCAGGGTCATAAACAGGACGATCAGCACCGCGCAGCTCAGCGTCAGGCGCAGGGTATAGTTGGCCCGGCCCGGCACATCGCGGAGTTCCCGGTTCAGGAACGACCAGAAGTTCTGCATGCCGTCCCCTTACTGCGGCTGAAGCACGGCGCTGGCGGAGGCGCCCATGCGAAACAGTTCAGGGTCGGGATCTTTGACGGCGATCTTCACCGGGAAGCGCTGGGATACGTGGACCCAGTTGATGCTCTTCTGGATGATCGGCAGGCCTTCAATCACGCTCCCGCCTTCGGGCAGCACCCCTGAGCCCACGGAATCCACCACCCCGGAGAAGGTTCTGTCGTGGTTGGTCATCACGGTAACCCGGGCCGGAACGCCCGGACGGACGTTTTTAAGATCGGTTTCGCGGAAGTTGGCGATCACGTACCAGCGGTCGTCATCCATGAGGGTAAACACCGGCTTGAGCGCCGAGGCGTACTGGCCGACGGTGGTTTTCAGCGCCACCACCACGCCGTTGAAGGGGGCGTGGACTTCGGTAAATTCAAGATGCAGCTCCGCCAGCGCAATCTGCGCCAGGATCCCCGCCCGCTGGGCAACCATCGCGTCTACGCCGGAGACGGCGGCGGAGGCCTGCTTCGCCTGCAGCAGCGTCGCCTGCAGCTCGGCGCGGGCGGCCTTTTCCGCGGTTCGCGCCTGGTCGAGATCTTCCTGCGAGGCGAAGCCCTGCGGCACCAGCGGTTCGAGGCGGGTGCGGGAAGAGGTGGTCTGCTTAACCAGCGCCCTGGCGCGCTCGACGGCGGCGGCCACCGACTGGGCGTTGTACTCCTGGGCCTTAACCGTGCGCTGGGTCAGCATGATTTGCGCATCCAGCGTCGTCAGCCGGGCTTTGGCGTCGTCGAGCATCGTCTGGTAGGGGCGCGGATCGATGCGGAACAGCAGATCGCCTTTCTTCACCCGCTGGTTGTCGCGGATCGGCATCTCGACGATCCGCCCACTCACCTCCGGCACCACGTCAATGGTGTCGGTATAGACGTAGGCGTCATTGGTGGCCGGCGAGGTCTGGAGCTGCCAGATAACCACAATAAGTGCCACGATCGCGGCGAGGACGAGGGCCAGCAGGGGCCACTTTTTCCGGAATACGCTTGGGCTGGAGTTTGTCATAGCGGCTTAGTTAACAAAGAAGAGAAACCACAGGATCGTGGCGAACAGGAACATCAGCGCCAGGTAGCTGAAGACCAGCGGCGAAAATCGCGGCTGCCAGCCCCGGCGAACGATCAGGATATGGCAGGGGATGAGTAAAAATACGCTGCCCAATAAACAGAAGAACCAGCCGGGAAATGCGGCGCCTAATACCGGGATCGCCGGTGATAAAGAGCAGCCGGAAATTAAAGGCGCGGTTAATAATAGTGCCGGCGGAGCCAGCTTCGCTATACGATTCAAGGGAGGATACCTGCGCGCTCATATCATTGTGGAATGAGTTTAATCGGCCTGAAGGCTAATTAAAAGCCGCACGGCAGACTAAAAACCTATATTCCTGGCGCCGCTTGAGCGTAGCCTTTGCATAGCGAATGAATATAAACGCATTTATTTTGCATTAACCGCGATAGCGGCCGATAAAATAGGGGGAAGGGTTTCTGCTGCTGCCCGTAGTCAGCGCCTCCAGCCAGGGCTATGCTTAGGGTCTGAACAATAAAAACAATGGGGCAATGTCATGGATAAGGAACTACTGGACGCGGGATTTCGCGCCTACAGGGGAGAGAAAATCGATGTCTACTTCAATACGGAAATCTGCCAGCACTCGGGGAATTGCGTACGCGGTAGCGCGAAGCTCTTCAATCTGAAACGTAAGCCGTGGATCGTGCCGGACGAGGTGGATACCGCCACGGTCGTGCGCGTCATCGATACCTGCCCGAGCGGCGCCCTGAAGTATCGCCAAAAATAAGCGAGGACGTGATGGAAATACTGGAAGGCCACAACAAGTTTTACGTTAACGACGCCGAGGGTAATCAGGTCGCCGAAATTGTCTTTGTCCCCACCGGGGAGCATCTCAGCATTATTGAACATACCGACGTCGACGAGAGCCTGAAAGGGCAGGGCGTCGGTAAAAAGCTGGTGGCGAAAGTGGTGGAAAAAATGCGCGGCGAGCAGCGTAAAATTATCCCGCTATGCCCGTTTGCTAAACACGAGTTTGATAATACCCGCGAATACGATGATATCCGCGCCTGATATAAATGCGCCGGCTTTTGCCGGCGCTAAATGTTAGGCGAGAAACGCAGACGCGCTTGCCGCATCCGGGATCTCTTTTCTGGCGCTTATTTCGTTGAGAAAGAGCTTAGCCAGAATTTTTACCGCAGCCGCGCGCGTCAATATTATTTCTGCAGCCTGTTTGCGGCTGTGCGCATAAGGTACCTCTCATCTTTGCTATCAGCGGGTGCCTTCATTTTCCAGCTTCTGCCGTTTGCGCAGATGCGGGAAAATGGTCATCCATATCGCCACCACCACCAGCGTGCCGATCCCGCCGAGCGCCGCGGCCGGTACGGCGCCCATCCACGCTGCCAGCAGGCCTGACTCAAACTCGCCAAGCTGGTTCGAGGTATTGATGAAGATGGCGTTTACCGCGTTCACGCGGCCGCGCATATCATCCGGCGTATCCAGCTGCACCAGCGCGCCGCGAATGACCATGCTCACCATATCGAACCCGCCGAGCGCGGCCAGCGCCAGCAGGGAGAGCCACAGCTTCGTCGAGAGCGCAAACAGCAGCGTTGCCAGGCCAAAGCCGGCCACCGAGGCGAACATGATCATACCTACGTTCTTCTCCAGCTTGTTGCGGCTAAGCCAGATGCCCACCAGCAGCGCGCCGATCGATGGCGCACCGCGCAGCATCCCCAGCCCCCAAGGGCCGGTGTGCAGAATATCCTGGGCGAAGATCGGCAGCAGCGCCGTCGCCCCGCCGAGGAGCACGGCAAACAGATCGAGCGAGATCACGCCCAGGACGTCTTTTCTCTCGCGGATAAAATGGACGCCGGCAAACAGGTTCTTGAGGTTCATCGGCAGGCGGGTTTGCGGCGGCCGCTCGTAGCGCAGCCGGCTCACCAGCACAATCGAGAACAGATAGAACAGGGCGGAGACGCCGTAGACCACTTCCGGACCGGCGACGTACAGCAGGCCGCCAAGGGTTGGGCCGATAATCACCGCCGCCTGTCCCCCGACGGAGCTGGCCGCCATCGCGCGGGCGAGGATCGGCGGCGGCACCAGCGCTGGCAGCATCGAGGTGATCGCCGGCCACTCCAGCGCTTTTGCCACCGAGATTAAGAAGACCAGCCCCCAAATCTCAATTTTATCCGCCCAGTGCAGCAGCGTCAGCGCCACCAGTCCGAGTAGCGCCGCCCATTCGATGAACTGGCCTAGCAGCACGATGCGCCGGCGATCGAACTGATCCGCGAGGTGTCCGGCGGGCAGGGCCAGCAGCACCGAGGGGAGAAACTGCATCAGGCCGATCATCCCCAGCGCCATCGCGCTGTGGGTAATGGCGTAAATTTGCCAGCTAACGGCAACCGAGAACATCTGAAAACCAAACGATGAACAGGTGCGCGCCAGCCAAAAGGTGACGAACGACCCGTGCCGCAGGAGAGAATCTTCCGCTGCGGATACCTGTGAACCCATAGTCTTATCCCATTCAAAGCCAATATTCCGGCCAGCATCTTTGTACCGGCCTGGTGAGGCGCCCGTAACGGGCGCTTCTTATCTTTTTTTGCACATTGCAGAGTGCGACATCCTGGCCGTTCGGACAGTGGCGAGGCGTGCGCTGAGCATGCGATTAATTATCTTAAATGGGTTTCAGCAGGCGCGTCTAAGTATTAACAGGCCGGTAATCCGAGAGGGGGGAGCGGCAGGTAAATGGTTTCGGTTACGGTGGGGGCTCAGGGCGGCCGCGGTCCCGCAGAATGCCCATATGCTATAGTTTTAGGCTTCTCTGTGGATGAGAAGGCGTTTAATCACTCCACCACGACAGGAAATGTAATTTGCCTCAACCCCCGGAACGGTCGATGCGTCGGACCGCATTTATTGCAGATACCGCTGCGCTGATCCTCTTCTTCACGACAACCGGCATTATTAACGAACGCGTGATAGCCGGTATGACCTGGGAACAGGTTCTCCACGCCCGCCTGCTGGGGGCGGCGCTGATGATTCCGGTCGCAAGGCCTTACGGCATCTGGCGGGATTGGCTGATGCGGCGTGCCGGCCCCGGCCGGGTGTCTCAGCTGCTCTGGGATAGCGCGGCTCTGGTCAGTTTCCAGGTGCCGATCTATGCGCTGATTATTGCTTTTAGCGGCGCCTCGGGAAGCGGGCTGATTCGAGGCACTCTCGGCGCCGCGCTGATGATGCTTTGCCTGGGACGGCCCTACGGCGCGTTTCTTAATTGGGTGCGTCGGTTATTTGGTTTACCTCCTGGGGGGAGTAAGCCGATGTCGTTGAACAGCTGAGCGGGGTTGTGACCCGCTGCACCTTTAGAGTCCGGGCCACATGCCGCCATCAAGTCTTAAATTCGTTCCGGTAATGTAGCTTGCCCGGGGGCTGGCAAGAAATGTGACGGCATCGGCTATTTCCTCAAGCGTTCCCACGCGGCCCATTGGAACCTGGGCGAACATGGGAAGCACCGAGCGTTCAACTTCTTCCCACCGCGCATCGTCAGACAGGCCGATATGTTTAGCCGTTTGCCGGAAGGCTTTGTCCAGGCTGGGGCTATGAATGGTGCCGGGTGAAACGGTATTCACCGTGATACCTTCTTGCGCAACCGCCTTTGACAGGGATGAGGTCATGGCAAGCATCCCGGCCTTCGCCGCAGCATAATCTGGCCGCTTGTCCGGCGGCATCAGCGCCGCCATGCTCGAAATATTAATGACTCTTCCCCACGCCCTGGCGCGCATCCCCGGAAGAAAATGGTTGATGACCCGCAGGGCGGAGAGGACGTTTTTATCATATCCCTCAGCCCATGTTTGCGGACGGGTTGACGTCCACTCTTCAGCGGGTCCGGAACCACCGGCGTTATTGACCAGAATATCTACCGTCTTCGGGAAGGAATTTACCCGATCGAAAAGAAGCCTGACATCGTCGTCACTCGTCAAGTCACCGCTGACAAAGTAGGCCTGCCCGCCCTGATTTTTAATATCGTTTGCGACGCTTTCCGCTTTTGACCGATCGCGGCCGTGTATAATGACGGTAGCCCCTTCACCGACAAGCGCTCTGGCGATAGCCTCACCAATACCTTTGCTGCTGCCCGTTACCAGCGCGGTTTTACCTTTAAGCTTCAGGTCCATAGCTTTTCTCCTGTAACCCTATTGCAGCCCATTGGAAGACAAACCGATGAATGAATCAATTAGGCACCTAAAAGTGCCTGTAGAGTATGAAGAAAGAGAACGCTGCCTGGGGCCAGAGGGCTCGGTTGCCCACGTGACTCAGGTCGTTAAATTAATTTCCGCAAAATGGACGCTGCCGATCTTCTTCAGGCTCTGCGCCGAGCCCGGAATGCGGCACTCGCAGTTCTTAAAAAGCATGCCTGAAATATCCCATAAGGTGCTAACCCAGCATCTGCGTAAGCTGGAAAGCGACGGGCTCATCTTCAGGACCGATTTTGGCGAACAGCCCCCGCGCGTAGAATATGGCGTGACCGCTGCGGGGATGGCTCTACTGCCGGTGCTGATTTCGATGAGAGAGTTTTCGCGGTATTATCTTGAAAAGACGAATAATGCTTAGTGGGAAGGGGCGACCTAATCAGGTGCGTCGGCGTTCTGCGACCGGACGGTGGCGTCAGTTTATCGTCATCATTCTGGACATCAACGCCGGCAGTGGTTTATATCATGACTGTTTGTAGCAGATATACCGCTGGAGGAAAGGGGGAGTGGACCGCCACCTGTTTACCACAAGCGGGCGCAGCCAATATCACGATATATTAATGGACTATAAATAGAGTCTGTCGCTGTTTTGACAAACAATCGGGGAGTAACAATGACACGGCGAATTTGTAAGCATACCCGTTTTAGTTCCACACACTTTTTGAGATTTCCGTTTTTTCAGCCATCAGCCGGTACTCCTCCGGCGTCAGGTTATTCAGGGATTCACGAGGGCGCTCGCTGTTATATTCAGCCAGCCAGCGTTCTGTGATTTCCCGTGCTTCATTCAGCGTCCTGAACAGATAAAAATCCAGTATTTCTGTCCGGTACGTCCGGTTGAACCGTTCGATAAAGGCATTCTGCGTGGGCTTGCCGGGCCTGATAAATTCCAGCATCACACCATGCTCTTCTGCCCATTGTGCCAGCGTCAGCGAGATCAGCTCCGGACCGTTATCCATCCGCATTTTCAGCGGATATCTGCGGTTCGCCACGATCCTCTCCAGCACTCTCACGACCCGCTGCGCGGGGATATTCAGGTCAATTTCGATCGCCAGTGCTTCGCGGTTAAAATCATCCACCACGTTGAAGGTCCGGAAGCGTTTGCCGCACACCAGTGCATCGTGCATAAAATCGATGGACCAGCTCTGGTTCATCGCCTCTGGCGTCGCCAGCGGAGCCGGATTACGTACCGGCAGGCGCTGTTTTCCCTTACGGCGAAAATTCAGTTTCAGCAGGCAGTAAATACGGTGAACTCTTTTATGGTTCCAGGTATTGCCCTGCCTGCGCAGCACCTGAAAAAGCTTTTTAAATCCGTATCGCGAATAGCGTTCAGCCGCCACGGTCAGTGCCATAATGACCGGCTCATCACGTCGCGTATCCGGCTGATAACGAAATACCGTCCTGCTCAGCGACAATGTCCTGCATGCCTGACGTAAGCTCATGGCAAACTGCGCGGTCAGATAGCTGACCAGCTCACGCTTTATCGCTGGTTTTAAAGCTTTTTTCAATAACGTCTTTCAGGGCGCGGCACTCGAGACTCAGGTCCGCAAACATCTGTTTAAGCCGGCGGTTTTCATCCTCAAGGTCCTTCATCTTTTTGATATCAGAGGCTTCCATGCCGCCGAACTTCGCTTTCCAGTTGTAGTACGATGCCTCAGAGATCCCGGCCTCGCGGCAGACATCCTTAACGGTGCGTCCGGCTTCGACGGATTTCAGAACGGCGATGATCTGGTGTTCGGTGAATCGTGCTTTGCGCATGGCGATCTCCTCCGGGGACATAATCAGTATGCCGGAAGATCTCTAAAAGTGAATGGTTCTTTTTGCAGGGGGACTTACACCAGGGTGACTGGCTTTCGCAGGCTGGATTTACGCCGGGTATGCCGATAAAAATCAGAGTGATGGCAGATTGCATTGTGATCACCGCCCAGAACAGCCGGGAGCTGTTCGGTTGTGCCGAAGGGTTAAGCGCGGCTCATTTCAGCAAGAAGAAAATGGACTTGTGGATCAAGACGTTCCCTGGTGCGCTTAATGATACTGGTGATCTACCGGTCATCCGGCGGGAGAAGCCCCGCTATGATTGCCTGAAGCGAAGCCGTGATTAACCCTCAAAGCAAAATCCCGGATCAGGCGGCCGGGATTTATGTGAAGATCACTCAGGATCTGAAGGTGGTGATTTACGGGCTTTGCGTTCATCTAGTTTGGCGAAGAACCATGATCTTAATGCTGCCGCTGTTCCTGCAATAAAACTGGCAACTAGAACATGTTTAATATCTGATTTTTTAATATTCACTTCATGGCTAATAGCAAATTTCACAATTATTAGAGCCAGGGAGAAAAATATTGCACAACAGAAAACCATATATGCAATGCTCAGGAACAGTAAGCCTACAGTAGCTTTATTTTTTCTTTTCATTTATTTCATCCTTAACTGCATTGCTGATAAATCCACCACTTATGGCACCAATAATATCACCAGCAGGAGCGGAGCCATGATCTAAAACAGGCCAAATAAAGGTGGTGCAACTACTCCAGATATTCCGGGAATTCGGCGGGAGAAACCCCGTTATGATTGTCTTAAGCAAAGCTGTGACTGATCCTTAAAGTAAAATCCCGGCTCAGTAGCCGGGATTTTATCATTCAAAACTGATAAATGATTTCGTATTCATTCCCTAGTTCTTCACGAAGACGTTGGGCTAATTTATAGCCATCGTCAATAAACAATTTTTCTTCTTCCTTATTTTTAAAACCCGATGATGCAGGATCATCGATATTGAGAATGGCATCATATCGCTTAGCCCACTCTTCAAGACTACTTTTTAATCCTGAAGATATTGGCAATTTTTCAGGTGATATATCACCAAGTTCTTCAGGAGTTACCCCCCACAATGGATGACACTGATAATCAGCCATTAATTTTATTTTTTTCATTTTACCGAACCTCGTAAATTGGCTCCCACGATATACCCATTATTTCCTACGGTGACAGCAATATTATATTTTTTACCGTTTATCATGGTCTCATAAATTGGACGGCCAGTGCCATTACCTTGATAACCAACTATTTTCCCATCAGTGACGGCTTTCATTACTATATCAGGAATACGCGCCTCTGATACACCTATTTGCGCAAATTGGCTACCATGGCTTTCCACAATATGTTGCAGCCCTGCTTTAGAGCTACCTTTCTCAAGAAAAATAATCTTGCCGCTACTGTCTTTTGCAGCACTCACAACATTTTCAGGTGTAAACTTAATACCTTGGGTTGTCATTTCATTAAATAATGACTTAGTTGTAAAACTATTTTTTGCTATCAGTACAAGATCTTTACCTAACATTCCCAGTGATACTAATGCAGCCTGATTTTCTGGATCAGATACGAACGCGGCATACTTCATCCATTCAGGACTATTTTGATCTATTTTCGTCAGATCCCGGCCGTTCCACTGCTGAACGTAGGCTTTGGCCTCATCACTGCTCATTACATCGGCACCAATGCCATTCAACCAGTCAGGGCGATCGGCCATATCAATACCGCCCTGAGCCACTTCTTTATCAACAACTACGGCTTCCAGCGGGTTATCCTTCAGCTTCTGATCGGTTTCAGCACTTTGCTTATCGCTAACTTGCTTCCACTTATCAATAACGGCCTGGCAATCGCCTCCTGATTTCCGGCAATCTGCAAGCTCCTTATCAAAGGCCAATGCCTGAGTGCTGCTTAAATAATTATTCTCCACCGTCGTCTTCCCGGCCTGCGCGCCGGAAACCGCAGAGGCGCTGCTGTCACCTGCCAGCCCACCCGCCAGTCCCGCCGCCAGCGTTGCCAGGGTCGAGACGGTCTGCCTCTGCGTTTCGTCCAGCTCGCTGACCGTTTTACCGTACATCTGCGTGGCGATGATGCCGATCAGTTCACCGGTTGCAGCGCCGGCGGCACCGGCGAGGGCGCTCTGGTTTTGCGCGGCGGCAAGGGCGGCGTTGACCACCGCGTGCGCGGCGACCTTGCCCGCATCGTCCAGATTGCTGTAGTGGCCGATAACCTCCGCCACATACGGCGCCGCGCCGCCGGCCAGAGCGGCCTTCAGGTCCCCTCCAGCCAAGCCCTGCACGGCGGCAGTAGCCGCCTGAATCGCCTGCTGGACGCTGCTCCCGGTGCCCCATTGCTGCTGCGCGGCCTTATAGCCTTCGGTGGCGGCCAACTGAGCGTTATATTTCTCCCTGGCCTCCTTGCTGGCGCCTTTTTCCGACTCGTTGATCTTTTCCTTCGCCAGCTCGGCCTTACCTGCGTTGATGGCGCTAATCTGTCCCTCGGTGCGCGCAATATCCGCCACCTGGTTGCCAATCTCGCCGATCAGCCGGGTCTGCTGCAGGCGCTGCTGCTCCTTCTCCTTATCAAATATCGGCGACAGGGTCTGGTTGGCATGCTCCACGTCGCGGCTGAGGTTCGCCACGTTCTGGGTCTGCTGACCCTGGTCGCAGACAATGAGCGTACCGTCGGAGACCGCCGCGTGGGTGGTGCTGCTGTCGTGGCCTTCGTTGTTCCCGCCGGTCAGCAGGCCGTTGGCCATGTTTCCGGCGAACTGGCTGCCGATGCTGCCGCCGGTGCTGAACCCGACGCTCTGGTGTTCGGTTTTAAAATCGGCGCGGTTGTCGATATCGCCCCAGCCCAGCGTGCCGGTGTCGAGGCGGTTTTTGTCCGCCGTCGCCGTCGAGCCAATCACCGCGCCATCCAGCCGGGTATGCTCGCCGACGGTGATGTCATAGCCGCCTTTGCCGGCAAAGATGCCCGTCTGCTCCACCACGGAATCGTAGTTGCTGTGCATCTTGTCCTTGCTGAGGTTGACGCTGGCGGAGCCGCTCATGGAGCCGAAGGTGAAGCTGCCCCCGGCGCTGGCGTTCTGCTGTTTTGAGTCGTAGCGGTCGCTGTCCTGCTCAGAGGTGAGGGTCAGGTTGCGTCCGATATCGGCGATAACCGTGTCGCCGCTGACCTGGGCGCCGGTAAGGGTGGTGTCGCGTCCGCTGTTGAGGATGAGGCTGTTGCCGGCATCGACGGTGGTTTCGCTGTGGGTGGTGCCGTTGCCACTTTCGCTGCCTTTGCCCTTGTTGACGCTGGCGGAGACGCTGATCCCCCAGCCGCCGGAGCCGACGCCAATCCCGACGCCGACCGTGCCGCCTTTGCTTTCGTTTTTGCCTTCAAGCAGCGAGGCATTTTCAGCAGAGATCAGGTTCAGGTCGCGGCTGGCGGAGAGGGCCACGTCGTTGCCCGCCTTCAGCTGGCTGCCGACCGCGTTCAGATCGCCTTCGCGGGCGGTGATGCTGAGATGGTGCTCTATCTCCGGTGATGAGCAGGCAAGGCTACCGCTCGCCATGATCCGCAGATCTGCCACACTCGTAGTTTAGCGAAAAATAGTCCTTTAATTATGAAGTATTTTATTATTTATTAGTGTGTTAGGTAATGGTTGGCGTAACAGGAACGGGTAGATATGTTGTCGGAGGAGAAGTAGTTTCTTGGTGATCCGATACTGCATATGAACTGATTGAGGCCTAATCTGACAGTCCGCTCCGTGCCAAGAGCGGACAAATTATTCAGAATAAAGAGAAATGAGAGTATCCATATATTGTGGATACTCTCCGAAAACGGCCTAAGAGGGTTCCTGACAGCTGTCACATGGAACGGAAGAGTTTGCGTAATTCCGTCTGTCCAGATAACCGCTTATCAGTACAAGAATAACGTTTATCGACACGATTATCCCGGCCACCTCGCCGACACTCCCAATCCCTGATTTCGCGACGACTATGCCGCCCAACCATGCCCCTGCAGCTATGCCAATATTAAAAGCCGAAATGTTCATGCTGGATGCAGCTTCTGTAGCATGAGGAAGGATCTTTTTCGCCTGCTGCATGACATACAGTTGCAAAACAGGAACGTTACCAAAGGCAAAAGCCCCCCATGCAATAATCACAGGGATAACCGCAACTTTACTCGAAGCAGTCAGCCCAAGAGTTAGCAGAGCCAGACTTAACATTACGTAAACCCACAGAAGTGCGGTAATTGCGCCACGACGGTCTGCAAGCCGTGCAAAGTAATTATTGCCAATCATAACCCCTGCACCGTAACAGACAAAAATGATGCCCACAGAGGTAAGTGAATAGCCCGTTTGGCCCTGAAGTATTTCAGATAGAAAAGTGAAAGCCACAAACGATCCACAATGTCCAATCGTGGTGATTGCAAATACCAGAAGAAGCCTGGGTTTTATTAACACTTCAAACTGGGAGAGGAGTGAGGAAGCCCCCGACGTTTTAAGATTTTTGGGCAGCCAGATAAGCATAGCAGCCATCGCAATTGCTCCTGTCACCGCAATTCCAAGAAAAGCAGCTCGCCATCCGAATGCTTCACTTATCATTGTTCCTACAGGTCCGCCAGTAACCAGTGCGACAGTCAGACCTGTAAACATAATAGAAATTGCTCGACCCGCTTTTTCTTTTGCCACAAGACCAGAGGCGATGACAGAAGCAATGGAGAAAAATACGCCATGAGAAACCCCGGCAAGAACCCGTGAAATCAGAAGTACTGAGAAGCTGGGTGCGAGCCATGCAATGATATTGGAAAGTATAAAAAGACACATTAGCCCGGATGCGAGCAAACGCCGGTTTGCCTGACTGGTTACCGCAGTTAATACCGGAGCTGATATAGCAACACCCACTGCATAGAGAGTTACAAGCAGCCCGGCACTGGGGACATCAATATGAATATCATAGGCAATAGCTGGCAGGATCCCTACCACGATAAATTCCGCCATTCCCATCGCAAAGGCTGCAACAGCAAGGGCATAAAGGCCAACAGGCATAATGACTCCCAATTATTTAATTACATTGAATGCCATCCCATTAGGGATATTTACGGCAAAAAATAGCGGGAAGTTGCTTTGTATTACAGCTTCACCAGGTAAACGTCAGTGCGGTATGGTGAAAAATTGAGAGCCAAGCCATAGGCCTACCCCAAAAATGGTGTGCACGAAAAGTGAGGACAGACAGTTTTTTAAGGGTGTGGGTGTTTTACGTGCGAGAACACCCATCCCCATTCCCGGCATGAGAATAAAGAACGGGGCTACAGCGGTCAGCACACCGAAGGCAACAGCGCTTACGAAACTCGGTGGAGTTTTAATTAGAAGGCAAATACCGATGTACATGACCCCATAAACAATGCCGGTCAAATAATGGAATCCCCAACCAAGCGCCGCTTCGAAAGGCACTGAGGGACTCCCGCTTATTTCAGTATTTATAAGTTTTCCATGGGGAATACCAGCAACCCACCGGCCAACCAAGTTCCAGTGGCTTTTACCGAAAACAAGTTTTGATACCAGATCGCCGACAATTGTCGCAACAATACCGGCTCCCACCATGAGTAAAATCGCTTCAAATACCATTCAGAAAGTCCAAATTTAAGTAGCAATACAATTCGTACACCCAGAGTGCTCTGGGGCGAGCCAAGGCAACAACCATAACATCCATTATTCCATTTAACAATGGAATAATGGATGCGGTGATGAGCTAAACATAGAGCTAAATACCCGAAAATTAAATATATGATTGTTAATTAAGAAAAAAGTTTACGCAAATGCCCCTTCAACAGGAAAACCTGCTCGTCGCCATTCACTGATACCTTGAGGGTAGATTGAACACGTAATCCCCTTGGCGGTAAGGGTTTGCATTGCCGCAATCGAGAGAAGGCAGTAAATGCCTCGGCAGTAAATGATCACTTCATGGTTATCATTAAAATTGAGTGCCCAGTCACTCACATCCTCAACAGGAACAGATTGCGCTCCTGGAATATGGAAGGTTTCGAACTCATCTTTTGGGCGAACATCGACTAATACACAATTACCTGCATCTAACTTATTGATTAATTGATGAAGGGATATCGAATGCTCTGAAACCATATGCAGGGCGGTCTCCGTCTCGGGATAACCTATCTTTGCTGTAATATTCTTTACGTGATCGAGGAGCTGTGAAACCCCTTTATCAGCGATTGAATAGAATACTCTAACCCCGTCCTTGCGGGCGCGAACAACACCTGCATTTTTCAGGATCTGCAGGTGAGCAGAAACTGAAGTGATTCCGACATCGAGACTAATCGCCAGTCTTTCTACAGACTTTTCACCATGAGACAGCAATTCAAGCAACTGCATGCGTCTGCCATTGCCGAGTGATTTTGCGATATCAGAGGCTTTATCAAAAAAATGTGAATCTAATTCGCTAGTCATAGTTTCGCGTGCTCAGGTGTTAAGTAAGGAAGTGATACTTATCAGCCCTCACTTCTGCTGGGAACTGAGTGCTGAAAGGGCAGATAAGTGTCGTTTATTTAACGTCTGATTCTACATTAATCTATCACTCTATGGAATTATGTAGCATAAAACCTTAGAGGCGTCTGCTTGCTGTGCTGACAGAAACAGTATGTTTTGAATGGGGCACTACGCGCGTGAACGCAAAAAATTATTACAAAATAGAAAGACAAATCCTCATTGAGGAGACCACTTTCGTCCGCTCCTCGCTCATAGCTGCCCTTTAGTGTTACCGTTCACCTCGTTGCCTGTACTCTGACTCGCCCCCGTATCTAGGGTATGGGAGGAGGTGTTCGGCAGTCCGCCATTTTTGACGGAGGGCAGGGGAGAGATACCATCAATACCGCTACTGATGGCAGAAAAAATGCGTACTCTTATTAATAATGCAACGTTACATGAAGTTATATTATTTCCTGAATCCACTTCGCAATAATCAACAATCTCTATGCAATATATACTGTGTTTTTATTCATTGCGATATAATGAAGCCAGATAAAACTTCGCTTGTCATAACGGAAGGATGGAATAAACAGGAAGGTTTTTAAAGAGCGCGGTAAGAAGGTGTACCACCACCTTTTTACCGCTAACCACAGACAACTAAGCAGGAGTTGAATATGGCTGAGCAGAATTTTAAGCCAGAAAGTGCTATTGCCAAAATAGAATCTGATGAATCAGAAACTAGTGGCGAAAATTGCGAGCTGTTACGTAAAAAATCAGTTAAGCACTTGCAGAATAAATTCACACCGGAGTCACCGCAACCGCTTAGCCGCACGGAGTTTTATGACCGTATGCGGCATGACTATATCCCGCTCCAGGGTGACTGGCTTTCGCAGGCCGGATTTACGCCGGGTATGCCGATAAAAATCAGAGTGATGCCAGATTGCGTTGTGATCACCGCCCAGAACAGCCGAGAGCTGTTCGGCTGTGCCGAAGGGTTAAGCGCGGCTCATTTCAGCAAGAAGAAAATGGACTTGTGGATCAAGACGTTCCCCGGTGCGCTTAACGATACCGGTGACCTGCCGGTAATCCGGCGGGAGAAGCACCGCTATGATTGCCTGAAGCGAAGCCGTGACTGACCCTTAAGGTAAAATCCCGGCTCAGGCGCCGGGATTTATGTGAAGATCAATCAGGATCTGAAGGAGGCGATTTGCGGGCTTTGCGTTCATCTAGTTTGGCGAAGAGCCATGAACCCAGACCTCCCGCGGTGCCCGCGATAATACTTACAACGATGATGTCTTTGATGACTTCTCGCGTTAAATTCACCTTACCATCAAAAATTAAGTCGATAGCAACACTAGCGATAAAGAAAAAAACAAAACAACAAACAATAAGGTAAATAACGTTTAAAAACAAAAGACTTAAAGTTATTCTCTTATTTTTCATCATGATTAGCATCCTTTTTATTTATTTTATCTTTTATTTTATTACCAATAAATTCACCACCAACAGAACCAATAATATCACTTACGAAGCCAGAGCCTGGACCTAAAGCCGGTTCCAGGACAGAGGGCGCGATCGAACTAACTGCGGTACCGAATGTCCAACCAGCTCCTGTACCTGTTAAAGCGCCACTGTCAGGCCCGTCAGTAAATAGAGTTCCACCTGCAGCGATCCCTGCGTTCTGCCATATGCCACGCCCAGGAGCCAGAGCTCCGGTAATCCCTGCAGAAATACTTCCCTTATAATCCCATGTCTTTTGTTGATTTTCTGGCAAGCTCTGATTCTTCTCGCTGTTTATATCGAACCACTGATACGTTCCGTTAGCAATTTCTGCGATTGCTGCGCCACCTACAACTTTACCAACCGACGCCGCAGGCCCTAAATACGCGGCTCCCGCAATCAGTACCCCATCCTTATAGCCATCCACAATCACTTTTGTGATGTTAGCACCTTCAGGCAGGTCACCTTTAGCCAGTTTATCCAGTCCAGCCTGTGTCTGCTCCGGCGTCAGGTTTTTATCTACTGCATACTGATTCCAGGAAGCTGCTGCAGCGCCATAGTCATTCAGCCCGGATGGCAGACTGAACATATCATTGTTCTCTGATGTGTTCTTACCGGCCTGGCCGCCTGCCACTGCACCGCTTGTATCTCCCCCGGCGAGCCCGCCCGCCAGACCGCTTGCCAGCGTGCTTAGCGCAGACACCGTTTGTTTTTGTGTTTCGCTCAGTTTGCTGAAATCATCTGTACCATATAGCGCTTTCGCTATCACTGATGTTCCGATAGCCGCCGTTGCGGCACCCGCAGCGCCTGCTGCTGCACTGTTTCCCTGTAATTCAGCCGCAACCCCGGCCATGACGGCATGAGCCATTACCCGGCTGGTTTCATTCGGTGAGTATTGCTTAATAACCTCCGCCACATACGGCGCCGCGCCGCCGGCCAGCGCCGACTTCAGGTCGCTGCCCGCCAGGCCCTGCACGGCGGCGGTTGCCGCCTGAATCGCCTGCTGGACGCTGCTCCCGGTGCCCCATTGCTGCTGCGCGGCCTTATAGCCGTCGGTCGCGGCCAACTGGGCGTTATATTTCTCCCAGGCCTCCTTGCTGGCGCCTTTTTCCGGCTCGTTGATCTTTTCCTTCGCCAGCTCGGCCTTACCTGCGTTGATGGCGTTAATCTGTCCCTCGGTGCGCGCGATATCCGCCACCTGGTTGCCAATCTCGCCAATCAGCTGGGTCTGCTGCAGGCGCTGCTGCTCCTTCTCCTTATCGAAGATCGGCGACAGGGTCTGGTTGGCATGCTCCACGTCGCGGCTGAGGTTCGCCACGTTCTGATGTTGTTTATCCTTATCCCGTACGATGATGTCGCCATCGCTCACCGCCGCGTGCGTGGTGCTGCTGTCGTGGCCCTCGTTGTTCCCGCCGGTCAGCAGGCCGTTGGCCATGTTGCCGGCAAACTGGCTGCCGATGCTGCCGCCGGTGCTGAACCCGACGCTCTGGTGTTCGGTTTTAAAATCGGCGCGGTTGTCGATATCGCCCCAGCCCAGCGTGCCGGTATCCAGCCTGTTCTTGTCCGCCGTCGCCGTCGAGCCAATCACCGCGCCATCCAGCTGTGTATGCTCGCCAACGGTGATGTCATAGCCGCCTTTGCCGGCAAAGATGCCCGTCTGCTCCACCACGGAATCGTAGTTGCTGTGCATCTTGTCCTTGCTGAGGTTGACGCTGGCGGAGCCGCTCATGGAGCCGAAGGTGAAGCTGCCCCCGGCGCTGGCGTTCTGCTGTTTTGAGTCGTAGCGGTCGCTGTCCTGCTCGGAGGTGAGGGTCAGGTTGCGGCCGATATCGGCGATAACCGTGTCGCCGCTGACCTGGGCGCCGGTGAGGGTGGTGTCGCGTCCGCTGTTGAGGATGAGGCTATTGCCGGCATCGACGGTGGTTTCGCTGTGGGTGGTGCCGTTGCCACTTTCGCTGCCTTTGCCCTTGTTGACGCTGGCGGAGACGCTGATCCCCCAGCCGCCGGAGCCGACGCCAATCCCGACGCCGACCGTGCCGCCTTTGCTTTCGTTTTTGCCTTCAAGCAGCGAGGCATTTTCAGCAGAGATCAGGTTCAGGTCGCGGCTGGCGGAGAGGGCCACGTCGTTGCCCGCCTTCAGCTGGCTGCCGACCGCGTTCAGGTCGCCTTCGCGGGCGGTGATGCTGAGGTCGCGCCCCGCCGTCAGGCTGCTGCCCTGGGCGGTGGTCTGCTCGCTGCGCTGGGTCGATTTCGACGACTGGCTGCCGTAAGAGAGGCTGACGCCAACGGTATTGTTGTTGGCCGGATCGTTGCCCTGCGCCACATCCAGACGCGCGGCCTGGCCGGCCTGTACGCCGGAGAGGGCCGCCTTCACCCCCTGCAGGGCCTGCAGGCGGCTGCTGCCGGCGGATTTGGCGTCCTGGGTGGCCTGCACCACGCTGTTGAGGGCGCTGCCCGCCGTACCGGAGAGGGCCAGGGTCAGGCCGGAGGTTTTCTGTTCGACCACGTGGGTCTGCCGGCTCTGGTTTTCGGCGGCGGTAATGGCGACGTTTTTGCCGCTCAGGGCCATGTCCTGGCCGGCGATCAGGTCGGAGCCGTTGACCGTCAGGTTGTCGCCCGCGCGCAGGGTCAGGTCGCCGTTCACGCTGCCGACGGTGCTGCCCGCCCGGGTGATATCCGCCCCGGTATCGGTGGTTTTCACGCTCTGGGTGCCGTAGCTGAAGCCGATCCCGCCGGAGCTCATCAGCCCCGATTTTTTCTCCTGCTTGAGGTGCTGCTCGCTGTTGTACTCATCCTGGGTGTCGATCTGTAGATTGTTGCCCGCCCGCAGGGCCACGTCGCCGCTGCCGGCCACGTTGCTGCCGCGCAGGGTGAGATCGTTCCCGGCGGTGATGCCGACGCTGTCGCCGTTCAGCTCGCTGCCCTGGGCCGTCTGCCGCGATACGCTGTCCTCGGTGCGGGTGGTGGTTTTGGACAGCCAGCCGCTGCTGCCGGTGACCTTGTGGCGCTCGTCCAGCGTCTGGCTGTTTTCGCCTGCCGCGAGGGTGAGGTTATTACCCGCCCCGAGGTTCAGCGCCGCGCCGGAGGAGAGGAGGGCGCCGCGGGCGCTGAGGTCATGCCCGGCGCTGAGGGTGACGTTGCCTTTGCCGGTCACTTCGCTGCCGGTGCTGCTGCTCTGGCTCTGGCTGAGGGCGTTGTCGGCATCCCACACCAGATTATCGCGCCAGGCGGTGGTGACGTCGTTGAGCTGGATATCGCGCCCGGCCACCAGCTGGACTTCGCCGCGTTCGCCGCTGGCGACCACCTGCGCGCCGCTGAGGGTGATATCGCGGCCGGAGTGCAGCGTTAGCCTGCCGTCATCGCCCTGAACGTAAATGCCGGAGACGCTGTCGATGGTGGTGCGGCTGAAGCGGTTATCGCCGCTGACGCTCTGCGCGTCGGCGAGGGTGGTGGTGGCGTTGATATCCCGCCCGGCCAGCGCCTGCAGGCTGCTGTCGCCCTGGATGATGCCGCCGATGTTATTGATGTCGTTGCGGGCGTTCAGGCGCACGTCGTCGCCCAGCAGAGTGCCCGACTGGTTGGTGATATTGCCGGCATCAAGCTGCAGGACGCGGCGGCCGTTAAGGGTGCCGCTGTTGAAGAGGTCGCCGTTGAGTTTGATGCTGACGTTATTCCCGGCGAGCAGCGCGCCGGAGCCGTCGATGTCGCCCGGTTTGACTTTGGCGTAGACCTGCGGCACCAGCACGCTCTGCAGCGAGCCGTCCGGCATCTTCACCGTGGTATTCACCAGCCAGACGATATCCCCGGTCAGCAGCGCCATCTGCTCGGGGGTCAGCGCCACGCCGCTCTTCAGCGCGTACTGCTTCCCGAAGGTAATGCCCTGATCCATCAAGGCCTTAAACTGCTCTTCGTCACTGGTGTAGCCGTCAAGATAGCGCTGGCCGGTCAGGGCGACCACCTGCTCGCGGATCAGCCGCTGCTCGTAGTAGCCGTCTCCCAGCCGTTTCAGCGTCGTGTCGCCGTTGCCGGCCAGCGCCTGCTGCATGTAGTCGCTGCCGAGCCACTGCTTCTGGTTGGTGAAGCGCGGATCGGTCTCCACCAGATACGGCACGTCGGCGGCGGGGTTGACCGTAAACAGGCTGTTATCCGGCAGGGTGGTGTTCGGGCCGACGATGCGAATCGCCCCTTCCGCGGGCGTGACCTCAAACTGCTGGCCCGCCGGCGGCGTGACCGGCTCGCCGGGCGAAACGGCGTGCTGACCGGCGACGGCGCCCGCCACGCCGATCGCCGCCGCCGTGCCCTGCGGGGTCAGCGGCGCGAGGGTGAGCGACGTGCCCTCGACGCTGCCGCCGCTGATGAGCTGCCCCGGCTTCAGGGAGATGCTCTGAATTTCGGTCGGCGGCGTATAGGCGGTACGGTCGCGGCCCTGCTCGTCGCCCCCTTTGTGGCGAATGCGGTAGTAGTGGGTGGCGGTACCGACGTCGGTGGTTCGCCGCTCGCCGGTTATGTCGTCGTTTTTCACCTCCTGCAGGCCGGCGATCGCCAGGGTGCCGCCGGCGATGACCTGGCTTTTATCGTTCAGCAGGCGATCGCCGGTGAGCGTTATATTGCCGCCGGCGAGGATCTTCGCCGGGTCGGATTCGAGGATCCGCGTCTCTTCCACCGTGCGGGTATAGTCGAACTGGTTGAAGCTGTCGTTATTGCTGCCGGTGTCGTCCGGAGTATTCAGATTGCGCAGGCCGTCGGCGGAGTTCCTGTCGACAAACACGCCGTCGTCCGCGGCGTTCCAGCGGTTGGGGGAACCGGTGTGCTGATATTCGGTCAGCCGATCCTGAGCAACGGTGACGATCCCGGTGGTGAAGCGATCGTTGATGTTGTTGATCTGCCCGGCGGCGATCGTCATATCCCCGGCGGATTCGATCGTCGCGCTGTGGTTATCGACGGTTCCCGCCCGGCCGATCGCGGCGCCGTTATCCCCCAGCGCGCCGCCAATCAGCAGATCGCCGCCGCTGTAGATCAGCCCGCGATCGCGATTGTTCAGGGTCTGTACCCCGAGATCGACGCGCTCGCGCCCGGCAAGGGTCGCCGCCGTGCCGTTTTCTGCCAGGTTGTTGAAGGTGACGGCATTGACGCCAATGGCGTTGCCGTAGATGCGCCCGCTGCCGCTGTTGGTGAGGGTCCCGGCATGAATCCGCGTATAGCCGCCGTCGATCAGCCCGGCGTTGAACAGCGTGTCGCTGACGTTAAGGGTGTTTTGCCCGGCGTTAATTTCGCCGCTGGCCCCGTTGCTCAGGCTGTGGCTGGTGAGGTCGAGCCTGCTGCCCGCCAGCAGCCTGCCGCCGTTGGTGATATCCCCTGCGGAGGCGAGCGTGAAGCTGCCGTTGGCTACCATCGTCCCGCTGTTATTCAGCGACCGGCGGCTGCTCAGCGCCATATCGCCGAGCGACAGCAGCTGGCCGCCGCCGTCGAGACTGTCCGCGTCAATGCGCAGCATCTCGCCGGCTTTCACCGTGCCGTCCTGGTTAAGCAGCGCCAGTCCGTCGCCACGGATATCCACCGTCCCGGAGGCCGCCAGCCCGCCGCTGCGGTTGTCGAGCTCGCCGCCGTTGCGCACCGTCAGCGATTTATCGGCCAGAATCATCCCGCTGTGGTTATCGAGCGCTTCGCTGGCGAGGGCGATGTTCTGCGCCTCCAGCCCCTGATTGTCGCCGAGAGTATTGTGGTTGATCAGCCGGGCGGCGGTGAGCGTGAGCGTCGCGCCGCTGCGCATCAGCCCGGAAACGTTATCCACGATGCCGCGGGCGCTATCGATCAGCAGATCGCCGACGCTCTGGATCTCTCCCCCGCCGTTGTGCAGCTGCTGGCTGCGCAAGGTGGCGGCTGCGCTGCTGATGATGCTGCCGCTGCGGTTGCTGATGTCGTCCGCGGCGAGCGTCAGGCTCCCGCCGCTCTGGATCAGGCCGCCGCTATCGTTGACCAACTGCCCGCCGCTAACGCTCAGCGCCCGCTGCGCCGCCAGCTGGCCGCCCTGGTTGTCCAGCCGGTCGGCGCGCAGAAGGGCATCCGCGCTGCTGAACAGGGTGCCCTGGCGGTTGTCGAGGGCGCTGACGCCAACGTCGAGCGCGCCGCCCGCGCCGACGATCCCGCGAGCGTTGTCCAGCGTACCGCCGCTCAGCGTCATCGCGCCCAGCGCCTTCAGGCTGCCCTCGTGGTTCAGGAAGGCGCTGAAGCTGGCGTTCAGGGCCTGCTCTGCGGCGAACTGACCGGCACGGTTATCAACATCGCCTCCTTTGAAGGTGAGCGTGCCGCCGCTGGCGAGGTAGCCAAACTGGTTATCGAGCGCGCCGCTGTGAATAGCCAGCGCGCCGTGCGAGTACAGCGAGCCGGAGTGGTTGTTGAAGGTGCCGTTGGCGAGCGCCAGCGTGGCCCCGTCGGCGACGATAACCCCCTGCTGGTTATCCAGCCCGGCGGCGCTGATGGCCTGCGTTTTGGCCGCTTCGATGCGGCCCTTACCGTTGCTGACCGTCTGCATGCTGCGGATCTCGCCGCTGCCGGTGGCGGCAGAGATCAGCCCCTCGCTATTGTTGAGATCCCCGGCATTGATCCGGGTATCGCCCGCCGCGGCGAGGGTGCCCTGGCGGTTATCCAGCGTCGTCCTGGCGTGCGCCGTCAGGCTGCCGCCCTGCGCCGCCAGCACTTTCCCGCTGCGGTTATCGACGGCGTGCGCCGCGAGCTGAATATCGCCGTTGGCGGCAATCTCCCCCTCCCGGTTATCGATATCGCCCGGCAGATTCACCGCCAGGGCGCCGCCGCCGGTCTGCACCAGCTTGCCTTTGCGGTTCGAAAGATGCTGTGCGGAGAGGGTTATCGCGTCGGCGCTGAGCGTGCCGCCGTCGTTGTTGAGCGTTTGGCCGCTGCGCAGGGTCAGATCCCGGGCGTTGACCCCGGCGTTTTGCGCGAGCAGGTGGCCCGCGCCGCTGTCCAGCTCGACCCGCTGGCCCTGGGTTCGGCTGCCGCTGACGTCCACGCCCTGGCCGCTGGCGCGCAGGTTCCCGCCGGCCAGCGTCTGGCCGTGGACGCTCAGCTGGCCGTCGGCGTGTAGCCGCAGGTCGCCGCTCTCCGCCAGCCTGCCGTCATTTTGCACTCCGGCGGCCAGCACGCTGTCGCGGCTGCCGGTGAGGCTGGCCGCCTGAATGTCCAGGTTATGGCCGGCGGTCAACGCGCCGCCGTTGCTGAACTCGCCGGCGGTGCGGACGGTAGCGTCTTCGCTGGCGCGCAGCGTGCCGCTGTTTTCAATGCGGCCGTCGGCGCTCAGGCTCACGCTTCCGGCCTGGGCGCCGATGGCCCCGGCGTTACGCACCCCGACGCCGCTCTCGGTGCCGACCATGCGGATTTTACCCGCGTACATGCCGCCGAGGCTGGCGACATCCACCGCCAGCTGCGGGCGGGTTGCCGGATCGTCGCCGGTTTTTTCGATGCGCTGGTGGGCGGCATCCACCCGGTTGCGCCCGGTGGTGACCCGCAGGTCTTTGGCCCACAGCCCGGCGTTAACCTTCACCGAGCGGGCAATAATATCGGTGTAGTCGGCCCCCGAGCTCTCCATCCCGGCGCCTTCGATGGCCACTTCGCCGCGCTCGACCTGATAGCCGGTGAGGTTGCCGTTGTTAAGCTGCGCCTGGCCGGTGGTCAGGGTGGCGCGGTTGGCGTTGATAAAGCCGCAGCCGTTACAGGTAATGCCGGACGGGTTGGCGATCACCACCTGGGCCTTTTTCCCAGCCACTTCAATCATCCCGTTCAGCCGGCTGGGGTCGCGCGAGTTGACCTCGTTGAGAATGACCTTCGCTTCGCCTTTCGCCAGCCAGGGGTTCCCTGCCACCATGCCGCCCAGCTGGGTCTGCACGTTTTTATGCGAGTTATTGAGGATCGCCCCCTGCTGGTTGACGTCGAACTGGCTGTAGGTGTTGCGCGATACCCCGGCGGCCGACGGGGTCTGAATATTGACCTGCGGCGTGCCGTTGGCGCTCGGCATCACCGTCGGCTGCTGGTTTTTCGGCGCGCCGGCGTCGGCGACGATATTGGCCTGCGTCGGGTGAATCACCCCCATCGCCAGCCACAGGCCGAAGCTAATGGCGCTGATTTTGCCGTGCAGCCGGCGCGGGAGGCTGCCCGGCGCGGAAGAGCGTGCGGCGCCGGCGCGTCCGGAACGGGCGATGTCCGCCACCACCATCAGCATGCCGCGCGCTTTGTTGAACACAATACGGTAGAGGTTCTTATTCATGGTTTAGTCCTTTAAACGCTTCCGGCAGGTCGACGGCGAGCGGGTGAGACAGCCGCCAGGTCCTGGCCTGTTCGCGGCTGACGCGGCGGCCGTGGAACATCACCACCCGCTTGCCGCGCTGCTCGCCGCGGTGATAGAGCGCCCGCACGCAGTGGTCGGCAAAGACCTCCTGGCGCATCAGGGCGTTCATGGCGGCGGTATGGCCGAACGGCGCGATCCAGTCGCAAAACCACATCCGGTCGCCGCTGTCCCAGTCCGTCTCGCGCATCTCAATCGCCGGACGGGTGAGGTAGCGGGCCTCCGACTCCCGGTTGAGCCACGCCCAGCTGAGAAAAAACACCGGCCGCTCGTTTTGGATAACCAGCACATACTGGCGGCGCTTGATGATCGGCATCAGCAGCGTGGGCAGGGCGTGCAGCGGGGCGTCCCGGTGCATCGGCGAATGCATCCATAGCCAGACGCTGGCCCCCAGCACTTCGGCCTCGTTGTCGGTACCGCCGAAGATCAGCGGCGCCTTAATCTCGTATTGTCCAGTGCGCATCACCAGCTCCAGTTCAGGTTGAAGCCAAGAGTCACGGCGCTGGTGTGGAATCCATCCGGCTTCGAGAATGGCGTTCCGGCGAACAGGTCATAGCCGGTGTTGAAGGCGCTGCCGCGAAGGCCGATGACGCCGCCCGCAAGGTGCTGGCCGATAAGGTAATCAGAGCTATAGCCGCCGACTTCACCGTAGTCCGCGCCGAGATAGAGTTCCTGGCTCTCCAGCGGGGTGCGCCAGGCCAGATCGTTGCGCACGTACCAGCCGTGGCTGGCACTGAGGGTGCGCTCGCCGTCGAATCCGCGCACCGTCCAGCGGTTGCCGATGGCGAACTGATCCTGCGGCGTCAGCGGGGTGTTGCTGATCTGGCGCAGATACTGCACGTTGTAGCGGAAATTCTGGCTCCCGAGGGTAAAGGGCAGGTCGAGCTGGGCGTTGAGCTGGGTGATTTTGCTCAGCGCGGTGGCGTCGCCGACGTACTCTTCCGGCGCGGGCCGCGCGCCAAACCAGCGGGTGCCGCGCTGGTAGCTGGCGCCGAGGTCGAGGGTGGCCTGGCCGATGTAGTGGCGATGCTGCAGCCCCACGCGCCAGGCCGCCGTCTGGCGACGCTGGACGCCGACTTCGGTATCGTCGATGAAGTTGCGGGTTTCGCGCGCCAGAACGTCGTAGGTGAAGGTCGTTTTCTGCGTCCCGCTGCGGTGCAGAACGCGGCTGAGCTGCAGGTCGAGATTTTTACTTTTGCCGCTGTAGCGGTAGTCGCCGTTCAGCCCGGCCACCGTCTGGTGATAGTCGTAGTCGCTGCCGGTGACCCCCAGCATCCAGTAGCCGTAGGGCACGGAGTAGTGGGTAATGTAGTTGCGGCTGCTCTTGCCGCCGCTGTCGTCCAGATCGTGGCTGGCGGAGAGGTACAGCAAGTCGCTGAGAGAGAAGGGGTTATCCAGCGACAGCGTTACGCCACCCTGATAGCGACCGGTGGTTTCGGTGCCCGAGTCGTCCAGCGACAGCCCCAGGCGCCACATCTTCGACTGCTTACGCGTAATGACGATATCGCTCTCGCCGGGATTGTCGCCGGGGACAATTTCCATGCTCGCCTCGACGGTGGGCAGGCGCTGGAGATTTTCCAGCCCCTGTTCGATATCGCGCAGGTCGAGCAGATTACCCTCATGGGCCGGAAAGGCGCTATACAGCCGGATATAGTCGTCGCTCTGCTCCGTCAGCCGCACGTGGCGCACGTGGCCCGGCACGATCGCCAGCTTCAGGGTGCCGCTTTTCAAATCCTGGGAGGGCGCCAGCACGCGGGTGGTGATCCAGCCGCCGTCGACCAGCCGATTTTGCAGGGTGCTCATCAGCAGGTTAATCCCTTTCCCTCCGAGGCAGCGCCCCTGCGCCTGGTCGGCGATGCGCTGCAGCGGCAGCCAGCGGGGAAGTGCCTGCTGGCCGCTCAGCGCCACGCGGTGGATGGGAAAGCAGGGCGTTTCCGTCGGGAAAGTAATGCGACCGAAGCCGGAAGCGGGCTCGGAGAGGCGCACGTCGGGCGTCGGCGGGGTCAGCTGCTGCTCCAGCGCCTTCTGACGCTGCTGCTGAATGATAAACTGATCGTCAGGGCCTGCGGCGCGGGCCGGCAGCAGAAAAAACAGACCTATAGCTGAGGCGATCGCCCGGCAAAAAATGGCTTCGCGGTTCATTGGCATCCTTGCAATGTGAAAATGAACAAAATGTGAGTTTGTGTAAAATTGTTCAATTTTTGTCAAGGAAAGGGAACCAGGCATATTCCGAAAAAGCGCGCACCCCCTGCCGCGACGCAGGAGAGTGGAGGGTGGAAATCGGCATAAACCGCTGTGATTTCAGCAGGAAACGCGTTCTATCCGGCAACGGGCGTGGCGTATCGCCCCGGCGAAAAGCGTTGAATAATATCGTCGAGGTTTTCGCGAGTGACCGGGGGCGAGATCAGATAGCCCTGAAACCTGTCGATCCCCAGCGCCTTCAGCATATTCAGCTTTTCCAGGCTATCCACCCCCTCGGCAACGCAGCGGCTGCCGGTTAGCTGGCAGTAGTAGATCAGGCTTTTTACCAGCGCCAGCGCGTGGGCGTCGTGCTGGAAATCATTCACGATGCTCATGTCGAGCTTGTACTCGCTAAAGCGCACCGCGCGGACCGGAAACATCACGCTGCTTTGTGAAAAGCAGTCGTCGAGCATAATGCGAAAGCCCTGCTGCTGTAATTTCACGATATTGCTGCCGATCTTGCCCTGGCGGTTGAGATCGACGGTTTCGGCAAATTCCAGTACCAGCCTCTCCGCCCAGCGCGGATCGCCCAGCTGCTGGCGGGCCGCCTCCATCATCCGCATGAGGTTGTCATGCCCGGCGATAACCGGCGGAACGTTCACCGAGAAGTAGTACTCCCCGCGATGCTGGTTGATGCCCTGAACCGCTTCCCGCAGCGCAAAGGCGGTCAGCAGCAGCCAGGCATATTCCGCGCGCACCAGCGGCAGAAACTCGCCGGGCAGCAGCACGCTGCCGCTGCGTCGCCAGCGCGACAGCACCTCGATACCCTTGAGCATTAGCCGGCCATCGGTAATGGGCTGGAATACCGGAAACACCTGCCGACAGTGGATCGCGTGCACGAACTCGCGCTCAAACGCCGAAAGCGTGGCGAACGCCTGCGCCTTTTGCCCTTTTGCCTGGCCTCCGGGGAAGCGGTTCGCCAGATGCGGATGCTGTTCCACCATCTTTTTTAGTCCTGACAGTCTCTGGTTATAGAGGGTTTTATGGCTCACGCCCCGCAGCTCGGCCTGGCGAGTAATGCTGTATCCGCGCAGCCAGTCCAGCGCGGCGTTGAACTCGGGTTTGCTCAGGCCCGTCGGGGGAATACCGCGCGCGGTCGCCTCCTCACAGGCCAGCGTCTCCAGCGAAGGGTAGTCCGGCGCAGGCTGGCTCAGCAGCGAGGCCAGCTGCCGGCAGGGCAGGTCGGAGGCGACGGTTTTGACGGCGGCAAGACGGCGGCGGTTGCCCACCAGGTGCAGCAGCGTTTGCCACAGCCAGCCGGCGGGGCTGCGGCTGAGGATCAGCATCGGCAGCGCGCTGGCGCTGCGGTCGAGCAGCAGCGCCGCCTGGCGCAGGGTGAACAGCAGCCAGAAAGGGTCGTCGGGTAGAAACACCACGATCCGCCTGAAGGCCGTCGGGTCGGGCAGCGACGGCGCGTCATGGGCCTGAGGGGATAAAAACGTCGGCCGCCGCCCGCCCGCGCCGATCAGCGAAGAGAGCCCCTCCGCGGCCATCGAACAGGGCGAGAGTATGCACTCCACCGCCGGGGCCGGCGGCGGGAGTGGCGCCCTACTGGTAGACAAACGTCACCCCGATAATCGACTGCACGTTGCCGGCGGTGACCTGCCCGCTGGTGCGCGCGTACTCGGCGGTCAGCCCAAGGCTCACCGGCGAGGTGCCGACCGTACCCAGCGATACCGGGCTGTTGGCGGACACCGCCGTGCCGCCGCGGGTCAGCTGCACGCCGATCCCCTGCGCCGGCGAGGCGGAGGCGGTATTGGTGAAAATGGCGTTGCCGGAGCCGGTGGTGTTGCCCGACAGGTAGTAGCCCAGCGTCTGGTTCTGCGCGCAGTGCACCGTCAACGGAACCGCCATCGAACCGGGATAGTCCGGCAGGGTCACCGTCACGTCGCGGGCGGAGACGTCGCAGCCGCCGGTCGGCACCACCACGTCGTTATTGGCATAAATATTCCAGACGAACTGGTAGGAGTCGCTGTCGTGGTTGTTGGTCTGATGGAGGATCAGCACGGCGATCAGCGACCCGGAGGTAATGGCGATCCCGCCGGCGGTGCTGACCGGCGTCAGGTAGAGCACGGTTGGCCACGGCTTATCGGTGGTCGAGTCGTAAATCACCCGCGAGGTTTCCGTGGTGGTCGGGAACGGATAGGAGCTGCCGTTGTATTTTACGGTACCGGAGAAGCTTGATAGCACGCCGCCGTAGGCCGAGCCGCGCTGCAGGGTGACGTAGTCGGTGATGGTCTGCGGATAGTCGTTGTGGCAGAAAATCTGCGTCGAGAGATCGACCACCAGGTTCTGCCCGACGCTCACCGCAGGCGCGAGATTGACGTAGACGTTGGCGCTGCCGCCGCCGATGGGGATGGTCTGTCCGCTGGCGGTTTTACAGGCGAAGGACCAGGCGTTAATCGACCAGCCCATCATCGCCAGCGCGGCCAGCAGGGTGACTATTTTTTTCATAAACGTACTCTCCTGATTCAGGCGTAGGTGTAGGTGACGTTAATCACCGCCTGAATGGTTCCCTGGGTGGCGCCGCCGTTCACCGTCAGCGCCCTGACCTGCAGCGGGAAACGGGCGGACTGGGTGGCGTCATCGACCTGCACCGATTGAGTGGCGCCGTTGTTCAGCGTGGTGCCGCCGCTGTCCTGCAGCTCGAGCTGGATATTGCCGGCGGTGCCCTGGTTTTTGTAATAGCCGGTGCCGTCCGCGGTGCCGCTGAAGGTGGCGACCACCCGCGAGGTGCCAATCGGGCAGTTGCTTAAATCGAGCGCCACGCTGTGCCACGCCGAAGCGGCTCCCGCCGAGACCAGGCTGAAGGTGTAGAGATCGCCGAGTTCGACGGTGGCGTTGGTGGTCGACACCGTGCACGGTTTGGCCACCACCTTGCCGTTCACGGTGATGGTGACGTCGGCGGCCTGCAGCGAGGAGGCGGCCATGAGCAGCGCGCCGGCTACCAGCCAGCCTGGGGGAGTCCATTTCATCTCAGCCTCCGGTTACTGAAATTCCAGCGTAAAGGTCGCTGTGGCGTTAACGTGCCCGGCGGTAACCGGGACCTGGGTCGCCATCAGGCGGGCGTAAAAGTTCAGGATATTGGTCTGCCCCGGCGTCAGGGTGGTCCAGGCTATCGCCGAGGAGGCGGCGTTCAGCGGCAGCATCGCCTGCTGGGTATCGAGGATCTGCACCCCCATGCCCGCCGCGGCCGACGCGCCGCTGTCCAGCTTTAACAGGTCGGTGTTGAGGCTATCTGCCACCCCGGTGAAGCCCACCTTTACCGCGGTAACCGAACTGCCGCAGGGCGACAGGACGATGCGAAACGGCACCGCGGGCGTGGTGGCGCCGACGGCGTGAAACTGTTTGGCGGCGTTATCCAGCAGGTCGACGGTAAAATCCTTTGATTCTCCCGCCACCGCGCAGGCGTTATCCCGCACGTAGCCGCTGATGGTGATGGTGCTGTCGGCGGCGCACGCGTTGGCGACGGCAAGCGACAGCACGGCCAGCAGCAAATAGAATGATTTTGTCATCATGATCCTTTCCTTAGCGGCACACGGCTGAGAGCTGGCTGAGCGCCTGCTGCTGGCTCTCCGGCGGCAGACGATACTCGGCGACGCAGCCGGCATCCGGCCCGTCTCCCCACTTCACCTGCACCCGGCCGGCCAGCGGCATCCCGCTGAGGTAGACCTGGCCGTTATCGGCGACAATGCTGCCGCTCTGATTGCTCGCCGAGGTCACCATGGCGCCGAACGGCACCGGCTTGCCGTTGCGGGTGAGGGTCATCAGCAGTTTCATCCCGACGTGGGCCTTAAAGTCGGCGCGGACGATCGCGCCATGGGTGGGCACCACGCTGACCACGGCGTCGTCAAGATCGACGTTGTCGGCGAGCGTGTTGGTATCCAGCGCCACCCGGTTCTCCCGGTACTCGGTGGCGTAAGGCAGCACCGCGTAGCCGCGCCAGTCGGTGCGCACGCCGGTCTGATTCTCCACCTTCACCTTCTCCGCGCCGGGCGCTTTGATAAGCACCACCGTGTCGTTCAGCGGCTGGCTTAAGGTCACGCCGTTGGCGTGGGCCAGCACGCCGCCGCTGACGCCGTAGTAGAGCTGCTTAAAGCCGTCGCTGCGGCTGTAGCCGACGTTGGCGTTGCCGTAGCCGCCGCGGTAGTTCAGGGCGGTATAGCCCGTGCCGCCGCTGCTGCCGGCGCCGCCTCCTGCGTAGCCGGTCTGCACGCTGTAGCTGAGGTTGTTATCCTCCAGCAGGGTGCCGTAGAGCCCGGCGAGGTTGGTCATCCGGCCGTCGAGATCGTGCGACATGCTGTAGCTGGCGCTGGCGTGGCGCCACGCGGATTTGCTGTCCGAGCGCAGCCAGTGGCTGAACGGAATGTTGACGTTGACCGCCAGCATCTGGTCGCGCCCCTGCTGCCAGGCGTTTTTGGTCAGGCTGTAGCTCAGCGTCCAGTTGATATCGTCCACCGCGGCGTTGAGCCCGGCCTGCAGCTGCTGGTCCGCCTTGCCGGTTGACCAGTAGGTCTGATGGCTGCCGCTCATATAGAGCGTGGCGGTGCGCCCCAGCTGCTGGGTGACGCTGGCCTGCACCCGGCCGCGCTTGCTGTAGGCGAGGTTGTAGTAGTCGGTGAATTTGGGCTTCACCTGGATAACGCCGTCCTGGGTCTCGACGTCGTAGCCGCTCATCCGGCTATAGGTGGTATCGGCAAAGCTGTAGTAGCCCCGCGTGGAGTAGCGGTAGCCGACCAGCTGAATATTGGTGCCGATTTCGTTAAGCGATTTGTTATAGAGGAAGCGCAGCGATTGCCCCTGATGGTTGCTGTCGTCCGGCAGGGTGGCGTTTGCCTGGGTCACGTCCAGCGACACGGCGCCGAAATCGCCCATGTTTTTACCGACGCCGAGGTTAAAGGCGCGGTAGCGGTCGGCCAGCTGGGAGCCGCCGTACAGCGTCCAGCCCGCCGGCAGGCCGTGGAGCAGCGTTCCCTGGAAGAATTTCGGCTTCTCCTGCTGGTCGTTGCCGCTGCGGTATTCCCCCGCCGTCAGGGCGAAGCGCGAATGGCCCTCGCGCTGCAGCACCGGCACCGTTGACCACGGCACGGTGAAGACCTGGCGGGTGCCGTCGGTCTCTTTGATGGTGACCTGCAGATCGCCGCCGTTACCTGCGGCATAGAGATCGTTGATGGTGAACGGTCCGGGCGGCACCGTGCTTTGGTAAATTTCGTAGCCGTTTTGCCTGATCGAGACCTGCGCCGTTCCCCGGGCAATCCCGTGGATGACCGGGGCGAAGCCTTTCTGGCTGTCCGGCAGCATATTGTCGTCAGAGGCCAGCTGGGCGCCGCGGAAGTTGATGCCGTCGAACACGTCGCCGTTGGTATAGCTGTCGCCGAGCGTCAGGCGCGAGCGCAGAGGGACAATATCCCGCTCCAGCCAGCTGTTGACGTGCTGCCACTTATTTTCGTTGCTCGATGAACCGCCGCCGCTGCTGTAGCTCCAGGTGGTGTTATCGCGCAGGCGCCAGGCACCGAGATTGAGGCCGCTTTGCAGATTAAGCCAGGCATAGTTGCTGCTGCCGCCAATATCGTTGTGCACGTTGTTGCCGGTAAAGTTGTAGTTCAGCAGCCCGGCGTTAATTCCGTCATCCCAGAGTTCAGGGGGAATATAGCCGCGTGCGCGGTTGCCCATAAAGGCCTGGGGAACGGTCAGGTACAGGCGCTGCTGGCCGACGTCGAAGCGGCTGGTGGACTCTTTGATCAGGGCAGCGAGCGGTACGCAGGCGTCGGCGGCCAGCGCCTCCATTCCCGCCACGGCGGGCGTGTTGACGCCCATGCTCGCCAGCTGGCTACGCGTGAGGCAGGGCGCGAGGCGATGATCCTCTTCCCCGGCCTTAAAGGTCACGTCGCGGGTGGTCATAAAGCCGTTGTTCAGATAAATATCGACCCGATAGGTGCCGGGCGGCACCTCCTGTCCCTTCTCGAAGTTCGAGAGGTCCGCCACCGCCGCCGGATCGTCAGCCAAAAAACGCGGGTTAAAATAGAGCTCCGCCCGCGCGGAAAAGGCCAGGGTGGCCAGCGCAAGCAGCAGCGGGAACTGCACCAGCGGCCCCGCAAAACGCGGGGCATGACGCCGGGTGCGGGGAGAAACCAAACGGTTCGGTCCATATTTCAGATGTGACATAATCCCTCCGGTCCGAAGTCGCCCGGCTGTCAGTTCTTATTATATTTCAGGGGATAACGCTGGTTTCCCCGGAGCTATTGCGCGACGCCCTTCATCCGCGGGGTCAGCGCGCCGTAGTCGTTAATCGTCCGCCAGGAGATCTCGCTGCCGGCGCCCGGCGGTAGCTTCACCGAGGCTTCGCCCATTGGCGGAACCAGCGCGTTTTCCAGCACCCGGGTTCCGGCGTTGAGTTCGGTCACCGTCAGGTAGTAGGGAGTAGGGTTAATCAGCGTGAGGGTGTTTGCGCTGCGGCGAAAGCGCAGCTTCTCCGTCGCCTGATCCGGCGAGAGCGCCAGCTTAGCCGGGCGATAGTAGAGCTTGATGCGGCTGATAATCGCCAGCTGCAGGGTATTGTCGCTGAGCTTCGATTTATCCATCGACGGGATCGCCTTAACGTTCATCCAGAACAGGCTTTCGCGATCCTGCGGCAGCTGATTGTTGGTGGCGTCAATGATCCGCAGGGTGTTCTCTTTTTTACCCTGCATGGCGAACAGCGGCGGGGTGATGACAAACCGTCCGTCCTTCTGACCGTCGGCATTTTCTACCCACGACTGAATCAGATAGGTGCTGTTGTCATCGTTATTGGTTACCGCCAGCTGGACCTGCTTTTGCCCGGCAGGATAGATAACCCGGGTGGCTCCCAGCGCCACGCCCGCATCGGCAGCGGTGCTAAACCCGGCGGTGGCGATCATCAAAAAGCCCGCCACCAGGCTTTGCGTCATCCCCAGTCTCTTTCTCACGTTTTCCCCTTTTATACTCACCGTTGATTCCTGTATCCGGTATGCCTGCTGGCTGGTTACTGATAGGTCAAAGCAAACCAGGCCTGAGCGTTCGCGGCTCCGCCGGTCACCTGACGTCCGGTCGCCCGATATTTGGCGACAAAATGTAGCGTGGTCGGTCCGCTATACAGCCGTGACCAGGCCGCCGGTGGGCTATTGAGCGGGATCGGATGGTCCTCGCCGTCAAACAGCGCCACGCCGACGCCGGTTGCGATGCCGGGGCCTTCGCCCACCGAGAGCACGTCCGGATTTTTGCCGTCAGCAACGCCGTGAAAGGTCACTCCCACCCGCTGGCTGACCGCAGTGCTGCAATCCTGCAGATGGATAGCGAAAGGAACGGGGTTAGTCTCTTCGCCAACTGAATGAAACCGATTGCTGCTGATTTGCCCCATCTCGACCGTTAGCTGACGGTCTCCCGCTTCCACGCGGCAGGATTCGGCGATGATCACGCCCTGGAAACGCATGCTGCCGCCGGGCAGGGTGACGTTCCACTGGTTACCGGCCAGCGCCAGCGGCGGTAGCAAAACGATCAGCAGACCTGATTTCATTCCTTGCATCGTGATTACCCCAGTCCTGTATGGATAACGGGCCATCCTGGCCCGACGAGCATCCGTGCGTGATGGTGAATTACTCGTACTGAACTTTGAAGGTCGCGTCGGCGTTAGCGGTACCGGCAGTTGCTGCGCCGGTCGCGTAGTAGCGAGCCTGGAACGGAATGATGTTGGTGCCGTCGTTCAGCGTGGTGGCAGCACCGAAGGTTGCGCCGTCGAGCGCCAGCGCGGTGCCTGTGCTGTCGAGGATCTGGACGCCAACGTTAGTTGCGCCGCCGGCTGCAGAGTTTTGCAGCGCCAGTACGGTGGTGTTGGTGCTATCGACCGCGGTGCCGGAGAAGGCAACGGAGGCTTTAGTCGCAACGGTCGTATCGCAGTCGTCCAGTTGGATGTTGAAACCAACGGCGGAGCTGGTGCTGCCCGCGGTAGCGAGTTTGGCTGAACGCACCTGGCCCAGCTGCACGGTTTGATCGATAGAGCCGGCGTCTACTGCACAGGCTGCGTTGACCACTTCCCCTTTAAAATGCACTGTCCCGCCGTTTACCGTGGTGGTATCGGCCAAAGCCGCCGCGGAGCTCAGGGACAGGGCTGACAGAACAACGATTGCCAGTGTTTTGATTTTCATGTTGTTTTCCTTTAAACAATGTCGATATTACGAACCGAAATTGGCAGTCTTTGTGCCTTCCAGGCATTCCATATGTCAGCCGAATGGTCCGACTGCCGGCTCTGCTCAGTTTTTGCCCCAACGATGAGTCAATTGGGGCCATTTTGACTCGTTGGATTAAAGTGCTGAAATTAGGGGGTTTTAAGGCGTAGTTTTGAATTTAAAGTTCTTTGTTGTTCTTTTTTGTGGTTTTTTATGCTGGATTTTTGTTTTTAGTAGCGTAAACGGAGTGGCTGAGTCAGCGGAGAGGACAAGGCGAGGTTACGAATCGGATGGAAATGAAAGTAAATAAATGTCGGAGTAAAAAGTGTTTTTAATCAATTAGATATTTATTATTTTTGGAAATATATGCACTTGCCAGTTGCAAAAGATTACAAAACATTTTTATGATATAAACAGTTTGGCCCCAATTGACCTATTCATTCACGAAATTTATCTTATTTATCAAAGTGATAATTTATTTCTTCTGCTCAGGGATACTTTTATCCAGCAAATTATTTCTTTCCCATAATCCGGCAAAACGCGCCGCGTTGCTGGCGGTATAGCGTACCGTATGGCGAATATTGCGATGTCCCAGATAATCCTGAATCAAACGCGTATCTGTCCCTCTTTCGGCGAGCTCGTAGCCGCAGGCGTGGCGCAGCATGTGCGGATGGGTGTGGGTGGCGGTTCCGGCCTCTTCGCCGGCGCTGCGGATAATACGATACGCCTGCTGCCGTGAGAGCTGGGTGCCGCGGCGGGAGATAAAAATAGCGTCGGTGCTTTGCGCGGCCTTCCAGCCGGCACGAGCCCGGGTCCAGCGCTCAATGGCCTCCAGCTCGTCAAAGCGCAGCGGGTGGATGGTTGAAAATCCGTTCTTCAGCCGGCGGACGTTGATGCGCCCCTCGCTGAGGTCAAGATCGCGGTAGTGCAGGTTGAGTAGCTCACTGATGCGCATGCCGTGGCGAAACGCCAGCAGGATAAGACAATAATCACGTTCGCCCGTGGGCCCGTGGCGAACGGCCAGCATCATAGCCTGAACTTCTTTACCAGTAAGAAAACGACGTCGATTCACAATACATTGCTCCTGTATTTAATTTGCACCAGAACCTCAGCCTGAAAAAACGTTCAGGCTGATGAAAAAATAATCCGCGATGTTAAAACCGTATTATATGAAGGTATTTAATTTCAAAAAGGCGATCACATTACATTTACACATAGCGAAAATAGCGCCACGCGATAATTCTTATTTTTATGGATTTTATTCAATACCACAATAGAGACGCCGGCAATCGTTGCCAGGTTCATAAAATCAAAAGGGAAAAAGTTATTGCGGGCGATATGATAGATGAAAAAATAGTTCGCAAGCATTTAAAACGCGTGCGCCAGGCTATTTTATTGACCCGCTTTGCCCTTGCCAGAGCCGGCGCAGTGCCCGGAGTTTCCGCGCCCTGCGGGGCGTATCATCCCCCGCTACCACGCGGGTGACTCCGCGCCTTCCGGGCCCAATAGGTGGCAATCGTTACGCGCGCTTATAAATAGCGAGCGGATATCCGGAATATATCCAGGGATATCGCAATTTGCTTGTTTATTGCTGAAATAAGAACTTGCGGGAACATTAATCGCAATTAACGCATGGTTAATATTTATTAATGTTTCCCGCGGCGGCGGCGCATGACAACGCCCTCCGTGGCGTTGGCTGAGATTACTGGATAAGGCTAACGCGCTGCTTCTCTTTGGCGTTGTCCCAGATACCGTAAAAGCGCCCGGCGTTGCTGGCGGTGTACCAGACGGTATGGCGGATATTACGATGTCCGAGATAGTCCTGGATTAATCGCGTATCGATTCCCATATTGGCTAACGCAAATCCACAGGAGTGGCGGAGCATGTGCGGATGTATTTCCAGCGACAGTCCGGCATGGTCTCCGGATGACGAAATAATTTGGTAAAACTGCTGGCGAGAAAGGGGATTACCTTTCCGGGACAAAAATAGCCACTCGCTGTCGCTATCGGGATAGCTGCTACGGATCTCCAGCCAGTTTTTTAATGCCTGAATCTCTTTATTCAGTAACGGGTGGGTAGTAGAGAATCCTTTTTTCAGACGATGAATATAAATACATTTTGAACGGAGGTCGATATCGGATATTTGCAGGCGGCATATTTCACTGGCGCGCAGTCCGTGAATAAAACACAATAACGTCAGGCAGTAGTTACGCGCGGCATGCGTTCCCGTATTGGCTGCTTTCAACAGCGACTCTATTTCGGCTTGAGTCAGGAAGTTCCTTTTTTTGATATCGGTATTGTTTTTCATTATCATCCCTTTTAATTGCAGGCATACATTACGTTCTGGCCATCGTCAGCAGGCCAGTTTTTACATCCGGCTGTAATGTTTAATCGTTAATTTTACCTTTCGCTGTACTTTTAGGGCGCAGGGAAGGTATTCCAGCATATATGTCTGCCGGGTCAGGTCATTACGTTTGCGATAATGAGTGAAGCAGAAAGTATCCCCGCGTTCGGGGCGCGATGGCTTCATTGAGAGTGACGGATGGTGTTTTTATCTCTTTGAAATAATACGTTTTTCCTGGTGGTTTCAGCGTCCGGTTCATCCTGCTTTTCTCCTGATTATGCGCTCCATAAATAGAGAGGCATAGGCTATGGGTCGGGGTCTCTCCTGACTCATAGTACTGTAATAATTAAACTCCCGGCGGGCTTGCCATCATTCCATGACGGAGAGTTCAGGCCGCGTACCGCAGATGAATATTGCATAAATGTCCCGCAGCTTGCGAAGAACGATATCCACGCCGGATAGCATTGACTGCATCACTACAACAGCGCCTAAACCATACTGCAAATTTCAGGCGGAGAATAGTAATAATAAGTAAAGCGATATGTGTGGCGCCGGCGGCCAATTATTTACGCCGCCGGTGAGGAGGAAACTCCCCCGGCGTCGCTGAGCCAGCCGCTCATCTTGTTTACGGTTTGTTTGGAATTTTTTGGAGTTATCTGGAATTTTTGGTACCAGTTGTTTTACGCCGGAATAAGCGTGCTGGTTTTATCGGGTTTTTTGAAGTGATTATTACTCGCACCTGAAACGCGATGTTTGATCCGCTTTACAGGCTATTTAATGACGCCGGATCCACCTCGGAAGGCTGACGGAAATAGCGCTGGCCGCTGCGCGATAAATTCACGCCGCGGCCTCAGGGATTAAACGCTCGGGGCAATATTGATCCTTTTTCGCCCGCGCGTCACGGTTATTTTAGCTGCTCGTAGAATAAGAACAGGGCAATTATCACCATGATGATACCGGAAACGACGCTGACCCTTTGCGCCGCCAGGGGGCGAGCGCTTAATACCGTTTTCGAACCGTAGCCGACCAGCAAATAGATAGCCGTGCAGGTTATCAGGTGCAGGCAGCCCAGCGCCGACATCTGCATCGCTACCGACCAGCTGCCGTGCGGATCGGTAAACTGCGGCAGCAGGGCAAGGAACAAAAGAAAGACTTTTGGATTCAGGCCGCTAATGCAAAGCCCTTTTATCGCCCAGCCCTGCCAGCTATCCGTCCGCCCTTCGGCGGCCGACGGTGTCGACGGATGGCGTAAAATGCCGATACCGAGCCACAGCAGATAGCCCGCGCCCAGCAGCGTGATGGCCGACAGCGCCAGCGGATGTCCGGCGATCAGCACCCCAACCCCGGCAACCACCACGAGGGTGGCCAGCAGATGCCCGGACATCAGTCCTGCCACGGCAGGCACCACCCGTCGCCCGTCGATCCCGGCGCTGATGGCGTAAGCCCAGTCGGCCCCCGGCGTGACGATCAGCAGAAAAGAGACCAGCCAGAAGCTCGCGATAAAACTCATTTCCATAGCGGGCTCTCCCCACCGTGGTTGGATCCATTGTGCATGGCGATTGCGCTCAAACTCTTGCGAAAAGTTACCCGCAAGAATATCGGGAATGATGCGCAATGAGCTTTCAATGTTATGCTTAAAACCCCTTTTAAAAGTGAAAATCTTCCAAATGGACAGCATAGATCGAAAAATTCTTGCCGAGCTGCAGGCCGATGGCCGCCTCTCGATAACCGAACTGGCGGAGCGGGTCAATCTCAGCCTTTCTCCGTGCCATCGACGGCTGCGCGCGCTGGAGCAGGACGGGACCATCGCCGGCTATCGCGCGAGCCTGGATCCGGTAAAGATGGGCTTTAACTTTATGGCGATCGTCTTTGCCACCTTAAAAGAGGGAGACAAGCGGGCGGTGAGCGCGTTTGAAGAGGCGGTCGAAGAGATCCCGCAGATCGTGCTGGCGCAGCGCCTGTTCGGCGATCCGGATTATTTGATGCACGTGGTGACCCGCGATCTGCCGGCATTCCAGAAACTATACGATGACAAGCTCTCCGCGATGCCCGGCGTTCAGCACCTGCGATCGACCCTGGTGATGAAAACCGTGGTGCAGGATCGTCCTTTTCCGCTGGAGAGCCTGAACCCGTCGCGATAGCGCCGTTGCAGCCGCGATGAGTCAGAGGGGAGGGGGATGCGGCGGGGAGATCAACGGGCGCGTGGTCGCGCCCGTCGGGCGGCGCTTAGCCTACCACTTCTCGTTGCGCGCATCGTGGCGGCCGTCGCGACGGTTCTCGCGCTTATCCTGGCGGCAGCCGGCGTTGCTTTTGTTGTCGTCTCTTACGCACTGCTGTTTGGTCTCTCGCCCGTCCTGGCGCGAGTCCTGGCGGATATCGCGAGCGTCCTGGCGGTTATCGCTGCGGTAGGTTGCGTGGGCGGAGAGCGCGGGCAGCAGCAGCGCGGCGGTGACCAGAGAGAGAATGATTTTTTTCATAAACTAGCCCTTCAAATAAAAAAACAAACCGACATATGAATAATATTTAACCGCTATTGTGGCCGGGGAATATTTTTTCGCTGTCGTAAAAAGTGCTTTGTTATCAAATAGTTTGTTTAAAATTAAATTTGAACGGACCCTCAGTCGGCGAAGGTGGCGTCAACGGCCGCTAAGCCTATGACGCCGAACGGTAATTTCGCTAGGCCGTCTGCTGCTGACGGCGCGCGGCGGGCTGGCGGATGCTCATCAGGGCCAGCAGCGCCAGCAGGGCGAAGGTGAGCAGCATCAGAGCGATCGGCACGTAGCTGTCCCACGTCATCAGGAAGGCGACCGCCAGCATCGGGCTAATGCCGCCGGAGATCACCGCGCCGATTTCATGCCCCAGCGCCAGGCCGGTATAGCGCACCTCCACCGGAAAGAGCTCCACCATCATGCACGGCTGGGCGGCGATCATCGCCCCGTGGCAGACCGGCAGCGCCAGCAGCATCGCCAGCAGGATCGCCGGGAAGCTGTGCATTTGCAGCAGCCAGAAGAAGGGGAAGGCCACCAGCGCCATCCCGATCACGCCGGCATAGTAGACTTTTTTGCGCCCGATGCGGTCCGACAGCCAGCCCCAGCCGAGAATGGTGGCGATCTCCACCGCCATGGCGATGGTGACGGCGGCAATGGTCTGGCTGGTATCGATGCCGATATGCTTGCAGTAGACCACCGAGAAGGTGAAAAAGATGTAGACCGCGCCGTTCTCCGCCAGCCGCAGGCCGATGGCCTGTAAAATGGCTTTCGGGTGATGCTTAAAGGCGGCCAGCACCGGCAGAGGCTGCTCCGCCGGCTGCGCTTTACGGGCAACGAACTCGGCGTTCTCCTCGATGTTGCGCCGGATATAGACCCCAACGAGGAAAATAAACAGGCTCAGCAGGAACGGAATACGCCATGCCCAGGCCAGCACGTCCTCCTGGGGCAGCAGCTGCACCAGGTAGAAGGCGAGGGAAGAGAGCACAAAGCCGCCGGAAACCCCCACCTGGCTCCAGGCGGTGTAGTAGCCCTTCTGGCTTTCCGGCGCGTTCTCGCTCAGCATCAGCACGCCGCCGCCCCATTCCCCGCCGGAAGCCACGCCCTGCACGAAGCGCAGGCTGATCAGGGCAATCGGCGCCAGAATGCCGATATGCTCGTAGGTTGGCAGCAGGCCGATCAGAAAGGTGCTGGCGCCCATCAGCGTCAGGGTGATTATCAGCGTCATTTTTCGGCTGTACTTATCGCCCAGATGCCCGAAGGCGATGCCGCCCAGCGGTCGGGCGATAAAGCCGATGGCGAAGCCGGATAGCGCCAGAAACGCGCCGAGCAAAGGATCGTCGGTTGCCGGAAAGAACAGCGGGCCGAAAACCAGCGCCGCCGCCGTACCGTAGAGAAAGAAATCGTACCACTCCAGTGAGTTACCGAGAAAAGAGCCAATAATCAGTTTGCGCATTGATTGCGGCTTGCCTGGCGTCATATCGTTCGCAGATCCGGACATTGCGTGAACTCCACTACAGGTGAAAATGAGCGCCAGCGAGCGGGCGCCGGGTAAACGTCGCGATGGTTTTTTTAGTTATGGTGTAGCCTGGCTGAGGGCCTCGGCGCTAAGGGTATGAAACCGGCGGTTAAACCACACCAGGCCGTCGCCGGGCTGGTCCTGGCGAATCTGTCGGACCTCGCAGTAAAACACGCTGTGGCTGCCAACCTCATGGCTGGCGCTAATCGTGCAGTCGACGCTGGCGACGGCGGAGGCCAGCGCCGGCGAGCCGGTTTCTAGCGCCAGCCACTGCTCGTGCTGAAAACGCTCCTCCGAACGCAGCTGGCTGTTGGCAAAGATTGCTGAAAGCGCCTGGTGCCGTGCGGAAAGCACGTTCACGCACAGAACGCCGTTCTCTTTAAATTTGCTATGGGCGAAGGAGGAGCGGTTCATGCACACCAGCAGGGTGGGCGGAGAATCGGTGACGCTGCAGACGGCGGAGGCGGTAAAGCCAAAGCGTCCCTCCGGGCCGTCGGTGGTGATAATGGTAATGGCGCTGCCCAGCTGCGCCATGGCGTTACGGAAATCAGATGTCAGGTTCATAGCGGTATCCGTTATTTCAGTTTGACGTATTCGAAGCCTTCGATAACCAGACGCGGGCTTTTGGCCCGCGAGCAGCACAGCAGGATCTGGTCATTGTCTTCACGTTCTTCAGCGGTTAAATACTCGTCGCGGTGATCCGGCACGCCGCCGCAGACGTTGGCGAGGCAGGTGCCGCAGACTCCCTGCTCGCAGGAGACTTTGACCTTAATCCCCGCCTCTTGCAGAGCGGCGACGATGGTCTGCTCCTCGGCGACGCTGACGGTGAGGCCCAGCTCCGGCACCTCGACCTCAAAGCGCTCGCCGCCGGTTTCGACTTCGCGGTTGAAATACTCCTGATGCAGCTGCCCGGCGCTAAACCCGCAGCCCCGCGCGGCATCGGCTATCCACGTCATAAAGCCTTCCGGCCCGCAGACGTAGAGGTGTCCCGCCCGATGGTGCCCGGCCAGCACCTCGGCGGGACGCACCTTGTGCCCCTCATCGCTGATATGCAGCCGGACGTGGGCGCTGAAATGGCAGTCCGCCAGCTCGTGCAGAAACGCCATGCTCTCCCGGCTGCGGCCGCAGTAGTGGATCTCAAAGGATTTCCCGGCGCGGAACAGCGTATCCGCCATCGCCAGCATGGGGGTGATGCCGATCCCGCCGCCGATCAGCAGGCTGTGTTCGGCCTCCATGTCGAGCGCAAACAGGTTGCGCGGCGGGCTAATGACCACCGTCTCGCCCACCGCCAGCCGATGGGCGGCCAGCGACCCGCCGCGCGATGCCCGATCCTTGAGGATCCCCAGGCGATACTGCTGCGGGTGATGGGCGCTGCCGCACAGCGAGTACTGACGCACCACCCCGTCGCCGAGGTGAAGGTCGATATGCGCCCCGGCGCTAAACGACGGCAGGGCGGCGCCGTCGACGGAGGCCAGCGTCAGTACCGCGACGTCGGTGCCCTGCATTTCGCGTTCTGCGACGCGGACGATCAGTGTTTCAGCCATCTGTGTTCTCCCCCCTCGCGGGGCCTAGCGCATGTAAATGCCGCCGTTGATGTCCCAGGTCGCCCCGGTAATAAAGGTGGCGGATGGAGCCGCCAGCAGCTCGACCGCGCGGGCCACCAGCAGCGGATCGCCGAGGCGCTTCATCGGGATCATCTCCAGCAGCGCCGGCATTTTGTCGGCCCCCACCGCGGCGTGCACCGAGGGGAGATCCAGCGGGCCGGGAGCGATGGCGTTGACGCTAACCCCGTCGGCGCTCAGGGCGCGGGCGAAGACTTTGGTCAGGGTCAAAATACCGCCCTTCGAGGCCGCGTAGTGGGCGCCGGAGGCGGTGCCGCCGTTTTGCCCGGCGAGGGAGGCGAGGTTGATAATGCTGCCCCTCTTGCGCTGGCTAAAGTAGCGGCCGAGGATCTGGCAGCCGAGGAAGGTGCCGCGCAGGTTCGTACTGGTCACCCTGTCGAACTCCTCCACCGAGATCTCCATGATCGGCGTGGTTAGGGTGAGCGCGGCGTTGTTTACCAGCACGTCCAGTTCGCCAAAGCGCGCGCCGATCTGCTCCAGCGCGGCGCTGAACTGTGCGGGCTGGCGAATATCCAGCGCCAGCGGCAGCAGGCGCGCTTCGCCGCGGTCAATCTCCTGCGCGCTAAGGCGCGCGGCCTCAAGGCTGAGATCCGCCATGGCGACCTGATAGCCCTGCTGCCACAGGTGGCGGCTGATGATCTGGCCGAGGCCGTTGGCGGCGCCGGTCACGAGTACGCTTCGTTTCATAGGGACCTCACAGGATGTAGCCAATGCTGTGCAGGAAGTCGTCGCCGTTAATCAGGCGGACTACCTTTTGTGCGATCAGGAACGTCTCGCCCTGCGGCTTAAGGACGTAGCTCAGGTCGGCAACATAGTGCTGTTCGTTGCCTTTGCGGTATTCATAGAGGAACTGAGCGCAGCGGATCTCCACGCGCTCCTCGTCGGCGGATAGCAGGCGATGGCGGCCGGTCATGCGGACGGTGCGCGCCCGCGGCGTGGTGGAGATAGACTCCCCGCTGTACAGGCGGTTCACGCGCTTTTCGCGCATGGCCTGGTTGTCGTAGGCGTAGTTCAGGGTGTTGGCAAAGTCGGTGGCCTGCTGGTCGACGGGAATGATATACATCCCCTGCGGCTGCCAAAGCGTCAGCCACTCGCGGAATTCGCCCTGATCGAGCAGGTCCGCTTCGAGATTAATAAAGTGAACGGCGGCGTTGAGGATCGGCTGTGGGTTCATTTTTGCCCCCTGTTCTCTGCGGTCATGTAGCGTTTCCACTGCTGATAGGCGGCACGCATGCCGGTTTCGGCGCTGACGTCGCCGCGCAGGCCGTCGGCGGTGCGTGTTTCTCCCGGCAGGCCGCGGTTGAGCATGATCCACAGATCGCCGCCCGCGCCGCCGCCGCGCTGCACGCGCTCCCAGGCCTCGGAGTCATCCGGCGTGCCGAAGCCCATCGGCCCCTGGAAGTGCTCATGCATCCGCAGGCGGGCCTGGTTAGCGATGGCCGGGCCGTCCTTCATGGTCAGCACCACGTGGTGAATTTCAGTTTCCTCGACCGACAGCGGCTGCAGCACGCGGAAAAACGCCATAGAGCAGGCGACGTTGGGGAACAGGTTGAGGTTGAAGCCGCTGCCGCCGACCGCGCGAACGATCCGCCGCACCTGCTGCTCTTCATGCCCCTCATCGCGCAGCCCCTGCGCCAGCTCGAGGAAGCGCTCGGGGATCGGCGCATCGAGATTTTCGTCGAGATCGATAAGCTCAGGGATCATCACCATCACGCTGTGGCCGTTGCCGAGATCCTCGACGAAACCTTTGCCATCGACGAAGTTGAGCATCTCTTCCGTTTGCTTATCGACCGAGCTGAGGAACGACTTGTGCACGATGGGGAAGTGGTAGCCGTCGGTGGTGTTTTCCAGCTGGATTTTCCAGTTGCCCGGAAAGCGGAAGCGGTGGGCGGTGGTGGCCTGCAGCGGGTAGCCGGCGCCCTGTTTCATAAACAGATCCATCCACTTCATCGCCGGGCCGAGGAAATCGGTCAGCGGCTCTATCTGCGGGTTGAAGCTGGCGAAGATCATGCCGGCGTAGCTCTCCGTGCGCAGGCGCACCATTCCAAGCTGGTCCTTTTCGAGAGTGTCGCCGTAGCTTTCCGGATGCGGAACGCCGCGCAGGGCGCCGTCCAGACCGTAGCCCCAGCCGTGGTACGGGCAGGTAAAGCCGTTGGTTTTGCCGCTGCGGTGTTCGCAGACGGTGGCGGCGCGGTGGCGGCAGCGGTTGAGCAGGACGTTAATCCCGCCTTTGCGATCGCGCACCACGATAACCGGCTGGGTGCCGACCATGGCGGACTTAAAGCTTCCCGCGTCGGGGACTTCGCTTTCATGGGCCACCCACACCCAGGTGCGGTTAAAGATCTTTTCAACCTCGAGGGCGAAGATGTCGCTGGAGGTGTACAGCGAAGTATGCACGCGGTCTGACTGCACCAGCGCGCCCAGCGCGGCCGGGCAGTCACCGGGCAGGAGGTTCTTAACAGGGATCGTTTCGGGTATCGACATTGCTCAATCTCCAGGCGTTATTGTTGTGCTTCTCTGGCGGGTACGGGCAGATCGGCGAGCGAGTGCCAGCCGTCAACCGGGCGGCTGAACAGGTTTCGGGTGGTGAAATGTTCAATCAGCCAGCGCTCATCCGTTTTTTTAAAGCGAATCACCAGCTCGGCGCTGTTCAAATGCGAGCCGCCGGCGCGAAAGGTGGACGCCTGCAGCATTTTCCAGCGTCCGCTGGCGCTATTCTCGGCGTCGATATCGATATATTCCGCGGTCAGGTAGTGGACGTTAATGGCGAAGTGGGCGGGCTCGCTAATATAGCGCGCCATCATTTCGGCTATTTCCTGACGTCCGCAATAGCGTCCCAGCTTGCTTTGATATAAATCGCCAACGCCTTCCCAAACCGCCTCTTCGCTAAATAAGTCGGCGATCTGTCGGGCAATATCCGGATGGCTCAGGTCATCGCATAAATGCATATATTGACTGATGAGATGGCGTATTTGGTCGGCGGCTTCGAGCTTATCCAGTCGCTGCAGCAGGGTGTGTATATTCTTCATCGGCTAGGCCTGGATAATCAGTTCTCGCCCGGTACGGGCTTCGACTTTGCAATATTTCCACAGCCGGTCCGGGCCGCCGCCGACCTGCACGCTGCGAAACAGATTGCAGGCGGCGGTAACGGCCTCGAAATCCCGGGCGTCGGCCAGCACGTAGGTGGTCCACGGCCAGCCGGTTGAGGGCCCGACCATCGTCCGGTCGTCATCCATATTGCCGATGACCGTGACGCCGTCGACGTTGGCGATGCCGTTCATCATTTCGCCGAAGGCGGCCCACACCTGCTTGCCCACCTCCGGGGTTGCGTCAAAAAAGTTCTGGTTTACGCCGATGCAGAATAAAACGCGGATCATAGTGAGTCTCCTTATAGGGTTACAGGTAGCCGGGCAGCGGCGGGTGGCCGAAGAACATGTTGCCGGCATTGATATAGGTCAGCTCGCCCATAAAGGCGTGCTGGGTGATGACCATCGAGTCGCGGGCGTAGCGCTGCAGCGGGCTGCGCATGGCGATCCCCGGCATCCCGGCCAGCTTCAGCGCGCGGGTGGTGACCGAGGAGGAGACGCGGGTAATATGCGTGGAGGAGAGGCGCAGCGCGTTGATGGCCGCTTCGCCGGGTTCATCGCCGCGCAGGATCGCCTGCCAGACGTCGTCAATGGCGTCGTAGAACCAGCAGCGCGCCGAGCGTAGCTCCGCCTCGCAGTGGGCGATTTCCATCTGCGCAAACTGGCGGTCGGCGAGGCAGGGCGCGCCGGTGACGGAGCTTTGCCGCTCGGCGATGGCGTAGACTTCGCTCAGCGCGGCGCGGGCGATCCCCAGCGCGACGACGGACAGCACCTGGGTGGCCAGCGACAGCACCGGGTAGCGGTACAGCGCCCCGTCGAGGTTGAGCGCGCCGCCGCGGATAAAGGTCCACTCCGCCGGGACAAAGGCGTCGCTGAGGATCACGTCATGGCTGCCGGTGCCCGCCAGGCCGACGCTATTCCACACCGGGTCGATGGTGAAGCGGTCCGCGGGCAGCACCGCGATACGCGGCAGCGGGCGGGCCGAACCGTCGTCCGGGAGGATGCCGACGCCGATAAGCTCGGCCCCGGTACAGCCGCTGGCGAAGCTCCAGCGGCCGCTGACGCGAAAGCCGTCGTCGAGGGTGGTGGCCTTTTGCGGTGGAAAAATGCCGCCGGCAAAGACCACGTCCGGGCCGCGGCGGTAGATTTCATCGAGGGTTGCGGGCGGCAGGCCGCCGAGATAAAACGGGTTCATGCCGAAGCTGGCGACCCAGCCGGCGGAGCCGTCGGCGGTGGCGATAGTTTCCACCAGCTGGCAGAATTCCGCCGGCGATATTTCGTCGCCGCCGTAGCGTTTTGGCACCAGCGCGCGATAAACGCCAATCTTTTTAAAGCGTGAAATAATATCGTGGGAGATATATTTCTGCTGCTCAAATTCCTCGCTGCGCTGTTTTAAATCGCCGAGAAGTTCGCTTAATTCACTATTCGTGGCGTGCAGCGTCTTTTCCGCACGTGATATTGCAGATGAATGTAACATGCGACTTTGCCTCTTCCAGTTAAAGAGAATAAATTTTTATATCCGCCGTTATTCGGCTATCCCCGCCGCCTGGCTGAATAAGCTGCGGGGATCCTTTTGGACTATTATTATATTTTGCCTGGGGTCTGAATTTTATTTCAGTTTTGCCAGCAGCGATTCGGCAAAGCTGAGTAAAGCGAACTCTCTGTTTTTCCCGCCGACTATCTGCAGGGCGACGGGGCGCTGGTCTATTGCGCCAACCGGCAGGGTCAGCGCCGGATGGCCGCTTAAATTAAACGGGCGCACCAGCCGGGTCAGGTTGACCACCCTGAGCGGATCGGCCGCCTCTTGCAGGGTGGGCGGCAGCGCCGGCAGGGTCGGCAGTAAGATAAACGGCGTCCTGGCCAGCTGCGCGTCGACGGCGCGGGTGAACGCTGCCCGCACCTGCTCGGCCGCCTGCCGCTGAGCCGGACTAATATCCGCCCCGGCGCGGATGCGCAGCGCAACGTCCGCCGCCAGCTCCGGGGCATCAACGATGGCGTGAAAAGCCTGCCAGTTTTCCTGGCTGATGATCGTCAGCCCGGCCTCGTGCGCCGCGCTGAATCCCGGAAGGGTCACCGCCGACGGCGCTACGCCTGCCTGCGCCAGACGCGCGAGGATCAGCCGGTCAATCTCCGCGCTGGCCAGGCCGGAGATAAAGCCGGCCTCGCCGCGCTGTGCCGGGAACTGCGCCGCCGTTTCCCCCAGCGCCTTCTCAAGAGCCGAACGCAGGGTGGCGACCTCCCGGGCGAAGAAGCCGACGCAGTCCAGAGAGCTGTGGGCAGGGATAACCCCTTCGCGGCTCACGCGTCCCCACGTTGGCTTCAGGCCGACCACGCCGCAGCAGGCGGCGGGCATCCGCACCGAGCCGCCGGTGTCGGTGCCGAGGGCAAAATCGACCTCGCCTGCGGCGACCACGGTGGCCGATCCGCTGGACGATCCGCCGGGGATCAGCGCCGGATAGTGCGGGTTAAGCGGTGTCCCGCTCCACGCATTAATGCCGGTAACGCCAAAAGCCAGCTCGTGAAGCGTGGTTTTGCCCAGCAGGCGACAGCCGTTCTCCAGCAGCCGCTGAATCACCGCGGCGTGCCCGCTCGCCGGCAGGGCGGCCTGCATCACCGGGCTGCCGGCGCGGGTTGGGTGGCCGGCGATATCAAGCGTATCTTTGGCCGCAAACGTCAGCTCCCCGGCGCCCAGCGTAAAGCGAGAGATAAACCCGGAACGAGATTCGGTAATACCCGTGCAATGTTGCTTAGCCATGGTTCACGTTCCCGTTTAGCGATAACCTGAAATGCGTCGGCTGTATGAAAAATACGCCGGGCTGGACCTGAGGTAATCTTGTCATTAAAACTTGAAACTTCAAGTAATTTGTAACGTACTTTTCACATCATTTTTAGCTATAAGAACATTTTATAAACAAAAAATATTTTTTAATATATTGATTTTTATTGGAATTAAGTTGTGGTTATATTTTATTCTCTTGATGCTGGTCACAAAATAAAGCGCAAAATATAAGTTAAAAAAATGATAAAAAAGCGTGCGAAAAACGAGGGGTAAGGCGGGCAGGCGATAATAGCCATTGGCTCAAAATGGTTATTGTCGCCGCGTCGGAAAGGGAATTAATCGTCGAGGTTGTGCAGAAGCAGGGAGAGCACGTGGTTCATTTTCTTCTCCTGCGCCGGGGTAATCCCTTTGAACGCTTTGGTGAAGACCTTTTTGCTCAGGACCTGCGCCTGCGCCACCTTGGCCTCGCCGGCGGGGGTGAGCTCCGCTTCGGTGACGCGCCCGTCGCTGGCGCTGACGTGGGTGGTCAGCAGACCATCGTCGCGCAGGCGGCCGACAATTTTGGTGACGGTGGGCATTTTGCTGACGGCGTATTCAGTGATGCGGGAGATGCTGGCCCGGTGGTACTGATGAACCAGCATCAGCACCCGAAAGCGCGAGAGGTCGATGTCGATTTTTTTTAATTCGACTTCCATCTGCTGGGTATACTTTGCATAGACGTTGACCACCCAGAAGAAGGGAAACTCTTCTTTATGGAAGCGGCTTTCGTGGCTGTCTGGTCGCTCGGAAGCGGTATTGTGTTCCACAAGCATCTCCTTGCCTGACGACGATATATTGGGGCAGATGTTATGCGTATTTAGCGGGTATTGCAAAACGCAATATCCCCGTTATTCAGCGCGCTGGCGGAGGAAGAGCCTCTCCCGCCGGGCGGAAAATTCAGATTCACTTAATGGCGAAAAATGATGACAACTCGCATTCTCGCGCGCGACTGGCGCCTGCTGTCGCTGGGGCTGCCCGCGCTGGCGTTACTGTGGTGCGGCTGGGGACTCCATGCGCACTGGGGCGCGTTTATTCAGTGGTGCCTGGCGACGCAAATCACGCTCCACCGCTATCTGGTGATGTATCTTTTGCAGCTCAACAACCACCAGTACAGCGGCGGCGTATGGCTGCTTGGCGGGGCATTCCTCTACGGTGTGCTGCATGCCGTCGGGCCGGGGCACGGAAAATTTATCGTGACCACCTATCTCAGCACCAATAAGGAGAGCCTGCTGGCGGCGCGGGTGGTGCCGTTTCTCGGCAGCCTGATGCAGGGCGCGTGCGCCATCCTGTTCGTATTTATTCTGGCGATAGGGCTCAATCTTGCCTCCGGCGATCTCAGCACCAGCCGTTGGTACGTCGAAAAAATCAGCGCGCTGATGGTCGGTGCCTTCGGCGTATTTATTATCTATCAAACGCTTAAAAGCGTGCGGCCGCGAAAGATAGCGATCGGTTCGCTGACGCCATTGCATGACCATAGCGCAAACTGCGGCTGCGGCCACCACGGCGTCGGGCGCGAGCTGGCGCAGGTGGACTGGAAAACCCGGCTCGGGGTGGTGCTGGCAATCGGCGCGAGGCCCTGCAGCGGGGCGATTATGATCCTGCTGTTTGCCAACGCCCTGGGGATCGTCAGCTGGGGAATTGCCGCGGTGATGGCCATGTCGCTGGGGACGGCCCTGTCGATCCTCGGCCTGTCGCTGGCGGTGCGCTACGCCCGCGAACGGGCGGTCGGCCTGTTTGCCGGCGGCGGCGGGCGCCTCAGGCTGCTGGTTCCGGCGGTGAAGATTGCCGGCGGCATCATTCTGATTCTGTTTGCCTGCGTGCTGTTCCTGACGGTGATCCCGATCAGCGCCAACGGCGACTATATCGCCGCCGGCTGCTAGTCCGCTTCCAGCAGGCGCATCAGTTCCGCCAGCGCGTCGTTCAGCCGCTGGCGCTGCTCCGCAGTGAGTCCCGCCAGCAGCTGGCGTTCGTTCTCGACGTGCGTTTCAACCGCGCGATCGATGCGTTCTCGCCCCTCCGGCGTCAGGGCTACCAGCATGCTCCGCGCATCCTGCGGATTCGCCAGCCGGCATATGAACCCCCGTTTTTCCAGCGCCTTCAGGCGGTGGGTCATGGTGCCGGAGGTGATCATCAGCGTCGAAAAAAGCTGGGTCGGCGAGAGGGTAAACGGCTCTCCCGCCCGGCGCAGGGTCGCCAGCATGTCAAATTCCCAGCGCACCAGATCGTGGCGGATAAACGCCGCCTCGACGCGCGGTTCCAGCAGCATGGCGCAGCGCTTCAGGCGGCCAATCGGCCCCATCGGGCTACAGTCAAGATCGGGACGCTCCCGCTTCCACTGTTCAAGAATACGGTCTACGGCGTCTGTTTGCGGTGATTTGTCCATTCGTGCCCACTTACCTTGATATCAAGATATCTGTCGATACATACTTGGCTGACTAATTTACCTTGATGTGAAGATAAAATCATGACCTTTCTCTCGCGTTCGCCCGTTTTTGACCTGCTGTTGACCGCCCTGGCCCCGGCCATCTGGGGGACGACCTATATTGTCACCTCGCAGCTATTACCGGCGGACAGGCCGTTTATCGCGGCGCTGCTGCGGGTGCTTCCGGCGGGGATCGCCCTGTTAATCTGGTGCCGCCGCTTTCCTCTGCGCAGCGAGTGGTGGAAGCTGGTGGTCACCGGGATCCTCAATATTGGCGCCTTCCAGGCGCTGCTGTTTATTGCCGCCTATCGCTTGCCCGGCGGGCTGGCGGCGGTGATCGGCGCCATTCAGCCGCTGCTGGTGATGCTGCTGGCCTGGTCCGTGGACAGGCAGCGATCGCCGTGGATGGCGGTTGCCTCGGCCTGTACCGGCATTATCGGCATGGCGCTGCTGCTGCTCTCTCCGCAGACGGTGCTGGATCCGCTGGGCATCGGCGCGGCGTTTTTAGGGGCGGTCAGCATGGCGCTGGGAACCTGGCTCTCCCGCCGCTGGGCGATATCGCTGCCGGTGGTGGCGCTGACGGGCTGGCAGCTGCTGATTGGCGGTGTGGTGCTGGCGCCGATTGCGCTGCTGGTCGATCCTCCTTTACAGCAGGTGACCCTGACCCAGGCGGCGGGCTATCTGTGGCTGTGCGTGGCGGGAGCGATGCTGGCATACGGTCTGTGGTTCCGCGGGATTAGCCGCCTCTCGCCGGTGGCGGTCTCGGCGCTCAGCCTGCTGAGCCCGGTGACCGCGGTGCTGTTAGGCTGGATTATTCTCGGGCAGAAGATTCAGGGGCTGGCGCTGGTGGGGCTGGTCGTGGTGCTGCTCAGCGTGCTGTCTATTCAGCGTGCGCTAACAAAAAAGGCCCCATAAAGGGGCCCGACATTGCTGCATGGTTATTGCGTGGCGGGAGCCAAACGGGCCGCCTTCAGGCGGCCAGTCCGGCAGCTCCCTCTGCAACCATTCTGTTATTTGGACAGCTCGGCGGTCATATGAACCTGGTTACCGGTGTAGGCTTCGGTAATGTGGTAAGACGCGCCCTGATCTTTAGCGATGGTAGCGATTTTCGCTTCCGCGCTGTCCAGAGTATCTGCGGTCACGCTGACCGGGTGCTGAGCGAAGCTAGCAAAAGAAACCAGGGACAGCATACCGGCGGCGGCAAGTAATTTTACGTTTTTCATGGTGTTTTTCCTTTTAACTTTACAGGTGGAAAGCGCTGTGCTTTCGATGGGTTTATAATAAGTCTGCTAACTATAACGCGCGTTGCAAAAAGTGCGATTTAGATCACACTTTTGTGCCATTAAGATGACGTTCAGGTGACGTTTCAATGTTGATTAATCAATAAAAACAGTGGGTTGATGAAAATGGTCGTGGTTTATTTCTCAGGAAAAATTACCGCCGACGGCACGGAGATTTTTCTTTTCCAGGGTCTTGGTCATTGTTTTGGTGAATGTGTTGGCGCTTTTTTAACCAGGCAGGCGCGGTCGATACTTCGTCCGCCGACGAAGCATCTGCGGGGCGGGGGGCATAGAGTGGCGGCACCGCTGAATAAATAAGGATGACACAATGATTGCCGTACTCTTTGAAGCCGAGGTGGCGCCGGAAGGCCAGGCGCGCTATCTGGCGCTGGCGGCGGAGCTTAAGCCGCTGCTCAGCACTGTCGATGGTTTTATCAGCATTGAGCGTTTTCAGAGCCTGACGACGCCGGGGAAAATTCTGTCGCTTTCCTGGTGGCGCGATGAGCAGGCGGTACTGGCCTGGAAAAATAACCTCGCCCACCGGGAGGCTCAGCAGGAGGGTAAGGAGAGTATCTTTGCCGACTATCAGATTCGCATTACCCGGCTGATGCGTGAATACGGTGCGCAAAAAGGCGCTGAAAGAGGCGAGGATCGCGGTCATGTATGATATTTATGTGATTCTGCCCAATCGTCCGGGCGCGCTGGCGCTGCTCGGGCAAACGCTCGGCAAGGGCGGTGTGGGCCTGGAGGGCGGCGGCGTCTTCACCGTCGATGACCGGTGCCACGCCCATTTCCTGGTGGCCGATGGCGAGCGCGCCAGGACCGCGCTGGAACGGGCCGGGATCCCGGTGATGGCGGTTACTCAGCCGCTAATTCGCCGCCTCAAGCAGGAGCAGCCGGGAGAGCTGGGCGCCATCGCCCGGGCGCTGGCCGCGCAGGGGGTCAATATTTTGACCCAGTACAGCGACCATGATAATCGCCTGATTCTGGTTACCGATAATTTCCCGCTGGCGCAGGAGGCGACGCGCCGCTGGGCCACGCACGCGTGAGGCAATATGCTCAAACCTGCCGCAGTTATTACCGATGATGAGTCGTTGGCCGCCGCCGTGGCGGCGATCGCTTCCGCCATGGCCGACAGTTCGCGGGTGAAAATGCTCTGCGCCCTGATGGACGGCCGGGCCTGGACGGCGACGGAGCTGGCTACGGCGGCGGACATTTCCGCCTCTACCGCCAGCGCGCACCTGAGCCGCCTGGTGAACGGCCGGCTGCTGGTATGCCTGGCGCAGGGGCGGCATCGCTACTACCGGCTGGCGGGGGCGGACGTCGCCGGCCTGGTGGAGAATATGATGACCATGGCCGGGAAGGGGGCGCTGACGCTGACCACCCGAACGCCGGTTAATTTACGCCACGCCAGGACCTGCTACGATCATCTCGCCGGCGAGCTGGCGGTGGCCATTTATCAATTTTTACTGCGCGAGGCCTGGATTACGCCCGACGGTTCGGCGGTAACGCCTGCGGGGGAAGCACACTTTTCCCGTCTGGGGATTGTCTTAACCGGCGATGGCCGACGCAAAGCGTGCTGCGCCTGCCTGGACTGGAGCGAAAGGCGCTTTCACGCCGGCGGGATCGTCGGTGCTGCACTCCTGCAGCATGGTCAGCAGCAGGGCTGGTTTGTGCTGACGCCGGGCTTTCGCGAGGTTTCCGTCAGCGCGGAAGGAAAGCGCGCCCTGGCCCGGCACTTCCAGCTGCCGCTGTAGGAGCGGAGGGCGCCGGGCCCGGCCGCCAGCACAAACCGGCGGCTGAACGTTTTTTATTACATCGCCTGGCGCTATTCCCGTGACCTTATCCTCGCTATTATTCAGATTGTTCCCGATGGTCATCAAATAGCAATATTTGTCATGATATTTACCTCCATAGATATATCCCTTGCGCCTTATCCCTTCTGAAGTAAATAACTTAATTATCGTTTTTAGTTATTGTTTATCAATAATTGATAGGTGGTAGCTATCGTCAGCGTGATGTAACAAGTTATAAGCAAATGTATATTTATCAGCGAAAAATAGCATTCTTTGACGCCGACAGCATTATCGAATTCCTTATTTGAATTCGCGTCCTGACGCCTTAAATATTGCGGCTTCCGGTCAGTCGAAGTTTCTATTCACAGTTGCAGCGATGGGCATCGCATAACGTTTCTTATCGTCTGCAGATTTACTGTTGGTTTATTGATACAAAACTCACTCTGACAAGGAAATGGCAATGAAAAAGGTTCTTCTCTCTGCAGCAATGGCAACGGCATTTTTCGGTATGGCAGCGGCAAATGCGGCTGATACCACTGTTGGCGGTGGCCAGGTTAATTTCTTCGGTAAAGTTACCGACGTATCTTGTACTGTTTCCGTAAACGGTCAGGGCAGCGATGCTAACGTTTACCTCTCTCCGGTAACCTTAACTGAAGTGAAAGCGGCGGGTGCAGACACCTACCTGAAACCGAAATCTTTCACCATTGACGTATCTGATTGCCAGGCTGCCGACGGCACCAAACAAGACGACGTGTCTAAACTGGGCGTGAACTGGACCGGCGGTAACCTGCTGGCTGGCGCTGCCGGCAAACAGGTTGGCTATCTGGCTAACACCGAAGCTGCCGGTGCACAAAACATCCAGCTGGTTCTGTCTACAGACGATGCCACTACTCTGAACAACAAAATCATCCCGGGCGACAGCACTCAGCCTAAAGCAACTGGCGATGCTTCTGCCGTTCAGGATGGCGCGCGCTTCACCTACTTCGTTGGCTATGCTACCAGCACCCCGGCTACCGTAACTACCGGCGTGGTTAACAGCTACGCGACTTACGAAATTACCTACCAGTAATTATCGTCTGAAAATAAACCGCCTTGCTCGAGGCGGTTATATGCATTGATAAAGCGGCAGCCGCTGCCGCTTATTTTTTCCCGTCTGAGGTCAGCATGAAGCGTATTGCCCTTTGTTTCTGTTTCATTTTTAGTTTTGCGGCCCACGCCAATAATATTATTGTTAACGGCACCCGCTTTATTTATCCCGGAAATGAAAAAGAAATAACGGTACAGCTTTCGAATACCGCCGATCGTCCGGCGCTGGCGCAGGCCTGGCTGGATAACGGCAACGCCGACGCCACGCCGGATACGATTACCACGCCATTTATTATTACCCCGCCAATATCCCGCGTGGATGCTAAAAGCGGGCAGACCTTACGTATTAAGCTTGGCAGCAGCGCCGGGCTTGCCAAAGATAAAGAGACGCTGTGGTGGCTTAATCTGCTGGAAATACCGCCGGTAGAGGCTAATCAAAAAAATGAAGGACAGAACATCCTGCAGCTGGCGATTCGTTCGCGCTTTAAGTTTATCTACCGCCCGACCGGGCTGGGCAACCGCGACGCTGCGCCGGAGAAATTAGCGCTTTCGGCCAGCGGCAGCAGCCTGTCGGTCAGCAACCCTACGCCATTTTATCTCACCGTAAGCCGTATTTCCCGCGACGGCGGCAAGGCCCTGAACGGCAAAACGGTGATGCTCGCTCCACAGTCCAGTCAGACCGTAGCCCTCTCTTCTGCCGTGAGCAGAGGCGAGACCCTGACGATTAATAATATCAATGACTATGGCGCAGATGTGGCAGTGAAAGTAGCCGTTAAATAAGGGACACTATCATGAAGCAGAGGACCATCTGCCCGGGAAGGTTAAGTTCGGCGATCGCTATGGCGCTGCTCTGCTTTCCGCCATTTTCCAGCGGACAGGAAAGCCCGGGAACGGTATACCAGTTTAACGACGGTTTTATCGTTGGCAGCCGAGAAAAGGTCGATCTGTCACGCTTCTCCGCCAGCGCCATCTCTGAGGGCACCTATTCCCTCGACGTCTACACCAACAGCGAGTGGAAAGGGCGCTACGAGCTGCAGGTCACCCGCGATAAAGACGGCAATATGGGGATCTGCTACACCAAAGAGATGCTCGAGCGCTACGGCATTGCCGCGGAAAAGCTCAATCCGCAGCTGGGGAAGCAGGAAGGCTACTGCGGACGGCTGAAGGAGTGGCGTAACGAAGAAAACGTTAAAGACAACCTGATTCAGTCCTCCCTGCGGCTGGAAATTTCCGTGCCGCAAATCTATGAAGATCAGCGCCTGAAAAACTATGTCAGCCCGGAGTTCTGGGATAAAGGCATTGCGGCGCTGAACCTCGGCTGGATGGCCAACACCTGGACCAGCCACACCTCGGGGAATAACGGCTCCGATAACAGCAGCGCCTATCTGGGACTTAACGCCGGTCTCTCCTGGGACGGCTGGCTGCTCAAGCACGTCGGTAACCTGAACTGGCAGCAGCAGCAGGGCAAAGCGCACTGGAACAGCAACCAAACCTATCTCCAGCGGCCGATCCCGCAGATCAACTCGATCGTCAGCGGCGGGCAGATTTTTACCAACGGCGAATTCTTCGACACCATTGGCCTGCGCGGGGTCAACCTGGCGACCGATGACAACATGTTCCCTGACGGAATGCGCTCCTACGCGCCGGAAATTCGCGGCGTGGCGCAGAGCAACGCCCTGGTAACGGTGCGTCAGGGCAGCAACATTATCTATCAGACCTCGGTACCGCCGGGTCCGTTTACCCTGCAGGACGTCTATCCCTCCGGCTACGGTAACGATCTGGAAGTCTCGGTCAAAGAGGCCGACGGTTCGGTGCAGGTCTTTAGCGTTCCCTATGCCTCGGTGGCGCAGCTGCTGCGTCCGGGGATGACCCGCTATGCGCTGTCGGCCGGTAAGGTCGATGACAGCGGGCTGCGTAACAAGCCGATGCTCTACCAGGCGACCTGGCAGCACGGCCTGAATAACGTCTTTACCGGCTATACCGGCGTCACGGGCTTTGACGATTACCAGGCGTTCCTGCTGGGGACCGGGATGAATACCGGCATCGGCGCGCTGTCGTTAGATATTACCCAGTCCCGGCTGAAGAGCGATACCCTCGACGAGAGCGGCCAGAGCTACCGCGCCACCTTTAACCGCATGTTTACCGATACCCAGACCAGCATCGTGCTGGCGGCCTATCGCTACTCCACCAAAGGCTACTACAACCTGAACGACGCGCTGTACGCCGTCGACCAGGAGAAGAACCGCAACAGCAGCTACACCCTGTGGCGGCAGAAAAACGGCATGACCTTCACCGTTAACCAGAACCTGCCGGACGGCTGGGGCGGCTTTTATCTCAGCGGCCGGATCTCCGATTACTGGAACCGTTCGGGCACCGAGAAGCAGTATCAGCTCAGCTACAACAATATGTTCGGCCGCCTCTCGTGGTCCGCCAGCGCGCAGCGCGTTTATACGCCGGACAGTTCCGGCCACAATCGCGACGACCGCGTCTCGCTTAACTTCAGCTATCCGCTGTGGTTTGGCGAAAATCGGACCGCCAACCTGACGTCGAATACCTCGTTTAATAACTCGCGCTTTAGCAGTTCGCAGATTGGCATCAACGGTTCGCTGGATAGCGAGAACAACCTCAACTACGGCGTCTCGACCACTACCGCCACCGGCGGCCAGCACGATGTCGCGCTGAACGGAAGCTACCGCACGCCGTGGACCACCCTGAACGGCAGCTATAGCCAGGGCGAGGGATATCGCCAGAGCGGCCTCGGTGCCAGCGGGACGCTGATCGCCCATCGCCACGGCGTGGTGTTCTCCCCGGAAAGCGGCAGCACGATGGCGCTTATCGAAGCGAAAGATGCCGCAGGTGCGATGCTGCCCGGCTCGCCGGGCACCCGCGTCGACGGCAACGGCTACGCCATCCTGCCGTATCTGCGCCCGTACCGGATTAACTCCATCGAGATCGATCCGAAGGGCAGCCATGACGATATCGCCTTCGATCGCACCGTGGCCCAGGTGGTGCCGTGGGAAGGCAGCGTGGTGAAGGTGTCGTTTGGCACCACGGTGCAGAACAACGTGACGATTATGGCACGCCAGGCAAATAGCCAGCCGCTGCCGTTCGCTGCCAGCATTTTCGACCCGAGTGGCAAAGAGATTGGCGTGGTCGGCCAGGGCAGCATGATGTTTATCAGTGACGCCAGCGTTCAGCACGCGACCGTTAAGTGGAGCGGCGGGCAGTGCACGGTGGAACTGGGCAAGGCAAAATCAAAGGAAAGGGTATGTCGCTGAGTAAACAACTGACGCTTTTTATTGGCCTGATGGCGCTGGGGACCACCTCAGCCTGGGCCGCCTGCTCGCGCCTGTCGCAGCCGACGGTGAACCTGGATATGGTCGTCGGCAGGGTTGTGGTTCCGCCCGATCTGCCGGTGGGCTCGGTGATTGTCTCCCGGGACTGGACGATGAGCGCGCCGGGCGGGGCCAGCTACAGCTGTACGTCCGGCACCAACCGCTTTGCGGCGAAGATCGTCTCTACCGGTTCGAGCGATCTGGGCAATAAGGTCTACTCCACCAACGTGCCCGGTATCGGCATGCGCTTTAGCCGCGGCGGCGCGACGGTGAACATCACCTATCCCGACGTTTTCTCGTCGTCCGTCTCGAGAACCACCAACTACTCTCTGGAAGGCTCCCGTTTTACGCTGGAGATCATTAAAACCGCCGCGGTCACCGGCAGCGGTACTCTGGCGGCGGGGAAATATACCTCCTACGACTGGGAGCGGGGCAACAACCCGATTCTGGAAACCTACCTCAGCGCCAATGCGATTACCGTGGTTTCTCCCTCCTGTACGGTGCTCGGCGGTAAGAATATGAACGTTGACGTCGGGACCATTAAGCGCAGCGATCTGAACGGCGTCGGCACCTACGCCGGCGGCAAAAATTTTAATATTGAGCTGCAATGCAGCGGCGGGCTGAGCACCACCGGCTATGCCAATATCGAGGCCTCTTTCTCCGGTACCCTTGCGACCGGCACGACCCTCACCCGTGGCGCGTTGCTGAATGAAAAAGCCGGCAGCGCGATAGCCAAAGGGATTGGGATTCAGGTGCTGAAAGGCGGCGTGCCGGTTGAGTTCAATAAGAATTACAACGTCGGGACCTTAAGTAACCAGGAAACGCGCTACATCACGATACCTTTCCTTGCGCGTTTTTATCAGTACGCGGCGGCCACCAGCACCGGCGAGGTTGAGTCTCACATGATCTTTAACCTGACGTACGATTAATTCGGGAGGCGGGGATGAAGGAAAATGGATCTAAGAACGGCGGCAAACGATTTGCCGGCCTGCTGGCGATAAGCGGCCTGCTTGTTGCCTCTTCCGCCGCGGGTTTTATGACCAACTACGATAACGGGCGCGTAGATTTTGCCGGCCGGGTAACGGATATCTCCTGCAGCGTGGCGCTTAACGGCGGCCATAATGCCGGCAGCGGCAGCGTCTGGCTGGCGCCGGTGAGCCTGGCGGAGGTGCACGATCGCGGAGCCGGGGCCTTTATGAAAGCGCAGCCTTTTACCCTGGAGCTGTCGAACTGCCAGCTGCGCCATGACGGCGGCGCGGCGGATCAAAGCGAAGTCCGTTCGGTGAACGTTCGCTGGATCGACGGATTTATGGTCAATACCGTCAACAATGAAAATGCGGGCTATCTGGCGAATACGCTGCCGGACGGCGCGCGTAACATCTATCTGGCGCTGTCGACCAATGACAACAATACGCTGGATAAGAGCAATAAAATTGTCCCGGCAGACCCGCTGCAAAACCGGGTGCAGATTAAAGAAAAAGCGGTAGATGGCGGCGTATTTACCTATTATATCGGTTACGTCTCGCCGGCGCCGGAAAAAGCCACCTCGGGCCCGATGACCAGCTGGGCAACCTGGGAGCTGGTATATAATTAAGTGGCTGCGCGACAGCAGCAAAAGCGCACTTTTCGCTAAGTTAATGACCTTGTAAAAACGAAAAAAATGCCGGCGTGCCCGGCATTTTTTAAATCACTTTATCTTCTTCGACCAGCTGTTCAATGCTGACTTCTTTCCAGTAGTGGCCCTGAATGGCGAACCACGACATTCCCTGCAACCACTTTTTATGCGCCTCGCTCTCAACGCCTTCGATAATAACGTTATGGTTATTATGGGCAAGAAATGTCACCAGCGCATCCATTAGCGGGCGCCCGGACTCCTTTTGCATTAAGTGCCAGAAAAAGTTTTTATCAATTTTTACATAATCGAAATGATATCCGCGAATGGCGTTAATGCCCGCATTGCCGGCGCCGAAATCATCCAGCCAGAGGGTGCTGGTTTGCGTGCTTTGCCAGGCGCTAAGTGCATTATTAAGCAGGTTGTTGGAATTTTCCGTCACTTCAAAATGCACGCAGCCGAGGCGCTCGATATAGGCTTCGATCTGCGGCTGGCGTATAATGCTGAGGATATGGTCGTCAACGTTGATGGTGGCAGAGATATTATTTTTAATAAACCACGCCTTGTGCTTTTCAATCAGCGCCAGCTGCTCCATGAAAATACTTTCACGCAGCGCTTTGTTGGCGTGGCGGAAGAAAAAATCGGGCGCCACGGGAATATGATCGAAGCGGCTCAGGCATTCAACGGCGACGAGCTGGTCCTGCGGCGAGAACATTTTCTGAAAAACATAACGAACAGAGATATCGCCACGTGATAAATTGTGGTCTGAAAATAGATTTGCGTTCATTTTCTCGTGTCGGAAATTTAGCAAGCGTACGCTGCAGGGTAGAATTATTATAAGTGACCTTCATGCCGTTGTGAATTCTTATTAAAAGCAAGTGACCAATTGATGACAGTATTTTGATTGGTCACTCGCTTTCTTTAGCCCGGGGTGAAAAGAACCGCTAACACTGATACATGGTGACTATTTTTTTATTCATAATCCGCGAGCTGTCCATGCCGAGTTTCTTCATGATGTGAATTCGATGGCTGTGTACCGTTTTATGGTCAATGTGAAGCACCGCGGCGATACGCTTGTTGTTATAGCTGGCCATAATCAGCTCCAGCACCTGAATCTCTCTGACCGAGAGCTTTTTATGCGTTAGCAGAAACCGGTAATCCGCGGCAGCGGTCGGCACGTTTGTGATGTCTGAAAAATCGTTAAGCGATGATTTTTCAGTTAAAATTATCAGGTTTTCGAGGAAGATCAGCTCCCGAAACAGCCCGGCGATATCGCTCCTGACGATCAGCACCAGCCGGACGCAGCGCGCCAGGCAGAAACGCAGTTTGTTAAGCAGATGCACCGTGTCAGCAGCAGAAATATCCTTATGAATGACGTTGAAAATAACGATTTTAGCCTGAGGGAGCGCCTCCCCCTGCATAATGTTCTGATAGCTTAAGGCGGTAATGTTTTTATCGTTATCAATCATATAACGCTGTATTGATTGACCGATGAGGTTATCATCGGTGTATAGCAATATACTCTCCAAGGGCTCAGACTCTCTTTTTTCTTTTCGCTTCCAGAATCAAATCAAGCATCATTTTCTCAATTTTTCTCTTATCATCGTGATGCCTGAACTTAAATTGACAAGAAACCTGATGATAGCTTTCCCCCTGTTCGTCATCCTCATCGAGGGTCACCAACACGACGTTTTTAACCACCAGATCGACGGTGATTTCCCCATATTCGGCGGCTGATAGAATCGAATTTTTGAGGATCGAATTGTGGGTGAGAAATTTAAGGTTCGGGTTTTTGGCCATCAGCGCGCAGCCGCCATCTGAAATATCTTTAATTTCAAACGTGTAATTCTCACCATTCTTATGGCGGCCATGACAAAAAAAATCATGCTGATGCTGTAGCCGAAAGCGCGGATCGCGCCGCCTTTGGACCACCTGAATACATTCAGGCAGGGTAAATGAGACTTTATTACTTTTAGCGCTGCCGCTCCCCGAATGTTTCTTCAGCGTTGAACAGAACTCTATCTTCCCTGAATCGCTATGCAGAACAAATTTGAACTTGTGCCCCGGAGGGATCTTACTGTGGGTAACGATGTGAAATTCTGAAAAATCAACACGCGCCAGCTGCGTAATGAAGTTTTTGTTATTATAGAAAATCTCTATCTCAGACTGCTTTCTGAGTTCCTCCCTGAAAATAGCAATGATCTCATACTTACTGGTCTTTATTGTTCCCTCTGTCATGTGAAGTCCTTGTTAATTTTTATATTGTGTGTGTGGATTTTTTTTTATAGCAATGACAACATTCTGATTGTGTTAATCAGATGTTTTAATGAGCGTTTGATGTTATTAGCTATCTTTTTGGCTAAATTGATTTGTATAAACGTCGAATTGGCAGTTGTTTTTCCTGTAATCAAGAGTTCAAAAAATGAAGATAGATACAAACGACCGCGGCCTCCAATAAGGAGGCCGGTCTAAATAGTATAAAATGATGCTTTGTATAGGGTTACTTGCGAAAGGACGGCTGGGGCAAATACCCATTTGTGGGATCTATAGTGCCAGCAGCGTTGAGTTAATTCCAGGCAAATATTAGCGGCAGAATCCCCCCTGTCGCCATGCGCTTAGACGCGCCGGGGAGAGGGGGAACGGCTCAGACCTTGAGGTTATCTAAGGTGCTGAGCGCAGCGGCGGGGAGGGTTAAGGTGGCGGCGGCAAGGTTTTCTTCAAGATGCTGGAGCGATGAGGTCCCGGGAATAAGCAGGATATTGGCTGAACGCTGCAGCAGCCAGGCGAGGGCGACCTGCATTGGCGTCGCCGCAAGTTCGGCGGCGATATCGTTCAGCTCCTGCGCCTGCAGCGGCGTAAAGCCTCCAAGCGGGAAGAAGGGCACGTAGGCAATATTCTGCGCGGCCAGCGCGTCAATGAGCTCGTCGTCCTGGCGATTGGCGACGTTATATTGATTCTGCACGCAGACAACCGGCGTCATCTTTTGCGCGTCAGCGACCTGCGTGGCGGTAACGTTACTGAGCCCAATGTGGCGGATTAGCCCTCGCTCCTTCAGCTCGAGCAGCGTCGTCAGCGGGCCTTCCAGCGACCCTTCGGCCGGGCCGTGGGGGCTCAGCATGCTGCGCAGGTTGACGACCTCCAGCACGTCGAGATTGAGGTTGCGCAGATTATCCTCAACCGCCTGGGTCAACTCCGCCGGCGACATAGCCGGGAGCCAGTTCCCTTTTTCATCGCGGCGGGCGCTGACTTTAGTCACGATACAGAGATCGTCAGAATAGGGATGCAGCGCCCTGCGGATCAGCTGGTTGGTGACGTGCGGGCCGTAAAAATCGGAGGTATCGATATGGTTGACCCCCGCGTCCACCGCCGCCTGCAGTACGCGAACGGCGTTTTCAGGATCGGCTGGCGGGCCGAATACGCCGGGGCCTGCCAGCTGCATTGCTCCGTATCCCAGGCGATAAACCTGACGGTCGCCTAAGGTGCCGGTTGCGGATAGCCGTACGTTGGACATGGAAACTCCCCCTGATCATGAGCAAGTTCTAAGTGTAAACCGGCCAGGGGATTTGCAGCGATGGGAATATTAGCAGAACGTGCGGCAACGACGGTGGCCGTCGCCGCAGGGGAGGATTAGCTAAAGAACATCACCGACACGCACAGCAGGCCGACGACCAGGGTGATGAAATTACCCAGCGATCGGTACGGCTTGAGGGCCGGGATGATGTACGTCGATAGGGTCGGCATGATGAACAGGATCATGGCGATCAGCGGTCCGCTGATGGCGTATATCATCGAGATGGCGTTGGGGTTAATAAAGCACACCGCGAAGGTCAGCGCCGAAACCAGCAGGATCGACATCGCGCGGTTAAAGGCGCGGCTTTTGCGAATTCCCATCTGCCCCAGCGAGGTTTTCACGATTTCGCTGGCGCCCTCAATCACCCCGAAGTAGGTCCCGAGGAAGGATTTCGACATCGCCACCACCGCCACGACGATCCCGGTGACCGCCAGCCAGGCCGGGGAGCCGGGCATCATCGACAGCGCGGAGAGGATGGTGACGCCTTCATCACGCGCGCTTTCAATATAGGTGGCCGGTATCGCCAGCAGGCAGCTGACGACAAAAAACAGCACGCTGGCGCAGATGATGGTGTAGGCCACTTTCATGATTTTTTTGCATTTACCCATCGCCTGCTCGCCGTATTTCTCCTGCTGGTCGATAGCAAAAGTTGAAATAATCGGCGTATGGCTAAAAGCGAAAACCATCACGGGTATTGAGATCCAGACCTGGTGGAGCGTATGCGAGTTCAGCTGCATCTGGCTGGTGAGGTGCTCGGGCTGCCAGTCGCCAATCAGGTAGATAGAGAGGAACAGGAAACAGGCGATCAGCGGGAACACCAGAAAACCCATCACCTTAATGGTGATGTGACGACCCATCAGGAAGATCAGGTTCAGCACCAGGACGACGGCGAGGCTGAGCAGCGCGCGGACGCCGGCGGTGATCGGCATATGTCGCGCCAGCTGTTCGGCGAGAGAGTTGGTGATCGCCACGGCGTAAATCAGGACCACCACGAAAAAGGCGAGGAAGTAGAGCGCGGTGATCAGATTCCCGACCTTCTTGCCGTAATAGTGGTTGACCGCGCCGGTGATGCCAACGCCGGGTGCGACCTTAGCGGAGAGGATAAACTGGCTCAGCGCCCTGTGAGGCCAGTAGGTTAACGGCCACGCCACCAGCGCGGTGATGAGCAGAACAACGGCGCCGGCGGACCCTAGCTGGATCGGCAAAAACAGAGTGCCAGCGCCTACGGCAGTGCCATATAAGGCAAAACTCCAGAGAGTTTCTTCTTTAGACCAAATTTTAGACATTGTGTGAATTTATCAACCGTAAAACCAAAAAAAAGGAGTGTAATTTATCACATCTGCGTTTTGGTCGTGGCGATAGTTTTGGATGGCGGGCAGCAGCGAGGATCGCCGGGAACTGCCCCGGCGATCCTCCTGCGTTTAGCTACGCGTAGGGATCTGCGTTTGACGGTGCTTCAGTACCCGCACGCGCAGCGTGTCCCAGGCCCAGTTGAACAGCATGGTGTAGGGCAGGAAGAACAGCATAAAGCCGATTTCCAGCATAAATGCCTGTATCAGCGAGACGCCAAGGAGCAGCGCGACGGCGGTGACGCCGATGGTGATAAATCCGCACTCAAAACCGATGGCGTGCAGGGCGCGAACCTTGAGGGTTCTTATCACGCGGGAAACCGGCCAGATACGGTCAAAGATCGCGTTATAAATCAGGTTCCAGACCATCGCCAGGGTGGCGAGCAGAATGCTCAGGCCGCCCATTTCGACCACCGAACGCTGCATCAGCCAGGCCGCGGTAGGGGCGAGGATCAGCGTGGCGAGGCCCTCAAAGCTGACCGCGTGAATAATACGTTCCATCAGCGACTTACGCTGCAGGTTGCTCTGTTGCATGGTGTTTACCTCCGGGTAAAGCCGTCGTTCACAGCCGTTTATTAGCGATGCAGGCTGAACGCGTTATAAGAAATTACTCCGCATTTTATGGATAAATGTGATAAACAAAAGATAGTATCCATCGATAAAGTAGATAGTTCATGCGCTATTCTCCCGAAGCTCTCACCGCTTTTGTCGAAGCCGTGGCCTGCGGTTCGTTTTCCGCCGCCGCGCGCCGCCTGCGCAAAAGCCAGTCCACCGTCAGCACCGCTATCTCAAACCTCGAAGCCGACCTCGGGGTGACGCTGTTCGATCGTTCCACCCGCCAGCCGGTGCTGACGCCGCAGGGCGAGCAGGTGCTGGGCTACGTGAAGGCGATTCTGGCGGCAAGCGACCGGCTCGATGAGCTGGCTATTTCTCTCTCCGGCGAAACGGAGGCCCGGCTCACCTTTGTGCTCTCCGATACGCTGCATCCCGATGTCCTTGAAGATCTGCTGGAGCAGTTCGACCGCCGTTTCCCGCACACCGAATTTGAGTGCCTGATCGGCGAGGATGAAGACGTTGTCGACCTGCTGCAAAAGGAGCGCGCGCAGGTGGGGCTGGTTGAGGCCAGGGATAGCTATCCTCCGGAAATCGGCTGTACGCGCCTGCCGCTACAGACCGCGATGGCGATTTACGTGGCGCCCCGGCACCCGCTGGCGGCGCAGGGGAGGGTCGTCTGGGATGAGCTGCATAGCTGGCGCGAGCTGCGGCTGAGCACCTATCTGGAAAGCCGGGCCGATCCTGCTCAGGGGCAGGTGTGGTCGGCGCCCAACTATCTGCTGCTGCTCAGCATGGCGGTGCAGGGGCTGGGCTGGTGCATTTTGCCCTGCGCGCTGGTGGAGGAGTTTGCCGGCGTCGGAACCCTGGTGCCGCTCGACATTGCGGGCTGGCCGCGGATGATATCCGTAGATTTATTATGGAATAAGCGGGCGCCGCCGGGAGAGGCGGGGAGCTGGCTGCGCCAGCATTTGCAGCGCCAGGGGCAGTAAAATCGCCGCAAATCTTTGTGATTTACCTCACTTTTTTTAAACATTTGCGAAATTTTTTGATAACAATTCTCTACTATGTTGTTGTTTCTTTGCACAGAGGCAGGCAGAGGTAGAGGATGAAAGATGTCGTGATCGTCGGCGCGCTGCGAACGCCTATTGGCTGCTTCCAGGGGACGCTATCGCGCCACTCGGCGGTGGAGCTGGGGAGTCTGGTGGTTAAGGCTTTGGTCGAACGCGCCGGAATCGATCCCCACGCTATTGATGAAGTGATCCTCGGGCAGGTTTTAACCGCCGGCACCGGGCAGAACCCTGCGCGCCAGTCGGCGATCCGCGGCGGGCTGCCGAATACCGTTTCGGCGATCACCATTAACGACGTCTGCGGTTCCGGGCTGAAGGCGCTGCATCTCGCTACGCAGGCTATTCAGTGCGGCGAGGCGGACGTGGTGATTGCCGGTGGCCAGGAGAATATGAGCCGCGCGCCGCACGTGTTGACCGACAGCCGCACCGGGGCACAGCTGGGAAACAGCCAGCTGATCGATAGCCTGGTACACGACGGGCTGTGGGACGCGTTCAATGATTATCATATGGGCGTGACGGCGGAAAACCTGGCGCGGGAGTACGGCATCAGCCGCGAGCTGCAGGACGCCTGGGCGCTGAGTTCGCAGCACAAGGCGCGGCGGGCGATCGACTCCGGCCGCTTTCGCGACGAGATTGTCCCAGTAATGACCGAGCAGAACGGCGCGCCGCGGCGGGTGGATACCGATGAGCAGCCGCGGGTGGACGCCAGCGCCGAAGGCCTGGCCTGTCTGCTGCCGACCTTCGACCGTCTGGGTTCGGTGACCGCAGGCAATGCCTCAACCATTAATGACGGCGCGGCGGCGGTGATGATGATGAGCGAGGCGAAGGCGCTGGAGCTTGGCCTGCCGATCCTCGCACGGATCCGCGCGTTCGCAAGCGTTGGCGTCGATCCGGCGCTAATGGGAATTGCGCCGGTACATGCGACCCGCCGCTGTCTGGAAAGAGCGGGCTGGCGGCTGGACGAGGTGGATCTTATTGAAGCCAACGAGGCGTTTGCCGCGCAGGCGATTTCGGTGGGCAGGGTGCTGGAGTGGGACGAGCGGCGGGTGAACGTCAACGGCGGCGCCATTGCCCTCGGCCACCCGATCGGCGCTTCCGGCTGCCGCATTTTAGTTTCGCTGGTCCACGAGATGATCAAGCGGGACGCTCGTAAAGGGCTGGCCACGCTGTGCATCGGCGGCGGCCAGGGCGTCGCGCTGGCGGTGGAGCGAGCGTAGCGGCCTCCAAAAGCGTTTTCCCTTCTTAGCCTCCTGCCATCAGGGGGCTTTTTTATCGGCGCTAAGCACGATTTCCGCGATAGTTCTCAGCAAAAAGGGCCAATAGCCGCCCTATTTGTTGAGCTTTGTCACGTCTTTATGTGCCATGTTTTTTGAAACAAATAATTACGATCTCGATCACTAAAACATCATCCCTTAAAAAATAAAATGCAGTTTCATAAAATAGAAACATAATTTTAATTTTGAGGGGTACCCTATGTTTGCACGATCTCTGGCCCTTGCTGCTCTCTGCGCCGCGTCTTTTTCTGCTGCAGCCGTAACGGTGGATTTGCGTCATGAATTCATCGACGGCGGTAAAACCGATAAAACCAACGCCGACCGCGTCTCCGTGTCGCACCGGTTCGCCAACGGCTTTGGTTTCTCCGTCGAGGCAAAGTGGAAGTCAGGAGGGGATAACACCGATCAGCCTTATTCAGACTTTGTGGGCAATGGGCATGAAGAAACCATCAGCTGGCAGTGGAAGGCGAACAAGAATTTCTCCGTCACGCCGGGCTTCAATATTGAAAGTAACGACAGCCGCTCAATCTATAAGCCGAACCTGCGCGTGCAGTACAGCTTCGATAACGGTTTCTACGTTGCCGCCCGCTACCGTTACGACTACACCCGCTATCCGGCAAGCGCGGGCAAAGAGGACGATAAAGTTAACCGCGGCGATGCGTGGGCAGGCTTCGTGCTGGGCGACTGGCGTACCGAGCTGAATTACGTTTATGCCCGCAGTAGCGAAGGCGTAAACCGTAATGACAATAAACCCTACTCCCAGGAATATAACGTCAAGCTGGCCTATAAGCTGGATAAAAACTGGGCGCCCTACGGCGAGGTGGGTAACGTTGGCGTCAACGACCGCAGCGACCGCCAGACCCGCTTCCGCGTAGGCGTGGCGTACACCTTCTGATATAAATAACCGCCTCATCGTTGACCCCGGCGCAGTTAGCCGGGGTTTTGCCGCTTCCCCGCCGTGAACCTCTGTTAATGATAAATGCCCGCTCGCGCGGGCGTGCGCTTCACCGCTCCCTGACCGCCGGAATTGAGCCGACTGCGGGCCAAAAAAAGCCCTCCATGAAGGAGGGCAAGGCCAGTTACAGAAGTACGCAATCAAACTCAGGTTACAACAGGTTATGCCTGCAGCATCTCGCGCTGCTCGGGGAGCTTCGCGATATAGATAGCCGGTTTACCGTCCTTATCGGAGCTAAAGAGGATCGCGCTATCGTCCGGCGTAAAGGAGGGGTGCGGATGGGTCACCTGGCGGCTGTTGGCAATGGTTGCCCACGACGTATCGTGACGCGCAACGCGGAAGAAGGCCCGCTTCGCCACGTCGAAAACGTACAGATAGGGGTCGTTATCGATGGTATAGCCGCTGGTATCCTTCACGTCTACCGGGGTACCGGAACCGTCGCCCACCAGCAGCGTGCCGTCAAAATTACTCATCAGATGCGAACAGGCGGGCATCTGCATCAGCGCTTCGTTCACGCCGCTATCCGGATTAAAGCGGTAAACGGTGCGCCCCTGCTGGCCCTTCAGGTAGGAGACGTACATCAGCGCCGAGCCGTCCGGCACCCAGAATTCGTGGGTGCAGCTTTCGCCCTCGGCATGCTCTTTGACTTTACGTACGCTGCTGCCGTCTTCATTCACCATCCACATGCGGGCATCAACCAGATCGTGCGGACCTTCGTGGCAGAAGGCGACGGTGTTGTCATCAAACGGCCGATAAATAGGATGGCCCAGCCAGTTTTTCTCTTCATGGATGGTGCGGCTTTCACCGGTTTGCAAATCGATGCCCAGCAGGCGGCAGTGCGGACCCTTATGGAAGAAGTCGTGGAAGGTCTGCCAGTCGTTGAGCGGCGTCCAGTCGCTTTTGGCGATCTCAATGCCGACCAGCTTGCTGCAGTCGCTGTTGGCGACCCAGGTTCCGTAGCCCACCCATTCGTCGGCGACGCGATAGACTTCGCGCTCCTGCAGGGTGGTGAGGTTAACTTCCAGCAGCGTGCGGTCATTTTTAACGTAATAGAGGGAGGTATCGTCCGGCGAGAGGAAGCCGCCGAAAGTGTTGTCGCCGGCCCCTTCGGTGAGCTGGACGGCTTCGGCCGCGGCGATATCCAGCAGGTAGTAGTTCCAGTGCCCGTCGAATTCACCGGCGAACAGCAGATGGCTACCGTCGTTGAAAAAGCATTTCTGATAGAAATAGTTACGATGGCAGGTCACTTCCGGAGGGGTTAAGCGGGTGACCTCTGCCCCGGTATCGGGATCGCGGCTGACTTCATAGTTGAGTTTTACCCGCATGCCTTTAGCCATGATGTGCTCCTTTTCCTTCCTGCGCTGCCGCCTCCCTGAGGGGCGCGTGAGCAGATGATTTTGATTTAAAAGATAGGTGTTAATTTATCAAAACATCGTTTCATTATTTGTGATGGCGAGCGCAGTTCGCAATAACTTCCTGCTCTGGATCGCACTTTTTTGCCTACAGGCAGCGGCATGAAGAGGCAACTTTGTTTTTATGCCGACTTTCTGCGATCTGATGATGATTTTCTAAGTTGCTATAATGCTTTGTATTTAAATGAATTTCACTCTTTATTGTTGCAGGTCGAGTCAGCGCTTCGTGATCTGATTTGCATTTTTAATATTTGCTTCGCTAAAAATTGAAACGACGTTTTAATAATAATTGAAAATGACCTTGCCCGGAGATAAGATGGGTCCACTAGCAAAACGGAACTCTGTTTTATTTTTATGATGGGCCAGCCCCAGAGAGTTCTTCTAACCATAATGGCCAGCGCAAGCAGCCGGTCGAACCTATAGAACCTCGCCTGTGTAGTACGGGCTATCTGAAAGATAAAGGAACCAGGTATGATACTCGATACATTCTCTCTCCAGGGTAAAGTGGCCGTTGTGACCGGATGTGACACCGGGCTGGGCCAGGGCATGGCGGTAGGGCTGGCGGAAGCGGGCTGCGATATTGTCGGTATCAATATTGTTGAGCCAACGGAGACGATTGAGCGCGTCACCGCGCTGGGCCGTCGTTTTCTGAGCCTGACCGCCGACCTGCGCCAGATTGAGGGGATCCCGCAGCTGCTGGAGCGCGCCGTTGCTGAATTTGGCCATATCGATATTCTGGTCAACAACGCCGGCCTGATCCGCCGTCAGGATGCCCTTGAGTTCAGCGAAAAGGACTGGGATGACGTGATGGATCTGAACATCAAGAGCGTGTTCTTTATGTCTCAGGCGGCAGCGAAGCACTTCATTGCCCAGGGCAACGGCGGCAAAATCATCAACATTGCCTCCATGCTCTCTTTCCAGGGCGGTATTCGCGTGCCTTCCTACACCGCCTCAAAAAGCGGCGTGATGGGCGTGACCCGGCTGCTGGCGAACGAGTGGGCGCAGCACAACATCAACGTTAACGCTATCGCACCGGGCTACATGGCGACCAACAATACCCAGCAGCTGCGCGCCGACGAGCAGCGCAGTGCCGAAATCCTTGAGCGTATTCCGGCGGGCCGCTGGGGTTTGCCGAGCGATTTGATGGGGCCGGTGGTGTTCCTCTCCTCCAGCGCGTCTGACTACATCAACGGCTATACCGTGGCGGTGGATGGCGGCTGGCTGGCGCGCTAATCTTCCCGCTTTGCCGAATAAAAACCTGCCACAGACGGCAGGTTTTTTTATGTGTGAACATTAATTGTCCATATTGATAAATGAAAATAATCCATATTAATTAGTTATGGGGTGGTGATAACTCGCATGAATATTGGATTTTTATCTGCAGTTGATAAATTGTCGCACCGTTATGAAAGTTGAATGTCCATCACAAAACGATGGCTAGTAGCTAATTAGTCCATATCTTTGGCATCTCCACCCTGACACATTACCCCGCCGATCCCGTACTTTCTCATCACGTCTTACTATGTTCTGGCAGGGAAAAATGACCTCAATTAATAATGACACTACGTTAATGCCGCGTACGCAACGCGATACCCGGCGCATGAACCAGTTTGTCTCCATTGCCGCCGCGGTGGCCGGACTCCTGTTTGGCCTCGATATCGGGGTGATTGCCGGGGCGTTGCCCTTTATTACCGATCATTTTGCCCTATCCAGCCGCCTGCAGGAGTGGGTGGTGAGCAGCATGATGCTGGGCGCCGCCGTCGGCGCGTTGTTCAACGGCTGGCTCTCTTTCCGCCTCGGGCGTAAATACAGCCTGATGGTTGGGGCGATACTTTTTGTGGCCGGATCCATCGGCTCCGCCTTTGCCAACAGCGTGGAGGTCCTGCTGCTGGCGAGGGTGCTCCTCGGCGTTGCCGTCGGGATCGCCTCCTACACCGCGCCGCTTTATCTCTCTGAAATGGCAAGTGAAAATGTCCGCGGGAAGATGATAAGCATGTATCAGCTGATGGTGACGCTGGGGATCGTGATGGCCTTTCTATCCGATACGGCGTTTAGCTACAGCGGCAACTGGCGCGCCATGCTGGGAGTGCTGGCGCTGCCTGCGGTCCTGCTGATTGTGCTGGTGGTGTTCCTGCCCAACAGCCCGCGCTGGCTGGCGGAGAAGGGGCGCCACGTCGAGGCGGAAGAGGTGCTGCGCATGCTGCGCGATACCTCGGAGAAAGCCCGGGATGAGCTCAATGAAATTCGCGAAAGCCTGAAGCTCAAGCAGGGCGGCTGGGCGCTGTTTAAGATCAACCGCAACGTCCGTCGGGCGGTGTTCCTCGGCATGCTGCTGCAGGCGATGCAGCAGTTCACCGGGATGAATATCATCATGTACTACGCGCCGCGTATTTTTAAAATGGCGGGCTTCACCACCACCGAGCAGCAGATGATGGCGACCCTCGTCGTCGGCCTGACCTTTATGTTTGCCACCTTTATTGCGGTGTTCACCGTGGACAAGGCCGGGCGTAAGCCGGCGCTGAAAATTGGCTTTAGCGTGATGGCGCTGGGCACGCTGGTGCTCGGCTACTGCCTGATGCAGTTTGATAACGGCACCGCCTCCAGCGGCTTATCCTGGCTTTCCGTCGGCATGACCATGATGTGTATTGCCGGCTACGCCATGAGCGCCGCCCCGGTGGTGTGGATCCTGTGCTCGGAAATTCAGCCGCTGAAGTGCCGCGACTTCGGCATCACCTGCTCCACCACCACCAACTGGGTGTCGAATATGATTATCGGCGCGACCTTCCTGACGCTGCTTGACGCGATTGGCGCCGCCGGCACCTTCTGGCTCTATACCGTGCTCAACGTCGCCTTTATCGGGGTGACCTTCTGGCTGATCCCGGAAACCAAAAACGTCACCCTTGAGCACATCGAGCGCAACCTGATGTCCGGCAAGAAGCTGCGCGACATCGGTAACTGATTACAGCGATTCCCTCGGCAGCCAGGGGCTGGCAACCCGCACCGTATCCCGATGGCTGTCGCCGTTAATAATATGCAGGGCGCTCAGGCGCCCTATTTCATAATGCGGAAGCTGCACCGTTGAGAGCGGCGGTAAAAACAGATCGCCAATGCCGACCATATTATCGTAACCGACCACCGCCACGTCCTGCGGGATGCGCAGCCCCTGCGCCAGCAGCGTCTGATAGACCATAAAAGCGATGCGATCGTTACCGCAAATCACCGCATCGAACTGCGGCTTACCCGCGCGAATGTTTGCCAGCAGCATCGCCGGGATGTCGCGATAGTGCTCATCGCCATACTCCATATAGCTGTGTTCGAGCGTATGCGGATCGAGACCCGCTTCGCGACAGGCGCGCTCCAGCCCCTGGCGTCGGCGCACGGTCGCCAGATGCTTCGCCGGCAGATGCAGGCACAGCGGACGGCGATAGCCCGCCGCCAGCAGGGCCTGTACCGCCGCATACTGACCCTGCTCGTCGTCCGGAATATAGCTGGCCACCGGGTCGTGCAGGCTTTCGCAGTTGGCCAGCACGCAGGGGAGGGTCAGCAGCTTGGCCGGGAGCGGCACCTGGCGCAGCCCCATGGTGGTGTAGATAATCCCGTCCGGCCGGTGGGAGAGCAGCAGATCGACGATGGTGTCCGGGCTATCGTCGGAAAACATGTTGACCACGAAGCTGTTCCAGCCGTGCGCCCGCGCGGTTTCTTCGATTGAGAGCGTAATTTCCACCGAGAAGGGGGTGGTGACGGTATCCAGCGCCAGAACCCCGATGGTATTCGGCGTGGCGTGGGCGCCGCGTATTTTTTTGGCGGAGAGATCGGGGACGTAGTTGGTTTGTTCAATGGCGGCCTGAACGCGAGCCAGAGTCTCTGGTTTCAGGCGTTCCGGGCTATTCAGCGCCCGTGAGACCGTCATCAGAGAGACGTTTGCCAGTTTTGCCACATCTTTCAAGGATGCCATATTTACCACTCCAACGCTGTCGCCAGGCAACAGGCTATATAACTAAGTCGCTGATGTAAAAGGATCATATGCGATATTCTATCGCAGGATGCGCCACAGCGATGGCGAGGAATATTTGATCGCGATCGCATCTCTGTTATGTTAACGTTAACTTATGTGATTAACATCATGTATCTCAGCAAAAGGGCATGAGTTTTGGGTTTTGTTAACGTTACCATCTGCGCATTACTCCCACAGAGAACGTCATGATGAAAGCACATCACTCTCACAGCTATCCGATACTCAGCGCCTTACTGTTCTTCTTTTTCGTGACCTGGTCTTCGTCCGGCTCTTTGCTCTCTATCTGGCTCCATCAGGAGGTCGGCCTGAAGGCGGGGGATACCGGCATCATCTACGCGGTTCTCTCCGTTTCAGCGCTGTTTGCCCAAATTTGCTACGGCTTTATTCAGGATAAGCTCGGCCTGCGTAAAAACCTGCTCTGGTATATCACCGCGCTGCTGATCCTCTCCGGGCCGGCCTATCTGCTGTTTGGCTACCTGCTGGGCATTAACATTTTTCTCGGCAGTATTTTTGGCGGGATCTACATCGGCCTGACCTTCAACGGCGGCATCGGCGTGCTGGAGTCCTACACCGAGCGCGTGGCGCGGCAGAGCCAGTTTGAGTTCGGCAAGGCGCGGATGTGGGGATCGCTGGGCTGGGCGGTGGCGACCTTTTTTGCCGGCCTGCTGTTTAACATCAACCCGAAGCTGAACTTTGCCGTCGCCAGCTGCTCCGGCCTGGTGTTCTTTTTCCTGCTGGCGCGGCTGCGGGTCTCCTCTGCACCGCAGGCGATGGAGGAAGCGGTAGCGGGCGGCAAGGTGACGCTGGAGGACGCGCTGCGTCTGCTCACCCTGCGCCGCTTCTGGGCGCTGGTGTTTTTCGTCGTCGGCACCTGTATTTACGGCGTCTACGACCAGCAGTTCCCGGTCTACTTCTCCTCGCAGTTCGCCACCCTGCAGGAGGGCAACGCCATGTACGGCTACCTGAACTCTTTCCAGGTGTTTCTTGAGGCGGCAGGGATGTTCTGCGCGCCCTGGCTGGTTAACCGCATTGGCGCTAAAAATGGCCTGATTTTCGCCGGCATGGTGATGGCGCTGCGGATGGTGGCCTCCGGGCTGGTGGAGGGGCCGCTGCTCATCTCTATCACCAAGCTGCTGCACGCGGTGGAGCTGCCGATCCTGCTGGTATCTATCTTTAAATACAACAGCTTAAACTTTGATAAGCGCCTCTCATCGACGCTCTATCTGGTGGGCTTTGCCTGCACCAGCTCGGTTATTGCTACCGTGCTGTCGCCGCTGGCGGGCTATAGCTACGAGATCTACGGCTTTGCCCGGTCCTATTTGATTATGGGCCTGCTGGTGTTCTTCACCACCTTTATCTCCATCTTCTTGCTGCGCTCGGCTAAGTCACCATCGGACCCGCTGATGCCGCAACCTTCCGTTATTTGAATGAAAAGAGTGAAGACTATGACCTACTCAATTAGCAACGCCGAACAGGAACTGCAGGCGAAAAGCGATGCGCTGAACCTGCGCTGGTACCCGCGCTACCATCTTGCCGCCCGCGCGGGCTGGATCAACGATCCTAACGGCCTGGTGTGGTTCGACGGCTGGTATCACGCCTTTTACCAGCACCATCCCTACTCGACGCAGTGGGGGCCGATGCACTGGGGTCATGCGCGCAGTAAAGATTTGGTGCACTGGGAGCATCTGCCGGTGGCGCTGGCGCCGGAAGGCCCGGAGGATAAAGACGGCTGCTTCTCCGGCTCCGCGGTGGTCGACGGCGATACGCTGGCGCTGATTTATACCGGGCATAAATTCCACGGTGACCCGAACGACGAGGCCAACCTGTATCAGGTGCAGTGCCTGGCCACCAGCCGCGACGGCATCCACTTTGAGCGCCAGGGGATCGTCCTCGATACCCCGCCGGGGCTGCACCATTTCCGCGATCCTAAGGTGTGGCGCGAGGGCGATAGCTGGTACATGATTGTCGGCGCGCGCCTCGGCGACGTCGGCCAGGTGCGCCTGTACCGTTCGGCCGATCTGCGCCAGTGGCAGGACGCGGGCGTGCTTGATGAGGCGGAAAAAGAGATGGGCTACATGTGGGAGTGCCCGGACTTTTTTGCCCTCAACGACAGGCGCGTGCTGATGTTTTCTCCGCAGGGAATGGCGGCGCAGGGCTATCAGAATCGCAACCTGTTCCAGAGCGGCTACCTGCTCGGCGACTGGCAGCCGGGCGGCACCTTTGTGCGTGAAGGCGAGTTCGTTGAGATGGACAGCGGGCATGATTTTTATGCGCCGCAGAGCTTCCTGACGCCGGACGGTCGGCGGATCGTTATCGGCTGGCTGGATATGTGGGAGTCGCCGCTGCCGGAGCAGCAGGACGGCTGGGCGGGGATGCTCTCGCTGCCGCGCGAGCTGAGCCTGAGCGCCGACAGCCGGCTGCAGATGCGCCCGGCGAAAGAGGTCGAAAGCCTGCGCGGAGCGTGGTTCCCGTGGCCGGTAAGCACCTTGAAAAACCAGCAGACCATGCTGGTGGAAAACTGCGAGGCAATGGAGGTTATCCTGCGCTGGGACAGCGCCAGCTGTAGCGCTGAGCAATATGGCCTCAGCTTCGGCGACGGTCTGCGGGTCTACGTTGATGCGCAGATGCAGCGCCTGGTGCTGGAACGTCACTATCCGCAGCATGGCCTGTGCGGCGCGCGCAGCGTGCCGTTAACCGCCGGGGCGCCGCTCAGTCTACGGATATTCTTCGACAGCTCTTCCGTCGAGGTCTTCGTTAACGAGGGCGAAGCCTGCCTCAGCAGCCGTATTTATCCGGATGCTGACCGTCGTGAATTAACCCTATTTGCGTGGAGCGGATCGGCCAGCTTATCTGAGGCCGGGGCCTGGCAGCTCGAATAATATAATTACTGTTTATTCTGTCGTTAATAACCCGTCTGTGACGATGGGCGGGTTATTATTGTCATCATCGTCGTGCTTTACCTGTATACCCGTCATACTTCAGGCATGCATATGCGTTGGCTGCACTCTCTCACCCCAGTCACTTACTTCAGTAAGCGCCTGGGGACTTGCTCTCTTGCCGCCTTGATGCCGCTCGAATTATTTAGGGTATAAATAAAGATTTCATTTAATTAAATAATAAAAGGGTTTACCGATGAATAAAATCTGGGTCGGGTGCTTTCTGTCGTCTTTATTTACCCCTCTGGCTAATGCGCAGGCACCATTAACACTCGAAGAACGGCTGGCGCAAATGGAGCAGCGGCTGCAGGAGACCGAACAGCGGGCGACCAGCGCCGAGGCGGAGATTCGGGCGCTAAAGCGTCAGGAGAAGCCGGCTGTCGCGGCCAGCAACGCGGCGGCCAAACCCGCGCTGCAGGTCAATGATTATGGCGAATTAAAGTTCTATGGCGACGTTGAGTTTAATATGGACGGCGCCAGCCGTACCGGTAGCCTGACCTCGGTGAGAACCAGCGCAAATAAAAACTGGGCGCCGGGGAAAAAAGAGCGCTGGGATATTAATGGACGTATTCTTCTCGGTTTTGATGGTCTGCGGAAAGGGGCCGATGGCAGGTATGCCGGCTTTAGCGTACAGCCGCTGGCGGATATTAATGGCAAGATGAATCTGGACGATGCGGCCTTTTTCTTTGGCCAGCAGGATGACTGGAAAATTAAAATTGGGCGCTTTGAAGCCTACGATATGTTCCCGCTGAATCAGGATACCTTTATTGAATATTCCGGCAACACGGCCAACGACCTGTACAGCGATGGCTACGGCTATATCTACATGATGAAAGAAGGGCGCGGGCGCAGCAGCAGCGGCGGTAACTTCCTGCTCAGTAAAACCCTCGATAACTGGTATTTTGAGGTCAATACGCTGGTGGAGGACGGCAGCTCGCTGTTTGTTGACCAGAGCTATCACGGCAACGCGCTGGATAACCAGAAAAACGTCGCCTACGTGCGTCCGGTAGTGGCGTGGCAATCCGGCGCGTGGTCGGTGGCGGCGGCGATGGAGAGTAACCTCGTCAATAACGCCTACGGCTATCAGGACTCACGCGGCCGCTGGGTCGACCAGTCGAGCCGTACCGGCTACGGCATGACCATGAGCTGGAACACGCTGAAGGCCGATGCCGAAGATGGCGCGGTGGTAAATCTGAGCACCGCCTATCTCGACGCCACGGATGAGCAGGACTTCAGCGCCGGCATCAACGCGCTATGGCATCGCGTGGAGCTGGGCTATATCTATGCGCATAACAAAATCGACCAGTTTAATCTGGCGGGCGTGAGCGCAGAATGCGACAACGAGTGCGCGGTACTCGCCCCGGGGCGCTATGACATCCACACGCTGCACGCCTCGTGGCTGCTGCCGAATATCATGGATATGGCGAATTTTAACATTTACCTCGGCGCCTACGCCTCGTGGCTGGATTCATCGGCGGAGAAAAGCGCGGGGTCGGACGAACGCTACGGCGCTCGCGTACGCTTCAAATACTTCTTCTGAGGGTAAAAAGCCGCCGGCCCGGCATCCCGCGAAGCGGTTTGCCTTTCAGGACGGGCTGGTGGCAAAAAAATCCCCCGCCGCCGGAGCCGCGAGGGAGGTTCGTGTGACCAGATATCAGCGCATGGCACGCTTGAGAATGCGGTCCGACTGACGCTGGAAGTCCGCCGCCGTCTCTTCTACGGATTTCTGCCCGTAATCGATGTACTGCAGGGAGGTGCCGAACTGGGCTACGATCTGCGGGTCGTCGAAGTAGGGCGACACGGAGAGCTTCGCCGGCAGGGACTGCGCCAGCTTCAGCCCGGAAACCGCCGGATCGTCGGCCTTGATTGTGCCGTCCTCGGTGAGGTACTGCACCGCCACTTTACTCAGCGGCACGCCGCGCTCGAGTCCTAAGGTATCGACCCCGGCTTTGCTGTTGAGCAGGAAGTTAATCACCTTCGCCGCCGCTTCCGGGTTTTTCGTTGATTTACCGATCGAGAGCATCTGCGCGGGCTTAAAGAACAGGCCGGCGTCGGTGGCACCCGGCAGCATCGGGTATTCACCCAGCTCCAACTTCGCCGGCGGCTTCAGGTTGTCGGAGTATTTGTTGATGGTGGAGTTCCACATGTAGGTCCCCGCCCACTCGCCCTGGATCCACGGCTTCATCTCGTACATATTGCTTTTGCCAAACGAGGCGTAGTACTTGGTGTCCGGCATGACGTGGCTGTCGATAAGCTTTTTATACATCTGGAAAAACTCGACCCACTGCTCTTTGCTGTAGGAGAATTTCTTGGTTTTATCGTCGATAGCCGGCTGGTTGTACTTCTGAATCATGTAAGAGTTCAGCAGCGCCAGGGTGTCCTGGTGCTCCAGCACCACCGGGTAGTACTGCTTGCCGAGCTTGCTTTCAAAGGCTTTTCCCGCCGCCATCAGCTCATCCCAGGTTTTTGGGTAGGCGACGCCGGCTTTTTTCCAGGTTTCATCGTTAAAGTAGAAGACGCGGGCGGTCACGGAAATAGGAATGCCGTTGAGCTTGCCGTTCACGGTGGTGGACTGCAGCTCCTTCGCGTCAAACTGGCTGAGATCGATGACGTCCTTCATCTTATTGAGGTCGTAGAAGCCGTCGCCATTTTTCGAGAAAATAGGCAGCCAGTTCCAGTTGGTCTGCATCACGTCCGGCTCGGTGCCGCCGGCGATTTGCGTGGTCAGGCGCGAAAGGTGGCCGTCCCAGCCGGTGTATTCCGCTTTGACGTTAATATCCGGGTTCTGCTTATGAAATTCTTCCAGCGCTTTCAGGGTCACCTGATGGCGGCCGTTGCCGCCCCACCAGGACATGCGCAGGTCGACATCCTGTGCCAGAGAAGGTAGCGCGGTCAGGCCCAGAGTGGCGGAGATTGCGGCGCTTAAGAGCACTTTTTTCATTTTAATACTCCAGTGATTACAGAGAGATGTTCTGTTCGGTCGTCGCATCAAAGAGATGACATTTGTTGAGATCGAACTGGTAATAGACCTTGCGATGCAGCCCTTTTTCGATCATCGGCCTCGCTTCGTCGGAAGGGACGCGGGCGGTCAGCTCATAATCGGCGACCTTCATATAGACAAAGAACTCGTGGCCCATATTTTCCACGCGCACCATCTCACCGGAACCGCAGCCTTCGGCGAACGGCTGGTCCGAGATAGAGACGAACTCCGGGCGCACGCCGTAGAACAGCGGCTGGTCCTTGTAGCCTTCGGCTTTGCTCTGCAGGGCATCGTTGAGGGGCAGCAGCTCGTCACCGATATTCATATGCAGGCGGCCGTCGCGCTCAACCAGCTTGCAGGGACGAATGTTCATCTCCGGCGCGCCGATAAAGCCTGCGACAAACATATTCTTTGGCTTGTGGTAGAGATTGTCCGGGGTATCAACCTGCATGATGTGGCCCAGCTTCATCACGCAGATACGGTCGCCCATGGTCATGGCTTCGGTCTGATCGTGGGTAACGTAAACGGTGGTCGCCGGTTTACCGGATTTCTTCAGCTGCTTGTGCAGGTCGGAGATCCGGATGCGCATCGAGGCGCGCAGCTTGGCGTCGAGGTTAGAGAGCGGCTCATCGAACAGGAACACGTCCGGCTTCTTCACGATCGCCCGGCCTACCGCCACGCGCTGGGCCTGGCCGCCGGAGAGCTGGCGCGGCAGGCGGTCGAGCAGCTCTTCCAGCTCGAGGATTTTTGCCGCTTCGTTAACCTGGCTCTCAATCTGATCCTTTGGCAGCTTGCTCAGCTTGAGGCCAAAGGCGAGGTTTTCGCGCACCGTCATATGCGGATAGAGCGCGTAGTTCTGGAACACCATCGCAATGCCGCGCGCTTTTGGCGCGAGGTTGTTAACGATCTTCTCCCCGATGCGCACTTCGCCGCCGCTGATGGTTTCGAGACCCGCCAGCATGCGCAGGGTGGTGGATTTGGCGCAGCCGGACGGCCCGACGATCACCATAAACTCCCCGTCAGCGATTTTCAGGTCGATAGCATGTACCGCTTTGAAGCCGTTGGAGTAGACCTTTTCCAGTTTTTTGAAAATAACTTCAGCCATGATATTTCCCTCTTAACCTTTAATTCCGCTGCTGGTGACGCCCTGTACGAAGTAGCGTTGTGCCAGGAAGAATACGATGATGGATGGCAGAATGGAGATGCTCGCCATTGCCAGAATTTCGTTCCATGGAGCGCCTTCCGTGACGTCGATGGACATTTTCAGCGCCAGCGCTATCGGATACTTATCGACGCTATAGACGTAAATCAGCGGACCAATAAAGTCGTTCATTGACCACATAAACTGGAACAGCGCGACCGAGATAATTGCCGGTTTTAAAATCGGCACCACTACGTACCACAGCACCTGGAAGGAGTTGCAGCCGTCAATTTGCGCCGCCTCTTCCATATCGCGCGGCACGCCGCGCAGGAACTGAATCAGCATGAAGACGAAGAACCCCTGAGTGGCGAAGGCCAGCGGCAGGTACAGCGGCAGATAGCTGTTCAGCATCCCCATTTCGCGGAACATCAGGTACTGCGGGATGAGCAGCACGGTGCTCGGCAGCAGCATGGTGGTGATGAGGGTGCCGAACCAGAATTTCTTCCACGGGATCTCGAAGCGGGCAAAGCCGTAGGCCACGATGGTGGAGGAGATAATGGTCAGGATCACCTTCGGAATCACGTACTTGAAGGTATTCAGCATGTAGTGGCCGAAGTTGTATTCCGTGCCGGTCTTCCAGCCGTTGATAAATCCGTCCCAGGTCGCGTGAGCGGGCCACAGGCTGAGGGTGGTGAAGATCTCGTGGTTCGGTTTGAACGACGCCGAGAACATCCACACCAGCGGGTAGAGCATCAGCAGGCCAACGAACAGCAGGATCACATAGCGGATACTGGCGTTCATTTTTTCCCGCCGCAGCGTTCTGGCAACCTCGCGCTCTGCGATGTCCCGTGCTGCGGAAATTTGTTGGATATCAGCCATTTTTGCCTCCCTTATCGGCGGAGTAGAACACCCAATATTTCGAAGACTTAAAGGCAATAGCGGCAAACACCGCGACGACCAGGAACAGCACCCATGCCAGCGCCGCGCCGTAGCCCATATCGAAGTACTTAAAGGCGGTGTCGTAGATATAGAGTGAGAACAGATAGGTGGAGTAGGTTGGGCCGCCGCCGGTTATCACGTACGGTCCGGTAAACTCCTGGAACGCCTGGGTGGTTTGCATAATGAAGTTGAAGAAGATCACCGGCGTAATCAGCGGCACCGTCACCTTCATAAACATCTGCCACTTCGAGGCGCCGTCGATCATCGCCGCTTCGTACTGCGATTGCGGAACGTTCTGCAGCGCCGCGAGGAAAATCACCATGGCCGAACCGAACTGCCAGACGCGCAGCAGGGTCACCGACATTAGCGCCAGCGACGGCTCGCCGAGCCAGTTGACCGGGTCGAAGCCCAGCACGCCGATAAAGCTGTTCAGCAGGCCGTCGATAGCGAACAGCGCGCGCCACAGTACGGCGATGGCGACGGAGCTGCCGAGAATCGACGGAATGTAATAGGCGGTACGGAAGAAACCGATGCCGCGCAGCTTAAAGTTGAGAACAAACGCGATGCCCAGCGCAAAGGCCAGCTTTAGCGGAATAGTTAAAAAGACATAGGCGAAGGTGACGCCCATGGACTTCCAGAAGAGAGAATCTTCGGTCAGCATGTAGCGATAGTTTTCAATGCCGTTAAATACCGGCGGACTCATCAAGTCGTACTCAGTGAAACTGAGGAAGAAAGATGAAACAAAGGGAAAGGCGGTAAAGATTATCAGCCCGATGATATAGGGCGATATCCATGCCAATCCCAGCAGCTTGTTTTCATTCATACATACCTACCTGGCTTACGAGTTTGTAAAACGGATTCGGTTTATACCCGGTGTACTTCACGCTGTGTGCGCTATCCGCGCTGAAAATTAGCCGGAAAAGTTAATCTGTTGCTGGTGTCTGTGCTGGCGCTTCCTTCCCTGTTGGACCCTGTTTTTGTCATGGTTTGTCACCCGCAGCTCCCTGCTGAGCGTGCACCGGTTCGGCTTTGCTATGCCCGGCGCCTTTAATTTTATAAAACGCCGTTTTAAATTTATTTTATTGCGATTTATTACGGAGTCATTCGATTCATAGCGGAAATGTGATCGAAGTCGAAACGATGTTTCAAAAAATGAGAAGGCGGGCGTTTTGTAAGGCTGGTAAGGGCTGGGGAGAGATGTCGGAAAGGGGACCTGGCACAGACGTGCGGTATTTTATTGCCCGGCTAATGATTATCTGTGTACATATTTTTTAACAAATAATGATGGGCGTAAGGGGACGCGGTGGCGGAAGAGGGGTGCATGCCTGCTCTTTCGCCATCGCGCCCGGGGAAGATTAGTTTTGCAGAAAATCCTCACGAACGGGCGTAAAGGTATCCAGCAGGGTTCCCGCGTTCAGACACACGCAGCCGTGCATAATATGCGGCTGCTTGTAGAGCGTGTCGCCGGCGCTGACCACGCGTTTCTCATCACCGATGGTGAATTCGAACTCGCCTGAAAGCACGTAGGTCAGCTGCTCGTGGGGGTGGTTATGCATCGGACCAATGGCGCCGGCGTCAAAGTTAACCTCAACCGCCATCATTTTGCCGCCGTGCGCCAGAATGCGTCGGGTCACGCCGTTGCCCAGATCGTCGAGGGTGGTCTCTTTATGAAAAATAAACATCCGCGGGTCCTGTAGTTAAGTGAAACAATGTTTCATTTAATTTATATCACAATTTTCTAAAAAGAAACGATCGACGGGAGAAGTGGAAAGTTGATCACAAGTTTGCTTCACTGGGGGAAACCATAAAAGGAGCGAATGATGAAAACGATTGGCCTGTTGGGGGGAATGAGCTGGGAATCGACCATTCCCTATTACCGCCTGATCAATGAAGGGATCAAGGCGCGTCTTGGCGGGCTGCACTCCGCCAGCCTGCTGCTGCATAGCGTTGATTTTCATGAGATTGAAGCCTGTCAGGCTGCCGGAGAATGGGAGCGTGCCGGCGATATGCTGGCCCAGGCGGCGGTGGGGCTGCAGCAGGCGGGCGCCGAAGGTATCGTGCTCTGTACTAACACCATGCACAAAGTGGCGGATGCCATTGAAGCGCGCTGCGGCGTGCCGTTTCTGCATATTGCCGATGCGACCGGGCGGGCGATTGAGAAAAAGGGCATGCGTAACGTCGCCCTGCTGGGCACGCGCTATACCATGGAGCAAACGTTCTATCGCGGCCGCCTGCAGCAGCAGTTTGCGATCGAGACCCTGGTGCCGCCCGCCGACGATCGCCAGCGGATCAACCAGATTATCTTTGATGAGCTCTGTCTCGGCACCTTTAGCGAGGCTTCCCGCGACTACTACCTGCAGGTTATCGAGGCGCTGGCGGCGCAGGGCGCGGAAGGCGTTATCTTCGGCTGCACCGAGATTGGCCTGCTGGTGCCCGTAGAAAGCAGCCCGCTGCCGGTATTTGATACCGCGGCCATTCACGCCGCGGACGCGGTGGAGTTTATGCTTTCTTAAGCACCGTATCGAGCGGGCGCTGGATCTGCGCCAGGCTGTGCTGCAAGTGGTGAATAAAGGCGTCGACCAGCGCCGAACCGGGGCGGTGCAGCGGGCGGATCATGCTGACGGTAAAGGGCACATCGATGCTGAAGCGGCGCACCGCGACGCCGCTTTCGGCATAGTCGAGGGCGGTGAGCGGATTAACCACCGAGATACCGACGCCCGCGCGCACCATCGCGCAAATCGAGGCGGCGCTGTGCGTTTCGACCACCATTCGCCGCTTGACCTGATGTTCAAGGAACAGGGCGTCAAGCAGCTGGCGATAGCTGTCGGTCCGCGACAGGCTGATGTAGTTTTCAGCGTGGAAATCGGCGGGGGTCAAAACCTGCTTCGCGGCGAGCGGATGGTTCTGCGGCAGGACGCAGACCTCATTCAGCGTCAGCAGCGGCGTGCGCTCGGTGCCGGCGGGCGTATGCAGGGTTTCGGTCAGGCCAAGATCGTGGCGCTGGGCGGAGAGCCACTCCTCCAGCAGGGGCGACTCCTGGGGGACAATCTGCAGGCTGACCTCCGGGTAGCGCGCCAGAAACGGCTGCAGCAGCAGCGGTAAAAACGACTGGGAGAATACCGGCAGGCACACCACCGATAGCTCGCCCTGGCGAAACTCGCGCAGGCTTTCCGCCGCGCTGACGATCCTGTCCAGCCCGTACCACGACCGCTGCACCTCTTCAAACAGCCGCAGCCCCTGTACCGTGGGCTGCAGGCGGCCGCGAGCGCGCTCAAAAAGCTTTAACCCCAGCACCTTTTCAAAGCGCGCCAGCTCCCGGCTGACCGTCGGCTGCGAGGTATGCAGCATGCGGGCGGCCTCGGTCAGGTTACCGGTGGTCATCACCGCGTGGAAGATTTCGATATGGCGCAAATTGACGGCGGGCATGGCGGCTCTCGGATGATATGGGGTATCCATATCATTTTTGCATAGACTCACGACAAAACGATATTTTTTATTCCCTTCAGGCTATGGCGTAATCATAAAAAAACACGCACAACGCCAACAACGCCGGAGTTCACCATGCCACGCTCGCTTTACGCCACCGATACCGACCTGACCGCAGATAACCTGCTGCGCCTGCCCGCCGAGTTTGGCTGCCCGGTATGGGTCTACGACGCGCAGATTATTCGCCGCCAGATTGCCCAGCTCGGTAAGTTTGACGTGGTGCGCTTTGCGCAGAAGGCCTGCTCAAACATTCATATCCTGCGCCTGATGCGCGAGCAGGGCGTGAAGGTCGATTCCGTATCGCTTGGCGAGATTGAGCGCGCGCTGGCGGCGGGCTACGATCCGCAGCAGCATCCGGAAGATATCGTCTTTACCGCCGATCTGATCGACGACGCGACCCTGGAGCGGGTGAAGGAGCTGCAGATCCCGGTCAACGCCGGGTCGGTGGATATGCTGAGCCAGCTGGGCGAAGTCTCGCCGGGCCATCGCGTGTGGCTGCGGGTCAATCCGGGTTTCGGTCACGGCCACAGCCAGAAAACCAACACCGGCGGCGAAAACAGCAAGCACGGTATCTGGTATAGCCACCTGCCGGCGGCGCTGGAGGTGATGCGTCGCTATCAGCTGCAGCTGGTGGGGATTCACATGCACATTGGCTCAGGGGTGGATTATGCTCACCTCGAGCAGGTGTGCGGCGCAATGGTGCGTCAGGTGATCGAGTTTGGTCAGGATCTGCAGGCGATCTCCGCCGGCGGCGGCCTGTCGATCCCCTATCGCGAAGGCGAAGAGGCGATCGATACCGATCACTATTACGGCCTGTGGAACGCCGCCCGCGAGCAGGTGGCGAAGCATCTTGGCCATCCGGTGAAGCTGGAGATCGAGCCGGGTCGTTTCCTGGTGGCGGAATCCGGCGTGCTGGTCTCCCAGGTGCGCAGCGTGAAGGAGATGGGCAGCCGTCACTTCGTGCTGATTGACGCCGGCTTTAACGATCTGATGCGTCCGTCGATGTACGGCAGCTACCACCACATCAGCGCCCTGGCGGCGGACGGTCGCGATCTTAGCGCGGCGCCGATGATTGAAACCGTGGTCGCCGGACCGCTGTGCGAATCCGGGGACGTCTTTACCCAGCAGGAAGGGGGGAAGGTGGAAACGCGCCTGCTGCCTGACGTGGCGCCGGGCGATTACCTGGTACTGCACGATACCGGCGCCTACGGCGCGTCGATGTCCTCGAACTACAACAGCCGCCCGCTGCTGCCGGAAGTGCTGTTCGATAACGGCAGCGCGCGGCTGATTCGCCGCCGCCAGACCATTCAGGAGCTGCTGGTCTTAGAGCAAATCTGATCTAAAACCAGGGACCCGTCGTGACCGACTCGCGCAGCACCAGCGTGCCGGTAAACGGCGGGATCGTTTCGATCGGCTGATGGTTGGCAAGCTTGATCGCCTGATCGATGGCGGTGGTGATCATATTGTCGATAGGCAGATAGACCGTCGACAGGCCCGGCTCCAGCCACTTCGCGCTGGGGGCGTCATCAAAACCAAAGAGCGAAACGTCCTGCGGGATCCGCAGTCCCGCCTGATGCAGCGCTTTTGAGGCGCCGAGCGCCATATCGTCGTTACAGGAAAAAAGCGCGCTGAACGGCGTTTTTTCTTCCAGCAGCTCCCGGCACAGCTCGTAGCCGCGGGTCATCGTTGAGTCGCCGTATTTTACTCTCCCCTCATCCCACGCAATGCCATTTTTTTTCAGCGCCTTACGGTAGCCCTGCAGGCGGGCCTTGCCCGTTGGCGTGTGCATGGGGACCGTCAGGCAGGCGATCTCGCGATGGCCCTGGGCAATCAGATAGTTCACCGCCTGGAAGGCGGCATCCTCCTGCTCGAAGAACACGCAGCGCTCGCGCGCGAGGCTGACGTCGCGGTTAATCACCACCAGCGGCATCTCGATGGAGTCGATAAGCGACATGATCTTCTTTTCGCTCATATGGCGGGTATAGAGGATGATGGCGTCGCACTGGCGATCGGCAAGCATCTGCACCGCTTCTTCTTCGCGCTCCGGCGCATCGTGGCCGTCGGTGACAATCAGCTGCTTTCCCCAGGCTTCGGTCTGGCGCGAAGCCTGCTGCAGCAGACGGCCAAAGTAGAAGCCGTCGAAGGTGGAAACCACCAGCCCGATGCTGTTACTCGTGCGGTTGGCCAGCGAACGGGCGAGAAAGTTCGGCCGATACCCCAGCTCCTCCATCGCCTTGAATACCTGCTGACGGGTACTCTCTTTTACCTGACCTGTGCCGTTCAACACGCGGGAAACCGTCGCTTTAGAGACGCCTGCGCGAATTGAGACATCCAGCATTGTAGCCATTCATCGATTCCTGATATCACGTGGTGTTTTGCAGTTTATCACAGACATTCAGGGGGATATGACCTCTACGCCGTGCAAAGAACTATCGGGATCACGCTTTTTGCAGGAACTGCCCGCGGTAAAAACGATGTCGCTAATGCGGTATGCCAATATGGCGATGGTATAAAAATTTGGAATGCCAAATCTGGCGTTGAGATCTCAATCACAGAACTTTTTGCCGCCAGTGACTATTTTTTGGTATGCCAAAAGGTGTTCGGCTGTACACCTGGCGCGCAAAAAGCCCTTAAACCTGAGGTATCCTCTATGGCATTGCAGGAAAAACTGATCGACTCACTGGGGAGTTTCGCCACGAAATTCAACAGCTACCGCTACATCATGGCGATAAAATCCGCCTTTATTACCCTGATGCCGGTGATCATCGTTGGCGCCTTTTCGGTGCTGATCTCAAATATGGTGCTGGATCCGAAGAACGGACTGGCCAGCTTTCAGTCGCTGTCGTTTCTCGCCGCGCTCAAGCCGATTACCAGCGCGATAAACTATGCGACCCTCAACTTCCTCAATATTGGCGCCGTTTTTCTGATCGGCATCGAGCTGGGGCGCATTAACGGCATCAAGAGCCTGTTCCCCGGCCTGCTGGCGGTCATTTGCTTTATCTGCGTCACCCCAACCACCGTTGAGATGATGGTCGATGGCCAGATGCAGGTGGTCAAAGACGTGCTGCTGCGCCAGTTCTCGGACACCCGCAGCCTGTTCCTCGGCATGTTTATCGCCATTCTGTCGGTCGAGATTTACTGCTGGCTGGAGACGCGCAAGGGGCTGAAGATCAGGATGCCGGATACCGTGCCGCCGAACGTGGCGGCGTCGTTTTCGGCGTTGATCCCGGCGATTTTTACCACCACCGCCATCGCCACCTTTGGCTTTATTTTCCATCAGCTGACCGGCATGTATCTGTATGACGCGGTCTACCTGGTGGTGCAGCAGCCGCTGGAGCGCGTGGTGCAAAGCCTGCCGGGGATCCTGCTGCTGATGTTCGTCGCCCAGCTGTTCTGGGTTATCGGTATTCACGGCAATCAGATGATCAAACCGATCCGCGAACCGCTGCTGCTGGGGGCGATTACCGTCAACATGAGCGCCTTTGAGCAGGGAAAAGAGGTGCCGAACATCATCACCATGCCGTTCTGGGACGTCTATATGAGCATCGGCGGCTCGGGGCTGACCATCGGCCTGCTGATTGCGGTCATGATCGCCAGCAAGCGCAAAGAGATGAAAGAGATCGCCAAGCTGTCGATCGGCCCGGGGCTGTTCAATATTAACGAACCGGTCATTTTCGGTATGCCGATCATGCTCAATCCGATCCTCGCGATCCCCTTTATCATCACGCCGCTGGTGACCGGCAGCATCGGCTACTTCGCCACGGCGGCCGGATTTGCCGGAAAAGCGGTGGTGATGGTGCCCTGGACCACGCCGCCGCTGATTAACGCCTGGCTCTCTACTGCTGGTTCGATGGGGGCGGTGGTGACCCAGCTGGTTTGTATCATTACCGCGGTACTGATTTACCTGCCGTTTGTGAAGATTGCCTCCCGCCGCCTGGAAACCGCGCAGCGGCAGGCGGAAAACGCGCAAATAACCGATAACGCCTGAGGATATGATGAGTACAAAAAGGATTGCGATCCCCGACGATTTTATCCTTGGCGCGGCGGCTTCCGCCTGGCAAACCGAGGGCTGGAGCGGCAAGAAAGAGGGTCAGGACTCCTGGCCCGATCTCTGGTACAAACGCGATCGCCACGTCTGGCATAACGGCTACGGCCCGGCGGTGGCCACCGATTTTATCAACCGCTTTCGCGAGGACGTCCAGCTGATGAAGCTGGCGGGGCTCACCCACTACCGCACCTCAATCAACTGGTCGCGCTTTCTGACCGACTATGAAAACGTCACGGTTGATGAGGAGTACGCGGCCTACTACGACCGGCTGTTCGACGAGCTGCTGGCGAACGGCATCGAGCCGATGATCTGCCTTGAACACTACGAGCTGCCCGGCTACCTGCTGGAGCAGTACGGCGGCTGGGCGGCCAAAAATGTCGTTGAGCTGTTCGTCCGCTACGCGGAGAAGGTGTTCGCCCGCTATCATCACAAGGTCACGCGCTGGTTTACCTTCAATGAACCGATCGTCGTGCAAACCCGGGTTTACCTTGACGCGCTGCGCTGGCCCTACGAGCAGAATACCGGCACGTGGATGCAGTGGAACCACCACAAGGTGCTGGCGACGGCGAAGGTGGTCAGGCTGTTTCGCGATAAGGGCTATCGCGGGACGGTGGGCTGCATTCTCAATCCTGAGGTGACCTATCCGCGCTCAACGGCCGCTCACGACGTGCGCGCCGCCGAGGTTTACGATCTGTTTTATAACCGTATCTTCCTCGACCCGCTGGTCCACGGCGAGTATCCGCCCGCGCTGTTTGCGCTGCTGGCGCAGCACGACGTCGCCTGGGACTACAGCGCCGAAGAGCTGGCGATTATCCGCGACAACACCGTGGATGAGCTGGGCATAAACCTCTACTACCCGCACCGGGTGAAGGCGCCGTCGCGCGCCTGGCACCCGCAGACGCCGTTCCATCCGGCCTGGTATTACGAGCCCTTCGAGCTGCCCGGGCGGCGAATGAACGCCTCCCGCGGCTGGGAAATTTATCCGCGTATTGTCTTTGATATGGCGATGCGAATTAAAAATGATTACCGCAATATTCCGTGGTTTATCGCCGAAAGCGGCATGGGCGTTGAAAACGAAGGCCAGTTTCGCAACGACGAAGGCACCATTGTCGACGAGTACCGCATTCGCTTTATCAGCGAGCATCTCTGGCAGACGCTGCTCGCGCGGGAGGCGGGCGCCAACTGTCACGGCTACATGCTGTGGGCGTTTACCGACAACGTGTCGCCGATGAACGCCTTTAAAAATCGCTATGGGCTGATTGAAATCGATCTGCAGAACGGCCGGGCGCGGCGACCGAAGGCTTCCGCCGGCTGGTTTCGCACGCTGCGCGAAAGCCGCGAGCTGACGCTGGATATCGACGATGAGTTGCGCTAGCCCGGCGTAAATTTTGCTAAGATAGCGCCGATATGGATTCACTCGCAGACAAGGCACAGGTGATATTGTGGAGAAGGCTATCATTCCGCCGGAAAAGAAACCCTACCAGGAAATTGGCGATGATTTACGCGCCCAGATTGCGCAGGGGCGTTACCCCATCGGGTCGCGGCTGCCGCCGGAACGCAATATCGCCGAAACCTACGGCGTCAGCCGCACCATTGTCCGCGAAGCCCTGCTGATGCTGGAGCTGCAGGGCACGGTCGATATTCGCCAGGGCTCGGGAGTTTACGTGATGCGCATTCCCCACGAGGATGATAGCGAGGAAGAGCAGATGCTGAGCAGCGACGTTGGTCCGTTTGAGATCCTGCAGGCCCGTCAGCTGCTGGAGAGCAACATTGCCGCCTTTGCGGCAAAAATGGCGACGCGCGCCGATATCGACAACCTTAAGCGTATTATCGAGCAGGAGCAGCGGGCGATTGCCGGCAACGACGCCTCTCAGGATAACGCGCGGATGTTTCACCTGGTGCTGGCCGGGGCGACGCAAAACCAGATGCTGCTGGCAACGGTGGAGCGTATCTGGCTGCAGATGGACAGCAGCCCGCTCTGGCAGCAGTTTAACGCGCATATTGCCAGCCGCGCCTATCGCCTGAAGTGGCTCGGCGAGCGGCAGGCGATTCTTGCCGCGCTGCGCCGTCGCGACGTAATGGGCGCCTGGCAGGCGATGTGGCAGCACCTGGAAAATGTTAAAAACAGCCTGCTGGAGCTGTCGGACGAAGACGCCCCGGACTTCGACGGCTACCTGTTTGAGTCGGTGCCGATTTTTCAGGGAAAGCCGGTATGACCATCCTGCCTCTGTACGCCGCGCCGCAGCACGCGCCGCAGGTCACGGAGTGGCTGTGGCAGGCCTTTGGCGGCGAGACGCTGCCGCAGGCGTTCTTTGCCAGCATCGTCGCCCACAGCCAGACGCCGGGCGCGCTGCCGCTGACCTTTATTGCCGTTGAGGGCGAGCTTCTGCTGGGAACGGTGGGGCTCTGGCGCTGCGATCTGATCAGCCGTCAGGACCTGTTTCCGTGGATGGCGGCGCTGTACGTTGCCGAAGCGGCGCGCGGGCAGGGGCTGGCGGGAAAACTACAGCGGCACGTTATCGATTATGCCCGCCTGAGCGGCTATCCGCAGCTGCATCTCTACTCCGCCTGCCGGGATTTTTATGAGCGCTTTGGCTGGCGCTATATCGGCGAGGGCCTCGATTATCCGGCCACCGCCGTGCACCTCTACCGCTACGACCTGTCGTTGTCCGACGGGGCGATCACCGAGTGACGGCGAACCAGCGTCGGGCTGAACAGGTGGGTGATTTCCGGCGGCGGGAGCCTGTCCGCCAGCGCTAGCGCCAGTTCTGCCGCCTGGGTTGCCATGGTCACAATCGGGTAGCGCACCGTGGTCAGCCGCGGGCGAACGTAGCGGGATATCAGCACGTCATCAAAGCCAATCAGCGAAATCTCACGCGGCACGTCGATGCCGTTATCGTTCAGCACCCCCATCGCGCCGGCGGCCATCGAGTCGTTGTAGCTGGCAACGGCGGTAAAATTCCTGCCGCGTCCCAGCAGTTCGGTCATCGCCTGCTCGCCGCCGCTTTCATCCGGCTCGGCAAAGGTCACCAGCCGATCGTTGATGGCTATGCCGCTCTCTTTGAGCGCGTCGTAATAGCCCTGCAGACGATCTTCGGCATCCGAAATCGCGTGGTTGGAGCACAGATAGCCGATACGGGTATGGCCCTGCTGGATCAGATGGCGGGTCGCCAGCCAGGCGCCGTAGCGGTCGTCCAGCGCCACGCAGCGCTGCTCGAAGCCGGACAGTATACGGTTGATAAGCACCATGCCGGGAATTTGCTTCATCAGCCCGGCGAGCTCGTCATCGGGGATCATTTTTGCGTGTACCACCAGCGCCGCGCAGCGGTGGCGAATGAGCTGTTCAATCGCCTGGCGCTCTTTTTGGATGCTGTGGTAGCCGTTGCCAATCAGCAAAAAGTTGCCGGTATTGTAGGCGACCTGCTCGACGGCTTTGACCATGGCGCCGAAAAAGGGGTCGGATACGTCGCCCACCACCAGACCGACGGTTTCCGTTGACTGCTGCGCCAGCGCGCGGGCGTTGGCGTTCGGGTGGTAGTTCAGCGCTTCCATCGCCGTGCTGACGGACTGGCGGGACGCTTCACTGGCTTTCGGGGAGTTGTTGATAACGCGGGATACGGTAGCGACGGACACTCCAGCGAGTCGGGCTACATCCTTAATTGTCGCCATACCTGACCTTTTATAGGGTAAGCGTTTACATTGAGGTTATGTTACGGGAAAGCTCGGCAGATTCAAGGATAAGGGCTAACGGGTTAACGCAAATGTGATGCAGGTTTGCCTTGCTGATGACAAAGTTACACACAGCCGTCGCGGTGAATGAAACGGCAGCGGGTAAATTCACACCTTTGGTTACACTTTGCGATTAGCTGTTGCGAATGTTCGCTGGTTTCCCCGTTCACTGCATTGATATTCTTGTTATCCCAGAGGTATTGATAGGTGGAGTCGACTTCACGTTGACCACTTTAATTACACCAGCCTGCGCAGATGCGCAGGTTTTTTTTTGCCCGCGGCAAACCGGCACCGGCAGGCGGTCGTCAGCGGGGCGTTTTTCATTCGATCTGTTCCGGGGAATGTTCCCTTCACGGCTGTTCCGTACGCCCCGCTGATGTTCTCTGCGGCCAGCCCGTCATCAAGAATCGGCAGTTTTCGCGCCGCTATCCGCCGCTGTTACAGTTAGCGAAAATGGTAATAACTGGTTGCACTTAGGCTCATTCCCTTGCGTTTTAACGCTGGCGTCGCGGGGCCAAAAAACCGCACAATCAGGGTCCCAGAGGTATTGATAGGTGAGTTTTTTAAGTACGCATTTCGTACTGATTATCTTGCACCGGCCTGCGCAGATGCGCAGGTTTTTTTTATTGTGAAAATTCTCCCCCACACTGCTTTCAAACGCCTTCTCGTGTAACCTTCAATGACTTAATAACCGGTCAGATGGAGTTGTTATGCTTTTGGCATTTTTCAGGCTGCTGTTCAAAGGAATGTACCGGGTCAGGTTGACCGGTGACACGCAGGCTCTGCATGGCAAAAAGGTCCTCATTACCCCGAACCACGTCTCCTTCCTTGACGGGGTCCTGCTGGCGCTGTTTCTTCCCGTTCGCCCGGTCTTTGCGGTGTACTCCTCCATCAGCCAGCGCTGGTTTATGCGCGCGCTGTCGCCGATTATCGACTTTGTTCCCCTCGATCCGACCAAACCGATGTCGATTAAGCATCTCGTGCGCCTGATTGAGCAGGGGCGGCCGGTGGTTATCTTCCCGGAAGGGCGTATCTCGGTGAGCGGATCGCTGATGAAAATCTACGATGGGGCCGCGTTCGTTGCCGCGAAGTCGCAGGCCACCATTGTTCCGCTGCGTATCGAAGGCGCCGAGCTGACGCCGTTCAGTCGCCTGAAAGGGCTGGTCAGACGCCGCCCGTTCCCGCGCATCCGCCTCCACCTGCTGCCGCCGACGCATCTGCCGATGCCGGAAGCGCCGCGGGCCCGCGATCGTCGCAAAATTGCCGGCGAAATGCTGCATCAGATAATGATGGAAGCGCGGATGGCGGTGCGCCCGCGGGAAACGCTTTATGAGTCTCTGCTGGCGGCGCAGGACCGTTTCGGCGCGCGGAAAAACTGCGTGGAAGATATTAACTTCCAGCCGGATACCTACCGCAAGCTGCTGACCAAAACGCTGTTTGTCGCGCGAATTCTGGAAAAATACAGCGCGCAGGGCGAAAAAATCGGCCTGATGCTGCCGAACGCCGGGATCAGCGCGGCGGTGATTTTTGGCGCGATTGCGCGCGGGCGTATTCCGGCGATGATGAACTATACCGCCGGGGTAAAAGGCCTGAGCAGCGCGATTACCGCCGCTGAAATCAAAACCGTGTTCACCTCCCGCACCTTCCTCGATAAGGGCAAGCTCTGGCACCTCCCGGAGCAGCTGACCCAGGTGCGCTGGGTATTTCTTGAGGATTTAAAAGGTGACGTCACCGCCGCCGATAAGCTGTGGATCTTCAGCCATCTGCTGATGCCGAAGCTGGCGCAGGTCAGGCAGCAGCCGGAAGATGCGGCGATCGTGCTCTTCACCTCCGGTTCGGAAGGCCATCCGAAGGGCGTGGTGCATAGCCACAAGAGCATCCTTGCCAACGTCGAGCAGATTAAAACCATCGCCGATTTTACCGCCAACGACCGCTTTATGTCGGCGCTGCCGCTGTTCCACTCCTTTGGCCTGACGGTCGGCCTGTTCACGCCGCTGTTTACCGGAGCGGAAGTGTTCCTCTACCCGAGCCCGCTGCACTACCGCGTGGTGCCGGAGCTGGTGTATGACCGCAACTGCACGGTGCTGTTCGGCACCTCAACGTTCCTCGGGAACTATGCCCGCTTTGCCAACCCCTATGATTTTTATCGTCTACGCTACGTGGTAGCCGGAGCGGAAAAACTTCAGGACAGTACTAAACAGCTGTGGCAGGACAAATTTGGCCTGCGCATCCTCGAAGGCTATGGCGTAACTGAGTGCGCGCCGGTGGTGTCGATTAACGTCCCGATGGCGGCGAAGGTGGGCACCGTTGGGCGGATCCTGCCGGGAATGGACGCGCGCCTGCTGGCGATGCCGGGCATTGAAGAGGGCGGTCGTCTGCAGCTGAAAGGGCCGAACATTATGAACGGTTATCTGCGGGTGGAAAACCCGGGCGTGCTGGAAGCGCCTGGGGCGGAAAACCAGCATGGCGAAATGGAGAGCGGCTGGTACGACACCGGGGATATCGTCACCTTTGACGAGCAGGGATACGTGCGTATTCAGGGGCGCGCGAAGCGCTTTGCTAAAATTGCCGGTGAGATGGTGTCGCTGGAGATGGTGGAGCAGATGGCGCTGGCGGTCTCCCCCGAGCGGATGCACGGGACGGCCATCAGGCAGGATGCCAGCAAAGGCGAGGCCTTAGTGCTTTTCACCACCGATAATGAACTGAATCGCGAAAAGCTGCTGCGCTACGCCCGTGAGCACGGGGTGCCGGAGCTGGCGGTTCCGCGCGACATTCGCTGGCTGAAGCAGCTGCCGGTTCTCGGCAGCGGCAAGCCGGACTTTGTCACCCTTAAAAGTATGGTTGAAGAGACGGAACATTCTGATGAGTGAGTCAGTACACACTAACAATTCGCTGTACTCGAAGGGGATGATGGCGGTTATCTGCGCCCAGTTTTTGTCGGCATTTGGCGATAACGCGCTGCTGTTTGCAACCCTCGCGCTGATGAAGCAGCAGTTCTACCCGGAGTGGAGCCAGCCGGTGATGCAGATGCTGTTTGTGGGCGCTTACATTCTCTTTGCGCCATTTGTCGGGCAGTTTGCCGACAGCTTCGCCAAGGGACGGGTGATGATGGTCGCCAACGGCATGAAGCTGGTTGGCGCCGGCTGTATCTGCTTTGGCGTGAATCCGTTTCTCGGCTACACCCTGGTCGGGATCGGCGCGGCCGCCTACTCCCCGGCGAAGTACGGCATTCTCGGCGAGCTGACCACCGGCGATAAGCTGGTGAAGGCCAACGGCCTGATGGAATCCTCGACCATCGCCGCGATCCTGCTGGGCTCGATGGCGGGCGGCATCCTCGCGGACTGGCACGTGCTGGCGGCGCTGGCCCTCTGCGCACTGGTCTACGGCGGCGCGGTGGTGGCGAACCTGTGGATCCCCAAACTACCGGCGGCCCGTCCCGGACAATCATGGCGCTTTACGCCGATGACCCACAGCTTCTTCAGCGCCTGTAAAACGCTGTGGCGCAACGGGGAGACGCGATTTTCGCTGGTGGGAACCAGCCTGTTCTGGGGCGCCGGCGTAACGCTGCGCTTCCTGCTGGTGCTGTGGGTACCGGTGGCGCTGGGGATTTCTAACAACGCGATGCCAACCTATCTGAATGCGATGGTGGCGGTGGGGATCGTGCTGGGCGCGGGCGCGGCGGCGAAGCTGGTGACGCTGCAAACGGTCTCCCGCTGCATGCCTGCCGGGATTCTGATTGGCGTCGCGGTGATCTTCTTTACCCTTCAGCATGCGCTTCTGCCGGCGTTTGGTCTGCTGCTGCTGCTCGGCGTGTTTGGCGGCTTCTTTATCGTGCCGCTTAACGCCCTGCTGCAGGAGCGAGGAAAGCATACCGTTGGCGCGGGCAACGCGATAGCGGTGCAAAATCTCGGCGAAAACGTCGCCATGCTGTTGATGCTGGGGTTCTACTCGATGGCGGTCAAGGCGGGCATACCGGTGGTTGGCATCGGGGTTGTCTTTGGCGCGATATTCGCGCTGGCCATCGCCGCCCTGTGGCTTTGGGGACGGCGGCGCTAGCGAGTCTTGCGCTTAGCGGGCTACGGCGTTGTCCCTGCCGTAGCCCGGAGAGGCCGTTTACGGCGCCGGATAGGTATAAACCCGGTGCACCGCTTCAATCTCTGCCAGCACCTCTTCGCTGAGCTCAAGATGCAGGCTTTCCACGTTGGTCTTCAGCTGCTCCAGCGAAGTGGCGCCGAGCAGCGTGCTGGCGACAAACGGCTGGCGGCGCACGAAGGCCAGCGCCATTTGGGCCGGATCGAGGTTATGCCGTTTGGCGATATCGACGTATGCCGCGACCGCCAGCTGCGTCTGCTCGCCGCTGTAGCGCGTAAAGCGGCTGAACAGCGTGTTGCGCGCCCCAGCCGGCTTCGCGCCGTTGAGATACTTGCCGGTCAGCGTGCCGAACGCCAGGCAGGAGTAGGCCAGCAGCTCCACGCCTTCATACTGACTCACTTCCGACAGCGCAACTTCATAGCTGCGGTTCACCAGGCTATACGGGTTCTGGACGGTGACGATGCGCGGCAGGTCGTGCTTATCCGCAAGGTGCAGGTAGCGCATCACGCCAAACGCCGTCTCGTTGGAAACGCCGATGTAGCGGATTTTGCCGGCGCGCTGAAATTCGGTGAGCGCTTCCAGGGTGTCCAGCAGGGTGACCACCGGCGCGGAGTCGGTCCAGGTGTAGCCCAGCTTGCCGAAGCAGTTGGTCGGGCGCTGCGGCCAGTGAACCTGGTAAAGATCGAGATAATCGGTCTGCAGACGCTTCAGGCTATCGTGCAGTGCGTCGCGGATATTTTTGCGATCCAGAACGTGGTTCGGGCGGATGCTGCTGTCGTTGTTACGCGCAGGGCCGCTGACTTTGGAGGCGATAACCAGCTTTTCGCGGCTGCCGTGTTTCGCCAGCCAGTTGCCGACGTAGGTTTCCGTCAGCCCCTGAGTTTCCGGGCGCGGCGGGACGGGATACATTTCAGCGACGTCTATCAGGTTGATGCCCTGGCTGACAGCGTAGTCGAGCTGTTGGTGAGCGTCGGCCTCGCTATTCTGTTCACCAAAGGTCATAGTGCCCAGCCCCAGCGTGCTGATTTCGAGAGAACTGTGTGGGATACGGTGATACTGCATAGCCGGCTTCCTTTTTTATCGACAAGGTCAGGCTTTCCCCGACAAAGGAGTATCAAAATGGCAGAGGGGAGGAAAAAGAGGAAGTAAAAAGATCAAAAAAGCCGGGCTGGTGGGGTCCGCAGGCTGCTGCAGCGGACGTATCAGGTTTACCCGACTCTTTTCTCAACACCGTGATTTGTTGCAGAGGACGCGTTGCCAGGCGATTGCCGGCAGGCGGTTAGCCGCGGCAATCTTTAGCGCTTAATAATCTGTGAAACGTCGTCACGATTGATCTGCATTTTATTACCCTGCTGATCTTCGTAGCTGATAAGACCGGTATCGTCGTCAACCGCCGGCTTGCCGTCGGTCAAAATCATGCGTCCGTCTTTTGTCGCCATAACGTAATCGCTGCTGCAACCTGAAACCGAGAAGGCCAGTCCTACGGCGGAAATCAACACTGCCCATTTTTTCATCGTTAACACCTCTACTTGATGGTCGCACCTCACACCAGTGTATTAATAGCCTGATTTGTGAGACATAAAAAGCAGTAAAGTCTTAAAAAAGATTGCAGCCCAGGTTTGGGCTGCATTTTTGCGGGCTACAGCGGATTTTTTTTATTACGCAGCAGGTTGAGGCTTTCGACGGCAATCGAGAAGAACATCGCAAAGTAGATGTAGCCTTTCGGGATATGGATACCGAAGCTTTCGAGCATCAGGGTGAAGCCAACCAGAATCAAAAACGCTAGCGCCAGCATTTTCACCGACGGATGGCGGTCAACAAAGTCGCCAATCGAGCGGGCGGCAAACATCATCACCAGCACCGCGATAACCACCGCGGCCATCATGATGAACAGATGGTCCGAGAGCCCAACGGCGGTGATCACCGAATCGAGGCTGAAAATGATATCCAGCAGCATAATCTGCACGATGGCGCCCATAAACGAGTGGACGTTGGTCTTCGGCCCTTCCTCTTCCCCCTCGATCGATTCGTGGATCTCTTTACTGGCCTTCCAGATAAGGAACAGCCCGCCGAGCAGCAGGATCAGATCGCGGAAGGAGATGTCGTGGCCGAACGCGCTAAACAGCGGGTTGGTCAGCTTAACGACCCAGGCGATGGAGGCCAGCAGCCCAAGACGCATCAGCATTGCGCCCATCAACCCGATGCGTCGCGCGTGGGCGCGCTGGGCGGTAGGCAGTTTGGCAACAACCAGAGAGAGAAAAATAATATTATCGATCCCGAGTACGATTTCCAGCAGCGTCAGCGTACCCAGCGCCAGCCAGGCGTTAGGATCGGTTATCCATGCAAATAACATTGTTCAAAGTCCTGCAAAAAAGAAAGTCGCAATTATATGCAACCCGGCGGGCAGAACAAAAAATTAATCGTGGTTAAGCAGAAAATGACGGGCCAGCAGGGCGGCGGTAAAGTTTTTCTTCAGGTAGAAACCGCGCGGCAGGGTGAGGATCGGTTCGCCGTGCGCGCCGATAGCCTCGGTTAGGGCTTTACTGTTGGCGGCTTTTGGGCGCAGCTGCAGCACTTCGCCGTGGCGGGCGGTAATGCGTTCGACCTGGCCCAGCACGATCAGATCCATTAACTCTTCCCAGTCCATCCGCAGCTGACGATCCTCCTCTTCGCTGGGGGTCCAGAGCAGCGGCGCCCCGACCCGACGCTGGGCGAGCGGGATCGCGCGATCGCCCTCTACCGGCACCCACAGCACGCGCTTGAGCTTATGGCGAACGTGGCTGCTCTCCCAGGTGACGCCGCTGTTACCGGTGAGCGGAGCGACGCAGACAAAGGTGGTTTCCAGCGGCCGTCCCTGAGCGTCGACGGGGATCGTTTTCAGCTCGACGCCCAGCGCGGCGAAATCCTGCTCGGGCTTACTTCCGGCGCTGGCGCCCAGCCAAATCTCCAGCAGGATACCCGTCCAGCCTTTATCGCGCTTCAGATCGCGCGGAATCGGAATCCCCGCCAGCGCGGCCAGCTCGCCCAGCGAATAGCCCGCCAGCCGCTGGGCCTGGGCTAAAAGCTGCTGCTGGGTTTGCGGTGGTGCAAGCAGGGGCGAGAGGGCTGGCATAAGATGAAACCTCTGGTTAAAAAATGAGCGCTATTTTTGTGCGTTGTGGATAGAGTTTACCTTTTCCTGGGTAAGTATGACAATTTGATGATTCATATGACTTTTTTTTTGCTTTTTTGCCGCTAAAAAAATTACCGCAGCGGGTTTTCCAGAACTGGTCACTGGCAATGAACAGGATCTTACACCATGTTATCCACAGAAAAGTGGGATAACTGGGGAAAAGCCTCACTACTGTTTCCATTTACAGCCTTGACGTGCGACGAAAATCGAATTTTTAGACAAAATATGCCCGATGAGCTGGCGTAATCTGTGGATAAAACCGACATTGTTCGATCTTTCATCAGTTCCAGGATCGCATGTGTGATGATCATCACGTTATGCTGTAATTTATGAAAATAATACATTCTAACTTAATGAATATAATGCCATTATTAAATATGGCTACAGGTAAGCGCTTCGGACTACTCCGGGTTTTCCCTGGGTAATTCCATACTTCTTCACAACTCTATCCACAGAAAAAGTGAATAAAATGGCGCTGCGATAGCTAACGCTGTTTATAACTCTGCTGATAACTGTGAGTTATTCAAATGTTATTAGTGAGCCGTGTGGCAACAGAGTGGTTTACCGTTTCCAGCGAGTGTGAAACAATCGTTCACATTGAAGATTATTTTGAGGTAGTCCGGTGATTGATGACGATGGCTACCGCCCAAATGTCGGTATTGTAATCTGTAATCGCCAGGGCCAGGTTATGTGGGCCAGACGCTATGGCCAGCACTCGTGGCAGTTCCCGCAAGGGGGCATTAATCCAGGAGAATCAGCCGAGCAGGCAATGTATCGGGAATTGTTTGAAGAGGTTGGGCTAAGTCGTAAAGATGTCCGCATTCTGGCCTCTACCCGTAACTGGTTGCGTTACAAATTGCCTAAACGTTTGGTGCGTTGGGACACGAAGCCGGTTTGTATCGGCCAGAAACAGAAGTGGTTTCTTCTGCAGTTGATCGGCAGCGATGCGGAAGTCAATATGCAAACCAGCAGCACGCCCGAGTTCGACGGCTGGCGCTGGGTAAGCTACTGGTATCCGGTTCGTCAGGTGGTATCGTTTAAGCGCGACGTTTACCGCCGGGTGATGAAAGAGTTCGCCAGCGTCACCATGTCGCTGGCCGAAACCGCACCTAAGCCGCAAAGCGCGCCGGCATATCGACGTAAAAGAGGTTAAGCCACGCACATTATGCTCACTCGGTTACGAGAAATCGTCGAGAAGGTCGCGAGTGCGCCGCGTTTAAACGAGGCGCTGGATATCCTGGTCACGGATATCTGCAAAGCGATGGAAACGGAAGTCTGCTCGGTTTATCTGGCCGATCACGACCGACGCTGCTATTACCTGATGGCGACTCGCGGGCTGAAAAAACCTCGCGGGCGCACCGTTGCGCTCGCTTTTGACGAAGGCCTCGTCGGCCTCGTCGGGCGCCTTGCGGAGCCCATCAACCTTGCCGATGCGCATAAACACCCCAGCTTTAAATACATTCCGGCCGTAAAAGAGGACCGCTTCCGCGCTTTTCTTGGCGTGCCGATTATCCAGCGCCGTCAGCTGCTGGGCGTGCTGGTGGTGCAGCAGCGCGAGCTGCGTCAGTTTGATGAAAGCGAGGAGTCCTTCCTCGTAACCCTGGCGACGCAGATGGCCGCCATTCTCTCCCAGTCGCAGCTGACCGCGCTATTTGGCCAGTATCGCCAGACGCGGATCCGCGCGCTGCCCGCCTCATCGGGGGTGGCAATTGCCGAAGGCTGGATGGACGTCAGCCTGCCGCTGATGGAGCAGGTGTACGAAGCCTCGACGCTGGACACGGCTTCCGAACGCGAGCGCCTGACCGGCGCGCTGGAAGAGGCGGCCAGCGAGTTTCGTCGCTACAGCAAGCGCTACGCCGCCGGGGCGCAAAAAGAGACGTCGGCTATCTTCGACCTCTATTCCCACCTGCTTTCAGACGCGCGCCTGCGCCGCGAACTCTTTGCGGAAGTCGACAAAGGGGCCGTCGCCGAGTGGGCGGTGAAAAAAATTATCGAGAAGTTCGCCGAGCAGTTTGCGGCGCTCAGCGACGGCTATCTTAAAGAGCGGGCCGGCGATCTGCGCACGCTCGGCCAGCGGCTGCTGTTTCATCTTGACGACACCACCCAGGGGCCAAACACCTGGCCGGAGCGGATCGTTCTGGTCGCCGACGAACTCTCGGCGACGACGCTGGCGGAGGTCCCTCAGGACAGGCTGGTAGGCGTTGTCGTGCGCGACGGGGCGGCAAACTCGCATGCCGCCATCATGGTGCGCGCGCTGGGGATCCCGACGGTGATGGGAGCCGATATTCAGCCTTCACTGCTGCATGGCCACACTCTGGTGGTGGACGGCTACCGCGGCGAGCTGCTGGTCGACCCGGAACCGGCGCTGCTGAAAGAGTATCAGCGCCTGATCAGCGAGGAGAACGAGCTCAGCCGCCTGGCGGAAGACGATCTTGAGCGCGCCTCCGAGCTGAAAAGCGGCGAGCGGGTGAAGGTCATGCTGAACGCCGGCCTGAGCCTTGGCCATGAAGAGAAGCTCGGCGGCTTTATTGACGGTATCGGCCTGTACCGCACTGAAATTCCCTTTATGCTGCAGAGCGGCTTTCCGTCTGAAGAGGAGCAGGTTGCCCAGTATCAGGGCATGCTGCAGATGTTTAACGAGAAGCCGGTTACGCTGCGCACCCTCGACATCGGCGCCGACAAGCAACTGCCCTATATGCCGATCAGCGAAGAGAATCCGTGCCTCGGCTGGCGCGGGATCCGCATCACGCTCGATCAGCCGGAGATCTTCCTTATTCAGGTGCGGGCGATGCTGCGCGCGAATGCCGCCACCGGCAACCTCAGCATTTTGCTGCCGATGATCACCAGCCTCGATGAGGTCGACGAGGCGCGCCGTTTGATCGACCGCGCCAGCCGCGAAGTTGAAGAGATGATTGGCTACGCCATTCCGCGCCCGCGCATCGGCGTGATGCTGGAAGTGCCGTCGATGGTCTTCATGCTGGCGCAGCTCGCCAGCCGCGTCGATTTTATCTCCGTCGGCACCAATGACCTGACGCAGTACATCCTCGCCGTCGATCGCAACAATACCCGGGTGGCGAATATGTACGACAGCCTGCATCCGGCGGTGCTGCGGGCGCTGGCGATGATTGCCCGCGACGCCGAACGTTTCGGCATCGACCTGCGGCTTTGTGGCGAAATGGCCGGAGATCCGATGTGTGTCACCATCCTGATTGGCCTTGGCTATCGCCACCTGTCGATGAATGGCCGGTCGGTAGCAAGGGTAAAATACCTGCTGCGCCGCATTGACATCGAAGAGGCCCAGGAGCTTTCCCGGCGTAGCCTGGAGGCGCAGATGACGACGGAAGTTCGCCATCAGGTTGCGGCCTTTATGGAGCGTCGAGGGCTGGGCGGCCTGATCCGCGGCGGCCGCTAGTTCTGCCAGGGCGCCTGCGCCGCTGTTCGCTCATTCCCGGCCCGAAGGGGCGCCGCGCGCCGCCTGCCGGGAATGCTCCGCCGCTTATTCGCATTCGTATACATATCTTTTACATGCCCGGCGCGGATCGTGCCTGGCGCTTATGCTATCATTCGCAACCTTTGGAGCGCCCGTTTTCTGCGAGTGCGCAAGATCACCGCTGTCCACTTCCAGCGGAATAACAAGTCTTTATGGTGACAGATGAATAGTGGCTACCTGCATTTTCCGGAGTTTGATCCGGTAATATTTTCCGTTGGGCCAGTCGCCCTTCACTGGTACGGCATGATGTACCTGGTCGGGTTTGTTTTTGCGATGTGGTTAGCCACCCGTCGGGCCAATCGTCCTGGCAGCGGCTGGACTAAAAACGAAGTTGAAAACCTGCTGTATGCCGGGTTCCTCGGGGTCTTCCTCGGCGGCCGTATCGGCTACGTCCTGTTCTACAACCTGCCGGTGTTTTTGCAGGATCCGCTCTATCTGTTCCGCGTCTGGGACGGCGGGATGTCGTTCCACGGCGGCCTGATCGGGGTGATTCTGGTGATGATCATCTTCGCCAAACGCACCAAGCGCACCTTCTTCCAGGTTGCTGATTTCATTGCGCCTCTGATCCCGTTTGGCCTCGGCGCCGGTCGTCTGGGCAACTTCATTAACGGCGAGCTGTGGGGCCGCGTCGATCCGAGCTTCCACTACACGATGATCTTCCCCGGCTCGCGGGCGGAAGATATGGCGCTGCTGCCTTCGCACCCGGAGTGGCAATCGCTGTTCGACACTTACGGAGCCCTGCCGCGACACGCCTCGCAGCTGTACGAGCTGGCGCTGGAAGGTATCGTGCTGTTCCTGATCCTGAACCTGTTTATCCGCAAACCGCGCCCGACCGGCTCGGTCTCAGGCCTGTTCCTGATCGGCTACGGTCTGTTCCGTATCATCGTTGAATTCTTCCGCCAGCCGGATCAGCAGTTCACCGGCGAATGGGTCCAGTACATCAGCATGGGGCAGATTCTTTCGATTCCAATGGTGCTTGCGGGTATCATTATGATGGTCTGGGCGTACCGCCGTCGTCCGCAGCAACAAACTTCTTGAGGAACCATGAAACAGTATCTTGATTTGATGCAGAAAGTGCTCGCCGAGGGCACGCAAAAAAATGACCGCACCGGTACCGGCACGATTTCCATTTTCGGCCATCAGATGCGTTTTAACCTGCAGGAAGGATTCCCGCTGGTGACGACCAAGCGCTGTCATTTACGCTCCATCATCCATGAACTGCTGTGGTTCCTGCAGGGTGACACCAACGTGGCGTATCTGCACGAAAACAACGTCACCATCTGGGATGAATGGGCGGATGAAAAGGGCGATCTGGGGCCGGTATACGGCAAACAGTGGCGCTCCTGGCCTGCGCCGGACGGCCGCCATATCGACCAGATTAGCACCGTGATGGAGCAGCTGAAAAACGACCCGGACTCGCGCCGGATCATCGTTTCGGCGTGGAACGTCGGCGAGCTGGATAAAATGGCGCTGGCGCCGTGCCACGCGTTCTTCCAGTTCTACGTCGCGGACGGCAAGCTCTCCTGTCAGCTCTATCAGCGCTCCTGCGACGTGTTCCTTGGCCTGCCGTTCAACATCGCCAGCTATGCGCTGCTGGTGCATATGGTGGCGCAGCAGTGTGACCTGGAAGTGGGTGATTTTGTCTGGACCGGTGGGGATACGCACCTCTACAGCAACCACCTTGAGCAGACCGATCTGCAGCTGAGCCGCGAGCCGCGTCCGCTGCCGAAGCTGGTGATTAAGCGCAAACCGGCGTCGATTTTTGACTACCGCTTTGAAGACTTTGACATCGAAGGCTACGATCCGCACCCGGGTATTAAAGCGCCGGTGGCGATTTAATTCCGCGGCTATCTCGTGGTAAGCCGGGCCGAGGCCCGGCGCATCCATGCCGGTCAGTTAATCCACTGACCGGCATTTTTTTTGCCCCAGCGGCGATAATCAACGCTGAGCGGAGTGGCTCTTAACTCTCGGCTATAACGCGCGTTGCGCCGGCTTTTCCTCGCGGATTTCTCGGGTCGGCCGCCGGAGAGCGCGTTTTGTCCGCCGCCGCTTTTGCTCGCCTGCTTCCTGATTTTCTGCAACCTCCTGTAAATCTGCCGATACTCTTCGACGCGCTGCGCTAACGGCGGATTTGCCTCTCGTACCCGAGGCGGGTCATATCCATACTCGGCGTATGAACAGACAACGTGGCTATACCCTTATTGAAACCCTGGCGACGCTGGCGCTGGTGATGATTCTTGGCGCCAGCGGGACGTTCGGCTGGAAGAGCTGGCAGCAGCAGCAGCGCCTGTGGCAAACCGCCGTTCAGGTCCGCGACTATCTGGTGCTGCTGCGCGATGACGCCAACTGGCACAACCGCGATCGGCTGCTGAGCGTTGGGAAGGCGGAGCAGGGCTGGTGCCTGAGCGCTGCTGATACGCCGGCCGACTGCGCGGCGCAGGGGCCCTTTACGCTGCGCCCGCAGTGGCCCGAAGTCTCGCTGGCTAACATCACGCCGGGCCTGGGCTTTTACGGCCTGCGCAACAGCGCCTGGGCCGGACATATCCGTCTGCAAAACGCCGGTGATGGCTGGAATATCATCGTCTCTAACTGGGGGCGCATCCGCCTTTGTCGCGGTATGGAGACGGCATCATGTCTGTAGACGCGCGAGGATTCTCGCTGCCGGAGACGCTGATTGCGATGGCCATAGGCTCCGTTTTGCTGCTCGGAACCGCGCGCTTCCTGCCCGCGCTGCAGCGGCAGGTGCTGAAGCAGACGCAGCAGCAGGCCCTCGATAACGAGCTCTGGCAGCGGCTGTACGCGGTCGCGAAGCACCTGCAGCGCGCCGGCTACTGTCGCGGCAGCTGCGTTGGGCAGCCGCTGCAGATTGCCGGCAGCGGCGAGTGCGTTATTGTCCGCTGGGACAGCGCGAGCGACGGCGTCTGGAATACCTCGCCGGAGGCGATGTCCGATGCCACGGGGTTTCGGTTACGCAATGGCGCGCTCGAAACGCGGCGCGGCGCGACCCGCTGCGCTGAGCAAGGCTGGGAGCGCATGACCAACCCCAGCGCCATAGAGGTGACCCGCTTTCAGGTTAAGCGCCTCGATATTACCGGCTTCGCCCCGGAGCTTAGCATCGTGCTGGCCGCGCGCTCGACGCTGGATCCCCGCATCACGGCGCAGGTGGAATACAGCGTAACGGGGTACAACCTGTGAACCGCCAGCGCGGGCTCTCTTCGCTGCTGATGGTGCTGCTCCTGCTGGCGCTCGGTAGCCTGCTGCTGCAGGGGCTCAACCAGCAGCAGCGCTCGCTGCTGGCGCAAACCGCCGGCGAAACCCGGGCGCTGCGCGAGACCGCTGGCGCGCACTCGGCCCTGCAGTGGGGGAAAACGCTAACCTGGTCAGCGCAGGAGGCGCAGGCGTGTCGACGGTCGGGCGCCGAAGGCTGGCACGTCTGTTTGCGGGTATTTAGCGATGCGTCAGCGCTGCTGATCGCCGCCAGCGGCCGCGTGCTGCTGTGGCACTCTGGCCGGGTTGAGCAGGGAAGCGTGCGCTTCTCGCCCCACGGCTGGAGCGATTTCTGCCCGCTGAAGGAGCCGAGCCTATGTCAGATACCCTGAGCCGCCAGCGGGGCTTTAGCCTGCCGGAAACGATCCTCGCAACGGCGCTGCTGGTGATGGTTATTACCGCCCTTAGCGGCTACCAGCGGGGGCTGGCCGGCGGCTTTATTGAGCTAAACCAGTATCGTCAGCTGTGGCGAGACGCGTGGCGCTATGGGCAGCTCAAGCCGCCAGAATCCGCGGCAGGCGGGAGCGTCACCCGCTTGCAGACATCGACAGCAAGATGTGTCAGCATCAGAGTCACGATCACCATGCCGCTGGAAAAGCGGGTACAGATGACCCGGCTGCACTGCCCGGTCAGCCAGTAGTCAGGAGCGAATATGTTAAGGGTGTACCACTCAAACCGTCTGGACGTACTTGAAGCGCTGATGGAGTTTATCGTCGAGCGCCAGCGGCTGGATGACCCTTTCAAGCCGGAGATGGTGCTGGTGCAAAGTACCGGCATGGCGCAATGGCTGCAGATGACGCTGGCAAAACGCTTCGGTATTGCCGCCAACATCGAGTTTCCTCTCCCGGCGAGCTTTATCTGGGATATGTTTGTGCGCGTGCTCTCCGATATCCCCGGCGAAAGCGCGTTTAGCAAACAGAGCATGAGCTGGAAGCTGATGACCCTGCTGCCGCAGCGCCTGGATGACGACGCCTTCGCCCTGCTGCGCCACTACCTCAGCGACGACAGCGACAAGCGTAAGCTATTTCAGCTGGCAGCCAGAGTGGCGGATCTCTACGACCAGTATCTGGTCTATCGTCCGGAATGGCTGATGCGCTGGGAAGCAGACGAGCGCGTTGATGGCCTCGGAGAGGCCCAGCAGTGGCAGGCACCGCTGTGGAAAGCGTTAGTCGAGCATACCGCCGAGCTGGGGCAGCCGCTGTGGCACCGCGCCAACCTTTATCAGCGGTTTATCAGCGCGCTTGAGGCCGCGGATGAGCCGCCGGCCGGGCTGCCGTCGCGGGTCTTTATATGCGGCATCTCGGCGCTGCCTCCGGTCTACCTGCAGGCGCTGCAGGCGCTCGGCAAACACGTTGATGTTTATGTCCTTTTCACCAACCCGTGCCGCTACTACTGGGGGGATATTAAAGATCCTGCTTTTCTGGCTAAGCTGATGTCGCGCCAGCGCCGTCACCATCGCGAGCCGCGAGAGCTGCCGCTCTTTCGCGATGCAGAACGGGCTCCCGGCCTGTTTAACGACGACGGCGAGCAGGATGTTGGCAATCCGCTGCTGGCCTCCTGGGGCAAGCTGGGACGGGACTACATCTATCTGCTGGCCGGGCTGGAGCGTTACGAAGAGCTGGACGCATTCGTGGATATCGCCCCGGATAACCTGCTGCATAACCTGCAGTCTGACATCCTCGAGCTGCGCAACGCGGCGGTGGCCGGGCGTACGGCGCAAGAGTTTGCCCATAGTCGCAGCAAGCGCCTGCTGGCCCCGAACGACCGCAGCCTCAGCATTCACGTTTGCCATAGCCCGCAGCGCGAGGTGGAAGTGCTGCACGACCGGCTGCTGGCGATGCTGGAGGAGAACCCCGACCTCACGCCGCGCGACATTATCGTGATGGTGGCGGATATCGACAGCTACAGCCCCTACATACAGGCGGTGTTTGGTGCCGCCAGCGGCGAGCGCTGGCTACCGTGGGCCATCTCGGACCGCCGCGCCCGCGAATCGCACCCGGCGCTGCAGGCCTTCATTACGCTCCTTTCCCTGCCCGACAGCCGCTTTGCCAGCGAAGACGTGCTGGCTCTGCTGGATGTTCCGGTGCTGGCGGCACGATTTAATATCGATGAAGAAGGGCTGCGCTACCTGCGTCAGTGGGTCAACGAATCCGGCGTGCGCTGGGGTATGGATGACGATAACGTGCGCGAGCTGGATCTCCCCGCCACCGGGCAGCACACCTGGCGCTTTGGCCTGACGCGGATGCTGCTCGGCTACGCGATGGACAGCAGCCAGGGCGAATGGCAGTCGGTGCTGCCGTACGATGAGTCCAGCGGGCTGATTGCCGAGCTGGTGGGTAACCTGGCGTCGCTGCTGATGCAGCTCAACCTCTGGCGGCGCGGCCTGGCGCAGGAGCGCCCGCTGGCGGAGTGGCTGCCGGTTTGTCGCGATCTGCTCGACGACTTCTTCCTTCCCGATAGCGAAACGGAAGCCGCGCTGGCGCTGATTGAACAGCAGTGGCAGGCGGCGATTGGCGAAGGGGTCCAGGCGCAGTATGCGCAGACGGTGCCGCTCTCTTTACTGCGCGATGAGCTGGCGCAGCGCCTCGATCAGCAGCGCATCAGCCAGCGTTTCCTCGCCGGGCCGGTCAACATCTGTACCCTGATGCCAATGCGCTCTATTCCGTTCAAAGTCGTCTGTCTGCTGGGGATGAATGACGGCGTTTACCCCCGCGCCCTGGCGCCGCTAGGCTTTGACTTAATGAGCCAGAAGCCGCAGCGCGGCGACCGCAGCCGTCGCGATGATGACCGCTACCTGTTCCTGGAAGCGCTGATGTCGGCCGAGCAGAAGCTCTATATCAGCTATATCGGCCGTTCAATCCAGGACAACAGCGAACGCTACCCGTCGGTGCTGGTACAGGAGCTGGCGGATTATATCGGCCAGAGCCACTGCCTGGCGGGCGATGAGGAGCAGGACTGCGACGCCAGCGAGCGGCGGGTCAAAGCGCATATTACCCATCTGCATAGCCGCATGCCCTTCGATACGGCCAACTTCCGCGACGACGAAGATCAAAGCTACGCTCGGGAATGGCTGGCCGCCGCCAGCCAGCAAGGGGAGGCGCACGGCGACTTTATCCAGCCGCTGCCGGCGGCGGAAATCGAAAACCTGCCGTTTGAGCAGCTGCTGCGCTTCTGGCAGCACCCGGTTCGCGCCTTCTTCCAGCAGCGGCTGCGGGTCAACTTCCGCGCCGAGGAGAGCGAGATCCCGGACGATGAGCCGTTCACGCTCGAAGGGCTGAGCCGCTACCAGCTCAACCAACAGCTGCTGAATACGCTCATTGAACAGCAGGATGCCTCGGTGATGTACCGCCGCTTCCGCGCGGCGGGCGAGCTGCCCTACGGCGCCTTCGGCGAACTGGCCTGGGAGACTCAGCGCCAGGAGATGCAGAACCTCGCGGAACGGGTGATCGCCAGCCGCCAGCCGGGACAAAGCATGGAAATCGATCTGCAATGTAACGGCGTCAACATTACCGGATGGCTGCAGCAGGTACAATCTGACGGCCTGCTGCGCTGGCGGCCTTCGCTGCTCAGCGTGGCGCAGGGAATGCAACTTTGGCTGGAGCACCTTGTCTACTGTGCTAGCGGCGGAACCGGCACCAGCCGTCTGCTGGTGCGCAAGGAAGGCGAATGGCGTTTCCCGCCGCTGGCGCAGGAGCAGGCGAAGGCCTATCTTGATGAGCTGGTTGACGGCTATCTGCAGGGCATGTCAAAACCGCTGCTGCTGCTACCTGAAAGCGCGGGGGCATGGCTAAAAGCCTGTTATGACGCTGAAAAGGATGTCATGTTAATGGACGACGAGACGCAACAAAAAGCGCGCAGCAAGTTTGTACAGGCGTATGAAGGCAATATGGTGATTAGCGGTGAGGGTAGCGATGTCTGGTACCAGCGCCTGTGGCGCACCCTTGAGCCTGCTTACTATGACGAAATTATTGCTCAGGCGCAGCGTTATCTGTTGCCGGTATTTCGTTTCCATCAGTCCGAATAAAATTGTAATAGTATAAAAATTGCGCAGGTGACGGCTCTTCAATTATCATGCGCAACCAATCACGGACTGATGTTTTTATCAACGCTGGCTCTGCACAGCGAAAAGTTTGTTAATGATGAGGTCCGTGAATGCCCCGTAGTTTATGGTTCAAGGTTATTGTAGTGCTGGCTGCCCTTTGGGCGCCGTTAAGTCAGGCAGATACCGGATGGCAGCCCGTTCAGGAAACCATCCGCAAAAGCGAAAAAGATCCGCGTCAGTATCAGGCTATTCATCTCGATAACGGCATGATCGTTCTGCTGGTCTCCGATCCGCAGGCGGTAAAATCACTTTCGGCGCTGGTGGTGCCGGTGGGGTCGCTGCAGGACCCGGAAGAGCATCAGGGCCTGGCGCACTTCCTCGAGCACATGACGTTAATGGGCTCGAAGAACTATCCGCAGCCCGACAGCCTCGCAGAGTTCCTGAAAATGCACGGCGGCAGCCACAACGCCAGCACCGCGCCGTATCGCACCGCCTTCTATCTGGAAGTCGAGAACGACGCGCTGGACGGGGCGGTCGATCGCCTCGCGGATGCCATTGCCTCTCCGCTGCTGGATAAAAAATATGCCGACCGTGAGCGTAATGCGGTCAACGCCGAGCTGACCATGGCGCGGACCCGTGACGGGATGCGCATGGCTCAGGTGAGCGCCGAAACCATAAACCCGGCGCATCCGGCGGCGCATTTTTCCGGCGGTAACCTGGAAACGCTGAGCGACAAGCCGGGAAAACCGGTGCTTGATGCGCTGCATACCTTCCGCGACAGCTGGTACTCCGCTAACCTGATGAAGGCGGTCATTTACAGCAATAAGCCGCTGCCGGAGCTGGCGAGCATTGCCGCCAAAACCTACGGCCGGGTGCCGAATCATAATATCGACCGGCCGGTAATTACCGTTCCGGTGGTGACCGATGCGCAAAAGGGCATCATCATCCACTACGTGCCGGCGATGCCTCGCAAGGTGCTGCGCGTTGAATTCCGCATCGATAACAACAGCGAGCAGTTCCGCAGCAAGACCGACGAGCTGGTGACCTATATGATCGGCAACCGCAGTCCGGGGACATTATCTGACTGGCTGCAGCAGCAGGGACTGGTGGAAGGTATCCGCGCGGACTCCGATCCGGTGGTGAACGGCAACAGCGGGGTGCTGGCCATTTCCGCAACCCTGACCGATAAGGGCCTGGCGCATCGCGACGAGGTTGCTGCGGCCATCTTCAGCTACCTCAACCTGCTGCGCACCCAGGGCATCGATAAGCGCTATTTCGACGAGCTGGCGCATGTCCTGGCGCTCGACTTCCGCTATCCCTCAATCAACCGCGATATGGACTACGTTGAATGGCTGGCGGACACCATGATCCGCGTGCCGGTTGAGCATACTCTCGACGTGGTGAATATTGCCGATCGCTACGATCCGCAGGCGATTAAAGACCGCCTGGCGATGATGACCCCGCAAAACGCGCGCGTGTGGTATATCAGCCCGCAGGAGCCGCATAATAAAACGGCCTATTTCGTCAATGCGCCGTACCAGGTCGATAAAATCAGCCCGCAGACCTTCGCCGACTGGCAGCAGAAAGCCAGCGCGATTGACCTTAATCTGCCGACGCTGAACCCCTATATTCCTGACGATTTTACGCTGATCAAAAGCGATAAAGCCTATCCGCATCCGCAGCTGATCGTCGATGAGCCGACCCTGCGGGTGGTCTACGCCCCGAGCCAGTACTTCGCCAGCGAGCCTAAGGCCGACGTGTCGCTGGTGCTGCGTAATCCGCAGGCCATGGACAGCGCCCGCAGCCAGGTGATGTTTGCGCTGAATGACTACCTGGCGGGAATTGCCCTCGACCAGCTCAGCAACCAGGCTGCGGTGGGAGGCATCACTTTCTCTACCGGCGCCAACAACGGGCTGATGGTCAACGCCAACGGCTACACCCAGCGGCTGCCGCAGCTGTTCACCGCGCTGCTGGACGGCTATTTCAGCTACGCCCCGACCGAAGAGCAGCTGGAACAGGCGAAATCCTGGTACGCGCAGATGATGGACTCGGCGGATAAAGGCAAAGCGTACGATCAGGCGATTATGCCGGCCCAGATGGTATCGCAGGTGCCTTACTTCCAGCGTGAAGAGCGCCGGGCGCTGCTGCCGTCGATCGCTCTCAAAGAGGTTCTGGCCTACCGTGACAACCTGAAAGCGAAAGGGCGTCCGGAGCTGCTGGTGATTGGCAACCTGACCGCCGGGCAATCCACCGATATGGCTCGCCAGATCCAGCAACAGCTGGGTTCAGACGGCAACGAATGGTGCCGCAATAAAGACGTGCTGGTGAACAGCAAGCAGCTGGCCATTTTTGAGAAAACCGGCAGCAGCACCGACTCGGCGCTGGCCGCGGTCTTTGCACCGCCCAATATCGATGAGTACAGCAGCTCCGCCGCCAGCTCCCTGCTGGGCCAAATTATCCAGCCGTGGTTCTATAACCAGCTGCGTACTGAAGAACAGCTGGGCTATGCGGTGTTCGCGTTTTCGATGAACGTCGGCCGCCAGTGGGGCGTCGGCTTCCTGCTGCAAAGCAGCGATAAGCAGCCCGCCTTCCTGTGGCAGCGCTTCCAGGCCTTCTTCCCGACGGCGGAGGCAAAGCTGAGGGCGATGACCCCGCAAGAGTTTGCGCAAATTCAGCAGGCGACGATCGCCCAGATGATGCAGGCGCCGCAAACCCTGGGCGGTGAAGCCTCGCAGCTGAGCAAAGATTTCGATCGCGGTAATATGCGCTTCGATTCACGTGATAAAGTAGTGGCTCAGATTAAACTGCTGACGCCGCAAAAGCTTGCCGACTTCTTCCATCAGACGGTGGTGGATCCGCAGGGCATGGCGATATTATCCCAGGTATCCGGTAGCCAGAATGGTAAAACCGATTACGCCCTGCCGCAGGGCGGCAAAGTCTGGGAAAACGTCAGCGCATTGCAGAAATCCTTACCCCTGATGCGAGAGAATGAATGACCGAAACCGCCGAGCCTCTTGACCCCCTGCGCTTGCCCCTGACGGGCGAGCGCCTGATAGAAGCCTCTGCGGGCACCGGAAAAACCTTTACCATCGCGGCGCTGTACCTCCGGCTGCTGCTGGGGCTGGGCGGAGAATCCGCCTTTCCCCGGCCGGTGAGCGTGGAGGAGCTGCTGGTGGTGACCTTCACCGAGGCGGCGACCGAGGAGCTGCGCGGCCGTATCCGCAGCAACATCCACGGGCTGCGCATCGCCTGCCTGCGCGAAACGGCTTCCGACCCTCTCTACGCCGCGCTGCTGGCGGAAATCCCGGACAAAAACCAGGCCGCACAAACGCTGATGCTGGCGGAGCGGCAGATGGACGAAGCGGCGGTATTCACCATCCACGGCTTCTGCCAGCGCATGCTCAGCCTCAACGCGTTTGAGTCCGGCATGCTCTTCGAACAGCAGCTTATCGAGGACGAATCCCGGCTCCGCTATCAGGCCTGCGCCGATTTCTGGCGCCGCCACTGCTACCCGCTCCCGCGCGAAATAGCCGCGGTTATCCACGAAGCCTGGAAAGGCCCGCGCGACCTGCTGAAATCCCTCGACCGCTGGCTGCAGGGCGAAGCCCCGCAGCTTAAATCCCCGCCTGCGCAGGAGGAGACGCTGGCCGAACGCCATCAGCAAATCATCGCGCGCATTGACGCGGTGAAGCGGCAGTGGCGCGAGCAGGTGGGCGAGATTGAAAGCGTGCTGGAAAACTCCGGCCTCGACCGGCGTAAATTCAACCGCGGTAACCAGGGGAAGTGGATCGAGAAAGTCAGCCTCTGGGCGCAGGAAGAGACCCTGAGCTACCGGCTGCCGGAGGCGCTGGAAAAATTCTCCCAGCCGTTCCTCTATGAACGCACCAAAGCGGATGGCGAACCGCCGGTTCACCCGCTATTTAGCGCGATTGAGGCGCTGCTCTCTGCGCCGCTGACCCTGACCGATCTGCTGATTGCCCGGGCAATGGTGGAGATCCGCGAAGCGGTGGCGCGCGAAAAGCGTCGCCGCGGAGAGCTCGGTTTTGATGACATGCTCAGCCGCCTCGACGATGCGCTGCGTAGCGAAAGCGGCGAAGCGCTGGCCAGCGCTATCCGGCAGCGTTTTCCGGTAGCGATGATCGATGAGTTCCAGGATACCGACCCGCAGCAGTACCGCATTTTTCGCCGCATCTGGCGGCGGCAGCCGGAGACGGCGCTGCTGCTTATCGGCGATCCCAAACAGGCTATTTATGCCTTTCGCGGCGCGGATATCTTTACCTATATGAAGGCGCGCGGCGACGTCGCCGCGCACTACACGCTGGATACCAACTGGCGCTCCGCTCCGGGAATGGTGGAGAGCGTCAATCGCCTGTTCAGCCTCAGCGATAATCCGTTTATGTTCCGCGAAATCCCGTTCCTGCCGGTAAAGTCGGCGCCGAAAAACCAGCATCTGCGCTTCACCGTTGACGACGATGCGGTTCCGGCAATGAATGTCTGGCTGATGCCGGGGGAAGCGGTGGGCGCGGGGGATTATCAAACCTTTATGGCCCAGCTCTGCGCTTCGCAGATCCGCGACTGGCTTAGCGCCGGCCAGCAGGGGCGGGCGCTGCTGTGGCGCGACGATTGCGCCCGGCCGGTGCAGGCTTCCGATATCACGGTGCTGGTGCGTAACCGCCAGGAGGCGTCGCTGATCCGCGATGCGCTGCAGGCCCTGGCCATTCCGTCGGTCTATCTCTCCAACCGCGATAGCGTATTTGAAACGCCGGAAGCGCAGGAGCTGCTGTGGGTACTCCAGGCGGCGCTGGCGCCCGAGCGAGAAAACACGCTGCGCAGCGCACTGGCGACCTCGATTTTCGGCCTGAACGCCCTTGATATTGAAAACCTCAACAAGGATGAGCGCGCGTGGGATGCGCTGGTGGAAGAGTTTAGCGACTACCGCCACATCTGGCGTCAGCGCGGGGTGATGCCGATGCTAAGAGCGCTGATGACCGCCCGACATATTGCCGAAAACCTTCTGGTGACGAGCGGCGGCGAGCGGCGCTTAACCGATATCCTGCATATCAGCGAACTGCTGCAGGAAGCGGCCAACCAGCTGGAGAGCGAGCATGCGTTAGTGCGTTGGCTGACGCAGCGCATCGCCGAGCCGGACAGCAACGCCTCCAGCCAGCAGATGCGTCTGGAAAGCGACAAACATCTGGTGCAGATCGTCACCGTACATAAATCGAAAGGGCTGGAATACCCGCTGGTGTGGCTGCCGTTTATCGCCCGCTTCCGCAAGCAGGATCAGGCGTTTTATCACGATCGCGACTCCTTTGCGGCGGTGCTCGACCTTGAGCAGAATGAGGGGAGCCTCGAGTTGGCGGAGGCGGAGCGTCTGGCGGAGGATTTACGCCTGCTGTACGTGGCCCTGACGCGAGCGGTCTGGCACTGCAGCCTCGGCGTGGCGCCGCTCAGCACCCGACGCAGCGACAAGCCGGGCAACAGTGATTTTCACCACAGCGCCCTGGGCCGCCTTCTGCAGGGAGGTGAGGCGATGGACGCTGCGGGGCTGACGGCCCGCCTGCAGGCGTTCTGCTGCGAGGATATTGCGCTGCAAACCCCCGGCGTTGCCGATAGGCAGCCCTGGCAGGCACCGCAGGAGGCGCTGCCGCCGCTGTCGGCGCGGATGCTGGGACGTTCGATCGTCGATGACTGGCGGGTTACCAGCTACTCCGGGCTACAGCAGCATGGCCACAGCCCGGCGCAGGATTTACTGCCCCGTCTTGACGTTGACGCCGCCGGGGTGGGGGAGGTTGCGGAGGAGCCGCAGCTCACCCCGCATCAGTTCCCGCGCGGGGCGTCGCCGGGGACATTTTTGCACGGCCTGTTTGAAGATCTCGACTTTACCCAGCCGGTCCCCGCCGACTGGATGGCGGAAAAGCTGCGCTCCGGCGGATTTGCTGAACAGTGGACGCCGGTGCTGACCCAATGGCTGGATGATGTGCTGCGCACGCCGCTACCGGGCGCCGATATCGCGCTGAATCAGCTCGCGGCGGCGGATAAGCAGGTTGAGATGGCGTTTTATTTACCCATTGAAGCCCCGCTGGACGCGCAGCGCCTGGATGCGCTGGTTCGCCGCTACGACCCGCTTTCGGCCCAGTGCCCGGAGCTTGATTTCCGTCAGGTTCGCGGAATGCTGAAAGGGTTTATTGACCTCGTGTTTCGGCATAACGGCCGCTACTACCTGCTGGATTACAAATCCAACTGGCTGGGGGACGATCGCGAAGCCTACACCCGGCAGGCGATGGCGCAGGCGATGTGCACGCACCGCTATGATTTGCAGTACCAGCTCTACGGTCTGGCGCTGCACCGCTATTTACGCCATCGCGTTGCTGACTACGACTATGAGCGCCATTTTGGTGGCGTCATTTATCTCTTTTTACGCGGAATGGACGGGCAGGACGGCGGGCAGGGGATATTTACCACGCGCCCTGAGCGGCCGCTGATTGACGGCCTGGACGCCCTGTTTGCCGGCGAAGTTCAGGAGATCGCTTCATGACCATGGATGAGCTGCTGCTTGAGGCAGCAAACCAGCGTTTGTTACGTCCTCTTGACGTCCAGTTTGCGCTGATGGTCGCTCGGGATGCGCATCCGGCGGTGAGGCTGGCGGCGGCGGTGCTGAGCCGCGACGCCGGCGAAGGGCACGTCTGCCTGCCGCTCTCGCGCCTTGCCGCTGACGACGTGCTGAGCGGCAAGGTCGCCGCTCTGCGCGAGCAGCTGCTGGCGCAGGCCGGTGCGCCCGATGACTGGTCGGCGCTGCTGCTCTCGTCAGCGGCGGTGAGCCGCGGGGAGCGTCCGACGCCGATGATCCTCTGCGGCGAACGGCTTTACCTTAACCGCATGTGGCGCAACGAGCTGACCGTCGCGCGCTTTTTTAACGAAGCCAATCAGGTGCTGAGCGTGGATGAAACGCGCCTGGCGTCGACGCTGGATGCGCTCTTCCCCGCCGGGGACGATATTGACTGGCAGAAGGTGGCGGCGGCGGTGGCGCTGACCCGGCGGATTTCGGTTATTTCCGGCGGTCCAGGCACCGGTAAAACGACTACCGTCGCCAGGCTGCTGGCGGCGTTGATCCAGACGACGGATACGCCCCGCTGCCGCATCCGCCTGGCGGCGCCCACCGGCAAAGCCGCCGCGCGCCTGACCGAGTCGCTGGGCAGCGCGCTGCGCCAGCTGCCGCTGACGGATGAGCAGAAGGCGCAGCTGCCCACAGAGGCCAGCACCCTGCACCGCCTGCTTGGCGCGCAGCCGGGCAGCCAGCGTATGCGCTATCACGCCGGTAATCCGCTGCACCTCGACGTGCTGGTGGTGGATGAAGCCTCGATGATTGACCTGCCGATGATGGCTCGCCTGATTGACGCCCTGCCGGCGCACGGTCGGGTGATTTTTCTCGGCGACCGCGATCAGCTGGCGTCGGTGGAGGCCGGCGCGGTGCTGGGGGATATTTGCGCATGGGTGAGTGCGGGCTATACCGCCGAGCGCGCGGCGCAGCTAAAGCGGCTGACCGGCCTGCCGGTGCCTGCCGGGGAGGGCGAGGCGGCGGGCGCCCTGCGCGACAGCCTGTGCCTGCTGCAAAAAAGCTATCGTTTTGGCAGCCACTCCGGCATCGGTAGCCTGGCCCGGGCGGTAAACGCCGGCGATCGGCATGGGGTCAAGACGACCCTGCGTCAGCCGTTCGACGACATCGTGCTGCGCCCGCTGAGCACCACCGAGGAGTATGAAGCGATGCTGACGCAGGCGCAGGCCGGCTACGATCGCTATCTCCGGCTGCTGCGCGAGCGGGCGGATCCGGAGGCGGCGATCGCCGCTTTCGGCGAGTTTCGGCTACTGTGCGCCCTGCGCGAGGGTCCCTACGGCGTCAGCGGGCTGAACGAACAGCTGGAGCGGATGCTCAATCGTAAGCGGGCGATTGCGCTGCCGCGGCATTCGCGCTGGTATGAGGGCCGGCCGGTGATGATCTCGCGCAACGATAGCGCGCTGGGGCTGTTTAACGGGGATATTGGCATTGCGCTGGAAAGGGGAGACGGGCTTCGCGTCTGGTTCCCGATGCCGGATGGCAGCATTAAGTCGGTGCAGCCCAGTCGCCTGCCGGAGCATGATACCGCCTGGGCGATGACGGTGCATAAATCCCAGGGCTCGGAGTTTGACCACGCGGCCCTGATTTTGCCTTCCCGCAGCGTGCCGCTGGTGACGCGCGAGCTGGTGTATACCGCGATAACCCGCGCCAAACGGCAGCTGTCGATTTATGCCGATGAGCAGGTGCTGACTCAGGCTATCGTGGCGCGCACCGAACGGCGCAGCGGGCTGACGGATATCTTCGCCAGCGGCGGGTAGCCTCGGCAGTTCAACTGCTCCCTCTTTGCCAGCCTGCGCGCTACGCCTGGCCGGCAAAGGGGAACGCTCACTCAGCCAAGGTCGGCCATCATCACCTTGGAACGGCGCTGATAGTTGTACATCTCTTTCTTACTTTCCGGCAGCAGGTCGATATCCACCGGCGTAAAGCCGCGCTCCTGGAACCAGTGAATGCTGCGGGTAGTCAGCACGAACAGTTTGCTTAGCCCCATCTGTTTTGCCTGGGTCGCGATGCGGTTCAGCAGCACTTCCCCACGCGATGAGCTGCGGTAGTCCGGATGGACCGCCACGCAGGCCATTTCACCGATTTTCTCTTCCGGGAACGGATAGAGCGCGGCGCAGGCGATTGTCGTGTTATCGCGCTGAATGATGGTGAATTTATCTATTTCCATCTCCAGCTGCTCGCGGGAGCGGCGCACCAGAATTCCCTGCTGCTCCAGCGGGCTTATCAGCTCAAGAATACCGCCAATATCGTTGATGGTGGCGCGGCGGATCTGCTCGGCGCTCTCCATGACGATCTGGGTACCGATACCGTCGCGCGAGAACAGCTCCTGCAGCAGGGCACCATCCTCCTGGTAGCTGATCAGGTGGCAGCGACGCACGCCGCTGCGGCAGGCTTTCACCGCGCCGCGCAGGAAACGCACGGTACCGGAGTTGTAGTCCTCATCCGCTTCCAGCTCTTCAACCCGCGCCTGGGCTTCGTTCGGGAACAGCTCGGGAACGATCTCGCCCTCCTGGCTGTACACCCCTTGCGAAGAGCAGAAGCCGATCATTTTTTCCGCTTTCAGCTTGATGGCCAGCTGGGTGGCAATCTCTTCGGAAGTCAGGTTAAAGCTTTCGCCGGTGACCGATACCGCAACCGGGCCCATCAGCACGATGGCGCCGTTATCAAGCTGGCGGTGGATCGCTTCTTCATCGATACGACGAATGCGCCCGCTGTGGCAATAATCGACGCCGTCGTCCACGCCAAGCGGTTGGGCAATAATGAAATTGCCGCTCACGACGTTAATGTGGGCGCCCTGCAGCGGGGTGTTGTTGAGGCTCATCGACAGGCGCGCGGTAATTTCCAGCTGCAGCATGCCGGCGGCCTGTTTAACCAGTTCGAGGGTTTTGGCGTCAGTCACGCGCGTTTGCTTATGGTAAAGCGGCTCATGATGATGCTCGGCCAGGTTAGCGTCTATCTGAGGACGCGCGCCATAGACCACCACCAGGCGAATGCCCAGGCTATGTAATAGGCCAATGTCATTGACTATACTGGAGAAATTTTCATGCTCGATGGCTTCGCCGCCCAGCATGATAACAAAGGTTTTTCCCCGATGGGCGTTAATATAGGGAACTGAATGGCGGAATCCTTCTACCAGTTCGGTGCGACGTTCCTTCACCATGACCACAACCCTCAATGCATGATTATTCGTAATAAGTGTATTTTTATTCTGTTTTGCGCGTAAACGCAAGCCAAAATTTGTCACCAATATGCGAAAGAACTGTGACTTAACGCGTGCTACCAAAGATTGTTTACCCTTTTATTGATGACAGGTTATACGGCTTTCGTTAAAGTTTCCGGTCAATCTGTTTGTTTTGGATACGAAAGCGTTTTTATTGCTTGGGAGTGGCATGCCGGGATACAAGTCAGGATTAAGCCGTCGCCGTTTTTTACAGGGGGCGAGCGCCATGTGGTTAATGAGCGTCAGTCCGGTTGGTTTAGCCGCCGTTGCCCAGGTCGTCGCGGTGCGCGTCTGGCCGTCGTCAACCTATACGCGCGTTACGGTGGAATCCAACCATGTGCTGAAATATCGGCAATTTGCATTGAGCAATCCGGAGCGGCTGGTGGTCGATCTGGAAGGGGTCAACCTTAATTCCGTGCTAAAGGGCATGGGAACCAGCATTCGCGACGACGATCCCTATATTAAGTCCGCCCGCGTCGGCCAGTTCGATCCGCAGACGGTGCGCATGGTGTTTGAGCTTAAACAGAACGTGAAACCGCAGCTCTTTGCCCTCGCGCCGGTTGCCGGCTTTAAAGAGCGTCTGGTGATGGATCTCTATCCGTCTACGGCGACCGACGTGCAGGATCCGCTGCTGGCGCTGCTGGAGGATTACAACAAGGGCGATCTCGATCGTCAGGTACCGCCGGCGGAAAGCGGGCCGAAGCCGGGTAAAGCCGGGCGCGACCGGCCGATTGTGATCATGCTCGATCCGGGACACGGCGGGGAAGACTCCGGCGCGGTGGGTAAATACCACACCCGTGAGAAAGACGTGGTGCTGCAGATCGCCCGCCGGCTTCGGGCGCTGATCGAAAAAGAGGGAAATATGAAGGCCTATATGACCCGCAATGAAGATGTCTTTATTCCCCTGAAGGTGCGCGTCGCCAAGGCGCAAAAGCAGCGTGCCGATCTCTTCGTCTCGATCCACGCCGATGCCTTTACCAGCCGACAGCCGAGCGGCTCTTCGGTATTCGCGCTCTCAACCAAAGGCGCCACCAGCACCGCGGCTAAGTATCTGGCGCAAACCCAGAACGCCGCCGATCTGGTGGGGGGCGTCAGCAAGAGCGGCGATCGCTACGTCGACCATACGATGTTTGATATGGTGCAGTCGCTGACCATCGCCGATAGCCTGAAGTTTGGTAAGGCCGTGCTGCAGAAGATGGGCAGAATTAATAACCTGCACAAAAACCAGGTGGAACAGGCCGGCTTTGCGGTGCTGAAAGCGCCGGATATCCCGTCGATCCTGGTCGAAACCGCGTTTATCAGCAACGTGGCGGAGGAGCGTAAGCTGAAAACGGCGACCTTCCAGCAGGAAGTTGCCGAGTCGATACTGGCGGGGATTAAGGCCTACTTCGCCGATGGCGCAACCCTGGCAAGGCGTGGCTGATAAAAGGAGCGGGAGATGGCCCTGTTAAAGAGCGCCCACGGCGGCAATACGCGAGAGGCGGCGGCGCTGCTGGGCATTCAGCCCGCGCAGCTGCTCGATTTTAGCGCCAATATTAATCCGCTGGGCATGCCTGAAAGCCTCAAACGCGCCCTGATCGCTAATCTTGACCGCGCGGAGCGCTATCCCGACGTGGACTATCAGCAGCTGCACGAGGCCCTGGCCGAGCATCACCATATTCCCGCCTCGTGGATCGTCGCAGGCAATGGCGAAACCGAATCTATTTTCACCGTCGTAAACGGCCTGCAGCCGCGCCAGGCGATGATCGTGGTACCCGGTTTTGCCGAATATCGCCGCGCGCTGAGCGCGGTAGATTGCGCGATCCGCGAGTTCGCGCTGCGGGAAGAGGATGGCTGGCAGCTGACCGAGGCCCTTCTCGCAGCCCTGACGCCGGACCTCGACTGCCTGTTCCTCTGTACGCCCAACAACCCAACCGGACTGCTGCCGGAGAGCCACCTGCTGGCGGCGATTGCCGCGCGCTGCAAAGCGCTAGACATCGCGCTGATCCTCGATGAGGCTTTTATCGATTTCATTCCCGACCAGCCGGGGTTTATTCCTCTGCTGCGCGATAACCCGCATATCTGGGTACTGCGCTCGCTGACCAAGTTCTATGCCATCCCCGGCCTGCGGCTGGGCTATCTGGTCAACGGCGATGAACGCGCCGTCGCCAGGATGCGCGAGCGGCAGATGCCGTGGTCAATAAACGCGTTTGCCGCGCTGGCGGGGGAAATTATTCTGCAGGATAGCGCCTACCAGCAGAAGACCTGGCGCTGGCTGGCGGAAGAAGGCCGGCGTTTTTACCAGCAGCTCCGCCAGCTTCCCGGCCTGACGGTCTATCCGGGCCAGGCAAACTATCTGTTTCTGCGCGCCGATATTCCGGGCATCGACCTGCAGTATGCCCTGCTGCAGCAGCACATTTTGATTCGCAGCTGCGCCAACTACCCCGGCCTCGGGGCGGGCTATTTCCGCGTGGCGATCCGCAGCGCGGAAGAGAATCAGCGGCTGCTTGCGGCGCTGGCGAAGATCCTGCCCGTCGGCGTCTGACTTCGCAAGCCGCCGGCGCATCGGTGTGGCATAATGCCGTTCCTTATTGCGCGAACGGCAGAGCCTCAGGATGCTTTCGCGATATCAACCAACGGGTGCCAGCGACGGGAGCCAAAATTCCCCGCCGCTGCGATGCTGACGCTAAGCCAGAAATCCTGCCTGTTGGTTATCACCAACAACCTCGGTGGTAAGTAGGGTGCTCAGAGGCGTACCGGCGAAAGCGTACCGCTGTTGCACCTTTGCCCTCCGACCACCCTGAACAGGAACCGGGTATGGCGGCAAGACTCCATTCATCTATTCCCGTACGCCGGCAGGCGTCTTCGAGGCTCGCGCGATGACGCTACTTGCCTGGAGCGTCGCCTGGCTCCTCGATCTCATCATCGGCGACCCCCCGCGCTGGCCCCACCCGGTACGCTGGATTGGCCACCTCATTACCGCCACGCAACGCGTCGTCAGGCGCTACTGCCGCAGCGACAGGGCGCTACGCATCGGCGGAGGGCTGATGTGGCTGGCGGTGGTAGGGCTGACGTGGGGCGTTTCCTGGGGCGTACTGACGCTGGCGGAAAGCATCCATCCCTGGCTCGGCTGGGTGATTGAGGTGTGGATGATTTTTACGCTGCTGGCCGGCCGCTGCCTGGCAACCTCCGCCCGCGACGTTGAGCGTCCGCTGCGCGAGGGTGACCTGGCGCAGAGCCGCGAGAAGCTCTCGTGGATTGTCGGGCGGGACACGTCTCAGCTCCAGCCGGAGCAGATTAACCGCGCGGTGGTGGAGACGGTGGCGGAGAACACCGTCGATGGCATTATTGCCCCGCTCTTCTTCCTGCTGATCGGCGGCGCGCCGCTGGCTATGGCCTACAAGGCGGTGAATACCCTCGATTCAATGGTGGGCTACAAGCATGAAAAGTATCGCGCTATTGGCATGGTCAGCGCCCGCCTTGATGATGTCGCCAACCTTATTCCCGCCCGTCTGAGCTGGCTGCTGCTGAGTATGGCGGCCTTCTTATGCCGCAACGATGGTCCCGGAGCGGTACGTATCGGCTGGCGGGATCGCTATAACCACAGCAGCCCCAACTGTGGATGGCCGGAAGCCAGCGTGGCCGGCGCGTTGGGGATTCGGCTGGGCGGTCCAAACAACTATTTTGGCCAACGAGTAGAGAAGCCGTGGATTGGCGACGACGTGCGCGACATTTCAGTCGACGATATCCCCCGCACGATCCGGCTGATGTGGGTGGTATCAACCCTGGCGCTGGCGCTGTTTATGCTGGCGCGCTATCTGCTGGCCGGCGCGGCATGAACGCCGCGGCTATAGCGAAAGATGAGTTTAATGCGAAGGCGACAGAACGCGATAAAGGAGGCCCCATGACGCGGGCAATTATGTTGCAAGGTACGGCATCCGACGTGGGAAAAAGCGTGCTGGTGGCGGGCCTGTGCAGAATTTTTTACCAGGACGGCCTGCGCACGGCGCCGTTTAAATCACAGAACATGGCGCTGAACTCGGGCATCACCGCCGATGGCAAAGAGATGGGACGGGCGCAGATCTTTCAGGCCGAAGCGGCGGGCATTGCGCCGGATGTGCGCATGAACCCGATACTGTTAAAGCCAACCAGCGATCTCAACGCGCAGGTGGTGCTGATGGGAAAAGTGGCGACCCATATGGACGCGGTGAGCTACCACGAGTACAAGCCGCGCCTGCGCGAGCAGATCCTTGAGGTTTACCGCAGCCTGGCGCAGGAGTATGAGGTGCTGGTTCTCGAGGGCGCCGGCAGCCCGGCGGAGATCAACCTGCGCGATCGCGATATCGTTAACATGGGCATGGCGGAGATGGCGCAGTGTCCGGTGATCCTCGTTGCCGACATCGACAGAGGCGGCGTGTTTGCCGCTATCTACGGGACGCTGGCGCTGCTTGAGGAGCAGGAGCGCGCCAGGGTGAAAGGGGTGATCATCAATAAGTTCCGCGGCGATGTGGCGCTGCTGTACTCGGGCATCGAACAGATTGAGGCTTTGACCGGCGTTCCGGTGCTGGGCGTGCTGCCGTGGCTGGAGGTCGATCTGGAAGATGAAGATAGCGTGGCGTTGCAGAAGGGAAAATACCTGAGCACCGCGCCGCGGGAGATTGAGATTGCGGTGGTTCAGCTGCCGCATACGTCGAACTTCACCGATTTCAACGCGCTGGCGGCGCAGCCGGACGTCCGCGTGCGCTACGTTCGTCATCCCCAGGATCTGACGACGAGCGACCTGGTGATCCTGCCCGGCAGCAAAAATACGCTGGGCGATCTGCTGTGGCTGCGCGAAAGCGGGATGGAACAGAGCGTGCTGCAGGCGCATCAGCAGGGGATTCCGCTGCTGGGGATCTGCGGCGGTTACCAGATGCTTGGCGAGACCATCTTCGATGAGGTGGAGTCCGGGCTGGGCATGTTGCCAGGCCTGGGGCTGCTCAATACCGTTACGCACTTTGCCCGCCATAAAACCACGACGCTGGTTGAGGCGACGATGGCGGCTGCGCTCCCTGGCTGGCTGGCGGGCGCCTCCGCGCTACGCGTGCGCGGCTACGAAATTCATATGGGTGAAACGACCCGGCAAGGCGAGTGCCGGCCGCTGCTGCAGCTGGAAAAAGAGGGGCGGACGGTGGCTGACGGGGCGATGACGGACGACGGGCTGGCGTTTGGTACCTACCTGCACGGCCTGTTCGACAGCGATGATTTCACCCGCGCGCTGGTCAACGGCCTGCGTCAACGCAAAGGCCTGGCGGCGCTGGATAGCACCCTCCACTACGCGCAGTACAAGTCGCAGCAGTTCGATATTCTGGCGGATGCAATGCGTCAACATATTGATATTGAAAAAATTTACCAAATTATGCAGCAGCATCAGGAGCCATCATGCTGATTCTGGTCACCGGCGGCGCGCGCAGCGGGAAAAGCCGTCACGCCGAAGCGCTGATCGTCGGCTCACCGCAGGTTTTGTATCTCGCCACCTCGCAGATTTTTGATGAGGAGATGGCCGCGAGGATCCAGCATCACCGCGATAGCCGACCGGCGCACTGGCGCACCGTCGAGCGCTGGCAGCATCTTGATAAGTTGATTGCCCCGCACGACGATCCTAACGAAGCTATTTTGCTGGAGTGTATCACCACCATGGTGACCAACCTGCTGTTTGCCTGCGGCGGCGACAGCGATCCCGATGGCTGGGATTATGCGGCCATGGAGCGGATGATTGATGACGAGATCCACGCGCTGATCGCCGCCTGCCAGCGCTCTGCGGCGAAGATCGTGGTGGTCACCAACGAAGTGGGAATGGGGATTGTCCCCGAGAATCGCCTTGCGCGGCATTTTCGCGATATCGCCGGCCGGGTTAACCAGCGCCTGGCGGCGGCGGCGGATGAGGTCTGGCTGGTGGTATCAGGTATTGGAGTCAAAATAAAATGATCAAACTATTCTGGGCAACGCTCTCTTTTCTCAGCCGTTTACCGGTACCGGAGCGCTGGTCGCAGGGGCTGGATATCGACCGCTACGTTCGCGGTATTGTCACCTTTCCCGTGGTCGGCGCGCTGCTGGGCTTGCTGAGCGGCCTGGTATTTCTCGCCGTGCAGGCGTGGTGCGGCATCCCGCTGGCGGCGCTGTTTGCCGTACTGGCGCTGGCGCTGCTCACCGGCGGCTTCCACCTCGACGGACTGGCCGACACCTGCGACGGGGTGTTTTCCGCCCGCCGTCGTGAACGGATGCTGGAGATTATGCGCGACAGCCGGCTGGGAACCCACGGCGGGCTGGCGCTGATTTTTGTGCTGCTGGCGAAGGTACTGGTGGTCAGCGAGCTGGCGCTGCGCGGCACGCCGATGCTGGCGGCGCTGGCGGCAGCCTGCGCGGTAGGGCGGGGAGCCAGCGTGCTGCTGATGTACCGCCACCGCTATGCGCGGGAAGAGGGGCTGGGCAACGTGTTTATCGGCAAGGTGAGCGGGCGACAAACCTGTGTAACCCTGGGGCTCGCGGTTATTCTCGCGGCGGTGCTGCTGCCGGGCATGAGCGGAGTGGCGGCGCTGGCGGTCAGCGCGGCGGCGATTTTCATTCTCGGTCAGCTCTTAAAGCGCACCCTCGGTGGGCAAACCGGCGATACGCTGGGAGCGGCCATTGAGCTCGGCGAACTGATCTTCCTGCTGGCTCTGCTGTGAGCCACGCTGCGCCATTGCTGCACGCGGCGATGGCGCACCTGGCGATGAGGCCGGATCTGAGTATTGCTGCTAAGAAAGGTCGTTCGGGGCCGTGAACCGGCGGGCTGAAGCTATCGTGAGGGAATTGCAGAAACAAAAAAACACCCTGAAGGGTGTTTATTGTGTTGGTTGCGGGGGCCGGATTTGAACCGACGACCTTCGGGTTATGAGCCCGACGAGCTACCAGGCTGCTCCACCCCGCGTCCGTCTTTACTCTTCATCGAGTAAACTTTGCATCAGATTTTAATTGGTTGCGGGGGCCGGATTTGAACCGACGACCTTCGGGTTATGAGCCCGACGAGCTACCAGGCTGCTCCACCCCGCGTCCGTCTTTACTCTTCCATCAAGTAAAGCTTACTTCTCTGATTTTAATTGGTTGCGGGGGCCGGATTTGAACCGACGACCTTCGGGTTATGAGCCCGACGAGCTACCAGGCTGCTCCACCCCGCGTCCGTGGATGCGCACTATACTCTGCTAACGTTTTGATGCAACCCTTTTTCAGCTAAATCGATAATTTTGTAATGAATGGTGTAGAAAGAACCGTTTTTAGCGCGTTTTTTAGCCGATTTTGTATTTGTGCTGCTTTATCGCATTTCAATAGCCCTGGCGGTTTGTTATCTTCCCTCATCACGAACCGGTACTAAGCGGCAAAAGAAGAGATACCATGAAAGGATGTTGGGCAAAGTATGTGGCAACCGGAGCAATACTGGCGATGCTCGCCGGCTGCTCCTCGAAACCGACCGATCGCGGTCAGCAGTATAATGAAGGAAAGCTTACCCAGCCGTTTTCACTGGTTAACCAACCTGATGCGGTCGGCACGCCAATTAACGCGGGCGACTTCTCCGAACAGGTCAGGCAGATCCGCAGCGCTTCTCCGCGCCTCTATAATAGCCAGAGCAACGTCTATAACTCCCTGCAGCAGTGGCTAAGCGCCGGCGGCGATACCCGCACGCTGAGCCAGTACGGCATTGACGCCTGGCAGATGCAGGGCGCCGATAGCTACGGCAACGTGCAGTTTACCGGCTACTACACCCCGGTGGTGCAGGCGCGCCACACCCGCCAGGGTGAGTTCCAGTATCCTATTTACCGCATGCCGCCGAAGCGCGGCAAGCTTCCGTCCCGCGCCAGCATCTACGCCGGCGGGCTGAGCGACAGCTATATCCTGGCCTACAGCAACTCGCTGATGGACAACTTCATTATGGATGTCCAGGGCAGCGGCTATATCGATTTTGGCGACGGCTCGCCGCTGAACTTCTTCAGCTATGCCGGGAAGAACGGCTGGTCGTATCGCAGCATCGGTAAAGTGCTTATCGATCGCGGCGAAGTGAAGAGAGAAGATATGTCGATGCAGGCGATCCGCGAATGGGGTGAAACCCATAGCGAAGCCGAAGTGCGCGCGCTGCTCGAAGAGAACCCGTCCTTCGTCTTCTTTAAACCGCAATCCTTCGCCCCGGTGAAAGGCGCCAGCGCAGTACCGCTGATTGGCCGCGCGTCGGTCGCCTCTGATCGCAGCATTATCCCGCCGGGAACCACCCTGCTGGCGGAAGTCCCGCTGCTGGATAATAAAGGCAAGTTTAACGGTCAGTACGAGCTGCGCCTGATGGTTGCGCTGGACGTCGGCGGCGCGATTAAAGGCCAGCACTTCGATATCTATCAGGGTATCGGGGCGGATGCCGGGCATCGCGCGGGCTGGTATAACCACTATGGCCGCGTTTGGGTGCTGAAAAACGCCCCGGGCACGGGCAACGTCTTTAGCGGCTAACACTCCTTTCTCCGCTTCCCCGACGGCACGCGTGCGTCGGGGAAGCGGCCATTTTATTTTGAGGTTATATGTCTGTTGTAATTAGCGACGCCTGGCGCCAGCGTTTTGGTGGGACGGCGCGTTTGTATGGTGAATCAGCGCTGCAGTGTTTTGCCGACGCGCACGTCTGCGTCGTCGGCATCGGCGGCGTCGGCTCCTGGGCCGCAGAAGCGCTGGCACGAACCGGGATTGGCGCCATTACCCTTATCGATATGGACGACGTCTGCGTCACCAACACCAACCGGCAGATTCATGCCCTGGGCGGCAACGTCGGGCTGGCGAAAGCCGAGGTGATGGCGGAGCGCATCCGGCTGATCAACCCTGAATGTCAGGTGACGGTGATTGACGATTTCGTGACGCCGGAGAACGTGGCCGAATATATGGGCGCGGGCTTCAGCTACGTGATTGACGCTATCGATAGCGTGCGGCCGAAGGCGGCGTTAATTGCCTGGTGCCGTCGCTATAAGGTGCCGCTGGTGACTACCGGCGGTGCGGGTGGGCAAATTGACCCGACCCAGATTCAGGTGGCGGACCTGGCGAAAACGATTCAGGATCCGCTGGCGGCGAAGCTGCGCGAGCGCCTGAAGGGCCAGTTCGGAGTGGTCAAAAACAGTAAGGGCAAGCTCGGCATCGACTGCGTGTTCTCGACCGAGGCGCTGGTTTATCCCCAGGCCGACGGCAGCGTATGCGCGATGAAAAGCAGCGCGGAAGGCCCCAAACGAATGGACTGCGCGTCGGGCTTTGGGGCGGCAACGATGGTTACCGCCACCTTTGGCTTTGTCGCCGTATCGCATGCGCTGAAGAAAATGCTGGCGAAAGCCGGGCGTCAGGGCCAGGCGCTTTAGCTCGGGTTAAGCCTCGCGGGCCGCGGCAAGCACCGCGGCGCCCAGCGCGGCGAGGCCCTGGCCGCGAGAGGCGCTAAGCTGCGCGCGCAGCCCCAGCTCGTCGAACAGCGCCAGCGGATCGCGCGCCTGCAGCTCGGCGGCGCTTTTCCCCTCAACGGCCGTCAGCAGCACGGCCAGCAGGCCGCGAACGATCCGTCCCTCGCTGTCGCCAAAGAAATGCAGCCGACCGTCGCGCACGCTATACCCCAGCCAGACGCGGTTTTCACAGCCGGCAATCTCCGTCGTGAGGGCTTTCGCCTCGTCCGCCAGCGGCGGCAGCTTTTTACCTAACAGAATCAGCTGGCGGTACTTATCTTCCCACTGGCTCAGCGGGACGAAGGTTTGCCGCAGCGTCGCTTCGGTGATGGCGGTGCCAAACGGATGGTTCTGCGGGTTGGGAGTCGTCATTAGTCCACCAAAATTTCCAGAGCGCGGTCAACGGCATGCACCAGCGCGTAAACGTCATCCTGGGTATTATAAGGCGCAAACGAGGCGCGCAGGGTGCCGCTGACGCCAAGCGCCGCCAGCAGCGGCTGGGCGCAGTGCTGCCCGGCGCGAAGCGCGATGCCGGACTCCGCCAGCAGCATCACCATATCGCCGTGGTGCACGCCGGCGAAATCAAACGCCAGCAGGCTTGAGCTTTGGCAGCGGAAGGAGCGGAAGCCCGGACGTTTCGCCAGCTCGTCTTCAGCCAGCGTCGCCAGGCTGCGGCTCCAGCTTTCGGCCTGGGCGATATCGGTCTCCTGCAGCCACTCCAGCGTCGCGCTCAGGCCAATGACGCCGGCGACGTTTGGCGTGCCGGCCTCCAGCCGATAGGGGACGGGCTGGGTTTTAAACCCGTCGAACGTGACTTCGGTAATCATTTTACCGCCGCCGAGCCACGGCGACATGGCGTTCAGCAGTTCGCTTTTACCGTACAGCACGCCAATCCCCGTCGGGCCGTACAGCTTATGGCCGGAGAAGGCGTAAAAGTCGATATCCAGATTCTGGACGTCGGCCGGGAAATGCACCGCGCCCTGCGCGCCGTCGACCATCACCACCATTCCCGCCTCGTGCGCGAGGCGGATCGCCAGCGCCAGATCCGGACAGCCGCCGGTCACGTTAGACATCTGGCCAATGGCCAGCACCCGGCTGCGCGGCGTAATCAGGGAGGGCAGGCTCGCCACGTCAGGCAGGCGATCGGCGCCGATGGGCAGCTTCACCACCCGGGCGCCGGTTTGCTCGGCCACCATCAGCCAGGGAACCAGATTGGCGTGATGCTCCGCTTCGCTGACGATGATTTCGTCCCCGGGCCGCAGGCGCGGGCGCACGTAGCTCTGGGCCACCATGTTAATGGCTTCGGTGGTGCCGCGGGTCCAGACGATATCTTTGCCCGACGGCGCGTTAAGCAGCGCCGCGACGCGCTCGCGGGCGTCTTCATAACGTTCGGTCAGGCGCTGGGCGGCGGCAAACTGGCTGCGGTGCACGTTGCCGGCGCTGAGGCGATAGAACCGATCGCTGGCCTCGATGGTGGCCAGCGGCTTTAGCGCCGTCGCCGCGCTATCAAGGTAAACGCCGGCATCGGCCAGAGCCGGAAACTGCGCGCGAAACTGAGCGGGATTGAATGCGTTCATGGAGCTCCTCGTTGCAATCCGACGATCGTCGCGCAATTTATCCGTCAGGGCAAGGCTGACAAGCACCGGATAAGGAAGAGAGGGGAAATTCAGGGCAAAAAAAAGCACCGCGCGTTGCGGTGCTACATTAAATCACTATGGACAGACAGGGTAAATGTACAGGAAGTGAAAAGGGGGTAGCTTAGCCACCATGGTCCGCAAAGACAGACCAATTGCAAACACAACAACACAACATCACAACCGTAAGCCAAAAGCTTGTTGGAACACGCATTCCAAAAAAAGCTCTTCGTTCCGGCTCAGGAAGTGCGGCCACTATAGGTATTTGCTGGTAGAACCTCAACGGACAAATTATAATGGCTCAGATAAAAAAAACTAATAGGTTAAACGTTGTTTCCTGTTTGTTAAATTGCCTTAACATCTAAGCCAGAATAACCATGTCAAAGCGATTACCACCTCTGAATGCATTACGTGTTTTTGATGCAGCCGCACGTCATTTAAGCTTCACTCGCGCAGCCGATGAGCTTTTTGTGACCCAGGCCGCAGTAAGTCACCAAATCAAGTCACTAGAGGACTTTCTTGGGCTGAAGCTGTTTCGGCGGCGCAATCGATCGCTGCTGCTGACGGAAGAGGGCCAGAGCTATTTTCAGGATATTAAAGATATTTTTTCGCAGCTGACGGAGGCGACGCGTAAACTGCAGGCGCGAAGCGCAAAAGGGGCGTTAACGGTCAGCCTGTTGCCCAGTTTTGCGATTCAGTGGCTGGTCCCGCGCCTTTCAAGCTTTAACTCAGCTTATCCGGGAATCGACGTCAGAATCCAGGCGGTGGACCGTCAGGAGGACAAGCTGGCGGATGACGTTGACGTGGCGATTTTCTACGGCCGCGGCAACTGGCCGGGGCTGCGCGTCGAAAAACTGTACGCCGAGTATCTGCTGCCGGTGTGCTCGCCGGTGCTGCTGACCGGTGACAAAGCGTTGAAAACGCCTGCGGATCTGGCGCAACATACGCTATTGCACGATGCTTCCCGTCGCGACTGGCAAACTTATACCCGCCAGCTGGGTCTAAGCCATATTAACGTCCAGCAGGGGCCGATTTTCAGCCACAGCGCAATGGTGCTGCAGGCGGCCATTCACGGACAGGGGGTCGCGCTCGCCAATAACGTGATGTCCCAGTCCGAAATTGAAGCCGGCCGTCTGGTCTGTCCGTTTAATGATGTTCTGGTCAGTAAAAATGCCTTTTATCTGGTTTGTCATGACAGTCAGGCTGAACTGGGTAAAATAGCCGCCTTCCGGCAGTGGATACTGGCGAAAGCGGCAAGTGAACAAGAAAAATTTCGTTTTCGTTACGAACAATAAATGATTGTAGGGTAATAACATGACCAGCCGTTTTATGCTGATATTCGCCGCGATAAGCGGTTTTATCTTTGTTGCTCTGGGCGCCTTCGGCGCGCACGTGTTAAGCCGGTCGCTGGGCGTTGCGGAAATGGGCTGGATCCATACCGGCCTTGAGTACCAGGCCTTCCATACGCTGGCCATTTTTGGCCTGGCGGTGGCGATGCAGCGCCGCATCAGCATCTGGTTTTACTGGAGCAGCGTCTTTATGGCGCTGGGAACCGTTTTGTTCAGCGGCAGCCTTTACTGCCTGGCGCTGTCGCATTTACGCCTGTGGGCGTTCGTTACGCCGGTGGGAGGCGTCAGCTTCCTCGCCGGTTGGGTCTTAATGTTAATTGGTGCAATTCGTCTGAAACGTAAGGGCGTTGTTCATGAATAAGGTTGTCCTCTATTGTCGCCCCGGGTTTGAGAAGGAGTGCGCAGCAGAAATTACCGATAAGGCATCCCGCCTTGAGGTGTTTGGTTTTGCCCGCGTGAAAGATAACGCCGGGTACGTGATTTTTGAATGCTATCAGATGGAAGATGGCGACAAGCTGGCGCGCGAGCTGCCGTTCAGCTCGCTGGTCTTTGCCCGCCAGATGTTTGTGGTAGGCGAACTGCTTCGCGACCTGCCGCCGGAAGATCGCATCACGCCGATTGTCGGCATGCTGCAGGGCGTGGTGGAGAAGGGTGGCGACCTGCGGGTTGAAGTGGCCGATACCAATGAAAGCAAAGAGCTGATGAAGTTCTGCCGTAAGCTTACGGTTCCGCTGCGCGCGGCCCTGCGTGAAGCGGGCGTGCTGACCAGCTACGAAACCACGAAGCGTCCGGTGGTGCACGTATTCTTTATCGCTCCGGGCTGCTGCTATACCGGCTACTCCTACTCCAACAACAACTCCCCGTTCTATATGGGGATCCCGCGGCTTAAATTCCCTGCCGATGCGCCGAGCCGCTCTACGCTGAAGCTGGAAGAGGCGTTCCACGTCTTTATCCCGGCCGATGAGTGGGACGAGCGCCTGGGCAACGGCATGTATGCGGTGGATCTTGGCGCCTGTCCCGGCGGCTGGACCTATCAGCTGGTGAAGCGCAACATGTGGGTTTCGTCGGTCGATAACGGCCCGATGGCGCAGAGCCTGATGGATACCGGACAGGTGACCTGGCTGCGTGAAGATGGCTTCCGCTACCGCCCGACCCGCAGCAACATCTCATGGATGGTGTGCGACATGGTGGAAAAGCCGGCTAAGGTTGCGGCGCTGATGGCGCAGTGGCTGGTCAACGGCTGGTGCCGCGAGACTATCTTCAACCTGAAGCTGCCGATGAAAAAGCGCTATGAAGAGCTGTCGCGCAATCTGGCCTACATCCAGGAACAGCTGGATGAGCACGGCATTAATGCGCAGATTCAGGCGCGCCAGCTGTATCACGATCGTGAAGAAGTCACCGTTCATATTCGCCGCCTGTGGGCTGCGGTTGGCGGTCGTCGCGACGAGCGCTAGCTTCGCGTCGTCTCCCGGGTAGCGGCACCGCTATCCGGGCTCTCCTCCCCCTTCTCCTGCCGGCTATTTTGCCGCGATGGGCTCATCAGAAATGATGTGCGTCACGTCATCGAGATGGCCAATGCTGGCCTCGCCCGAGCGATTAAACTTACTCTTATCGATCAGCAGCAAAGACTGCGCCGCCCGCTTGAGCAGCAGGGACTTGAACTCGGCGTTAACCGTATTTGAATCCCAAAGCGCGCCGTTGCTGTCGATGCCCTCGCAGGAAAAAACGAACAGATCGATCTCCAGCGATCGGAGCTGCGGGATAAGCGAAGCGCTGACGTAGCAGCCGTATTTGCGCTGCAGGGTGCCGCCGGAGCAGGTGAGCTGGATATGCTCGCGTTTGCTCAGCTCCTGGCAGATGGGCTGGCTGTTGGTAAACACGTGCAGGTTGACGTCCGGGAGCTGACGGGCCAGATACCAGCAGGTGGAGCTGGCGTCGAGGGCGATAACCATCCCTTCTTCTATCCAGGCAAGGGCCTCGCGGGCGATATCGGCTTTGTGGGCATAGTGGCTTTTGAGGCGGATGTGGAACGGATCGCCGCTGTCCTGGCTCTGGCGATGAATGATTTTGACGCGCCCGTGGTTACGCAGCACTTTGCCCTGCGACTGCAGCTCGCTGAGGTCGCGACGAATCGTCTCTTTACTGACCGCGAGCTGCAGCGATAGGGCTTCGGTCGTCAGGCTGCTGTGGTTGATCAGCAGGTCTATTATCGCCTGCTGGCGTGCCGCTTTCATTTTCTCTCACCCTGTCAGTCAATAAACGCCCGCATCAGGCGGGCGCTCCGGCATGAGATTACGGCGTTACTCCTTTTTTTAAAAGAATATTCCCGTACTTCGCGCGCTCCCCTGTGATAACGATCGCAAAGGCTTTTTGCGCCCGCTCGTAGAACGCAAAGCGATCGATGCGGATGACTTCCGGGCACGGCGACTGCCGGGAGAGCGCATCGCGATAGCGGCGCTCAACGTCGGGGTCGAGCGCGTCGCCCGCTACCGCCGCCATCATCACCAGCGGCGGCGCGTAGCCGTCGAGCTCAAACAGCGGCGCGATCGCCTGCAGGAGATCGCTGACCAGCAGGCCGTCGGCGCGAACGACCTGCGGCCCCATACTGTGGGCCGGGAAGTGGGCGTCGGAAAAAATAATTTCATCCCCGTGGCCCATCTCGGCCAGGGTCTTAAGCAGCTCGGGGGAGATGAGTGGCGAGATAGTTTTTAGCATGTCATACCTCATCTATCAGTTCAGGTTCGGTTTGTGGGTAAAAGTAGCGGTACCGGTAGTGCACCTCGGCTCTGGCCAGTTCCGGGCTGGCAAACTCGCCGGCGCCAAACCAGCCGTACATCGCCGCGCCGGCAACGGTGGTTTCCGCGTCATCGAGCACCTTAACCGGCATATCCAGCGCGTTGGCTTTAATTTGATTCCACAGCGCGTTACGGCTGCCGCCGCCCACCAGCAGGAGCTCGCTGGCCTTAAAGCCGCCGATTTTCTCCAGGCTGCGCAGGTGGCTCTGCAGCTGAGCGGTTAGGCCCTCCAGCGCGGCGCGATAAAAATGGCCGCGGGTGGTATTCAGCGTTACGCCCTGCCAGCCCGCGTCCCGGCAGGCCAGCAGATCGCAGCGCATCTTCACGCCTTCGGCACCGGCGGGAATAAGGCGCGCTTCCTCAATCAGCGTGTGCCACGGCGTCTCCGGCGTCCACAGCAGCTGACGCACCCACTCCAGCACGCCGGACGCCAGCCACTGCATCCCGGGGTTGGCCAGGCCGGGCTGGCTGTCCAGTTCGCAGGTTGAGCCGGGGTACTGGCTCAGCAGCGGGGTGTTAACCCCGGCGCTGCGCACCATCAGGATTTCCCAGGTGCCGGAGGAGAGCACCGGTTCGTCCTGCTGCGCGCCGGCGCCAAACAGCGCGAACTGCGTATCGTGCCCGGCGGAGAAAACCGGTATCCCGACGGGGAGCTGCAGCAGCGCGGCGGCGTCGGCCTGAAGGGTGCCGATTTTGTCTCCCGCCTCCACCAGCCGCGGGAACAGCCGACGCGGGATCCCCGCGGCCTGCAGGATCTCGGGGCTAAACTCGCGCTGGTGAATATCCAGCATCTGGCCGGTACCCGCCATGGTGATATCGGTGGTGAACTCGCCGGTTAAGCGGTGGTTGATAAGCGATGAGATAAACAGCCAGGCGTGCGCCTTTTCCAGCAGCTGGGGGTGGTTCTCTTTCAGCCACACCAGCTTATATAACGTATTGAAGCTGAAGGCCCCGACGCCGGAGATCTCCTGCAGCCGCTGGGCCGGCATTATTCTGCCGATGTCGCGCATCACCGCCGCGGTGCGCGGGCATTTCCAGCTGATCGTCGGGTAGAGCAGGGCGCCGCGTTCGTCGACCAGCGCGCCGTCGACGCCAAAGGTGGTGACCGTAATACCGCGAATGCGGCAGGCGGCCAGCTCCGCCGCGAGCGTCTGGCAGCAGCTGGCGAAGCGCTGGAGGATCGCCTCCAGAGACCACTGGTGCCAGGCGCCGTTTTCCGCCGCGACGTCGCTGGCGTTGGGGGTCGATGCGCGGGCGACAATCTTCCCCTGCCGATCGACTGCGATGGCCCGGACGTTGGTTGCCCCGCAATCGAGGACCAGAATAACCTCTTGTTTCATCATTGCTCCTGAAACAAAAAAAGCCCTTTCGCGATGAAAGGGCGGAACGTATTAACGTTTGTACAGCGGGCCATAGTTCTGGCAGGCGCGGTAGTCCTGACCTTCGGTATCCATCCCGTGCGCTGACCAGGTTGAAGGGCGATAGATTTTCGCCTCCTCCACGTTATGCATGCAGACCGGAATGCGCAGCATGGCGGCGAGGGTGATAAAGTCCGCGCCGACGTGGCCAATGGTCAGCACGCCGTGGTTGGCCCCCCAGTTCGCCATCACCGAATAGACGTCACTGAACGGGCCCTTGCCGGTCAAACGCGGCGCAAACCAGGTGGTTGGCCAGGTGGAGTTGGTGCGCGCATCCAGCTGGTCGTGCATCTCTTTCGGTAGCTCGACGCTCCAGCCTTCGGCGATTTGCAGGACCGGCCCCAGGCCCTTAATGATGTTGACCCGGGTCATGGTAAACGGCACGCCGCCTTCGGTGAGGAAGCGCGAGGAGTAGCCACCGCCGCGGAAATACTCGTGGATCGCCGGGCACCACTCGGTGGCCGCGAGGCAGGCGTCGGCCTCCTGCTGCGAGATTTCCCAGTGCGGTTTCATGGTCGGGTTGCCGGCGGCATCGCGCTGTTTACAGGAGCCGTCCAGCGCCGCAGAGCCGGAGTTGATCAGGTGGATAATGCCGTGCTGCGCCAGCCCGGTAAGCGGCTGACCCGTCACCCGTTCAACCGCATCCGGTGACCAGTAGGTCCGGACGTCGGCAAAGACCTGGGCGGTGCCGGTGAGCTGGTGACCCAGCAGCATTGCCACCCCGTTGAGGCTGTCATTTTCGGTCGCGACAACCAGCGGCTCGCGCACTCCGTTCCAGTCAAACGAGCTGTTCAACAGCGCCTCGGCGGTATCGCCGTTCGGGTATTGATCGGTCCAGTGGCGCTGGCCCTGGAAACCGGCGGCAATGGCGTTATAGCCCAGCGACTCTTCCACCAGCCCTTTGTCCGCCAGCTTCGCGTTGCCCTGCATCATGTCGCGAATGCATATCGCCATCAGCAGGCTCTCTTTCAGAACCGCCCGGCTCTGCTCGGCATTGCGTTTGTACTGCTGTGCGTTCTGGTCCTCGCCGTAGCGGAAGTTTTTATCCGCCCACGCCAGCGCCATCTCCAGCTCCACTTCATCATAAATTTTCTGGTCGATGCGCCGACGTAGCTCGGTCATATCGACCGCCTGTACCTTCATGCCGAGCCAGGATTCGAAGAAGTTATGATCGACGATGGAGCCGGCAATCCCCATGGATACGCCGCCGACGGAGAGATAGCTTTTGCCCTTCATGGCGGCAACCGCCAGCCCGGCGCGGGCGAAGCGCAGCAGCTTTTCTTCGACGTCCGCTGGGATCGCGCTATCGTCCGCGTCCTGAACGTCGTGACCATAGATCGAGAAGGCCGGAATGCCCTTCTGGCTGTGAGCGGCCAGCGCGGCGGCGAGATAGACCGCTCCCGGGCGCTCGGTGCCGTTAAAGCCCCAGATGGCTTTCGGGCGCATTGGGTCCATATCGATGGTTTCGCTGCCGTAGCACCAGCAGGGGGTGACGGTAATGGTCACGCCGACGTTGTGGCCGCTAAACTTCTCTTCGCAGGCCGCAGACTCCGCCATACCGGCGATGCAGGTATCCGCAATGACGCACTCGATCTGCGCGCCACAGGCGTGGCGAAGCTTTTCGCCGATCAGCGCGGCGGTGGCCTGCGCCATGCTCATGGTCTGCTCTTCCAGCGACTCGCGTACGCCCATGCGACGTCCGTCAATGACCGGGCGAATGCCTATTTTCGGTAAGCTGATTTTTTTCATTCCAGACTCCTCACGTTATGCGGAAAATGTTCAGTGGGTTGCCGTTTGTGAACGGAAACGGGCAAAAATAAAGATGATGGCGAAGCACAGCGTCGGGACCAGTTCGGCGGTCGGGATATTGCCCGCCGCATCGCTGACAAAGCCCATCACCGGCGTGACGATGCCGCCGCCGATAATGGTCATGACGATAAATGACGAACCGTATTTGGTGTCCTGCCCCAGGTTTTTGATCCCCAAGGAGAAAATGGTCGGGTACTGAATCGACATAAACGCGCTGCACAGCGTCAGCGCCAGCAGGCCGATATGGCCGCCGCTGAGCGCGGAGATCAGGCACAGCACCATCGACAGCAGGGCATAGGCGGCGAGCACTTTATGCGGGGCAAAACGGCTGATAAGCCAGGTACCGCTAAAGCGGCCGATGAAGAAGCAGACCATGGTGCCGGTCAGGTAGTTCGCGGCGAAGCCGGGCGTCATGCCGGGGATCTCTTCGATAGCATAGCGAATCAAATAGCTCCAGCAGGCGGTTTGCGCGCCAACGTAGCAGAACTGCGCCAGAACCGCCCAGCGCCAGTGGCGAATGCGCACCAGCCTGGCGAAGGAGGTGCTCAAAGAGCTCTGTTCGCTATCAACATGGTCGTCGCTTTGCAGAGAAGGAAATTTTGTCAGCGCGATCAGCACGGCAACCAGCAGCACGATCGCCACGATAATCATGTACGGCGTCTGAACCGATAGCACCAGGCTGTGCTTATAGGCGCTGAGCTGCTCGGGCGCCATTTTATCGAGCACCTCCTGCGATTGATGCGGCACGTTAGACAAAATAAGACTTTGCCCAAAGACGACGGCAATAATGGCGCCAAAGGAGTTAAAGGTTTGCGCCAGGTTGAGGCGGAAATGCCCGCCGCTTTCCGGGCCAAGGACCGTAACGAAAGGGTTTGCGGCGGTTTCAAGGCATCCCAGGCCTGCGGCAATAATAAAAAGACCAATCAGAAATAAAGTGTAATTCATTATTTCCGCTGCCGGCCAGAATAGGGCTGCACCGAGAGCGTAGAGAAATAGCCCGGTAATTATTCCGGCCTTATAGCTGAGCTTTTTCATCAGGATCCCGGCGGGGACCGGAATGACGAAATAGCCGAAATAAAAGGCTGATTGAATCAGCCCAGCCTGAAAATTGGTTAAGGTAAAAGCCTGCTGGAACTGCGGCAGTAAAATATCATTTAAGTTATTGGCAACGGCCCACAGGAAAAATAGCGAGCACAGCAGGGCGAATGGAATTATATAGCGCTTACTCTGTCCGACATCTATCGCACGAAAACTCTGCGTTTGTATTGTTGTGTTTCCCATAGCATCCTCATCAGTTCAGAAGCGTGTCCAGCATCTTTAGCATGCGGCTGGTCACTCTCTCCAGCCGGTAAAGTAAGGTGAGTTCCGGTTAAGCGGCGGTGAATAAAATGCTCTCGTGAATGAACTCATGAACTCATTTTCAAATAAACAAGGTCTTTTAATATGATGGCGGTCACATTTGGCCCGGAGACAATGGCTTTATGTGATTAGCATCACTTTAATTTATCTAAAACAATGACCGTTTGAGATTATTTAATTTAAAAGCCACAGCGGTGCTGCCCGATTTAATTTATTGCTGCGCAAACGGGCAATTGTTAAGGGGCAACTAAAATGCCCGTTTTAAACAACAAGAAAAATAACGGGCAGTTTTCTTTGGCGGAAATAACCGGCGCTGTATTTATTCCCGGAGATTAATTGATGGCGGTCACATAATACGCTGATGTCAATTCCATTCTGGTTATTCAATATGATGATGGTGAGTAAATACCTGATTAATTCGACAGAGCCGGGATGAGGTTAGCGAGGATTCTGTTGGTCCGTTTTGAAACACTGAGAGAGGTAAATAATGGAACGAAATACGCTGGCGCGGCAGATTATTGATACCTGCCTGGAAATGACCCGGCTGGGGCTGAATCAGGGGACCGCAGGCAACGTGAGCGTGCGCTATGAAGGCGGCATGCTGATTACGCCGACGGGTATCCCTTACGAAAAGCTCACCGAATCCCACATCGTCTGGATTGACGCCAGCGGCCAGCATGAGCAGGGCAAGCTGCCGTCAAGCGAATGGCGCTTTCATATGGCGGCCTACCAGACCCGCCCCGACGCGCAGGCGGTGGTGCATAACCACGCGGTTCACTGCACCGCGGTATCGATCCTTAACCGGCCCATTCCGGCGATCCACTACATGATTGCCGCCGCCGGCGGCAACTCCATTCCCTGCGCACCCTACGCCACCTTCGGCACGCGAGAGCTCTCTGAATACGTGGCCGTGGCGCTAAAAAACCGCAAGGCGACCCTGCTGCAGCATCACGGGCTGATTGCCTGTGAAGAGAATCTGGAAAAAGCGCTGTGGCTGGCGCACGAGGTGGAGGTGCTGGCGCAGCTGTACCTCAGCACGCTGGCGATTATCGATCCGGTGCCGGTACTGGACGACGAAGCGATAGCCATCGTACTGGAAAAATTCAAAACCTATGGGCTACGTATCGAAGAGTGATCCCGCACGGCGAACAGGAGACGGGTGATGGCGAACAGAATGATTTTGAACGAAACGGCGTGGTTTGGCCGAGGGGCGGTGGCGGCATTGGCCAATGAAGTGAAGCGTCGGGGCTATGGGAAGGCGCTGATTGTCACCGATAAGACGCTGGTTCAATGCGGCGCGGTTAGCCGGGTGACGGACAGCATGGATGCCGCCGGCCTGGCGTGGGAGATCTTTTCCGGGGTGATCCCCAACCCGACGATTGCGGTGGTGCAGGAGGGGCTGCGCGTCTTCAGGCAGAGCGGGGCGGATTACCTGATCGCCATTGGCGGCGGCTCGCCGCAGGATACCTGTAAGGCGGTGGGGATCATCAGCGCTAACCCCGAATTTGCCGACGTGCGTAGCCTGGAAGGGCTATCGCCAACCCGCGCGCCGAGCGTGCCGATTATGGCTATCCCGACCACCGCCGGAACCGCGGCGGAGGTGACGATCAACTACGTGATCACCGACGAGGAAAAGCGGCGGAAATTTGTCTGCGTCGATCCGCATGATATTCCCCAGGTCGCGTTTATCGATGCCGACATGATGGACGGGATGCCGCCGGCGCTGAAGGCTGCCACCGGCGTTGACGCGCTGACCCACGCCATTGAGGGCTACACGACGCGGGCGGCCTGGGCGTTAACCGACGCCCTGCATCTGAAGGCGATAGAGATTATCGCCGGCGCGCTGCGCGGCTCGGTGGCGGGCGAGAGCCGGTCCGGCGAGGCAATGGCGCTGGGGCAGTATATTGCCGGAATGGGGTTTTCCAACGTCGGTCTCGGGCTGGTGCACGGCATGGCGCATCCTTTAGGCGCGTTTTACAACACCCCGCACGGCGTGGCCAATGCCATTCTGCTGCCTCACGTGATGCGCTACAACGCCGCGTACTGTGGAGGCAAGTTTGCCGATATCGCCCGGGCGATGGGCGAGAAAGTTGAAGGCAGAAGCGAAGAGGAGGTCCGCCAGGCGGCGGTAGAGGCGGTGTGTAAGCTCAATCGCGACGTGGGGATCCCGCCGCATCTGCGCGATGTCGGGGTGCGTAAAGAGGATATTCCGGCGCTGGCGCAGGCCGCGCTGGATGACGTTTGCACCGGAGGCAACCCGCGGGAAGCCAGCCTGGCGGAGATTATCGAGCTCTACCATAGCGCCTGGTAAACGCTGCCGGGGGGTTTAGGGCGATGCTGGCTATCGCCCTTTTCGGCTAAACGGCGGCCGCCAGCTATACCAACTATACCGACTATACCGACTATACCAACTATGCCAACGACACCGACTACGCCGTCAGCCGCAGCTGCTGCAGATTGCCGTCGAGCTGTAAATCGGTCTGCAGACGGGCGATTTCGCGGCAGGTGAACGCCATCTCTTTATGCTCTTCCAGCTTCTTGCGCCATTTCTCCGCGACCTCGTCGAGACGGGCGTAAATCCCCTCCAGATCGGTAAACTCGGTTAAGAGCTGGGCGGCGCTTTTGGGGCCGATACCCGCCACGCCCGGCACTTTTGAGCTGCTGATGCCCGCCAGCCCCCAGTAATCAGGCAGCTGCTGCGGGGTCACGCCAAACTCGTTGGCAATAAAAGGGGCGTCCAGCCAGCGCTTCTGGAAGTAGTCGCGGATGCGAACCGTGGGCGAAAGCAGCTGGCAGTAGCCTTTATCGGTGGAGACGATGGTGGCCTGGTGCCCGGCCTGGGCGACCTTCATCGCCAGGGTGGCGGCGAGATCGTCGGCCTCGCTGCCCGCCAGGGCCCAGCAGCGAATTCCACGCTGCTCAAACGCCGCGCGGATCGCGGGCATTTCGGCCTCCAGCGTCTCCGGCATCGGCGCGCGGCCGGCCTTATATTCCGCCAGGCGCTGGTGCCGCCAGCTGTGGGCGCGATCTTCATCATCAAATACCGCCACCGCGTGCGTTGGCTGACTATGGACGATCAGCTGCTCCAGCGCGTGCAGGCAGGTGTCAACGCAGGGCGAACCCTGCACCGCGTGAATGCGGCGAATCAGATTGAGCGCGTCGACGATTAACAGATGAACGGCCACAGGTCTCTCCTTATCATTTATGCCGGCAGATGAGCGGTCCGCCGGCCTGGTCGGGCGCCGTGCCCGAGCCGAGTTCTCATAAATGTAAGGGTATCATTGCCGTGCACAGGAGGCTATCGGCGCGGGGATAATCGGGAATGCGCCTCGCAAAGCGGCCTAATCGGCGTGCAGCAGCAGGCTCAGGTCGCTGTGGGCCGCTTCGCCGTACCACACCGCTTCGCGCACGGAAACCGGTTTGCCGATCAGCCCGAGGGCATAAAAGCGGTCGGCGATGGTCTGCTGGGCGCGGATGACCTTAAGATCCATCATCCGCGGGCGATGGCTGCGCCGCGCGAGGGCGAGGGCCAGCGAATCGACGTTAATGCCTAATTCGGCGGCAAGCAGCCCGGCGGCCTCTTCGCGCCGGCTATCGATAAACTGCCCGGTTTGCGTCAGCTCGTGCAGCAGACGCTGCATGATGTCGCCGTTGTGATTGACGTAATCGCGGCGCGAGAGATAGAACTGATGGTTGTGCACCCGCCCCTCGCCGCTGGCGACCACCCGCAGCTCCCCGGTATGTTCGGCGTCGCTGAGCAGCGGGTCCCACATCATCCACGCGTCGACCGCCAGATAATCGCTGGCGGTGAGCGGATACTTCGGCGGGATGTAGACCACCTTCACGTCGTTGAGGCCCAGCCCGGCCTCTTCCAGAATCTGCAGCAGCAGCCAGTGCACGTTTGAGCCCTTATTCAGCGCAATACGCCTGCCGCGCAGATCGCCGAGCGTGCGGATCTCGCTATGCTGCGGCACCACCATCGCCACGCTTTGCGGCGCCGGCGGCTCCCACGCGACGTACACCAGCTCGGCGCTGCTGGCCTGGGCAAATACCGGCGGCGCTTCGCCGGTAGTGCCGAAATCGATCTCATTGCAGGCGAGGGCGTGCAGCAGCTGCGGCCCGGCCGGGAATTCGCTCCACAGCACGCTGACGCCGAGGCTGGAGAAGGCGCTTTCGAGGCTCTGTCGGGCCTTTAAAATGCCGAGGTTGCCGAAGCGCTGATAGCCGATGCGCAGCTCGCGGTCGACGGATGCGGCTTCGGCCAGCCTGCGCGGCGTCGACTCCACCCGGCGGCGGCTTTTAATTACGCCAATATTGGCCAGCTGGGTGCGCAGGGTGTGGCGGCTTATCCCCAGCAGGGCGGCGGCCTGGCTCTGATTGTCGTCGCAGTGGGCCATGGCGCCGCGGATCAGCGCGCCGGTCATGCGCTCCCACAGCGCGTCGCCGGGCTGGGCAAGCTGCTGGTGGATAAAGTCGTCCAGCTCAAGATCCGTTGCCGTCAGCGGCGCGGCGTGCAGCGTGGTCAGGCGCAGCTGGGCTGGCGTAATTTCCTCTTCCCTGCTGAGCAGGACCGCGTTATGCAGCGTGTTTTCAAGCTCGCGGATATTGCCGGGCCACGGGTAGTCCATCAGCCGGTCCAGCGCCTCCGGCGCCAGATAGCGGGTCGGGCGTCCCAGCCGGCGGGCATAGAGCGATAGGAAATGGTTGGCCAGCAGGGGAATATCCTGGCGGCGCTGGCGCAGCGGCGGCAGCGGGACGATGGCGATATTCAGGCGGTAATAGAGGTCTTCACGAAAGCGGCGTTCGCGGATCGCCTGCGCCAAATCCACGTGGGTGGCGGCAATCACCCGCACGTTGACTTTGACCGCCTTGCGCGAGCCGACGCGGGTAATCTCGCGCTCCTGCAGCACGCGCAGCAGCTTCACCTGCAGCGGCAGGCTTAACTCGCCAATCTCATCGAGCAGCAGCGTGCCGCCCTCGGCGGCCTCAAACCAGCCGGGATGGCTCTGCACCGCGCCGGTAAACGCCCCTTTCTCGTGACCGAAGAGCTCCGCTTCCGCCAGGCTCTCGGTGAGCGCGCCGCAGTTTACGGCAAGAAAAGGCTGCTGACGGCGGCTGCTGTGGTGATGCAGGTAGCGGGCGACCACCTCTTTACCGGTGCCGGTTTCACCGACGATCAGTACGGTGGCCTCGGTGGGCGCCAGTTTATCCAACAGGTTCTGAAAGGCCTTTGATGCCGGGTCGATCAGCACCGGGGTATCGGCCGGGGGTTCAGGATTAAGCATGGGAGTCCTCCGCTAAATAACGCCTTGAACTTATCCTCTGTCGGCGGCGATAAACACGGGCAAACCCTGTGGTTTTGTTGCAAACGCGGCAGCCTCACCCCATCCGCTGACGCATTTGCAACAGCCTGGCGGGCGAGTGATTTTATTAATTATTTGATTTTATTGCCTTAAATTTCATTGCCGCGTTGGCACGATTATCGCTAACACCTATATAACCAAATTTAAACAACTCTTCGATGAATATCGAATATGGTTATATAGGAAATGGATAATGACGCAGAAAGCTAGCGATAAGATCAACGTGTTTTGGTTCTTACCCACCCACGGCGACGGCCGCTATCTGGGCACCACCGAAGGCGGACGTCCCGTTGATTTAGCGTATTTACAGCAGGTTGCGCTGGCCGCCGACAGCCTCGGCTACTACGGCGTGCTGATCCCCACCGGCAAAAGCTGCGAAGACTCCTGGCTGGTCGCCGCGGCGCTGGCGCCGTTAACCCGCCGCCTGCGCTATCTGGTGGCGGTACGCCCGGGGCTGCAGCCGCCGACGCTGGCGGCGCGTATGGCTGCAACCCTTGACCGCCTGTCGGAGGGCCGGCTGCTGATCAACGTGGTCACCGGCGGCGATCCGGTGGAGAACAAGGGCGACGGAATTTTCCTCGACCATAGCCAGCGCTATCAGGTGACCCGCGAGTTTCTGGACGTTTACTCGCGCCTGCTGAAAGGCGAGAAGGTGGATTATCACGGCGAGCATATCCAGGTTGAAGGGGCGGAAGTGCTCTTCCCGCCGGTGCAGGAAAACGGCCCGCCGCTCTACTTCGGCGGCTCTTCGGAGGAGGCCATTGACGTTGCCGCTGAGCAAATCGATAGCTATCTGACCTGGGGCGAGCCGCCGGCGCTGGTGGCGGAGAAGCTGGCCATCGTGCGCGAGCGCGCCGCCGCCCGCGGCCGCACCCTGGAGTACGGCATTCGCCTGCACGTGATCGTGCGCGAAACGGAGGAGGAGGCCTGGGCCGCCGCCGATCGCCTGATTGCCCATCTGGATGACGACACCATCGCCCAGGCGCAAAAAATATTTTCCCGCATGGATTCCGCAGGCCAGGCGCGGATGAGCGCCCTGCATAACGGCTCCCGCGACAACCTGCGCATCGCCCCTAACCTGTGGGCGGGCGTTGGTCTGGTGCGCGGCGGAGCGGGCACGGCGCTGGTCGGCAGCCCGCAGCAGGTCGCGGATCGCATTCGCGAATATCAGGCCCTCGGCATCACCAACTTTATCTTCTCCGGCTACCCGCATCTTGAAGAGGCCCACCGCTTTGCCGACCTGGTCATGCCGCTGCTCCCGCTTGCCGGCAGTGCCCAGCCGAAAGCGCGCAGCGTGAATACCGGCCCGTTTGGCGAAACCATCGGCGGCGATAAGCGGCCGGTTAAACAGGTCAGCGCCAGCTGAGCGGGAGGTGGATATGTTTTTCTGCCTCCAGAGGGGGATTGCCGATGAGCGCTGAACCGCAGGTGGTCATTATCGGCGGCGGGTTCAGCGGCGCCGCCGTGGCGATTGAGCTGCTGCGCCTGGCGCCAAACGCGCTGCGGGTGACGCTGCTGGAGCCGCGCGCGGTGCCCGGCGCGGGGGTGGCCTACTCCACCGCCGAGCCCTCCCATCGCATCAACGTCCCCGCCGCGCGGATGCAGCTGGCCGGCGAGGAGGAGGGCGCTTTCGACCGCTGGTATCGCGACCAGCCGGCGTTCGCCGACGACCCGCAGGCGCGGCGTGAGGACGGGGCGCTCTATCCGCAGCGCGGCCAGTTTGGCCGCTACGTCAGCCAGCGTTTTGCCGAGGCGCTGCGGGCGAGCGACGGACGGCTGGTGCACCTGCGGGAAGAGGCGCTGAGCTATGGCCCGCGCGGCGTCACCACCGCCGGCGGTCAGGTGCTGAAAAGCGATCTGCTGATCCTTGCGGTGAGCCATCCGCCGCCGGCGCTGCCGCGCCTGGCGGTCCCGTTTATTGACCATCCGGCGCTGATTGCCAACCCGTGGCGTGCAGATGCGCTTGCCGACGTTGCGCCGGATGCGCGGGTGGCGGTGATGGGCACCGGGCTGACCATGGCCGACACCATCGCCACCCTGGCGCGGCTCGGCCATCGCGGCCCGGTGACGGCATTTTCGCGCCACGGCCTGCTGCCCCGCGGGAACATCAGCGGCGCCGCCGAGCCGTGGCCCGGCGACTATCGCGAGGGCTCGCTGCGCCAGCGGCTGCGGCGGGTGCGGGAAGATATCCATCACGCCGCCGAGCAGGGCCAGCCCTGGCAGGTGGTGCTGGACGCGGTGCGTAACCAGGGGCAGAGCATCTGGCAGGGGCTGAGCCTGGCCGACCGCCAGCGCTTCCTGCGCCACCTGCGCAGTTACTGGGATGTGCATCGCTACCGCATCGCTCCGCAGGTCGCGGATGTGCTTAGCCAGCGCCAGCGCGACGGTAGCCTGAAGGTGCTGGCGGCAAGGCTGACGGCGCTGGAGGCCGATGCCGGCCGGCTGACCCTGACCCTGAGCCCGCGCCGCGGTGAGCCGCAATCGCTGACCGTCGATCGCCTGATCCTCACCACCGGCCCCGCGCACGGCGGCCTGACCGACAGCCAGCCGCTGCTACGCGACCTCGCGCGGGACGGGCTGATCCGCGCCGACGCGCTGGGGCTCGGGCTCGACGTCGATTCGCGCTCCCGGGCGATTGGCCGCGAGGGCGCGGTGACGCCAAAGGTGCTGATTTCTGGCCCGGCGGCTCGCGGACGTTTTGGCGAGCTGATGGGGCTGCCGCAGGTCGCTGACCACGCCGCCGCGGTGGCGGCCGAAGCGCTGGCGACGCTGGGGCTCGAGGGTTCTTTCGTTATTCATGATTAAGCGTGCGCCCCCTGTCGGGACGCGCCCTGGAGAAGTGCTATGTCATCACAACGCGAAATTCGTCTTAATGCTTTTGATATGAACTGCGTCGGCCACCAGTCGCCGGGGCTGTGGACCCATCCGCGCGACCGCTCATGGCAGTACAAGGATCTGGACTACTGGGTTGACCTCGCGCGCCTTCTCGAGCGCGGTAAGTTTGACGGCCTGTTTATTGCCGACGTGCTGGGCATCTACGACGTGCTGAACGGCAGCGGCGATGCCGCCATTCGCCAGGCGACGCAGGTGCCGGTGAACGATCCGCTGGCGCTGATTACCCCGATGGCGCTGGTGACGGAGCATCTCGGCTTTGGCCTGACCGCCTCGCTGTCGTTTGAGCATCCCTATCCATTTGCCCGTCGCCTGTCGACCCTTGACCATCTGACCAAAGGCCGGGTGGGCTGGAATATCGTGACCTCATACCTCGAAAGCGGGGCGCGCAATATTGGTCATCAGGCGCAGACCGATCACGACGCGCGCTACGACTACGCCGACGAGTACCTCGACGTGGTCTACAAGCTGCTGGAAGGCAGCTGGGAAGACGGGGCGGTGCTGCGCGATCGCGAGCGGGGGATCTTCAGCGATCCGCAGAAAATCCACCCGATCAACCACCAGGGCAACTTCTTCTCGGTGCCGGGGATCCACCTCTGCGAGCCGTCGCCGCAGCGCACGCCGGTGCTCTATCAGGCCGGGGCGTCGAGCCGCGGGAAGCAGTTTGCCGCCGGGCACGCCGAGTGCGTGTTTGTCGCCGCGCCGTCAAAAACGCTGCTTAAAAAGACGGTGGCCGACATTCGCCGCCGCGCCGCGGAGGCCGGGCGCGATCCGCGCAGCATCCTGATTTTCAACCTGCAAACGGTCATTGTCGGCGAAACCGACCGCGAGGCGCAGGCCAAATGGCAGGAGTATAAATCCTACGTCAGCTATGAAGGGGCGCTGGCGCTGATCTCCGGCTGGACCGGGATCGACTTCGGCCAGTATCAGCCGGATCAGGTGCTGAAGTATCTGCATACCAACGCCATTCAGTCGGCGGTTGAGGCCTTTTCCACCGCCGACCCTGACCGTCAGTGGACGGTGCAGGCGCTGGCCGACTGGGTGGGCATTGGCGGCTTTGGCCCGCTGATCGTCGGCAGCGCGGAAACCGTGGCCGATGAGCTGCAGTCGTGGGTCGAGGAGACCGATGTCGATGGTTTTAACCTCGCCTACGCCGTGACCCACGAAACCTTCCGCGATGTGGTGGAACTGCTGATCCCCGAGCTGCAAAAGCGCGGCGTCTTCAAGCAGGAGTACCGCGAAGGCACCCTGCGCGAAAAACTGTTCGGCGCCGGGCCGCGGCTGGTGGCCCCGCATCCGGGAGCCGGCTATCGGCGCGGCGTGCGCATCGACGCCGGGGCGGGGGAGAAGGTGACATGATTGAGATAGACGACCTGCATAAAAGCTACCGCACGGCGGGCGGGCGGGTCAGCGAGGTGCTGAAAGGGCTGTCGCTGCGGGTGCCAACCGGCTCGATCACCGCGGTGGTGGGGCCAAGCGGCGCGGGTAAATCGACTCTTGCGCGCTGCATCAGCCTGCTGGAGCGTCCCGACAGCGGCAGCATCCGGGTTAACGGTAACGACCTGTCGCTGCTCAGCGGCGAGGCGCTGCGCCGCGAGCGGCGGGCGATCGGCACCGTGTTCCAGTCCTCGGCGCTGCTGAACCGCAAAACGGCCTGGCAAAATATCGCTCTGCCGCTGGAGTACCTCGGAGTGGTGGAGCGGGATGTCAAAGCCCGGGTGGGCGAGCTGCTGGAGAGCGTTGGCCTGAGCGATAAGGCCGACGCCTGGCCGGCCCAGCTCTCCGGCGGCCAGCGCCAGCGCATCGGCATCGCCCGCGCCCTGGCGCTGCGTCCTTCGGTGCTGCTGGCGGACGAGGCCACTTCGGGCCTGGACCCGCAGGCCACCGCCGCGGTGCTCAATTTGCTTAAGCGCCTGCGCGATGAGTACCGGCTGGCGATCGTGCTGATTACCCACGAGATGGACGCGGTACGCGCGGCGGCGGATGCGGTCGCGGAAATTCGCGACGGCGCGATCCTCCAGTTCGGCGAGGTGAAAGAGCTGCTGGCGCGCCCGGACTCTCTTCTGGGCCAGCAGCTGCTGCCTCTCTCTCCGGTGGCGGCCCATAGCGATCTGCTGCTGCGCCTGAGCTATCGCTGGGATGTGCCGGTGGCCACCGACTGGATCAGCCGCCTGAGCCAGCAGTTTGCGCTGCAAATTGACCTGCTCGGCGGCCACGTTGAGGTGATAAACGGCCGGCTGGCAGGGCGGCTGCAGGCGGGGGTGCGCTTTCAGGGCGAGCGTCTGTCGGCTGGTAGGATGCTGGCGCTGCTGGCGCAGCTCGGCATTGCGGCCGAGGTCCTCGACGACGCGCCTGAGCTCAGGGAGGCGGTATGAAACCTTCGGTAATCAGCCAGGATACGCCCTGGAGCGAGATCCATACGCTGCTGCTGCCCGCCTACGGCGAAACCTGGCTGATGGTGGCCATTGTGATGCTGTTTGTGGTGACCCTCGGCGGAGCGGTCGGGGTGGTGCTGTTCAACGCTTCGTCACGGGGGCTGTTTCCGCACGCCGCGCTCTATCGGGTGCTGAACTGGGTGGTGAACATGGGGCGCTCCCTGCCGTTTCTGGTGCTGATGGCGGCGATCATTCCCTTCACCTTCTGGCTCACCGGGACCACCATCGGCATCCCGGCCGCGGTGGTACCGATGATCGCCGCCGGAGTGCCGTTTTTCGGCCGGCTGGTGGAGAACGCCCTGCGCGAGCTGCCGGCGGAGGTCACCGCCGTCGGGATCGTCTGCGGCGGCTCGCGCTGGCAGATTATCCGCAGCGCCCAGCTGAGCGAAGCCCTGCCCGCGCTGGTGGCGGCGGTAACGCTCAACCTGGTGTCGATGATCGAATATTCCGCCATTGCCGGCACCATCGGCGCGGGAGGGATTGGCTATCTGGCGGTGGTGTACGGCTACCAGCGCTTCGACAATCACATCATGATCGCCACCATTATCGCGCTGATCGCCACTATCCAGCTGATTCAATTTTTCGGTGACCGTCTGGTCAACAAACTTCGCCACACGCAGGGGATCTCTTCATGACAACAGAACAGTTTGAGTTACGTAAGGCCCGCCGCTGGCCGTGGCTGGCGGCGCTGGTAGTGATTGTGGCGCTGGCCGCCGCCTTCTGGTGGTGGCGGGGGCAGGCCCAGTCGCAACAGGTGGTGTTCGGCACCACCCTGAAAATTCACTATGAACCGGCGATGGCCGGCGAGCAGCGGATCATTGAGTACATCGGCGAGCATATCGCACCGGACTATGGCCTGAAGCTGGAGGCGGTGGGTCTACAGGATCCGGTGCAGGCGGATCGCGCGGTGGCGCAGGGGGAGTACGCCGGAACCATCTATCAGCATCAGTGGTGGCTCAAGCAGGTGGTGGACGCCAACGGCTTCGCGCTTTCCACCACGGTGCCGGTGTTCCAGTGGGCCTTTGGGATTTACTCCGATCGCTATAAGTCGGTCAAGGATCTGCCGAACGGAGCGACGATCGTGGTGCCGGACGATGGCGCCAACCAGGGGCAGGCGCTGTGGCTGCTGCAGCGCATCGGCCTGATTACGCTCGACCCGGCGGTGGAGCCGCGCACGGCGAAGCTGAAAAATATCGTCGGCAACCCGCATCAGTTTAATTTCAAAGAGCTGGACCTGCTCACCATGCCGCGGGCGCTCAATTCGGTGGATGCGGCAATCGGCTATGTCTCGCAGTTTGATGCCGGAAAGGTGTCGCGGGACAGAGGGATTTTATTCCCGCCGGCGCCGCGCACCTTCGCGTCGCAGCTGGTCATCGGCACGCCTTATTTGTCGCAGGAGAACATCGTCAAATTAAAACAGGCGTTTTCCGACCCGCGCATCCAGACCTGGCTGAAAACCACCGACGATCCGCTGGTGAAAGACGTGCTGGTGCCGGTTTCCGCTGAATAATCTGCGTCGACAGGTATCTCGCAGGACGGGCGAAGGCCCGTCCTGCTGCTGTCGTTTTATTTAGTTAACTTATTGAATATATTGATTTTTATATGCATTTTTGTTGGTTCCCCTTTATCAAGGGTCGGCCTATAACTGCGATCACCTGCACAACATAATAAGGTGAAAACATGAGTACGCTGTCTGTTGATAATCCCGGCGTGGCCTCCGCGCCGGTGAGTAGCGTCGGGGACGTGGCGCGGCTAATTAATTCGGGCAAGGATCGGGCTAAATATGCGCGGATGATTGTCTTCCTCGCGCTCGGCGGCGTCTTCCTTGACGCCTATGATTTAACCACGCTCTCCTACGGCATTGATGACGTGGTGCGCGAATTTCAGCTGTCGCCGCTGCTGACCGGCCTGGTCACCTCATCCATTATGGTCGGCACCATTTTTGGTAACCTGATCGGCGGCTGGCTGACGGATAAATATGGCCGCTATTCGGTGTTTATGGCCGATATGCTGTTTTTTGTCGTCTCGGCTATCGCCGCGGGGCTGGCGCCCAACGTCTGGGTGCTGATCGGCGCCCGTTTCCTGATGGGCATCGGCGTCGGTATCGATCTGCCGGTCGCTATGTCCTACCTCGCTGAATTCTCCCGTTTTACCGGCAAAGGCAACAAGGCCTCGCGCCTCGCCGCCTGGTGCCCGATGTGGTACGCCGCCTCGACGGTCTGTTTTCTTATTATCTTCGGGCTCTATTTTGTGCTGCCAAAGGAGCATCTCGACTGGCTGTGGCGCGCCTCGCTGCTGTTTGGCGCGGTTCCGGCGCTGCTGATTATCGCCGTGCGCAGAAAATTTATGAATGAATCGCCGCTGTGGGCGGCAAACCAGGGTGACCTGACCTCGGCGGTGCGCATTCTGCGCGACTCTTACGGTATTGTTGCCCATGAGGCGCCGGCCGAACGCCCCGCGCCGCCGCCGAAGGTGAGCTTCCGCGTGCTGTTTGAAAAGCCGTACCGCGAGCGCACCGTCGTTGCCGGGGTGATGAATATCTGTATCTCCTTTGAGTACACCGCCATCGCCTTTTTCCTGCCGTCGATCCTCGCGCAGTTTCTCGGGGCCGGCGTGTTTGAAACCATCTCCGCTTCGCTGGGGCTGAACGCGCTGTTTGCCTTTACCGGCGGGCTGCTGGGGATGCATCTGGCGTGGAAATATCCGTCGCGCCACGTGGCGATTGCCGGCTTCGCGCTGCAGTTTATCGCCCTGATTGTGCTCGCGCTGGTGGGCCAGCCGCAGGCCACCGTCGGCGTGGTGCTGGCGATGGCGATGCTTGGGCTGTGGCTGTTTGCCGAGGGCTTTGGCCCCGGCGCGCAGCTGATGATCTATCCGGCGCTCTCCTATCCCACCGCGATTCGTGCCACCGGCGTCGGCTTCAGCCGGGCGCTCTCCGGGATCGGCAGCGCGCTGGCGCTGTTCGTGCTGCCGCTGCTGCAGGCCTCTCTCGGCACGCAGATGTTCTGGGTGGTATCGCTGGCCGCCCTGATTCCGATCTTCTTCCTGCTTGCGGTTCGCCACGAGCCGACGCGTCACGACATTGACGACAGCCACCATTAAGGAACAGATGATGACACAACTTTCTACCGGTACCGATTACGAACAGCTGGCGGCGGCCTTTCGGCCGATTTTCTCGCGCATTGCGCAAGGGGCGGCCAGCCGCGAGCAGCAGCGCATTCTGCCCGAGGAGCCGATTCGCTGGCTGAAGGAGGCGGGATTCGGCACGCTGCGCATCCCGCGGGAAAAGGGCGGCTGGGGGGCGTCGCTGCCGCAGCTGATTGCCCTGCTGATTGAGCTGGCCGAGGCTGATTCAAACCTGCCGCAGGCGCTGCGCGCTCATTTTGCCTTTGTTGAGGATCGTCTGAATCAGCCCGATTCTGCGCAGCGCGATCGCTGGTTCCAGCGTTTTCGCGACGGGGAGCTGGTGGGCAGCGGCTGGACCGAAACGGGGGCGGTAAAGCTGGGGGAGGTGAATACTCAGGTGACGCCGGACGAGCGCGGCTGGCGGCTAAGCGGCGAGAAGTTTTACAGCACCGGAACGCTGTACGCCGACTGGATTGACGTCTTCGCCCGCCGCAGCGACAACGGCGGCGACGTGATAGCGCTGGTCAGTACCAGGCAGAGCGGGGTGGAGCGCGACGACGACTGGGACGGCTTTGGCCAGCGGCTGACCGGCAGCGGCACCACCCGCTTCCGGCAGGCGCAGGTTGAGCAGGAGCACGTCTACGATTTTGCCGAGCGCTTTCGCTACCAGACCGCTTTCTACCAGCATATCCTGCTGGCGACGCTGGCGGGTATCGGCCTGGCGGTGGAGCGCGATGCCGCCGAAGGGGTGAAAAAACGCTCCCGTATGTACAGCCACGGCAATGCCGCCGTGCCGCGCGACGATCCTCAGGTGCTGCAGGTGGTCGGGCAAATCAGCAGCTGGGCGTGGGCGACCCGCGCGGCGGTGCTGCAGGCGGCGGAGTCTTTACAGCAGGCCTATATCGTTCACGCCAGCGGCGACGAGGCGCTGATTGCGCAGCGTAATCGTCTGGCGGAAGTGGAAGCGGCGCAGGCGCAGGTGATTGCCAGCGACTGGATACCGCGGGCGGCGACCGAGCTGTTTAACGCCCTCGGCGCGTCGGACACCCGGGTCGGCAAAGCGCTCGATCGCCACTGGCGCAACGCGCGCACGGTGGCCTCGCACAATCCGGTTATCTATAAAGCGCGCAACATCGGCAGCTGGCTGGTCAACGGCGAAGCGCCGACCTTTATCTGGCAGATAGGCAACGGCGAGAAAACGCAGGGGTAAGGAAGGCGGCGACGGGGAAAACCGTCGCCGGTCAACACTACTTATCCTGCGACCAGGTGGCGCTGCGCACGTCCACTTTGACCGGCAGCAGGCCAACGCGGGTGAAGGTATCCGCCAGCGCCTGCTGTTCGTTATAGACTGCGGGCGTCATGCGCTCGGCGCCGTAGGGCAGGCGGGCCAGCGCCTTCAGCCAGATAGCCTTATCCAGCCCGGTGGAGGTCGACAAAATCCCGGCGGCATCGTCCTGATGGGCGTTGGCCCAGTCGCTCAGCTTGCCCAGCTCATCAACGACCTGCTTCGCGGTATCCGGATAGGATTCAGCAAATTTACGGCTGGCGAGATAGAAAGTGTAGTGCGGCACCAGCCCCTCGGCGTTGCGGATCTGCCGCGCCTTAGCGTTGGTTTCAACTTCGGCAAGGTACGGATCCCAGATAACCCAGGCATCAATGGCGCCGCGCTGGAAGGCGGCGCGGGCGTCGGCCGGCGGCAGATAGACCGGAGTAATATCTTTATAGCTCAGCCCGGCCTTTTCCAGCGCGGTGACCAGCAGGTAGTTGACGTCCGAGCCTTTATTCAGCCCCACGCGCTTGCCTTTCAGGTCGGCCACGCTGCGGATGGTTGAACTTTCCGGCACCACGATGGCTTCGGTTTTGGGGTTCGCCGGGGAGTGGGCGAGATAAACCAGATCCGCCTGCGCCGCCTGAGCGAAGGCCGGCGGGGCGTCGCCGGTGGCCGCCAGGTCGATGCTGCCGACGTTCAGCCCTTCCAGCATCTGCGGGCCGGCGGGGAATTCTACCCAGCGCACGGCGATCCCCTCTTTTTTGAAGGTCTCATCGAGGGTGCCGCGATATTTCAGCAGGGCGAAAATATTGGCCTTCTGGTAGCCAATGTTGACGGTTTCCGGCGCCTTCGCCAGCGCGGAAGCGGACAGACCGAGCAGCAGCGGCAGCAGGGCCAGATGGAACCTTTTTGACATGATTTGTTCTCCTGTAGCGGTTTCCCGTAAGGTAGCAAATCGTCCTTATAACCAATAAATAACTAAATTTTAATTTATATAACCGAAATATCTTTCAGGCGGGACTGCGGGGAGAGTCCCGGCGAACGGTCGCCCGCCGGGAGAGGCATTAATCGCAGGTCACGATTTTCATCGCCAGGCCACCGCGCGACGTTTCGCGGTACTTGGCGTTCATATCCTTGCCGGTTTCGTACATCGTCTCGATAACCTTATCGAGACATACGCGCGGTTCGCTGGTGCGGCGCAGCGCCATCCGGGCGGCGTTGACGGCCTTCACCGCGGCGATGGCGTTACGCTCGATGCACGGCACCTGAACCTGGCCGGCAACCGGGTCGCAGGTCAGGCCGAGGTTGTGCTCCATACCGATTTCGGCGGCGATGCACACCTGGCCAGGGCTGCCGCCCAGCAGTTCAGTTAAGCCGGCCGCCGCCATTGAACAGGCGACGCCAACTTCGCCCTGGCAGCCCACTTCGGCACCGGAAATCGAGGCGTTCATCTTATACAGCGAGCCAATCGCGCTGGTTACCAGCAGGTAGCGCGCCAGCGAGTTGGCGTTAACCTTGCGGATAAACTTATCGTAGTAGGCCAGTACCGCCGGCACGATCCCGCAGGCGCCGTTGGTTGGCGCGGTGACCACGCGGCCGCCGGCGGCGTTCTCTTCGTTGACTGCCAGGGCGAACATGTTGATCCAGTCAACGACCGCCATCGGATCGCTGTTGGTATTGTCCTGGCTGACCAGCATCCGGCGTAACGCCGCGGCGCGGCGCGGGACGCGCAGCTTGCCCGGCAGCACCCCTTCGGTGCTGATGCCGCGCTCGATACCGCCGCTCATCACGTCCCAGACGGCGGAAAAGTGCTGCTCCAGCTCTTCTTTGCTGCGCAGCGCCAGCTCGTTTTGCATCATCAGGCCGGAAAGCGAGAGCCCGCTTTCGCGGCAGTGTCGCTGTAAATCAGCCGCGTTTTTGTAGGGATAAGGCACGGCCACCGGCGCGTCGTTGCTCTGGCCGAAGTGCTGCTCGTCGACGATAAAACCGCCGCCGATGGAGTAGTAAGTCTGGGTGTAGAGCACCTTATCGCCGCCGAGGGCGCTAATGCGCATGCCGTTTTCATGCAGCGACAGGTTGTCGGCATGGAAATTCATGCAGCGGTCTACCGGGAAGTCGACTTCCTGCTGGCCGTTTGCCAGCATCAGGCGCCCGTGGGTGTTGACGTCCTGAATAAACGCCGGAATGGCGTCAATGTCGACGCTATCGGGCATGTTGCCCGCCAGGCCCATAATAATCGCAATGTCGGTATGGTGGCCTTTGCCGGTCAGGGAAAGGGAGCCGTATACGTCGACGATGACGGTGGTGACGTCGGCAAGCTGCCCGCGTGCGATAAGGTCGTCGGTGAACTGTTTGCCCGCTTTCATTGGCCCCACGGTGTGGGAGCTGGAAGGGCCGATGCCGATTTTAAAGATATCGAATACGCTGATCATGGTGCACATCCAGAACTGTCGGAAAGCGCGCCGCCGGTGGGCGGCGCGAGGGGGAGATTAGCTGAACAGGGAGTAGAAAATAGCGGAGATAGCAATCAGGCCCATCAGCACAACGAAGACGTTGCTGACGTGGCCGCTGTATTTGCGCATCGCCGGGACTTTCTGAATCGCGTACATCGGCATCAGGAACAGAATCATCGCGATAATCGGGCCGCCGAGAGTTTCGATCATGCCGAGAATGCTGGGGTTCAGCGTCGCCACGATCCAGGTGGTAACCAGCATGAACAGCGCAGTGATCTTGTTCAGCTTGTTGATTTCTATGGATTTACCTTTGCCGCGCAGGGATTTAATCACCATGCCGTTAAAGCCTTCACGGGCGCCGAGATAGTGGCCGAGGAAGGATTTAGTGATGGCAATCATCGCAATGATCGGCGCCATCCAGGCAATCAGCGGGGCGTTAAAGTGGTTCGCCAGGTACGAGAGAATCGAGATGTTCTGATCTTTCGCCGCCGCCAGGTCCGCAGGGGAGAGGCTCAGTACGCAGCTGAAGACGAAGAACATCACCGTAATAACCATCATGATGTGAGCGCGAGCGAGGATGCTGGAGCATTTCTTCTCCGCGCCCTGGCCGTACTCTTCACGCTTCGCCACGGCGAAGGAGGAGATGATCGGCGAGTGGTTAAAGGAGAACACCATCACCGGGATCGCCAGCCACAGGGTCATCCACAGGCCGTTGCCGGTAGAGGTTGCGCTGCTCAGGGAGAGGGTTTCCAGCGCCGCGCCGTTCCACTCAGGGATCAGATAGAGTGCCAGAATCATCAGGGCGACCACGAACGGGAAGACCAGTACGCTCATCGCTTTCACAATCATCTGCTCGCCGAAGCGCACGATGGTCATCATCCCGACGATCAGGATCAGCGACAGAATAGCGCGCGGCGGCGGCGTCATCTGCAGCTGGTGCAGCATAAAGCTCTCGACGGTATTGGTAATCGCAACGCTATACACCAGCAGAATCGGGTAGATAGCAAAGAAGTAGAGCAGGGTAATCAGCTTACCTGCGCCAACGCCAAAGTGTTCTTCTACGACTTCGGTGATGTTTTCTCCCGGATTCTTACCGGACAGCACAAAACGGGTCATCCCGCGGTGGGCAAAGAAAGTCATCGGGAAAGCCAGAATAGCCATGATGATCAGCGGGATCATACCGCCGACGCCGGCGTTGATCGGCAGGAACAGAACGCCCGCGCCGATAGCCGTGCCGTACAGGCCCAGCATCCACATGGTATCTGTTTTGCGCCATCCGCTGCGGGTTTCGCCCGAAACGATAGTGCTGGTTTGCGTGGTTTCCATCTGTATCTCCTGGAGGAAGCGACAAAAAATAATAAATAAAATCAATTAAGTAATATTAAATTCGTTTGTTTACGGTTTTTTCGTGATTTTCTCCGTAACAAGTGGGGCGGAAAGATACATTCATATTGGAAATCTATCAGTGATCGCGATCTCAATTGCAATAATCCACTTTCAGGGTGGATATTTTTAGTCCAACAGTCTGTTTCTGATGTTCAGCCAGATATTTGTGGCGCGAAGGCTAACATTCGCAGCATATGAGATAAAAGCGTGGCGGCGTAATAACGAGGTTTACGCTGTAAAAATGGGGTGTTATCGATGTTTTAGCTCTCAAGTATCTTTTTTGTGGTGATATTTATTGCTGTTTTTGGAAAGGCAAACGATTGGCTTTGTAAAAAGCTACAAAACATTCACAAAGAAAATAGATTTCAGAAAGGAGGCGCGGGAGAGCCGGGGTCAGCAGATTATCGTGCTGGAGAACGGGAGAACGGGAGAACGGGAGAACGGGAGAACGGGAGAACGGGAGAACGGGAGAACGGGAGAACGGGAGAACGGGAGAACGGGCGTGCGGGAGCGGAGGCGCGCTGGGGGGCAGGAGAACGGGAGTGCGGACTGGATTGCCCGGGCAGGGCGTTAGCCGCCGCCCGGGAGGGTCAGAACAGGGCTCAGGAGCCTATTTCATAGCAAGGGATATAGGCGCTGCCGCCCGGCAGCTTCATGCGGTGCTGGGCGACGAAGCCCTGCAGCAGATCGTCCATCCGGCGCATTATCTCCGCATCGCCGTGCAGCTTATAAGGGCCGAATTTTTCAATCGCCTGGATGCCGACCTCTTTGACGTTCCCGGCGACGATCCCGGAGAAGGCGCGGCGCAGATCCGCGGCCAGCACTTCTACAGGCTGGTCCGGATAGAGCTTGAGGTTGGCCATGTTCTCGTGCGTCGGATCGAACGGCATCTGCAGGTCCGGCGAAATACGAATCGACCAGTTAAAGCTGTAGGCGTCGTCGGTTTCCCGGCGGCTCTCTTTGACCAGCGGCATCGCTTTCTTCAGCTGACGCGCCACTTCGCTGGCGTCGTCAATGATAATCTTGTAGTGGCGACGCGCCGATTCGCCCATGGTGTGGACGATGAACTCATCTAGCACGCGGAAATAGTTCTCGCTCTCTTTTGGTCCGGTGAGGATCAGCGGCAGCACCTGCGCCTTGTTGTCCGGGTGCATCAAAATGCCCAGCAGATAGAGCAGCTCTTCCGCCGTACCCACGCCGCCCGGGAAGATAATGATGCCGTGGGCGATGCGCACGAAGGCCTCAAGGCGTTTTTCGATATCCGGCATGATGATCAGTTCGTTCACCAGCGGATTCGGCGGCTCGGCGGCAATAATCGAAGGTTCGGTCATGCCGATAAAGCGGCTGTCTTTGTAGCGCTGCTGGGCATGGCCAACCGCGGCGCCTTTCATCGGCGCTTCCATCGCGCCCGGGCCGCAGCCGGTGCAGATATTCAGCTCGCGCAGGCCGAGCTGGGTCCCGACGCGGCGGGCGTAGAGATATTCGGTCTCATTAATCGAGTGGCCGCCCCAGCAGACAATCATATTGGGAGCTTCGCCGACGTGCAGGGCGCGGGCGTTACGCAGAATCGAGAACACCAGGTTGGTGATATGTACCGAACTTTCGAGGTCGAGGTTCGGCAGACGAACGGTATTATGAATCTGCCCGTAAACGAACAGGATGTCGCGCAGCACGGCAAACAGGTTGGCCTGCAGGGAACGGATAATCCGCCCGTCAACGAACGCCTCTTCCGGCGGGTTGATCAGTTCCAGCTTCACGCCGCGTTCGCGACGCAGCACGTTAATATCGAAGTTTTCAAAACGAGACAGCAGCTCTTTGCTGTTATCGGTCAGGCTCCCCGAGTTGAGCACGGCAAGCGAACAGTTGCGAAAGAGTTGATACAGGTCACTGCTGGCGGTGCGTTTAAGCATATCCACTTCCAGCTGTGACAGCATATCCATTGAACCAAGCGGGCTAACATGTGTAATCAAGTGAACTCCTTAACAGGACGATTATCGTCTTCCTGTGATTACAATAGCCCTGCCTGCGGCGTTTTCACAACCTTGCGTACGCGTGAACGCACGCAAAGTGTGAAATATTTTACCTACTGACGCGCGAGACGGCCGATAGCGGGAACAAAGTCCGCGTTGCTGCGCCACGGGTTGATGTCGAGGCCGCCGCGGCGGGTGTAGCGGGCGTAGACGGAGAGCGACTGCGGCCGGCAGAAGCGCAGGAGGTCGTTGAAGATCCGCTCGACGCACTGCTCGTGAAACTCGTTATGGTGGCGGAACGAGACCAGGTAGCGCAGCAGCTTTTCGCGATCGATTTTTGGCCCGCGATACTGGATTTGCACCGAACCCCAGTCCGGCTGATGGGTGATCAGGCAGTTGGATTTCAGCAGATGGCTCACCAGCGTCTCTTCGACGATTTTGTCGCCGGCAGCGTCCAGCAGGTAGTCGGTGCTGAATTCATAGTTATCAACTTCGATATCCTGATCGTCGATGCAGGTGCCGTGCAGATGGGCCACCGGCTGGCCTTCGAGTTCGTCGAGGCGATAGAGTGCAACCGTGACCTCGCCCTGGGCGCAGGCGCTAAGGTCGCGCGTCAGGGTCGCCTGCACCTCCTGCCAGTCGGCAAAGCGGGTCTGGTTGAAGCTGTTGAGATAGAGCTTAAAGCTCTTCGACTCCACGAGGTTCACGCTGGTATCGCTCAGCTCGACGTGGCCCACCGCAACCTGCGGCAGACCTTTTGCATTCAGCCAGGAGAGCTCGTACAGCGTCCAGATATCGCCGCCGTGGAAGGGCAGGCTGTCGGCGTGCAGGCCCAGCGGATCGCGGTTCAGGCTGCGCGGTACGCCCTGCAGCAGGGACGCGTCGTAGGTATCACGGTAATCGGTTGATTTACCGAGCGTCAGGCCAGCGAGGGCCTGATGATTCTCATAAGAAGACATGTTTCACCATAGTAAAGCGGGTACACTATTCGCTAAGTGTATCCTGGCTAACGTGAAGAGAGAAACCGGTGGACAATCAGACCGCAGAAGCGCTGCAAGCATTTACCCAACGTTATTGCGACGCCTGGCAGCAGCAGCGCGCAAGCCTGCCGCGCAGCGAAGAGCTTTGCGGCATCCCGTCGCCCTGCATCAGCGCGACGGACGCCGACGCCGTTTTCTGGCAGCCGCAGCCCTTTTCTCTCCCCGCCAATATCAGCGCGGTTGAAAGGGCCTTCGATATTGTGGTACAACAGCCGGCTCATAGTTATTATACCACCCAGTTCGCCGGCGATATGCAGGCGCGCTTTGCGGGCGAAACGATGACCCTGCTGCAGGCCTGGAGCCCGGATGACTTCCAGCGCATGCAGGAAAATCTGATCGGCCACCTGGTGGTGCAAAAACGCCTGAAGCTGTCGCCGACGCTGTTTATCGCCACGCTGGACAGCGAGCTGGACGTTATCTCCGTTTGTAACGTCAGCGGTGAAGTCCTCAAAGAGACCCTCGGCACGCGCAGGCGTACGACCCTTTCTGCCTCCCTGGCGAGTTTTCTCAACCAGCTCGAGCCGGTTGTGTAATCCATTATGCCGGTCCGTTTGTGAGAGATCTCTTACAAGACCTGTAAGAGATCGTCATCATTTAAGTCATTTTTCAACTATTTAATATTTAATAAACTATTTTAATTCATATGGTTAGGTTTTATATGGTCTTTTTTAGTGGTGACTAATCTTAAGAGATTGTCGTATGAAGGGTTGTAAGACGAGGCGGAATCAGTGATCCTATGTACGTCGACAGGAAGTCGCGAAATGAAGTGAACATCAGGATGATGACACTTCTGCAGGACCCGCCGGGAAGGCGTAGCAAGGACAGGCTTCAGGATGAAGCACAGGATAACGCAGGATGGCGTAAAGGACACCTCCAGGATGGAGAACGTGAGCCGCTCATGATGAACGGTGGATCAGGAAGATCGGGATAGACTTAAGGACAGGTAATTTCACATCGGGGTGGTGTGAAAGCAGGACGCACTGGTTTATGGATGAACATGGTCAGGAGACCTCAGGAAAAGTTTTCACGGACGAGCAGGGAGCACCAATGTAGCTGGATTGCTGCGAAACGAACCGGGAGCACTGTTTATACAGTGCTCCCTTTTTTTATTTCTCTTCTAAATTTGCTATTCTGCGCCGGTTTACAACTCATCGAGGTTTCCCCATGACTCTTCACCTCAGCGTGCGCGAGCGCCTGCGCGCGATTGAAGCGCTGCTGCGCGAAACGCAGTACTGGCAGGAAAACGCGCCGCAAAGCAGCGCCTTTGCCAGCGACAGCCCGTTCTGCATGGATACTATGGAGCCGCTGGAGTGGCTGCAGTGGGTGCTGATCCCGCGTATGCATCAGCTGCTGGACGCTGAGCAGCCGCTGCCGCAGAGTTTTGCCGTCGCCCCTTATTATGAGGTGGCCCTTGATGCCGCCCACCCGCTGCGCGATCGCGTGCTGGCGGAGCTGCTGCTGCTGGATACCCTTTTTGCGAGCGACGACGCCTGATGCTGGAAATTATCTATCAGGACGAGTGGCTGGTGGCGGTCAATAAGCCCTCCGGCTGGCTGGTCCACCGCAGCTGGTTGGATCGCGATGAGAAAGTGGTGGTCATGCAAACGGTGCGCGATCAGATTGGTCAGCACGTCTTTACCGCCCATCGCCTCGACAGACCGACCTCCGGCGTGCTGCTGATGGGGCTATCAAGCGAGGCGGGAAGGCGGCTGTCGCAGCAGTTTGAGCAGCACCAGATGCAAAAACGCTACCACGCCATTGCCCGCGGCTGGCTGACCGAAGAGGCGCTGCTCGATTATCCGCTGGTTGAAGAGCTGGACAAAATAGCCGACAAGTTCGCGCGCGAAGATAAAGGCCCGCAGCCGGCGGTCACCCACTATCGTGGCCTGGCGACGGTTGAGATGCCGGTCGCCACCGGACGCTATCCGACGACGCGCTACAGCCTGGTTGAGCTGGAGCCGAAAACGGGGCGTAAGCACCAGCTGCGCCGCCATCTCTCCCACCTGCGCCACCCGATTATCGGCGACAGCAAGCACGGCGATTTGCGCCAGAACCGCAGCGCGGTTGAAAACTTTGCCTGCGACCGCCTGATGCTGCACGCCAGCCAGCTCTCGTTAACCCATCCGTTTACCGGCGAGCCGCTGGTCATTCGCGCCAGCCTGGACGACGTGTGGATGCGGGCGCTGTCGCAGTTTGGCTGGCGAGGCCTTCTGCCGTTAAATGAAAGGGTTGAGTTTGCAGACGACAGCGGTCAGGATGAACGGATTGAGGTCAATCCAGGGAGATAAAGATGGCAGAAGTCGGGATTTTTGTCGGTACGATGTACGGTAACGCGCTGCTGGTCGCTGAAGAAGCTGAAGCCATTTTGAGCGGCCTTGGCCACAAGGCGAAGGTGTTCGAAGACCCGGAGGTTCAGGACTGGGAGCCCTACAGCGGCAAATACGTTCTGGTCGTGACGTCAACGACCGGACAGGGCGATCTGCCGGACAGCATCATTCCGCTGTACGAAGGCATTAAGGATATGTACCAGCCGCACCTGCGCTACGGAATCATTGCGCTCGGCGACAGCACCTACGCTAACTTCTGCGGCGGCGGCAAGACCTTTGATGCGCTGCTGCAGGAGCAGGGCGCAAAGCGCGTCGGCGACATGCTGACGATCGACGCCAGCGAAGACCCGGAACCCGAAGGCGTGTCCAACCCGTGGGTTGAACAGTGGGCGACCCTGCTCGAATAAGCGGATGAAAAGTGACGCTCTCCCCCTCCGTAGAGGGCGTCCCTTCTGAAGGCCAGCGCCGGATAAATGCCCAACGGGATCATACCCGCGCCCGCCCGTCAGGGGTTCAGGCATCTGCCTAATAACCACTGGATAAAAGTGGTTTTTTGCGCCTGTTTTCACCGGGTCAAGAGAGACATTTCACACTCCTGCCGTTTGCACCGTCACCGGCAGCGCTAACCGGCGGTTGCTTTTCATTTCCGTGAACTACCCCCCATCTGATTAGGCATAAGCCATAAATCGATTTCAGCACGTCCCGCAAAGCTGTGTATGTGCACGGTGAGCCAGCCATGTCCTCTTTTTATACTTTTCCTGCCAGTTTGAAAAAGCAAAATGCCAGATAAAACGAAAACACTAACACGTCATTCTGACTACCCTACAGGTTGTGCTGTTCAGAATGAACGTAGCTAATTGCTATGATTCAGGAGTGCAACAATGAGTACATTAAGTCAGGCGGCGAGCGGCGCGGAAAAACGCACCAACGCCCGCTACTGGATAGTGGTGATGCTGTTTATCGTCACCTCTTTTAACTACGGCGACCGCGCGACGCTGTCGATTGCCGGCTCGGAAATGGCCAAAGATATTGGCCTCGACGCGGTGGGAATGGGCTACGTTTTCTCTGCGTTCTCATGGGCCTACGTTATTGGTCAGATCCCCGGCGGTTGGCTGCTCGATCGCTTTGGCTCAAAACGGGTCTATTTTTGGTCGATCTTCATTTGGTCGATGTTTACCCTCTTGCAGGGTTTCGTCGATATCTTTAGCGGTTTTGGCATCATCATCGCGCTGTTTACCCTGCGATTCCTCGTCGGCTTAGCGGAAGCGCCATCCTTTCCCGGCAACAGCCGCATCGTCGCGGCCTGGTTCCCGGCGCAGGAGAGAGGCACCGCGGTCTCTATTTTTAACTCCGCCCAGTACTTTGCCACCGTTATCTTCGCGCCGATCATGGGCTGGCTGACCCACGAAGTCGGCTGGTCGCACGTCTTCTTCTTTATGGGAGGACTGGGGATCGTGATTAGCTTCGTGTGGTTGAAAGTGATCCACGAGCCGAATCAGCACCCCGGCGTGAACCAAAAAGAGCTGGACTATATCGCCGCCGGCGGGGCGCTGATCAATATGGATCAGAAGAAAAACGCGCAGAAGGTGCCGTTCAGTGAAAAGTGGGGACAGATCAAACAGCTGATCGGATCGCGAATGATGGTCGGGATCTACATTGGTCAGTACTGCATCAACGCGTTGACCTACTTCTTTATCACCTGGTTCCCGGTCTATCTGGTGCAGGCGCGCGGCATGTCGATTCTGAAAGCCGGGTTTGTCGCCTCCGTTCCCGCCATCTGCGGCTTTGTCGGCGGCGTCTTAGGCGGCATTATCTCCGACTGGCTGATGCGCCGCACCGGCTCGCTGAATATTGCCCGCAAGACCCCCATCGTGCTTGGCATGTTGCTGTCGATGGTAATGGTGTTCTGTAACTACGTTAACGCGGAATGGATGATTATCGGCTTTATGGCGATGGCCTTCTTCGGCAAGGGCATCGGCGCGCTGGGCTGGGCGGTGATGGCGGATACCGCACCGAAAGAGATAAGCGGCCTCTCCGGCGGTCTGTTCAATATGTTCGGCAATATCTCCGGTATCGTCACGCCTATTGCCATCGGCTACATCGTCGGGACGACGGGCTCGTTCAACGGGGCGCTGATTTATGTCGGGGTGCATGCGCTGGTGGCGGTACTGAGCTACCTGGTGCTGGTGGGGGATATTAAACGTATCGAACTGAAGCCTGTAGGGGAGCGCTAACGATGAATACGCAATCGACTCCAGTCGTCACCGACATGAAGGTGATCCCGGTGGCCGGGCATGACAGTATGCTGCTGAATATCGGCGGCGCGCACGGCGCCTGGTTTACCCGCAATATCGTGGTACTCACCGACAGCGCCGGCAACACAGGCATCGGTGAGGCCCCCGGCGGTGAAGTTATCTACCAGACGCTGGTGGACGCTATTCCGCAGGTGCTGGGGCAGGAAATTGCGCGCCTGAACAAGGTGGTTCAGCAGGTGCATAAAGGCAATCAGGCGGCGGATTTCGACACTTTCGGAAACGGCGCCTGGACCTTCGAACTGCGGGTTAACGCGGTCGCGGCGCTGGAGGCTGCGCTGCTGGATCTGCTGGGCAAAGCGCTGAATGTCCCGGTGTGCGAGCTGCTGGGGCCTGGCAAACAGCGCGACGCGGTCACCGTTCTGGGCTATCTCTTCTATATCGGCGATCGCCAGAAAACGGATCTGCCGTACCTGGAGACTACCCCAGGCCAGCACGACTGGTACCACCTGCGGCATCAGGAAGCGCTGAGCAGCGAAGCGGTGGTCCGCCTCGCTGAGGCCGCCCAGGAGCGCTACGGCTTTAAAGATTTCAAGCTTAAGGGCGGCGTGCTGCCGGGCGAGCAGGAGATTGATACCGCTCGCGCGCTGAAAAAACGGTTCCCGGATGCGCGTATTACCGTCGATCCCAACGGCGCCTGGCTGCTGGATGAAGCCATTGAGCTCTGCAAAGGCCTGCAGGACGTGCTGACCTACGCCGAAGATCCCTGCGGCGCCGAACAGGGCTTTTCCGGTCGCGAGGTAATGGCGGAATTCCGCCGCGCCACCGGGCTGCCGGTAGCAACCAATATGATTGCCACTAACTGGCGTGAAATGGGGCACGCGGTGATGCTCAATGCGGTGGATATCCCGCTCGCCGATCCGCACTTCTGGACCTTGTCCGGCGCGGTGCGGGTCGCGCAGCTGTGCGATGACTGGGGGCTGACGTGGGGCTGCCACTCAAATAACCACTTCGATATTTCACTGGCTATGTTTACCCACGTCGGCGCGGCGGCGCCGGGCAATCCGACCGCCATCGATACCCACTGGATTTGGCAGGAGGGCGACTGCCGCCTGACCAAAAATCCGCTGCAGATTGAAAACGGCAGGATTGCCGTACCTGACGCGCCGGGTCTGGGCGTGGAGCTGGACTGGGAGCAGGTGCAAAAGGCGCACGAGGTCTATAAGACGCTGCCCGGAGGGGCGCGTAACGACGCCGCCCCAATGCAATACCTGATCCCGGGTTGGAAATTTGACCGCAAACGTCCCGTTTTCGGCCGTAATTAATTAGAAAAGGATTCAATCATGACGACGCAATTCTCAACGCCGGCAGTCACCTCTATGCAGGTTATCCCGGTGGCCGGTCACGACAGCATGCTGATGAATCTCAGCGGCGCGCACGCGCCGTACTTCACCCGCAATATCGTGATTATTAAAGATAACTCGGGTCACACCGGGGTGGGCGAAATTCCTGGCGGTGAGAAAATCCGCCAGACCCTGGAGGATGCCGCGGCGCTGGTTGTCGGCAAAACTCTCGGCGAATACAAAAACGTGCTGGGCGCCGTTCGCCAGCAATTTGCCGACCGCGATGCCGGCGGCCGCGGTTTGCAAACCTTTGACCTGCGTACCACTATTCATGTGGTGACCGGGATTGAAGCGGCGCTGCTGGACCTGCTTGGGCAGCACCTTGGCGTGAACGTGGCTTCACTGCTGGGCGACGGGCAGCAGCGTAGCGAAGTGGAAATGCTTGGCTACCTGTTCTTCGTCGGCAACCGCCAGGCCACGCCGCTGGCCTACCAGAGCCAGACGGATGAGAAGTGTGGCTGGTATCGGCTGCGCCACGAAGAGGCCATGACCCCGGACGCCGTCGTGCGCCTGGCGGAAGCGGCCTATGAGAAGTACGGCTTCAACGATTTCAAACTCAAAGGCGGCGTTCTGGCCGGCGAAGAGGAGGCCGAGTCTATCGTCGCGCTGGCGAAGCGCTTCCCGCAGGCGCGGGTGACGCTTGACCCGAACGGCGCCTGGCTGCTCGACGAAGCCATCGCCATTGGTAAACAGCTGAAAGGCGTGCTGGCCTACGCGGAAGATCCGTGCGGGGCCGAGCAGGGTTACTCCGGCCGTGAGGTGATGGCTGAATTCCGCCGCGCGACCGGTCTGCCGACGGCGACCAATATGATTGCCACCGACTGGCGGCAGATGGGGCACACCCTGTCGCTGCAGTCGGTTGATATCCCGCTGGCCGATCCGCACTTCTGGACCATGCAGGGATCGGTGCGCGTTGCCCAGATGTGCCATGAGTTTGGCCTGACCTGGGGTTCGCACTCCAATAACCATTTTGATATCTCGCTGGCGATGTTCACCCACGTTGCGGCGGCGGCACCGGGTAAGATCACCGCCATTGATACCCACTGGATCTGGCAGGAAGGGAACCAGCGTTTGACCCGACAACCTTTTGAGATCAAAGGTGGTATGGTGCAGGTACCTTCGACGCCAGGCCTTGGCGTAGAGCTCGACATGGACCGCGTTATGCTGGCTAATGAGTTGTATAAAAAGCACGGCCTGGGCGCTCGCGACGATGCGATGGCGATGCAGTACCTGATCCCGGAGTGGACGTTTAATAACAAGCGCCCGTGCATGGTGCGCTGAGGACAAACCGGCTCCTGCGGGGGCCGGTCGCTTTTTGCTATCTGGCTTGTGTTCATGTTAAGGACAGCTTATGAAAATAGTCATTGCACCAGATTCATACAAGGAGAGCCTGAGTGCGCTGGGCGTAGCGACCGCGATAGAGCAGGGGTTCAGGGAGATTTATCCCGATGCAGAATACCTCAAGCTACCGGTCGCCGACGGCGGGGAGGGGACCGTCGAAGCGATGGTTGCCGCCACTCAGGGGCATCTGGTGCGGGCTGTCGTTACCGGCCCGCTCGGCGAGCCGGTGAACGCGTTTTACGGCCTTTCCGGCGACGAACGCTGCGCCTATATCGAAATGGCGGCGGCCAGCGGCCTGGAGAGCGTACCGCCGGCGCGCCGTAATCCGCTGCTCACCACCAGCTGGGGGACCGGGGAGCTGATCCGCCACGCGCTGGACAGCGGCGTGAAGCAGATTATTATCGGCATCGGCGGCAGCGCCACTAACGACGGCGGCGCCGGGATGGTGCAGGCGCTGGGCGGCAGGCTGCTGACGGAAGATAATCGGCAGCTAGCGGCCGGCGGCGCGGCGCTGGAGGCGCTGGCGAAGATTGACCTCAGCGAGCTGGATCAACGCTTAACGGATTGCCGCATCGAGGTTGCCTGCGACGTAACCAACCCGCTCACCGGCCCGGAAGGCGCGACGGCGGTATTTGGCCCGCAGAAAGGGGCGACGGAGGAGATGATCGCCCGCCTCGATCGCGCGCTGACGCATTTCGCACAAATTATTCATCGCGATCTCGGTATTGACGTCCTGCACCTTGAGGGCGGTGGCGCGGCGGGCGGAATGGGCGCCGCGCTCTACGCGTTTTGCGGGGCGAAGCTGCGCCCGGGGATTGAGATTGTGACCGACGCCCTGCACCTTGCGGAGCGGGTGGCGGACGCTGACCTGGTTATCACCGGCGAGGGGCGCATTGACAGCCAGACGATTCACGGCAAGGTGCCGGTTGGGGTGGCTAAGGTGGCAAAAAGCTACAACATCCCGGTGATTGGCATTGCCGGCAGCCTGACTGCGGACGTGGGCGTTGTGCACCAGCACGGGCTGGATGCGGTTTTCAGCGTGCTCTATTCGGTCTGCACCCTCGAAGAGGCGCTGGAAAATGCTGCCGATAACGTGCGCATGACGGCGCGCAACGTGGCGGCGATACTGAAAATGGGGCAAAAGCTGTAGCCGCGCTCCGCGGGGCCGGGCCACAGCCTGGGCCCGCAGAGCTGGCCGGGGCTAGATGCCCATTAGCTTGCAGGCTTCCCGCGTGACGTTATCCATCTCATCCAGCAGTTCCAGAAGCTCGGGCTCCAGATCTTCGGCGGCGGTTCCCGCGCGCAGCTGGCTCTCGATAGTCTGACACAGCTTCTTCAGCCGCGGCACGCCGCTGTAGCTGCAGCTCCCGTGAAGCTTATGAATCAAATCCAGCAGCCCTTCCGGCGCTTCGCCCACCAGCTGCTCTTCAACCTTGTTACGCACCTCTGGCATAAAGGCGATCAGCATCTGCAGCATCTCCCGCGCCAGGTCCGGCTTCATCGCCGCCTGCCGCAGCGCCAGCTGCCAGCTGAGGGTCACGTTATGATCGACCGGGGGTTCAACCACTTCGGCCGCCAGCGGGGCGGCGGCGTGCATCCCCGGCTGATAGCGCAGCAGCAGGCTGTGCAGCTTCTCCTCTTCAATCGGTTTTGCCAGGTAATCGTTCATGCCGGCGCTCAGCAGCTTCTCTTTTTGTCCCTCCAGGGCATGGGCCGTGACCGCGATGACCGGCGTTTGCTGGTGATGAGGGAGGTGGCGGATGAGCTCGCAGGCGCGAATGCCGTCCATGTCCGGCATCTGAATATCCATCAGCACCAGATCCAGCTGCATCTCCCTGGCCAGCTCTACGGAGCGCTGGCCGCTCTCGCAGAGCGTCACGTTCTGGACCAGGTCCTCCAGCAGCACGCCGATAAGCTTCAGGTTGGCCGGATTATCGTCAACCGCCATCACCGTCATCGGCAGCTTGCTGCTGTCCGTATGCGTCAACATCACCGCGGGCTGCGTCCGACAGGAGGCCGTTAGCGCAGGGAGGAGCCGGGTTGAGGTCAGCGGTTTAAGCAGGCAGGCGGCCACGCCCTCGCGCTTCAGCGCTTCGGCGTTGATCTGCGCGTGGCAGGGGAGCGCGAGAAGTAAATTATCGGCCATCGAACAGGCTTTGGTGAGCTTATCCTTTTGCTGGTTAAGGTCGCGCATGGAAACCGGAATACCGGCCAGCAGAATGTCGTAATGCGCCTCCGGCAGAGCGGAAAACGTCGGGCTGTAGACCACCTCCAGCGGCGTGTTGGCCAGCAGCTCCATCGTGCACTGGGCCGCCGCGGCGTTGGCTTCGATATAGGCCAGCGTTTTCCCCCGCAGGCAGTCGGTCAGCGGGCTGTCGGGAATGGCGTTCGGGTTAAGGTCGAGGCTGATATGGAACCAGAAGGTCGAGCCGCGATTAGGCTGGCTGTGGAAGGAGATATCACCCCCCATCTCCTTCACCAGGCGCTGGGTAATCACCAGCCCCAGCCCGGTGCCGCCGTGACGGCGGGAGATGCTGGCATCGGCCTGGCGGAAAGCCTGGAACAGCCGCGACTGGTCGCGCTCCGGAATGCCGATCCCGGTATCGTGGATTTGAATCTCGATCTGCACCCGGGAGTTGCTGATGGCGCGCTGCTCCACCAGCACGTCGATATTCCCGTGCTCGGTGAACTTGATGGCGTTGCCCACCAGGTTGGTGATGATCTGCTGCAGGCGCAGCGGGTCGCCGATAATATTATCCGGCACGTCATTTTTGATGTTGAGCGTCAGCTCCAGCCCTTTATCGTGCGCCGAGTGCGCCAGCAGGGTTACTACCTCATCCAGCGAGTTGCGCAGCAGGAACGGGATGCTCTCGAGAATAAGCTTCCCGGCCTCCAGTTTGGAGAAGTCGAGCACGTCGTTGATGATCGCCAGCAGGTTGTTGGCGGAGCGCTCGATGGTGGTCAGATGATCGCGTTGTGTGGTGTTTAAATCGGTTTTCAGCGTCAGGCGGGTAAAGCCAATCACGCCGTTCAGCGGCGTACGCAGCTCGTGGGACATATTGGCGAGGAACTCTGATTTGATACGCGCGGCTTCCTGAGCGCGCTTTTTCGCCAGATCCAGCTCCACGTTTTGGATCTCCATCTGCTCGAGGGTTTCGCGCAGATCGGACGTCGCCTGATCGATATTGTGCTGCATCTCTTCATGGTAGGCCGCCAGCGACATCGCCATGGAGTTGATGCCGTTCTTCAGCATATCCAGCTCGCCGAGCATAAAACCTTCGACGCGGCTATCCAGCTGCCCGCGGCGAATGCGGTCAACGGTATTCACCATATTGCGGATCGGCCCGGTGACGTCCCGCATCAGCCGCCAGCCGAAAATCAGCGCAATCCCGATACAAAACAGCATCATGACGCTGGAGATAAAAATCTCTTTGTACTGCTGCAGGCGTACCGATTTCAGATCCAGCTCGAGGGCCACGTAGCCCAGCATGTTGCCGGGCATTTTGGCATCGGTCACCGGCGACTCATCGGGCGAATAGCTTTCCGAGATGATAGGGGTACGCAAAATCATCACGTCGCCTTTGCGGGTCACGCTGAGCTGGTGGGGGAACTTTGCCCCTTTTTCCAGCCGCAGCTCGCTGGGGTTAAGCTGAAAATTGGAGGTCACAAAGAGCTTATTTTGCGAATCATAGATCGAAATCGCGCGCACAATATCCGAGTGGCGGCGGTGCAGCACGCTTATCAGCTGCCCGATAGATTCGCGGTTTTGCAGATTCATGCCGTATTCACTGGAGACCGCCAGCGGCTCGATAATACTGGCTCCGGCGTCTTCCAGCTGCCGCTGCAGGTCGTGATAGCGATGGGCGACGAAGAAAATACTGAGCAGCAAACCAATAAGTACGGTGGGTGCCAGAATAAGAATCATCATGCGAGCACGTAGGCTGTAGTTGGTCATGCGGTTCCGTTATGGGAGAATAAGAGTCAGTATATTTGATTGAGACAAATCTCTACGATGGCGCAATTCTACTCTGCAAAACGGCGTGTGACGACGCGCCAGATCATAACCGTTACAGTCAATGACCTCGATCCCTTTGGTCAGGGCGTTGCGCGTCACCAGGGAAAAGCGCTGTTTGTTCGCGGCCTGCTGCCGCAGGAGCAGGCCGAGGTGGTGCTGGTTGACGAGAAAAAACAGTACGCGCACGCCACGGTAAAACGCCGCCTCAACGACAGCCCGCAGCGCCAGACGCCGCGCTGCCCACATTTTGGCGTCTGCGGCGGCTGCCAGCAGCAGCATGCCAGCGTTGAGCTGCAGCAGCAAAGCAAACGTGCCGCGCTCGGTCGCCTGATGAAACGCGATGTCGATGAGATTATAGCCGCTTCGCCGTGGGGCTACCGTCGACGCGCGCGCCTGAGCTTGAATTATCAGCCAAAGACCCAACAATTACGCATGGGCTTTCGCCAGGCCAGCTCCAACGACATTGTCGAAGTGGTGCGGTGCCCCGTTTTGGTGCCCACTCTTGAGGCATTGCTGCCGGCGGTACGCGAATGTCTGAGCAGCCTGAAATCCGTGCGCCAACTGGGCCACGTTGAGCTGGTGCAGGCCGATAACGGGCCGCTGATGGTATTGCGTCATACCGCAGCGCTGCCCGCCGGCGATAAAGAAAAACTGGAACGATTTTCGCAATCTCACGGTCTTTCCCTGTACCTCGCGCCGCAAAGCGAGATACTTGAACATATTAGCGGCGAAGCGCCATGGTATACGTCAGACGGACTACGCTTAGTGTTCAGTCCGCGCGACTTTATTCAGGTTAACGACGGCGTTAATCAGCTGATGGTGCGCACGGCCCTCGAGTGGCTGGATATTCAGCCGCAGGACCGGGTGCTGGATCTGTTCTGCGGAATGGGCAATTTTACCCTACCGCTGGCGCAGCGCGCGGCGCAGGTTGTGGGCGTTGAGGGCGTTCCTGCTCTGGTGGAAAAGGGGCGCGAGAACGCCGCGCTTAACCATCTGCATAACGTCACATTCTTCCATGAAAATCTGGAAGAGGACGTGACGCGCCAGGCCTGGGCGCAGCATGGCTTTGATAAAATACTGCTCGATCCGGCAAGAGCCGGTGCGCCTGGCGTGATGTTACACATTATAAAATTAGCCCCGCAGCGCGTAGTCTATGTCTCCTGTAACCCGGCGACGCTGGCGCGCGATAGCGAACTGCTTTTAGCGGCGGGGTATGAAATCCAACGCCTGGCGATGCTGGATATGTTCCCGCATACCGGGCATCTGGAATCAATGGTGCTGTTTGAGCACAAGCTTGCACAAAATCATACGAATCGCATCGAGGCGGCAGTAGAGTAAATCCTCAGCGGCCCGCTTAGCCCAGAAACTGAGGTGAGCGGACAGGCGCCGACGCGACACGATTTGCAGGATGACGTGTAAAAGTTGAGGCTTGCCGACTTCGGCAGGCCAGGTCCCTTAAGGAGAGGACAATGGTTGCGGTAAGAAGTGCACATCTAAATAAAGCTGGTGAATTTGACCCGAATAAATGGATCGCGAGTCTGGGAATTTCCAGCCAGCAGTCGTGTGAACGCTTAGCCGAAACCTGGGACTATTGTCGCGAGCAAACGCAGGGGCATCCGCGTGCGGATATCCTGCTATGGCGCGGCGTGGAGATGGTAGAAATCCTCTCCACATTGAGCATGGACATCGATACGCTGCGGGCCGCGATGCTGTTCCCGCTGGCGGACGGTGAGGTCGTCAGCGAAGAGGTGATGCAGGAGAGCGTCGGTAAATCGGTGGTGACCCTGATCCACGGCGTACGCGACATGGCGGCCATCCGCCAGCTCAAGGCCACCCATACCGACTCCGTCTCCTCAGAACAGGTGGATAACATTCGCCGCATGCTGCTGGCGATGGTCGACGATTTCCGCTGCGTGGTCATCAAGCTCGCCGAACGTATCGCCCACCTGCGGGAAGTCAAAGACGAGCCTGAAGATGAGCGTGTACTGGCGGCAAAAGAGTGCACCAATATCTACGCCCCGCTGGCCAACCGCTTAGGGATCGGCCAGCTGAAGTGGGAGCTGGAGGATTACTGCTTCCGCTATCTGCATCCGGACGAATATAAGCGCATCGCCAAGCTGCTGCACGAGCGGCGAATCGACCGTGAACACTACATTGACGAGTTCGTCGGCCACCTGCGCTCAGAAATGAAAACGGAAGGCGTTAAGGCCGAAGTGTACGGCCGGCCGAAGCACATCTACAGCATCTGGCGCAAAATGCAGAAAAAGCATCTCACCTTTGATGAGCTGTTTGACGTGCGGGCGGTGCGTATCGTCGCTGAGCGCCTGCAGGACTGCTACGCCGCGTTGGGGATAGTACATACTCACTATCGTCATCTGCCGGATGAGTTCGATGATTACGTCGCTAACCCAAAACCGAACGGCTACCAGTCTATTCATACCGTGGTGCTCGGTCCCGGCGGCAAAACGGTGGAAATTCAAATTCGTACTCGCCAGATGCATGAGGATGCCGAGCTGGGCGTCGCCGCGCACTGGAAGTACAAAGAGGGCGCTGGCGCAGTGGTGGGCGGCGGCCGCGGTTACGAAGATCGTATTGCCTGGCTGCGTAAGCTGATCGCCTGGCAGGAAGAGATGGCGGATTCTGGCGAAATGCTGGATGAAGTGCGTAGCCAGGTCTTTGACGACCGGGTATACGTCTTTACGCCGAAAGGCGACGTTGTCGATTTACCCGCCGGCTCGACGCCGCTCGATTTCGCCTACCACATCCACAGCGATGTCGGGCATCGCTGCATCGGGGCGAAAATCAGCGGACGCATTGTGCCGTTTACCTATCAGCTGCAAATGGGCGATCAGATTGAAATCATCACCCAGAAGCAGCCCAACCCAAGCCGCGACTGGCTGAACCCGAACCTTGGCTACGTCACCACCAGCCGCGGGCGCTCGAAAATTCACGCCTGGTTCCGCAAGCAGGATCGCGACAAAAATATTATCGCCGGGCGGCAGATCCTTGACGATGAGCTTGAGCATCTCGGCATCAGCCTGAAGGACGCAGAAAAGCATCTGCTGCCGCGCTACAACTTCAACGAGCTGGATGAGCTGCTGGCGGCCATCGGCGGCGGAGATATTCGCCTTAACCAGATGGTCAACTTCCTGCAGGCGCAGTTCAATAAGCCGAGCGCGGCCGAGCAGGATGCGGCGGCGCTGAAGCAGCTGCAGCAGAAGAGCTGGGCGCCGCAGAATCGCAGCAAAGACAACGGTCGGGTGGTTGTGGAAGGCGTTGGTAATCTGATGCACCACATCGCACGCTGCTGTCAGCCGATCCCCGGCGATGAGATCGTCGGCTTTATCACCCAGGGACGCGGGATCTCGGTGCACCGGGCAGACTGCGATCAGCTGGCGGAGCTGCAGTCGCACGCGCCGGAGCGGATCGTGGATGCGGTCTGGGGAGAGAGCTATTCGGCGGGCTACTCGCTGGTGGTGCGCGTGGTCGCCAACGATCGCAGCGGGCTGCTGCGCGATATCACCACCATCCTCGCCAACGAGAAGGTCAACGTGCTGGGCGTTGCCAGCCGTAGCGATACCAAACAGCAGCTGGCCACCATCGATATGAATATCGAAATCTATAACCTGCAGGTGCTGGGCCGCGTGCTCGGCAAGCTGAACCAGGTGCCGGACGTTATTGATGCCCGCCGTCTGCACGGCGGCTAATTTCTCTCCCCTTCACCACCAACCTCTCCCGGCAGGGAGAGGTTGCCTCTGGCTCGGCCCGGCGCAGCCGGCATCGGGCTGCGGTTTTCTGACTAAACGGGGTGGGTGAGGGGAAATACGCGTAATTTTGCAAGGAATCACCATGACTCAAATCGACCGCCTGCTCGGCATTATGCAACGCCTGCGCGACCCGGAAACCGGCTGCCCGTGGGACAAAGAGCAGACCTTTGCCACCATTGCCCCCTATACCCTCGAAGAAACCTACGAAGTGCTGGACGCTATCGCCCGCGAAGATTTTGACGATCTGCGCGGCGAGCTGGGAGACCTGCTGTTCCAGGTGGTGTTCTACGCCCAGATGGCGCAGGAAGAGGGGCGCTTTGCCTTTGACGACGTTTGCGCGGCTATCAGCGACAAGCTGGAGCGCCGCCATCCGCATATCTTCGGCGATGCCAGCGCCGGTACCAGCAGCGAAGTGCTGGCGCGCTGGGAAGAGATAAAAAGCGCCGAGCGGGCGGAAAAATCCCAGCACTCCGCGCTGGATGATATCCCGCACAGCCTGCCGGCGCTGATGCGCGCGCATAAAATACAGAAGCGCTGCTCGGGAGTGGGCTTTGACTGGACCTCGCTCGGCCCGGTGCTGGACAAGGTGCACGAGGAGATCGATGAGGTGATGCACGAAGTGCAGCAGGCGGTGGTAGATGAAGCTAAACTGGAGGAGGAAGTGGGCGACCTGCTGTTTGCAACGGTCAATTTATCCCGTCATTTAGGCGTCAAAGCTGAAACCGCGCTGCAAAAAGCCAACCTGAAATTTGAGCGTCGCTTCCGCGAAGTTGAGCGCATTGTGAGCGCTCGCGGGCTGGAGATGACCGGCGTGGACCTTGATACCATGGAAGAAGTGTGGCAAGAGGTAAAGCGGCAGGAAACTGATCTCTAACGAGTTTTCGTGATCAAGCGCTATTTGTGTGATTTTTTAAATGACAAGCGCTTGATTTGCGTCAAAAACATTTACCCAAAAGGGGCTATTTTCTCACTCCCTATGTTTGTCATGACCTGGAAAGGAGACGGAGTAATGAAAGTTTGTGGCGCTCGTCGTGTTCGGGTATACTACTTTCCCGTCCTGGTTATTCCATCGTTTCACCCTAACTTCTCAGGTTCAGCATGACAACGAACTATATTTTTGTGACCGGCGGGGTCGTATCCTCTCTGGGTAAAGGCATTGCCGCAGCATCCCTCGCAGCTATTCTCGAGGCCCGTGGGCTTAACGTGACCATGATGAAACTGGATCCGTACATCAACGTCGATCCGGGTACCATGAGTCCTATCCAACACGGGGAAGTGTTCGTTACTGAAGACGGCGCTGAAACCGACCTGGACCTGGGCCATTACGAGCGTTTCATCCGCACCAAAATGAGCCGCCGCAATAACTTCACTACGGGTCGTATTTACTCCGACGTCCTGCGCAAAGAGCGCCGTGGTGATTACCTGGGCGCAACCGTACAGGTTATTCCGCACATTACGAATGCAATCAAAGAGCGCGTGCTTGCCGGTGGCGAAGGTCACGACGTGGTGCTGGTTGAAATCGGCGGTACCGTCGGTGATATCGAATCCCTGCCGTTCCTCGAAGCTATCCGTCAGATGGCGGTAGAAATTGGCCGCGAGCATACCCTGTTCATGCATTTGACCCTGGTGCCATACATGGCAGCAGCCGGTGAAGTCAAAACCAAACCGACTCAGCACTCCGTAAAAGAGCTGCTTTCTATCGGTATTCAGCCAGATATTCTGATCTGTCGCTCCGATCGGGCGGTCCCGGCGAACGAACGTGCTAAAATTGCATTGTTCTGTAACGTCCCGGAAAAGGCCGTTATTTCTCTGAAAGATGTCGATTCCATTTATAAAATTCCGGGCCTGTTGAAATCTCAGGGTCTGGACGATTATATTTGTAAACGATTCAGCTTGAACTGTCCGGAAGCAAACCTGGCCGAATGGGAACAGGTTATCTACGAAGAAGCTAACCCGGCAGGCGAAGTCACCATCGGTATGGTCGGTAAGTACATTGAGCTGCCGGATGCCTACAAATCGGTGATTGAAGCGCTGAAACACGGCGGTCTGAAAAATCGCGTGACCGTTAACATCAAGCTGATTGACTCGCAGGATGTGGAAACGCGCGGCGTTGAAATTCTGAAGAATTTAGATGCTATCCTGATCCCGGGCGGCTTCGGCTACCGCGGCGTTGAAGGTAAGATTGCCACCGCGCGCTTTGCGCGTGAAAACAATATTCCATATCTGGGTATCTGCCTGGGTATGCAGGTTGCGCTGATTGAGTTCGCGCGCAACGTAGCGGGGATGGAGAACGCCAACTCCACGGAATTTGTGCCAGACTGTAAGTTCCCGGTTGTGGCGCTCATTACCGAATGGCGTGATGAAGAAGGCAACGTCGAAGTCCGTACCGAGAGAAGCGATCTCGGTGGCACCATGCGCCTGGGCGCGCAGCAGTGTCAGCTGGACGAAGATAGCCTGGTACGCCAGCTGTACGGCGAGCCGACAATCACCGAGCGCCATCGTCACCGTTATGAAGTCAACAACATGTTGTTGAAACCTATTGAAAATGCGGGCCTGCGCGTTGCGGGCCGTTCCGGGGACGATCAGTTGGTCGAGATCATCGAGGTGCCGAACCATCCGTGGTTTGTTGCCTGCCAGTTCCACCCGGAGTTTACTTCTACGCCGCGTGATGGTCATCCGCTGTTCGCTGGTTTTGTGAAAGCAGCAAGCGAGTATCAGAAGCGTCAGGCGAAGTAAAAGAGTTAGAACGGCAATGCACCCATCCGGGTGCATTGTTTGTCTGGAGTTTTAGTTTAACTTGTACTGAGGAAAATCTAATGTCCAAAATCGTTAAAGTCATCGGTCGTGAAATCATCGACTCCCGTGGTAACCCGACTGTTGAAGCCGAAGTACACCTGGAAGGTGGTTTCGTTGGTATGGCAGCAGCTCCGTCAGGTGCTTCTACTGGTTCCCGCGAAGCGCTGGAACTGCGCGATGGCGACAAATCCCGTTTCATGGGCAAAGGCGTACTGAAAGCTGTTGGCGCGGTTAACGGCCCGATCGCTCAGGCAATCCTTGGCAAAGACGCCAAAGACCAGGCTGGCATCGACAAGATCATGATCGATCTGGACGGTACTGAAAACAAATCTAACTTCGGTGCGAACGCAATCCTGGCCGTGTCCCTGGCGAACGCCAAGGCAGCAGCAGCTGCTAAAGGTCAGCCGCTGTTCGAACACATCGCTGAGCTGAACGGTACCCCGGGCAAATACTCCATGCCGGTTCCGATGATGAACATCATCAACGGCGGCGAGCACGCGGACAACAACGTCGACATCCAGGAATTTATGATTCAGCCGGTTGGCGCTAAATCCCTGAAAGAAGCCGTACGTATGGGTTCTGAAGTGTTCCATAACCTGGCTAAAGTTCTGAAAGCTAAAGGCATGAACACTGCAGTAGGTGACGAAGGCGGCTACGCGCCGAACCTGGGCTCCAACGCTGAAGCTCTGGCAGTTATCGCTGAAGCGGTTAAAGCTGCTGGCTACGAGCTGGGCACCGACATCACTCTGGCGATGGACTGCGCGGCTTCTGAATTCTACAAAGACGGTAAATACGTTCTGGCCGGCGAAGGCAACAAAGCGTTCACCTCTGAAGAGTTCACTCACTTCCTGGAAGACCTGACCAAACAGTACCCGATCGTCTCTATCGAAGACGGTCTGGACGAATCTGACTGGGACGGCTTTGCATACCAGACTAAAGTTCTGGGCGACAAAATCCAGCTGGTTGGTGACGATCTGTTCGTAACCAACACCAAGATCCTGAAAGAAGGTATCGACAAAGGCATCGTTAACTCCATCCTGATCAAATTCAACCAGATCGGTTCTCTGACCGAAACTCTGGCTGCGATCAAAATGGCGAAAGACGCTGGCTACACTGCCGTTATCTCTCACCGTTCAGGCGAAACTGAAGACGCTACCATCGCTGACCTGGCTGTTGGTACCGCTGCAGGCCAGATCAAAACCGGTTCTATGAGCCGTTCTGACCGCGTTGCTAAATACAACCAGCTGATTCGTATCGAAGAAGCTCTGGGCGAAAAAGCACCGTACAACGGTCGTAAAGAGATCAAAGGTCAGGCATAAGCCCGTCTTTATCTGATATAAAAATGCCAGTCTGCGGACTGGCATTTTTTTTGTCCGCAGACCGGCAATTATTTAAAGTCGACGGCCATCTGCTGCGGAATAGAAAGCCCGCGGGTCGTTTGCACGCAGCGGTCAATGTAATCGGTAAAGCGCGGCGGTTTGGGCATCCCCATACTCAGCAGCTTATCGTTACTGAAGCGGACGTTAAGCGTGGCGAACGCGCCGTACAGGCGCATGGCTTTGAGCATCAGGCGCTCGTTGCACGGACCAAAGATATCTTTTAGCTCACGGCGCATCTTAACCAGCGTCTCGTAGCTCACCTGGGCATAGCTGTCGCCGACCGGCAGACGCTCCAGCGCTGAGGCCATCGCGCTGTCAATCTCGGCAAACTTGACGCTATTTTCCTCCCCCGCCGAAATATGCACCACTTCTCCACGAGCCAGCGGGCTGTCGAGCAGCATCAGCAGCGCGTCGGCACAGTAATCAACGGGAATAACATCAATCCTGTCCTCCATCGAACACATGAACTTTTGCAGCATCAGTCCCATGCTGAATACCCAGAAGATGCTGCTGGAGGGCTGGCAGCCGTGATGGGTATGGCCGACGACGATAGAAGGGCGGGCGATAGTCAGCGGGAGTGTCGGGCACGCCTGCTGCATCAGCCGCTCGATGGTCGATTTAGAGTGCGTGTACTCCACAAGGTGCTCGGCGCGCTCGCGGAATTCGGCGCTTTCCGCAACCAGAGAATCAGGCTCCGGCGAGCACGACATTGCCGTGCCAACGTGCAGGAAGCGCTGCAGCCCGGAGACCTCAGCCATGCGCTGGGCAAAGCGGAGCGTCCCCTCAACGTTGACTTTCCAGATCAGCGGATTGTTGCCGAACGAGGCGACGGCGGCGCAGTTGAGCACGTGGGTGACGCCGTCGAGGCGCGGATCGGCAAGGAATCCTTCTGGATTCGCCAAATCACCCAGCAGGATGTGCCGGGTGCTCAGCGTCGCCAGCGTCTCCTCGGCGATATTGAATTTACGCAGATTGTCTTTAACCCGGGCAAGCGCTGCTTCACCATTATCGGCACGAACTAAAAGCAGCAGATTAACCCCATTTTTTTGATTGAGGATATTCTCTAGAACTGCTCCACCCAGAAATCCGGTAACGCCTGTTATTAATAATGTATTCATGGATACAGTCTCATCATGGTTAGTCGAGTGGATTCTAGGCGGGCTAAACTAAACGGCGGGTAAATGGCAAATGGGCCATTTAGGCCATTCCTTAAGACGGTGTTAAGGTTATGAACTGGCGCGGATTGGATTCGACATCAGGCTATTTATAAAGATTCGTTCTTTCATGTATCAGTTTGTACATGTATGATTTTAATGGTTATTTTATTTAAAGATCGGTTTTTTTAAATTTTTATAAAATGTAATACTTAAAACATTTGGTTACATCAAAGACGTGAATCTAAAAAATAAAATGAATTATTACCCGGCGGCGGAAAGTTTATAAATCTGGCGGCGTGAAGAGGAACAATAACCGCAGTTTTATCTTCTGATGGTTGGCCTTAGGGCTGGGTGGAGTGAAGCGCGCGCCATCGCAGCTGAGGACAAGACCTGGGCGTGCAAATCTGCGATAATGATCGTTTAGAACCTAAACAGAGATGATTATGCAGTACCCGATTAACGAGATGTTCCAGACCTTGCAAGGCGAGGGTTACTTTACCGGCGTGCCCGCCATTTTTATTCGCCTGCAGGGATGCCCGGTTGGTTGCGCCTGGTGCGATACCAAACATACCTGGGACAAACTTGCCGATCGGGAAGTGTCGCTGTTTAGCATTCTGGCGAAAACCAAAGAGAGCGATAAATGGGGCCCGGCCAGCGGCGAAGATCTGCTGGCGATTATTGGCCGCCAGGGGTGGACCGCTCGTCACGTGGTGATCACCGGCGGTGAGCCCTGCATCCACGATCTCACCCCGTTGACGACCCTGCTTGAGCATAACGGCTTCAGCTGCCAGATTGAAACCAGCGGCACCCATGAAGTGCGCTGCAGCCCACGAGCCTGGGTGACGGTTTCCCCTAAGGTCAACATGCGCGGCGGTTACGACGTGCTGTCGCAGGCGCTGCTGCGCGCGGATGAAATCAAGCATCCGGTGGGTCGCGTGCGCGATATCGAAGCGCTGGATGAACTGCTGGAAACGCTGACCGACGACAAGCCGCGGATTATCGCTCTGCAGCCTATCAGCCAGAAAGAGGATGCGACGCGTCTGTGCATCGAGACCTGCATTGCCCGCAACTGGCGGCTGTCGATGCAAACGCACAAGTATCTGAATATTGCCTGATAAAGCGCCGGGTAGATCTCCTCTACCCGGCGCCTCCGCTACGCGTTCGACCAGCTTTGAATCGCGTCGACGTTTTCCAGGTTTCCGTGGATGACCGCATACGACTTTTTCAAAATCGGATCGGTATAGGTGGTTAACTCCCTGAAAATTCCCTTATTTAACGCCTCATAGCGGCTGGCATTCTCTTCTACCGGTATGAAGGTATCTTTTACCCGCACCATATTTTCAACCGCTGCCTGGTATGAGGGATATAAACCCAATCCCACCGCGGCGTTGATTGCCGCCCCGAGGCTGGCGCAGCCGTTAATCGCGTTGCGCCTGGCCGGCAGGTTAAAGACGTCGGCGAAGATCTGCATAAAGAGGTTGCTGTTCGAACCGCCGCCGGTAATGATGATATGTTTAGCGAAGTGGTTCATTTCATTGCACATATTGTCGTAGTTATTTTTCAGCGTCAGCGCAACGCTCTCCAGAATGGAGCGATAAATCCACGCGTAGTCCATGCTGGAATCAAAACCGATCATGATCCCGCGCTTATAGGGCTCCCAGGGGTTCGTTAACCAGTCCAGTACGGTCATTAAACCGTTGCAGCCCGGCGGCACCGCTGCGGCCTTTTTGTTTAACAGATCTTCCGGCGACAGCTCCTGGGCCCTGGCGTCCTGAATTAAGGATTCGCCCAGCATGTCCCGCAGCCAGCTCACCGTCCACATTCCCTTGCGAATACCGTACCCCTCGTACAGCAGCGTCTCGGGAATGGAGGACATAATCGGCCAGTAGGCGACGGGATCTTTCGGCAGCGCTTTGCCGTTCATCATCAGGGCGATATAGGTGCCCAATGAGATAACCGCCGTTTCGTCATCCAGCAGCCCTGCGCCGAGCGCCTCAACCGGCTTATCGCTGGTGGTGCAGATAACCGGCAATCCTGCCGGGAAGCCGGTTGCGCGGGCCGCCTGGTCGGTGAGATGACCCAGAATCGTACCGGGCATCTGCACGTCGAATAGCATCCGGCGCGGAATATTAAACTGCTTAATAACCGCCTCATTGTCGCTCCACGCCCAGGTTTTATAATCCACCGGCCACTGGCCAAAGTAGTTGGCGATATTGTCCTTAAACTCGCCGGTTAAGCGGTGCGACAGATAGCCGGAAAATGAGGTGACCCAGGCCACGTCGGGATTGGTGTGCTCATAAGGCCGGGTGACGCGGGCGTCCTGCCAGCTAATCAGCGGTTCCGCGGGCGTACCGTCGGCTTTAAGGAGCGCGCGGCAGCAGCGAATCGAGCCCAGGCCGATGCCGACAATATCCTCTTTCTGGCCGGTAAACCGGCTCATCAGATCCTTCCCGGCGAGGCAAAGCGAGGTCCACAAATCATCATCAGGATGCTCCGCCGTATCGGCGTCCGGGGTGTGCATGGGCTGCAGCAGGCCCTTGCCCTCGCAGACCACGTTTCCCTGCAGGTCGTACATCACGACCTTGGTGCTCTGGCTCCCGCCATCGATTCCAATGATGTATTTCTTCGACATTATTATTCTCCTTTAATTTTCACCCTCACTCGCCGGCAGTCTCTGCGGCAAGCGATGCCTCGCGCGCTGTTGCGGCGTCGGTGCGGCGTATTTTTCGAAACAGTAAAAAGGTAAAGAGGATCACCATGCTCAGCGCGGCCAGGCCCATCAGCCACATGTTGCGATAGGCGTCTGCGGCGGGGAGGGTGTCCTGCCAGTGGCCGACGATCGGATAGACAAAAACGTCGGGGAGGAAGCCAATGACCGAGCAGATGCCGACGGTGGTTCCCATAATATAGCCCGGGGTCCTCGCTTCGCCGGGGCAGGCCCAATAGAGCCCGCGCGAAGCGTAGCAGGTGAAGCCCAGCAGCAGAATCAGGCCGATCCCCATCGCCACGGACTGCGGGTGTGAATTGGTGGCCAGCAGGGCGACCAGCGCCAGAACCCCCACCACCGACAGCAGCTGAATAACGCGGGTCGGGGATTTGACTCTGCTGTAGGTGGTAATAATGCCGCCCAGCGGGCCGCAAATCGCGCGGAAGATTTTGTTGATGACGATCCCCATATAGCTCGCGGCCACCAGCGACATGCCGTACATTTCCGTCAGGTAGTTGGTGGAGTAGCTGAGGATGGCGTAGATGGTAAAGACGCCAAAGATGACCATGCTGCAGTACCAGGTGGTGCTGATGCGCAGGACGGCGAGGATATCGCTTAGCTGAAACGCTTTTTTCTCTTCCTGCGCCGCGCCGCCGCGCTGGGGGGCGTCGCTGACAAAGAACCAGCACAGTATCCCCAGCAGGATGTAAACCACGCTGTAAATCAGGATAACGACCTTCAGGCTGTTGCTATCGTCGGGCGCGAAGCGGGAAAAAGCCCACATGGTAAATACCGCCAGCGACATAACGCCAACGCCGCGCAGCCCCTCCATCCAGCCCATGATTTTCCCCTGCTCGCTATGATCGCCGAGCAGCGAGGCGGCCTTAATTGAAACGGACCACAGCATCAGAATGGTGGTGATGGCAAAGGCGACCTGAATACAAAGCATGGCCCACAGCGGCGGATAGGTTGCCATTATTAAACCGAGCAGGCCGGTCACGATCATCGCTGAAGTAATCATTTTGCGATGCGAGAATTTATCGGCAATAACCCCGCTGGGTGCATAGAGAATAATGGCGGTAATACCAAAGGTGCTCATAATTAAGCCGATTTCGGTATTGCTAAATCCCATAAATTTTGCCATTGGGATTTGATAGATATAGCGTAAATAGGCAAGGTCAAAGCTGACTCCGCCGCTAAAGCTAATAATGGCAAGAGTTATCCAACGGCGATATGAATTCTGTTGCATATCGTGATCTCATTTTGAATAGACGAAAAAAAGAGAAAAGTAAGCCGCCTTTGCAGGTGGATTACTTTTCTCTGGTCTCTAGTAATTGCGATTAGGAATAACATGCCGGCGTGGGTTTTAGTGTGAGAATAATCACGCTTCGTAGTTTTACGCTTAATTTATGAGTGAAATATTTATCTGTGATTGCGATCACATTAGCTGCCCGAGCGCTGTGCTAAAAATTTAGCTCAGTTACCAGAGACAATGAGAAAGGTAACTTCCCTCTCGTGGGGGAAGTTACCTTTCTTTTTTTTTGCCTAAAGGAATTTGGAGCCAACTATGTCAATCGAATCTCTTAACGCATTCTCAATGGATTTCTTCTCTCTGAAAGGTAAAACGGCAATTGTCACCGGCGGCAATAGCGGGCTGGGTCAGGCCTTTGCCATGGCGCTGGCGAAAGCCGGCGCCAATCTGTTTATCCCAAGCGTCGTTAAGGACAACGGAGAGACAAAAGAAATCATTGAAAAACAGGGCGTTGAAGTTGAGTTTATGCAGGTGGATATTACCGCCAAAGGCGCGCCGCAGCGGATCGTCGCCGCCTGCTGTGAGCGCTTCGGTACGGTCGATATCCTGGTCAACAATGCCGGGATTTGTAAGCTCAATAAGGTGCTGGACTTCGGGCGGGCGGACTGGGATCCGATGATCGATGTTAATCTGACGGCGCCGTTCGAGCTCAGCCATGAAGCGGCAAAAATTATGATCCCGCAAAATAGCGGCAAAATTATTAATATCTGCTCGTTATTTTCTTACCTCGGCGGCCAGTGGTCACCGGCTTATTCGGCAACGAAGCACGCGCTTGCCGGTTTCACTAAAGCCTATTGCGACGAGCTGGGCCAGTATAATATTCAGGTCAACGGCATCGCCCCTGGCTATTATGCTACCGATATTACGCTGGCTACCCGCAGCAATCCGGAAACCAATCAGCGCGTGCTGGACCATATTCCGGCAAACCGCTGGGGTGATACTCAGGATCTCATGGGGGCAGCCGTATTTTTAGCCAGTCAGGCATCCAATTATGTTAACGGTCATCTGCTGGTGGTCGATGGCGGTTATCTGGTGCGTTAATTTTCAATCGGTGGTTTCTGTATTTTTATTTATTGTCTTACGTAATATCACGCAATATGCATCGAGGCTGAAATAAAAGAAGTCCCCGCGAACATCGCACCCGATGTCATTGGGGTTTATATCGACCGTTAATAAAGAAGCAGCTTGCGTGATGCCGCGTCTATTCCGAATTAATTATCAGGAAGGTATTACTATGTCTTTATCCCGTGAAGCGATTGTTGACCAGTTAAAAGAAATTGTCGGTTCCGATCGCGTGATTACCGATGAAACCGTGTTAAAGCGCAACAGCATTGACCGCTTTCGTAAATATGCCGATATCCACGGCGTCTTTACGCTGCCGCTGCCCGCCGCGGTCGTCAAGCTAGGCTCCACCGAACAGGTTTCAAGCGTGCTGTCCTTTATGAACCAGCATAAGATCAACGGGGTCCCGCGTACCGGCGCTTCGGCGACCGAAGGTGGCCTCGAAACCGTCGTGGAAAATTCCGTGGTGCTGGACGGCGCCGGGATGAACCAAATCCTGAATATTGATATCGAAAATATGCAGGCAACCGCGCAGTGCGGCGTGCCGCTGGAAATCCTCGAAAACGCGCTGCGGGCAAAAGGCTACACTACCGGGCACTCGCCGCAGTCTAAGCCGCTGGCTCAGATGGGGGGACTGGTGGCAACCCGTAGCATCGGCCAGTTTTCCACGCTCTACGGGGCAATCGAAGATATGGTGGTCGGGCTGGAGGCCGTGCTGCCCGATGGCTCCGTCACCCGCATCAAAAACGTTCCGCGCCGTGCCGCCGGGCCGGATATTCGCCATATCATCATCGGCAACGAAGGGGCGCTGTGCTATATCACCGAAGTGACGGTGAAAATCTTCAGGTTCACGCCGGAAAATAACCTGTTCTACGGCTACGTTCTGGATGATATGAAGGTGGGCTTCAGCATCCTGCGCGAGGTCATGGTGGAGGGCTATCGTCCGTCAATTGCCCGCCTGTACGATGCCGAGGATGGCACCCAGCACTTTACTCATTTTGCCGATGGCAAATGCGTGCTGATCTTTATGGCTGAAGGTAACCCGCTGATAGCGAAAGCCACCGGCGAAGGCATTGCGCAGGTCGTTGCGCGCTATCCGCAGTGCCAGCTCGTAGACAGCAAGCTGATTGAAACCTGGTTTAACCACCTCAACTGGGGCCCGGAAAAGGTAGCCGCCGAACGCGTGCAGATCCTCAAAACCGGCAACATGGGCTTTACCACCGAGGTATCGGGCTGCTGGAGCTGCATCAATGAGATCTACGAAAGCGTTCTCAACCGCATCCGCATCGAGTTCCCGCACGCCGACGACATCACCATGCTGGGCGGCCACTCTTCTCATAGCTATATGAACGGCACCAATATGTACTTCGTCTACGACTACAACGTGGTGGACTGCAAGCCGGAGGAGGAGATTGATAAGTACCACAACCCGCTCAATAAGATCATTTGCGAAGAGACCATTCGCCTCGGCGGCTCGATGGTGCATCACCACGGGATTGGTAAACACCGCGTTCACTGGAGCAAGCTGGAGCACGGCACCGCGTGGCCGCTGCTGGAAGGGCTGAAGAAGCAGTTTGATCCAAACGGTATCATGAATACCGGCACGATTTACCCGATTGAAAAATAAGAGCGATAGCCAAAATAATTCGGCTCGCCTGCGGGCGCTAAAAGCGCCCATCCCCTGGAGCAACGATTGCGATGTGACGGGGGAAAGCAAACGCAGCAGGCGGCTTGAAGTATGAGCGCTATATACGGCTTCTCAACCGGGAAGCCGTTATTGCCGGACCATGAAGGGGGAGAAATGAACGCTTCACCGGTGAGAATGGACGACCTGCCGCTTAACGGCTTTCACTGCCGCATTGCCGCACTAACCTTCGGCGCGCATCTGGTTGACGGCTACGTCCTCGGCGTCATCGGTTACGCCATTATCCAGCTGACCCCCGCCATGCACCTGACGCCTTTTATGGCCGGGATGATCGGCGGGGCGGCGCTGCTTGGCCTGTTTATCGGCAGCCTGATCCTCGGATGGGTCTCGGATCATATTGGCCGGCAGAAGATTTTCAACCTCAGCTTTGTCCTGATTACCGTCGCCTCTTTTCTACAGTTTTTTGCCACCACGCCTGAACAGCTCATTGGCCTGCGGATCCTCATAGGCATTGGCCTGGGCGGGGATTACTCCGTGGGCCATACGCTGCTGGCCGAATTCGCGCCGCGCCGGCATCGGGGCATCCTGCTCGGCGCGTTTAGCGTGGTGTGGACCGTCGGCTACGTTCTGGCAAGCCTCGCCGGGCACCATTTTATTAGCGAAAACCCGGAAGCCTGGCGCTGGCTGTTGGCCTCGTCCGCGCTACCGGCCCTGCTCATCACGCTGCTGCGCTGGGGGACGCCGGAGTCTCCGCGCTGGCTGTTGCGCCAGGGCCGTTTCGCCGAGGCCCACGCCGTGGTGCGCCGCTGTTTTGGCCCGCACGTGCTGCTTGGCGATGAGGTAGTGGCGGCAACCAATAAACGGATCGGAACGCTATTTTCACCGCGCTACTGGCGGCGAACGGCATTTAACAGCATCTTTTTCGTCTGCCTGGTGATCCCGTGGTTCGTTATCTATACCTGGCTGCCCACCATCGCGGAAACCATCGGTCTTGAAGATGCGCTGACCGCCAGCCTGATGCTGAATGCGCTGCTGATCGTTGGCGCGCTGCTGGGCCTGGTATTAACCCATCTGCTGGCCCACCGCCATTTCCTGCTCGGCAGCTTTCTGTTGCTGGCGGCGACGCTAATCGTTATGGCCTGCCTGCCGGCGGGCAGCCACTGGACGCTGCTGCTTTTTATCTTATTCAGCACCACGATTTCGGCGGTCAGCAACCTGGTGGGGATTTTACCGGCGGAAAGCTTTCCTACGGATATCCGCTCGCTGGGCGTTGGCTTCGCAACCGCCATGAGCCGGCTTGGGGCCGCCATCAGCACCGGCCTGCTGCCCTGGACCCTGGCGCAGTGGGGGATGACGGTTACCCTTTTGCTATTGGCCGGCGTACTGCTGATCGGCTTTGTGGTGACCTGGCTGTGGGCCCCGGAAACCAAAGCGCTGCCGCTGGTGGCCGCCGGGAGCGGCGATAAAAGACAAGGAGGAGCGAATGAACATTCTGTTGGCGTTTAAGCCTGAGCCGGACGCCGGCATGCTGGCGGAAAAGGACTGGCAGGCCGCCGCACTGGATACCTGCGGGCCGGATGTCTCACTCTTGCGCAGCGCCATCGGCGCCGACGAGCAGGCTGCCGCCGCGCTGCTGCTGGCTCAGCGCAATGCGGGCTGCGGGATGACCCTGAGCGCATTAAGCATTGGCGACGAGCGCGCGCTGCACTGGCTGCGCTACTTTGCCGCGCTGGGCTTTGACCAGCGGGTGCTGCTGGAGACGGCTGCGGATCTGCGCTTCGCGCCCTCGTTTATCGCCGGACAGATTGCCGGCTGGCAGCGCAGCCACGGCGGGGAGCTGATCGTGACCGGCTGTCAGAGCAGCGAGGGGCAAAATGGCCAGACGCCGTTTCTGCTGGCGGAAATGCTCGGCTGGCCCTGTTTCACCCAGGTTGAACGCTTTACGCTCGAACCGCCTTTCGCCGTTGTCGAGCAGCGCACGGACGCCGGCATCCGCCGCTGCCGGGTGCAGCTACCGGCGGTGATTGCCGTCAGGCAGTGCGGCGAAGTGGCGCTCCCGGTACCCGGCATGCGCCAGCGCCTGGCGGCGGCAAAGGCGGACATCGTGCGCCAGGCGGCGACCGCTGAGGTGCAGCCCGACGTACGGTGCCTGCGTCTGACTCGTCCGGCGCAGCGGCGCGCGGCCGCTATCGTGGAGGGCGCGACGGCGCAGGAGAAAGCCAGGGCGCTGTGGGAGAACTATTTATGCGAGAGGATGCGGCCATGAAGGTGGCGATAGTGATGGCCGCCGGCGACAGCGCCGCGATAGGCGGCTGGCTGGCGGGAAACGATCTTGCTTCAGCGGAGCTCGAGCGCTGGACGCCAGACGCCGGGGCGGAGGTTGCCGGGCAGCTTCTGGATGCGCTGGTCGCTCAGTGGCGGCAGACGCCGGCGGATATAGTGCTGTTCCCGGCGGGGGCGCTGGCCGATGAGCTGGCCACGCGGCTGGCCTGGCGCCTGCAGGGACGCAGCGTGTGTCAGGTGCAATCGCTGAACGCGGCGGAAGGTTGGGTGACGAAGCCTTATTGGGGCAACGCGCTGACGGCCACGCTGGAGGTGAGCGCCCGGCCGCTGTGCCTCTCACTGGCGCGCCAGCCCGGGGGGAAGGCGTCCGGGGATTTACCTTGCGGCCTGCCGGAGCGCCGTATCGTCCCCGCGGCGCAGCCCGACTGGCTGACGGAGATTGAGCGCGTTGAGCGCACGGGAGCGCATCCTTTAGCCACGGCGGAGCGGGTGCTGGTTGTTGGGCAGGGCGGCGAGGAGGCCGATGCGGAAAGCATCGCGGCGCTTGCGCAAAATCTGGGCGCGGAAGCGGGCTACAGCCGAGCGCGGGTGATGAATGGTGGTCATGATGCCGATCGCCTGGTGGGGATATCCGGCCATCTCCTGGCCCCGGATATCTGCATTGTGGCGGGCGCATCGGGCGCGGCGGCGCTGATGGCGGGAGTGCGCGACAGCCGATTTATCGTGGCGATTAATCATGACGCCGGCGCGCCGGTGTTCTCCCAGGCAGATGTAGGCATCGTGGATGAATGGCTACCGGTGCTTGAAGCACTGGCAGCCAGCGCGCACGATTAGTTAAGCTGCTTCGCTAATTTCCAGACGCCGGTGTTGGTGGTTGAAAGGGCCGCCACGCCAGCTTTCATCGCATTACGCGCATCTTCTTCGTCGCAGACCAGGCCGCCGGCAATCAGCGGCTGGTGAATCTTCTCCGTCACCCATCCCAGCACTTTTGGCATGCAGCCCGGCAGGATTTCAATACAGTCCGGATTGGACTGCGCCACCTGCTTGTCGATATTGTGAAAGGAAATAGAGTCGACGATAAACAGGCGATGAATGCAGAAAAAGCCCTCCGCCCTGGCCGCTTTTAGCATCGGTGCTTTGGTGCTGATGATCCCGTCCGCTTCGGTAACCAGCTTCAAAAACTGAATCACCACCTCTTTATTCGACGCCCCCTCCAGCAGGTCGACATGAATAAACGCGTACTTACCGGCGTTTTTGATTTTCTTCACGATGTTGCTGATGGTGCAGATATTGCCGTACAGCACGGAGATAAACTGGCACTCGGAATCGATGGCTAACTGCAGGCTGGCGTTATCTTTGACGGCCGCGATGACCGGATTTTGTCGTAGCAGGTGTAGCAGGGGCATGGTGTGTCCTTCGTATTTTTCTCGTCATCATTCAGGCTGCGAATGCGCTAGCCGTCCTGCAACCTGAATTATTTAGCGTCGTTTTATTAGCCAAAACGGAATGTAATACCAAATCCAGAGTCAGGATAGCGCCATTCTTTGAGCGTTGCCTCATCGCATAATAGCCGGCAGGCGCCGCACTCCAGGCATCCTCGGTAGTCGACCTGCACGCCGCCTTCCGCAGTCCGTGAAAAAAGCCCGGCGGGACAGGATGCAATGAGCCGTTCGACGACTTCCTGGTCGGGCGCAGCCGTCGGGACAATATGCGGGTCGGCGGCGGGGCGCCAGACGTTACGCGCTACAGACATCGTAAGCTCCTGACAAGATCGCCTGCCAGATGATGCAGGCCGTGACGGCGAAGATGACGCCAGACTATCTGACGCAGCGGCGGGACGGGGCCTTCGCCCTGCTGCCAGAGTTCGCGGGAGATATCGTCCATCAGCGCGGGCCAGCGGCGATACCAGCCGGGGCGCTGCAGCAGCGCGGGAACGTGCCGGTAGCGCTGCAGCACCTCCCACAGCAGGCTGCGCTCGATCTCCTGCTGATATTGCGCAAACAGATTTTGCGGCGCGCCGTGCCGACAGGCGTGGATTAACGTTTGCGCCGCCGCCTGGGCGCCGATTAACGCCATGTCCATTCCGCGCACGGTGAAGCCGGTATTGACGCAGGTGCGCAGCGTGTCGCCGACCAGCAGCCAGCCATCCCCGGCATACTGCGTCGGCATGCCGTGCAGGCCGCCTTCAGGTACCAGATGCGCGCCGTATTCCAGCGTTTCGCTGCCCTGCAGCAGAGGGCGCAGGGCTGGATGGGATTTGAGGCGATCCAGCAGCCTGGAGGCAGGTACCGTCCCTTTGCCCAGCGAGGAGAGCGGGCAGACGATACCGAATGAGAGCGTCTCCTGATTGGTATAAAGGAACGCGCCGCCGGGTAAATCCCCGCAGACCCCGCCGGTGAATATCATGGCCGCTCCCTCATTGCCCTCGAGGCGGAAACGATCTTCCAGCGTCTTGCGCTCCATTGCCAGCACCGCTTTGATCCCCAGCGCCATGGCGGTTGGGGACGGGCGCGGGAGTAAACCGTGGCGCTCCGCCAGCTCGCTGTTGGCCCCTTCCGCCAGCACCACGTAGCGGGCGCGCAGCGTTTCATTATCGCAAATGACCCCGCAAACCCGGCCGTTTTCGCGATACAGCGCCGTGACCGTCGCGCCGGTCACGCACTGCACGCCTTCACCTTCGGCCTGGCTAACCAGCCACGGATCGAAACGGGCGCGCAGTAAACTCCAGGAGTCACCGCTGGGCTGCAGGCTGGAATAGGTTGTGGCGCCATCGTCGGTCAGCAGGGTCAGGTTTTCCTGGGTGATACGACGCTCAAGCGGGGCGGATTGTTGAAAATGAGGGAGAAGTTCGGCGAGCGCGCGGCAGTACAGGCGCCCACCGGAGAGATTTTTACTGCCGGGAAGTTCGCCGCGTTCGAGCAGCAGGACCGAAAGTCCTGACCGCGCGCAGCGTAGAGCACAGGCGGTGCCAGCTATCCCTGCACCGATGATAATAATATCAAAATCGTCAGCCATATTGCGCCCCAGATACCGAGAGCATCTAGGCTAACATGGCGTTATCTAAGGAATATTGACCATCGACACAAAGGCTTTAATCACTCGCCGCGATAGATGCAGCCCGCCGTGCAGGTCTCTTTAATCATCACCGCGCTCAGCAGCGGCACTACGGGCTTAACCTGTTGCCAAATCCAGCGTGACAGCACTTCGCTGGTCGGGTTTTCCAGCCCTGGAATATCGTTCAGATAGTAGTGATCCAGGCGATCGTAGGTCGGCTTAAAGGCGGCCTTCAGCTCGGAAAAATCCATGATCCAACCCGTATGCGGATCGACTTCGCCGGTAATCTCCAGACGCACCATAAAAGAGTGACCGTGCAGGCGACCGCACTTATGACCTTCCGGTACGTGGGGCAGGTGGTGGGCGGCTTCGAAGATAAAATCTTTAAACAGGGTGGTGGACATCTTTTACTCTCAATAAGACAAAAAAACCGCCGTAGGGTACCGGAAAGTACATTTTTTAGCATTAACTAAAACGGCCCTGAGCGGAAAATCGCCACATTCACCGAACTGATGCATATTATCTCTTTATATTTCATGTGGTTATTTAATCGATTTTGTTGTTAATAACTATAGGTAAAACAGGTTAGTCCATTTGGTTATTTGTTATTTCCATCCCTTCTTTAATTGTTACTATCTGCGCCGTTAACCTTACATTCTCTTCTGTTTTTGCCGCGCTGACAGGGTGCGAATAACAGCTTTGCTTACTGGAACATAACGACGCATGACGACACAGGTCCCATCTTCCAATTTGCTCCCGCTCAACCCGGAGCAAATGGCGCGCCTGCAGGCGGCCACGACAGACTTCACACCGACCCAGCTTGCCTGGGTTTCCGGCTATTTTTGGGGCGTGCTGAATCAGCATTCCGGCGCGGTGGCTGCCGCTCCGGCCCAGGCTGCGGAAGTCCCGAGCATTACGCTGCTTTCCGCCTCGCAAACCGGCAACGCCCGCCGCGTGGCCGAAGCGCTGCGTGACGACCTTCAGGCAGCGCAGCTGAACGTCAAGCTGGTTAACGCAGGCGACTATAAATTCAAACAAATAGCCTCCGAAAAACTGCTGATCGTCGTGACCTCAACCCAGGGTGAAGGTGAGCCGCCGGAAGAGGCCGTCGCGCTGCATAAATTCCTGCTCTCGAAAAAAGCGCCGAAGCTCGAAGGCACCGCCTTTGCGGTCTTTGGTCTGGGCGATACCTCCTACGAATTCTTCTGCCAGTCGGGTAAAGACTTCGACAGCAGACTGGCGGAGTTGGGCGGGGAACGTCTGCTCGATCGCGTTGACTCCGACGTTGAATATCAGGGCGCCGCGGCCGAATGGCGCACCCGCGTGGTCGAGGTGCTGAAAGCCCGTGCGCCGGCGGCGACGCCGGCTCAGCTGACGACAAGCGGCGCGGTCAATGACATTCACACCAGCCCCTATACCAAAGAAGCGCCGCTGACCGCGACGCTTTCGGTAAACCAAAAAATCACCGGGCGTGATTCAGAAAAAGACGTGCGCCACGTTGAAATCGATCTTGGCGACTCCGGCCTGCGCTATCAGCCCGGCGATGCGCTGGGCGTCTGGTATCAGAACGATCCGGCGCTGGTCAACGAGCTGGCCGAACTGCTGTGGCTGAAGGGCGACGAGCCGGTGAGCGTAGACGGTAAGACGCTGCCGCTGGCCGAAGCGCTGACGTGGCACTTTGAGCTGACGGTGAACACCGCCAACATCGTGGAGAACTATGCCACCCTAACGCGCAGCGAAACGCTGCTGCCGCTGGTGGGCGATAAAGCGCAGCTGCAGCACTACGCGGCCACCACGCCGATCGTCGATATGGTGCGCTTCTCGCCGGCACAGCTGGATGCCCAGGCGCTGATTGACCTGCTGCGCCCGCTTACGCCGCGCCTGTACTCGATTGCCTCGTCGCAGGCGGAAACGGAAAACGAAGTTCACGTGACCGTTGGCGTGGTGCGCTATGATATTGAAGGCCGCGCGCGCGCCGGCGGCGCTTCCAGCTTCCTCGCCGATCGCGTGGAAGAAGATGGCGAAGTCCGCGTCTTTATCGAACACAATGATAACTTCCGCCTGCCTGCGAACCCGCAGACGCCGGTCATCATGATTGGCCCGGGTACCGGCATTGCACCATTCCGCGCATTTATGCAGCAGCGCGCGGCGGAAGGCGCCGAGGGCAAGAACTGGCTGTTCTTCGGCAACCCACACTTTACGGAAGATTTCCTTTACCAGGTTGAATGGCAAAGCTACGTCAAAGAGGGCGTACTGAGCCGCATCGATCTGGCCTGGTCCCGCGATCAACAACAAAAAGTCTACGTTCAGGACAGACTGCGCGAGCAGGGGGCCGAACTGTGGCGCTGGATTAATGACGGTGCCCATATTTATGTCTGCGGCGACGCCAATCGCATGGCGAAAGACGTTGAGCGGACGCTGCTGGAAGTGATTGCCGAATTCGGCGCGATGGACGCCGAAGCGGCGGACGAATTTTTAAGTGAGCTGCGCGTTGAGCGCCGTTATCAGCGAGATGTCTACTAATGAGCGAAAAACATCCAGGACCGCTGGTGGTCGAAGGTAAACTGACCGACGCCGAGCGTATGAAGGTAGAGAGCAACTACCTGCGCGGCACCATCGCAGAAGACTTAAACGACCCCCTTACCGGCGGCTTTAGGGGCGATAACTTCCTGCTGATCCGCTTTCACGGCATGTATCAGCAGGATGACCGCGACATCCGCGCCGAACGCGCGGCGCAGAAGCTGGAGCCGCGTCACGCGATGCTGCTCCGCTGCCGCCTGCCGGGCGGGGTGATCACCACCAAACAGTGGCAGGCGATTGACAAGTTTGCCGCCGATAACACCATCTACGGCAGCATTCGTCTGACCAACCGTCAGACCTTCCAGTTCCACGGCATTCTGAAGAAGAACGTCAAGCCGGTGCACCAGATGCTGCACTCGGTGGGGCTGGACGCGCTGGCGACGGCCAACGATATGAACCGTAACGTGCTGTGCACCTCTAACCCGAACGAGTCTCAGCTGCATGCTGAAGCCTACGAGTGGGCGAAAAAGATCTCCGAGCACCTGCTGCCGCGCACTCGCGCCTACGCGGAGATCTGGCTCGATCAGAAGAAGGTGGCCACCACCGACGAAGAGCCGATCCTTGGCCAGACCTATCTGCCGCGTAAGTTCAAAACCACCGTGGTTATCCCGCCGCAGAACGATATCGATCTGCACGCCAACGATATGAACTTCGTGGCGATTGCCGAAAACGGCAAGCTGGTGGGCTTTAACCTGCTGGTGGGCGGCGGTCTGTCCATTGAGCACGGCAACAAGAAAACCTATGCGCGCACCGCCAGCGAATTCGGCTACCTGCCGCTTGAGCACACTCTGGCCGTGGCGGAAGCGGTGGTCACGACCCAGCGCGACTGGGGCAACCGTACCGACCGCAAAAATGCAAAAACGAAATACACCCTGGAACGCGTTGGCGTTGACACCTTTAAAGCCGAAGTTGAGCGCCGTGCCGGCATTAAGTTCGAGCCGATCCGCCCCTACGAGTTTACCGGTCGCGGCGATCGGATTGGCTGGGTAAAAGGTATCGATAATAACTGGTACCTGACGCTGTTTATTGAAAACGGTCGTATCCTTGACTATCCGGGGCGTCCGCTGAAAACGGGTCTGCTGAAGATTGCTAAGATCCATAAAGGCGAGTTCCGCATCACGGCCAACCAAAACCTGATCGTTGCCGGTGTGCCGGAAGATCAGAAGGCGAAGATCGAGAAGCTGGCTCGCGATCACGGGTTGATGAATAGCGTCACCCCGCAGCGTGAAAACTCGATGGCCTGCGTCTCCTTCCCAACCTGCCCGCTGGCGATGGCCGAGGCGGAACGCTTCCTGCCGTCATTTATCGATAAGGTGGACGGCGTGATGAGCAAGTACGGGGTGGGCGAGGAGCATATCGTCACCCGCGTGACCGGCTGCCCGAACGGCTGCGGCCGCGCCCTGCTGGCGGAAGTTGGCCTGATCGGTAAAGCGCCGGGCCGCTATAACCTGCACCTTGGCGGCAACCGCAGCGGAACGCGTATTCCGCGTATGTATCGCGAAAATATTACCGAGTCGGAAATTCTCGACTCGATTGACGAACTGGTCGGGCGCTGGGCGAAAGAGCGCGAAGCGGGTGAAGGCTTCGGCGACTTTACGGTGCGTGCGGGTATCGTGCGCCCGGTGCTCGATCCAGCCCGTGATTTCTGGGAATAAAGGTCTTTATCCACGCCTGACGATCCCCTCTCCGTTGACGGGAAGGGGATAAGGTGAAGGGAAAATAACGAGGTAACTATGTCCGTACTCGATCTCAACGCGCTAAATGAACTGCCGAAAGTTGAACGCGTACTGCAGCTGGCAGAAACCAACGCTCAGCTGGAGAAGCTCAGCGCCGAAGAACGCGTGGCGTGGGCGCTGGAAAACCTGCCCGGCGACTACGCACTCTCTTCAAGCTTTGGTATTCAGGCGGCGGTTAGCCTGCATCTGGTTAACCAGATCCGTCCGGATATTCCGGTGATCCTTACCGATACCGGCTACCTGTTCCCGGAAACCTATCAGTTTATCGATGAGCTAACCGACAAGCTGCAGCTGAACCTGAAGGTTTACCGGGCGCAGACCAGCCCGGCCTGGCAGGAAGCCCGCTACGGCAAGCTGTGGGAGCAGGGCGTTGACGGCATTGAGAAATACAATGACATCAACAAGGTTGAGCCGATGAACCGCGCCCTGCAGGAGCTAAACACTCGTACCTGGTTTGCCGGCCTGCGCCGCGAGCAGTCAGGTAGCCGGGCAACGCTGCCGGTGCTGGCGATTCAGCGCGGGGTATTTAAGCTGCTGCCGATTATCGACTGGGATAACCGCACCGTGTATCAGTACCTGCAGAAGCACGGTCTGAAATACCATCCGCTGTGGGATCAGGGTTACCTCTCGGTGGGGGATACCCACACCACCCGCAAATGGGAGCCGGGGATGGCGGAAGAAGAGACGCGCTTCTTCGGCCTGAAGCGCGAGTGCGGGCTGCACGAGGGTTGAGAAAAGTCCCGGACGGCGCATCGCGCCGCTTCCGGGAGTATTGGTGCAGGACTTTTACCCTGAGGTATTACTGGCTAGCCCCTCCCGTTTACTGTAGTAACTCGCTTCACCTTCTGACGATACCAGCACCACCTGCGCGGACGGGCGATGTTGTTTCTTACGAAATCGTTCAAGCGCCTCCTCGCCGGGAAGTAAAAATCCTGCCGATCTCTTTTTCCACCACGATCGACGTACCGATAATCGGCTCATTTCCCAGCGGAAGTCGCCCTCCATCACGATAGGATGCAGTTCATTTTCTTCATCCAGCCAGGCGAGGTAGATATCAACGCTCTCTTCGCCCAGACGGGTAGAAAACTCCCGATCTTTATCCCATAAGAAATCGCTGGCCTCCCGATCGTAGCCGATATCGTGGCGTAGTAGGTTTTGCGTTGCGACGGAACGTTGGCTCAGCACCTTGCCGAAATCGACGTCAGAAAGTGCCTGTAAGCTGGTTGGGGCAGGAATTTTCTGTTCATAGACGCCATCAACCAATGCCCTGGCATTTTCCGGCATCCTGATTTCGCCATATTGACGCAGCAGCGCCTGAGTGCGCCATAGGCAGGCGTGGTCGGAATAAACGAAGCCGGTTCCTCGCAGCTCATTTCCCAGCCAACCTTGCCCGGCCTGTTCCTGCCATTCTGGCGCTAAAATATGCAGTATCGGTGGCTGACGTTCATCGGGCAGTATCGCTTTGCGTTCCCCACCGGCAGTGCGGATATGGCGCTGAAGTCGACCGGCGCGCTGGATCAACAAATCTATTGGCGCCAGATCCGAGATCATCCAGTCAAAATCCAGATCGAGACTTTGTTCGACAACCTGAGTGGCGATCAATACTTTCCCCCGCCGCGCTGAAACGGGTGCATCTTTGCCGAACCAGCCGAGGGTTTTATTCTCAATGGCAATACGATCGGTAAAGGCGAAGCGGCTGTGGAAAAGTAGCAGGTCCTGTTCAGGAATGCGCTTTTCATGCAACAGCTGCTGATAACCTTTGCGTGCTTCATCAACCGTATTACGGATCCAACATACGCATTGCCCGGCTTCGACTGCACGATAGATAATTTCCAGCGCTTCCCGATGTTGCTGGAGCCAGCTAACGATAACGGTGCGCTGAACTTCCGGGCGTGTTGTGAGCGCTTCTTCTGTCAGCCCTGTGGCAGATAGATGGCTTAACCATGGGTAGCCCGCATCACTGTCCGTTTCGGTAGTGGCAAATCCCGCACCCTTGTTAAATGCGCTGAGCAATTTCGTGTTCCCCGCGCCAGCGGGGATAAACCGTACAATGACCACGATTATTCGAAATAAAGACGGTGTTCCCCGCGCCAGCGGGGATAAACCGGAACTGTTTTAGCTTCTCGTTGTTGTTGTCGAGTGTTCCCCGCGCCAGCGGGGATAAACCGGAACAACGTAAGGGTTTTATACAGAAAATAATGTGTTCCCCGCGCCAGCGGGGATAAACCGCCATTCCCCATCAATGCCGGTGCGGAATCCGGGTGTTCCCCGCGCCAGCGGGGATAAACCGCACTGTAAAGAGGCCGCCGCCGCCCTGCCGCCGTGTTCCCCGCGCCAGCGGGGATAAACCGGACCTGGGACACGAACCGCTGCGGTTCGGCGAGTGTTCCCCGCGCCAGCGGGGATAAACCGGAAGATCGACAGCCAGGCGGCCAGCATCACCAGTGTTCCCCGCGCCAGCGGGGATAAACCGGTCTGTGCAAGGCGGGAAGCCCATGACGAATGGTGTTCCCCGCGCCAGCGGGGATAAACCGCGCTCGAGTGCCGATGTTGTAGGCCAGCGACAGTGTTCCCCGCGCCAGCGGGGATAAACCGTAGATTGATGAGGGTGTTACCACCTTACATCAGTGTTCCCCGCGCCAGCGGGGATAAACCGGCACGCAGGGATGTCATAAATTTATTGGAACTGTGTTCCCCGCGCCAGCGGGGATAAACCGCCGATATTGCGGCCGGCGGTGAATGGGGTTGAGTGTTCCCCGCGCCAGCGGGGATAAACCGCAGTTGTTAGCTATCAGCTCGGCATTGCAAAAGTGTTCCCCGCGCCAGCGGGGATAAACCGTGTCATTTTACAGATGGTGTTCCTTTATCCGAGTGTTCCCCGCGCCAGCGGGGATAAACCGCACCAGGTATATTAGTGCTCGTCTGCCGCGTTGTGTTCCCCGCGCCAGCGGGGATAAACCGAACGGGATCGAGATGTTCGACAACCAGTACATGTGTTCCCCGCGCCAGCGGGGATAAACCGGATATGTCATTGAGGCCACAGCCTGGTGATTAGTGTTCCCCGCGCCAGCGGGGATAAACCGAGCGCGGAGCTCTCTCCCTCATCGACAGCGGGGTGTTCCCCGCGCCAGCGGGGATAAACCGTGCTGGTTACCCGTCAGCAGCTAAGCACTGCGGTGTTCCCCGCGCCAGCGGGGATAAACCGCTCACATCGCCGTTAGAGATCGGGATGATCGAGTGTTCCCCGCGCCAGCGGGGATAAACCGGCCTCGCTCTCGCTCAGGTTGGTGCCGCGAACGTGTTCCCCGCGCCAGCGGGGATAAACCGCTTCCCAGACCAGACCGTGCAATTTACTGCTCGTTTTCCCCGCGCCAGCGGGGATAAACCGCACTCCATACACTCATGCTTTTAAAATGACGCGTGTTCCCCGCGCCAGCGGGGATAAACCGGGCAACTGGGCGATCATCTGGGCGTTGTTTGTGTGCTCCCCGCGCCAGCGGGGATAAACCGCGATCGTGGTCGTATCACCGGCGCGTCGTTCAGTGTTCCCCGCGCCAGCGGGGATAAACCGATGGTTCGCGTGAGCAGCGGTACCAAATACCAGTGTTCCCCGCGCCAGCGGGGATAAACCGGATTGCGGCCTCGACGAGTTTATCGCCAAAGTGTGTTCCCCGCGCCAGCGGGGATAAACCGCCCGCTTCAGTTTGTCCTCGCTCGGCAGCTGAGTGTTCCCCGCGCCAGCGGGGATAAACCGGTCCAGAGCCTGGCCAACGGTACGGTTCATGTGTGTTCCCCGCGCCAGCGGGGATAAACCGTCCGGCGAATGTTTCTCGGGCCATATACCAGTGTGTTCCCCGCGCCAGCGGGGATAAACCGCGTGAAAATGCAGGCACGGTGGTTGCGCGTTAGTGTTCCCCGCACCAGCGGGGATAAACCGTTTGATGTGATCTACATCGGGACCATTCTGCAGTGTTCCCCGCGCCAGCGGGGATAAACCGAAGCATAGATCTGGTGTAGACCAAAGAGGTGAGTGTTCCCCGCGCCAGCGGGGATAAACCGTCTTAATGTCCTTTCGTTCATAGTAATAGCCTGTGTTCCCCGCGCCAGCGGGGATAAACCGCGTCGCCTGAATCTGAACGACGCCAAGCGCCGGTGTTCCCCGTGCCAGCGGGGATAAACCGCGCATAGCCCGCGGCATTCAGCGTTTCGTTATGTGTTCCCCGCGCCAGCGGGGATAAACCGGATGAACTGATCGCCAAATCCTGGCGATTTGTGTGTTCCCCGCGTCAGCGGGGATAAACCGTCGGTACTGGCAGCGCAATCCCCGAGGTGGCAGTGTTCCCCGCGCCAGCGGGGATAAACCGTCCATGTTGTTGACCAGGTGCTCAACCAGACCGTGTTCCCCGCGCCAGCGGGGATAAACCGGATACGGACTTTAAAGTCTGGCTTGGAATCATGTGTTCCCCGCCTTAGCGGGGATAAACCGACAACTGATATCACCGAAATGGCGCAGAGAATGTGTTCCCCGCGCCAATGGGGATATGACCCTTCCTGGCTGACCAGCAAAATACCGGCTAGCCGCGCTTATCGGCCTTCGCCAGCTCTTTCACCAGCGGCAGCATCACCTTGACGACGTCGCGGCTGCGCCGCTCGATGCGGCCGGGCAGCGCCTTGTCGATATGCTGCTGATTATCCAGCTGCACGCTGTGCCAGCTGGAGCCGTCAGGGAAGGTGGGTGATTTTGCCCGCTGCTGGAAACCATCTTTCTTACCGAGCGACCAGTTGGTGGCCTCCACCGACAGCACCGGGATCCCGGCGCTATCAAAAACGCTGGCGTCGTTACAGCAGCCAGTGCCCTGCGGATAGTCGCGGTTCAGCCCCGGGTTGCTGAAGGCGGCAACGCCTTTGCTACGGGCGATGGCCAGCGCCCGGTCGCGGGTGAGCTTGCGAATCGATGCCGGCGTGCTGCGGCCGCTATTAAAATAGAGCTTGTCGCCGACCACCAGATTATCGAGGTTGATCACCAGCAGGGTGTTTTTCTTCTCCGCATCGCTCATCCGCTGCAGCAGATTCTGCGCCCCGAGGCGACCCTCCTCTTCACCGCTGGACGCGATAAAGCGAATGCCGTAATGGGTAGGCACGTTCTTGAGACGCTCGGCCAGCTCCAGCATCACGCCAAGGCCAAGGGCGTTGTCGTCGATCCCCTGCAGGGTCAGGCCGCCGAGGTTCTTTTCCACGTCGCTATCGCTCATCGGGGCGTAGGTATCGAGGTGCGCCATGATGATTATCTGCTGGCGCGCCTTGCCCTCGTGGGCGGCAATCACCGTGCTGCCGGTAACGTTTTGCCAGTTCTGCCGCTGGTTTTTGGTGGTGTAGATATAGCGGGTATGAAAGCTGCGGATATCGCTCTGGTAGCCCATCTGCGCGAACTGCTGACGCAGGTAGTCCGCCGACAGCATCTCTGCTGGCGATCCGGTCATTCTTCCGGGGAAAACGGTGGCGATATGACGAGCCTGCGTATTAGCGGTTTCGCCCATAGCGCTAAAAGCCGGGGCGGAGAAGACAAAACCTGCGCCAAGCGCCAGTGGAAGCAGGCGGCGGCACAACGCGGAAAACATATGAGGGTCCTTACGGGAACATAACAATTTGACCCGCTTAGTATGAAACTGTGACCGAGGTTAAACAATTTCATTTGCTCTTAAATAGCGGAAAAGTCGCATGTTAAGCACTTTTTGATCTTAGCTTTCCCAGGTCGTTATTCCTTTGAGTAACAACTCATTCCATTTCGTAATTTCATTTGCTCTAAGTGGCACCCTATAGTCGCACTATGACTGATTGTAAGCGAGCTGTTACATCGTGGACTATTTGCCCTTATTTGCCGAATTAAAAGCGCGGCCGGTGCTGGTTATCGGCGGCGGTGAGATTGCCGCGCGCAAGATAATGTTTCTGCGTCGGGCGGGGGCGAAGGTGCAGGTTGTGGCCGCTGCGCTATCCGATGAGCTTGCTGAACAGGTCGAACGCCAGGAGATCGCGTGGCGCGCGCAGGAGTTTCAGGAACAGCAGATCGACGACGTTTTCCTGGTGATTGCCGCCACCGAAGATGACGCGCTGAACCAGCGGGTTTCCGCCGCGGCGAACGCCCGCTTTCGCCTGGTTAACGTGGTGGATAACCAGCCGCTTTGCTCGGTGGTCTTCCCCTCCATTGTCGATCGCTCGCCGCTGCTGGTGGCGATTTTCTCCGGCGGATCGGCGCCGGTACTGTCGCGGCTGATCCGCGAAAAAATTGAAGCCCTGCTGCCGACCAACCTCGGACGCGTTGCCGAAGCGGCAAGCTACTGGCGGCATCATATTAAAACGCATCTCACCACCACCGCGGCGCGACGTCGTTTCTGGGAGCGCGTTTTCAACGGCCGCTTTGCCAGCCTGATGATTGCCGGAAATAAAGCCGCTGCGGATAAGGCGCTGGAAGATGAGCTTCATCAGCCGGAAAAGCGGTCGGGTGAAATCATACTTGTCGGCGCCGGACCGGGTGATGCCGGACTCCTTACCCTGCGCGGCCTGCAGGCGGTGCAGCGGGCGGACGTGGTGTTTTACGACCATCTGGTGACGCCGGAGATCCGCGAGCTGGTACGCCGCGATGCGGAGATGATCTGCGTTGGTAAACGCGCCAGCGAGCATTCGGTGCCGCAGCATGAGACGAATCGGATGCTGGTCGAGGCGGCGAAAGAGGGCAAAACGGTGGTGCGCCTGAAGGGCGGCGATCCGTTTATTTTCGGCCGCGGCGGCGAGGAGCTGCAGGCGGCAGCGGCGGCGGGGATATCGTTTCAGGTTGTTCCCGGCGTAACCGCAGCAGCGGGCGCGACGGCGTACGCCGGGATCCCGCTGACCCACCGCGATTACGCGCAGAGCGTGACCTTCGTCACCGGCCACTACAAGGCGGACAGCGCGGCGCTCGACTGGGCGCTGCTGGCGCAGAGCCGGCAAACGCTGGCTATCTACATGGGCACGATGAAGGCGGCAGAAATTAGCGCGCAGCTGATCGCCCACGGGCGCGACAGAAACACGCCGGTGGCGGTTATCTCCCGCGGTACGCGCGCCGATCAGCAAACGACGACCGGCACGTTAGAACAACTGGAACACCTGGCGAAAGATGCCCCAATGCCGGCCCTGCTGGTGGTGGGTGAAGTGGTGCAGCTCCATCAGCAGCTCGCCTGGTTTCAACACACAACGAACGCAGAGGGCTTTGACTCTTCTGTGGTCAATCTGGCTTAGGCCCGGTGCAACAGGCCTTATAAGGAACGGTAATGGACCAAAAACGACTCACTCACCTGCGACAACTGGAGGCGGAAAGCATCCATATCATTCGCGAGGTGGCCGCCGAATTTTCAAATCCGGTGATGATGTACTCCATCGGCAAAGATTCCAGCGTGATGCTGCACCTGGCGCGTAAAGCGTTTTATCCGGGAACCCTGCCGTTCCCGCTGCTGCACGTTGATACCGGCTGGAAATTCCGTGAGATGTACGAGTTCCGTGACCGTACCGCGAAGGCCTACGGCTGCGAGCTGCTGGTGCACAAAAACCCGGAAGGGGTGGCGATGGGCATCAACCCGTTTGTCCACGGCAGCGCCAAGCATACCGATATCATGAAGACCGAAGGTCTCAAGCAGGCGCTGAACAAATACGGCTTCGACGCCGCGTTCGGCGGTGCCCGCCGCGATGAAGAAAAGTCTCGCGCCAAAGAGCGTATCTACTCGTTCCGCGACCGCTTCCACCGCTGGGATCCGAAAAACCAGCGCCCGGAGCTATGGCACAACTACAACGGCCAGATTAACAAAGGCGAAAGCATCCGCGTGTTCCCGCTCTCTAACTGGACCGAGCTGGATATCTGGCAGTACATCTATCTGGAAAATATCGAAATCGTACCGCTGTACCTGGCGGCAGAGCGCCCGGTTCTCGAGCGTGACGGCATGCTGATGATGATCGATGACGACCGCATCGACCTGCAGCCGGGTGAGGTTATTAAACAGCAGATGGTGCGTTTTCGTACCCTCGGCTGCTGGCCGCTGACCGGCGCGGTGGAGTCCAACGCGCAAACGCTGCCGGAAATTATTGAAGAGATGCTGGTCTCCACGACCAGCGAACGTCAGGGTCGCATGATTGACCGCGATCAGGCCGGCTCGATGGAGCTGAAGAAACGTCAGGGGTATTTCTAAGGAGCCGCCATGAATACGACAATTGCACAACAAATTGCTGATGAAGGCGGCGTTGAAGCCTACCTGCACGCGCAGCAGAACAAAAGCCTGCTGCGTTTCCTGACCTGCGGCAGCGTCGATGACGGCAAAAGCACGCTGATTGGTCGCCTGCTGCACGATACCCGCCAGATCTATGAAGATCAGCTCTCATCGCTGCACAACGATAGCAAGCGTCACGGAACCCAGGGCGAGAAGCTGGATCTGGCGCTGCTGGTGGATGGCCTGCAGGCGGAGCGCGAGCAGGGCATCACTATCGACGTGGCCTACCGCTATTTCTCTACCGAAAAGCGCAAGTTTATTATTGCCGATACGCCGGGGCACGAGCAGTACACCCGCAATATGGCGACCGGCGCCTCGACCTGCGATCTGGCGATCCTGCTGATTGACGCGCGCAAAGGCGTGCTGGATCAGACCCGTCGTCACAGCTTTATTTCGACGCTGCTGGGGATTAAAAACCTGGTGGTGGCGGTGAATAAAATGGACCTCGTGGCGTTCAGCGAAGAGCGCTTCAATCAGATTCGCGAAGAGTATCTGACCTTTGCCGGGCAGTTGCCTGGCGACCTCGATATTCGCTTCGTGCCGCTTTCCGCCCTGGAAGGGGACAACGTTGCCAGCCAGAGCGACAAGATGGGCTGGTACAGCGGTCCGACGCTGTTGGAAGTGCTGGAAACCGTAGAGATCCATCACCCGGTCGAAAGCCAGCCGCTGCGTTTCCCGGTGCAGTTTGTTAACCGTCCCAACCTCGATTTCCGCGGCTTCTCCGGTACCGTAGCCTCCGGCAAAGTGACGGTCGGCCAGCGTCTGAAGGTGCTGCCGTCGGGCGTGGAATCCAGCGTCGCGCGCATCGTGACCTTTGACGGCGACCTGCTGGAAGCCGGTGCCGGGGAAGCGATCACCATCGTGCTGAAGGATGAGATTGATATCAGCCGCGGCGACCTGCTGGTCGATGCGCAGGTATCCCTGCCGGCCGTGCAGAGCGCCAGCATTGACGTGGTGTGGATGGCTGAACAGGCGCTCTCTCCGGGCCAGAGCTTTGATATCAAAATTGCCGGCAAGAAAACCCGCGCCCGCGTGGACGGCATTCGCTACCAGGTTGATATTAACAATCTGACCCAGCGAGAAGTGGAATCGCTGCCGCTCAACGGCATCGGCCTTGTGGATTTGACCTTTGACGAGCCGCTGGTGCTGGACAAATACCAAAACAACCCGGTGACCGGGGGGCTTATTTTTATCGACCGCCTGTCGAACGTGACCGTCGGTGCCGGCATGGTGCGCGAACCGCAGGAGCACGCTCAGGCGTCCGCTTCGTCGTTCAGCGCGTTTGAGCTGGAGCTGAACCAGCTTATCCGTAAGCATTTCCCGCACTGGGACGCTCGCGATCTGCTGGGAGGCAAGTAATGGCGCAGCATGACGAAAACGTCGTCTGGCATGCCCATCCGGTCACTCAGCAGCAGCGCGAGCAGCGCCACGGCCATCGCGGCGTGGTGCTGTGGTTTACCGGGCTCTCCGGCTCCGGTAAATCGACCGTTGCCGGCGCGCTGGAGGAGGCGCTTCAGCAGGCCGGTGTCAGCACCTATCTGCTGGACGGCGATAACGTTCGCCACGGCCTGTGCAGCGACCTGGGATTTAGCGACGACGATCGCAAAGAGAACATTCGCCGCGTGGGTGAAGTGGCTAAGCTGATGGTTGAGGCCGGACTGGTGGTCCTGACGGCCTTTATCTCCCCGCACCGCGCCGAACGGCAGACGGTGCGCGAGCGGCTGGGGGAAGGGCGCTTTATCGAAGTGTTCGTCGATACGCCGCTGGCCATCTGCGAGGCGCGAGATCCGAAAGGGCTATACAAGAAGGCGCGCGCCGGCGAATTACGCAATTTCACCGGGATTGACTCCGTGTATGAAGCGCCGGAAAAGGCGGAAATTCATCTGGATGGTGAACAATTGGTAACAAATTTGGTGCACCAACTATTAGACCTGCTCAGACAGCGAGATATTATCAGATCCTGAAACGGTGGCGGCACTGAGATGCTGGTCGCCCGGTGAACAGGATTCGATATGCGTAATACCCAGAACCTCAGTATGATTCGTTCAGAACCACCTCCGGTGGCGAATGACGAGACCACCTGGTCTTTGTCAGGCGCCGCCGTGGGATTTATCTCGTGGCTGCTGGCGCTGGGTATCCCCTTCCTCATCTATGGCAGCAACACGCTGTTTTTCCTTCTCTACACCTGGCCGTTCTTCCTTGCACTGATGCCGGTCGCCGTGGTGGTCGGTATTGCGCTGCATTCGCTGTTGAATGGTAAACTCCTCTATAGCTCCTGCGCGACGATTTTGACTATCGGACTGATGTTCGGCCTGCTGTTTCTCTGGCTGCTGGGATAGTCCTTTTGGCGTATGAATCAAGCCTGGGTATCGACGACAAAAATGTGGTACAGTCCCCGCGTTACGCGGCATCGTCCGCGCGTCGGAGTAAAACGCTCGGGCGAGTTATCGGATGATGATGCCGTTTTTCAGGGGGCAGGATGGGTAAATTAACGCTGCTATTATTGGCTTTGCTGGTCTGGCTACAGTACTCGCTGTGGTTCGGCAAAAATGGTCTGCATGACTATAGTCGGGTTAATGACGATGTCTCCGCTCAGCAGGACACTAACGGTAAACTAAAAGCGCGCAACGATCAGCTGTTTGCGGAAATCGACGACCTCAACGGCGGTCAGGAAGCTATCGAAGAACGCGCGCGCAACGAGCTAAGTATGACCCGCCCGGGTGAAACGTTTTATCGTCTGGTCCCGGATGCGTCTAAGCGCAATCAGGGTTCGGCGCAGAATAATCGATAAATAAGCCCAGGATTACGACATGGCAGCCACTTTTCCGGGCGTTTGCGCCGTGGTGCCGGCGGCCGGTTTTGGCCGTCGTATGCAAACGGAATGCCCGAAACAATATCTCTCAATCGGTAACAAAACGATTCTCGAACACGCGGTCGCCGCGCTGCTGACCAACGCCTGCGTCCAGCGCGTGGTGATTGCCGTCAGCCCCGGCGATGTCCGCTTTAGCCAACTGCCGTTGGCTTCCCACCCGCAGATTACCGTCGTTGACGGCGGCAGCGAACGCGCCGACTCCGTTCTTGCTGGCCTGCAGGCGCTGCCCGATGCGCAGTGGGTGCTGGTGCATGACGCCGCGCGCCCGTGCCTGCATCAGGACGATCTCACCCGCCTGCTGGCGCTGCGCGAAACCAGCCGCGTTGGCGGCATCCTGGCGGCACCGGTTCGCGATACCATGAAGCGCGCTGAACCCGGCAAGGTCGCCATTGCCCATACCGTCGATCGCAACGACCTGTGGCATGCGCTGACGCCGCAGTTTTTCCCGCGTGAATTACTCTTTAACTGCCTGACGCGTGCGCTCAACGAAGGCGCAACCATCACCGACGAAGCGTCGGCGCTGGAGTACTGCGGCTTCCATCCCGAACTGGTAGCCGGACGCGCTGATAATATTAAAGTGACGCGCCCGGAAGACCTGGCGCTGGCAGAATTTTACCTTACCCGTTCCCGACACCAGGAGAAGGCTTAATGCGAATTGGACATGGTTTTGACGTACACGCTTTTGGCGGTGAAGGCCCAATCATTATTGGCGGGGTGCGCGTTCCTTACGAGAAGGGGCTGCTGGCCCACTCCGATGGCGACGTGGCGCTGCATGCGCTAACCGATGCCCTGCTGGGCGCGGCGGCGCTGGGGGACATCGGTAAGCTGTTCCCTGACACCGATCCGGCCTTCAAAGGCGCCGACAGCCGCGCGCTGCTGCGCGAAGCCTGGCGCCGGATTAAGGCGAAAGGCTATACCCTCGGCAACGTCGACGTCACCATCATTGCCCAGGCGCCGAAAATGCTGCCGCATATTCCGCAGATGCGCGTTTTCATCGCCGAAGATCTTGGCTGCCATATGGACGACGTCAACGTGAAGGCGACGACCACCGAAAAGCTCGGCTTTACCGGGCGCGGCGAAGGCATTGCCTGTGAAGCGGTGGCGCTGCTGCGTAAGGCGGCGCAATGATCGCCTTCAACGAACTCACCTGGCTGCACGGTAAACCGCAGGGGCAGGGGCTGCTGAAAGCCAGCCCGGAAGACTTCGTGGTGGTAGAAGACCTCGGCTTTGAGCCCGATGGCGAAGGCGAGCACGTGCTGGTGCGGATCCTCAAAAAGGAGTGCAACACGCGCTTTGTTGCGGACGCGCTGGCAAAATTTCTTAAAATCCATGCCCGGGAAGTCAGCTTTGCCGGGCAGAAGGACAAGCACGCGGTAACCGAACAGTGGCTCTGCGCCCGGGTGCCGGGTAAAGAGATGCCTGACCTCAGCAAGTTTCAGCTCGAAGGCTGCCAGGTGCTGGAGTACGCGCGCCATAAGCGCAAGCTGCGCCTTGGGGCGCTGAAGGGCAACCAGTTCACCCTGATCCTGCGCGAAGTCAGCCACCGCGATGATGTCGAGCAGCGCCTGCAGGCCATCGCTGCCGGCGGCGTGCCGAACTATTTTGGCGCGCAGCGTTTTGGAATTGGCGGCAGCAACCTGCTGGGCGCGCTGCGCTGGGCAGAGAGCGGAGCCCCGGTACGCGATCGAAATAAACGCAGTTTTTGGCTCTCGGCGGCGCGTAGCGGCTTGTTTAATCAGCAGGTCAGTATTAGATTAAAAAAAACAGAATTTAATCAGGTTGTTGATGGCGATGCGCTACAATTAGCGGGGCGCGGCAGCTGGTTTGTCGCTGCGCCTGAAGAGCTGGCGGAACTGCAGGGGCGGGTTGATAACCGCGAGCTGCTGATTACCGCTGCGCTGCCGGGTAGCGGCGACTGGGGCAGCCAACGCGATGCGCTGGCCGCCGAGCAGGCGGCGGTGGCCGAAGAGACGCAGCTCCAGGCGCTGCTGGTGCGTGAAAAAGTAGAGGCGGCACGCCGGGCGATGCTGCTCTACCCGCAGCAGATGCGCTGGAACTGGTGGGATGACGTCACCGTTGAACTGCGTTTCTGGCTGCCAGCGGGCAGCTTCGCCACCAGCGTGGTAAGGGAACTTATCAATACAACGGGTGACTATGCGAATATTGCTGAGTAACGATGACGGGATTCATGCGCCGGGCATTCAGACCCTGGCGAAGGCCTTACGGGAATTCGCTGAGGTCCAGGTTGTCGCACCCGATCGTAACCGCAGCGGCGCATCGAACTCCCTGACGCTGGAGTCTTCACTACGTACCTTCACCTTTGACAATGGCGATATCGCCGTCCAGATGGGCACGCCCACGGACTGCGTCTATCTCGGCGTTAACGCCCTGATGCGCCCTCGCCCGGATATCGTGGTCTCCGGTATCAACGCCGGGCCGAATCTTGGCGATGACGTTATCTATTCCGGTACCGTTGCTGCCGCGATGGAAGGCCGCCACCTTGGCTTTCCGGCGCTGGCCGTTTCGCTAAACGGCCATCAGCATTACGCCACCGCGGCGGCCATCACCTGCACCATTCTGCGCGCGCTCAGCCGCGAGCCGCTGCGCACCGGGCGCATTCTCAATATCAACGTCCCCGATCTGCCCCTTGAGCAGATTAAAGGCATCCGCGTGACCCGCTGCGGCAGCCGCCATCCGGCCGATCAGGTTATCCCGCAAAAAGATCCGCGCGGCAATACCCTGTACTGGATTGGCCCGCCGGGCGAGAAGCACGATGCCGGGCCCGATACCGACTTTGCGGCGGTAGATGAAGGCTACGTTTCGGTGACGCCGCTGCACGTTGATTTAACCGCCCACCAGGCCCATGAAGTGGTCACCGACTGGCTCGATCGCGTCGGAGTAGACAGCCAATGGTAAGCAAACGTGTTGAAAGCCTGCTGAATCAGCTCCGCACTCAGGGCATCGTTGACGAGCGCGTGCTCGAAGCGATTTCGCTGGTGCCGCGGGAAAAGTTTGTCGATGAGGCCTTCGAACATAAGGCGTGGGAAAACACCGCGCTGCCGATTGGTCAGGGGCAAACCATTTCGCAGCCCTACATGGTGGCGCGGATGACGGAGCTTCTGACGCTGACGCCGGAGTCACGGGTGCTGGAAATTGGCACCGGCTCGGGCTATCAGACGGCGATCCTGGCGCAACTGGTGCATCACGTCTGTTCGGTCGAGCGTATTAAGAGCCTGCAGTGGCAGGCGAGGCGTCGCCTCAAACAACTTGATTTACATAATGTTTCAACCCGTCATGGCGATGGATGGCAGGGTTGGAAGGCGCGAGCACCTTTTGATGCGATTATCGTCACCGCCGCGCCGCCGGAAATTCCGCCGGCCCTGCTGGCGCAGCTGGATGAAGGTGGCGTGCTGGTTTTACCGGTAGGTGAAGAGCATCAGTTTCTGAAACGGATCCGTCGTCGCGGTAATGAGTTTGTTATTGATACCGTCGAAGCCGTTCGCTTCGTTCCTCTGGTACAAGGGGAGCTGGCGTGAGACCCGGATTATTCCAGGTTTTTTTTGCCTGATTTTAGGCGTAGGGTGGACACATTTTCAGTGTCCTGGCCGGGCGTTGCCCGGTAAGCAAGATATTGGTAGTTAACCTATTCCTGGGGGATAAATGAGCGCGGGAAGCCCAAAATTTACCTTAAGCCGTATTGCGGCACTATCGCTGGTTTCGCTGTGGCTGGCAGGCTGTACAAACACGAATAATCCGCCTGCACCGGTCAGTTCGGCGGGAGGAGCTTCCTCCTCCGGGACCAGCTCCGGGATGCTGATTACCCCGCCGGCTAAAACGGGATCCACCGCCGTGCCTCAGGCGCAGCCGGTTCAGACCCAGCCGACCCAAATTCAGCCGATGGCCCAGCAGCCGGTAGCCCAGCAGCCGGTGCAGACCATGAACGGCAAGATCGTTTATAACCGCAAATATGGCGATATTCCGAAAGGCAGCTATACCGGCGGCAGCAGCTACACCGTCAAACGCGGCGACACGCTGTTCTATATTGCCTGGGTGACAGGCAACGATTTCCGCGACCTTGCTGAGCGTAATAATATCCCGGCACCGTACGGCCTGAACGTCGGCCAGACGCTGCAGGTCGGCAACTCCGCGGGCCAGCCAATCACCGGCGATAACGCCGTTGCTCAGGCCAGCGCTCAGGCAAGCGGAGGTGCGACGGCGGCCGCACATCCTGCACAAAAATCAACCGCAGTGGTTGCGTCGCAACCAACTATTACGTATTCTGAATCCTCAGGTGAACAGAATGCTACTAAGATGTTGCCGAATAATAAGCCAGCAACGACAGTCGTTGCGCCGGTTACGGCTCCAGCTATCAGCAGCAACCAACCGACTGCAAGCAGCACGTCAACCAGTTCGCCGATCTCTTCATGGCGCTGGCCGACTGATGGCAAGGTTATCGAGAACTTTAGCGGCGCCGAGGGCGGTAATAAAGGCATCGACATTGCAGGCAGTAAAGGACAGGCTATCGTCGCGACCGCTGATGGACGCGTCGTCTATGCCGGTAACGCACTGCGCGGTTACGGTAATCTTATTATCATCAAACACAACGATGATTACCTGAGTGCCTACGCTCATAACGATACCATGCTGGTCCGGGAGCAACAGGAAATTAAAGCGGGGCAGAAAATCGCTACCATGGGTAGCACCGGAACCAGCTCGACAAGATTACATTTTGAAATTCGTTACAAGGGGAAATCCGTCAACCCGCTGCAGTATTTACCGCAGCGATAATTTGGCGAAGTACGCATAAGCATAACGTCAGTTAAAAGGCGCCGGGGCGGTCAATGCCGCTCTGCATTGGGGCTAAAAAGCTGTCCTGGCGACGTTTGAATGATATTTAGCGAAGGTGCTTTGCTCAGGGATCACGGGTAGGAGCCATCTTTATGAGTCAGAATACGCTGAAAGTTCATGATTTAAATGAAGACGCGGAATTTGATGAGAACGGAGTTGAGGTTTTCGACGAGAAAGCCTTAGTAGAAGAGGAACCCAGTGATAACGATCTGGCCGAGGAGGATCTCCTGTCGCAAGGCGCAACGCAACGCGTGCTTGATGCGACACAGCTCTATCTTGGTGAGATTGGTTATTCCCCGCTGCTGACGGCTGAAGAAGAGGTCTACTTCGCCCGACGCGCGTTGCGTGGTGATGTCGCTTCACGCCGCCGGATGATAGAAAGTAACCTGCGTCTGGTGGTAAAAATTGCCCGTCGTTATAGCAATCGTGGTCTGGCGCTGCTGGATCTGATTGAAGAGGGCAACCTGGGGCTGATCCGCGCGGTTGAAAAGTTTGACCCGGAACGTGGGTTCCGTTTTTCAACTTATGCAACCTGGTGGATTCGTCAAACGATTGAACGGGCGATTATGAACCAAACCCGTACCATTCGTTTACCTATCCATATTGTTAAAGAGCTGAACGTCTATCTGCGTACCGCGCGCGAGTTGTCCCATAAGCTGGACCACGAGCCGAGTGCGGAAGAGATTGCCGAACAGCTGGATAAGCCGGTTGATGACGTTAGCCGTATGCTGCGTCTGAACGAGCGCATCACCTCGGTGGATACGCCGCTGGGCGGTGATTCGGAAAAAGCGCTGCTGGATATTCTGGCCGATGAAAAAGATAACGGCCCGGAAGACACCACGCAGGACGATGATATGAAACAAAGCATCGTCAAATGGCTGTTCGAACTGAACGCCAAGCAGCGTGAAGTCCTGGCGCGTCGTTTTGGCCTGCTGGGCTATGAAGCCGCTACGCTTGAAGATGTAGGTCGTGAAATTGGCCTGACCCGCGAACGCGTGCGTCAGATCCAGGTTGAAGGCCTGCGCCGCCTGCGGGAAATCCTGCAGGGTCAGGGGCTGAACATCGAAGCGCTATTCCGCGAATAAGACATTTTTCTTAAAAAAGGCCCGATCCTTCGATTGGGCCTTTTCCTTTTCTGGCCTGCCTTACTCTACCCCTGCCAGGTCTCCTGCAGGTGGCGCCACAAAATCCGCTCATCCTCCTGCCTGAACACCACCGTTGACCAGCGCACCGTCGGCGCCTGTCCGGGAAGGGTCTGCGTTTCCCGATAGAGAACCGCCGCGCCGTCGTGCCAGCGGGCAAGCTCTGTGAGGCTATCAATGGCGATGGTCAGGCCCGCGCGGCTGCCGCCGGCCTGCTGGAAAAAATCGCTGACCGTGGGATGGTCCATACGGGCGCCACCGGTGGTGAGCAGCGTAAAATCCGGGGTAAAACGCGCCATTAACGCCTCCGCGCTCCCTTCCTTGCGGCCTAACCAGCTTGCAATAACCACGTGGGCATCAAGAACTTCCTCAAAATATGCGCTCATTTCTTCTCCATTTTGCTATGCAGGCGCAGGACCAGCGCCCGGTTGTCGAATCGCAGGCAGCTCAGCAGGGGGATAAGGGTTACCCCGGCCGCGGTAATAAACACTCCGCGCCATGCCAGCGCGGTGGGGTAGTGGTGGAGCAGGACGCTGAGCAGCGTCGCCAGCAGCGCCGCGCCGGCTAAAAAGCTGAGCTGGCGGTTGATATTCCACAGCGCGCTGGCGTCCGGCAGGTGGTGATTGGCGATATTCAAAAAGGCGCTGCTTTGCGCCGTGCTGCTGCACAGGCTGCCGCCCGCGCCCATCAGGGTGAAGGCGCTTATCAGGGCGATCGCCGGAGTCTGCGGGCCTACGCCGATCAGCAGCAGGATCCCCGCCGTCTGGAGCAGGCATCCGCTGATAATAAACGGCCGGGGGCCGAAGCGATTGTAGTATCTGCCGGTCAGCGTAATCGCCACAAACGATGCCAGCGACCACGGCAGCATCAGCGACCCGACGGCGGAGGGCGACATGCCGGTGAGGGTTTGCAGGTAAAACAGGCCGACGACGTTGATGCCAATAAACGTGCCGGGAACGCAGAGGTAAATCAGCATCGCGAAGCGCAGCAGCGGGTCGGCCAGCAGCGGCAGGTGAAAAAAGCGCCTTGGACGCGTCGCCTTCGCCTCTTTCTCAAGCCAGCAGGCGGCCAGGACAAGCGTCAGAAAAGCGACGGGCAGGCTGGCAAAGAAGACCCAGCGCCAGCTGAAGGTCTGTACCAGCAGCCCGCCAAGAGCCGAAGAGCAGGCGGGCGCCAGCAGCCCGACCAGCATCACCGCGGCGGAGAGCTTTGCCCGCTCGTGGCTCTGAAAGTACTGCCAGGTCATCGCCTGACCAACGGGAATTAATAGTCCGCCGCCCATCCCCTGCAGCGCGCGCCAGAAAATCAGCGCGCTCAGCGAATCCGCCATTCCGGCTCCCAGCGCCGCCGCGCTGAACAGCAGCAGCGACAGCAGAAAAACGCGGCGGGCGCCAAATCGCTGTGCAAGCCAGGCGCTGAAGGGGATCACCAGCGTGAGCCCGGCGATATAGCCGTTGCTGACCCAGGTGAGTTCGCCGACGGAAGCGTTAAGCGCCCGGCTCATGTCGGGAAAGGCAACGCTGGCGATGAACATATTGATTAAGTCGAGAAAAAAACCGAGCAGAAAAACGGTGGCAACCTTGCTGCGATACGTCATGGCGATCTCCGGTAAAGAAGGTCGCTACTCTAAACCCCGACGTCGCGGGGATAAACGCGGCGAAGCGGGATATACTGTCTGATAATTTTTGACAATAAGCTGAATTAGCATGCTGAATCTGCAACGTATGGCGATGTTTGTGGCGGTGGTGGACTGCGGAAGTTTTACCGCGGCCGCGGTCGCTCTGGCCCAGACCAAGGCGGTGGTGAGCTTTAACGTGCGGCAGCTGGAGAGCGAGCTTGGCGTGACGCTGCTTTTACGCTCCACGCGGCGGCTGACCCTGACGGACGCGGGGACGGTGTTCTATCAGCGCGGCGTCGGGCTGCTGCAGGCGGCGGAAAATCTCCAGGATGAGGTGCGGGCCAGCCACGCCGGGTTGAGCGGCGAGCTGCGCATCACCACCACCCCGGAGTACGGGACGCGGGCGATCGTTCCCGCCCTGGCCGAATTTAGCCAGCTGCATCCGGCGCTGCGCGTGCGCCACGTTTCGTCCTCGCACCACGCCGATTTAATCTCCGAACGCTTTGATGTCGCCATTCGTCTCGGGACGCTGGCGGACTCGCGCTACCGCGCGGCGCTGATCTCGCGTTTTGCGATCCTGCCCGTTGCCGCACCCGCGTGGCTGGCGCAGCATCCGCTGACAACCCTTGAACAGCTGGCCCAGGCCGAGTGGATTATTCACGAGCGCCTGCAAACTCCGCTGCGCTGGCAGCTCAGCGGTCGGGACCGCAAGGCTATCGACTTTGAAATTAAAAAGCCCCCGCGGCTGTCGGCGGATAGCGCCAACGCGCTGATGGCCTTCGCCCTGGCCGGCAGCGGCGTGGCGCTGCTGCCGGAGTGGCTGGTGGCCTCAGCGCTGGCTGAGGGGCGTTTGGTTCATCTGCTGCCGGAACTTAGCTTTCCGCCGCAGGGGGTCTATGCGGTCTATCCGGATGCGCGGCACGTGCCGACCCGGGTGCGGGCGTTTATCGATTTTTTACGTCAGCGGGTGGGGTAACATACCGGTTTCTTTGGCTACTTCTTGGGCCACTTCTGCGGTTCACTCCCGGGCACAGCAGTGTCGCCCGGGAGTGACGTTCAGAGGATAAGAGGATTACGCCAGGCTTTTCAGCCGATAGATCCACTCCAGCGCCTGGCGCGGCGTCAGCGTATCGGGGTCAAGATGCTCCAGCGCTTCGAGAGCCGGGGAGGTCTCCTCCGGCGCCGACAGCAGCGACATCTGCGTGCCGTCAACCTGGGTCGCCGCGGCGTTGGGCGAAATGCTCTCCAGCTCGCGCAGCTTCTGGCGCGCGCGCTTGATCACCTCTTTTGGCACCCCCGCCAGCGCCGCCACCGCCAGGCCGTAGCTTTTGCTCGCCGCGCCGTCCTGAACGCTGTGCATAAAGGCGATGGTGTCGCCGTGCTCCAGCGCGTCCAGATGGACGTTAGCCACTCCTTCCATTTTCTCCGGCAACTGGGTGAGCTCGAAGTAGTGGGTGGCAAACAGGGTCAGCGCTTTTATCTTATTTGCCAGGCTCTCGGCGCAGGCCCACGCCAGCGACAGCCCGTCGTAGGTTGAGGTACCGCGGCCAATTTCGTCCATCAGCACCAGGCTGTGCTCGGTGGCGTTATGCAGAATATTGGCGGTTTCGGTCATCTCGACCATAAAGGTTGAGCGTCCGCTTGCCAGATCGTCCGCCGCGCCGACGCGCGTAAAGATGCGGTCGATAGGGCCGATGTCGACCTTTTGCGCCGGAACGTAGCTGCCGATCCAGGCCAGCAGCGCAATCAGCGCGGTCTGGCGCATATAGGTACTTTTACCGCCCATATTCGGACCGGTAATAATCAGCATCCGCCGCTGCGGCGATAGGGTGAGCGGGTTGGCGATGAACGGCTCTTTTAGCACCTGCTCCACCACCGGGTGGCGGCCTTCGACGATGCGGATGCCCGGCTTATCGCTAAAGGTCGGGCAGCAGTAGTTGAGGGTTTCGGCGCGCTCGGCGAGGTTAATCAGCACGTCCAGCTCCGCCAGCGCGCTCGCGCTCTGCAGCAGGTCGGCGAGATGCGGCAGCAGCATATCAAACAGGCGGTCGTAGAGCTGTTTCTCCAGCGCCAGCGCCTTGCCCTTCGAGGTCAGCACCTTATCTTCATACTCCTTGAGCTCAGGAATAATGTAGCGCTCGGCGTTTTTTAGCGTCTGGCGACGGACGTAGTGAATCGGCGCGTGCTGGCTCTGGCCGCGGCTGATCTGGATGTAGTAGCCGTGGACCGCGTTGTAGCCCACTTTCAGCGTATCCAGCCCCAGCCGTTCGCGTTCGCGAACCTCCAGCTTATCGAGGTAGTCCGTGGCGCCATCGGCCAGCGCGCGCCACTCGTCGAGCTCTTCGTTATAGCCCGGGGCAATCACGCCGCCGTCGCGCACCAGCACTGGCGGCGCGTCGATAATAGCCTTTTCCAGCAGCTCGCGCAGCTCGGCGAACTCGCCCATTTTATCGCGCAGCTGCTGCACCGGAGCGCAGGGGACCTCGGCCAGCATGTCGCGCAGCGCCGGCAGCTGCTGGAAGGCGTGGCGCATGCGGGCTAAATCGCGCGGCCGCGCGGTGCGCAGCGCCAGGCGCGCCAGAATACGTTCGAGATCGCCGACCTGACGCAGCACCGGCTGCAGTTCGCTATAGCGCTCCTGCAGGGCGCCGATGGTCTGCTGGCGCTCGATCAGCACCGCGCTGTTGCGGATTGGCATATGCAGCCAGCGCTTAAGCATCCGGCTGCCCATCGGGGTGACGGTGCAGTCGAGCACCGAGGCGAGGGTATTGTCAGTGCCGCCGGCCAGGTTCTGGGTGATCTCAAGGTTACGGCGGGTGGCGGCATCCATGATGATGCTGTCCTGCTCGCGCTCCATGGTAATCGAGCGGATATGCGGCAGGGAGGTACGCTGGGTATCCTTGACGTACTGCAGCAGGCAGCCCGCCGCGCACAGGCCGCGCGGGGCGTTCTCAACCCCGAAGCCCACCAGGTCGCGGGTGCCGAACTGTAAGTTCAGCTGCTGGCGCGCGGTGTCGATTTCAAACTCCCACAGCGGACGGCGGCGCAGGCCGCGGCGGCCTTCAATCAGCGCCGCTTCGGCAAAATCTTCGGCATACAGCAGCTCTGCCGGGTTTGTGCGCTGCAGTTCTGCCGCCATGGTTTCGCGATCGGCCGGCTCGCTGAGACGAAAACGCCCGGAGCTGATATCCAGCGTCGCATAGCCGAAGCCTTTGCTGTCCTGCCAGATGGCGGCCAGCAGATTATCCTGACGCTCCTGCAGCAGCGCTTCATCGCTGATGGTGCCGGGCGTGACGATGCGCACGACTTTCCGTTCGACCGGCCCTTTGGTGGTGGCCGGATCGCCAATCTGCTCGCAAATCGCCACCGACTCGCCCTGATTCACCAGCTTCGCGAGGTAGTTTTCCACCGCATGGTGGGGGATCCCGGCCATCGGGATCGGCTCGCCCGCCGAAGCGCCGCGTTTGGTCAGCGAGATATCAAGCAGCTGCGAGGCGCGCTTAGCGTCGTCATAGAACAGCTCGTAAAAGTCGCCCATGCGGTAGAACAGCAGGATCTCTGGATGCTGCGCTTTCAGCCTCAGATACTGCTGCATCATCGGAGTGTGGGCGTCGAGATTGTCGATTGTACTCATAGAAAGTTATCCAGCTCCCTGGGTTTTAATGGGTTGCGATCTTTTTTGTTTTCGTTGGTATCACATGGGAGAGACATCATAACGGAGATACGACTTTCAGGGAAAGTGACGAAACAAGATGTCGCGATCCGCGTTCCAGTTGCCAAAGCGGAGCGCGCGGACGGCCGCGCGGCTCACGATGGGATTAGGGCGCCAGATAGACCTGCGGAATGGCGTGGTCGGGGTGCTGGCCGGTGCGCACGTCGGCGCCGTACCAGCGGCTGATAATCGGCTGCTGTATCACCTCATGCGGCGTGCCTTCCGCCACCAGCTTTCCCTGATGCATCAGCAGGATATGGTCAGCCCACAGCGCGGCGAGGTTAAGATCGTGCAGCACGATGCAGACGTGCAGCAGGCCGCTGCGGGTCAGGCGTTTCAGCAGGCGCAGCAGATGCTGCTGATAGTAAAGATCCAGCGCCGAGGTTGGCTCATCAAGAAACAGCCAGCCCTGCGGCGCGTCGTCGCGCCACAGCTGGGCGAGACAGCGGGCCAGCTGCACCCGCTGCTGCTCGCCGCCGGAGAGCGAAGGGTAGCGCCTGCCGGCCAGATGATTGCAGCCGGTCTCCGCCATCACCCTGCGCACGGTCTGCAGGTCCGGGGTTTTGCCCCACGGCGAGCGCCCCATGGCGATCACCGTCTCGACGGGCCAGTCGGCGTGCAGCTGGGTGCGCTGCAGCATCACCGCCCGGCGGCGGGAGAGCGCCTCCGGCGTCCAGCTTTCCAGCGGCCGTCCCTCCACGCGCCGTTCGCCGCTGTCGGGGGTTAAAAAGCCGGTCAGCAGGCGGAGCAGGGTCGATTTGCCCGCGCCGTTCGGGCCAATCAGCGCCGTCATTCCGGCCGCGCTCAGCTGGAGAGAAATGTCGTCAATCAGCAGGCGTTGGCCGACGCACAGCGACAGCGAGCGGGCGATATAGCTGTTATCCATTGACCGTCCTCTGCTGGCGGAAAATAAGCCATAAAAACCACGGGGCGCCGAGCATGCTGGTCAGCAGGCCGACCGGCATTTCAGCGGGCGCGGCGACGGTGCGGGCGAGGGTATCGGCGAGGAGCAGTAAAATCGCGCCGGCGAGCAGCGAGCCGGGGACCAGGCCGCGATGGTCCGGCCCCAGCCACATCCGCATCAGATGCGGAACCACCAGGCCAATAAAGCCGATCACCCCGCTGATGGCGACCGATGCCGCCACCAGCAGCGCGCTGCACAGCAGCAGAAGCCGCTGCAGCGCCCGGACGTTGACCCCGAGATAGTGCGCTTCCTCATCGCCAAGCTGCAGCAAATTGAGGCGCGAGGCCATCAGCCATACCGCCGCTGACGCCGGGACCATCAGCGTGGCCGCCACCAGCAGCGTAGACCACTCCGCCTGGCCGAGGCTGCCCATTCCCCACAGGGAAAGCTGACGCAGCTGGGCATCGTTGCTTATCCACGCCAGCGCCCCCACCAGCGCGCTGCACAGCGCGTTGATGGCAATCCCCACCAGCAGCAGGCGCGACAGCGAGCCGTCTCCGGCCCGGCTGAGGATAAAAATCACCACCATCACCGCCATGCTGCCGATAAAGGCCGCCAGCATCGGGGCATACAGCGCCACCAGTACCGGCACCGACAGCGGCAGCACCAGCCAGCAGGCCACCGCCAGCGCCGCACCGCTGCTGATCCCCAGCAGGCCGGGGTCGGCGAGCGGGTTGCGAAACAGCCCCTGCATCACGCAGCCGGAGAGCGCCAGCGCGGCGCCGACCAGCAGCGCCAGCAGCACGCGGGGCAGACGGATCGTCAGCCAGATATGGCGCAGCATCTCATCTCCGGACGGCCACAGGCTGGCGAGCGGCAGACGCATCGCCCCAAGCGTGGTGGCGAACAGCGTCAGCCCAGCCAGCAGCAGCAGCATCAGCCACAGAGTACGGGCGGGAGCGGCACGCATCAGGGCAGCTGCTCCGCTTTCTGCCGCAGCGTGATGACCGCCTGCGGCGTGCGCGGGCCAAACCCGAGCAGCGCCATATCATCGATCACCAGTACCTGCTTATGGCGGCCCGCCGGGGTTTGCGCGAGGCCGGGAAGCTTCCACAGTCCCCCTTCGCCTCCCATGCCCTTGAGCCCGTCGGCAGAAATCACCACCAGGTCCGGCAGGCTAGCGACCACGCCCTCCTGGGACATGCTGCGGTAGTGGTCGAAGCCCTGCATCGCGTTCTGCAGGCCGGCAGCGCGGATCGCCCCGTCGGCCGCGGTCTGCTTCCCGGCGACCAGGGTGTTCATCCCGCCGTGGCTGAGAATAAACAGCACCCGCTTGTTAAGCGGTTGGGTAGGGATCTGCGCGATCTGCTGGTGCACCTTCTGCAGCAGCGCATCGCCCTGCGCCTGTTTACCTAAGGCCGCGGCAATCGTGGCGACCTTGCTATCGATTGACGCCAGGCTGTAGCCCCCCGGCACGTCAACGACCTTCACGCCGCTCTCCTGCACCTTTTTTAGCACCAGCGAAGGCTGGGCCTGGGCGCTGGCCAGCACGAGGGTCGGACGCAGCGAGAGGATCCCTTCGGCGTTGAGCTGGCGCAGATAGCCGACGTCCGGCAGCGACTGGGCCTCAGCGGGCCAGGTGCTGGTGCTATCTTTGGCAACCAGCTGCTGCCGGGCATCGAGGGCGAAAACCACTTCGGTGACGTCGCCGCCGAGAGAGACGATGCGCTCGGCGGCGGCGCTGGCAAACAGCGGCAAGGCCGTCAGCAGTACGAGCCAGCGTTTCATGCGATCTGTCCTTCCGTCGTCAGACGGTCAACCTGGCTGCGCCACTGCTCCTGCTCCGGGTGGCCTTCGCTGCGCTGGCCGAAGAGCTGGGCTATCTGCGTGCCGTCTTTGGCGAACAGCTCGATGCTGGTGACGTGGCCGTCAGAGGTCGGTTTACGGGTCACCCAAACCTCATCAACGCTGTCTTCGCGCAGGTGCAGCGTAAAGGTGCTGTTGAAAATATTGAGCCAGCCGCGCATCGGCAGCAGCTTTTCGAGCGCGCCGGTGAAAATTTGCACGCAGCCGCGGTTGCCAACGAAAATCATAATTTCGTTGCCCTCTTCGCGGACGGCGCCCAGCAGGCGCGGCAGGGCATCGTTTTCGACGCGGCAGGCGAGGTCGTCGCTCACCGCCCGGAAAGCCTGCTGGCGCGACAGGTTATGCTTTCTCAGCAGGCCGAAGAACTGGTGTACGTCGGTCATCGCGCGCCACTCGCTCTCCAGCGCGGCGGCGTCAACGGTGTCGGCATATTTTGCTGCCTCGACCGGACGGATCGCCAGCGGCGTCGGTTCACTCTGGGTGTGCCCGGCAATCAGCGCGTCCCAGGCGGCGATATCGGTTTGTTCGGTGGCGTAGACCTTCAGCAGCGCGTCGCCGTGATGATCGAAAAATTGAATGCTCTGGCGATCGCCGTCGGTCAGGTGGAACGCGCTGGCCCACTGGCTGAGAAACAGGCGCAGGTCGAGGGCCCGCGGGTTGAGCACCAGCCCGGCGTGGCCGTTGAGGTGCTGGTGGGTAAATTCGCCGACCTGCTCGTGGACCGCATATTCGTTGCGGCAAATACACTTCGTTTCACCGGCTGCTTCCAGCGCGGCGAGGATCGCGCGGGCGTCGTCCTGCAGACGCACGGCATCGTAGCCGAGGCGGGCTTCGGTCAGTTCGGCTTCGCTAATCCCCATTTCGGCGGCGATATCGCGGGCGTATTTGGCGGAAGATTGCGCTTTAGTGGTCAGGTAGCGCTGCCACAGCGGGGCATGTTGATGTTGAGCGTCTCGCATAATTCACATCCTTCTCTACGATGAGTATCCCCGGCATCGCGGCCGGGGGCAGGTTTCTTATTATTGGGTCTATCAAAAATCGACGTTCACGCCCAGCTGCCAGGTACGGCCAGGCATCGTCGCCAGCGCTTTATCGTTGGCATCCTGGTTGGTCGATGTCTCGATATTGCGGCTGCTCAGGTAATCCCAGTACTTACGGTCGGTAATGTTGTAAACCCCGCCGTTCAGGCGCACGTTTTTCGCCACCTGCCAGTAAGCGGTCCAGTCGAGCATACCGTAGCCGGGCACGCGCATATATTCGCTGGTGGAGTCGGTGATTGCCGAGCCGGTGTTGGTATAGCTTTCGCGGTTGGTGGTGCTGGCGCGTTTGCCCTTCACAAAGGTCGCGGTCAGCGCGGTACCGTAGACTTTTGCCGGGTCGTCCCAGGCGACGCCGACGATCGCCTTCATTGGCGCGACGCTATCGAGGTCGACGTACTTGTCGCCGTTATAGCTGGACTTCGATTTCCCTTCGCTGTAGCCGTAGGCGAGGGTGGCGCTCAGGCCGTTAACCTCTTCAAACCAGGTGCCGAAGTTAAATTTGGCGCTGATTTCGCCGCCGTAGATATAGGCCTTATCGCGGTTTTCCGCCTGATAAATGGTATAGATATTCGACGGTACGTTAGTGAATTGGTCCGGGTTGCCGGAGCGCGTGTAGCGGCTGTAGGCGATAAAGTTTTTGTAGCTGTTGTAGAACAGGGCGGTGCGCATGGTGATGCCTTCCGTCACTTCGCCCTTCATCCCCCACTCGAAGTTATCGCTGGTTTCGGTTTTCAGATCGGTATTACCGATCAGCGCGTACTGCGCCCGTCCGGCATAGCTGGATCCGAGGTTCCACGAGCCGTACAGCTGGCTGGCGTTCGGGAACTGAGCCCCGCGCTGGTACTGCAGGTAGGTCATCAGGCGCGGAGTCATATCGTACTGCAGGACCAGCGACGGCAGCGCCTGGGTGTCGGAGTTCTTACCGTACAGCGTCGAGACGGCGGAGCCGGTCAGCACGCTGCTGTTGGTGGTCAGGTCCGAGAGGTTCTCCGGCTTGGTCGATTGATGCACGACGCGAATGCCCGGGATCACGGCGAAGTTATGGCTGTCGAGATCGAAGTTAATCTTATCCTGCACGAAGCCGGCGATGATGTAGCCGCGGCTATCCGCTTCCGGCTGCATGATCGCGGTGTAGACGCTCGGCACCGGCGACTGGCTGAACGGACGCTGGGTTTTGGTGGTGCTGGCGTTGAGGCCGCCGCTCAGATCGTGGCGGCCCACGGATTTGGCCAGCGCGGTCTGGAACCCCCAGGTGTCGGTGTCAAAGTTCGAGTTCACGGTCTCCATGGAGAGGGCGGTGCTATCCGGCATATAGGTCCAGTCGTGGGCCTCGGTATGCTGGTAGTAGACCTTAGTCGACACGCTATCGATATAGTCGTTCATTGGCGTCCAGTCGTCTTTCAGGCTCAGCCCCCAGCGGCGCGTCTGGCTGGTCTGGTTGGCGGTGCCGATAACGCTGTTGCCGCTGGAGTCCCAGGCGTCGTAGTGCGTATGGTTGGTTTTATGGTAGTAATCGAAGGTGCCGGTCAGCTTATGCTCGTCATTTGGCTGCCAGATCCCGGAGGTCATAAAGGCGTCGGAGTGCCAGTTGGCCGGATACGAATCGACGGTTCCGCTGTTATTTTCCGTTTCCTGGCCGTCGCGACGGCTGTAGACGAAGATCCCGCGCAGGGTCTCGTCGCCGCCGGCGATGGTGACGCCGTTGTGCCAGCTACGGTCGGCGGAGTCGTAGCCGCTCTGGTAGCCGAAGGCGCTGGTTTTGCCTGGACGCAGGTAGTCATCGGCAGATTTCGGACGGAAAGAGACGTTACCGCCGATGGAGCTGTTGGCCGTTTCGCTGGAGGTGGCGCCGGACTGAATATTGATGCTGCCGTACATGTACGGGTCAATGTAGTCGCGGCCGATACCGAAGGTGTTGAGACCCGCCCGGCTGACGTAGCTGCGTCCGGTGGCGTTTGGCTGGGCGATGCCGTCGACGTCGATCCCGACGCGGTTGCTCTCCATGCCGCGAATGTTGTAGCCGGTGTAGCCGCCGCGGTCGAAGCCGCTTTTACCATTGCCCGAACCGCCGCTGGCGCCGGTGGCGCCAATCAGCGGCTCATAGCGCATGATGGAGCCAAAATCTTTGGCGCCTTTGTCCTGCAGATCCTGAGCGCTAATGGTGTGTTCGCTGCCGGCTTTCAGCTCGGGGGCGGGGGCGGTCACGGTCATCAGCTCCGAGCTATCATCGGATAGCGCATCGCTGGTAAGGTTTTTATTGGTGCTGTCAGCCGCCCCGGCGGAGGTCTGATAAATTGCTGCGAGCAAAGAAGTCACCAGCAGGCTTTTTTTAAACCATGCCGTTGATTGAGTGGGTTTGTACATAGTAGCCACGCCTTGATAATTATTAGTATCGGCTCACGCGTTACTTCCAGATTTGTCGATTCACCCCGTTATTTCCCTGCGCTGGCGAATTCATTCCCTGTGATTTTGCGAATACTAATGATAAGTATTACCATTTGCAACTAATTCATTATATCTCCACATTTTATTCATAAAGTTGATTACAATTCGGCTTAACGATTAACGAACCTGATCATTCAGGTGGAAACTATTGAGGATAACAATGACTAAGCGCGCCATTACCATCACCTACTGCTCCCAGTGCAACTGGATGCTGCGCGCCAGCTGGATGGCGCAGGAGCTGCTGCACACCTTCAGCACCGACATCGGCTCGGTCACGCTGGTGCCGGGAACCGGGGGAATATTCACCATCACCGTCGACGACGTGCAAATCTGGGATCGCAAGCAGGATGAGGGCTTCCCCGACGCGGCGGAGCTCAAGCGTCGGGTACGCGACGTCTGCTTCCCGGAAAAACCGCTGGGACACCTGGATAAACCGGCCTAATCCTCAGGGAGTAACCGGCTGCACCGCGCCGCCTGAAGGTGTATTATACGTGCATCTTTGTTGCCGGGGAGTGGCTATGGCGGGTAAACGTATCGATCGCGAAAAAGAGACCATCAGCAGGATGATTTCGCTCTATCAGCGCCGCTGCCCCGACGCCACGGCCGACGCGGAGCACTATCAGGCGCTCAACGCCTATGCCGATAAGCGGCTGGATAAATGCGTGTTTGGTGAAGAGAAGCCGGCCTGCAAGCAGTGCCCGGTACACTGCTATCAGCCGGGGAAACGCGAAGAGATGAAGCAGATCATGCGCTGGGCGGGGCCGCGAATGCTCTGGCGCCACCCGATATTAACCATCCGTCATCTGATTGATGACCGCCGTCCGGTCCCCGAGCTGCCGGAAAAATACCGGCCTAAAAAATAGCCGGCACCTTTCCGGGCCCTGGCGCTCGCCGCGGCCCTACGCCTCTGTGGATTCGGCCTGCGTTCGGCTATCGCGGATCGACGTATATACGAACGTCATGATGAACAGCGCGGTGAACAGCACCACGATGGTCGGCGCCGGGGCGCTATCGAGATAGAACGACAGCCAGACGCCCCCCAGAGAACAGCTCACGGCAAGCGCCACCGCCAGCAGCAGCGCGCTGATAAAGCGCCGCGTCAGCAGCAGCGCGATGGCGCCCGGGGCGATCAGCAGCGAAATCGACAGAATAATCCCCACCGCTTTCAGCGTCGCGACGATCGTCAGCGCAATCATGCACAGCAGCCCGTAGTGCAGCAGCCCGCAGCGTAAACCGCTGGCCTTAGCCTGATGCGGGTCGAAGGCGTGCAGCAGAAAATCGCGCCACTTCAGCCCAATAATCAGCGCAATAGCCAGGGCGATCGTCGACGTTTGCACGATATCGCTGGCGGAGATGCCCAGCATATCGCCGAACAGAATATGGTCGAGATGCACCTCGGACTGAATAGCGACGTACAGCACCAGCCCGGCGCCAAACATGCCGGAAAAGACGATCCCCATGATCGTATCGCGCTTGATACGGCTATTGTCATCAAGATAGCCGGTGGCGATAGCGCAGAACAGCCCGGCAATAAAGGCGCCGATGGCGAAGGGAATGCCGACGATATACGCCACCACCACCCCGGGAAATACCGCGTGGCTCATGGCGTCGCCCATCAGCGCCCAGCCTTTCAGTACCAAAAACACCGACAGCAGGGCGCAGGGAACGGCAACGATCGCCGCCACCAGCATGGCGTTGATCATAAAAGAGAACTGGAAGGGTTCGAGCAGAGCGGTCAGCATGAGGCCTCCCTGGCGCGACGGCGGCTGGCAAGCAGGCCGTGCTTTGGCGCGAAGACGAATGCCACCAAAAACAGCAGCGTTTGGGCCACCACGATGATGCCGCCGGTGGCGCCGTCCAGATAGTAGCTCAGCCAGGCGCCGAAAAAGCTGGTCAGGCTGCCGATGGCGACGGCAATCGCCAGCAGGCGCGGAAAGCGGTCGGTGAGCAGCCAGGCGGTGGCGCCGGGGGTGACCACCAGGCAAATCACCAAAAACGCGCCCACGGTCTGCAGCGCCGCTACGGTACAGGCTGCCAGCAGGGTGAAGAACAGCAGCTTGAGGCCGGTGGTGTTGAGGCCGATGGAGCGGGCGTGGCTTTCATCGAAAAAGGTGACCATCAGATCTTTCCACTTCAGCAGCAGGATGATTATCGAAATAAAGCCAATCGCCGCCAGCTGGATAATATCCTCCGGGGCAATCGCCAGAATATTGCCAAGGATGATGGTCTGAATATTGACCGAGGTCGGGTTGAGCGACACCATAAACAGCCCGATACCGAAGAAGGAGGAGAAAATCAGCCCGATAATTGCATCCTCCTTGAGCTTTGAGCGCTGGTTGAGAAACAGCATGCTGCCCGCCGCCAGCCCGCCGGAGAGAAAGGCGCCCAGCGCAAAGGGCAGGCCGAGCATATAGGCGCCCGCCACGCCGGGGACGATCGAGTGGGACAGGGCGTCGCCAATCAGCGACCAGCCTTTAAGCATCAGGTAGCACGAGAGAAATGCGCACACGCCGCCGACCAGGGCGGAGACCCACATCGCGTTCAGCATATACTGATAGCCAAACGGCTCCATCAGCCAGCTCATCCTTCGCCTCCCGTCGCCCGACGGCTGATAAACGGCCGCTCATCGTCGGTAATAATCCGATCCTCGCCGCCTTTGAGCACCACGTGGCGCAGCACGCCGCTAAAGGCAAGCTCCAGATTCTCGGCGGTAAAGGTGGTTTCGGTTGGGCCGCTCGCGAGGACGGTGCCTTTGACCATCACGGTGTAGTCGCAAAACTCGCTCACCGAGCCGAGGTTGTGGGTTGAGACCAGCATGGTGCAGCCCTCATCGCGCAGCTCCCGCAGCAGGGCGATGATCCGCGCTTCGGTCTGCACGTCAACGCCGGTAAAGGGTTCATCCAGCAGGATCACTTTGCCCTGCTGGGCGATGGCTCTGGCAAGGAACACGCGCTTCTTCTGCCCGCCGGAGAGTTCGCCGATCTGCCGATGGCGGTATTCGCTCATGCCTACGCGCGCCAGCGCCGCGTCAACGATCTCGTGGTCGCGAGGCTTTGCCCGCCGCAGCCAGCCCATATGGCCGTAGCGGCCCATCATCACCACGTCTTCCACCAGCACCGGGAACGACCAGTCGACCTCCTCGGACTGCGGGACGTAGGCCACGAGGTTTTGCCGCAGCGCGCGGTTGACCGGCTGACCGAGGATCGCAATCTCGCCGCGCGCCAGGCGCACGAAGCCCATCAGCGCCTTAAACAGGGTTGATTTCCCCGAGCCGTTGACGCCGACCAGCGCGGCAATTGAACCCTGTGGGACGCTGAAGGAGGCATCCCGCAGCGCGGTATGGCCGTTGCGGTAGGTGACGCTGACCCTGTCGATGACCAGCCCGGCCGTCGCTGTACTCATGACTGTTTCCTCAGGCCGTCGTTGATGCCCTGGACGATGGTTTGCGTGGTCACCCGCAGCAGATCGAGATAGGTCGGCACCGGGCCATCGGCGGTACTCAGGGAGTCAACGTAGAGTACGCCGCCATAGTGGGCGCCCGCTTCACGTGCGACCTGGCGCGCCGGCTTATCGGAGATGGTGCTTTCGCTAAAGATGGTCGGGATATGCTCTTTTTTCATGGTGTCGATGGTTTTACGCACCTGCTGCGGCGTGCCCTGCTGGTCGGCGTTAATCGGCCAGAGGTAGCGCTCCTGCAGGCCGTTATCGCGGGCGAGGTAGGAGAATGCGCCTTCGCTGGTGACCAGCCAGCGCTTATCCTCCGGTAGCTTCGCCAGCTGCGCTTTCAGCGGCGCCATGGTCTGGCGGATTTTTTCCTTGTAGGTCTCGGCGTTGCGGCGATAGGCGTCGGCATTGTCCGGATCGTATTTCACCAGCGCGTCGCGGATGTTATCGACGTAGATTAGGGCGTTGTCCGCCGACATCCACGCGTGCGGGTTGGGCTTGCCGTTATAAGGGCCATCGCTGATGCCCATCGGCTGGATCCCGTTGCTGACCACCACTTCCGGTACGCCGTTTAAATGCTGGTAGAAGCGGGCAAACCACAGCTCGAGGTTCAGACCGTTGGCGAGAATCAGCTGCGCCCCCTGGGCGCGCTTGATATCGCCCGGCGTCGGCTGATACTCGTGGATCTCGGCTCCCGGCTTGGTTATTGAGCTCACCTCGGCGGCATCGCCGGCCACGTTCTGCGCCATATCGGCGATCACCGTAAAGGTGGTGATGACCTTAAATTTCTCTTTCGCCTGCGCGGGGGCGACGGCGAGGATCGCCAAAGTGGCGGCAAACATCAGGTGTTTCAGCGGTGGCAGGTGCAGCATAGGATCCCTCACAACGTTGCGGTTAATTAAGCATCATTTATAGCCTGTGCTATGTTGTATAGCACAGGCTATTGATAAATGAAAATGATTATTATTTAGATGGCGGGTGAATAATGAGCGTGGGAACGATAGCGCGGCGCAGCAGATGAGGGGCGCAGGGAAAAAGAGCAACAACAAGAGAAAGAGAAAAGAAAGAAAAAGAACAAGAAAAGAGAAGCAGGGAAAGCCGGGAGCGAGTCCGGCCACCGTGAGCGGCCGGGGGAGAACGTCAGGAGATATCGGCTACCGACTGGCGCGGGATCAGGCGGCCCGCCAGCGTGCGGCCCTCGGCGCTAAACGCCGGGCGTTCGTCAATCAGGCTGCGGATCCGCTGAATACAGCTCTCCATCAGCTGCTCCAGCGGCCATGAGATACAGGTCAGCGGCGGATTGAGCAGCGAAGCGAGCGGGGAGTCCTCGAGGCTGAGCAGCGACACCTCCTGCGGCACGGCGATGTTAAACTCGCGCAGCAGGCGCATGGCTTCCGCCGCGTAGCGATCGCGCTTGACGATAATGACCGAATACTTGCTGAAGCTGTTAATCAGCGTCAGCAGCGCCTGCTCAACGTCATCGTTAGCCGCCAGCATCAGCTGACGGTTAAAGGGAATGGAGTAGTTTTGCAGCACGTTCCGGTAGCCTTCGAGCATTTGGCGGCTGGCGTCATCGTCGGCGTTATCGGTCAACAGCGCGATATTGCGATGGCCCTTGCCGATGACGTAGCGGCAGGCGCTTTCGGTGGCAAAGGCGTAGTCGTAGCCTTGGTTGTTGATCCCCGCCACGCTGAAGCGGTCGAAGGAGATAACGTTGCGCGGGGCGTCCGGCGAGACCGCGCCGAGCACCACCACCGCCACGCACTGGCGCTGAAGGTCGTCCACCGCCGCGGCCTGTTCCACCCCGTCGGTGACGTACTGCACCAGCAGATTTTTGTTTAATCCCTTGAGGGCCTGCGACAGCTGGGGAAGCAGGCGCGCTCCGCTGCTCTCGTCGCGCGTCGGGATAACCAGGCCAACGTGATTTGATGTCTGACTGGCGAGGTTTTGCGCGGCAAAGCTCGGGCGATAGTTGAGCTCTTCAACGGCTCGCAGCACGGCTTCCCGGCTCTCCTCGCGAACGCCACGGGTGCCGGTCAGCACGCGAGAAACCGTCGCTCTGGAGACATTCGCTAATCTTGAAACATCATCAATGGTTGGCATGGTCTTTTCTGTCTGGATATTTTCGCCTAGCTTAGCATACCTGCTGAAAAAAGTGTCTATCGCCACCGGCCTTCAGCGCCCGCCAGAACCGGGAGCCAGGCCGCGCCGCGCACGCCGCTGGCGTCGCCGAAGCGGGCCTGTTTGATCGCGGTATGGCAGCTATCGGAGAACAGATAGGGCACGATGGCGGGGGGCAGATCGCGGTAAATTTGCCCGACGTTGGACAGGCCGCCGCCCAGCACGATCGTCTGCGGATCGAGGATGTTAATCACCGAGGCCAGGCTGCGGGCAAAGGCGTCGATAAAGTGCCGCCAGTGGGCGAGCGCCTGCGGATCGCCATTTTGCGCGGCCTCAACTATCGCTTCCGCCTGCGCCTGCTCGCCGTATCGCCGGGCAAATCCGCTGCCGGAGATAAAGCTCTCAATGCAGTTTTGCTTCCCGCAGTAGCAGGCCTGAGCGGGGCCATCCCGCTGCGGCGTATAGCCCGGCAGCGGGTTGTGGCCCCACTCGCCGGCGATCGCGTTGGGCCCGCTTAGCAGCTGCTGATTGACGGCAATGCCGCCTCCACAGCCGGTACCGATAATCACCCCAAAAACCGTCATAGATCCTGCGCCCGCGCCGTCTACCGCTTCGGAAAGGGTGAAGCAGTCGGCGTCGTTGGCGATCCACACCGGCTGGCCGAGCCGCTGCATTAGATCGCTGCGCAGATCGTGGCCGTTCAGCACCAGGCAGTTGCAGTTTTTGATCAAACCGCTCTGCGGGTCGATAGCGCCGGGCAGGCCGACTCCAATCGAAAACGGGCGCTCGCTCCAGTCGCGCACGGTCTCGATCAGGCCGAGCAGCTGGTGGATGAACGCCTCGTAGCTCTCTTTATGCGTTGGGCGGCGCTGGCGATAGACGCACTCGCCCTGAGGGGTGAGCAGAACGGCTTCCATTTTGGTGCCGCCGATATCTAAACCAAGATGTAGCATAGTTGCCTCCATACTGGATGGCGCGTAGGTTGCCCACAGCCCCGGCGCAGCGGGCCGGGGCTGTGGGCTAACGGCGCCGGGTAAACGCTACGCCTGCAGCGGCCGCGAGCGATAAACGGCGATCAGTTCGGCGATCAGCTCTTTCGCCAGAATGGAGGTCATCAGATGGTCCTGGGCGTGCACCATGACCAGCGTCATTTTGGTTTTGCCTTCGCCCTCGTCGGCCTCAATCAGCCGGGTCTGAACCAGATGCGCTTCGCGGGAAAAATGGGCCGCTTCTTTCATCTTTGCATCGGCAGCGTCAAAATCACCCTCTTTGGCGCAGCTCAGCGCTTCGTAGCACAGGCTGCGCGCCTGGCCGGCATTGATAATAATGCCCATGACCTGTTCTTCTAATTCCATGACTTACCTCTGAATAATCTAAATTATGCGGATTGCGTCGCGGCCTGCGACCCGGTTTCGGCGTTATGGCTTTCCTGGCTCAGCAGCTGCTTTTCATAAGCGCGCAGGAACGGCAGGTACATCACCATCGCGGTTCCCATACAGATCAGGCACATGATCACCGGGCTAAAGCTCCAGTTTGCCGCCCAGGAGGCGCCAATAGGGGCCGGAGTGGTCCACGGCGTCATCGAGACCACGCGGCTCACCAGATCCAGCTTCAGCGCAAACCAGGCGAGGGTGGCGTTAATCATCGGAACCAGCACGAACGGCAGGAAGAACAGCGGGTTCATGATGATCGGCGCGCCGAACAGAATCGGTTCGTTGATGTTAAATACGCCCGGCACCACGCCCATTCGGCCAATGGTTCGCAGATGAACGGCCTTGCTGCGCAGCAGCATCAGCGCCAGCGGCAGGGTCGATCCCACGCCGCCGATCAGCAGATAGTGATCCCAGAAGCCCTGCACGTAGATATGCGGAATGGCGGTGCCTGCGGCCATTGCCGCCTGGTTGATCGACAGATTAGCCATCCAGAACGGGTTCATAATTCCGGTGACGATCAGCGCGCCGTGGATCCCGGCGAACCACAGGACCTGGCATACCAGCACCGAGATCAGGATCGCCGGCAGAGTATCCGAGGCTGCGACCAGCGGTTTCACCAGCGACATGATCGCTTCCGGAATGATCATCCCCAGCTGCGCTTCGATAAACAGGTTGAGCGGGTGGAGGGTCAGCACCACTGCCAGCACCGGGATAAGGATTTCAAACGAACGCGCAACGCCCGCTGGCACCTCTGGCGGCAGGCGAATGGTTACGTTGTGGCGCTTGAGGAAGGCGTACAGCTCGGTAGAGTAAATAGCCACCAGAATAGCGGTGAAGATCCCCTGGCCGGAGAAATAGGCGGTGGAGATCTGCCCGTCTTTCAGCGGCGCGGCGACCAGCAGGAATGACATCAGCGACAGCATGCCGGCGGTCAACGAGTCCAGATTATGGTGCTTCGCCAGGCTTGCCGCGATGCCGACGGCAATAAACAGCGTCATGACCCCCATGCTGAAGTTAAACGGCAACATCAGCGCTTCACGATGATCGAGGGAGAACTGCAGCCAGGCGCGGGCAAAGCCCCAGCTGGTGTCCGGGGAAAACGGTGGAAAGATAAAGACCAGCAGGAAGGAGCCGACGATCATAAAGGGCAGGGCGGTAATAAAGCCGTCGCGAATCGAGGTGACGTACTTTTGCTGGCCGATGGCGCCGGCCATCGGGGTAATTTTTTGCTCGATCACGGCGATCAGTTTGGCGTACAGAGAGCTCATCTTCTTTCCCTCAATGCTGGTTATCGATCAGAGCGAGCGCGAAATCGAGCACCGCACCGCCTTTCTGCATGCCGTAATCCATCATGTTGATGGGCTCCACGAGGATCCCGTAGCGGTCGGCCTGTTTTTGCAGATCCTTTTGCATGTATTTGACCTGCGGACCCAGCAGCACGACCTGGTAGTGCGCAACCTGCTCGGCGAACTCCGCCACGCCGAAGGCCCTGATCTCAACCGCCAGGCCTCGCTTCTCCGCTTCGTCGATCATTTTCTTCATCAGCAGGCTGGTGGACATCCCCGCAGAACAACACAACATTATCTTTTTCATATACGGCTCCCGATGGGTTAGATGTCCGGACTATAGTCATCGGGATACAAAACGGAAAGCGCTTTCCGTTTGTGGATTTATTAATTGTGACAACGATCACCTATGGCAGGCTTTTACTTTATGTGGTTGTGCGCCATCATCGCGGCGTAAATACACATCTCAAAAGGTAGCACTATGAACTTTCAGTTGATGAATGTTGCCGTCGACATCATCGAGCAGCGGCTGGCGCCGCTGGCCAACGTTCTGACGCGCAATAACCACATTACGGCGATGCGCGATAGCTTCGCGCTGGCCATGCCGTTTGTGATTGTTGGTAGTTTGCTGGTACCCATTTTGTTTCCGCCCGTTTCCATTAACGGCGCATCGGCGTTTGGCCAGTTTTACCTGCAGCTGCGGCCAATCTTGCTGCCGACGTTTGAGCTGACCATTGGCCTGGTGGCGCTGATCGTGGCCTTCGGCGCCAGCGCCAGCCTTGCCAAGCAGTATCGCCTGCCGGAGCGGCTGTGTGGCCTGACCGGCTGCCTGGCCTTCCTGCTGTTTATCGGCTTTCGCGATAACGGCGCGACCAATATCTTCCTCGGCGGGATGGGGATATTCACTGCGCTTATTTCAAGCGTCTATTCAATTGAAATAATTCGTTTTTTCTACAGAAAAGGCTGGTGCATCCGGCTGCCGGAAGAGGTCCCGCTGATGACCCGCAACGGTTTTCAGCTGCTGATTCCGCTGCTGGTGGTGATGCTCTCCATTAGCGTCATCAACGCCGTTCTGCTGCAGACCAGCGGGAGAATATTGCCGGAGCTCATCAGCGAAGCGGTACGGCCGCTGGTGATCGCGTCTGACACCCTGACGGCGGTACTTATCTCTTTATTTATCTGTAACTTGCTTTGGTTTGTCGGCATTCACGGCGCCCTGATTATTACCGGCATTATGAATCCCTTCTGGATGACCTATCTCTTTGAAAACCAGCAGGCCCTCGCCTCCGGCGCCGCGACGCTGCCGCATATTTATCTCCAGGGATTCTGGGATTTCTACCTGCTGATTGGCGGCATTGGCTCCACCCTGCCGCTGGTTTTTATGGCGATGCGCAGCCGCTCCCGGCAGCTGAAAAGCGTGGGAAAAATTGGCCTGCTGCCGTCCCTGTTTAACATCAATGAGCCGATACTGTTCGGCTTTCCGATTATTATGAACCCGGTATTCCTGCTGCCGTTTATTTTTGTGCCGCTGATAAATGCCTGTATTGCATGGTATTTAACGCACCTTGGCATCCTCGATCGCGCGGTGGCGATGCTGCCTTGGTCGATGCCGTCGCCGCTCGGCGCGGCATGGTCGGCGAACGGCAGCTGGAAAAATCTGTGCATGAGCCTGTTCGCCATTTTCAACTCGTGGATGCTGTACCGCCCCTTCTTCAAGGTCTACGAGCGCCAGCTCGCCGACGCCGAACGCTAGCCCCTTCCCGCCATGAAACCAGCCCGCGAATGCGGGCTTTTTTATGTCGAAGCTATTTATGTGATGAGCGTCACGAATTCTTGCTGGTTATAATCAATTTTGTGAACTAATCCGGCAATTACGGAAAGCGCTTTCCGTTTGTGGATGTACATTTCCGTTTTTGATCCGTAAATTTCCTGACGTTCCAGACCCTGTTAATAAAAAATAACGAACGAAGGAAAAAAATAATGATAAGGCTTAACTCATCAATACCTCTGTCTTTGCTCGCTTTGGCGGTAATGAGCGACTGCGCCAGCGCCGATCCGCAATATGATTTTGCGCTGCACGGCTATATCCGATCCGGCATTCTTGCCAACTCTGACGGCAACCGCGCCGACTCCGTCGGCCTGATGCCGGACGGGAAATGGCGCCTCGGCAACGAAGAGGACACCAAGATCGAGCTGATCCCCACCGTAACGCTGAAGTCTGACTCCGGCGCGGTGGCGCGGATCCAGGCCAATATTACCCACCAGTCGAAATGCACCTCTGACTGGAACTGTCAGGATGACGACGGCCACGATGTGCAGTTCCGTGAAGGCTTTGCCGAGCTGTCGAATCTCGATTTCGCGCCAGAGATGACCTTCTGGGGCGGTAAGCGCTACAGCAGCTCCAACACCTCCAGCCACCAGTTCGACTGGGAGTACATTCAGTACAACGGCACCGGCGGCGGCTTCGATAACATGGATCTGGGCTTCGCCCGCTTCGATGCCGGGGTCTACGCCTTCTCCCCAACCGATGAAACCAAAGCCTACCCGGTCGATAAGGGCGATCAGGGCTACCCGGACGACTACTCCCTCAACCTGTGGTTTAAAAAGATTGCCGGCACCGGCCTCGACCTGGAGCTTATCGGCCACCATATGAACCGCAATGAGAACCACCCGACGGCGGCCGAAAAAGGCTACGGCATAACCGGCGTCTATAACTTCGATGGTTTCTACGGCCTGACCGGCGGCTATTCGCGGGTGGTCTTCCAGTACGGACGCGGACTGGCAGCGGGCGATTCGCTGGGGAAAAACGGCTGGGGATGGGCCAACCTTGAAGATACCCAGTCCTGGCGCGTGGTGCTGGATAACCTTGCCTCGATGGGGGACTGGGAGGTTTCTACCTTTGCCTACTACCAGAAGGATAAGAACTACCGGTGGTGGACTGACGATGCGAACGGCTGGGGCCGCTCAAGCTGGGTCGCCGGGATCCGCCCGTATCAGCAAATTACCAAAAACTTCGCCATGCAGTACGAGCTGGGCTACGAATATCTCGATGATAGCAACTACAAAGGGGTTGATGGCAAAGGAAAAGGCGGCCTGACCAAAGTCACTATCGCCCCGACGTTAACCTTTGATTCCGGCTACTGGACCCGACCGCAGCTGCGCTTTTTTGTCACCTACGCCAAGTGGGATAAAGGCGTCTCCGACGCCCTCGACGGTAACTATGACTGGAGCACCAATACCATTTCTGCCGGTGGCTATTCGCGCAGCGGTGACACCGACACGCTGAATTTTGGCGTTCAGGCCGAAGTGTGGTTCTAAGGAGCGAAACGATGATTTATCCCGTGAAAAAGGTCGTGCTGATAGCGCTGCTGTCGGCCCTGGGAAGCGCCGGGGCCATGGCGGCAGAACGCTCACACTTCGAGAACTTTATTACCCGCGATGGCGCGATGCTGAAGGATGGCGACAAGGTTTTCCGCTTTGCCGGAATTCATGCGCCGGAGCTACACCGCATTGAGGACGATGCCCGCGGCCCGTGCCGGGCCGATACCCGCGGCTGGGGGCAGTATTTCAGATGGCCGACCGCCGACGAGCAGGAGAACTGGATCAGGGCGATGGTGCAGACCGGCGCGAAAGCGCAGCGCGTGTACGTCCTCTCCGTTCAGCAGGAGTTTGATAAGGCCTGCGGGCGCGAAACGCATATCCTGGCGCCGGCAACCGCGGACGGCATGCCGCGCCTGAACGAAAAGGCGATGCGGGTTTACGACAATATGATTGCCGAAGCGGACAAGCAGGGGCTGCGCCTGATCCTGCCTTTTATCGATCACTGGTGGTGGTGGGGCGGCCGCGAGCAGCTGGCGGCGTTTTATCATGAAAAGCCGGCCGACTTTTATCGCACCGACAGTCAAACCTACCGGGCCTATCTCGACGTGATCCGTCAGGTGATCACCCGGACCAACAGCGTGACCGGCCGCGCCTACTATGACGAAAAGGCCATTATGGCCTGGGAAACCGGTAACGAACTGGAGGATACCAACGCGGCGTTCCTGCAGCAGACCGCCGCGTGGATCAAAAAGTGGGCGCCGCATCAGCTGGTGGTTGACGGCACCTATAAGAAAATCAACGAGTTTGCTCTAAACGACCCCAACGTTGATATCGTCAGCAACCATTACTACACCAACGCCGAGAACAACCATCCTGAGCAGGTGAAGAAGGACCTGCGCTCGGCCGGCGGCAAAAAAGTGTACATGGTCGGCGAGTTCGGCCTGCTGGATGCGCAGCAGCTCAACGCCATTATGCAGTCGATTGTCCACAGCGAGGTCGACGGCGCGCGGGCGGCGGGCGGGCTGATCTGGGGCTTCCGCGGCCATCGTCATGACGGCGGCTTCTACTGGCATAAAGAGTCAACCGGCCACTATAGCTACCATCTGCCGGGCTTCCCGGTGGAGGGAAAATCCAACCAGGAGATGGAGGTGGTGAACCTGGTGCGAACCGCCTCGGCGCAGATGGCCGGGCAGGAGAGCGCGCCGCCGCTGCCGAAGCCGGACGCGCCGAAGCTGCGGGAGACGGACTCGCCGTTTGCCATCAACTGGATGGGGGCGGCGGTGGGACGCGCTTATGACGTGGAGCGCGCCGGGTCGGCAAAAGGACCGTGGAAGGTGGTGGGGAGCGATATTTCCGACGGCGTGAACGAGTGGGATCCGTTAACCATGAATCTGTTCCGCGATAGCTATCGCACTTTGCAGCTGGGTCATACCTACTTTTATCGGGTGGTGGCTAAAAATGAGAGCGGGACCTCGGCCCCCTCCAACGTGATTAGCGTTAAGCACACTCAGGAGAATCAGCCGCCGGTGGTGGATCTGCCCGAGTCCTTAACCACCACCCAGGACCGGGGGCTGCTGCTTGCCGCCAGCTGGCGCGATGACGCCCTTCCGGACGATAGCGTCAAGGTCAGCTGGAGCAGCGGCGGCAACGAGCAGGCCCATTTCTGCGCCAGCGATAGGGCAGAAACCCGCGCCTGGTTCAGCGCCCCCGGCGAGTACGCCCTGACCCTGACCGCCGACGACGGCCTGCTTAAAAGCCGTAAAACCGTCAGGGTAACGGTAGCGCAAGCCGCGGGCAAAGCACCCGCCGACTACTGCCGTTTTACGGGCGAAATCTTTGACGTCAGCCGGGGCAAGATTGTGGCGGCCAACAGCGAGAAAGATGCGCTGACGACCGGCGCCGACGGCTTCCTCGGGCCCTTTGCCAACGATGGCGACAGGGTGAGCTGGCAGGTGCCGGCGCCGTGGAGCGGCAAGTATCAGCTGCGGGTGACCTTTAACGGCAAATGGGGCGGTAAGAAAAACTCGTTTATCGTTAACGGCGGCGCGCCGATAGCGGTCGAATTCCCGGCCACCGATGAGCAGGGCCAGCAGCTGCAGGTGCCGGTGGAGCTGAAAGCTGGCGACAACCGCATCGACTTTGGCAAATTTGCCGGCGACTGGGGATATATGTTTATCAAATCGATCGAAGTGATTGCAGAGTAGTACCTATTGGCTGCGCCGGTTGCGCGCAGCCTTTTTTTAACTTACAGGAGGCGTTATGACCCGGTATCAGTTTCCGGACGGTTTTTTTTGGGGCGCGGCGGCATCCGGCCCGCAAACGGAAGGCGTAACCGACAAGCCGCATCGTTCCATCTGGGACAGCTGGTTTGCCGCTCAGCCGGAGCGTTTTTATCAGCAGGTGGGCCCGCAGGTCGTCTGCGATACCTACCGCCAGTATCCGCAGGACGTGGCGTTGATGAAGCAGACCGGCTTCAACTCCTTTCGCACCTCGATTCAGTGGTCGCGGCTGATCGCCGATTTTGAAACCGGTGCCCCCGACGCGGCGGCGGTGCGTTTCTATAACGACTACCTTGATGAGATGATCGAGAGCGGCATCGAGCCGATGATCAACCTCTATCACTTCGATATGCCGGAAGCGCTACAGGAGCAGTACGGCGGTTTTGAATCGGCCCACGTCGTCGAGCTTTTCGCCCGCTTTGCCCGCACCGCGTTCGAGCTGTTCGGCCATAAGGTGAAGTACTGGATAACCTTCAACGAGCCGATTGTTCCGGTGGAGGGCGGCTATCTGTACGATTTCCACTATCCGTGTAAAAAGGACGGCAGGCTGGCGGCGCAGGTGGCGTTTAACATCATGCTGGCCCACGCGAAGGCGGTGGGCGCGTTCCGCGAGCTGGCGCTCGAGAGTCAGATCGGCGTGGTGCTGAACCTGACGCCCTCCTATACCCGCAGCGACAGCGCGGAGGATAAAAAAGCCGCCTGGTATGCGGATCTGTTCTTTAACCGCAGCTTCCTCGATCCGCTGGTTAAGCACCAGTTCCCGAAGGAGCTGTGCGAAATTCTTGCCCTACACGGCTGCCTGCCGGAAATCGCAAAAGGGGATGCCGAGCTGATAACCTCCTCGCGCATCGATTTCCTCGGCGTCAACTACTACGTTCCTCGCCGGGTCCAGGCGCGTGAGAGCGACTACACGCTGGACTATTTTACCCCCGAGTTTTACTTCGAAAACTACGTTAATCCGCAGGGGCGCTTTAACCCCTACCGCGACAATAACGAAATTCTGCCGCAGGCGATTTACGATATTGCCCTTAATATCCGCGACAACTACCGCAATATCCCGTGGTATCTCGCTGAAATCGGCATTGCTATGGATCTGCAGTCCGAAGGGGAGCCGGGGGAGGACGGGGTGATTGAGGACGCGTTTCGTATCAACCTGATGGAGGAGCATCTGGTTGAGCTGCATCGGGCTATTGCCGACGGCGCCAGCTGCTTTGGCGTGCATCAATGGACCTTTATCGATAACTGGTCGTGGATTAACGCCTTCAAGCGGCGCTACGGTTTCTGGCGGCTCAATCTGCAAACCGGCGAGCGGCAGATCAAGCGCAACGCGCTGTGGTTTGCCGAGCTGGCCGCCGGTAACGGATTTACGGTCGAAAAATAGCCCTGCGCACGGGCCCCGGATTGCGGCAACGCCCTCTCCGGGGTTGTGCTCTGAAAGGGGCTACTTTTTTACCGCCGGCAGCGAGGCTATCCAGTTCATCGCCAGCCGGGGCCATTCGGCGGCGGGCAGTCCTCGGGCCCCGCGAATCCCGAAGCCGTGCTTGCCCTCGGCAAACAGATGCAGCTCCGTCGGCACCCGCTGGGCGCGCAGCGCGTTAAACATCGCCAGCGAGTTATCTACCGGCACCGACGGGTCGTCCACCGCATGCAGGATAAAGGTCGGCGGCGTCTCCGGGGTGACGTTCTGCTCCGGCGAATAGCGGTGCAGCCGTTCCGCCGTCGGTTCCTCGCCAATCAGCGCCCGGCGCGAGCCGGGGTGGGCAATCGTGGGATCCATAGAGATTACCGGATAGCCGAGCACCACGAAGTCCGGGCGCGCGCTCTGCCCGTCGATAGCATCCACGGCGGTATATACCGGCTCGTTGTAGCGGGTCTCCAGGCTGGCCGCGACGTGACCGCCGGCGGAAAAGCCCATGACGCCAATTTTGTGCGGGTCGATATGCCAGTCGGCGGCGCGCGCCCTCAGAAGACGCAGCGCGCGCTGGGCGTCGGCCAGCGGCGCGTCGCTGCCCTCCGCGTGGCCATCTGCCGGCATCCGATAGGTCATCACAAACAGGGTGTAGCCCTCGGCGTTGAAAACGGGGGCGAGGTCGCTGCCCTCTTTATCCAGCACCACCCGCTGATAGGAGCCGCCGGGGGTGACCAGCAGCGCAATGCCGTTGGGTTTTTCCGCCGCATAGACGGTAATTTCCGGCGCCCGAATGCCGGTGACGGCGCGGTCGGGCAGCGCCGGGTCCTGGCTGCGATCGACGAGGGCGTAGCGGGCAGGGCTGTTTTTGGCGCCGGGGGCTTCGCCGTCGGGCCAAACCGTCAGCGTCGGCAGCGCGGCCAGCGCCGCCTGAGAAGATAAAAGCAGCGCGACGGCCGCCGTCAGAGGTAAACGCGTCATGAGCATCTCCGTTATGGAAAATGCTTATTTATCATTGATTAGCGGCGGCTAACGCGAGTTGCCTCACAGAACGCCGTTTCACTTAAAGTGAAATGAAACGGCGTTTCTTATCTGACTCAGGCGCGGGTGGCGATCAGAATTGCCGAGGCCTTGATCAGCGCAATCACGCGGCTGCCCTGGGCGAGCTGCATCTCCTGCTGGCTTTCGTTGGTGACAACCGCGACAACCTCAAAACCGGCATCGGTTTGAATATGTACGGTGTCGTTGACCGCGCCCTGCGTTACGCGGGTCACGCTGCCGGCAAATTGGTTGCGCGCGGAGAACCTGAGGCCGCAGTCTTCGGTGGCGAGGGTGACCCACGGCGCTTTAATCAGCGCGATGGCCTCTTTTCCTGCGGCCAGGCCCAGCGCCTCCCTGCTGCTGTGGGTGACAATAGCCACCAGCTTTGCGCCGCCCGCGAGGGTTAATTCAACCTCATCGTTCACTGCGCCCGTGGCCACTGCGCTCACCGTGCCGGTGAGCTGATTACGTGCTGATACCGCCATAGAATCTCCTTGTGTAGCTGGTTGAGTGCGTGTCGAACCTATACTAGCTCATCTTTGGTAATGCCCAATCTTTTCATGCGAGACAGCAGGGTGGTGCGCTTTAGGCCCAGCCGCTGGGCGGCGCCTTTGGGGCCGGCAACCACGCCGTTGCTCTCTTTCAGCACCCGCACGATAAGCTGATACTCGTTCTCGCCCTCCTGCGGCAGAATTTCTGCCGCCATCGGCTCCGGCTCGATGTTCAGCTCGGGCATCGACAGCTGCAGCACGCTGCCGCGGGTCAGCAGCACCGCGCGCTCAATGACGTTTTCCAGCTCGCGGACGTTGCCCGGCCACTCCATGCGGCTCAGGGTGCGCAGGGTTTCCGCCGGAATGCTGTCGATATTGCGCCCCAGTCGGCGGGCAATTTTAAAGGTGAAGGCTTTGACCAGCAGCGGTATGTCGTCCGGACGCTCGCGCAGCGGCGGAAGGTGGATCGGGAAAACGTTGAGCCGGTAGTAGAGATCGCTGCGGAACTCGCGATCGGCGACCATCTGCCTGAGATCGCGGTTGGTCGCGGCGATCAGCCGCACGTCGGTGCGGATCAGCTTATTGCTGCCGAGGCGCTCAAACTCCTGCTCCTGCAGCACGCGCAGCAGCTTCGGCTGCAGCTCAACCGGCATATCGCCGACCTCATCGAGAAACAGCGAGCTTTTGTCCGCCAGCTCAAAACGACCGATACGCTGGGCGCTGGCGCCGGTAAAGGCCCCGCGCTCGTGGCCAAACAGGTCGCTCTCCAGCAGCCCGGCGGGCATCGCCGCGCAGTTCATTTTCACCATCCGCCGGGCGTTGCGGCCGCTGAGGTTATGGATCGCGCGGGCAATCAGCTCTTTACCGGTGCCGGTTTCGCCGAGGATTAGCACGGTGCTGTCGCTGTGCGCCACCATTTCGACCTGCTTGAGCACGCTGTGCATCGCTTCGCTGCGGCCGATTATCTCGCCAAACTCGCTCTCGACGTTGTTGAGCTGCTCGGTCAGCGCGAGGTTCTCATCCACCAGCCGCTCTTTCAGGCGCTGGATCTCGCGGTACGCCAGCGCGTTATCGACGGCGATCGACACGCGCTCGGCGATCTGGCGCAGCAGCTTCAGGTTGGTGGTGGTGAAGACCTTCTCATCGCACTGCGCCAGCTTCAGCACCCCAAGCAGGGTATTACCGGACATCAGCGGCAGCAGGCACAGGGTCTGAATCTGGTTATCCCACATCTCGAAGAGCATTTTTTCGTACGGCGCCAGGGAGTCGTGCTCGTGCAGATTGAGCAGCAGCATCTCTTTGCTTTTGAACACCCGCTCGGTCAGCGTCCCGGCTTCGTTGACCTCGCTTTGGTCGTGCACCGGATGGCTGGCGTCGAGGTAGTGGGTCGAGTAGATGTTCAGCTTGCCTTTGCGGCCGCTGCGCAGCACCACGCTGATGGCGTCGATGCGGAAATAGCGGTGGATCTCTTTGGCGACCTCGCTGACCAGCTCGTCGATATCCAGCCGGGAGAGCACGGCGTTGGTGATGGCAACCAGAATGCGGAAGTTATCGCGCTCGTGGCACAGCAGATCGTAATCAACGTTATTGCTGACCCGGCTCTGGATCTGCTCGGTGACCACGGCGACGATCTGCGTGAAGGTGTGCAGGCGCTGATACTCTTTTTCCGTCCACGGACGGGCATCGTTGCGGATAAATTCGCAGCCGCCGAAGATGCGGCCCTCTGCCGCCAGCGGCAGCAGGCAGTAATAGCCGAACGACGGGTAGAGGCCGCTATCGGCCAGCTGCGGCCAGGCTTCGACAAAGGTGGCGCGGTCGCAGTGCAGCGCGTCGGGGCGCGAGAGCAGGCGCCGCACCGGCCCGTGAGCGAGTACGGTCTCATCTTCGTAGCTCACCGGCAGGCCTGCTTCGTCGCAGGCGTATCTGGCCGCCCGGTGATTGCCGGCGTTCCACAGAAGAATAGAGGCGCGATCCGCCAGCGCGGACTGTCTGACCAGACGCGTCAGCGTTTCGCTCAGCGCGGCTAGATCGGGCTGCTGTAATAAAACTCGGGTGATGTCGAACAGACCCTGCTGTCCAAAATCGCCCAACGGTGTATACGACATTGCTTAAGTCCAAAAGCGCCGCAAAGCGGCGCAGAAGAAAGTGATGACACAAATAATAGTCTGTTAATAAAGCGGTTGTGACCGCCATTAACCCATCCGTGGGTGCCCGCTGGTTTGGGCTGGATAATCATGCTGGCTTTTCCCGGCTCGCGCTGCGCTTAGCCGGGCTACAGGTGGGCGCAGTGTTGTAGCCCGGATAAGGCGTTAGCCGCAATCCGGGGGCCCGCACCGTTAACAAATTCTCGGCAGCGGCTCGGCGTGAGGAAGATCCAGCGTGCGCTTAACGCCGTACAGGCCGACTGACCGCACGCCGCTGCGCGCAACCACTTCGCCAACAATCGCCGCGTGGCGGCCAAGCGGGTGGGCCCGCAGCCGGGCCAGCGCCGCTTCCGCCGCATCGCGAGCGACGGCGATAACCAGCTTGCCTTCGTTGGCAAAGTTAAGGGCATCGAGCCCCAGCAGTTCGCAAACGCCGCGAACGGTATCGTTGACCGGCAGCTCGCGTTCATTCAGCTCAATCCCGCAGCCGCTGGTGGCGGCAAACTCATGGGCTACCGCGTTAACGCCGCCGCGGGTGGCATCGCGCAGCGCTTTCACTCCGGGAAGGTCGCGCAGCGACTGAATCAGCGGGGTGAGTACCGCACAGTCGCTGGCGAGCGCCCCGTCCAGCCCGAGCCCTTCGCGTAAATTGAGAATGGTGGCCCCGTGATCCCCCAGCGTGCCGCTGACCAGCAGCACGTCGCCGGGCGCAATCTGCCGCGCTCCCCAGCGGATCGCCGAGGGGATTGCGCCAATCCCGGCGGTATTGATAAACAGCTTATCCGCCGCCCCGCGCGGCACGACCTTGGTATCGCCGGTGACGATGGCGATGCCCGCCGCCTGCGCGGTCTGCGCCATGCTGTTAACCACCTTCTCGAGGGTGGCCATCTCCAGCCCCTCTTCGAGAATAAATCCGCAGGAGAGGTAGCGCGGCAGGGCACCGCTCACCGCCACGTCGTTAGCGGTGCCGCACACCGCCAGCTTGCCGATATCGCCGCCGGGAAAGAACAGCGGATCGATAACGTAGCCGTCGGTGGAGAAGGCGAGGCGATCGCCCTGGGCGGCAAGCTGCGCCAGGTCAAGCCGCGCCTGATCCTCCTGCTCCGCCAGCCACGGGTTGGCGAAGGCCTGCATAAACAGGGAGGCGATCAGCTGCTGCATCGCCTGACCGCCGCTGCCGTGCGCTAACTGGATGCTTTTCATGCTTCGTTTTCCTGACTGCGATATTGATACCAGGCGGCGCAGGCGCCTTCTGATGAGACCATCAGCGCGCCGAACGCGCTTTGCGGATTACAGACCTGGCCGAATAGCGGACACTGATGCGGTTTGCAGCGCCCGGTCAGCACCTCGCCGCAGCGGGCTCGCGGGTCGTCGCAGACGCGCTGCGGCGTTGGGCGAAAATGGGCTTCGGCGTCGAAACGCTGATACTCAGGCGTCAGCCGAACGCCGGAATCGCTGATAACCCCAAGCCCGCGCCATTCGCTGTCGCCGGAGAGGCAGAACACCTCGGCAATCGCCCGCTGCGCCAGGGGGTTACCTTCATCAGGGACCACGCGACGATACTGGTTCTCGACCTGACTGCACCGCGCTATTGTCTGCTCAACCAGCATCACCGCGCCTTGCAGTAGATCAAGAGGTTCGAATCCAGCGACCACTAACGGTCGGCGGTAGTCGCTGGCGATAAACCCGTAGGCTTCGGTACCAATGACCATGCTGACGTGGCCGGGGGCGAGGAAGGCGTCGATACCGTTGTCCGCAGTATCGAGCAGGCTGCGCAGGGTCGGGAGCAGGGTGATGTGCTGGCAGAAAAAGAAGAAGTTTTCGACGCCGCGTTCGCGCGCCTGGCGCAGGGTCAGCGCGGTGGCGGGCATGGTCGTTTCAAAGCCCAGCCCGAAGAATACCACCTCGCGGTCGGGGTTTTGCTGCGCCAGCCTGAGGGCATCAACCGGCGAATAGACGATGCGCACGTCGGCGCCGCGCGATTTTGCCTGCAGCAGGGAGCCATTTTTTCCCGGGACGCGCATCGCGTCGCCGAAGGTGCAGAAAATAACCCCCGGACGGCCGGCAATCTCAATGCAGGCGTCAATGCGGCCCATCGGCAGGACGCAGACCGGGCACCCGGGGCCGTGGATAAATTCGATATTTTCCGGCAGCAGCTGGTCGAGACCGAACTTAAAGATGGCGTGGGTATGGCCGCCGCAGACCTCCATAATCCGCAGCGGGCGGGCGGCGGTATGCGGCAGCAGGTGAGCGCGCTCCTGCAGGTGTTCCACCAGCTGCAGCACCTGCTCCGGCGCGCGGTATTCATCAACGAAACGCATTATCGCTCCTCGCCGAACAGCAGGGCGCCGACGTCCGGCTCGACCTCAAACATATTTTGCAGCGCCGCGAGGGTATCGCGGGCCTCGGCTTCATTAATGACGCTCATGGCGAAGCCGACGTGCACCAGCACCCACTGGCCGAGCCGCGGCTGGCCCAGCTCATCGACGGCGCCCACCAGGGTCAGGTCGACCTCGCGCTGGATGCCGCAGACTTCGACCCTGGCCTGGCTGCCCTCAATGGCGCAAATTTGTCCCGGAACGCCTATGCACATTGCTGCGCCTCCAGCCAGCTGAGCCACTGCTCCATGCCCTCGCCGCTGGTGGCGGAAAGCAGGATTATCTCAATCTCGGGGTTCACCTCCCGCGCGCAGGCGAGGCACTGCTCAACGTCAAAGTTGAGGTACGGCAGGAGATCGATTTTGTTCAGCAGCATCAGGCTGGCGGCGGCGAACATATGCGGGTACTTCAGCGGCTTGTCCTCACCTTCGGTTACCGACAGGACCGCGACCTTGTGCCGCTCGCCGAGATCGAAGCTCGCCGGGCACACCAGGTTACCGACGTTTTCAATAAACAGGATGCCGCCATCGGCAAGCTCAAGGCGCGGAGCGGCCTCGGCGATCATCTGCGCGTCGAGGTGGCAGCCCTTGCCGGTGTTGACCTGAATGGCCGGCGTGCCGGTGGCGCGGATGCGCGCCGCGTCGTTGACCGTCTGCTGGTCGCCTTCAATCACCGCGCAGGCGCTTTTCGCCTTCAGGCGCAGCAGGGTTTCGCTCAGCAGGGTGGTTTTACCGGAGCCGGGGCTGGAGACCAGGTTCAGCACCAGCTGGTCTTTGGCCGCAAAGCGGGTGCGGTTGCGGGCGGCCAGGCGGTTGTTTTTATCCAGCACGTCAATTTCAACCTCCAGCATTTTACGCTGGCTTATTCCCGGCGCATGGGTACCCGCCTCGCCGTGGCCGTAGTGCAGGTCGCCCTCGGCAGAGCGGCTGGGGGTAAAGCCGTCGGTTTTGACGCCGGTAATGGTCATCGGCTGGCGCGTGGCCGGCGCGAAGGGGGCGCTGCGAAATGCCGAGTGGGGGTTACGTTCATCACCTTCTATATAAAGGTTGCCTTCCCCACAGCCGCAGGTGGTACACATAGTTTTACTCCTGATCTATCCCGTCATACTGCACGTTGTTTCTGTGCTGGCCGCGCTCGCGCGTCGGCCGCCGCGATCCCGGCCGAATCAGGCGGGGATCACTTCTATTCTTTGAATCTGTAAGCCGTCGTCCGCCACTATCTGCAGCCCGTCGCTCTGACACTGCGGGCAGCGCCGCACGTGCTGAGAGATCAGCTGCACGTACTGCTGGCAGGACTCACACCAGCATTCGGCCTGCTGCTCGGCGATATGCAGCTCGCAGCCTTCCGCCAGCGTGCCGCGGCACACCAGCTCAAAGCAGAAGGTCAGCGCGCTGGCCTCGACGCAGGAAAAGGCCCCAACCTTGAGCCACACGCCGCTGACCCGCCGCGCGCCGGCCTGCTGCGCCTGCTGTTCAATAATTTCCAGCGCCCGCTGGCTAAGAGTGATTTCGTGCATGGTGGCCTCCACATCGCCGTAATTGACCGTATATGCAATAACGATGCCAGGGCATCGGTACGGTCGGAGAAACTGTCGATGACGATGGCCTGGTGACGTCATCGACATGTCGCTGAAGGCCCCTGTTTTTATTAATTTCTTTAAATATCAATAATATAAAAACTGGCATGGAAAATGCTTGTGCAGTGCATCTCATGCAACCGGGGGATCCGAGATGACTATTTGGGAAATAAGTGAAAAGGCGGACTACATCGCCGATCGTCACCGCCAGCATCAGGAGCAGTGGCACACCTACTGCAACTCGTTGGTTCAGGGCATCACCCTGTCGAAAGCGCGCCTGCATCATGCGATGAGCTGCGCGCCGGACAAAGAGCTGTGCTTCGTGCTGTTCGGCCACTTTCAGGTGTTTGTCGCGCTGGCGGAAGGCTTTAACAGCCACACCATCGAATACTACGTAGAAAGCAAAAATGGCGAAGATAAGCGCCTGATTGCGCAGGCGACGCTGGCCTCCGACGGCACCGTCGACGGGCGCATCAGCAACCGCTCCCGCGAGCAGGTGCTGGAGCACTATCTGGCGATCGTGGCGACCGTGTACGACCGCCTGTATGAGGCCATGGAACAGGACCAGCCGGTGGATTTAAGCCATCTGCAGCGGGCCCACTAAGCGCAAGGTGTCGACGAGTGTCGAAAATGACATCTGCACCACCTGATTTCGTCAAAAATGACTTTCACCCGAGGAAGACCCGGTGAACCGTTTTGTAATTGCTGACTCCACCGTCTGTATCGGCTGTCGCACCTGCGAAGCCGCATGCGCTGAGACGCATCGCCAGCAGGGCCTGCAGGCGATGCCGCGACTGCAGGTCATGCGTAATGAAAAAGAATCTGCGCCGCAGATGTGCCACCACTGCGAAGACGCCCCCTGCGCCGCGGTGTGTCCGGTTAACGCCATTAACCGCATCGACGGCGCGGTCCAGCTAAACGAAAGCCTGTGCGTAAGCTGCAAGCTGTGCGGCATCGCCTGCCCGTTTGGCGCGATCGAATTTTCCGGCAGCCGGCCGTTGGATATTCCGGCAAACGCCAATACGCCGCTGGCGCCCGCCGCGCCGCCCGCGCCCGCCCGCGTCAGTTCGCTGCTCGACTGGGTACCCGGCGTGCGCGCCATCGCGGTGAAATGCGATCTGTGCCATTTCGATGAGCAGGGGCCCGCCTGCGTGCGTACCTGCCCGACAAAGGCGCTGCTGCTGGTGGATATCCGCGATATCGCCCAGGCCAGCAGGCGCAAGCGCGAGCTGACTTTTAATGCCGACCTCGGCGATTTGTCGCTGTTTCAGGCGCAACAGGGGGGCGTGAAGTGAACATCATCTCTTTAGTCAATCAGGCGGTGGTTTGGTACGCCGTCAGCGCCGTGCTGGCGCTGCTCTTTAGCGTGAGAAAGCCGCTCAGCGGCGCGATTGCCGGGATCGGCGGGGCGGTAGCCAGCGCGATGCTGATCGTCGTCGGAATGGGGACGCTGCTGATGCCGGGCCGGGTGAGCGCCGGGATGCTGCAGATGCTCTCCCTGCCGATTCGGATTAGCGGGATTAACGCCCTGTGGCTGCTGGCCATCGGCCTCTCGGCGCTGCCGATTTCGCTATTTAATATCTCCTGGCACCGTCATCCAGAGGTAAAAGCAAACGGCCTGCTGGTCAACCTGCTGCTGTCGGCCGCCACCTGCGCCGTCGTGACGACCAGCTTCGGCAGCCTGGTGGTGATGGCGGAAATTATGGCCCTGTGCGGCGCCTTCCTCACCGGCTGCGCGCAGTCCGGCAAGCTGTGGTTTGCGCTGGGCCGCTTCGGCACGCTGCTGCTGGCGTGGAGCTGCTGGCTGGTGTGGTCGTTTTACGGCACGCTCGATCTGGCGCAGATTAGCCTGCTGGCCGCCGGCGCCCCGCAGCAGATGCTGCTGTGGCTCCCGGCGCTGGTAGGCTTTGCGCTGCTGGCGGGAGTCATTCCGCTGCACGGCTGGGCGCCGCAGGCCCACGCCGACGCCAGCGCGCCGGCCGCCGCGCTGTTCTCCACTGTGGTGATGAAGGTGGGGCTGTTCGGCATCCTGACGGTCTCCCTGGCCGGCGGCGTGCCGCCGCTGTGGTGGGGCGTGCTGCTGCTGGTACTGGGGATGATCACCGCCTTTATCGGCGGGCTCTACGCGCTGATGGAGCACAACATCCAGCGCCTGCTGGCGTACCACAGCCTGGAAAATATCGGCATCATCCTGCTGGGGCTCGGCGCCTTCGTCACCGGCGTGGCCCTCAATAACGCCAGCCTGATGGTGCTGGGCTTTATCGGCGGGATGTATCACCTGATCAACCACGGTCTGTTCAAAACCACGCTGTTCCTTGGCGCCGGGGCGGTGTGGTTCCGCACCGGCCACCGCGATATCGAAAAGCTCGGCGGCATCGGTAAAAGAATGCCGCTGATTTCGCTCTCTATGCTGGTGGGCCTGATGGCGATGGCGGCGCTGCCGCCGCTGAACGGCTTTGCCGGCGAGTGGGTTATCTATCAGTCGTTCTTTAAGCTCAGCACCGGCGGGGCGTTTATCGGCCGCCTGCTGGGGCCAATGCTGGCTGTGGGCCTGGCGATGACCGGCGCTCTGGCGGTGATGTGCATGGCCAAAGTCTACGGCGTCACCTTCCTCGGCGCGCCGCGGAGCCAGCAGGCGGAAAACGCCACCTGCGCCCCGTGGCTGATGACCTTCAGCGTGGTGCTTTCCGCGCTCTGCTGCGTGATTGGCGGGGTGGCCGCGCCGTGGCTTCTGCCGCTGGTGGGCGGCGTGGTGCCGGCCCAGGCTCAGGTCGCGAGCGTGGTGTCGCAGCCGCCGATCGCCATTCTGCTGATCGCCTGCCCGCTGCTGCCGCTGCTGCTGATGATTTTCTTCAAAGGCGACCGCCTGCCGTCGCGCTCCCGCGGCGCGGCCTGGGTCTGCGGCTACGACCATGAGAAATCGATGGTGGTGACCGCTCACGGCTTCGCGATGCCGGTCAAAGAGGCTTTTGCCCCGCTGCTCAAGCTGCGCCACTGGCTAAACCCGGTACGCCTGATCCCCGGCTGGCACAGCGGCTCCGCGCCCGCGCTGCTGCGCAGCGTTGCGCTGATTGAGCTGGCGGTGCTGGTGGTTATTGTCATTTCACGAGGAGCCTGAGAATGAGCGTATTCGTTGCATTGTTGCAGGCGCTGGTGCTGTTTGCCGCCGCGCCGCTGCTGTCCGGCATCACCCGCGTTGCCCGCGCCCGTCTGCATAACCGCCGCGGGCCGGGCGTGCTGCAGGAGTATCGGGACATTATCAAGCTGCTGGGGCGCCAGAGTATCGGCCCAGACGCCTCCGGCTGGGTATTCCGCCTGATGCCCTACGTGATGGTCGGCGTGATGCTGACCATCGCCACCGCGCTGCCGGTGGTCACCGTAGACTCGCCGATGGCGGGGCTGGGCGACCTGATTACGCTGATCTATCTGTTTGCCATCGCCCGCTTCTTCTTTGCGATCGCCGGGCTCGACACCGGCAGCCCGTTTACCGCCATCGGCGCCAGCCGTGAAGCGATGCTCGGCGTGCTGGTGGAGCCGATTCTGCTGCTGGGACTGTGGGTGGCGGCGCAGGTTGCCGGCTCAACCCATATCAGCAGCATCACCGACACCGTCTACCACTGGCCCGCCGCGCGCAGCATTCCGCTGCTCCTCGCGCTGGCCGCCTGCGCTTTTGCCACCTTTATCGAAATGGGCAAGCTGCCGTTCGACCTTGCCGAGGCGGAGCAGGAGCTGCAGGAAGGGCCGCTGACCGAATACAGCGGCAGCGGCTTCGCGGTGCTGAAATGGGGGATTAGCCTCAAGCAGCTGGTGGTCCTGCAGATGTTTGTCGGCGTGTTTATTCCGTGGGGGCAGATGACCAGCTTTAGCATCGGCGGGCTGCTGCTGGCGCTGGTCGTCGCGGTCGTCAAGCTGGTGGCCGGCGTCCTGATTATTGCCCTGTTTGAAAACAGCATGGCGCGCCTGCGCTTTTGTGCCACGTCCCGCGTTACCTGGGCCGGTTTTGGCTTTGCCTTTTTAGCCTTCGTCTCCTTGCTGGTGGCGTGATTTAAGAGAGTTTTATATATGAACGAAGAAAAACCGGGTCAACGCTATCTCGCCGCGCTGCATCAGGCCTTCCCGGGCGTGGTGCTGGACGAGGCCTGGCAGACCAACGATCAGCTCACCGTCACGGTGAAGATCAACTATCTCCCGGAAGTGGTGGAGTTTCTCTACTACCGGCAGGGCGGCTGGCTGTCGGTGCTGTTCGGCAACGACGAGCGCAAGCTCAACGGCCACTATGCTGTTTACTACGTGCTGTCGATGGAGCAGGGGACCAAATGCTGGATAACCGTGCGCGTGGAAGTGGACGCCAATAAGCCGGAATATCCGTCGGTGACGCCGCGGGTGCCCGCGGCGGTATGGGGCGAGCGCGAAGTGCGCGACATGTACGGCCTGCTGCCGGTTGGCCTGCCGGACGAGCGCCGTCTGGTGCTGCCGGACGACTGGCCGGACGAACTCTACCCGCTGCGCAAAGACAGCATGGATTACCGTCAGCGCCCGGCGCCGACCACCGATGCGGAAACCTACGAGTTCATTAACGAGCTGGGCAGTAAGAAGAATAACGTGGTGCCGATTGGCCCGCTGCACGTCACCTCCGATGAGCCGGGCCACTTCCGCCTGTTCGTTGACGGCGAAAATATTATCGACGCCGACTACCGCCTGTTCTACGTCCATCGCGGGATGGAGAAGCTGGCGGAAACCCGGATGGGCTACAACGAAGTGACCTTCCTCTCCGACCGGGTGTGCGGCATCTGCGGCTTTGCCCACAGCACCGCCTACACCACCTCGGTTGAGAACGCGATGGGCATCGTAGTGCCGGAGCGGGCGCAGATGATCCGCGCCATTCTGCTGGAGGTGGAGCGTCTGCATTCGCACCTGCTCAACCTCGGCCTCGCCTGCCACTTCACCGGCTTCGACTCCGGCTTTATGCAGTTCTTCCGCGTGCGCGAGACGTCGATGAAAATGGCGGAGATCCTCACCGGGGCGCGTAAAACCTACGGCCTGAACCTGATTGGCGGCATCCGTCGCGACCTGCTGAAAGAGGATATGATCCAGACCCGCCAGCTGGCGCAGCAGATGCGCCGCGACGTGCAGGAGCTGGTGGAAATGCTGCTCAGCACGCCGAACATGGCGCAGCGCACCGTCGGCATCGGCCGCCTCGACCCGCAAATCGCCCGCGACTTCAGCAACGTTGGCCCGATGGTGCGCGCCAGCGGCCACGCGCGCGATACCCGCGCCGACCATCCGTTCGTCGGCTACGGCCTGCTGCCGATGGAAGTGCACAGCGAGCAGGGCTGCGACGTGATTTCGCGCCTCAAGGTGCGCATCAACGAGGTCTACACCGCGCTGAATATGATCGACTTTGGCCTCGACAATCTGCCGGGCGGCCCGCTGATGGTGGACGGCTTCACCTATATCCCACACCGTTTTGCGCTGGGCTTCTCGGAAGCGCCGCGCGGGGATGATATCCACTGGAGCATGACCGGCGACAACCAGAAGCTCTACCGCTGGCGCTGCCGGGCGGCGACCTACGCCAACTGGCCGACCCTGCGCTATATGCTGCGCGGCAACACCGTTTCCGATGCGCCGCTGATTATCGGCAGCCTCGATCCCTGCTACTCCTGTACCGACCGAATGACCGTGGTCGACGTGCGGAAGAAGAAAAGCAAAGTGGTGCCGTACAAAGAGCTGGAGCGCTACAGCATCGAGCGTAAAAACTCGCCGCTGAAATAAGGAGCCGCCATGTTTACCTTTATCAAAAAAGTCATTAAGACCGGCGCCGCGACGCACGCTTACCCGCTGGAGCCGATGCCGGTAGATAAAAACTTCCGCGGCAAGCCGGAGCACAGCCCCCAGCAGTGCATCGGCTGCGCGGCCTGCGTTAACGCCTGCCCGTCGAATGCCCTGACGGTGGAGACCGACCTCGTCACTCACCAGCTGGCGTGGCAGTTCAACCTCGGGCGCTGCATCTTTTGCGGCCGCTGCGAGGAGGTGTGCCCGACGGCGGCGATTAAGCTCTCGCAGGAGTACGAGCTGGCGGTGTGGAAGAAAGAGGATTTCCTCCAGCAGTCGCGCTTTGATATTTGCCGCTGCCGGGCGTGCGCGCGTCCTTTCGCCGTGCAAAAAGAGATCGATTACGCCATCGCGCTGCTGGAGCACAACGGCGATACCCGCGCCGAGCTGCACCGCGAAAGCTTCGAGACCTGCCCGGAGTGCAAGCGCCAGAAGTGCCTGGTGCCGTCCGATCGTATTGAACTGACTCGCCATATGAGAGAGGCCAGCTGATGAGCAATTTACTGGGCCCGCGCGATGAAAACGGCATTCCTGTGCCGATGACGGTAGATGAGTCTATCGCCAGCATGAAGGCATCGCTGCTGAAGAGTATTAAGCGTTCCGCCTACGTGTACCGCGTGGACTGCGGCGGCTGCAACGGCTGCGAGATTGAGATTTTTGCCACCCTTTCGCCGCTGTTTGACGCCGAACGCTTCGGAATAAAGGTCGTTCCGTCGCCGCGTCACGCCGATATCCTGCTGTTCACCGGGGCGGTGACCCGCGCCATGCGCTCACCGGCGCTGCGCGCCTGGCAGTCTGCGCCGGACCCGAAAATCTGCATCTCCTACGGCGCCTGCGGCAACAGCGGCGGCATCTTCCACGATCTGTACTGCGTCTGGGGCGGCACCGACAAAATTGTGCCGGTCGACGTCTATATTCCCGGCTGCCCGCCGACGCCGGCGGCGACGCTGTACGGCTTTGCCATGGCGCTGGGCCTGCTGGAGCAGAAAATTCACGCCCGGCTGCCGGGCGAGCAGGATGAGAAGGCGGCGGAAATTCTGCATCCGAATATGGTCCAGCCGCTGCGGGTGCGCATCGACCGCGAAGCGCGCCGCCTGGCGGGCTATCGCTACGGTCGGCAGATTGCCGATGACTATATGCGCCTGCTCGGCCAGGGCGACAGCCAGGTTGTGCGCTGGCTGGAGGCGGAAAAAGATCCGCGTCTGACCGAGATAGTCACCCATCTCAATCAGGTGGTTGAGGAGGCGCGCATCCGATGAGCGAAACGGTGGTGTTCAGCCAGCTGAGCCGTAAATTTATCGATGAGAATGACGCCACGCCTGACCAGGCGCAGCAGGTTGTCTATTACAGCCTGGCGATTGGTCACCATCTCGGGGTTATCGACTGCCTGGAAACGGCGCTGAGCTGCCCGTGGGATGAGTACCTGGCGTGGATCGCCACCCTTGAGGCGGGCAGCACCGCCCGGCGTAAAATGGAAGGCGTGCCGAAGTACGGCGAAATCGTTATCGACAGCAATCACGTCACCATGCTGGCCAACGCCTTCGATAAGGCGCAGGCCGGGCAGACGCCGGCACAGCAGGCGTGGAGCAGGCTGATGCTCAGCATGCTTCACGATATTCACCAGGAAAGCGCCATCTATCTGATGGTGAGGAGACTCCGTGACTGACGTTTTACTCTGCGTGGGCAACAGCATGATGGGCGACGACGGCGCGGGTCCGCTGCTGGCGGAAATGTGCGCGGCAAACCCGACGGGCGGCTGGGTGGTGATTGACGGCGGCAGCGCCCCGGAAAACGACGTCGTCGCGATCCGCGAGCTGCGCCCCGACCGCCTGCTGATCGTCGACGCCACCGATATGGGGCTTAACCCCGGCGAGATCCGCATCGTCGATCCCGACGACATCGCCGAGATGTTTATGATGACCACCCACAATATGCCGCTCAATTATCTGATCGATCAGCTGAAAGAGGACGTTGGCGAGGTGATTTTCTTAGGCATTCAGCCGGATATCGTCGGCTTCTACTATCCGATGACCCAGCCGATTAAGGACGCGGTCGAGGTGGTGTACGCGCGGCTTGATGGCTGGCAGGGGAATGGCGGTTTTGCGGCACTTGAAGCCGCAGAGGAGCCGGCGTTCCCCGGCTAAGCGCAGCGCGAGCCGGAAGTTCGGCCTGGGGGAGCAAGCGTACTTTTTTCCCGGGTCGCGGCGTAAACGCCTTACCCGGGCTACGACGACTTTTGTCACCCGTAGCGTTTGCCAGTCCCGGAGGCGATGCTGCGCATCTGTCCGGGCTACCGGTCCGCGGGCGTTGATGAACCTGTAGCCCGGCTAAGCGTAGCGCAAGCCGGGAAAATTTCCGTGTTGCAGGTGTTTGTTAAGCTGAGGCTCCCTCAGTCCGCGGGGCACACTACGCCAAATCTTCCCCATTGCTGGCAATGACCTTTTTATACCACCAGAACGACTTCTTGCGCTTACGGTCGAGGGTACCGTTGCCGGCGTCATCGCGGTCAACGTAGACGAAGCCGTAGCGTTTGCTCATCTCGCCGGTGGAGGCGGCCACCAGATCAATACAGCCCCAGCTGGTGTAGCCCATTACCGGAATACCGTCTTCGATAGCGTCGCCCATCGCTTTGATGTGCTCGCGCAGATAGCTGATGCGGTAGTCGTCGTTAATCTCGCCGTTGGCGTCGATTTCATCCCGCGCGCCGAGGCCGTTTTCCACGAGGAACAGCGGCTTCTGGTAGCGGTCATACATCATATTCATGGTGATGCGCAGGCCGAGGGGGTCGATTCCCCAGCCCCATTCGCTGGCCTGAATATAGGGGTTTTTTAACGACTTCACGATATTGGCCGCGTTGGTATTGCTGGCGTTCATCTCCGCCGAGGCGCAGCGCGAGGCGTAGTAGCTGAAGGAGACAAAATCGACGGTGTTGCGCAGGATCTCGTCGTCGCCCGGCTCTTTGACAATCGTCACGCCCTTCTCGCGGAACATCCGCGCCGCCCATACCGGCCAGGCGCCGCGCGCCTGCACGTCGATAAAGAGCAGGTTTTCGCGATCTTTCTCCAGCGCCATCCACACATCTTCCGGCTTGCAGGACCAGGGGTAGAAGTTGCCGCCCGCCATCATGCAGCCGACCTGGTTCTGCGCGTTTACCTCGTGGGCGATTTTGGTCACCTGGGCGCTGGCAATCAGCTCGTGGTGCGCGGCCTGGTACTTCACCTGATCCTGATTCTCCCCCTCTTCGAACGCCAGGCCGGCGCCGGAGTAGGGGCTATGGAGCATGATGTTGATTTCGTTGAAGGTCAGCCAGTACTTCACCAGCCCGTCGAAGGCTTCAAAGCAGGTGCGGGCGTAGTGGGTGAAGAACCCGACCATTTTGCGATTGCGCCACGAGCCGTACTCGGTCACCAGATGCATCGGCACGTCGAAGTGGCACAGGGTCACCAGCGGCTCGATATTGTGCTTTTTACACTCCTCAAACAGCGAGCGGTAGAAGGCGATCCCCTGCGCATTCGGCTCCTGCTCGTCGCCGTTGGGGAACAGGCGGCTCCAGGCAATAGAGGTGCGAAATACGCTAAAGCCCATCTCCGCCATCAGGGCGATATCCTCTTTATAGCGATGATAAAAATCGATCGCCGTATGGCTGGGGTAGAACTCATCGTCACGCAGCTGAAAGCGCTTTTCCAGCCCCAGCTTGACCGGCAGGCGCCTGGCGCCGTGGGGAAGGGTATCGACGGTGGTCAGCCCTTTGCCGCCCTCCAGATATGCCCCTTCAGCCTGGTTGGCGGCCAGTGCGCCGCCCCATAAAAATCCGTTTGGAAAAGTCGCCATGCGTTACCTCTGTGTCAAAAATTATGTTCAGGCGTGCGATGCTTCGGCCGTCGCCTGGCGCTGTCGGGCATCGGCGGCGGCATCTTCCACCGGGATATCCTCAAAGCCGAGCAGCAGGGTCAGCACAAACGACAGCACCACCGCCAGCGCCATCACGCCGAAGACCCAGACGAGGGTCATCGGATTCGCCGGATCGAAGAACTGGACGCTGGTAAACAGCCCCGGTGCCGCCATTGAGTGGCTGGCAAGCCCGGCGATACCGGCTACCGCGCCGCAGATAAAGCCGCTGATCAGGCTGGCGATCAGCGGGCGTTTAAGCCGTATTGCGACCCCGTACAGCGCCGGCTCGGAGATCCCGGCCAGAATAGCCGAGGCTGCCGCCGCCAGCGCCGTCTGGCGCAGCTCCGGGTTTTTCGTTTTCCACGCCACCGCCAGCGACGAGCCGCCCAGCGACAGGTTGGCGCCGATTTCTGACGGCATCACCATCCCCTCTTTGCCGGTTTCGGCAATGGTCTGAATGATAGTCGGCGTAAAGACGCGGTGCATCCCGGTCATCACCAGCAGCGGCCACAGGGCGCCCATAATCGCCACCGACAGCCAGCCGAGGTAGTGGTGTACGGTGTAAACCAGCGCCGAGATGGCGCTGCCGATCCAGATCCCGAGCGGGCCGATCAGCAGAATGGCCAGCGGCGCGGCGATCAGCACGATCAGCATCGGCTTAAGGAAGTTTTTCGTCACCGCCGGGGTGATCCTGTCGACCCAGCGCTCGATATAAGAGAGGCACCAGGTCATCACCAGCGCCGGGATCACGGTGTAGGTATATTTCACCGCGGTGACCGGAATAAAGGCGAACTCGACGTGCTCGCCCTGAGCGGCTTTGGCCATCAGCTCAATAAAGCTCGGATGCACCAGCACCCCGGCGATGGCAATTGCCAGCGACATATTGGTTTTGAATTTGACCGCCGCGGAGGCGGCGACCATCAGCGGGAGGAAGAAGAAGGCGCCGTCGCCAATCACCGTCAGGATGGTGAGCGTCGGCGCGCCTTTCGGCAGGACGCCGCTCATCTCGAGGATCATCGCCAGTAGCTTGACCATCGATCCGCCGATAATCGCCGGGATCAGCGGCGACATGGTGCCGATCAGCGCATCAAGGATCCCGGCGCCGACCCGCCTGAAGGTCAGCGGCGGCTTGCCCACGGGCTCCGCCGGGCGCATCTCACCCGGCAGCAGGCTCATTACTTCGCGGTAGGCCTGGGAGACGGTGTTGCCGACGATCACCTGGCACTGGTTATCGCTGCGCACGACGCCCAGGACGCCTTTCAGCTCTTTTAGGGTCGCGCTATCCACCCGCTCGTTGTCTTTGACCACGAAACGAAGGCGGGTCATGCAGTGGGTGACGGCGGTGACGTTATCAACGCCGCCAATCGCCGAGACGATCTGCTGTGCCAGGGCTGCATAATTTTTAGACATCGGATTTTATCCTGTTTATCAATGGGGTACTGGCTTTTCACCGCGCCGCAAAGCGGCAGGGCAGCGTGCATAGGTAGGAAACCGGTTCCACAAAATCATGATGAGTTTCACCAGGGCAAACAAGATCTAAAAAAATCATATTTCTGTTTTGTGATTTTGATCGGCTTATGCCGCAGAAAAGAATCTGCCCGGCGCGCGCGTCAAGGCTGTAAAACGGCAGGGCGTGCAGTACACTGCGGGCATCTTTTGCAACAGGAAGAACAACATGGCAACGATGCTGGAGGTCGCTAAGCGCGCAGGGGTGTCGAAGGCGACGGTTTCGCGGGTGCTATCGGGCAACGGCTACGTCAGCCAGGAGACGAAAGATCGCGTGTTCCAGGCCGTTGCCGAAAGCGGCTACCGGCCGAACCTGCTGGCGCGCAACCTGGCTACCAAAAAGAGCCAGACCCTGGGGCTGGTGGTTACCAATACCCTCTATCACGGGGTTTACTTCAGCGAGCTGCTGTTTCAGGTCGCGCGGATGACCGAAGACAAGGGGCGTCAGCTGATCCTCGCCGACGGCAAGCACAGCGCCGACGAGGAGCGGGAGGCGATTCAGTACCTGCTCGACCTGCGCTGCGACGCGATTATTATCTACCCGCGCTTTCTGAGCGTCGATGAAATGGACGCCATCGTTGAGCAGCACGAAAGGCCGATCATGGTGCTTAACCGCCGCCTGCGGCGCAACGCCAGCCACTGCGTCTGGTCCGATCAAAAAGCCTCGGCCCTGGCCGCGGTACGCCAGCTCATCGCCCGCGGCCATCGCGAGATTGCCTTTATCACCGGCTCGCTGGATTCGCCTACCGGCATCGAGCGCCTTGCCGGCTACAAAGAGGCGCTGGCCCAGCACGATATCGCGCTCAACGAAGCGCTGATCGTGAAGGGAAAATGGACGCCGGAAACCGGCGCGGCTGGGGTTGAGACGCTGCGTCAGCGCGGCGTTAGCTACAGCGCGCTGGTGGCGAGCAACGACGATATGGCGATTGGCGCGATGAAGCAGCTGCATCTGCACGGCGTGAAGGTGCCGGAGCAGGTGTCGGTGATTGGCTTCGATGACATCGTGCTGGCGCCCTACATGATCCCGGCGCTGTCCAGCGTCAAAATTCCGGTGACGGAGATGATCAAAGAGAGCATTAACCGGCTGATTTTTATGCTCGACGGCGGCGATTTAAAATTCCAGCAAACCTTCCCCGGCGAGCTGATTGAGCGTGATTCTCTTACCGCTGGCCCCGGCGTCTGAGATCGTCATCTGTCATCGTCACATCTGACGATGACAGAAACCAGCTAATTAATCTCCTTTACTATCAATGCGATAAAAACTGGAACGTATTATGCATACTCCGGCGCGTAACCTTCTTACTGCTGGAGAAATGGATGAACCGTTTCATTATTGCCGACGCGAGCAAATGCATCGGCTGTCGCACCTGCGAAGTCGCCTGCGTGGTCTCTCATCAGGCTAATCAGGACTGCGCCGCGCTGACGCCAAAATCTTTTTTACCGCGTATCCATGTGATCAAGGGCGTCAACGTGTCGACGGCCACCGCCTGTCGTCAGTGTGAAGACGCGCCCTGCGCTAACGTCTGCCCGAACGGGGCCATCAGCCGCGATAAGGGCTTTGTCCACGTGATGCAGGAGCGCTGCATTGGCTGCAAAACCTGCGTCGTGGCCTGCCCGTACGGGGCGATGGAAGTGGTGGTGCGTCCGGTGATCCGCCATAGCGGCGCGGGCCTGAACGTGACGGCGGAAAAAGCCGAAGCCAATAAGTGCGACCTTTGTCATCATCGCGAAGAGGGGCCAGCCTGTATGGACGTCTGCCCGACGCACGCGCTTATCTGCGTTGACCGCAACAAGCTCGAGCAGATGAATATTGAAAAACGTCGTCGTACGGCGCTGGCCTGGTAGGACGATAGCGGCATGAACGGGGTGGAAATCCGCATCCGCGGCAAGGTGCAGGGGGTGGGATTTCGCCCCTTCGTCTGGCAGCTGGCGCAGCGCTTAGGGCGCCTCGGCGACGTGTGCAACGACGGCGACGGCGTGCTGGTGCGCCTGCTGGGCGACGAGGCGGAGTTTATCCCCGCGCTGGCTCGCCACTGTCCGCCGCTGGCGCGAATCGACAGCGCGCGGGCCGCGCCGTTTGTCTGGCAGGCCCTGCCTAAGGCGTTCACCATCCGCCGCAGCGGAGGCGGAACCATGCGCACGCAGATCGTTCCCGATGCCGCCACCTGTCCGGCGTGCCTGGCGGAGATGAACGATCCCGGGGAGCGCCGCTACCGCTATCCGTTTATCAACTGCACCCACTGCGGACCGCGCTTTACCATTATTCGCGCCATGCCCTACGACCGCCCGTTTACCGCGATGGCGCCGTTCCCGCTGTGCCCGTCCTGCGAAGCCGAATACCGCAATCCGGCCGACAGGCGCTTTCATGCCCAGCCGGTGGCCTGCGAGTCGTGCGGGCCGCGGCTTGAGTGGCGCAGCGGGGAGGAGCGCTGCTACGGCGAGGCGGCGCTGCGGGCGGCAGCGGAGCGGATTGCTGCCGGACAGATTGTGGCAATTAAAGGGCTTGGCGGCTTCCATCTCGCCTGCGACGCCGGAAACGCGGGCGCCGTGGCGACCCTGCGCCAGCGCAAGCATCGCCCGGCTAAGCCGCTGGCGGTGATGCTGCCGACGGCGGAGGGATTGCCGGCCGAGGCGCTGGCGCTGCTGTCGTCGCCCGCCGCGCCGGTGGTGCTGGTGAATAAAACGCGGATCGACGGCCTGTGCGACGATATCGCGCCGGGACTGGCGGAGGCGGGCGTCATGCTGGCGTCGAACCCGCTGCAGCACCTGGTGCTGCAGGCGCTGGCGCGCCCGGTGGTGATGACCTCCGGCAATCTCAGCGGGCGCCCTCCGGCGCTGACTAACGAGCGGGCGCTGGCGGATTTAGCCGGGATTGCCGACGGATTTTTGCTGCATAACCGCGATATCGTGCAGCGGATGGATGATTCCGTGGTGCGGCAAAGCGGGGAGATGCTGCGCCGTTCGCGCGGCTATGTGCCGGACGCGCTGCCGCTGCCGCCGGGGTTTCATGACGTCCCGCCGCTGCTGTGCCTCGGCGCGGATATGAAAAATACCTTCTGCCTGGTGCGCGGCGGTGAAGCGGTGCTGAGCCAGCATTTTGGCGACCTCGGCGATGAGGGCGTGGAGGCGCAGTGGCGCGAGGCGCTGCGCCTGATGCAGGAGATTTACGCTTTTACCCCGCAGGGGATCGTGGCCGATGCGCATCCGGGCTACCGTTCGGCGAAGTGGGCGGCGTCGATGCCGCTGCCGACCGAGCGGGTGCTGCACCACCACGCCCACGCCGCCGCCTGCCTGGCGGAGCACGGCTGGCCGCTGGCGGGCGGGGACGTCATCGCCCTGGTGCTGGACGGCATCGGCATGGGGGAAGACGGTGCGCTGTGGGGCGGCGAATGCCTGCGGGTGAATTACCGCCAGTGCGAGCATCTGGCGGGTCTGCCGGCGGTGGCGCTCCCCGGCGGCGATCTGGCGGCGCGTCAGCCGTGGCGCAACCTGCTGGCCCACTGCCTGGCCTTTGTGCCGGAGTGGCAACGCTATCCCGAAACCCAGGCTCTGCTCCGGCAGGCGTGGCCGCTGGTTGCCCGCGCCGTCGAACGGGGAATTAATGCGCCTCAGGCCTCTTCCTGCGGGCGGCTGTTTGATGCCGTGGCCTGCGCGCTGGGCTGCGCGCCGACCACGCTGAGCTACGAAGGGGAAGCGGCCTGCCGGCTGGAGGCGCTGGCGGCGACCTGCGAGGGCGTCGACCATCCGGTTAGCCTGCCGTGGCGCGACGGCCAGCTGGATCTCGCCACCTTCTGGCGCTTGTGGCTAGGCTGGCAGGCGCAGCCGGCACACAAGGCCTGGGCCTTTCACGATGCGCTGGCCCGCGGGCTGGCGGCAATGGTGCGCGACCACGCCGCCAGGCGCGGCATCTCTACGCTGGTGTTTAGCGGCGGGGTGCTGCACAACCGGCTACTGGTTTGCCGATTGACGTTTTATCTGGCGGATTTTACTCTGCTGTTTCCGCATCAGCTGCCTGCCGGTGATGGAGCCATCGCGTTTGGTCAGGCGGCGGTCGCCGCCGCCCGCTGGCAGGCTCACAGGACACCATCATGATAGTGACGATTTTACGCCAGCAGCCGCGCGCCGCAGCGCTGGTGCTGGGGCTTATTGTGGCCAACCTGGTCGCCTGGGTCTGGGCGTGGCAGGCCTTTGGCGACAGCGGCGCGCTGATGGCCGCCAGCCTGCTGGCCTGGGGATACGGCCTGCGTCATGCGGTCGATGCCGATCATATTGCGGCGATTGATAGCGTGACGCGCAAGATGATGCAGCAGGGGCGGCGTCCGTTCGGCGTGGGCGCCTGGTTTTCGCTGGGGCACTCGTCGATAGTGGTGCTGGCCTCCGCCGCCATTGCCGCTACCGCGACGGCGTTCGGCCAGCAGATGAGCTGGTTTCACGATACCGGCAGCGCGATCGGCACCGCCGTTTCGGCGCTGTTTCTGCTGCTGATGGCCTTTATCAATCTGGTTATTCTGCGCAGCGTCTGGCGTAGCTTTCAGGCGTGGAAGCGCGGGGAGAAGGTGAGCGACGAGGTGGCGGCGGGCGGCGGCATGATGAGCTGGCTGTTCGGCAAAACCTTCCGCCTGATTAGCCGCAGCTGGCAGATGTACCTGGTCGGCTTTCTGTTCGGCCTCGGGTTTGATACCGCGACCGAGATTGGCGTGCTGGGGATCTCCGCCGCCAGCGCCTCGAGCGGCATCTCTATCTGGTCGATAATGGTCTTCCCGGCGCTGTTTGCCAGCGGCATGGCGCTGGTGGATACCCTCGATAACGTGCTGATGGTCGGCGCCTACGGCTGGGCGTTCAGCAAGCCGCAGCGCAAGCTCTATTACAATATGACCATTACCGGGACTTCGGTGGTGGTGGCGCTGTTTATCGGCGGCATGGAGGCGCTGGGCCTGCTGATGGATAAGTTTGCGCTCAGCGGCGGGCCGTGGCGCTGGGTGGCGGCGCTGAACGATAATCTTGGCAACGCCGGCTTCGTAGTCATCGGGCTGTTTGTCGCCTGCTGGGTGCTGTCGGTGATTAACTATCGCTGGCGCGGATACGATAATCTGGCGCAGTAGGTCGGGGGATATCGTCCCGGCCGCCTGAGCCGGGATTTTACCTTAAGGGTCAGTCACGGCTTCGCTTCAGGCAATCATAGCGGGGATTCTCCCGCCGGATGACCGGCAGGTCACCGGTATCGTTAAGCGCACCGGGAAACGTCTTGATCCACAAGTCCATTTTCTTCTTGCTGAAATGAGCCGCGCTTAACCCTTCGGCACAGCCGAACAGCTCCCGGCTGTTCTGGGCGGTGATCACAATGCAATCTGGCATCACTCTGATTCTTACCGGCATACCCGACGTAAATCCGGCCTGCGAAAGCCAGTCACCCTGGAGCGGGATATAGTCATGCCGCATACGGTCATAAAACTCCGTGCGGTCAAGCGGTAGCGGTGACTCCGTTGTGGATTTATTCTGCAAGTGCTTAACGGATTTTTTACGTTCCAGCTCGCAATTTTTACCACTCGTTTCTGATTCATCAGAATCTATTTTGGCAATAGCACTTTCTGGCTTAAAATTCTGCTCAGCCATATTCAACTCCCTTTTAGTTGTCTGTGGTTAGCGGTGTGGAAGTGCTGGTTACACTTTCATACCGCGCTCTTTAAAAATCTTCCTGCTTATTCCATCCTTCCGTTATGACTGGTGAGGGTTTTATCTGGGTTTATTTATTATACTGCACTGAATAAAAACACAGTATATATATCATGGACAACATTGAGTAATGCGAAGGGGATTCAGGAAAGAATATAAAATCATGCAACGTTGCATTATTAATAAGAGTACACGGGGATTTTGTCATGGGTAGCGGCATTGAGGGTATCTATCCAATGCCTTTCGCAAGAACGGCGGACTGTGGAATACCTCATTCCGTCACCTGGACACTGGGGCGAGTCAGATGTTACAGGCAACAAGGTGAACGGTAAGGTGAAAGGGCTGGTATGAGCGAGGGGCGGAAGTTCGTAATTATTATCAGTGCAGCACATTACTAATACTATCTTGTATCAATCAATATGAATCTCTACGAATAATCTAGATATTTCTGAACCGTTGATGATATTGCTTTTCATATTCGGTAGCTGGCATCCGATCACTCGAACCAAGCCAACACTTACTGTTATAAAATATTTCGATATAATCAAAAATATCACTACGAACATCTTCGCGTTTCGTAGATCTTTTCTTAATCCATTCTCGCTTCAGTAACTGAAAAAAAACTCTCTGCAACTGCGTTGCCGTGACAGTTACCACGATGGCTCATACTGCCTTCCAGTCAGTGTGATTTCAGGAACTATTGCCACTCACGGCTTGTGTACTGGATTTCTTGTTCAGAATGAACAAACACCTGTTTTTGAGGATTCTGTCTCCACACGGCCATCATAGGCGCATTCAGGACAGCAACTTTTGTGACCCAGGGTTACATTGGCTAGCCACTTTGCGTGAGAACAGGTCATCAACCAAGGCCAGATACAGCCAGCCTTCGTGATTTCGGATGCAAGTTATGTCCATCACTCCATCTATTTTTACACTGAAAGCACTGAGGTGAGAAGGGATTTTTTATGCTTGATTTAATTATAAAATTGCAGGAAAGTGACCTTGTATCAGCAGATGATGAGTGGGTAAAAAATGTGGGAAGATAAGTATATTTGTCATAAATGCGTGAATGATAAATATGTCATGCAGCATATAAGACAAACCGGTAATAACGATCGGATTTGCTCTTACTGCAAACGGAAACGTAAAAATATCCACCTCGAATATATCCTCAGGATGATGAACGAGGTTTTTGAATACTACTATGATATGTATGAGGATATCTATGATTCCGGGCGTGGTGATAGCGCGCAGGATGTCATCTGCGGAGAACTAGGCGTCGAATGGGACGTAGCTGAAGATATTTATCAATTTCTTTGTGATGAATATAACCCGCATAACGATTATGACTACATCCGGTATGATGATGGGTTTGTTTATCGGCATATAAATCACTCTAGCGGAGAGCTTGCGCATACCTGGAGTAAAGCCACTGACTCCCTTATGAAAGAAACGCGATATTTTAACCGTGAAGTTAATGATTTCCTGGATTCACTTTTCAGTGATATCGATAAACTAAAAAACAGAGACAGTAATTCACCGATAAAAACTCTGACTGATGAGGTTCATCTTTTTCGTGCAAGGGTCTTTGAGGACCAAGAGGAAGTAAAGCAAGCCTTGGAGCAGCCCGAGAAAAATTTTGGACCTCCCCCAACAACTTTGGCGCGGTCGGGCCGTATGAACGCACAAGGGATTTCAGTATTTTACGGTGCAACCTCAGTGAATTTGGCAATTGCTGAAGTAAGGCCGCCCGTCGGCAGTATTGTAGTAACAGCCTCTTTTGTACCGTTACGCGAGCTAAAAGTGCTGGACATTTCTGCCCTTGACTCGCTTAGTTTCGGCTCAGGTAGTAAATTTGATCCTCAGACTCGCAAAACCAGTGAGCGCGCGATCTTTTTCAGTACGCTGTCCCGTAAGCTGACGCTTCCTACTTTTGGAAAAAGGCAGGACAGTGATTACCTCATCACCCAAGTGGTTGCCGATTACCTAGGTGACCGAAATAAATTTAAGCTTGATGGGGTCAGCTTTAAATCTACCCAGGTAGATGCCAATGGTGAGGATGCTGAAACAGGATATAATGTCGTTCTGTTCAATAAGTCTTCCGGCGTCAGGCATGCCGCAGATAAATCTCGCCGATATAATGTTGAGATGTATGAACACATCGAAGATGACCAGTATGCTTTTGTTCCGGAAATTAAATTGATAGTTGAGGAACAAATGAAACCGAGATATATGGGCTCATTTTCATCCTCGCATGACACAAATGATGCACTACTGATGAAAACCAACAGTATGACTTATCATAAAATTACTGGTGTAAAATACAGAACAAGTGAGACGGAGATTCATCAGGGAGATAGTGTTAAAAAACAAGAGCCACCTCAGAAATTCGATGACCTGATGGACTTCTGATCATCCGTTACATCAGGGTAAACCATTATAAAGATGATGTGAGGACAGTTAAGGGAGGAACTCACCCTGTGTCGCCGGTATAGCGTTACTGGCGTCCCTTGATACCAAGCGGACAGATTGGTGAACAGACACGTCTGTTTTGAGCGATGAGCGGAAGTTGGTAATTATTCTAACCACTACATTACTAAAATTGCGGTGTATTAATCTACGGGGAGCAAGTCAGACCCTGTGGATAGTCACCTTTGCTCAGGTTCAAATATACTCTTAGTCAACAAAAATGCAATACGATTAGCAATGCTCAATTGCTGGCACTAAACGGAATGCAAAGCATCAGGCTTGTATGAGCAATGCGATATATTTTAATATTCTGGCGCAGTTGCTGAACATTATGTTAACAATCTTACAAAAAAACATACTGACATTCACAAATGTCAGCATCATAATTAACCATGACATAAACGCAATTAAACTATAGAAATAAATATAAAATTCAATTACTCTATATGACATTCAATTAGGCATGTCAACAAATTGATTTAAGGTTGCTTATATTATGAAAGTTTCGGGGTGTATATGAGTAAAGGTAAATTAGAGCGCAGTTTATATCCCAGTGTGGTATGTCATTTCACGAGGCGCTCTAATGTGTTAATTAACATATTAGAGGGTATGTTTTTTAAAGTTTCATATGCGAAAGAAGAAATAATAGGGACGGATGCAAGTAGAACATTTGGTATTCCAATGGTTTCATTTTGTGATATCCGTCTTTCTCAGTTGAATGAGCATATAACCAAGTATGGGAAATATGGCATAGCGCTTAATAAAAAATGGGCAATTAGTAAAGGATTAAATCCTGTCAGTTACATCAGCAAAGACTGTTCAATGTTTGATCGTTTAGATACAAGATTACGTGAATTAAGAGACTTAATGAAGCATCTTAAATCAGAGGGTTCTCTTGAAGAATATAAGATGGCTTTAGAACAATACAATGACTTTATTAATACAATGAGATATATGAAAAATTATGAGGGTGATTTAGTTAGAACTAAAAAACCATTGATTGAAAATTATCGCTTTGCGAATGAACATGAATGGCGTTATATCCCTGACATAGACTCAGATATTATCCCAATAAGAAAGGTTATACCAAATACCGACTGGAAAACTGAGGCTAATAATTCAATAAGTAAAGAGGGGATCTCTCAATTGAATTTTTCACTGGATGATGTGAAATACATATTCATTAAAGATGAAATTATGAGTCGTAAAATAGTAAAAAAATTACAGTCTATTTTTGATGAAAATGAATTTGCCTTGATCATGCCGAAATTACTAATAACAACACATGTATTTGATGATTTTTAAATTGCGCATCATTTTGGATAATGTTTTTAAATTTTCATCTGCAAATATTGTTGTTTTTTTTGATTTAATATTAGTCCGCTTTTGGCAAAGCGGACAAGCTAGCTTGGTTGAAGGTTCGCTGTGAGCGATAAGAGGACATTTTCCTCCAGTCTGGTACATATATAAAATTACATGGTGCGGTTTTCACTGATACTTACAGTGTTAACTTGGTAATAAAGATTGCCACCACTTATTCAAAATGGAATGGGTTATAAAGTTGAATGTGTTTAAATTAATTGGCTCATCTTCATTCAACCATGTTCCACCTAAGGTTGAACATGCTCTCGCTCGCTCAGCAGTATACCCATCCCATACTTCAGGATGGGAGCACATCGGCTCAGGAAATGGTTGTCCTCTATGTAATGCCTTAGAACGGTAGCAATATATTTTTTTAAAAGTTGCTGATAACGATTCTTTTTCCCAATCAATTCTTCCTGCTTTTGGCCTCACATTAGGTTCATCTGGAAGGAAATAGAGGCAAAAATCCACAAACTTCTTTGTCGCTCCAAATGAATTTTTAAACTCATTAGCAATAATAGGGATTAAATGTCTAAATTCATTGGTATCCAATTTTTCATATAATTCAGGCTTGGCATGTTTAAATCTTTCTTCTTTAGACGCAGTGGATTTTGCCCATTGACTGGCCGCACATTCTAGGGCTGACACCATCAATAGCCAACTCATATTTGGAGATGACTCGCAGATCCATAATGCATTTTGATAGCTTCTGGCCGCTCTAATTCAATGGTTGAAATTCTTTTCACTTAAGAGATGTAAATTGTTAAGTACTTTAAGGCTAGTTATATCAATTTATTTGAGATCATTAGGTACTATGGGTTTGTTATATTTAAAGAACTCTCCGCTTGAATCCTTCCGAAATCACCTGTGTAGTAATCATAGTGACGAGTAATTGACCCAGCATGAAAACGGACACCAAGTAATAAACTTGAAAGCGCAGCTATTTCATCATTATACCACCCACCATGATAATCCTTTGTATGACTTTCAGAACTAGAAAAAATCATATTGTTTAAGTCACTATACCACTTTGTGCGCACTGTAATTGAAGATGCAACAGTGGATTGTTTGGTTATCCTGGGTAACATATTCAGAAAACAGTAAACTGAATCATCATCAACCGCCCCAATTGGTTGACTATCGGAATAGAGAGAAAACTCAGTAATAGACCGTAAGCCACTTCCTTGATGTGCCAACTTTAAGTTTTTTTAAGATAATAGACTTGCATACATATGATTACTGGGCATTTTCACTAGATAAAATGTTAGTAGATAATAGGAGAGAATCTAAGGGATTGTGTTTATAAACGCAAACAGTTGAGGAACTCATTCCCCCAAAAGTGAGCGGCTCACCACAGATTTGTGCAGATAGATGGCAACAATGTCCGTTCCTGGCACTCATGGCGCTCACCAAGGCCCAACTGGACAGTAAAATGTGTCTGTCCAGCTGTACCTGCCTGTGTCATCTATCTCAGCAATACCTGAATCAGCTGAACGACGATATACACCGTCGCTGCCGCTTGTATTGCCCGGAACCCCCATCTGAGATAGCGCCATTGATGGCGTTCCCTGGCATCAGCGGCTTCAATAGCGGGGTCAGCGGTTTTTCTTTTCCTGGTCCGGAATTCATCGATTACCCACAGAATGAGAATAACGATAATGAGGGTTTTCTGAAGAATGGGATTATCCACAAAGAGTGACTCCGGCCTGCTCGTTGATAAAGGCAGAATAGATGAACCTCCTTCACGTAACCACCACTAAATGTAGGGGTAAAACTAATTCTCGTCCTGAAGGATTTTGCGGTGATTCTGTCCGTGGCAGGCCTGGCCTCCAGGCGAGTGTAGGTCTGCAGGGCACTCTTCACCTTCCACACACGTCTTTTGGCGTTAGCCCATTCACTTTGCGAAACCAGGGAGCAATGGACGCAATTGGTTGAGCATTTTTACCAGATAAACATTTCTCATAATAAGCTGGCCTGGCTAAAGGCGCTCTGACAAAAAGCCGATAGCCCGAAGGGAAGCAGGGGCGCAGATAGCATCCTGGCCGTATACGATGGTGATGGTGTTGAAAGAGGGGCCGGATATACGAACGCAATATACCCCCGTTACACAACTCAAGAGAGGGTTGTATAACGGGGGTATCCATACACGGGCAAGGCGCTGACATCCGACCCGGGAAAGCGCTTAGCTCACCAGCTGCTTGAGCAGCGCGAAGGCCTCTTTCATCCGGTCTTCGCTGACCACAAAGGCGCGCAGCTGGTTTTCCGCATCCACGCCTTTAGCCACCAGGCCGTCGTTGGCGGCCACGATATTCCACGTCAGGTCTTCGCGCCGCGTATCTCCGGCCAGATGCAGCGGCAGATCCGGGGTTTTTACCTTCACCAGCATCGGCGGCAGCTTCAGCTCGCCCGGCTGCTCCAGCAGATTTTTGCTCAGGCACATGGCGCTGAGCAAAATAGGCTGCAGGAACGGCAGCACCATGCCGTTAATTTCGGCGCAGTCGCCGAGGGCAAAAATTGCCGGATGGCTGCTGCGCAGGCGGCTATCGACCACCACGCCGCGGTTAATCTCAAGGCCTGCCCGACGCGCCAGGGCGGTTTCCGGACGCAGGCCGGCGGCGGCAACCACCGCGTCCACGGTCACGTTGCGCTGACGATCGACGGTTACGCGGATGCCGTCAGCGGTTTGCTCCAGCCCTTCGAGCTGGGTTTTCAGCATCAGGTGCACGCCCATGTCGGTTAACCGATGCTGCAGGCGGCTGCTGGCCTCCGGCGGCATCAGCGCTGACAGCACGCTGGCGGAGTTATCGACCACCGTCACCGCTTTGCCGGCGCGGCAGAAATCCATCGCCAGCTCGCAGCCGATCAGCCCGCCGCCGACGATCAGCACGCGCCGCGCGTCGTGGAGCCGGGTTTGGGCGGCGCCGTACTCCCGCTGGCTGTTGAGGGTGAGCATCAGCTCGCGGCCCGGCACCGGCGGAATAAAGGGCGCGGCGCCGGTCGCCAGCACCAGCTTGTCGTAGCGCCACTCGCGATCCTGACTTTTGACCACTTTGCTCTCGGCGTCGATGTCGCTCACCCAGGTATGCGGGAACAGGCGCAGATTATACTGTTCGGCAAACTCGCCGGCGGTTTGCAGGGTCAGATCGTCGGCGCTCTGACCGCGGCTGATGACGTGGCTGAGATCCGGTTTGTTGTACTCATCCATGCTGTCGGCGGCAATCAGCGTCAGCGGGATCTGCGGGTCCTGCTTACGAATATTTTTTACCAGCTGGCGGGCCGCGAAGCCCGAGCCGATGATGACGATGCCATCACTCATTTTGCCTCCGTTGCCAGAACGTCAAAGACATCTTTGCCGAGAGAGCACTCAGGGCACAGGAAGTTATCCGGCACGTCGCTCCACGGGGTGCCGGGCTGGACGTCCTGGTTCGGTTCGCCTTTCGCCGGATCGTAGATCCACTGGCACACGCTGCACTGCATTGACGGGCCGAGGTCGGCCGCCGCTGCGGCGGCGCAGGCGCAGTCGCTCTGTTCAGCCGACGCTTTTTTATCAGCGCTGGCCGGCAGCGGGGAGAGGGCCCACTGGCGAGCGATTTCGCGGCCGTGCTCGCGGCAAATTTCCAGCGCATCCAGGTCCGGGCGCCATTTCGCCTTCAGGCTCAGGGACATTTCAAAGCCGGCATCCTGCAGGCGGGTAGAGAGGCGGTCAACCGCGCCGCCACTCCAGCCGTGGGAGCCAAAGGCGCTGGCGCGCTTGTTGCGAAAACGCAGGCCGGTCATCTCCTCCACCAGGCCGGCGATTTTCGGCATCATGACGTTGTTCATGGTCGAGGTGCCCACCAGCACGCCTTTTGAGCGGAAGACGTTGGTGAGAATTTCGTTTTTGTCGCTGCGGGCGACGTTAAAGATTTTCACCGCCACGCGCGGGTCGATGTCGGTGATGCCCTGGGCGATAGCGTCGGCCATCATGCGGGTGTTGTTGGACATGGTGTCGTAGAAAATGGTGATGCGGTCTTCCTGATAATCCGCCGCCCATTTCAGATACATTTCGACGATTTGCGTCGGGTTGTCGCGCCATACCACGCCGTGGGAGGTGGCGATCATATCCACCGGCAGGTTGAACCCGAGGATTTCGGTAATTTTCGGCGTCACCAGGCGGCTGAACGGCGTCAGGATGTTGGCGTAGTAGCGCTGGCACTGCTCGAACAGCTCGGTCTGATCCACTTCATCGTTGAACAGGTGCTCGTCGCAGTAGTGCTGGCCGAAGGCGTCGTTGCTGAACAGCACCGCGTCGCCGGTCATGTAGGTCATCATGCTGTCCGGCCAGTGCAGCATCGGGGTTTCCACGAAGATCAGCTGCTTACCGTTGCCGAGGTCGAGGCTGTCGCCGGTTTTCACCACCTTAAAGTTCCACTCCGGGTGATGGTGGTGACCGGTGATGGAGTCGATGGCGTTGGCGGTGCAGTAAATCGGGGTGTCCGGGATCGAGTTCATCAGCTCGGTCAGCGCTCCGGCGTGGTCCTCTTCCGCATGGTTAATTACGATGTAGTCGATATCGGCGAGGTCGATTTCGCTGCGCAGGTTCTGCACGAACTCGCGGCTGAATTTATGATCCACGGTATCGATCAGGACGTTCTTTTCTTCGCGGATGAGATAGCTGTTGTAGCTGCTGCCGCGCAGCGTTTTATATTCGGTTCCGTGGAAATCGCGCACTTCCCAGTCGCGTTGGCCAACCCAATGAATGTTATTTTTAACCAGAATAGACATAACAACCTCAATTAATTCAGCGTTTTCAAAATAAGATGTTTTGCTTATATCAAGTTGCGTGCCAACTTTTTAATTTGTTGATTTTTATTGATTTATTATTTTTTGCTAAAAACATTGATGTCAAAGTGACAATGGTTAAAATAGTCGTTATGACTATTTTGGTTGTCAAAATGACAGTGAGGCAGCGATGAGCTTTTCCGTAGAGGCGCTGGCGAAAATCGCCATTGATTTGCAAAGCGATATCGGCCACGCCGACCGTTTCCCACGCCTGATTGCCACCCTGCGGCAGATCCTCGGCTGCGATGCCTCGGCGCTGCTGCGCTATGAGGCGCACCAGTTTGTGCCGCTGGCGATCGACGGCCTCGCCCAGGACGTGCTGGGGCGGCGCTTTTCCCTCGAAGGGCATCCGCGCCTGGAGGCGATCGCCCGCGCCGGCGACGTGGTGCGCTTCCCGGCAGATAGCGACCTGCCGGACCCGTATGACGGGCTGATCCCCGGCCAGGAAAGCCTCAAGGTTCACGCCTGCGTAGGGCTGCCGCTGTTTGCCGGGCAGACGCTGATCGGCGCGCTGACCCTCGACGGCATGGACGCCGACCGCTTTGACAGCTTCAGCGATGAGGAGCTGCGGCTGATTGCCGCGCTGGTGGCGGGGGCGCTCAACAATGCGCTGCTGATCGCCCGCCTGGAGAACCAGAACGTGCTGCCGGAGCCGAGCGCGAGCTATCCGGCCGCCGACCGCCAGGAGATTATTGGCCTTTCGGCGCCGATGCTGCAGCTGAAAAAGGAGATTGATATCGTCGCGGCATCGGATCTCAACGTGCTGATAGACGGTGAAACCGGCACCGGCAAGGAGCTGGTGGCGAAAGCCGTGCATCAGGGCTCGCCGCGCGCCGCCAATCCGCTGGTCTACCTCAACTGCGCGGCGCTGCCGGAAAGCGTTGCCGAGAGCGAGCTGTTCGGCCACGTCAAAGGGGCCTTTACCGGGGCTATCAGCAACCGCAGCGGCAAGTTTGAAATGGCCGATAACGGCACGCTGTTCCTCGATGAGATTGGCGAGCTGTCGCTGGCGCTGCAGGCGAAGCTGCTGCGCGTGCTGCAGTATGGCGATATTCAGCGCGTCGGGGACGATCGCAGCCTGCGGGTGGACGTGCGGGTGCTGGCGGCCACCAACCGCGACCTGCGCCAGGAGGTGGTCGAAGGGCGCTTTCGCGCCGATCTCTATCACCGGCTGAGCGTCTTTCCGCTGTCGGTGCCGGCGCTGCGCGAGCGGGACCAGGACATGGTGCTGCTGGCTGGCTATTTCTGCGAGCAGTGTCGCCTGCGGATGGGGCTGGGGCAGGTGGTGTTAAGCAGCGCCGCGCGGGCAAGGCTGAGCGCCTGGCCGTGGCCGGGCAACGTCCGCGAGCTGGAGCATGCGATTCATCGCGCGGTGGTGCTGGCGCGGGCGACCCAGGCGGGTGATGACATCGTGCTGGAGCCGCAGCACTTTCAGTTTGCCGGCGAAGCGCCAAACCTGCCGAGCGCCGCGCCGCTGGCGCCGACGCAGGCGATAAACCTGCGCGAGGCGACGGAGGCCTTCCAGCGCGAGGCGATTGCCCGGGCGCTGGCGGAGAATAACCGCAGCTGGGCGGCGGCGGCCCGGGCGCTGGCAATGGACGTCGCCAACCTGCATCGGCTGGCGAAGCGTCTGGGGCTTAAAGAATCCCGGCCTGATAAAAGTTCTGCAGGTTAATCGCGCCGACCAGCTGGCCGCGCTCATCCACTACCGGAGCAGCGCTGATCTTGTGCTTCATCAGGCGCTCTTTGGCGTCAACCGCGCGGCTTTGATCCTGCAGCGTCACGCCGTTGCGGGTCATCGCGCGGCTGACGGTATCCTCAAGGGTGCCGCCGCCCACCAGCCAGCGGCGCAGGTCGCCGTCGGTGAATACGCCCTCGACGCGGTTTTGCGCATCGCATACCGCCACCAGCCCCAGCCCGGTGCGGCTGAGTTCAAGCATGGCGCTCATTACGCTGGCGGTGACGTCAACGCGCGGCACGTCTTCGTCGCGACGCATCAGATGATGCACTTTATTCAGCAGCCGCGCGCCGAGCGCGCCGGCCGGATGCGAGCGGGCAAAATCTTCTTCATTGAAGCCGCGGGCCTGCATTACCGCCATCGCCAGGGCGTCGCCGAGCATCAGGGTGTTGACGGTGCTGGAGGTCGGGGCGAGGTGCATCGGGCAGGCCTCGCGCTCTACGGCAATGTCCAGCACCGCCCTGGCCGCCAGCGCCAGCGGGGATTTCGATTTGCCGGTCATCGCCAGCAGAGGAATCGATTTTTCTTCCAGCCGGGGCACGATCAGGTCGAGCTCCTTCGCCCCGCCGGAGTAGGAGATAAAGAGCATCACGTCGCGGCCGTCGAGCATTCCCAGATCGCCGTGTAGCGCTTCCGCCGGGTGGACAAAAAACGCCGGCGTGCCGGTGCTGGCAAAGGTCGCCGCCAGCTTTTTGCCGATATGGCCCGATTTGCCGATACCGGAGACAATCAGTTTGCCTTCGCAGTGGATGATGGTTTCCGCCGCGCGGATGAAGTCGTCGCCCAGGCGTTCAGGCAGGCGGCTCGCCTCCTGGAGCTCCAGCTGCAGGGTCTGGCGTCCGGCTTCTAACAGAAAGTTACTCATGATCTTCTCCAGTTATAATCACTTTGATGCCTTTTTCTTCCAGCGCCCGCTGGAAGGTCGGGTCGATACCGGCATCGGTAATCAGCATATCCACGCTTTCAAGGCCGCAGACGATGTTTGGGCTTTTGCGGCCAAACTTCGATGAGTCGGCCATCAGGATCACCTCCCTGGCGGCGTTGCACATCGCTTTACTGACGGTATACACCTCGTTGAAGGTGGTGACCCCGGCGTTCAGATCGATGCCGTCGGTCCCCATAAACAGCTTGTCGAAGCTGAACTGCTCGAAGGCATTCTCCGCCAGCTGCCCGTGAAAGGAGGCTGATTTTTTGCGAAAGGTGCCGCCGGGCATCAGGATCGTTTGTTCGTTATCAAGCTCAGAGAGGGCGTTGACGATATGCAGGCTGTTGGTCATGACGGTGATGTTATTGAAGCGGCTGAGCAGGGGGACCATCTGCAGCACCGTACTGCCGGCATCGAGGATAATCGAGTCGCCGTCGTGAATAAAACGCACGGCGGCTTCGGCGATACGCGCCTTCCTGGCGGTATTGATCAGCGTTTTATGATCGATAGGCGGGTCGCTTTCGTCTTTATTCAACACCACTCCGCCGTAGGTGCGAATGACGGTGCCGGCGTGTTCGAGGGTCACCAGATCCTTGCGGATCGTCGTGCCGGTGGTAGCGAAGTGTTGCGCCAGCTCCTCGACCGAGCACTTACCCTGCGACTGCAGATGCTCAAGAATAGCTGCCTGTCGCTGACGTGGTTTCATAGCGGTTACATCCTGCGTTTAAAGTTTCGATGTGATAATTTCGCAAGATATTTACTTTTACAACGAAATTATACCTGTTTCGGTTTAAGCGCTAATGATAGTGCATTCCGACAGAGCGGATCATGGGGAAAGATCATATCCGGCCGCAATTCCTGCAAAAGTTTGCCCTCAAGCGCCGGGATTTTTTGTGGACGGGCGAAGATGGTCAGGCCCTTCATCAGCAGGGTGCCGCTGATGCGGTCGTGTTCATCAACCGCGATGGCGACGATGGCCCGCGGCTTGAAGCGGCCCGCCGAGCGCCCGACGCCGACGCGGCCCTGCTGACAGAGCGTATCAAACGCGCGGTTAAAGCGGCGGATCTGCCAGCCGCCGAAGGCGAGCTGGGCTATCCAGGCGATGGCGGCGACGGTAATCAATGCGCTAACCATGAATATCTCCTTGAGGCGTGGTATCGGGAAGAGCCCGGACCGCGGCGCGATCCGGGAAGCGGCGGTTAAAACATCACCTGGCCGCCGGTGACGTTGATGGACTGCCCGGTGCAGTAGGAGGCCTGCGGGCTGGCGTAGAACATCAGCACGTTGAGTACGTCCTGATAATCACAGCCGCGCTTGAGCGGAACCTTGTCGACGTAGTACTGCTCGACCTCGTCTTCGGCAATGCCCAGCTTGTGGGCGTACTGCGGCAGCAGCGACTGGAACATTGGCGACTTCAGTAGGTTGCCGAGCATCAGCGCGTGCACGGTAATGCCGTACTCCGCCAGATCCAGCGCCAGGGACTGGGTCAGGCCGACGCCGCCAAACTTCGCCGCGCTGTAGCCGGAATTATGCTTGCTACCCACCTTGCCGGATTTGGAGTTGATCTGAATGATGCGTCCCTGAATGCCGTCGCGGATCATCAGCCGTGAAAACTCGCGGGCGCAGAGGAAGTAGCCCACCAGGTTGACCTGCAGCGAGCGGTCGAAGTCGCCCAGCGCAAAGTCGCTGATAAAGGCCGCTTTGGCGATCCCGGCGCTGTAGACCAGCAGGTCCACGCGGGTGAATATCTCGTCGACGCCGCGGGCGAGCGCGACGACGCTGGCCTCGCTGGTCGCATCGGCGCCAAAACCGTACGCCGTCCCTTCGCCATACTCGGCGTTAATCGCCTGCGCCACGCGGGTGGCCTTATCGCTTTGAATATCTACCACCGCCACGCGATACCCCTGCGCGGCGAGGCCACGACACAGAAACTCACCTAAGGTTTGTCCTCCGCCGATGACAACAGCAACCTGACTCATAGTTCTCTCCTTACAGCCTAAGCAAAAAATTTCAGTACACAGCCGGGGGCGATCGCCTCCGGTACCGGGCCGGCCACGTGAACCGTCCCCGGAAACTCCGCCACGCGGTGGCCGTCGAAGCGCAGCGTGATATGGCCCAGCTCGCGCAGATTCTGCTCCGCCACGTCGCCGACCGCGGTGACCGGGTAGCAGCGATCCCCCAGCTGCAGCTCCGCTCCCGGCGCCAGCGCGCCGACAAGCTCGCCGTGGTTGTGAATAAAGCAGTACTCTTCGATATCCGCCGGCGCGCCCTCGCGGAAGGTAATCAGCATCTGCTCCTCCAGCGCCATCGTCGCGCTGGCGCCGATGTGCGTAATGGTGGTCTGGTAAATCACGGTCATCTTCAGGAACCTCTTATTGGTAAATAAATCCGGAAACGAACCAGGCGATCAGCACCGTTGGCGCACCGGTCAGGAAGCGGCTGACCAGCACCGAAGGCACCCCGACGCGCACCGTCTCCTGCCGGGCTTCGGCAAGCGACAGGCCGACAGGAATAAAGTCGCAGGCCGCCTGGGCGTTAATCGCAAACAGGGCGGGGAGGGCGAGATGCGGCGGAATATTGCCGAGGCCAATCTGCACGCCGATCAGCACGCCGATAACCTGGGCGATAACCGCGCCGGGGCCGAGGAACGGCGACAGCAGCGGGAAGGAGCAGATCAGCGCCAGCGTCACCAGCCCCAACGGATGGCTGGCGAGCGGCGCCAGGCCGTGGGCAATCCAGTCGCCAATGCCCGAGGCCATGATGATGCCGATCAGCGCCGAGACGAAGGCCATAAACGGCAGGATGGTTTTCAGCACCGTGTCGATGGTGTCGCGCCCGGCCTGGAACAGCACCGCCACCACGGAGCCCATGCCCATGCCGACCTTGGCCAGCAGGCCGTCGCTCTGCTCGGTGATTTTTTTGCTGGCGTCGTAATCGCGACCCGCGGGCTGACGCGGGGCCGGTTCGCCGGCGTCGGCGCCGTCGACGGGGTGGATATTCTCTTCCTTAACGCCTGAGACGTAGATGTCCTCAAGGATATATTGCGCCAGCGGCCCGGACTTGCCGGTGGCGTGGATATTGATGGTCGGAATTCGCCGCTTCGGGTAGATACCGCAGCGCAGGGTGCCGCCGCAGTCAATGATCGCCACGCCGATCTCAGCTTCCGGCGGTGATATAGACAATTTTTTTGCCTTCTACGGCGTCCAGCTCCAGCGGGCCGCCCCAGCCGCTGGCCCCTTTTTCAATACGAATACGCGTCATGATGCAGCTCCGGACAGATGTACTTTTTGTGCAAGCTGGATGGCCATTTTTCTCTCAAAAATGGAGGTAGTCAGATCGGTCACCCAGCCGCGGAAGAAGTTGGTCACCAGGCCGACCAGCAGATAGCTCACCGCCAGCGGCCCCAGCGGCAGGCCGAGGGTGGTTAAGCCGTTGGCGATCCCGAGATAGACGAACAGCTCGCCGGGGTTGATATGGGGAAACAGGCCGTTCATGGAGTGGCAGCTGTAGGAGGCCGCCGCGTAGTAGCTGGGCTTGTACTTCTCAGGCATAAAGCGCCCGAGGCTCAGGGTCATTGGGTTACAGAAAACGAAGGTCCCGATGCAGGGCAGCAGCAGGTAGCGGGAGACCGGATTGCCGGCGCAGCGCTGCGCCAGCTTTTCGATCCGCTGCTGGCCGATAAAGTTGATCAGCGCGTTCATGATAACCAGCAGACTGATCAGCAGAGGCAGGATCCCGGTCACCATCCCGGTAAAGACTTCGCCCCCCTTCTGAAACAGGCCGATAAACCATTCGGCGCCGTGGGTAATAACTTCGATCATTATTCTCTCCTTTGTAGCGTTATTTTTCTTGCTAACTGGCAGCTGATTTTAATCACTTTGAAAGGTTTAAAAGTGTTAAATTGATCGCAAAATGAAAGATAAATATTTTAATTTGAAAGTTTATTGCCGACGGGATGAAAATTTTGCCCTAAAAATTGGCCGGGAAGAGGATCTTTGGACGGGGAGCGAGGGGAGCGGGCAGGACTATTTTGTCCGCGAATAGATTGCCGCTTCCTTGTTGACGGCCGCATGCTTTACCATAATTACCCTTTGCCGAATTTGTTAAATGGAAGCCCCATGTTGAAGCGTCGCTATCTGGCACTACTCCCGCTGTGCGTACTCCTCGCTGCCTGTAGCAGCAAACCTAAAGCCACCGCAGTAACGGAGACCACGGGAGGATCCGGTGGCTTCCTGCTGGAGCCGCAGCATAACGTTATGAATATGGGGGGAGATTTCGCCAACAATCCTGCTGCGGAGCAGTTCATCGACAAAATGGTGAGCAAGCACGGATTTGACCGGCAGCAGCTGCACGAAATTCTCTCCCAGGCTAAGCGTCTGGACTACGTCCTGCGCCTGATGGACCGCCAGGCCCCGAGCGGGCTGCCGCCGACCGGGCCGAACGGCGCGTGGCTGCGCTACAAAAAGCAGTTCATTACCCCGGATAACGTGCAAAACGGCGTGGCGTTCTGGAATCAGTATCAGGACGCGCTGAACCGCGCCTGGCAGGTCTACGGCGTACCGCCGGAAATCATCGTCGGTATTATCGGCGTGGAAACCCGCTGGGGCCGCGTGATGGGGAAAACCCGCATTCTCGACGCGCTGGCGACGCTCTCCTTTAGCTATCCGCGACGCGCGGAGTACTTCTCCGGCGAGCTGGAAACCTTCCTGCTGATGGCGCGCAGCGAAAGCGACGATCCGCTGGACCTCAAAGGCTCGTTCGCCGGCGCCATGGGCTATGGCCAGTTTATGCCCTCCTCGTACCGCCAGTACGCGGTGGATTTCAACGGCGACGGGCATATCAACCTGTGGGACCCGGTGGATGCAATCGGCAGCGTAGCCAACTACTTCAAGCAGCACGGCTGGGTGAGCGGCGATCTGGTTGCGGTACCGGCAATGGGTCAGGCGCCGGGGCTGGAGAACGGCTTTAAGACCAGTTATAGCGTATCGCAACTGACGGCGGCCGGCCTGACGCCAACGCAGCCGCTGGGTAACCATCAGCAGGCGAGCCTGCTGCGCCTCGATATTGGCACCGGCTACCAGTACTGGTACGGGCTGCCGAACTTCTACACCATCACCCGCTATAACCACAGCACCCACTACGCGATGGCCGTCTGGCAGCTCGGCCTGGCCGTTTCTCAGGCCCGCGGGCAGTAAGCCTTCCCCGAGACTTCCCTCTGCCTGGAGGGGAGTCTGTTACATTTTGCAGCATTTCCCTTCGTTGACGCTGATTTACATTATTCCGCCGATCCAATAATGTTACGTTATAACATATTGATTGAGGCAAAGATGTTCATCTCTCTTTTTTCAAGCTCCGCCGCGCTGCGCGTGGGCTTCGCCTGCGTCCTGCTGGCGCTGCTGTGGCTGGCGACCTGGTGGGCGGTAACCCTGCCATGATCGAACTGGAAAACCTGGTAGCCGGGTATGAAGAGCTGGCGATCACCCCCGCGCTAAGCGGCGTTATCGCTGCAGGCAGCCTGACGGCCATCGTCGGCCTCAACGGCTGCGGTAAATCGACGTTGTTAAAAACGCTGGCCGGGTTTATTCCCCCGGTGAGCGGCTGCCTGCACTGGCGCGCGTCGCGCCCGGTTATCGGCTGGCTGGCGCAGCGGCATTCGCTGGAATCACAGTTTCCCCTCGTGGTTCGGGACGTGGTGAACCAGGGCGCCTGGCCGCAGGTCTCGCTTCTGCGCGGCATAGGCGGCGAGTTCCGCCGGCGCGTTGACGCGGCGCTGGATCGCGTTGGCCTGGCGTCAATGGCGAAAACGCCGATTGAAGCGCTGTCCGGGGGGCAGTTCCAACGCATGCTGTTTGCCAGGGTGATGGTCCAGCAGGCGCCGCTGGTGATGCTCGATGAGCCCTTTACCGGGATCGATGAGTCGACCAGCCGCGAGCTGATGACGCTGATCCTCGAGATGCACCGGCAGGGGCAGACCGTGCTGGCGGTGCTGCACGATAGCCAGCGCGTCGCCGACTATTTCCCGGAAACCCTGCTGCTCGAGTCCCGGCACGCCCGCTGGGGCGAGACCGGCGAGGTGCTTCCTGCCTTCGACTCCGCGAGGCTGGCATGATCTGGCACACCTTCTTTCAGCCCTTTATCGAATTCGGCTTTATGCGCCGCGCGCTGGTGGTATGCCTGGCGCTTTCGCTGAGCACCACTGTGCTTGGGGTTTTCCTGCTGCTGCGGCGTATGAGCCTGATGGGCGATGCCCTGTCGCACGCGATTTTGCCCGGCGTCGCGGTGGGCTATCTGCTTAACGGCATGTCGCTGCTGGCGATGTCGGTGGGCGGTTTTATCGCCGGCATTGCGGTGGCGCTGGTGGCGGGGTGGGTCAGCCGCCGCACGCCGCTCAAAGAGGACGCCAGCTTCGCCGGGTTTTATCTCGGCTCGCTGGCGCTGGGGGTGACGCTGGTGTCGCTGCGCGGCTCCAGCGTCGACCTGCTGCATTTGCTGTTTGGTTCGATTCTGGCGGTGGATAACGACGCGGCGCTGTTCGTCGCCGGAGTCGCCAGCCTAACGCTGATTTGCGTCGCGCTGCTCTACCGCGGGCTGGTGAGCGAGGCCTTTGACAGCGCGTGGCTGCAGGTCAATAACCGCCGGCTGCCCGCGCTGCTGCACGGCCTGTTTCTGGCGCTGCTGGTGCTGAACCTGGTGGCGGGTTTCCAGGTGCTGGGCACCCTGATGGCGGTGGGGGTGATGATGCTCCCGGCGGTGGCCGCTTGCTGCTGGGCGCGGACCCTGCCCGCCATCCTGCTGCTGGCGGCGCTGTTCGGCAGCGCCTGCGCCTGGATGGGGCTCAGCCTGTCGTGGGCGGCGAATTTGCCCGCCGGCCCGGCCATCGTGCTGACTGCCAGCGGGATCTTTTTTATTTCGGTGTTTTTTGGCACGCGCAGCCGGCTGGTGGTCGGCTGGCGCAAATTAATGGGGTAAGGAAAATATGAAGAAACGTACCGGGGTAGTTTTAGCGCTGGCGCTGGGCCTGGCGGCGCAGGGGGCGATGGCGAAAACGCTCAACGTGGTCACCAGTTTTTCGGTGCTGGGCGATATCGTGCAGCAGGTTGGCGGCGAGCACGTTCACGTCGATACGCTGGTTGGCCCCGACGGCGACCCGCACACCTTTGAGCCATCGCCGCAGGACAGCGCCTTGCTCAGCAAGGCCGACGTGGTGGTGGTCAACGGCCTGGGGCTGGAAGGGTGGGTCGACCGGCTGATTAAGGCATCGGGATTCAAAGGCGAGCTGGTGGTGGCGTCGACGGGCGTAAAAACCCATACCCTCGATGAGGACGGGAAAACGGTGACCGATCCGCACGCCTGGAACAGCGCCGCCAACGGCGCGCTGTACGCGCAAAATATCCTCAGCGGGCTGGTCAAAGCCGACCCTGAGGATAAAGCAGCGCTTGAGGTCTCCGGCAAGCGCTATATCGGCCAGCTCAATGAGATTCACGGCTGGGCGAAGAACCAGTTCAGCGCCATTCCGCAGGCGAAGCGTAAGGTTCTGACCAGCCATGATGCGTTCGGCTACTTTGGCCGCGCCTACGGCGTGACCTTCCTTGCGCCGCAGGGGCTGTCGTCGGAGAGCGAAGCCAGCGCCGCGCAGGTTGCGGCACTGATTCAACAGATTAAAGCCGATAACGTGCACACCTGGTTTATGGAAAATCAGCTCGACCCGCGGCTGGTGAAGCAGATTGCCAACGCCACGGGCGCGCAGCCGGGCGGCGAGCTCTATCCGGAAGCGCTGTCCAAACCGGGCGGCGTGGCGGACAGCTACGTGAAAATGATGCGTCATAACGTCGAGCTGATTGCCGGCAGCATGAAGTAACGCGCTATTCTACGGTCCCGGCCCTCGGGACCGTTCATTTTCGCAAGCCCCCTCGTAAATTCCTCTCCTCGTCCCCACATCTGTGCTGAAAGTGCTATCTTTGATGGCCTCTTTATCTGGCTTAAACGGGGCGACGATGACAGATTCCGAATTAATGCAGCTGAGTGAGCAGGTTGGGCGGGCGCTGAAGGCGCAGGGCGCCACGGTGAGCACGGCTGAATCCTGTACCGGCGGCTGGATTGCTAAAGTACTGACCGATATCGCCGGCAGCTCGGCGTGGTTTGAGCGCGGTTTTGTCACCTACAGCAATGAAGCTAAATCGCAGATGATTGGCGTCAGCGAAGCGACGCTGGCCGAGCACGGCGCGGTGAGCGAACCGGTGGTGGTGGAGATGGCGATTGGCGCACTGCGCGCCGCCCGCGCCACCTACGCGATCTCGGTGAGCGGCGTGGCCGGGCCGGACGGCGGCAGCGCGGAAAAGCCCGTCGGAACGGTGTGGTTTGGCGTGGCCTGCGCCAACGGGCAGGGGGTCACGCAGCGGGAATGTTTCGCCGGCGACCGCGAGTCGGTGCGCCGTCAGGCCACGGCCTACGCCCTGCAGCTGCTCTGGCAACAATTTCTACAAAACACTTGATACTGTATGAGCATACAGTATAATTGCTTCAACAGAACAGAATTCACTACCCGGTTCCACCCGGCATGACAGGAGTAATAATGGCTATCGACGAAAACAAACAGAAAGCGTTGGCGGCAGCACTGGGCCAGATCGAAAAACAGTTCGGTAAAGGCTCCATCATGCGCCTGGGTGAAGACCGTTCCATGGACGTGGAAACTATCTCCACCGGTTCGCTTTCCCTGGATATCGCCCTCGGCGCTGGCGGTCTGCCAATGGGCCGTATCGTCGAAATCTACGGGCCAGAATCTTCCGGTAAAACGACGCTGACCCTGCAGGTTATCGCCGCCGCGCAGCGTGAAGGTAAAACCTGTGCCTTTATCGATGCAGAGCACGCGCTGGATCCGGTATATGCCCGCAAGCTGGGCGTCGATATCGACAACCTGCTGTGTTCTCAGCCGGACACCGGCGAACAGGCGCTTGAGATCTGTGACGCGCTGGCGCGCTCCGGTGCGGTAGACGTGCTGGTGGTCGACTCCGTTGCGGCGCTGACGCCGAAAGCGGAAATCGAAGGCGAGATCGGCGACTCTCACATGGGCCTCGCGGCGCGTATGATGAGCCAGGCGATGCGTAAGCTGGCCGGTAACCTGAAGCAGTCCAACACGCTGCTGATCTTCATCAACCAGATCCGTATGAAAATTGGCGTGATGTTCGGTAACCCGGAAACCACCACCGGCGGTAACGCGCTGAAATTCTACGCTTCCGTGCGTCTGGATATCCGCCGTATCGGTGCGGTAAAAGATGGCGATAACGTCATTGGTAGCGAAACCCGCGTGAAGGTCGTGAAGAACAAAATCGCCGCGCCGTTCAAGCAGGCTGAGTTCCAGATCCTCTACGGCGAAGGCATCAACTTCTTCGGCGAGCTGGTCGATCTGGGCGTGAAAGAGAAGCTGATTGAAAAAGCGGGCGCCTGGTACAGCTATAACGGCGACAAAATTGGCCAGGGTAAAGCGAACGCTATCTCCTGGCTGAAAGAGAACCCGGCTGCGGCGAAAGAGATCGAGAAGAAAGTTCGTGAACTGCTGCTGAACAACCAGGACGCTACGCCGGACTTCGTGGTTGATGGTAAAAGCGAAGAAGCAAGCGAACAGGATTTCTGATACCGTCAGGTAATTATCTCCTGAAGCGTTCAGGTGGCAGGGCAGGCAAAGCCAGCGCACGTGCGATTTGAACAAGACGGGAAAACAAGGGGCTGCTTATGCGGCCCTTTTGCTTTTTGATTATCGAGGTGCCCGTGACTGAATCTTCATCCCGCCGTTCCGGCTACGCACGTCTGCTGGATCGCGCGATTCGTATTCTGGCAATGCGCGACCATAGCGAACAGGAGCTGCGGCGCAAGCTGGCCGCGCCGGTTATGGGGAAAAATGGCCCCGAGGCGCTGGACGTTACGCCGGAAGAGGTCGATCGCGTTGTGGCCTGGTGCATCGAAAACCGCTACCTCGATGACCAGCGCTTTGTCCGCCAGTTTATTGCCAGCCGGAGCCGCAAAGGCTACGGCCCGGCGCGCATCCGCCAGGAGCTGAACCAGAAAGGCATTGCCCGAGAAGAGGGCGAGCGCGCAATGCGCGAGTGCGAAATCGACTGGGCGCTGCTGGCGAAAGAGCAGGCGCAGAGGAAGTATGGCGATCCGCTCCCCACCGTATTTGCCGAAAAAGTCAAAATACAGCGCTTTTTGCTGTACCGCGGCTACTTAATGGAAGATATCCAGGAAATCTGGCGAAATTTTGCAGATTGACCCATCGGGGATTTTACTTCCCCGTAAAGAAAACTTATCTTATTCCCACTTTATTCCGTCCGGCCGCTGGCTGTTTAAAAGGCAATCAGCGCCCAGGGCGATTATTCCTTATACACAAAATCATTCACGCCGCATCAAGGCGGCAACGGAGTGAGTCCCTGAGGCGTACAAAGGTACGTAGCTGAGGTGAACGCGCGCAGCCAGCGTCGAGGCGGCGTGAAGGATGAAGTGTATAGCTTGATTTCAGGATAATTATGAGCAAGAGCACTGCTGAGATCCGTCAGGCGTTTCTCGATTTTTTCCATAGTAAGGGACATCAGGTAGTTGCCAGCAGCTCCCTGGTGCCGCACAACGACCCGACCCTGCTGTTTACCAACGCCGGGATGAACCAGTTCAAGGATGTGTTCCTTGGCCTCGACAAGCGTAATTATTCCCGTGCGACTACCTCGCAGCGCTGCGTTCGTGCGGGTGGTAAACACAACGATCTGGAAAACGTCGGCTATACCGCGCGTCACCACACCTTCTTTGAAATGCTGGGCAACTTTAGCTTCGGCGACTACTTCAAGCAGGATGCCATCAAGTACGCATGGGAGCTGTTAACCGGTGAAAACTGGTTCGCTCTGCCGAAAGAAAAGCTGTGGGTAACCGTTTACGAAACCGATGACGAAGCTTTCGACATCTGGGCCAACGAGGTTGGCGTTCCGCGTGAGCGCATTATTCGCATTGGCGACAATAAAGGCGGCGCGTTTGCCTCCGATAACTTCTGGCAGATGGGCGATACCGGCCCCTGCGGCCCGTGCACCGAAATCTTCTTTGACCACGGCGACCACATCTGGGGCGGCCCTCCGGGAAGCCCGGAAGAGGACGGCGATCGCTACATTGAGATCTGGAACATCGTCTTCATGCAGTTTAACCGTCAGGCTGACGGTACCATGGAGCCGCTGCCGAAGCCGTCTGTTGATACCGGTATGGGCCTTGAGCGTATCGCCGCCGTTCTGCAGCACGTGAACTCCAACTACGACATCGACCTGTTCCGTCAGCTGATCGAGAACGTCGCCAAAGTGACCGGCGCCACCGATCTGACCAACAAGTCGCTGCGCGTGATTGCCGATCATATTCGCTCCTGTGCGTTCCTGATCGCTGATGGCGTGATTCCGTCGAATGAAAACCGCGGCTACGTGCTGCGTCGTATCATTCGCCGTGCCGTCCGCCACGGCAATATGGTCGGTGCGAAGGATGCCTTCTTCTGGAAACTGGTTGCGCCGCTGATAGAGGTCATGGGCGCCGCCGGCGAAGAGCTGAAGCAGCAGCAGGCTCAGGTTGAGCAGGTTCTGAAAACGGAAGAAGAGCAGTTTGCCCGTACTCTGGAACGCGGCCTGGCGCTGCTCGACGAAGAGCTGGCTAAGCTGAAGGGCGACACCCTGGACGGTGAAACCGCCTTCCGCCTGTACGATACCTACGGCTTCCCGGTCGACCTGACCGCGGACGTGTGCCGCGAGCGTAATATCAAAGTTGACGAAGCAGGCTTCGAAGCGGCAATGGAAGAGCAGCGCCGTCGCGCGCGCGAGTCCAGCGGCTTCGGCGCCGACTACAATGCGATGATCCGCGTTGAGGGTGCTTCTGAGTTTAAAGGCTACGATAGCCTCGAGCTGAACGGCAAGATCACCGCGCTGTTCATCGACGGCAAAGCGGTTGATAGCGTCAGCGCCGGCCAGGAAGCGGTTGTTATTCTGGATCAGACGCCGTTCTATGCAGAGTCCGGCGGTCAGGTCGGCGATAAGGGCGAGCTGAAAGGCGCGGGCTTCTCGTTTATCGTCAGCGATGCGCAGAAGTACGGCCAGGCTATTGGTCATATCGGTAAAGTGGCCGGCGGTACCCTGAAGGTGGGTGACGCGGTGCAGGCCGATGTCGATCGCGCTCGCCGCCAGCGTATCCGTCTGAACCACTCCGCGACCCACCTGATGCATGCAGCGCTGCGCCAGGTTCTCGGTACGCACGTGGCTCAGAAAGGCTCTCTGGTCAATGACAAAGCGCTGCGCTTTGACTTCTCGCATTTTGAAGCGATGAAACCGGAAGAGATCCGCGCGGTTGAAGATTTGGTCAATGCACAAATTCGCCGCAACCTGGCTATCGAAACCAACATCATGGATATCGACGCGGCTCGCGAATCTGGCGCCATGGCGCTGTTCGGCGAGAAGTATGATGACCGCGTTCGCGTCCTGAAAATGGGTGATTTCTCCACCGAGCTGTGCGGCGGTACTCACGCTGCGCGGACCGGCGATATCGGCCTGTTCCGCATCACCTCCGAATCCGGGACCGCCGCGGGCGTGCGCCGTATTGAAGCGGTGACCGGTGAAGGCGCGATTGCGAGCCTGCATTCCCAAAGCGATTTGCTGGGCGACATCGCACAGCTGCTGAAGGGCGATAGCCATAACCTCGGCGACAAGGTACGCTCCGCGCTGGAACGTACTCGCCAGCTGGAAAAAGAGCTGCAGCAGCTGAAAGAGCAGGCGGCAGCGCAGGAGAGCGCAAACCTCTCCAGCAAAGCGGAAGAGATTAACGGCGTTAAGCTGCTGGTCAGCGAGCTGGTCGGCGTTGAGCCAAAAATGCTGCGTACCATGGTTGACGATCTGAAGAACCAGCTGGGTTCAACGGTTGTAGTGTTAGCCACGGTGGCGGATGGTAAGGTTTCTCTGATTGCCGGTGTGTCTAAGGATGTGACAGACCGCGTGAAGGCAGGGGAGCTGGTTGGTATGGTCGCTCAGCAGGTGGGCGGTAAAGGGGGCGGTCGTCCGGATATGGCTCAGGCCGGTGGTACCGATGCGTCTGCCCTCCCTTCTGCGTTAGCCAGTGTGAAAGGCTGGGTAAGCGCAAAACTGTAATAACTATAAACGCATAGGTGCCGTCATCTTCGGATTACGGTATCTTGCAAGAGAAGCACTGATAACGATAAAGTCGGGTTGAAGTTGTGTATATCGGCTAAACTTAGGTTTAACAGAATGTGATGCCATGACTGCTTACGCCGTGAGGCGTTTGTCATCGCTTACTTTTTGGCGTTATATGATGGATAATGCCGGGATACGAGAGACCCGACTCTTTTAATCTTTCAAGGAGCAAAGAATGCTGATTCTGACTCGTCGAGTTGGTGAGACCCTCATGATTGGAGATGAGGTCACTGTGACAGTTTTAGGGGTTAAGGGTAACCAGGTACGTATTGGCGTTAATGCCCCTAAAGAAGTCTCCGTGCATCGTGAAGAGATCTACCAGCGTATCCAGGCTGAAAAATCCCAGCAGTCCAGTTACTAAGGTTTTCGCGCCTCGCGATTTCGTGAGGCGCATCCCACCGCCAGCCAATTTCTCTCTCTTTTCTACTCCCGACGCCTCTCTTTTCCGTTACTTGTCCATCGCCCGTCGCGTTTATTTTTTGCTTTTAGCTGGCTCTAACCCCTGAATTCCTGTTGATTAAACGCTCTTTTTGCCGTTTTTGCAGGCTGATTGCGCGGTAAGTGTGCAAACAGAAAAAAGGTCTCGAAAAATTGTTTGACTTATAAGTACCAGAAAGTAATATGTGCGCCATCGCAGCGACGAAGAGCAGAAACAAGTTCTTCGAAGCACTCGAAAGAGGCGTGTGGTGAGGTGGCCGAGAGGCTGAAGGCGCTCCCCTGCTAAGGGAGTATGCGGTCAAAAGCTGCATCCGGGGTTCGAATCCCCGCCTCACCGCCATTTGCATCCGTAGCTCAGCTGGATAGAGTACTCGGCTACGAACCGAGCGGTCGGAGGTTCGAATCCTCCCGGATGCACCATCTTCTCCGAGATAACAGCAATCCTGTTGTTTCACGGTATGCGAGATAGCCGCACACCAGGAAAGATAGCGCTGCGTAAGCAGCGGCCCGTAGGGCCAGCACAGTGAGTCATCCTTGCGGATGCACCATCTTGTGAAGTGTAGCAATGGTTAATTTGCCACACTTGCTTGTAGTAAAGAAGTTCCCCCTGATGCATCCGTAGCTCAGCTGGATAGAGTACTCGGCTACGAACCGAGCGGTCGGAGGTTCGAATCCTCCCGGAT